>CAVPTV010000046.1:0-84141 GCA_963708765.1 uncultured Alphaproteobacteria bacterium | reverse complement strand
AGGAAGAGACATTCCAAGGGGCCGAGTTGCCTTATTGATCACCTCGTCGGCGCGGGCGAGCAGCATTGGCGGCACGTCGAGGCCGAGGGCCTTGGCGGTCTTGAGGTTGATGACCAGTTCGAATTTGGTCGGCTGCACAACTGGCAAATCACCGGGCTTCTCGCCTTTCAAAATTCTCGCGACGTAGGCTCCAGCTTGTCGATACGCGTCCGCAACGCTGGCCCCATCACTAATCAGACCTCCATCCGTGACGTATCGCCCTGGTTCATAAATCGCCAGCAACAAAGTCGGCGGCCGACCTGATAATCCGCTGACGCCACTGGAACATCCGGGGGGATGATCCAACAAGGACCATATCCACCCGATGATCGGCGAGAAAGGCCGGCAGCGAGTTGATCTCCGTTGCTACGGCACAGCGTGGAAGCCCAAGCCCCGACGGCGTGCGGCTGTCTCGGGTTCCTCGCTAGACGCGATATGATCAAAAATCAATCCGACTGCGCGTGCCGTCAGGGATTGAGCTCGCGCAATAGCTCCAACCGTTTCGCCTCTAGCTCACGGAAAAGGATGCTGATGCCGGTCACATTGGCACCTGGACGATTAAGGCTCGAGACAAGGCCGATCTTGACCGGATCATCGCCGCTCGTGAACACAACCGGAATTTTCGTGGTTGCCGCCTTGGCGGCCAGCGCCGCAGGAGGGCCTCCTCCGAACATCACTGCCACTGAGCGGCCAACAAGATCGGCCACCAAGCCTTGCAATCGATCAAGTTGAGGCTCTCCCCCCAACGAAATTCGATGGTTACGTTCTGGCCTTCAACATAACCGTTTTCTTTCAGTCCCTGGCGGAATGCGGCAACGTTCAGCGCGTTCGCCGCCATTGAGGTGGTGCCAAGAAAACCAACCACCAGCATGGCTGGTTGCTGCGCGCGCGCCGCGAGCGGCCATGCCGCCGCGCCGCCGAGTGCACCGATAAATTCCCGCCGCCTCATGTGTCCAACCCCAAGCATCGGAACGGCGAGACTATAGCACTCTGGAAGGGGCGCAGGTGGCTTCCGGCACATGTGTTTGGCTGACGGCCGATGTCTCGGCGGGTCAAAAGCGGTAAGGCTCCAAGTGAGCAAATGTTTTCCGGTTTGCCCTCGAAAGCGGACCTCCGGTCCACGTTAATGAGTGCACGCCCTGTGGCGCGTCATTGTCGTGCTGCCGAATTCGACGGGTCTTGGTCGCGCCAGAAACCGAGCGCTTCCTGCGCGGCACGGTCGGAATAGCTGAACAGCACGCATTCGCCGTCGGTCTCGAGGTGATAGGGCGTCCACGGCGGCACCACGAACACGTCATGCGGCTCGAATGCAAAGTCCACATCGCCGATGTGCGCGTGGCCGCTGCCCTCGACCACGTTGAACACCGACCCTTCGGTGCTGCGATAGGTCTGGCCGGAAAACGCCTTCGGCAGCCATTGGATGAAAACCGCGATGGTGGGATACACATAGCCGCCGTCGATCGGATTGGCGTAGCGCATCTTGACGCCGTGCGCGGGATGCAGCGGCCCGCTGCGCGCGAGCTTGTCGAGCACCTCGCGCGTCCGGTCATAGGGGTAGACCAGCAGCGGCGATGAGCGCCGGCCCGCTCGCTGCTCGATCGGCAGCAGGCCGGACCCGTAGCGCGCCGCCGCGTCGCCATCGGCGTGGGTCACCGGATGGGTGTCGTGCGGGTACTCCTCGCGGAAGATCGCGCCGAAGAACTGACCGAACGGATTGTCCAGGGCATCGAGCCAGATCACCGGCTCCGAGCCGAGATGACCGTGATCGTGCCAGGTCCAGCCGGGGGTGAGGACGAAATCGCCGGGCCGCATCGTCACGCGCTCGCCCTCGACCGTGGAGTATGCGCCCTCGCCTTCGATGATGAAGCGCAGCGCGTTCGGCGAGTGGCGGTGCGCGGGTGCGATCTCGCCCGGCTTGATCACCTGCAGCCCGCAATAGAGCGAGCTGGTGATGTATCCGGTGCCCGGCAGCCCCGGATTCTCCAGCATGAACACGCGGCGCTCGGCCTGCTTTGCGGTGATGAGATCGACGGCGCGAAGCAATTGCGGTCGCATGTCCTGGTAGCGCCAGATGGTCGGCAGCGCCGGCGTGCCCGGACCCATGCGCGTCGTGCGCTCCCACAGCGGCTTGGCGTTCAGGCTCTTGAGATCGCTCGACAAGCGCGCGAGATCGGAGCTTTGCACGGCGGTGGTCATCGTCATCGCTCTACTTTCCTGACTTCGCGTTGGCCTGATGGATGGCGGCGATCTTGGCGCGCTGCTCCTCGATCGCCGCGGCGAATTCCGCCGAGGTGCCGACGCGGGCGGCGGTTCCCGCCGCCGCCAGCCGCGCGCGAAAAGCCGGGTCGGCGGCGACCGCTCGCACCTCGGTGGCAATGCGTTCCTGGATGTCTGCCGGCATGTCGCGCCATCCGTACACGCCGACAGTACCTTCGAACGTGAGATCGGGATAGCCCGCCTCCCTCGCCGTCGGCACTTCGGGTGCCTGCGGCGAACGCTCGCGATTGGTCACGAACAGCAGCTTGGCCGTGCCGGCGCGGTGATGCGGCACCAGCAACGGCACGCCGGTGGCTGCGACGTGCAGCCGTCCCTGGTTCAGATCCTGAGCGGCCGGTCCGAAATCGCGATAGGCCACCTGCACCATGTCGATCGCCGCGCTCTTCTGCAGCGCCAGCAGGATGTAATAGGGCAGACCCGGCGTCGCGGCCCAGTTGAGCTTGCCCGGCTGCGCCTGCGCGGCTTTGACCAGATCGGCCAGCGACTTCAGCTTCAGCGTGGCGCTGGCGGAAACGCCGAGAAAATTGTCGGCCACCGGCACGATCGGTACGAGGTCCTTGACCGGGTCGTAGGGCAGCCGCTCGTGCACCAACGGGTTGACGGTGATGATGCCGGCAAACGACAGCAGCAGCATGTGGGTGTCGCGCGCGGCGAGGAACGTGGTGACCGCGGGGATGCCGTCGGCGCCCTGGCGATTCTCCACCACCACCGGCTGCCCCCAACGCTCGGCAAGACGCTCCGCCAGCATTCGGGCGGCGATGTCCGTGCCGCTGCCCGGCGGCAGCGGGACGATCAGCCGAACGGTGCGCTGCGGCCAGCTCTGGGCGAGGCTTGGCGCCGCCGCGAGCACAAGTGCGAACGACAGAGCAGAGGCAAGGGCGGCAAACCGACGGAAGGCGCGCATGATGTCCTCACTTCTTGCTGGGCGGCGATTGCAGGGAGCCCCGTTTGCGACGGCCCGCGCCGGGGCGGGCGTGGGCTCGGTTGCCTTCGATGACGCGGATCAGCGAGATCGAGAAAAGCTCGCGCTCGGCGGGGGCGAGCGGCGCGAGCACGCGATCGTTGGCGACGGTGGACTTGACGCGCAGCCGCCGCCAGAGCGCCTTGCCCTTCGGCGTGAGATAGAGTTGGCGCGCCCGCCGGTCGGCATCGTTGATGCGCCGCTCGACCAGCCCCATCGAATGGAGCCGATCGACGATGAGGCACGCATTGCTGGGGTCGATCCCCATGGCTTCCGCGAGCCGGCGCTGGTCGACTCCCGGCTCGAGCTCGAGCGCGATCAGCGACCCGTACTCCAATTGCACCAGCTCTTCTCCGGCAATGGCTTCCGCAACCATGGCGGCACAGACCTGCTGAAAGCGGCGCGCCAAGGGAGCCGGCCGCCGAGGCAGGGGCGGTCCACCGCCTGGGGATGGCGTCGTCGCAGGCAACGCCGTGAGCTTCGGCCCCTTGGTCCGCGTCTGGCTCATTATTGAACTTTCGATCATTAATATTTCAATGATTGAATATTAAAGTTGTTGGCTTGTCAAGCGCCGCAGGCAACACCCGCCGAGCAGGCGCAGCTCAGGGCGCGAGCGCGCGGAGCAGCACGACCGTCAGCAGGCTGGCGCCCGAGAACGCGATCAGCGCGCCGCGGCCGTTGACGAAAGCATCGGGAAAGGGTCGCAGCAGCAGCGGAGCGGCCAGCAGCACGGCACCGCCGCCGATGACGGTCGCGTACCAGGGGACCGCCCGCCCGGCGAGCCAGAGTCCGGCCGCCAGGCAAAGCACCGAGAGCGCGAGCGAGCCGAACAGGATGAACGGCCCGGCGCCCGATTGCAGCGCGGGCGAGCGATGCTCGCGCGGGAAGTGGCCGCTGGCGGCGAGCCCGCACAGCGCGACCGCGAGCAGCAGCGCCATGAACAAGATCAGCGGCAGAATGGCGTTGCTGGACATGCTCTAATATACGAGACATATATCAGCCGGTTGTGCAACCGACCAAGGCGCCTTGGACGTGGCTCGCAACAAACGCATCGGTGGATACCGCCTCGCAAGGAGCCGGCAGGCGTCCTTGCGGAAGGTCTCGCCGCCGCCTGCCCGCAAGTCGCCGAAAGGCGCGGCGGCGAAGCCGGCGGAGACGCTCACCGAGCAGGCCTATCGGGTGATCGAGGAGCAGATCGTCACGTTGCGGCTCAAGCCCGGCGAGATTCTGTCGGAGCAGATGCTCTCGGCCACATACGCGTTCGGGCGCACGCCGATCCGCGAAGCGCTGCAGCGGCTGGCGCGGGAAGGGCTGATCACCATCTTCCCGCGCAAGGGCATTCTGGTCTCGGACCTCAATCCGCGCAATCAGCTGCTCGTGCTCGAGGTGCGCCGCGAGCTCGAGCGCCTGTTGAGCCGCGCCGGCGCGGAACGGGCGACCAAGGCCGCAGCGCGAGCAGCTGGGCGACATTGCGCGGGGAATGGATCGAGCCGCCAAGACCACCGACGACATCGCGTTCATGCGGCTCGATCGCGAGCTCAACGGGCTGATGATCGAGGCGGCCCATAACGACTATGCGGCGCGCTCGATGAAGCTGCTGCAGGGCCTCTCGCGCCGGTTCTGGTACATGCACTACCGCGCAGGCCGCCGACCTGCCGCTGTGCGCGCGCCTGCACGCCAACCAGGCCCGCGCCATCGCCAGAGGCGACGGCGAGGCGGCGGCGCGCGCCAGCGACAAGCTCCTGGACTACGTGGAGAGCTTCACGCGCGAAACGGTGTCGGTGTGAGCCATGAACGCAGAGCAATATGAGGGCAAGCGCACCATCGACGGCCTGGTGGTCACGGTCGACGGCAAGAGGCTCGACGAGCACTACGAGGTCAAGCGCTTCACCAAGTTCGGCTTCGAGTGGACCTACGAGGGCGACAGCCCGCAGCAACTGGCGCTGGCGATCCTCTACGATCACCTCGGCGACAAGGAGCGGGCCGATCCGGCTTTCGGCGCCGTTCATGACGGCGGTGGTCGCCAATCTCGACAACGACTGGACGCTCGGCAGCCAGGAGATCGATGCGTTCCTGCGCGACAGCGCGGCGTGAGCGCGCCGCGCCCCATACCGGCGTTGCTTGTCGCTGACATGCGTCTGATATATCATCACTCGAAGGCCGCCTCCGCAACGCGCGGCGCAACGAATCCCAGGGAGGAAACTCCATGGCTCTTTCACGTCGCAGCCTGTTGAAGTCCGCGGCCGCGGTCGGCGCGCTCTCGGTTTCCGGCGTCAGCGCGCCGGCGATCGCGCAGGCCAAGCCGCTGCGCATCGGCATCCTGGCGCCCCGCTCCGGCATCGCCGCCGCGCCGGGCGAGAACGGCATCCGCGCCACGCAGTGGGCGGTCGAGCGCTTCAACGCCCAGGGCGGCATCGCCGGACGCAAGATCGAGCTGGTCATCGAGGAGGAGTCCTCGCCCAAGGACACGATCGAGCGCTTCAGCAAGCTGGTGCAGCAGGAGAAGGTCGACTGCGTGCAGGGCATCATCTCGACCGGCGTCGGCCTGGCGCTCGGACCGGTGGTGGAGGAGGCGCGCGCGCTGACGATCTATTGGGACGGCACCACGCAGGACGGGGTCGACGAGAAGATCCCCAACCCGCGCTACCTGTTCCGCTCGACCGACAACGAGTGCGAGGCGATCATGTCCTCGCTGCTCACCATCAAGCACTGGAAGGGCCAGTT
Organism: uncultured Alphaproteobacteria bacterium; assembly: GCA_963708765.1. Lineage (GTDB taxonomy): Bacteria > Pseudomonadota > Alphaproteobacteria > Rhizobiales > Xanthobacteraceae > VAZQ01. The sequence goes on along the minus strand of CAVPTV010000046.1, from coordinate 78,140 downwards.
CGTCACCGTCGCGGGCATCAATCCGGACTATTCCTACGGCCGCAACAACATGGCGGCGTTCGTCGCGCTGCTCAAGCGCTTCAATATCGACCACAAGGTGGTCACCGAGCAGTGGCCCAAGGTCGGCACCATGGACCTCACCAGCCACGTGGCGGCGCTCAAGGCCGCCAGGCCCGACCTGATCTTCTCGTCGCTCCTGTTCGCCGACCTGCCGGTGTTCATGAAGCAGGCGCACGCGGCCGAGCTGACCAAGGGCACCAAGCTCGTGTTCCCGGCGGCCGGCTGGCAGCACACGCTGATGAAGAAGGAATTCACGCCGGAAGGCATGCTGTTCGGCCACAACACGCTCTACTTCGCCAACCCGAACGCCTCGCCGTTGGCGAAGGAATTCGTCGCCTGGTACGAGAAGACCCACAAGGACTATCCCGAGTGGGAAGCCGATCGCGCCTATTTCGCCATCGCCTCCTACAAGGCGGCGGTCGAGAAGGCCGCCAAGGCGAAGGGCGGCAGCTGGCCGTCGCAGGACGACGTGATCGACGCGATGGTCGGCCTGACGGTGGAAAGCCTCGGCGGCAACGGCTCCTGGCGCAAGGACCACATCGCCGACCAGACCTTCGTGCAGGGCTTCACCACGCACAACAACAAGTACGACTTCGTCACCCTCGGCAGCTTCGAGACCATGTACTCCGCCGACCTGCAGAAGCCGCCCGGCGCCAAGTTCTGGGACTGGATCAAGACCGCGCAATTCAAGGTCTGATTTGCATCGCTAGATGCCGCAAGTTCGGTGAACTCCCCTCCCCCTTGTGGGGAGGGGTTGGGGGTGGGGGTCGTTGTGTGACGCAGGATTTGTGCATCACCGCACCACCCCCCTCCCCAGCCCTCCCCCAGCCGGCGGCGGGCTTGCCCGCTTCCGGCAATTTCAAAGTGACCAAACCCCGGCAGGCCGGGGTTTGGTTGGGGGAGGGAGCAGACCGAGTTTGCGGCGCTCGCTGATCTCACTTCACCGGAACGCGCTCTAGATGGTGGCGTTCGCCAATATCCTGGTCGGCGGCGTGTTTCACGCCGCCGTCTTGTTTCTGGTCGCCGCCGGCCTGCAGCTCGTGTTCGGCGTGCAGAAGATCGTCAATCTCGCCTGCGGCTCGTTCTACGCGCTCGGCGCCTATTTCGGCATCACCTTCATGGGCGTATGCGGCCGCCGCCGGCCTGTCGCCCTGGCTGATATTCCCGGGACTGCTGGTCGCCGGAATCCTGATCGGCTTCATCGGCCCGCCGATCGAGCGGCTGCTGCGCTACGTGTACGGTCGCGACGAAAGCTTTCAGCTGCTGCTCACGTTTGCGCTGGTGCTGATGTTCCAGGACGTGTTCCGCTTCGTCTGGGGCTCCAATCCGCGCTCGCTCGACAGCACCTATTTGATCTATGGGACGATCACCAGCCGCGACTTCAGCGTTCCGGTCTACAATCTCCTGGTGATCGCGGCGGCGATCGCCACCGCCGCCGGGCTCGGCGCGTTCCTGCAGCGGACCAACTACGGACGCATCCTGCGCGCCACCGCGGAAAATCGCGCCATGGCGGAGGCGCTCGGCGTCGACGTGGGCCGGGTCTACGCGGTCGTGTTCACGCTGGGCACGGCGCTCGGCACCACGGCCGGCGCGCTGGTGGTGCCGACCGCGGCCGCCTCGCTCGACATGGCGATCGAGTTCGTGATCGAAGCCTTCGCGGTGGTGGTGATCGGCGGGCTCGGCTCGATGCGCGGCGCGCTCGCCGGCGCGCTGATCGTCGGGCTGATCCGCGCCTATTCGCTCGTGCTCTATCCCGAGCTGGAAGTGCTCGCGATCTACCTCATCGTCATCGCGGTTCTGCTGTTGCGCCCGGCCGGCCTGTTCGGGAGACCGGTGGCATGAGGCTGTCGCACGCCGCTGTCGTGGCGATGGCCGGCACCGCCGCGCTGGCGCTGGTGCCGGTCGTGGCGCCGCCCTATTACGCGAGCCTGATGGTGCCGTTCTTCGGCTACGCCATCGCGCTGCTCGGGTTCAATCTGCTGTTCGGCTACACCGGGCTGCTGTCGTTCGGCCACGCCATGTTTCTCGGCTTCGGCGCCTACGGCGCGGCGGTCGCCGCCGGGCGTGCTCGGCATCAAATCGTTCGAGGCCGTGCTGGTCCTGGTGACGCTCGCCGCGATGGCGGCGGCGCTGCCGATCGGCGTCCTGTGCGTGCGCTACGTCGGCATCTTTTTCGGCATGCTCACGCTCGCCTTCGGCATGCTGTTTCACTCGTTCCTGTTCAAGTTCTACCACCTCACCGGCGGCGACAGCGGCATGCGGGTGCCGCGCATGAACGTCCTCGGGCTCGAATTCGCGCAGCTACAACAAGATCGAGTTTCTGGCCGGGCCGTTCTACTACTACTGTCTCGCGCTGCTCGTGCTCGCCGGGCTGGTGATGTGGCGCATCGTGCATTCGCCGTTCGGCCTGCACCTCAAGGCCATCCGCGACAATGCCCGCAAGGCCGAATATCTCGGCGTGCACGTCCGCGCCTTCCGGCTCGCCGCCTTCGTGATCTCGGCGGGCTTCGGCGCCGTCGGCGGCGCCATCCTCGGCTTCCGTATCGGCCTCGCCGATCCGGAGCTGGTGTACTGGACCCAGTCCGGCCAGATCGTGTTCATGGCGGTGCTCGGCGGCTTCGCCAATTTCTTCGGGCCGATCGTCGGCGCGCTCGTCTTCACGCTGCTGCAGGACCAGCTGCAGTCGCTGACGCAATATTGGCGCTTCATTCTCGGCGCCATCCTGGCGCTGATCGTGATCGGCTTTCCGGGCGGCATCGTCGGGCTGGCCGAAGAGCTGCGGCGACGGTTCGCGCGGAGCGCCGCATGAGCGCGCTGCTGGAGACGCGGCATGTCAGCAAGGCCTACGGCGCCTTCCGCGCGCTCGACGACGTCAGCATCGCGGTGAGCGCGGGCGAGCTGGTCTCGGTCGTGGGCCCGAACGGCGCCGGCAAGACCACGCTGGTCAATCTGCTCACCGGCCTGATGGCGCCGACCAGCGGCGACGTGCTGTTCATGGGCAAGAGCATTGCCGGGGTCGGGCCGGTCGAGCTCGCCGATCACGGCCTGGCGCGGGCCTTTCAGCTGATCCAGATCTTCCCGCAGCTCACGGTGGCCGAGACCATCGGCGCCGCGGTGGTGTCGCGGCAGAAGAAGCGCTGGCGGCTGTTCTCGCGGCTGTCGGCGGACGGCGCGATCGGCGCGCGCGTGCGCGACGTCGCCGATATCTTCGGCCTCGGCCATCGGCTCGACACCACGGCCGCAGCCGCTCTCGCAGGGCGAGAAGAAATTGCTCGACGTGGCATCGGCGTTCGCGCTCGATCCCCGGGTCATTCTGCTGGACGAGCCGACCTCCGGGGTCTCCACCGCCGACAAGCACGGCATCATGAGCACGCTGATCGAGGCGGCGAAAAGGACCGGCGTGCAGGCCATCCTGCTGGTCGAGCACGACATGGACCTGGTGGCGGCCTATTCGCATCGCATCATCGGCCTGTCGGAAGGGCAAGGTGCTGGCCGACCTGCCGACCGCCGAGTTCTTCGCCGATCCGCACCTGATCGCGACCGTGATCGGCAAGCGCAGGGGGCACTGATGCTGCGCGTGCGCGATCTCACCGTCGACATCGAAGGCAGCCCGGTGCTGCGCGCGCGTGTCGTTCGAGGTCAATGCCGGCGAGCTCGTCTGCCTGGTCGGCCGCAACGGCGCCGGCAAGACCACGACGTTGCGCACCATCATGGGCTTTCGCCGGCCGGCGGTCGGGCGCGATCGAATTCGACGGCCGCAACATCGTCGGGCTGCGGCCGCACCGGATCGCGCGCATGGGCATCGGCTTTGCGCCCGGAGGAGAGCGAGGTGTTCGGCGAGCTCACCGTCGCCGAGAACATCGCCCTGCCGACCTGGACCTGCCCGAGCGACCGCGCCGCCGAAGCGCGCATCGCGGACGCCTATCGGGTGTTCCCGGGCTCGAGCGCTACCGCGAACGCGGCGGCCACGCGCTCTCCGGCGGCGAGCGCAAGATGGTCTCGATCGCCCGCGCGCTGGCGCTCGGTCCCAAGCTGCTCCTGCTCGACGAGCCGACCGAGGGGCTTTCGCCGGTGATCGTGCCGTCGATCGTCCAGGGGCTGCATGAACATCCGCGCCTCCGGCCATGCGGTGTTCATCGCCGAATCCAACATCCACCACGTCCCGGAGTTCACCGACCGGCTCTACGTCATCGAGCGCGGCGAGATCATCTTCGTCGGCAAGCCGGACGAGGCCGATCCGGGACCCGGCGGTGGCGCGGATCATCGAGGGAACCAGCCCGGCCGAGCGCGCGGCGGGCTGATTGAACCGGGGCAGGCGGTGTGATAGATGTGTGATATATCAGTCACGAGCCTCGGCCCGTGACGAGGCTCGCGATCCGCGGGAAGGAGAACGGTCATGATCAGTCAGCGACAGATCGACTTCCGGCAGGAGTACCGGTCCCGCATCGTCGGGTGGTACGACGGCTATTTTCACATCGCCATCATCTACGCCATGGGGGCGGCGGCGTTCTACGTCTATGTCCAGCACATCCATGACGTGACCTGGCTGGAATGGCTCACGGTGCCGGCTCACCTTCCTGTTCACCAACCTGTTCGAATGGGCCGTGCACAAATACGTCATGCACCGGCCGGTGAACATCAAGGGCCTGCGCGCGGTCTACGAGCGCCACACGCTCAATCATCACCAGTTCTTCACCGACGAGGAGATGCGGTTCCGCGATCACAAGGACTGGCGCGTGACGGTGTTCCCGCCCTACGCGCTGGTCGTGTTCATCCTGATGTCGATTCCGGCGGCGATCGTGCTCGGCGCTGCTGCTCACGCCGAACGTCGGATGGCTGTTCATGTGCGTGACCACCGGCATGTATCTGATCTACGAGTTCATGCACTTCTGCTGCCACGTCGACGAGAGCTGGTTCGTCCGCAACTGTCCGTTCGTGAACACGTTGCGCCGTCACCACACCGCGCACCACAACGGCCGGCTGATGATGGAGGTCAACATGAACCTGACCTTCCCGATCGCCGACTGGCTGTTCGGAACGTCGGACCTCAACCGCGGCCTGCATCGGCCACCTGCTCAACGGCTACGAGACGCGGTTCCTGAAGAAGAACCTGCGCGGCAGGCCGCGCCGGCCGGACGAGGCCGCCGCGGTGCCGGTCGGCGCCAACTTGATGCGATCGAGGAGTCGCCATGCCGAACGACGTCAAAGCCGTGGTCTCCGCCGTCGTCCTGATCGTCGCCGCCGTTCTGGCCTATTGGAGCGGCTCGCCGATCCGCGCCGACTTTTCCACCTTCGTCATCGTCACCGCGGTTTTCATGGTGGTGGCGATGTGGATTTTCCCCGAGGCCGGCGTCAAGAAGGGCGATCTGAAGAAAGCGAAGTAGCCGGCCGGCCGTCAGCCAGCTCCACGCAACCCTCGCCCTGGTCCGCGATGAACCTGCAGTATGAAGCCGCCGTGCTGCACCAGGCGCGGTCTGCCGTTGGTGATCGAGCAGGTCAGCGCGACGGCGCTCGGTCCCGCGGATGTGCTGGTGCGGATGCGAGCCGCCGGCCTTTGCCACACCGATCTCGAAGTGATCGACGGATCGCTGCGCTACCCGATGCCGATCGTGCTCGGCCACGAGGCCGCCGGCGTGATCGTCGAGGTGGGCTCGGCGGTGCGAGAAGGTCCGGAACGGCGATCACGTGGTGCTGTCCTGGAACCCGCATTGCGGCCACTGCTTCTATTGCGACCGCGGCCTGCCGATCCTGTGCGAGGACTATCTGGCCAAGGGCCCGCAGGCCGTCCAGTTCGACGGCCGCAGCAAGGCGCGTCTGGCGGGCGGCAGCGAGCTCAAGCATCTGATGTTTCTCGGCGCCTTCGGCGAATACTGCATCGTGCAGGCGCAGCAGGCGATCGCGGTGCCGAAGGACATCCCGTTCGACCGGGCCTGCCTGATCGGATGCGGGGTGATGACCGGCGTGGGCGCGGCGCTCAACATCGCCGCATATCGGTCAGGCCGACACCGCCATGGTGATCGGCTGCGGCGCCGTCGGGCTTTGCGGCCGTGCAAGGCGCTTCGCCTCGCGGGCGCCGCCAGGATCATCGCCGTCGACATCGACGACGGCAAGCTCGCGCTGGCGCGGAAGATGGGCGCGAGCCGCTGCGTGAATGCGAAGCAACGAAGATCCGGTCGCGATCGGCAAGGCGGAGACCGCGGGCCGCGGCGTCGATACGGTGATCGAGGCGGCGGGCAGCGCGGCGGCGTTCCGCACGACGGTCGAAGCGGTGCGGCCGGGCGGCGAGGTGGTCTGGCTCGGCAAGATCGACGTCGCGAACGACGTCGCCTTTCGCTGGGGCGCGCTGATGCAGGAAAAGCGCATCCGCCGGTCGAGCTACGGCAATGCCCGGCCGGCGCGCGATTTTCCCATGCTGGCGAAGGCCTATCTGGACGGCCGGCTGCTGCTCGACGAGCTGATCACCCAGCGCATTCGCCTCGCCGCCATCAACGAGGGCTTCGCGGCGCTGCGCAACGGGCAGGCGATCCGCACGGTGGTGGTTTTCGACTGAACCGGGTGTGTCCGGCGGGCACCGGATTAACGCGCCCTCAATGCTTTCATGGCAGGTCCCGCACGTTCGATCCGACTCGTCCGCACCGAGGAGCGCCGCGCATGTCGCACGTCCGGCCACAGCGATCCCTGCATCCGGCCGCCGGCCTCGCGCTGGCGCTGCTGCTGGCGTCAAGCGCGGCGGTGGCCGAGACCGTCCCGTCCCCTCCGCTCGCGGCCGAAAAGCATGCCGAGCAGCGACTGGTGCTGTCGACCGGCACCACGGTCACCGACGAGCCGATCCGCTATCCGTCCGGCGCGCCTGCCCACGTCACGGCGGTGGAGATCACGCTGCAGCCGGGAGAGCAGACCGGATGGCACATGCATCCGGTGCCGATGTTCGGCTACATCCTCGAGGGCGAGCTCACGGTCGATTACGGGCCGAAGGGACAACGCACCTATCGCAAAGGCGACGGGCTGATGGAGGCGATGAACGAGGCGCACAACGGCCGCAACAGCGGACAAGGGCCGCTCAAGATCCTCGCCGTCGTCATCGGCGCGGAGGGCGTGCAGGGAAGCGTTGCGGCATCGGCTCCGGCGCGCGCGCAGTAGACGATCTTCCCATTGCAGCACCGACGCGTCATTGCCCCTTGATGTTGGCGGCCTTGATGATCGGCCACCACTTGTCGGCCTCGGCTTTCTGAAACGCGCGCAACGCTTCGGGCGTCTGCTGCGCGCGCGCCGGCGTCTCCAGGCCGAGCTCATCGAAGCGCTTCTTCACGGCGGGATCGGCGAGCGTCTCGACCACCGCGGCGTTGAGCTTCGCAACAATGTCCTTCGGGGTGCCCTTGGGCACCCAGAGCCCATACCAGAGCGAGGCGTGGAAGCCGGCCAATCCGGCGTCGTCCACGGTCGGAATGTCGGACGCGGCGGCAAAGCGAGCCGCGGCGGTCACCGCGTAGGGCTTGACGCTGCCCGCGCGCACCAGCGCCAGAAAGTTCGACAGCGGCTCGATCATGAAGTCGATTTGCCCGGCCACCAGGTCCTGCATCGCCGGCCCGTTGCCGCGATAGGGCACGAACTGGAAGCTGCGTGCCGGTCTGCCGCTGGAACGAGATGCCGGTGAGATGCCCGGTGGCGCCGACGCCGGCGGTGCCGACCGACGCCTTGTCGGGATTGGCCTTCAGCCAGGCGATCAATTCCTTCAGGTCGTTCGCCGGCAGGCTCTTCTTGCCGACGATCAGCAACGGCTCGGCGGCGAGCTGCGCCACCGGCTCCAGGTCGTTGAGCAGATCGAACTGCAACGCGTAAAGACCGCCGATCAGCACATGCGTCGTCAAGGTGCCGATGCTCAGCGTGTAGCCGTCAGCGGCCGCGCGCGCGGCGCGGCCGACGCCGATGCTGCCGGCGGCGCCGGCGACGTTCTCGATGATGATCGGTTGACCGAGAGCGGTCCGCATCCGCTCGCCCAGGAGCCGCCCCAGCGTGTCGGTCGCGCCGCCGGCCGGGAACGGGACGATCATGGTGATCGGACGCGACGGATAGTTTTGCGCGCAAGGCGCTCGCCGACGGCCGCGAGCGCGCCCAATGCGGCCACGAGTGAAAGAAGCGGCTTTCTCATGGGGACTTCCCTTGCCTCGGATCGCACGAATGGCTGGCCGGGATAGCTACCACAAGCGGTCATGGCATGTCCCGGCACCGAGCGCCTTGCCCGCTGCGACACTATGCTTGATGATGGCAGTTGAGCCGACGTCGGTTCCCGGATTTGATCGCTTCGCCGATCATCGGCTACTGACGGAACAAGAACGCCCCGGAGGCAAAAATGAGAGCTCGGTTCTCGCAGGTCGTGGCCGCGTGCCTGCTGCTCGCAGGCGCGAGTGTGCAAGCCTCCGCGCAGGCGGACTATCCCAACAAGCCGATCCGGATCATCACCCATTCGGCCGCCGGCGGCGCGCCCGGACGTGATGCTGCGCATCGTCGGTGACCGGCTGGGTACGTTGCTCGGCCAGCAGGTGGTGGTGCTCAATCAACCGGGCGCCGGCGGCGCCGTTGCGGCCCGGGCCGCGGCCAGCGCCACCCCCGACGGCTACACGCTCTACATGCCGGCCGCCTCGGCCTTCGTGACGCTGGCCGGATTGCAGCCGAACCTGCCGCTCGAGGTGCCGCGCGACTTCACCCCGATCGGGTTCGTGGGCGAGCAGCCGATGTTCCTCACGGTGACGCCGCAGCTCGGCGTCGCGTCGCTCAAGGACTTCATCGCGCTGGCAAAGCAGCAGCCCGGCAAGCTGTCGTACGCGGCGACCGGGCGCGGCACCATGACCCACCTGACCGGCGAGCTGCTCAAGTCGCGGGCCGGCATCGATGTGCTGGCGGTGCCCTATACGGGCGGCGCGCCGCAGGCGCTCAACGATGCGATCGGCGGACGGCTTTCGATGGTGATCGAGGGCCTGGCGGCGCTCGCCGGCAGCATCCAGGGCGGAACGATGAAGGCGATCGCGGTCGGGACGCCCGCGCGGCTGCCGGATTTTCCCGATCTGCCCGCCGCCGCCGAAGTGCTGCCCGGGTTCAATGCGCGCGGCTGGGCCGCGCTGGTCGCCCCGGTCGGCACGCCGGATGCAGCCGTGAGCAAGGTCAGCGATGCCTTGCGCAAGGTGGTCGGCGAGAGCGAGGTGCAGAAGAAGCTCGCGGTCACCGGCAGCTATGCGCGCCCGATGTCGCCGGCCGAGGTCATGGCCTTCATCCAGGCCGATCAGCAGATGTGGAAGCCGATCCTGGAGCGGATCGCCGCGACGCCGTAACGGCAAGCCGCGTCATCGATTGCTGAACTGCGGCGGCCGCTTCGCGACGAAGGCCGCCATGCACTTATGGAACATAACATCTGAACACGCCCTTCCGTGTCCCCGGTCTCGAGAGCAGCTGGTCCCAGACCGACATTAACCGAGATTGGTCACAGAAGTTTAACAATCGTTATCAATCTGTTAACCTCGGCGTCGTGAGGAAGGCCCCGGATTGGGTTTCGAGTGAGGTAGGCCCACGGCTCGAGACCTTCGGGACAGCATCCAATCGCAAGTCCCTGCTGGTCCTCATCCGCGCGCGCACCGGCTACTCAGGCCGAAAGAACAGACATGCGTTCGGCTCGGTGTTCAGCGTTGTACAAGCGCGTATTCACGGCGACCAAACCGTCGGTGATCGGGTCCGCTGTTCTGCTTTTGAGCGGTACGACGTCAGCGCTCGCTATTCCATCTCCGGAGCTCATCGTCGGATCGTTCACGAGCATTTCTCAACTCATAGCCCTCGCCTCAGCCTTCATCGGCGGCGGCGCTGCCATTGTCACAATGCGGGCCAGGGGGACCGGGGTCGGCCGGACCACGCGAGCGCTTATCGCGGTAACCGCCGCAGCCGTCGTCCTTCTGATCACGTCGGTTGGTTTCAACATCTACCAATATGTCGATCAGCGGAACGAACGCCAGGCGCGGCTGGAAGACACGCTGCTGCGTCCGTCACGCACGCCCGGAGGCCTGCCTCTCGATCCCGAAGTCAAAGAGCTGAACTACGGACAACAGATGCGTCACCCGCTTGGGATGAGCACGGAAGAAGCCGATAAGTTGCTTGCGGAAGCGGCTCGGGGAGAACACGACGACCTGGTCTTTCTCGACGTGCGTGAGGCGGCTGAGCGGGAAATGGGCACACTTCCCGGCGTCAAATTCGTCCGCTATCCCGATATTCCAGGCGCCAACATCAACTTTACCGGCAAGAAGGCGATCCTGTTCTGCCATAACGGCAACCGCAGCCATGAAGTTTGCGAAGCCTTGGTGAAGCAGGGAATCGACTGCCGCTTCATCGTCGGTGGATTGGAGAAATGGGTCGTCGAAAATCGGAGCATGGATGGATTGGGCGCGCGCAAGCTCGATCAGCTTCGCGCCATTCCTCCCTATCGCAATCAAGACACTTTGCTCGACACGCCAGACGTGCGGCGCCTCGTCAGTGAGGAAAAGGCGATCTTCGTCGACGTTCGCTACCCTGCGGAATTTGCCCAACAGCGATTGCCGGACGCCATCAATCTGAGCATTCGGCGCATTACGACACCTGAGCTGCACAAGCAGATGGCAGCCCTGCCGAAGCGCCCGATCATACTGCCATGCTACGATCGTCGGGGCTGCTTCTTCGCCGAGGTGCTCGGCCTCGAGCTGACGCGCGTCGGCCATGATGTCCGCGGACGCTACACGCAACCTTGGGCGTACTTCGTTCCATCCGGGCGGCCGCCGCATGTCGAGCAGTGGATCAAGGAGAACAACCGCAGTGTTTGGGTCAAGGCCGGCCGGCAGCTCGCGGGCGTACTGTCCGCAGTGAGTGAGTGGACGGGTCTCGTCCTCGCGATCCTGCTCCTCGCCCTGGCTTCGCGGATTCTCGTGCTGCCATTCTCGGCGAAAGCCGAACGCGACCAGATCCGTTCGCGCGCAGCGGCGGACGAGCTCGCCACCCTCAAGACTCGGCTGAAAGACGACCCCGTGCGCCGCAGCCGAGCCATCCGGGCGTTCTACAAGCGTCTTGGTTTGACACCGGTGCGTAACCTGGTCGCGCTGCTGTTCCTGCCGATCATGGCCATCGCGCTGATCGCCGTGCAAGAGGTGGTTGCGGGCGGCGGCCACCGCTTTCTTTGGATCCCTGACCTCGCCGAGCGCGATCCGTGGCTGATCCTGCCGATCCTGTTCGCTGCGCTCATCGCGCTCTACGTCGACATGGCGCTCGCCCACAAGACCAGCCACCGGGTGACGATCTGGGCGATCGGCTTCCCGCTGCTTGTCGGCACCGGCGCGCTGTTCAGCGCCGGTGCCGACTTGTATCTCGTCGCGAGCGCGGCGCTCTTGCTGCTCCAGCGCACCGCGGTCGCTGGCGGCTTCGCCGGGCTGCACAGCGTGTGGCGCCGCCTGTGGTTGGGCCGCGATATCATCTCGCTCGACGAACCAGGCCGGCTCTTGCCGTATGGGAACAAGGCCTATCGGCTCGCGCAGATGCGCTCCCACGGGCTGCCGGTCCCCAGGGGCATATTGCTGACGCCGAGCTTTCTGGAAGAATTCGCATTGCGTTCGCCCGAGTGGCGGCGACGGCGCCTCGATCGCGTGTGGCGCTGGCTCGGTCGCGCGCCACTCGCGGTGCGTAGCTCTGCAAGCGCAGAAGACAACGAACGTCAGAGTTTCGCCGGCGTGTTCGAGTCCGTGCTGAATGTCGACCGCGAAGGGCTGGAAGCCGCCATAACCAAGGTTCGGGCGTCGTTTGATGCCGACCGTGCCAGAAGCTACGGGGCGGGAGAGAGCAGCGGTAGCATCCTGATCCAGCGAATGGTTGCTGCCCAATATGCCGGCGTTCTGTTCACGCGTGATCCCGCAGCCGGCGGTCTCGCCATGATCGAGCTCGTCCGTGGCACGGCTCAGGACCTTGTCTCCGGCGCGGTGCGGCCCGCGACGTACCGCCTTGGTCGCGTGTCGGGGGAAATGATCGGCGAGGGCGGCGCTCCGGTCGATCTCAAGTCGTTGCATGCCATCGGACGGCAGGCTGAACGTCTGTTCGGCGCGCCGCAAGACATCGAATGGACTTATGACCACGGCGGCTTCCAGCTTGTTCAGAGCAGGGACATCACGCGCAGGATGAGCGACGGAAGCAACGCCGGCCTCATTCGGCGCGAGATGGCGCAGGCGCTTGATCTGGCTGATGGCCTGCAGCCGGACGAGATCGCCTTCGCGAAGAACGAGTTTTCCGAAATGCTGCCGCGGCCCACGCCGTTGTCTTTGTCCTTGATGGAGACGTTCTGGAAAAGCGGAGGCAGCGTGGATCTTGCCGCGCGTGCGCTCAATCTGTCTTATCAAGTCTCCGAAAACAGCACCGACTATCTCCTCACAATCCTCGGGCGCCTTTACGTCAACAAGAGAGAAGAGCGGGCACGGCTGCTCAGAGCGGGTTTTTTCGCTGCCCGACGCCTCGCGCGCGACGCGGATCGGATCGAGCGCGATTTCAGAGAGACGTTCTTGCCGCGCTTTCTTGGTGAGCTTCGCCTTGCAGAATCAGCGGACTTCGAAAAGCTGTCGACGCCCGAATTGTTCGACGCGCTCGCGAGATTGCGCCACAAGTTCGTGCATGAGACCCACGTCGAGGTCGACATCGTCAATATCGCAACCAATTTCTACATCGATCGCGCGCGCGGGCAATTGATCTCGCAGGGTCTCGATCCATCGAGCTATCTCGGCCACATCCCGGAAACCTATGAGGCGCGTGCGTTTGTCGAGATGACGAGGGCTCCGTCCGAGAACAGGCACGGCTTGCTGCTCTCCACAATGGGTCACCGCTCCGTTCTCGACTACGAGCTGTCCGAGCCGCGCTATGCGCAAAATCCGTCGGCGCTTGACCGAATGTTTCAATTTGACCCTGCCGCTTCGGCGCATAGAGTCGAGACGAAGATGGAACGGCCCAAACTTGGCAAAGCGCTCACCAGGGCAGTCGATATCGCCCGACGGTTTCAGGCGCTCAAGGAGGATGCGAAGCATCACTCGTTGCGTGAGCTCGCAGTGCTGCGCCAGGCCATTCTGGCGCTCGACCGCCGCCTCGACCTTGACGGGCTTTCCTTCTTCCTGCGGTTCGACGAGCTGCTTGGTCTGCGGGAGCAATCGGTCGTCGCGATGCGCGAGATTGCAATGGTGCGCCAGCGGGAGAGGGCGCGCATGACCGATATGGTGCCGCTGCCGGCGACCGTCACGGTTCGCGAGCTCGAGGCCATCTCGGCAGGTGGCGATCCGATACACCACGACGGCGATGGCTTGATCCGCGGCACGCGCGTTTCGGGAACCGGCACTGCGGAAGGCCGGGCGAGGGTCATTACCGATGCCGAGGCCGAGCGCGGCAATCCCATCGAGGATTTCGAGGATGGTGACATCATCGTCACGTCGATGGTGCACCCGTCGTGGCTTCCCTACTTCTCGCGCGCCGGTGGGTTCGTCTGCGAGGTCGGCGGCTGGCTGAGCCACACCGCGATTCTTGCTCGTGAATACGATGTTCCCATGGTGGTGAATACCCACGGCATCACCTTGATACCGGACGGCGGCCTTTTGCGGCTTCATCCGGGCGGCGCCATCGATATCGTCGGCAAAGGAGGCCGTGTCAGCGCGATCGCTGCGGAATGATTTGGGTTGCCCGGCTCGCCGTCGGCGACCGCCGTGCCCGCGGTTCTAGAACGGCGATGCTGCGTCGTCGGCGTGCGGTTGGATGAGAGCAACCGGACCTTTCTCGACATTTGCGATGAGCGTCTGCGACTCCAAGGTCGCCTGCGGGCGCATCGCTTCCTTGCCGTGTGTCGAGCCAAAAGCCATCGCCACGATGGGCACCAGCGCCAGCGCCAAAACTGCTGCGCTATTAGGCAAACCGATGCGGATCAAATCCCAATTCATCGAAAGCCCCGTATCTCCCATCAGAGTGGCGTGCGGAGCCTACGCAGCCATTGCAAAACATTTATTACAACGACCGATAAGACTTTAACGATTGCGGCTTTCCTCAATACGGTTTCCGAATAATTCACCCTACCCGAAGCCCCTGACACGCGTTTGTCATGAAAGAACCGGCCTTTTAGCGCCAAGGTAATATAGGTGATCGTAAGTTCGGACGGCGGGAGGTTGGGACCCGCCTCACGACAATCGCGTACGTGAGCAATATTTCCTATGGCTGCGCTTTATCGGGTGGCACAAATGGTTGGTAGCGCTATTTTCGCTGCAATTGCGGGCACAGCGCGCCGCTGTGTCTGGACTGGTGTCATGACGCTTGCAGTCTTTGCAGCCTTGTCGCACGCGTCGGCTGAAATGTTGGTGGTGCAGGGATCCACCACCTTCAACCGCCTCCTGATGGAACCTCATCAACCCGCAATCGAAGCTGCGGCCGGACATGACTTGACCATCATTCCCAACAAGTCAACTCCGGGTCTCACCGCGCTCCTTGAAGGCCATGCCCATATGGCCATGATCTCGGCGCCGTTGGAAAGCGAAATTGAATTGCTGCGCAGGGAACGACCTGGTCTTCCTTACGATCGCCTCCGGGTGTTCGAAATTCTGAGCACGAGAATTGCGGTGGCTGTTCATCAATCCAATCCGGTGCGGGCCGCTCCGCTGGACACGATCAGGCAGATCCTGGTCGGAGAGATCGGCAACTGGCGCGCCCTCGGCGGCCGAGACCTGCCAATTCGAATTGTGCTCGTGGGCGGCGGCGGCGGCGTTACGGTTGCGGTTGAAGCGCAACTTCTAAAGGGGCAATCGGTCACAGCGTCCAATGTGATCTACGTCAAGACTCCGGTCCAACTTGTGCAAGTTGTCGAACAGGAGCGCGGCGCAATCGGTTTTGCCCAGCTTGCGCTGGTGAAACAGAGGTCGCTTCCCGAGCTCGTGACAGACAAGCCACTCGAGCAATCACTCAGCCTGGTGACACTTGGCGATCCCACGCCTGCCATGCAGGCGGTGATCGATGCAGCCAAGCGCATCGCAGAAAAATCGATGTAGGTCACGATGCTGCAGGCGTTGCGTTTGCGGCGAGGAAGCATTGCAGCAAAATTCTATTTGCTGGCCACTCTCGCAATCGTTGCTGTGAGCGGTCTCGCCGTGTCCTCGATCTATTTCGCCAGGACAACGGAAACCGCTGCGACCTATCTATATGGTGACGCTTATGTGGGGGTTCTCAACGCGACCCGTCTCGAACTGCTCCTCGAGCAACATCGCCGAATCGTCGAAAGCATGCCGGCCGAAGTCGATAGGGTTCGGTTGAGAAATAGCCGAGCTCAGCTGGACATGATCGGAAGCAGGCTGACTGAGCTTATCGGCGATCTTATTTCGAAGGATACCAGCAGCTCCGCAGACGCCGCAGAACGGAGCATCGCAGGCAGCTTGCCGGTCCTTTTCCGAGCAGGAGATCAAGTCGCCTTCTACGCCTATAACTTCGCTCAGGACAAGGCGTACGAATTCGCAGCGGAATACTCGACCCTTGCGGATAAGACTCAACGATTGGTTCACGACTACCATGAGCAAAGGCTGAAGGACGCGGAGTCCTCGGTATCGCGCTTGCTCACCGCCGCAAAGTCTCTCACCGTCTGGGTCTTCCTATGCACCATCGTGGCGTTCATCCTGATCGGACCGATCGGCCTTATGATCGCGCACAGAGTGCTGTCACGGCTAGGCCTGGTCACCGGCGCCATCGCGAAGCTGGCACGGAACGATACCGCGGTCGACGATCCCATCGCGTGACGACAATGACGAAATCGGTCAAATGGCCCGAGCCGTGGAAGTGTTCAAGGACAATGCCATCAAGCTGAAGGCGCGAGAAATCGAGCTTGCACAGGTGAACCGCCGGCTCGACGTCGCCCTGAACCATATGACACACGGCCTGTCTATGTTCGACGTGGAGCGGAACCTTATCGTATGCAACGAAACCTACCGTCGCATGTACGATCTCCCGCGCGAACTTGCCCAGGCCGGTACGCCACTCCGACGTATTAACGATTATCGCGTAGCGGTCGGCAACGATCCGATCGCCAGTCCTGAGCAAATCGCGGCCGATGGCGAGCTCGAGACCGAGCAGGAACGGCCGGCGTTTATCCAAGAGCTGACGGATAGCCGAACGATCGCCGTTTCGCAACGGTGGATGCGCGGCGGGGGATGGGTTGCAGTTCACGAGGACATCACCGAGCGTCGCCGCGCCGAAGCAAAGATCGCGCACCTCGCCGGGCATGATCTTCTCACCAACCTGCCCAACCGCGTTCTGTTCCGCGAGCATCTCGACAAGGCCTTTCTAACGCTCAAGCGAGAGCAGGTGTTTGCGGTGTTATGTCTCGATCTCGATCGTTTCAAGCACGTCAATGACACCCTCGGCCACGCCTTCGGCGACGAGCTATTGAAAGCCGTTGCGGGCCGCCTGCGAGGATGTGTAAGAGAGGGTGACGTTATCGCTCGCCTTGGCGGAGATGAGTTTGCGATCGTTCAGGCCGCCGTAGAACGGCCGGAGCAGTGTAGCGAGCTGGCATCGCGCATTATCGAGGTCTTGAGTGAAACCTTTGACATTGACGGTAAGCATGTCGACATCGGAACGAGCGTAGGCATAGCCGTTGCTCCGGCCGATGGGGCCAATCCTGACCAACTTCTGAAGAATGCCGATATGGCGCTCTATTTGGCGAAGAGCGATGGACGGGGCACACATCGCTTCTTCGAGGCGGAGATGGACAAGCGGTTGCAGGCCCGGCGCTCGCTTGAGCTCGACATGCGCTCAGCCATCGCCAATGGCGAATTTGAGCTGCACTACCAACCGATCGTGCACCTGAAAACGAAAAAGATCACCGGTTTCGAAGCGCTTCTGCGGTGGAACCATCCATTGCAGGGTGTAGTTGCTCCGCTGAATTTCATTTCGCTCGCCGAGGAGACGGGCCTGATTTTGCCGCTTGGGGAGTGGGTCTTGCGGACGGCCTGCCGTCAGGCGGCGAATTGGCCCGAGCCGATCGACGTCTCGATCAATCTTTCTCCCGCACAGTTCAAGAGCCGAAACCTGGTTCAGATCGTCTTGAGCGCGCTTGCCACGTCTGGTTTGTCGCCGAAGCGCATGGTGCTGGAGATAACGGAGTTGGTATTTCTTCAGAACGAAGTCGGAGTCTTGGCGACGTTGCACCAGCTTCGCGAGCTCGGCGTTCGAATAGCGATGGACGATTTCGGCACCGGGTATTCGTCTTTGTCTTACCTGCGCAGCTTTCCATTCGACAAGATCAAGATCGACGGATCGTTTGTCCGCGATATGTTGGGCCGCGATGATTGTCGGGCTATTGTCGGTGCAGTGGCTGAGCTGGCGCGCAAACTCAATATGATTACAGTCGTGGAAGGTGTCGAAACGCGGGCTCAATCCGACATGGTCACGGCTTTGGGTTGCGATGAATGTCAGGGCTACTTCTTTGGATATCCAGTATCGGAGAGTGAAGCTGTCAAAACTCTTCGGCGCGCTCGTGGACTCGCCAGTGCCGCCTAGTGAATCGGCGGCCGCCGCTCGCAGTCGTCCTTGCATCGAAGCTGCCAGACGCTGATCAGGCCGTCCGTGACCGCATGTCGGCTTTTGGCCCCGACGAGACCGTCAACTGAGCCGGCGGGCAGATGCAGGACCGCCGGTGTTGGCATGAGCGGAATCGAGTTATCGGTTGCCGAACTTCGGCGGCCGCTTCTCGACGAAGGCCGCCATGCCTTCCTTCTGATCTTCCGTGGCGAACAGCGCGTGGAACACGCGGCGCTCGAACAGCACGCCGTCGGCCAGCGAGGTCTCGAAGGCGCGGTTGACCGCCTCCTTGGCGGCCATCACCGAAGGCAGCGACATCGACGCGATGGTCTCGGCCACCTTCATGGCCTCGTCCATCAGGCTCGCCGCCGGCACCACGCGCGCGACCAGCCCGGCGCGCTCGGCCTCGGCGGCATCCATCATGCGTCCGGTCAGGATCAGGTCCATCGCCTTGGCCTTGCCGACCGCGCGGGTGAGCCGCTGGGTGCCGCCGATGCCCGGAATGATGCCGAGCTTGATCTCGGGCTGGCCGAAACGGGCATTGTCGGCCGCGATGATGAGGTCGCATTGCATGGCGAGCTCGCAGCCGCCGCCGAGCGCGTAGCCGGCGACCGCCGCCACCACCGGCTTGCGCGCGCGCGCCACCGGATCCCAGCTGCCGGCCCAGTTGCTCACGGTACACGTCGATGTAGGACTTGTCGGCCATCTCCTTGATGTCGGCGCCGGCCGCGAAGGCCTTGTCGGAGCCGGTGAGCAAAATGCAGCCGATGCCGGCGTCGGCCTCGAACGCCTCGACCGCGCGGGTGAGCTCGACGAACAGCGCGGCGTTGAGCGCGTTGAGCGCCTGCGGCCGGTTGAGGCGGACGAGGCCCACCCGGCCGCGCGTCTCGACGACGATGGTCTCGTAGCTCATGGCTCTGTCTCCGGTCGACCGAACGGGCGCAAATGCAGTAGCCTGATATGCCGAACCGCCACCGACGAGACAAGGTGCGCCATGCGAAAGCTCGTAGTCGCCGCCGCGGCGCTCACGGCCATTGTGACGATGGCCGCGAGCGCGAACGCGCAGGTCTATCCGTCGCGCCCGATCACCATGATCGTGCCGTTCCCGCCCGGCGGCCCGGTGGATACGCTCGGCCGCATCATCGGCGAGCGCCTGCGGGCCGCGCTCGGCCAGCCGGTGATCATCGAGAACGTGCCCGGCGCCTCCGGCAGCATCGGGGTCGGGCGCGCCGCCCGCGCCGCGCCCGACGGCCACACGCTCGGCATGGGCAACTGGTCGAGCCACGTCGGCTCGCCGGCGATCTACCCGGTGACGTACGACATCGTGAAGGACTTCGAGCCGGTCGCGCTGCTGCCGATCGCGCCCACCTTGATCGTCGGCAAGAAGGCGCTGCCGGCGAACAACCTCGCGGAGCTGATCGCCTGGCTCAAGGCCAATCCCGACAAGGCGACGGCCGGCACCATCGGCGTCGGCAGCCCGTCGCATGTCAGCGGCATCACCTTCCAGAACGAGACCGGCACCCGCTTCCAGTTCGTGCCCTATCGGGGCGGCGCCCCGCTCACGCAGGCGCTGGTGGCGGGGCAGATCGACATGCGGGTCGGCGCCGAGGCGTCGCAGACGCTCTCCTATCTGCGCAGCGGCGAGATCAAGGCGTTCGCGGTGCTGGCCAAGACCCGCTGGCCGTCAGCGCCGAGCATCCCGACCATCGACGAGGCCGGCGTGCGGGGACTGCACATCTCGTTGTGGAACGGGCTTTGGGCGCCGAAAGGCACGCCCAAGGACATCGTCGCGCAGCTCAATGCCGCCATCGTGGAGGCATTGGCCGACGCGACGGTGCGCCAGCGCATCGCCAATATCGGATTCGAGATTCCCGGCACGCGAGCAACTCACGCCGGAGGCGCTCGGCGCGTTTCACCAGGCCGAGATCGACAAGTGGTGGCCGATCATCAAGGCGGCGAACATCAAGGTGGAATGAGCGGCGAATAGCGAGTAGCGAATAGAGGCGCTTTCCAGCTTCAACTCGCGTCGAAAACCGCCGCGGCCCCTTCCGCAGGATCACAAATCTGATGTAGCTTGCTCGCAGAGCTGCCAGCAGGACACGCCGAAGTCCTATTTTTCAGCGGCAGCGCCGATGCCGTCGGCAGGCACAACAGCGCTAAAGAACTGTCGTTCGGTGCCGGTGCCATCGGCACCCACTCTCTGACCGCCCGCATTTGCCTGGGCGGATTGCGCCATTGCAGAGGGGAAACACCATGCCGCTCCTTCGTCGTCAATTTCTGCGTCTGGCAGCGGGTGCTGCAGCTTTGCCAGCCGTGTCACGCATCGCAAGGGCGCAAGCCTATCCGGCGCGGCCGATCCGGGTCGTGGTTCCGTTTCCGCCGGGAGGGGCGTACGACACCATCGCCCGCCCGTGGGCGGAGCGGATGAAACCGCTGCTCGGCACGATGGTGCTCGAGAACATCGGCGGCGGCGGCGGCGCGGTCGGCGCCGCGCAGGCCGCGCGCGCCCGGCCCGACGGCTACACCCTGCTGCTCGGCGGCGCCACCACCCACGTCACCGAGGCGCTGCTCAAGAACCGGCCGCAGTACGACCCGCTCAGAGACCTGGAGCCGATTTCCGGCATCGCGATCACGGCTTTCGCGCTGGCCGTCCATCCGACCGTGCCGGCGAGCAACCTGAAAGAGCTGATCGCCTATGCCAGGGCCAATCCGGGCAAGCTGTCCTACGGCTCCGCCGGCACCGGCTCGTTGAATCATCTCACCGCCGAGACGTTCAAGCTGCGGGCCGAGCTGCCGGACCTCATCCATGTGCCCTATCGCGGCGCCGGGCCGGCAATCGTCGACATCCTCGCCGGACAGGTTCCCGATGATCGTGCCGGCCATGACCAACCATGTGCTCGAGCTGCACCGCGCCGGCAGGCTCAGGGTCCTGGCGGTGACCCATGGCACGCGGCTCGCCGCCGCGCCCGAGCTGCCGACCGCGGTCGAGCAGGGCCTGACCGATCTGGTCACGCCGAACTTCATCGGCGTATTCGCACCCTCCGGAACGCCGAAGCCGATCATCGACCAGGTCGCGCAGGCGAATCTTGCGCTGCTCAACGACCGCGACTACCAGCAACTGCTGGTCTCCGGGACATTCGAGCCGCACGGCGGCTTCGATCCCGAAGCCTACCGGCGCTACGTCGAAAACGAGCTCGCGCGCTGGACACCGATCGTCACGACGATGGGCCTGAAGATCGATTGAGCGTCTACTCGCTATTCACCGCTGGCAGACCGGACAGAAGAACGTCGAGCGGCCGGTCTGCACGATGCGCCGGATGGTGCCGTTGCAGCCGGGCGTCGGGCACGGCTGGCCCTCGCGGTCGTAGACGCGGAAATTGTGCTGGAAGTCGCCGAGCTCGCCGTCGGTGCGGCGGTGATCGCGCAGCGACGAGCCGCCGGCCTTGATGGCGTCGTTGAGCACCGCCTTGATGGCGTCGACCAGCCGCCCGGCGCGCTCGTTCGGCGCGCCCGATCGCAGTCGCGATCGTGGAGGCGCGCCGCTTGGGCGAAAGCCGCGCGCGGTGCAGCGCCTCGCAGACATAGATGTTGCCGAGCCCGGCCACCACGCGCTGATCGGACAGCGCGGCCTTCAGGCTGGTCTTCTTGCCGGCGCAGGCGCGCGCCAGCATGCGCGGCGTCGAATTCGTTGCCGAGCGGCTCCGGCCCGAGCGCGCGCAACAGCGGCTCCTGCTCGAGCTCGGCGCGCGGCACGAGCTTCATCGAGCCGAAGCGGCGCGGATCGTTGAAGGTCACGACCGCGCCGTTGGACATGTGGAACACGACGTGGTCGTGCGCGAGGTGCTTCGAGCGCTCGTGGTGGTACTGGCCGGGCGTGTGCTCGTCGCTCGCCGCGAAACACGCGGAACGAGCCCGACATGCCGAGATGCATCAGCAGCACGTCGCCGGAGGACAGATCGGCCAGCAGGTACTTGGCGCGCCGGCCGAGCCCCTCGACGGTCTTGCCCTCGAGCCGCGCGACGAAATCCTTCGGCAGCGGCCAGCGCAGGTCGCCGCGGCGCGCCTCCACCTTCTCGAAGCGCGCGCCCTCCATGGCGGGCGCAAGGCCGCGGCGCACGGTCTCGACTTCGGGCAGCTCGGGCATGGATCTAACCGGCGCTCCGTCGCGGCGGAGACATAGCGTCGTCCCGCGCCGCCGCGCTATGGTCCTGCCGGAAAAGGACTATTCCGATGGCGCAGGCCGGCAAGGACACCCATTTCGGCTTCCGGCAGGTGCCGCTCGACGACAAGCAGGCGCTGGTCGACGACGTGTTCCACAGCGTCGCGCGCCGCTACGACCTGATGAACGACCTGATGTCGGGCGGGCTGCATCGCGCCTGGAAGGACGCGCTGGTGACCGCCGTCGATCCGCCGCAGACCGGCCTTCGCCGACCGGCGCGCGGACGGGCGAGCGGCCGTTCGCGCTGCTCGATGTCGCCGGCGGCACCGGCGACATCGCGTTCCGGGTGGTGGCGGCGGGCGGCGCCGGCACGCGCGCCACCGTCGTCGACATCAACGCCGACATGCTCGAGGTCGGGCGCGAGCGCGCGGTCGAGCGCGGGCTCGACGACGCGATCACCTTCGTCGAGGGCAATGCCGAGGCGCTGCCGTTTCCCGATCGCAGCTTCGACGCCGTGACCATCGCGTTCGGCATCCGCAACGTGCCGCGCATCGACGACGGCGCTCGCGGAGGCTCATCGCGTGCTGCGGATCGGCGGCCGTTTCCTGTGCCTCGAATTCTCCGCCGTCGACGTGCCGGGGCTCGACGCGCTCTACGACCTCTATTCGTTCAACGTGATCCCGGCGCTCGGCCGCGCCGTGGCCGGCGACGCCGAGGCCTATCGCTATCTGGTCGAATCGATCCGCCGCTTTCCGCGGCCGGAGGCGTTCGCCGAGATGATGCGCGCGGCCGGCTTCCGCCGCGTCTCGTTCCAGCGCATGACCGGCGGCATCGTGGCGCTGCATTCGGGCTGGCGGTTGTGACCACTTTGGGAGAGCGGACAAGCACCCCCCTCCCCATCCCTCCCCCGCAAGGGGAGGGAGCAGACCGTGCTGCCATCGCATTCTGCGTTCTCTCTCCCCACAGGGCGATCGAGGTGATCGCCGCGCTCGCCCATCTCGTCCCGTCTCGCCCGCGCCGGCTTCGTGTTCGCGCGCGAGGGCGTGCTCGCCCTGGTCGATCCGACGCCGCTGCCGCTGCCCGGCGCGCGGCGCGCTCGCGCTGGCGCGGCTGATCGAGCGGCCGGCCAGCAAGGTCGCCGCCAACCGGCTGGCCGCCGCGCTGACCCGGCTCGGTCCGACCTATGTGAAGCTCGGCCAGTTCCTGGCGACGCGGCCGGACGTGGTCGGCGTCGCGTTCGCGCGCGACCTCGAGACGCCTGCAGGACAAGATGGCGCCGTTCCCGCAGGCCGAGGCCGAGCGCGCGATCGAGCTCGCGTTCGGCAAGCCGGTGCGCGACCTCTTCGCCGCCTTCGGCCCGCCGGTCGCCGCCGCCTCGATCGCGCAGGTGCATCGCGCCGAGATCGCGGCCGGCGACGCGCGCCGGGCGGTCGCCGTGAAGGTGCTGCGGCCGGGCATCGAGCGCCGCTTCAAGGTCGATCTCGACGCCTTCGCGTTCGTCGCCCGCAACGCCGAGCAGCTTCTCCGCCGAAGCGCAGCGGCTGCGGCTGATCGAGGTGGTCGAGACGCTTGCGCCGCTCGGTCGCGATCGAGATGGACCTGCGGCTCGAAGCCGCCGCGCTCTCCGAGATGGCGGAGAACACCAAGGACGATCCGGATTTCCGCGTGCCGGCGGTCGACTGGGACCGCACCGCGCGCAACGTGCTCACGCTCGAATGGATCGAGGCACGCCGCTCTCCGACCGCGCCAAGCTCGAAGCCAAGGGCTTCGACCTCAAGGCGCTCGGCCGCGCGGTGATCCAGACCTTCCTGCGCCACGCGCTGCGCGACGGCTTCTTCCACGCCGACATGCATCCCGGCAACCTGTTCGTCGACGACGACGGCAAGCTGGTCGCGGTCGATTTCGGCATCATGGGCCGGCTCGGCCCGAAGGAGCGGCGCTTCCTCGCCGAGATCCTCTACGGCTTCATCACCCGCGACTATCACCGCACCGCCGAGGTGCATTTCGAGGCCGGCTACGTGCCGCCGCACCATTCGGTCGAGAGCTTCGCGCAGGCGATCCGCGCCATCGGCGAGCCGATCCACAACCGCACCGCCGAAGAGATCTCGATGGCGAAGCTGCTGATGCTGCTGTTCGAGGTCACCGGCCTGTTCGACATGCGCACGCGGCCGGAACTGCTGCTGCTGCAGAAGACCATGGTGGTGGTCGAAGGCGTCGCGCGCGCGCTCGATCCCAAGCTCGACATGTGGAAGGTCGCCGAGCCGGTGGTGCGCGAATGGATCGAGCGCCATCTCGGGCCCGGCCGGCCGGCTCGAAGGCGCGGCCGAGGGCGCCGGCGAGATCGGCCGCTTCCTCGGCGGCGTGCCGGCGCTGCTCACGCGCGGGGCGGCGCTGGTCGAGCAGCTCGACGCCATCACCCGCAACGGCCTGGTGCTGGCGCCCGAGACGGTGGCGGCGATCGGCCGCGCCGAGGCGCGGCGCAACCGCTGGACCGCGGTGGCGCTGTGGGTGATCGCGGCGCTGCTGGCGTGGATCGATCTGGCTGCTCATTTGATTGCATTGATTGCAATGCAATCATCGGCTAGGTTGACGCCAAAAGGTGCGATGCCATGGCCAGCCTGACCATCCGCAAGCTCGACGACGCCCTCAAGAAGCGCCTGCGCCTGCGCGCCGCGCAAAACGGCCGCTCGATGGAGGACGAGGCGCGCACCATCCTGCGCCGCGCCGCCGCCGGCGAGGACGTCAGGGCCGAGGCCCAGGCCGGCAAGCGCCGGGCTTCCCGCCGCAGCACGACCGAGCAGCCGGCGCCCGCGCCGGACGACGCCGGCGGCCCGGGCGCGAAGCGCGTCCTCCTCATCATCGGCGGCGGCATCGCCGCCTACAAGTCGCTCGACCTGATCCGGCGGCTGAAGGAGCGCGGCGCGGCGGTGCGCTGCATCCTGACCGCGGCGGCGCAGCAATTCGTCACGCCGCTGGCGGCCGGCGCGCTCGCGGGCGAGACGCGTGTTCACCGATCTGTTCGATGCCGCGAGCGAGTTCGACGTCGGCCATATCCGGCTCGCGCGCGAGACCGATCTCGTGATCGTGGCGCCGGCGACCGCCGACCTGATGGCCAAGATGGCGGGCGGCCATGCCGACGATCTCGCCTCGCGCGGTGCTGCTGGCGACCGACCGGCCGGTGCTGATCGCGCCGGCGATGAACCCGCACATGTGGGAGCACGCCGCGACCCGGCGCAACCTGGCGCAGCTCGCCGCCGACGGCGTCGCGGTGGTCGGGCCCGAACGCGGGCGAGATGGCGGAAGCCGGCGAGGCCGGCATCGGCCGCATGGCCGAGCCGCTCGAGATCGTGGCGGCGGCCTGGACGGTTCTCGGCGTCGCGGGCGGCGACCAGCCGCTCGCGGGCACGCGCGTGATCGTCACCTCGGGCCCGACCCATGAGCCGATCGATCCGGTGCGCTACATCGCCAACCGCTCCTCCGGCAAGCAGGGCCACGCCATCGCGGCGGCGGCCGCCGCGGCCGGCGCCGAGGTCACGCTGGTGTCCGGGCCCGGTGAACCTGCCCGACCCGGTCGGCGTGCGGACGATCCGGGTCGAGACCGCGCAGGAGATGCTGGCGGCGGTCGAGCAAGGCGCTGCCCGCCGACGTCGGCGGTGTTCGCCGCCGCGGTCGCCGATTGGCGGGTCGAGAAGCCGACGGCGAGCAAGATCAAGAAGCAGGACGGCGGAACGCCGAAGCTCGGCCTCGTGGAAAATCCCGACATCCTGGCGACGGTCGCGCGCCGCAAGTCCGGCCGGCCGAAGCTCGTGGTCGGGTTCGCGGCCGAGACCGATCACCTGATCGAGCACGCCCAGGCGAAGCTCGCGCGCAAGGGCTGCGACTGGATCGTCGCCAACGACGTGTCGGCCGGCTCCGGCGTCATGGGCGGCGATCGCAACACCGTGCACCTGGTGACCGCGGACGGCGTCGAATCCTGGCCGCCGCAGTCGAAGGAGGACGTGGCGCGCGCGCTCGTCGCGCGCATCGCGGCAGCGCTTGCGGGAGCGTCGCGGTGAGCCGGATCGAGCTGCGCGTGAAGCGGCTGCCGCACGGCGCCGATCTGCCGCTGCCCGCCTACCAGAGCGAGCTCGCCGCCGGGCTCGACCTCCTCGCCGCCGTGCCGGCCGATGCGCCGGTGGTGATCGCGCCGGGCGAGCGCGCGATGATTCCGACCGGGATCGCGATCGCGCTGCCGCCCGGCACCGAAGGCCAGATCAGGCCGCGCTCCGGGCTCGCCATGCGGCACGGCGTCACCGTGCTCAATTCGCCGGGCACCGTCGATGCCGACTATCGCGGCGAAATCAACGTGCTGCTGGTGAACCTGGGCCGCGATTCATTCGCAGTCGAGCGCGGGACGCGCATTGCACAATTGGTTATCGCGGCTACACTGCAAGTTACAATTTGCGAAATCTGCAAATCTGGATGAAACTACACGGGGAGTTGGGGGTTTTGGTTCTACGGGTACGGGAGATGGGAACAAAGCCGGCGGCTAGACCTTAGTCTAAAGTCTAGCAGTAATATAGTACCGCTTGGGACTATCGTGGCTCAGGTTCTCGCAACCACCGACCTCCTCATGCTGCTTTTGCCGCGCAAAGGCATCCTGGCCATTGCGGCCGTGATCGACATCGCGCTGCATGCGCGCGGCCGGCCGGTGGCCGCGAGGGCGCTGGCGACGCGCCACCGGCTGCCGCCGCGGCACCTGGAGCCGGTGCTGCAGGCGCTGGTGCGCCACGGCATCCTCAAAGGCATTCGCGGGCCGCGGGGCGGCTACGAGCTGGCGCGCGAGCAGCGCCGCATCACCGCCGACGACATCCTGCGCGCCGCCGGCACGATCGACGAGATCGACGCGCCGCCGATCAACGGCTCGAACCTGCTCGACCAGGTGGTCATCCCTGCGCTCTCGCAGGCCGAGCAGGCCTTCTCGGCCGCGCTCGCGCGCATCAACATCGAAGAATTGGCGCGCTCGGCCGAAGGGGTGAGACGAGCGGGCACCGAAAGTCAGGCTGCACAGTAGTCAGTCCTGACGCTCCAGAAATCCATCCGCCACCCAACCGGTGAGCCCCTTGTGGGTAGACCGCGTCTCAGCCCGCCTTGCGGCCCTGCTTCATGCTGTCCCACCAGGGGCAGACGCCGGGCATGCAGATTGTAGTTGCCCTCGATCACCTGCACCGGCTGGCGCTGGCCGTTCTCGGCCGCCTCGATGCACAAGAGCCGCGACTCTTCCTTCTTCTCGGCCGACATCCAGCGCCGCTCGTGGCCCCAGAAGCTCGGGCCGAACTTGCGCTCGAACGGCTTCCAGGTGTTGTCGTCGATCACCTGGCCGCCCCAGCCGTACTCGACCAGGAAGCCCGACGGGTTCCAGGTGTAGAACGAGGTGACGTAGTCGCCGGAATGGCGGCCGAGCGTGACGCCGATCTTCTCCGGATCGCCGAGCGCCAGATCGTAGCCCTGGCCGACGTCGTCGAAGCTGTAGAGCTCCACCATCATGTGGTGGACCATGTTGATGCCGCTCTCCACGAACGCGATGCTGTGATGGCGCGGATTGACGTGGAAGAAATAGGCCGGGAACGGACGCGTCCAGTAGTCGCTGAGCTTGAACTCGAGCACCTCCTGATAGAACTTCATCACGTCGGCGATGCGCTCGAAATGCATCACCACGTGGCCCATGCCGAGCGGGCCGGTGCGGAAGCCCGAAATGTTGCGGCCGGGCTTGAACGGATCGGTGGTGGTCTCGGCGCCGTGGAAGATTTCGAGCCGGTTGCCGGCCGGGTCGTTGAGCACGATCAGGTCCCTGACGTGCCGCTCGTCGGCGAGCGCGCGCGAGCCGCGCGCCACCTTGGTGCCGGCCGCCTCGATGCGCGCCGCGATCGCGTCGAGCGCCGCGGCGTCCGCCACCTCCCAGCCGAAGAAGCCGATGCCCTGGCCGCCGTCGACGTCGACCACGAGCCGCTGCTTCCTGTCGTCCATGCGGAACGCGAGCGACGAGCGGCTCTTGTCGAGGCGCTGCATGCCGAGGAAGTTGGTGCCGTAGGTCGCCCAGTCGCCCAGATCCTTGGCGCGGACGCCGATATAGCCCAAAGCCTGGATGCCCATGATGCTCCTCGATCGTTGCTCTGCTGCGGGCAAACTATCGCCTCGAGTAGGTTGGGTCGAGTTCTTCACGAGACCCAACACTCCGTGTGTCGCGCGATGTTGGGTCTCGCGAAGAGCTCGACCCAACCTACGGCTACGCGCGCGCCGCCTTCGCCTGCTTGGCGATGGTGTCCTTCAGCCGCGGATAGGCCCGGTAGGCGTTGTCCTCGAAAATCTTCTGCTTTTCCGCCGCCGAGAGCCCCGGCGCGTTGTCGACGTAGCGCTTGGTGTCGTCGAACGGCTTGCCGGTCAGCGGATCGTCGCCGCGCACCGCGCCGACCATCTCGGACGCGAACAGGATGTTGTCGACCGGCACCACCTTGGTGAGCAGGTCGACGCCGGGCTGATGATAGACGCAGGTGTCGAACCAGACGTTGTTCTTCATCAGCTCGTCGAGCGGCGGCCGCTTGTTGTTGAGCGCGAGACCCCGGTAGCGGCCCCAATGGAACGGCACCGCGCCGCCGCCATGCGGGATGATCAGCTTGAGGGTCGGGAAATCCTTGAACAGGTCGGCCATGATCAGCTGCATGAAGGCGGTGGTGTCGGCGTTGATGTAATGCGCGCCGGTGCCGTGGAAGCACGGATTGCACGACGCGCTCACATGCACCATCGCCGGCACGTCGAGCTCGACCATCTTTTCGTAGAACTTGTACCACCAGCGGTCGGTGAGCGGCGGCGCCGTCCAGTAGCCGCCCGACGGATCGGGATTGAGATTGCAGCCGACGAAGCCGAACTCCTTCACGCAGCGCTCGAGCTCGGCGATGCAGCTGTCGGGCGACACGCCCGGCGACTGCGGCAGCTGGCACACGCCGATGAAATTCTTCGGGTAGAGCGTGCAGACGCGATGGATCATCTCGTTGCACATCTGCGACCAGGCGAGGCTCACGTTGTAGTCGCCGATGTGGTGGCTCATGCCCATGGCGCGCGGCGAGAAGATCGTCAGGTCGGTGCCGCGCTCGCGCTGCAGCTTGAGCTGCGCGCCTTCCAGGCTCTCGCGGATCTCGTCGTCGGTGACCTTCAGCGACGACTTCGAGGGCTGCTTGGCTGGATCCTTGACGTTGTCGACCTGATCCTTGCGCCAGCGCATCAGGTCTTTCGGCTCGGTCGTGTAGTGGCCGTGGCAGTCGATGATCATGGTACCGTCGCTGTGGATGATGGGCGGTTGCCCGTGAGCAAGCCGGAGGCCCGGCCCGTGATGGGCGGATGCTACGAACCGGGCTTGCGATTGTCAAACCAGGATTGCCGGGCTTGACTCGGCATATCTCGGATGCCGGCAACCGCGCATGACGGCGGATGACGGCGCCACATGCTAGGGGAAGCGAATGGCTGATATTCCGCGTCTGAACGGCGTGATCCGCGCCTTGGAGTCCGGCAAGCCGGCATTCACGTCGTTTTGCCAGGCCGATCCCGAGACCGCGATCGCAATGACCACCGCCAAGTACGACGGCATCGTCTACGAGATGGAGCACAATCCGTGGGACATCAGGGCGCTGCGCGATAGCCTGCAATACATGCTCAACCGCGGCCAGATCGCCAGATCCGGCTCGGTCGCGCCCAGCGTCACGCCGATGGTGCGGATCCCGCCGAACGGCGCCGAGAAGGCGCAGTTGCAGGCCAAGCAGGCGCTCGATCTCGGCGCCTACGGCATCGTCTGGCCGCACATCTCGACCGTCGACGAGGCCCATAACGCGGTCGCCTCCTGCCGCTATCCGCGCCTGAAGAGCGCGCCGCTCTACGAGCCCGCCGGCGTGCGCGGCGACGGGCCGACCCAGGCGGTGCGCTATTGGGGGCTGAGCCAGCAGGACTACTACGACCGCGCCGACGTCTGGCCGCTCAATCCCAAGGGCGAGATCTTCGTCATCCTGATGATGGAGGACACGGTCGGCATCCAGAACCTGCCCGACATCCTGAAGAAGGTGCCCGGGCATCGGCGCCATCCTGATCGGCGAAGGCGACCTCTCCCAGGAGCTCGGCTATCCGCGCCAATACGAGCACCCCGAGGTGCTCAAATGGATGGCGCGGGTGGTGGACACCTGCAAGGCGCACAACGTGCCGGTCGGACACCCGCACGTCGACAGCAGCAATGTCGAGCGCATCCTCGGCGAAGGCTACCGCTTCCTGATGGCGGCGCCGGTGCGCAGCTATGCGGCGCTCGACAAGGGCCTGAAGCTCGCGGGCAGGGCGTAACGACGTCGTCGTCAGCCCGCATCGACGCGGGCAAGCAATGCGCGCCCCAAAATTGGGAGCGCGTGGTCACGGGAGGACCAACATGCGGACTGTGCTCGCCTGCCTGATCGCCGTCACGGCGTTGCTTGCCGCCGGTCCCGACCCGGCCACCGCGCAAGACGCCGCCTATCCGAGCCGGCCGGTCAAGATCATGATCGCGTTTCCGGTCGGCGGGCTGATCGACACGGTCTCGCGGATCGTCGGCCGACAAGCTGTCGGCGAGCCTCGGCCAGCAATTCATCATCGAAGCCAGACCGGGCGCGGGCGGGACGCTCGCGACCGCCGCCGTCGCGCGCGCCGACCCCGACGGCTACACGCTGATGATGATCAACGACAACCACTCGATCAATCCGAGCGTGTTCAAGAGCATTCCGTACGACAGCGTGAAGGACTTCGCGCCGATCGGCTTCGTGGGCTACGCACCCATGGTGCTCACCGCGAATTCGGGCCTCGGCGTGCGGACGGTCAAAGCGCTCGCCGAAGCGGCGCAAGCCAAGCCCGGCCAATTGTCGTACGGCTCGGTCGGGATCGGCAGCGCCAGCCATCTGGCGGGCGAGATGTTCACGGCGCGCGCCGGCATCAAGATGCTGCACGTCCCGTTCCGCGGCGGCGCGCCGGCGCTCAACGACCTGGTCGCCGGCCATCTCAACACCATGTTCCTGAGCGCGGTGATCGGCCTGCAGCACATGAACTCCGGCGCATTGAGCGCGCTGGCCATGGCGGCACCCACGCGGCTCGAAATCCTGCCGCAGGTGCCGACCATGGCGGAGGCCGGCTATCCGGTGGAGGCGGCGTATTGGTTCGGCCTGGTGGCGCCCGCCGGCACCCCGCCGGCCGTCATCGCCAAGCTGGAGAAGGCGCTGGCCGAGGCGCTGGCGCTGCCGGACGTGCGCAAGCGCCTCACCGAGATGGGCGCGGTGGTGACGCCGCTCGGACAGAAGCAGTTCGGCGATTACATTGCGGCCGAGATGCGCAAGTGGTCCGACGTCATCGTGCAGAACAAGATCACGTTCCCACAATAGACCGCCGGCACCGGTCGGCGGCTTCGGCCGGCCTCAATGATGGGCCGCCTCGTGATCGGATCTCCGGTGCCGCCGCGCAGCGGGACCGTGGTCGTGCGCGGCCAAGCTCTGCTTGTCGAACAATTCAGCACAGCGAACCCACCGTTGCGCCATGTGGTTCCAGGTGGCCCGGCTTTGCGGATCGCGGGTGAACTTGGCCATCTGCTCGCACTCGGCGGCATGTTTCATAAATTCTTCAGACGGATTCATCGGCGGGTCTCCACTGTCGAGGCCACATCGGCCTCGTTGGCCACTTGTACGGTCCCGAAACTTCTTGTGCGTGCTCGGAAAGCCAGCACAAGGTTCGTTTGCGTCAACGCGCTTGGAACTGACCTGACACCGCCCGCCACCCCTCTGCTCGGTACCGTGCACAAATAACCGTGATGGGGGCCGAAGGTTCCTGGAACCCGCAGACTTGGCGGGCGTTTTGGCGCGTCCCGAGTCCGGGAACCTGTGGGGCCGAAGCCGCGCGCGGGAACACGACCCGCAATCGTTCACGATCTGGACTCTTACGGCGCGATTCCCCTTGGGGTTAAAGTGGTTTGATTCGCGGGCGGTCCGGAGGAAGAGGCACCTCCTGCCTGCGGCCCGCGAGCCGGCGTTCACGCGCCGGTCGAATGCGGCGATAGGGGCAAGCGGGAATGCCGGACGCGATCCGGATCACCGTGGAGGGCTCTGGGGCTCATCCGCCGAGAGCGCGTTTACGCGCGTCTTCGACGCGCTATGCGGATTCCGCGCGGCCGGCACGGCTATTGCCGCCGTCCTCGGTTGCCCGGTTGCGCTCACGCCGGCGCGCGCCGAGGACGCCCCGGTCCGCGACGGCTCCTCGGTCGACGCCTATGTCGCGGCCCTCCTGCAGCTCGACCGGCACGAGCTCGTCGCGCTCGCGCTCACGCTGGGGATTCTGTGCTTCGCGGTCGTCACCGCCATCCTGCTGGTGCGCACGCGCCAGCGCCTCGGCGACACGGAGGCCGCCGCGCGCGACGAGAGCATCGCGGCGCGGGCGTCGGTCGACCGCGCCTATGCGCTGCTGCTGTCGGAGCCGCAGGTCCTCATTGCCTGGGCGGCGGCGTCCGACGACCCCGAGATCATCGGTGACCCCAGCCTGATCACCGGCCCCGATACGCCCCACCGGGTGCTCGCCTTCGGCACCTGGCTCGAGCCCGACAAAGCGCGCGACATGGAGCGCTCGGTCGATGCGCTGCGCGCCCGCGGCATCAGCTTCGCGATGACGGTCACGACCTTGTCGAACCGCATCGTCGAAGCCGAGGGGCAGATCATCGGCGGGCGCGCGATCCTGCGGCTGCGCGAGGTGAGCGGCATCAAGTACGAGCTCGCCGAGCTCAGCGCGCGCCACCAGAAGCACGTCGACGACACCGCCGCATTGGCGCGCCCTGATCGAGGCGCTGCCGTCGCCGGTCTGGACCCGCGACGACGCCGGCAAGCTGGTGTTCGTGAATTCGGCCTATGCGCGCGCGGTCGAGGCCAAGGACGCGGCCGAAGCGGTGGAACGGGGCGTCGAGCTGTTCGACCGCGCCGCCCGCACCGAGCTGTTGCGCGCGCACGAGGCGCAAAAGTCCTTTGGCGGCCGGCTTCCGGCGGTGGCCGCCGGCAGCCGCCGAAACTTCGACGTCATCACCGTGCCGGCCGCGCACGGCAGCGCCGGCATCGGCATCGACGCGACCGAGGCGGAGCTGCTGCGCGCCGAGCTCAAGCGCATGATCGAGGCGCACCGGCGCATCCTCGACCAGCTCACCACCGGCGTCGCCATCTTCGGCTCCAACCAGAAGCTCGAGCTTCTACAACGCCGCCTATCGGTCGCTCTGGGACCTCGACGCCGGCTTTCTCGACCAGGGGCCGACCGATTCGGCCGTGCTCGACCAGCTGCGCGCGGCCCGCAAGCTTCCCGACGACCAGGATTTCCGGCAGTGGAAGGCGGCGCTGCACGAGGCCTATCGGGCGATCGAGCCGAAGTCGGACGAGTGGCACCTGCCGAGCGGCCGCACCATGCGCGTGGTCACCACGCCCAACCCGGAAGGCGGCGTGATCTACCTGTTCGACGACGTCACCGAACGGCTCGATCTCGAGCGGCGCTTCGACGCGCTGATCCGGGTGCAGGGCGAGACGCTCGACAATCTCGCCGAGGCGGTCGCGGTGTTCGGCAGCGACGGCCGCCTGCGGCTGTTCAATCCGGCGTTCGCCCGCATGTGGCGGCTCGGCCCCGAGCAGCTCGCCGAGCGGCCGCATATCGAGACCGTCAGCGGCTGGTGCCAGCCGCTGCACGGCGACGATCCGATCTGGCAGCGATTGCGCGCGACCGTCACCGCCATCGACGATCGCGAGCCGGTCGTCGGCCGGCTCGAGCGGCGCGACGGCAACGTGGTCGATTGCGCCACCATGCCGCTCCCGGACGGCGCCACCCTGGTGACCTTCCAGGACGTCACCGACACGGTCAATGTCGAGCGCGCGCTGCGCGAGCGCAACGAGGCGCTGGAGACCGCCGACAAGCTCAAGATCGACTTCGTCCACCACGTCTCCTACGAGCTGCGCTCGCCGCTCACCAACATCATCGGCTTCTCGCACTTCCTCGGCGACCCGGTGACCGGCCCGCTGACCGAGAAGCAGCGCGAATACCTGAGCTACATCACGGTCTCGACCAACGCGCTGCTCGCGATCATCAACAACATCCTCGATCTCGCCACCATCGACGCCGGCGCCATGAAGCTCAACCTCGGCCCGGTCGACATCCGCAAGACCATGGAAGCCGCCGCCGAAGGCGTGCAGGACCGCCTGGTCAAGAGCGGCATCAAGCTCGAAATCCGCGCCGCCCCCGACATCGGCAGCTTCGTGGCCGACGAGCGGCGCGTGCGCCAGTCGCTGTTCAATCTCCTGGCCAACGCGGTGGGCTTTTCGCCCGCGGGCGAGACCGTTACGCTGGCGGCCCAGCGGCTGCGGGATGCCGTGGTGTTCTCGGTGACCGATCGCGGGCCCGGCATCCCGGCCGACGTGCAGGACAAGGTATTCGATTGGTTCGAGACGCACTCGCTCGGCTCGCGGCACCGCGGCACCGGCCTCGGCCTGTCGCTGGTGCGCTCCTTCGTCGAGCTGCACGGCGGGACGGTGACGCTCGAATTCGGCGGTCGGCCGCGGCACCACCGTGACCTGCGTATTCCCGATCGAGCCAGCAGGGCGCGAGCGGCCGCGGCGTGAGCCGTGACGGCGTCCGCATGCGCCGGTGACCATGCTGCTGACCACCTCCGGCACATCGAGCTTCTCGGTGGCGCTGCCGGACGAGCATGCCACCCGCCGGCTCGCGATCGACATCGCCAACTCGCTCGTGCCCGGCGACCTGGTCACGCTCTCGGGCGACCTCGGCGCCGGCAAGACCACGTTCGCGCGCGCGCTGATCCGCTATCTCGCGGGCGACGAGACGATCGAGGTGCCGAGCCCGACCTTCACGCTGATGCAGCACTACGACCTGCCGCAATTTCCGCTGGTCCACGCCGACCTCTATCGCCTGTCCGGGCCGGCCGAGCTCGCCGAGCTCGGCTTCGACGACCTGCCCGAAGGCGCGGTGGTGCTGGTCGAATGGCCCGACCGCGCGGCCGGCTTCCTGCCGCCCGACCGGCTCGACGTCGCGCTCACGCTGGCGCCCAAGCTCAAGCTCGAATTCCGCCACGCCCGGGTGACCGGCTACGGCTCGTTCGGCGCCGCGCGTCGACCGCATGGCGGCGGTGCGCCAGTTCGTCGCCGAGAGCGGCTACAGCGACGCGCTGCGCGCGCGCATGCAGGGCGATGCCTCGACCCGCTCCTACGAGCGCCTCGCGCTCGGCGACAAGCACGTGATCCTGATGAACTCGCCGCGCCGGCCCGACGGCCCGCCGGTGCGCGACGGCAAGCCGTACAGCGCGATCGCGCATCTCGCCGAGAGCGTCGTTCCGTTCGTCGCGATGGCGGACGGGCTGCGGCGCTACGGCTTCTCGGCGCCCGCGATCCATCACGCCGATCTCGACCAGGGCCTGCTCATCATCGAGGATCTGGGCGACGAGCGCGTGGTCGCCGGCGATCCGCCGGCGCCCAACCGGGAGCGCTACGAGGCCGCGGTCGACGTGCTGCTGGCGCTGCATGCGCAACATCTGCCGGACGTGCTGCCGGTCGCGCCGCACGTCGACTACCGCATCCCGCACTACGACATGGACGCCTTCCTGATCGAAGCCGAGCTGCTGCTCGACTGGTACCTGCCGCGCCTCGACGCCCCGGTGCCCGACACGAGCGCGCCACGTTCCGGGCGCTCTGGCGCGAGCTCCTGCAGCCGGCGATCGATGCGCCGCCGACCTGGGTGCTGCGCGACTTCCACTCGCCCAACCTGCTCTGGCTGCCGGCGCGCCGCGACATCGCCCGCCTCGGCATCCTCGATTTCCAGGACGCCCTGATGGGACCGGCCGCCTACGATCTCGCCTCGCTGCTGCAGGACGCGCGCGTCGACATGTACGAGCAGATCGAGCTCGCCCTGCTCGGCCGCTATGTGCGCGGCCGCCGCCAGGCCGACCCCGATTTCGACCACACCCAGTTCATCAAGATCTACGTCACGCTGGCGGCCCAGCGCGCCAGCAAGATCCTGGGCATCTTCGCCCGGCTCGACCTGCGCGACGGCAAGCCGCAATATTTGCGTCACATGCCGCGGGTATGGACCTATCTGCAGCGCTCGCTCGGCCATCCGGCGCTGGCGCCGCTCAACGAGTGGTATAGCTTCCATGTGCCGTCGTTAAAGACAATTTAAGCGTCCGGCAGGACAAAAGCATTGATGGGCGGACCTTCCCGAATCACGACTGCGCCGAAGCGCGCCATGGTGCTCGCGGCCGGGCTCGGCACGCGCATGCGGCCGTTCAACGGCCAGATCCCGAAGCCGCTGGTCAAGGTCGGCGGCAAGGCGCTGATCGACTACGTGCTCGACCGGCTGGCCGAGCAGGGCGTCGAGCGCGCGGTCGTCAACGTCCATCACCTGGCCGACCAGATCGAGCGGCACGTCGCCGGCGCGGCAGCGGCCGAAGATCGTCCTCTCGGACGAGCGCCGCGAGCTGCTCGGCACCGGCGGCGGCGTGGTCAAGGCGCTGCCGGAGCTGGGCGCCGGCGCCGTTCTTCCACATCAATTCCGACACGATCTGGATCGACGGCGTGAAGCCCAATCTCGGGCGGCTCGCCGCGGCCTTCGATCCGGCCAGCATGGATGCGCTGCTTCTGCTCGCGGCGGCGGCGACCAGCATCGGCTATTCGGGCCGCGGCGACTTCAGGATGGCGCCGGACGGGCGGCTCACGCGGCGCGGCGAGCGCGAGGTGGTGCCGTTCGTCTATGCGGGCGCCGCGATCCTGACGCCGGCGTTCTTCGCCGGCGTGCCGGCACGGCCCCTCCTCCATGTCGCCGCTGTTCGACCGCGCCGCCGAGGCCGGGCGCCTGTTCGGGCTGCGCCTCGAAGGGGTGTGGATGCATGTCGGCACCCCGGACGCCGTCAAGGCCGCCGAAGCCGCCATCCTCGCCAGCGCGGCGTAGCAGATTCCTGATCGTGCGCCGCTCCATGCGGCAAGCCGGTGCACGCTGCCGAGCATGCGCCGGATCGCTCGCCGATCGACAGCGGTGTATAATTCGCGCATGGCTCGCTCCCCGCGTCTTCACCATTCCGGCTTCGGCGCCGTTCGTGCCGACGCTGATCCGCGCGCTGCTCGACGGAACGCTGGTGCCGGGCTTTCCGGCGCGCGCGCGATCCGCTCGCGCTGGCGCGGCGCGACGCTCTATCTGCCGACGCGCCGCGCCTGCCGGCTGGCGCGCGATCTGCTTCCTCGACGTGACCGGGCGAAAGCGCCGCCATCCTGCCGCGCATCGTCGCCGTCGGCGACGTCGACGAGGACGAGATCGCCTTCGCGCAGGCGGCGACCGGCGCGATCGCGGCCGACGCGCTCGATCTGCCGCCGCCGCTCGGCGGGCTCGAACGGCGCCTGCTGCTGGCGCAACTGGTGCGCCAATGGGCGAGCGGCGATCGCGCCCGACAAGAAGGGCGAGGCCGCGCTGGTCGCCAACAACCCCGCCGCCGCGCTCGCGCTCGCCGACGACCTGGCGCGTCTGATGGACGACATGACGACGCGCGCAGGTGCCGTGGGAGCGGCTCGACGAGCTCGTGCCGGACGAATCTCGACCGCTACTGGCAGCTCACGCTCGCATTCCTGAAGATCGCGCGCGAAGCCTGGCCGGCCATTCTCGCCGAGCGCGGCGCGGATCGAGCCGGCGGCGCGGCGCGACGCGCTGATCAAGGCCGAAGCCGCAGCGGCTCGCCGCGCACGACCGACGGCCCGGTGATCGCCGCCGGCTCGACCGGCTCGATGCCGGCGACCGCCGAGCTGATCGCCACCATCGCCAAGCTGCCGCATGGCGCCGTGGTGCTGCCCGGCCTCGACACCGATCTCGACGCCGACTCGTGGGAGCTGATCGGCGGCCGCCACGATGCCGCCGGCCGCGAGATCGTCGCGCCCGCGGTCGGGCATCCGCAATTCGCCATGCAGGCGCTGCTGCGCCGGATCGGGATCGCGCGCGAGGACGTGATCGCGCTCGCCGCAGCCGGCCGTCGCACGGCCGCGAGCGCTACGTCTCCGAGGCGCTGCGGCCGGCGCGTCGCGACCGATCGCTGGCGCGAGCTGGCGACCTCCGATTTCCCGGCCCGGATCGAAGGCGCGCTCGCAACGCTCGCGGTGATCGAAGCCGCCAATGCCGAAGAGGAGGCGCTCGCGATCGCGGTCGCGTTGCGCGAGGCGCTCGAGACGCCCGGCAAGACCGCGGCGCTGGTCACGCCCGACCGCGCCCTCGCCCGCCGCGTGCTGGCCGCGCTGGCGCGCTGGAACGTCGCGGTCGACGATTCGGGCGGCGACGCGCTCGCCGACACGCCGGCCGGACGTGTTCGCGCGCCTTGCCGCCGAGGCGGCGCTCGGCGGCCTTGCGCCGGTGCGCCTGCTCGCCTTGCTCAAGCATCCGCTGACTGCGGCTCGGCGCCGCCGAGGGCGCGCATGCGCGCGCGATCGCGGCGCTCGAGCGGGCGCTGCTGCGCGGTCCGCGGCCGCGGCCGGGAACCGAGGGCTCGCGCAGGCGCTCGCGACCTTCCGCGTCGAGCTGGCGAAGCTGCGGCGCCAGGAGCCGTCCGACCTGCATCCGTCCGATCCGCGCACCGGCCTGCGCGATGACGAGCTCGATGCGGCCGCCGGACTGGTCGACCGACTGGCCGCCGCGCTGGCGCCGCTCGAAACGCTGCCGCGCGCGCCGCGCGCCTTCGCCGAGATCGCCGCCTGCCATCGCGATGTGGTCGCGGCGCTGAGCGCCGAGCGGCCCGAGAGCGCCGCCGCCTTCGCCGGCGCCGACGGCGAGGCGCTCGCGACGGCGTTCGACGAG
Source organism: uncultured Alphaproteobacteria bacterium (assembly GCA_963708765.1). Taxonomy (GTDB): domain Bacteria; phylum Pseudomonadota; class Alphaproteobacteria; order Rhizobiales; family Xanthobacteraceae; genus VAZQ01. Next base: position 39,454 of record CAVPTV010000046.1, on the reverse strand, counting down.
ATCGCCGCTCGCACCAGCGCCGATCTCGCGGTGGCTCCGGCCGACTATGCGGAGCTGTTCCGCACCGCCATATCGGATCGCGTGGTGCGCCGGCCGGGCCTCCCCGGCGTGCGCGTGCGCATCTACGGCCCGCTCGAAGCGCGGCTGCAGAGCGTCGACCGCATGGTGCTCGGCGGCCTGGTCGAAGGCACCTGGCCGCCGGAGACCCGCACCGATCCCTGGCTCAACCGTCCGATGCGGCACGCGCTCGGCCTCGACCTGCCGGAGCGGCGCATCTCGCTCTCGGCGCACGACTTCGCGCAGGCGCTCGGCGCCGAGGAGGTGATCCTCACGCTATCCGGCCAAGCTCGCCGGCGCCCCGACGGTGACCTCGCGCTTCGTGCAGCGGCTCGCGGCGGTGGCGGGCGAGCAACGCTGGAGCGACGTGCGCAGCGCGCGGCGAGCGATATCTCGATTGGGCGCGCGCGCTCGATCGGCCGATCGAGGTGCAGCGCATCAAGAAGCCGGCGCCGAAGCCGCCGCGCGACGCGCGGCCGCTGGCGCTCTCGGTGACCGACATCGAGACTGGCTGCGCGATCCCTACACGATCTACGCCAAGCACATTCTCAGGCTGCGCGAGCTCGACCCGGTCGACCTGGCGCCGGGCGCGGCCGACCGCGGCATCGTGATCCACGGCGCGCTGCAGCGAATTCACCAAGACGTTCGCGGCCGCCTTGCCGGACGATCCCGAAGGCGCGCTGCTCGGCGATCGGGCGCAAGCACTTCGCGGCGCTCGACGACTATCCGGAGGCGCGCGCGTTCTGGTGGCCGCGCTTCGAGCGCATCGCCCGCTGGTTCGCCGGCTGGGAGGTGGAGCGCCGCGCCCACGTCACGGCGCTGACCGCCGAGATCGCCGGCAAGATCGAGATCCCGCTCGGCGAGCGCGTCTTCACGCTGCGCACCCGCGCCGACCGCATCGAGCGGCTCGGCGACGGCAGCTACGCCATCCTCGACTACAAGACCGGCGCGGTGCCGACCGAGAAGCAGGTGCGCATCGGCATCTCGCCGCAGCTCACGCTCGAAGCCGCGATCCTGCGCGGCGGCGGCTTTGCCGACATCGCGGCCGGCGCCTCGGTCGCCGAGCTCGCCTACATGTCGCTCAAGGGCGGCGTGCCCGCGGGCGAGGAGACGACCGTCGATTTCAAGGACGGCGACGCGAATAGTCCATGCCGACCGCGCGCTCGCCAAGCTCAGCGGCGCTCGCCACCCGCTTCGAGGACGAGCAGCAGCCCTACCGCTCGCTCGTGCTGTCGATGTGGAAGAACCGCTACGGCACCTACGACCACCTCGCGCGCGTGAAGGAATGGTCGGTCGGCGGCGACGACGAGGACGACGCGGAGGCGGGGAATGAGTAGGAGCGTCGCAAGCGCCGATAGCGCTCTATCGCCTTCGGCGAGCCCGTTTCATGTCTTTGACGACCTGTCGACGTTTGGCGAAGCGCGCGGGATCGGCCTGCTCGTCCGACACCGCGATCGGCAACAGGAGATCGATCGGCACACCGAGCGCGCGGGCGATCTTCTGATGCAGCGCAACGGGACCCTTGCGCTTTCCGGCTTCGAGGTCCGACAGGTAGCCCTGGGTGATGCCAACCGATACGGCCAACTCGGCCTGCGTCATGTCGCGCCACTCGCGCAAGACGCGGATGGGATTCTCGCCAGCGGCCAGCCGATCGACCACGGTCTTGGGCAGCACGATTTCGCGCCGGCTGCGAGGGCGCGCGCGCTTGCGACGAGCCGGGCGGTACCGCGTCTTCGCCAAGCCCCGGCGTCGCGTCGTATTCGCTCTCAACCCTGTCCACTCCTCGCCGCCAGCGGTCGTGATGAATGAACTCTCATGATGGCCTACTCCGGAGCCATATCGAACTGCGATATGAAGCCGCATGACCGCGCCCCGCATCATTCCCGAGGCCGTGCTGCGGCTGCAGATCGAGGCGTCGGACCCGGCGGTGTCGGCCTGGGTCGCGGCCAATGCCGGCTCCGGCAAGACCCACGTGCTGGCGCAGCGCGTGATCCGGCTGCTGCTCGACGGCGTCGAGCCCGAAAAAATCCTCTGCATCACCTTCACCAAGGCGGCGGCCGCCAACATGGCGAAGCGGGTGTTCGACACGCTCGGCCAGTGGACCGCGCTTCGACGATGCCGGCCTCGACCGGGAAATCCGGCGGATTTCGAACATCGCGCCGGACGCCGAGCGTGCGCGCGCGGGCGCGCCGGCTGTTCGCGACCGCGCTCGAAACGCCGGGCGGCCTCAAGGTGCAGACCATCCACGCCTTCTGCACGCGCCTCCTGCATCAGTTTCCGTTCGAGGCCAATGTCGCGGCCCGCTTCGAGGTGCTCGACGAGACGGCGGAGACGCAGCTGCTCGACCAGGTCAGCCTCGGCGTGCTGCTCGAGGCGGCCTCGGAGCCGGACGGCGCGCTCGGCCGTGCGCTTGCGCTGCGCTCGCCACCGCGGCCGACCGGACCTTCAAGGACGCGGTCGGCGAGGCCATCCGCAAGCGCGACGTGGTGCAGGCCTGGATCGAGCACGGCGGCAGCATCGACGGCGCCATCGCCGGGCTCTGCGGGCGCGCTCGGGGTCGCCGCCGACGACACGATCGAGCAGGTCGAGCAGAGACATCTGGAGGGACCGCTGCTGCCGTCATCGCGAGTGGGCGGCGGTCGCGGAGCTCTGCAAAGCGAGCTCGCCAGAGCGACCAGGAGCAGTGCGGCGCGGCTCACGCGCGCGCTGGCAGGCCGCCGGCGCGGAGCGCGTCGAGGCCTATCTCGCAGGTCTTCTTCGACACGCAAGCTCGAGCCGCGCCCGAACTGGTGACGCAGGGCCTCGCCAGGAAGCGATCCGGCGCTGGCGCAACGTCTCGCCGAGGAGCAGCAGCGCTTGATCCCGCTGCGGGAACGCCGCAAGGCCATCGCCTGCCGCGATCGCACCGCGGCGCTGGTCACCATCGCGGACGCGGTGATCTCGCGCTACCAGGCCGAGAAGGACCGGCGCGGGCTGCTCGACTACGACGACCTGATCGAGAAGACGCTGGCGCTGCTGGACAAGGTCGACGCCGCCTGGGTGCACTACAAGCTCGACCGCGGCATCGACCATGTGCTGATCGACGAGGCGCAGGACACCAGCCCGCAGCAGTGGCGGATCATCCGCGCGCTGACGGCCGAATTCTTCGCCGGCGCGGGCGCGCGCGCGGTCCATCGCACGATCTTCGCGGTCGGCGACGAGAAGCAATCGATCTTCTCGTTCCAGGGCGCGGCGCCGCGCGAATTCGACGCCATGCGCCGGCACTTCGCGACGCTCGTGCCGGGCGGTCGACCAGAACCTGCAATACGTGCCGTTCCGCCACTCGTTCCGCTCGGGCCCCAACGTGCTGGGCGCGGTCGACGAGGTGTTCGGCAGACCGGAAGCGTTCAGCGGACTGTCGGCCGACAACGTGCGGACGGTGCACGAGTCGCTGCCGGACGCGACGCCCGGCCTGGTCGAGATCTGGGACACCGCTCAAGCCCGACCCGAAGCGCGAGATCGAAGCCTGGGACGCGCCGTTCGACGAATTGACCGAGACCAGCGCGCAGGTGCGGCTGGCGCGGAAGATCGCGCGCCAATATCGGGCGCTGGACGAACGCAAGGGCGCGCGCGCCGGCGACGTGCTCGTGCTGGTGCGCCAGCGCGGAGCGCTGTTCGAGGCGATCATCCGCGCGCTCAAGGACGCCGAAATCCCGGTCGCCGGCGCCGACCGGCTGGTGCTGACCGAGCACATCGCGGTGATGGACCTGATGGTGCTGGCCGACGCGCTGCTGCTGCCGGACGACGATCTCGCGCTCGCGACCGTGCTGAAGAGTCCGCTGTTCGGCCTCGACGACGACGACCTGTTCGAGATCGCCTGGCAGCGCCGGGGATCGCTGCGCGCGGCGCTGCGCGCCAAGGCGCGCGCGCAGCCGCGCTTCGCCGACGCGGTGGACAAGCTCGATCGCTACGCGCATGGGCGCGGCGCGAGACGCCGTTCGGATTCTACGGCCGGCTGCTCGGACCGGCGGGCGGCCGCAAGCGCTTCCTGGCGCGGCTCGGCCACGAGGCCGACGACGCGCTCGACGAATTCCTCAATCTCGCGCTCGACTACGAGCGCCGCGAGACGCCCTCGCTGCAAGGCTTCGTCGCCTGGCTGCGCGCGGCCAAGACCGACGTGAAGCGCGACATGGAGATCACCCGCAACGAGGTGCGGGTGATGACCGTGCACGGCGCCAAGGGGCTGGAGGCGCCGATCGTGATCCTGGCCGACACCACCACGCCGCCGGCCGGGCCGCCGCAGCGCCAGCCGCGGCTGCTGGCGCTGCCGCCGGACGGCGCGCCGGGCGCGCCCGAGCGGTTCGTCTGGGCCGGGCCGAAGGCGACCGACTTCGCGCTCGTCACGACGGCGCGCGAGCGGGCGCGCCGCGAGACCGAGGACGAATACCGGCGGCTGCTCTACGTGGCGATGACGCGCGCCATCGACCGGCTGATCGTGTGCGGCGCCGAAGGCGAGCGCGGCCGCCCGGAGGGCTGCTGGTGGGACCTGGTTTCTGCCGCCTTGCAGCCGGTCTCGGTCGAGGAGCCAGCCGACGACGGCGACGGCAAGGTCTGGCGCTATCGCAAGACGCCGCAGCTGGCGCTCGATCGTCGTCCCGCCAAGTGCGGCCTCGGCGGAGCCCGCCGCGACGCCTCCGGCCTGGCTCGAGCGCGAGGCGCGCCGCCGAGGCGCCGGCGCTCGTGCCGCTGTCGCCCTCGCGCGCCTACGACGAAACCGCGGTGGTCCGCGCGCGGCCGCCGGGCGGCCGCGAGGCACGCGCGAAGGCGCTCGCCCGCGGCGACATCGTGCACCGGCTGCTGCAGTCGCTGCCCGACATTCCGCGCGAGGCGCGCGCCGAGGCGGCGCGACGGCATCTGGCGCGCAACGGCAAAGACATTTCAGCGCCGAGGAATGCGAGCGGATGCTCGAGCAGGTGCGGCTGCGTGCTCGAGGATCCGCGCTTCGCCGAGCTGTTCTCGCGCCGGCAGCCGCGCCGAGGTGCCGATCGTCGGCCGCCTCACGCACGACGGCCGCACGCATCGCGGTGTCCGGCCAGGTCGACCGCCTGGCCGTCACCGCCGACGCGGTCCTGATCGCCGACTACAAGACGAATCGCCCGGCGCCCGCGGCGCCTCGACGACGTGCCCGGCCTACGTGGCGCAGCTCGCGCTCTACCGCGCGGTGCTCGGCCAGCTCTACCCCGGCAAGGCCATCCGCGCCGCCCTGGTCTGGACCGATGTGCCTGATCTGATGGAGGTTTCGGCCGCAGCGCTGGACCAGGCGCTGGCCGCCTCTCACCTCGCCGTGAAGCCGCCTTGACGCCCGCGGGGTGCGTTCATAGGTTCGACCTTCCTGCGAGGCCGCCTCGCCTCTCCCAAGCACAACGAGGTTTTCCCATGGCCGTTGGCAAGGTGTCGGACGCCACCTTCGAGTCCGAGGTGTTGAAGGCGACCGGCCCGGTCGTGGTCGATTTCTGGGCCGAATGGTGCGGCCCCTGCCGGATGATCGCGCCCGCGCTCGAAGAGATCGCCGGCTCGCTCGACGGCAAGGTGAAGATCGTCAAGCTCAACGTCGACGAGAATCCGCAGACCGCCGCCAAGTACGGCATCATGTCGATCCCGACCCTGATGATCTTCAAGAACGGCGAGCTGGCGTCGCGCCAGGTCGGCGCCGCGCCGAAGCAGAAGCTCGAGCAGTGGATCACCACGGCGGTGTGATCCGCGCGATCAACCGGCAATTTTTCCGAGACGGCCGGCCGAAACGCCGGCCGTTTGCGTTTTGAAGTCGATCAATTCGGCAGCGTGCCGCTCGCCTTGAGCACCTCGCCCGCCAGATAGAGCGAGCCGGTGATCAGGATCCGCGGCGGCGGATCGAGCTCGAAGCGCGCGATCGCCGCGAGCGCGGACTCGAGGTCGTCGGCCGCGCTCGGCCGGGATGCCGGCGGCGCGCGCCACCTCGACGATCGCGTCCGCCGGCAGGCTCTTCTCCTGATGCGGGATCGGCACCGCCACGACGCGGCGGGCGAGCCCGGTGAAATTCCTCAGGAACGCCTCGCTGTCCTTGGTCGACAGCATGCCGACGACGAGCACCAGCGGCCGCGACACCCGCTCCTCGAGATCGGCGAGCGCGCTGGCGATGGCGCGGCCGCCGTCCGCGTTGTGGCCGCCGTCGAGCCACAGCTCGCTGCCCGGCGGGACGCAGCGCGGCAGCCGCCGTGCGAGAGCCGCTGCATGCGCGCCGGCCAGTCCGCCTTGGCGATGCCGGTCTCGAACGCGGCGGCGGCAAGCTTGAGCCCGGCGACGGCGCGCAGCGTGGCGATCGCGACGCCGGCATTCTCGAACTGATGGCGGCCGAACAGCTTCGGCGCCGGCAGATCGAGCAGGCCGGCGTCGTCCTGATAGACCAGGCGCCCGCGCTCCTCGGTCGCCATCCAGTCCTCGCCGGCGATGCGGATCGGCGCCTTGACCCGCGCGGCCTGCCGCTCGATGACCGCGAGCGCCTCGCGCGGCTGCGCGGCCACGATCGCCGGCACGTCGGCCTTGAGGATGCCGGCCTTCTCGGCGGCGATCTCGCCGACGGTGTCGCCGAGATGCTCGGCATGATCGAGCGAGACCGGCGTGATCACGGTCGCCAGCGGGCGCTCGATCACGTTGGTGGCGTCGAGCCGCCCGCCCAGGCCGACTTCGAGCAGCAGCACGTCGGCCGGATGGCGCGCGAACAGCAGCGAGCCCCGCCGCCGTGGTGATCTCGAACACCGTGATCGGCGCGCCGGCATTGGCGCGCTCGCATTCGGCCAGCGCATCGCCGAGCTCATCGTCGCCCACGAGCCGTCCCTCGCCCGCGGCGCCGAGCCGGAAGCGCTCGTTGAAGCGCACCAGATGCGGCGAGGTGTAGACGTGCACGCGCAAGCCCGCCGCCTCCAGGATCGCCCGCATGAAGGCGATGGTCGAGCCCTTGCCGTTGGTGCCGGCGACGTGGATCACCGGCGGCAGCCGCCGCTCCGGATGGCCGAGCGCGTCGAGAATGCGCCACATCCGATCGAGCGAAAGATCGATCAGCTTCGGATGCAGCGCGGTCAGCCGCGCGACGATGGAGTCGACCGAGGTCATGAATGCTTCATTCAGCCGTCGCGAATGAGCGCACGGCCTAGCTGCGGGCCGGCAGGCCGATCGGCGGTCGCCGCGGACTGACGAATTCACGCGCTCGCCGGCACCGGAAGCGTCTCGGGCGGCGGCGTCGAGCTCCTTCGGCGGGCGCCTTGGTCAACAGCCGGCACAGATTGGCCAGCGTCGCGCGCAGCTGGTGGCGGTGCACCACCATGTCCACCATGCCGTGCTCGCGCAGATATTCGGCGCGCTGGAAGCCTTCCGGCAGCTTCTCGCGGATGGTCTGCTCGATGACGCGCGGGCCGGCAAAGCCGATGAGCGCGCCGGGCTCGGCGATATGCACGTCGCCGAGCATCGCGTAGGAGGCGGTGACGCCGCCGGTGGTCGGATTGGTGAGCACGACGATGTAGGGCTGCCGCGCTTCGCGCAGCATCTGCACCGCCACGGTGGTGCGCGGCAGCTGCATCAGCGACAGAATCCCCTCCTGCATGCGCGCGCCGCCCGAGGCCGCGAACATGATGAAGGGCGTGCCCTTGGCGACCGCGGTCTCCAGGCCCTTGATCAGCGCTTCGCCCGCCGCCATGCCGAGCGAGCCGCCCATGAAGTCGAAGTCCTGCACGCCGATCACCACCGGCAGCCCGTCGAGCCGGCCGAAGCCGAGCTTGATGGCGTCGTTGGTGCCGGTCTTGCTGCGCGCATCCTTGAGCCGATCGGTGTAGCGGCGCTCGTCGCGGAACTTGAGCGGATCGAGCGGCACGTCCGGGATCGCGATGTCGAACCAGGTCTCGTTGTCGAACATCGATTTCAGCCGGGCGGTGGCGCCCATGCGCATGTGGTAGTCGGAGCCGGGGATGACGAACTGGTTGGCCTCGACGTCCTTGTAGAACACGAGCTGGCCGGTCTCCGGACACTTGATCCAGAGATTCTCCGGCGGCTCGCGCCGGTTGAGGAAGCTGCGGATCTTCGGACGGACGACGTTGGAGATCCAGTTCATGGACGCTACCTCGCTGGCCTCTACCGCATTATATGGTATTGCCGGATCGGGCCTGGCAACTACAGTCGGCGTTGCCGCTCAGCGAGTCCGCGCCTTCGGCTTGACTGCGAAGCCGAGGCCGTCACCGTCGAAAAGCGTGGCGCATCGCTCGTCCGCGCGCGTTCGATCGTCAGCAGCCGAAGCTTGGTGGTCACGCCGCCGTTGGCGGAGAAGCCGCCGATCTTGCCGCCGGCCGCGAGCACCCGGTGGCACGGCACGATGAGCGGAAACGGATTGCGCCCGAGCGCCTGCCCGACGTCGCGCGCCAGGCTGCGCTCGCCCAGCTCAACGGCAATCTCGCCGTAGGAGCGGGTCGCGCCGCACGCAATGGTGCGCGCGATCGCGTAGACGCGGCGGTCGAGCGTCGGCACGCCATCCAGGTCGAGCGCGACCGCGGAGAGATCGGTCGCTCGCCGCCCAGCAGCGCGACGATGCCGTCGATCGCGCGCTGCACATCGGCCGGCGGCGGCGCTTCGCGCGCCTGCGGTCATCGCCGCAGCAGGCGTGCGCGAGTCTTGAGCGCGTTCGCCTCCGGCAGCTGCACGCCGATCACGCCGTGCGCACTCCACGCGATGCCGCATCGGCCGATCGCCGTATCGAAGAGCGCAAAGCCGGGTGTCGTCATGATGCGAAACGTCTCGTGCCTCACTCCGCCGCCTGACGCTGGCGCCGCGCACGCCCTTGGCGAGCTCGGCGACCAGGTTGACCACCGCCGTCGCGGTCTTGCGCCGTCGCCTTGTTGTCGGCGTCGAGGCTTTGCCTGAGCGCGTCGATCGAGCGCCGAGCCGACCACCACGCCGTCGGCGCCGGCCGCGATCGCGCGCGCGTGCTCGGCGGTGCGCACGCCGAAGCCGACCGCCACCGGCAGCTTGGTGTGACGCTTGATGCGGGCGACCGCGGCGTTGACCCGGCGACGGGTCGGGCGTGGCCGCGCCGGTGATGCCGGTGATCGACACGTAGTAGACGAAGCCCGACGTATTGGCGAGCACCGCCGGCAGGCGCTTGTCGTCGGTGGTGGGCGTGGCGAGGCGGATGAAGTTGAGGCCCGGCCTTGAGCGCCGGCAGGCACAGCTCGTCGTCCTCCTCGGGCGGCAGATCGACCACGATCAGGCCGTCGACGCCGGCCGCCTTGGCGTCGGCGAGGAAGCGGTCGACGCCGTAGATGTAGATCGGATTGTAGTAGCCCATCAGCACGATCGGCGTCGCGTCGTCGGCCTTGCGGAAGGCGCGCACCATCGCGAGCGTCTTCGTCGAGCGTCTGGCCGGCCTTGAGCGCGCGCAGCGACGAGGCCTGGATCGCCGGGCCGTCGGCCATCGGATCGGTGAACGGCATGCCGAGCTCGATCACGTCGGCGCCCGCCGCCGGCAGCGCCTCGAGGATCGCGAGCGAGGTCTCGGGATCGGGATCGCCGGCGGTGAGGAAGGTCACCAGCGCGGCGCGGCCTTCGCTGCTGCAACTCGGCGAAGCGGCGATCGATGCGCGTGGTCATGAGCCGTGCGGCCCGCTTTGCTCGATCCTCAATCGGGCAGTCCTTTGCGTCGCCGCTCGCGCATCGCGGCCATGCGGACGTTGATGGTGCCGATCATCAATATCACGATCGAGCCGATGAAATGCACCCATTCCTTCTTCTCCAGAGCGGGACCGGCACCGAACAGCCGCACCCGCAGAAAATACAGGATGAAGGCCGTCGACACGATGATCAGGATCCAGCCGACGACCTTCTGCCTGCTGATCACAGGCGGCCCCCGAGATGCTCGGCGACGGTGAAGATGTCCTTGTCGCCGCGGCCGCACATGTTCATCACCATCAGGTGGTCCTTCGGCTTCTTGGGCGCGAGCTCGAGCACCTTGGCGAGCGCGTGCGCGGGCTCGAGCGCCGGGATGATGCCTTCGAGCCGGCAGCAGAGCTGGAAGGCGTCGAGCGCCTCCTGGTCGGTCGCCGACAGATAGGTGACGCGGCCGGTGTCGTTGAGCCAGGAATGCTCCGGCCCGATGCCCGGATAGTCGAGGCCGGCGGAGATCGAGTGCGCCTCGTTGATCTGGCCGTCGTCGTTCATCAGCAGATAGGTGCGGTTGCCGTGCAGCACGCCGGGCTTGCCGCCGGTGATCGAGGCCGCGTGCAGGCCGGTCGTCGAGCCCGTGGCCGGCCGCCTCGACGCCGTAGATCTCGATGCTGCGGCTCGTCGAGGAACGGATGGAACAGCCCCATGGCGTTCGAGCCGCCGCCGATGCAGGCGATCAGCGAGTCCGGCAGCCGGCCTTCGGCCGCCAGCATCTGCTCGCGCGTCTCGCTGCCGATGATCGACTGGAAGTCGCGCACCATCATCGGATAGGGATGCGGGCCGGCGACGGTGCCGATGCAGTAGAACGTGTCGGCGACGTTGGTCACCCAGTCGCGCAACGCCTCGTTCATCGCGTCCTTCAGCGTCTTCGAGCCGGACTCGACCGGGCGCACCTCGGCGCCCAGCATCTTCATGCGGAACACGTTGGGCTTCTGCCGCTCGACGTCGACCGAGCCCATATAGACCACGCATTTGAGCCCGAAGCGCGCGCACAAGGTGGCGGTCGCGACGCCGTGCTGGCCGGCGCCGGTCTCGGCGATCACGCGCGGCTTGCCCATGCGGCGCGCCAGCATGATCTGGCCGAGCACGTTGTTCACCTTGTGGGCGCCGGTGTGGTTGAGCTCGTCGCGCTTGAAGTAGATTTTGGCGCCCGCCGCCGGCATGCTCGGCAATGCTCGGTCATGCGCTCGGCGAAATAGAGCGGGCTCGGCCGGCCGACATAGTGCGTGAGGTAGCCGTCCATCTCGGTCTTGAAGGCCGGATCGGCCTTGGCGGCCGCGTAGGCCTTCTCCAGCTCGAGGATGAGCGGCATCAAGGTCTCGGCGACGAAGCGGCCGCCATAGATGCCGAAATGCCCGCGCTCGTCGGGCCCGGTGCGGAACGAATTGGGCTGCTGGACGGTCATGCGCTGCTCGCCACTTTCTGCGCGCCTGCGCACGGCCGCCGCGCGCGCGGCGCGGATGAAGGCGCGGATCTTCTCGGGATCCTTCTCGCCGGGCGCGCGCTCGACGCCCGAGGACACGTCGACGCCCGGCGCGCGGGTGATGCGCAGCGCCTCCGCGACATTGCCGGCGTCGAGCCCGCCCGACAGCATGAACGGCACGCCGGGGTCGAGGTTCTCGCAGCAGCCGCCAGTCGAACGGCTTGCCGAGCCCGCCCGGCCGCGTCGCCTCGCGCGGCGCGCGGGCGTCGAAGATGAGCCGGTCGGCGACCTTGTCGTAGAGCCGGATCGGCGAGAGGTCGGCGCGCTCGGCGATCGGCAGCGCCTTCATCACCGGCAGCCCGAAGCGTGCGCGCACCATCACGACGCGCTCCGGGCGTCTCGTGGCCGTGCAGCTGCAGCAGGTCGGGCGTCGAGCGCCTCGATGCTGGCGGCGAGCTGCTCGTCGCTGGCGTCGACCGAGAGCGCGACCTTCTGCGCCCGTCCCCGCACCCGCGCGCCGAGCGCGCGGGCGGCCTCGTAGCCGACATTGCGCGGCGACGGCGGGAAGAACACGAAGCCGACCATGTCGGCGCCGGCGCCGAGCGCCACCTCGAGCGCGTCGGGCGTCTTCAGGCCGCAGATTTTGATCAAGACCGACATGGCCGCGGGTCGTCCCTGTTTCGCGGGCGGTTCTACATCGGGCACGATGGTTTGTCTTGCCCGGCCGGAACCCGGCCACGCGGAGGACCAGCTCACGCCGCCGGCGGCGGGATGGTGAGCTGCGGCGCGTAGGCGCCGGGCATCGGCTCGGCCGGCAGCGGCGACGGCGCGCTCCGCCGCCTGAGGCGGTCGAGCTCGGCGCGCAGCTCGCGCGCCTCCGCCTCGGCGAGCCGCGCGGCGCGGCGCCATTTGCTCTGCCGGAGCCAGGCGGCGACGCCGCCCACCAGCACGCCGCCGATGACGAGCGCGAGGATCAGGGCGAACAGCGGCAGCGTCACCGACAGCGCCGGGTGCGCCTGGTCGAACGGATCGAGCGAGACCACCACGGTCTGCCGATTGGCCACCGCGAACGCGACCAGGACGATCGCGAGCGGCACCAGGATCAGCGCCGTGACGATCTTACGGATCATGGTCGTGCCACTTTCGCCGTTATGCCCCGGCTGCGCTGCGAGCGCGTCCGGGACCGTGCTCGGAGTCGCCATGACGGCACTCACGAGGCCGGGCGGTTGAGCCGCTCGCGCATTTCCTTGCCGGTCTTGAAGAACGGCACCGACTTCTTGTCGACCGAGACGTGCGCGCCGGTGCGCGGATTGCGCCCGGTGCGGGCCGGCCGGTGCTTGACCGAGAACGCGCCGAAGCCGCGCAGCTCGACGCGGTCGCCGCGCGCCATCGCGGCGATGATCTCGCCGAGGATGGCGTTGACGATGTTCTCCACGTCGCGCTGATAGAGATGCGGGTTCTGCGCGGAGATGCGCTGCACAAGCTCGGATTTGATCATCGGTGCTGCCGTCCACTGCGCCAGCGGATGGGATCGGTCCCGTCCGGCTAGTTCGCAACCGGAGGGTGCCAAAGGGCCAGAAGACCGTCAAGGCTGAGGCGCTCGACCGCCTGCACCGCGCCCCACTCCTCGATGTGCCGCGCCAACGACGCCCAAGCCCGACCGCCTCGAGCACCGCGACCGCCGCCGTATGCAGGAACGGCAGATCGCTGAGCCGGTCGCGCAGCCGATAGTCGCGCACCGGCGTGTTCGGATCGATGCTCTTTTCCTTGGCGAGCCAGGCGAGCGCGGTGCGCTCGTCGCCGAGCTGGTCGATGAGCTTGAGCGCGACGGCCTGGCGGCCGGTGAAGACGCGCCCGTCGGCGACCCGCTCGAGGCTGGCGTCGTCGAGCTGCCGGCGCGCCTTCACCAGGCCGCGGAACCAGGCGTAGGAATCCGACACGATCGCCTCGATCGCCGCGCGCGCTTCCGGCGACGTCGGCTCGAAGCCGTTGGGCGCCGCCTTGAGCGGCGAGGACTTGATCTCCTCGACCTTGACGCCGAGCGTCTTCAGGAGCTCGGTGACGTTGGGATACTGGAACAGCACGCCGATCGAGCCGACCAGCGAGGTCTCCTGCGCGATGATGTGATCGGCGCCGAGCGCCGCGATGTAGCCGCCGGAGGCCGCAAGCCCGTCGACCACGACCACCGTCGGCTTCTTCTCCTTCAGCCGCATCAGCGAATCGTACAGCTGCTCGGAGCCCGAGGTGGTGCCGCCCGGGCTGTTGATGTGCACGATCACCGCCTGCGCGCGCGATTTTGCCGAGCCGCTCCAGCGCCTCGACGCGCTGCTGGTCGACGCGGATCAGCCCCGTGAGGGTGACGCGCGCGATCGACGCCGCCCGGCTGTCCGGTCAACACGGCGGTGCCGGGCACGCGCAACGCGGCGCCCGCCGCGACCACCGCGCAGATGGCGATCAGAATCGCGAACACGCGCCAGAAGGTGAGCTTGCGCCGCATCCGGCGGCGATCGACGATGGTATCGGCATCGAGCGACATGGCTGGTGCTCCTCGATGAATCGGGGCCGGACAGTGCCGCCGAGCATCAGGTTGGTCAATGGCGGCCAGGAACCGGCCGCAATTGTGGCAAACAGAACCGTAACGGCTCGCAACGCGCTGCTCGACAGACGCGCCGCTAGACGAGGTCACGTGAGCCGCCGGGGCTCGGATGCGTCCGAGCCCCGCGGGCGAATTGTCCGCGGCCTATTCGTCTTCCTTCTTCTCGGTCTTCTCGCCCGCGCGCTTGAGCGCGGTGCCGAGGATGTCGCCGAGCGTCGCGCCGGAATCGGAGGAGCCGTACTGGGCGATCGCCTCCTTCTCCTCGGCCACTTCGAGCGCCTTGATCGACACCTGCACCTTGCGGGCGCGCCGGTCGAACTGGGTCACGCGCGCATCGACCTTCTGGCCGACCGCGAACCGCTCCGGCCGCTGCTCGCCGCGGTCGCGCGCGAGCTCGCGCGCGCCTGATGAAGGTGGTGAGATCGGTGCCGACGATCTTCACGTCGAGGCCGGCCTCCTTGACCTCGGTCACCTCGCAGGTGACGACGCCGCCCTTCTTGAGGTCGCCGGCGCCCTCGGTGGCGAACGGATCGCCCTCGAGCTGCTTGATGCCGAGCGAGATGCGCTCCTTCTCGACGTCGACGTCGAGCACCTGCGCCCTGCACCTTGTCGCCCTTCTTGTACTCCTCGATCACCTGCTCGCCCGGCCGCTTCCAGTCGAGGTCGGAGAGATGCACCATGCCGTCGACGTCGCCGTCGAGGCCGAGGAACAGGCCGAACTCGGTCTTGTTCTTGACCTCGCCTTCGATCGTCGGTGCCGGGCGGATACTTCTCGACGAACAGCTCCCACGGATTGCGCATGGTCTGCTTGAGACCGAGCGAGATGCGGCGCTTGACCGGATCGACCTCGAGGATCTGCACGTCGACCTCCTGCGAGGTCGAGACGATCTTGCCGGGATGCACGTTCTTCTTGGTCCACGACATTTCGGAGACGTGGATCAGGCCCTCGATGCCGGGCTCGAGCTCGACGAAGGCGCCGTAGTCGGTGATGTTGGTGACGCGGCCCTTGAAGCGCGTGCCGACCGGGTACTTCGCCTCGATGCCCTGCCAGGGATCATCCTGCAGCTGCTTCATGCCGAGCGAGATGCGGTGGGTCTCGTGGTTGATCTTGATGATCTTGACCTTCACCTGCTGGCCGATATTGAGCACCTCGGTCGGATGGTTGACGCGCCGCCAGGCGATGTCGGTGACGTGCAGCAGGCCGTCGATGCCGCCGAGATCGACGAACGCGCCGTAGTCGGTGATGTTCTTGACCACGCCGTCGATGACCTGGCCCTCTTCGAGGTTCTGCACCAGCTCCTGGCGCTGCTCGGCGCGGGTCTCTTCCAGCACGGTGCGGCGGGACACCACGATGTTGCCGCGGCGGCGATCCATCTTGAGGATCTGGAACGGCTGCGGCTGGTTCATCAGCGGGCCGACGTCGCGGATCGGCCGGATGTCGACCTGCGAGCGCGGCAGGAACGCCACCGCGCCGTCGAGATCGACGGTGAAGCCGCCCTTGACCTGATTGAAGATGACGCCCTGGACCTTCTCGTTGCCGTTGAAGGCCTTCTCGAGCTTGCCCCAGCTCTCCTCGCGCCGCGCCTTGTCGCGCGAGAGCACGGCCTCGCCGAGCGCGTTCTCGACCCGCTCCAGATAGACCTCGACCGTGTCGCCGACCTTGAGATCCGCCTGCCGGCCCGGGCCCGGCGAATTCGCGCAGCGGCACCGCGCCCTTCGGTCTTGGCCCCGACGTCGATGACGGCGAGATCCTTCTCGATCCCGACGACGGTGCCCTTGACGACGGAGCCTTCCTGCAGGCTGCCCTGGGTGAACGACTCCTCGAGCATCTTGGCGAAATCTTCGCGCGACGAGGCGGTGGTGGCGGTGGCAGTAGCGGTGGCCATGAACTCTCCTGGTTGGCGGGCGGCGTCGGATCTCGATGAAGGGGCGTTTCGAGCGGGCGGGCCGAAGCCCCGCGGACTTTCGGCAACCGCCGACAAACCGCGGGCTCGAGCAGCTTGCCCGCATATTCGTCAGCGGCCCGGCGCGATCACCGAGCGATCGAAACGATGGTTCAAGTCCGGTGCGCCGCGAAAGAAGCGCGTCGAGCGGGCTCATCCTCCACGACGGAAGCGCGGTCAGCCGCGCTCCCGGCCCGCTCGGACGGCTTCGACAATGTCGACGGCGGCCCGGAATGCGGCGTCTATATCCAAATGCGTGGTATCGAGCAAGTGCGCATCCGGCGCGGGTTTCAGCGGCGCGGTGGCCCGCGTGCGTGTCGCGCTCGTCCCGGCGCAGGATATCGGCGAGGACCTCGGCCTCGTCCACCGCCCCGCCGGCCGGCCTGCAGCTCGACGGCGCGGCGGCGGGCGCGCACCTCGGGGGTTGCGGTGACGAAGATCTTCACGTCGGCGTCCGGGAAGATGACCGTTCCGATGTCGCGGCCGTCGAGCACCGCGCCCGGCGGGGTGCGGCCGAAATCGCGCTGGAAGGCGAGCAGCGCCTCGCGCACCTCCGGGATGGCCGAAACCCGCGAGGCCGCCTCGCCGACCGCGTGGGCTTTGAGCCGAATTTCGTCGAATTGGCCGGGATCGAGCGCGCGCGCCGCCGCCGACCGCCTGCTCGCGATCGTCGAGCCGATGGCCGGCGTCGAGCAGCGCCTTGCGCCACCGCCCGGTAGATCAGCCCGGTATCGAGATGCCGCAGCCCGTAATGGGCGGCGAGCCGCTTGCCGAGCGTGCCCTTGCCGGAGGCCGCCGGCCCGTCGATGGCGATGATCATAGCTGGCTGTGCAGGCCAGCTGCGCGCGCGGCGAAGCGGACGCTCCTCGGTGAAGATGTTGCGGGAGCGAAACTCAGCCGGGCTCGCAAAGGTGAGATATTCGCGCATCGCCATCGTCGTCGAAGGGAGAGGTGTGCCACGCGCGGTCGAGATAGCGAACGGGCTCGAATGCCCAGGCCGGGAACGCTGGGCAGCCGGTATTGCCGCGCCAGATACTCGGCCACTGCGCCCGCAAGAGCGTCGAGCCGCGCGTCGCCCGTCAGCGGCGGCTCGTCGCGCAAGCAGTCGAGCCGCCGCTCGGCCGTGGGCGCGAGATAGAACGTGTCGAGAAATTCCGCCAGCGTCGCATCGCGCGGCTCGCCGGCGATGATCCGCTCATATGCCTGTGCGAGGGTAGCGGGGCGCATCGGTCGGGACTTTCTGCAGACAGACAGGTGCTTTAGCACGAATCGCTGCTTGTCCGCATGCGGCCGCGCTCTTCGGAAAGATACTCGGCCAGCATGCCGATCGCCTCCTCGACGTCCTGTAATGTCGAGTACGCGCAGCAAGCGCGGCAGTGTCGGCGAGATCCTTCGATCCCTTGTCGAAGTCGGCCACGCGCAGCGCCTTGAGCTTCAGCGCCAGCATGTATCTCGCGGTCGGCACGAAAACCGTGAGGCCGACCTCCTCCGAGGCCCGCGGGAAGGTGCCCAAGACGACGAGATCACGCGCGGGATTTGCGAGCGGGCTCAAGTGAAAGCGTCACCGCCTCGTTGAGCCAGTCGTCCGGCCAGCCGTTGCGTGCGGCGATGCGTTCGACCACGGCCGACAGCCAATCCGGCCAGGCCGGCCGATCTCGGCGATGTCCACGTCCTCGGTCGAGAAGCGGAAATTGCTCGCCAGCATCAGCGCCGAGCCGCCGAACACCGCAATGTCCAGCCGCGTACTGCGCCGCGACCGCCGCCTGTCCGATCTCGTCGAAAGCGGCCAGCAGCTGGTCACGATCGAAGGCGGTCGCCATCGGCGCGAAGCCTCCGAGCCCGCGTCAGCGCAAATCGGCCCCGAGCGCTCGCATCATCGGCACGAAGCTCGGGAAGCTGGTGGCGATGAACGACATGTCGTCGACCTGCACCGGCTGCTCGCTCGCCAGCCCCATCACCAGGAACGCCATGGCGATGCGGTGATCCATGTGGGTCGCGACCGTGCCGCCGCCCGCGGCGCGGCCGCGGCCGTGCACGATCAGGTCGTCGCCGTCGATCTCGACCTCGACCCCGTTCGCCCTGAGCCCGTCGGCGACCGCGGCGAGGCGGTCCGATTCCTTCACCCGCAGCTCCTTGAGGCCGCGCATCACGGTGGTGCCTTCGGCGAAGCTCGCCGCCACCGCCAGCACCGGATATTCGTCGATCATCGAGGGCGCGCGCGTCGGCCGGCACCTCGACCCCGCGCAAGCGCCGAGGCGCGCACGCGGAAATCGGCCATCTCCTCGCCGCACGTCGCTGCGCACGTTGAGCGCCTCGATCTCGGCGCCCATCTCCCGCAACGTGGTGATCAGGCCGGTGCGCAGCGGATTGGTCATGACGTCGGTCAGGATCACCTCCGAGCCCGGCACGATCAGCGCCGCCACCATCGGGAAGGCGGCCGACGACGGATCGGCCGGCACCACCACCGGCGCCGGCACCAGCTCGGGCTCGCCCTTGAGCGTGATCCGGCGGCCGTGCTCGCCCTCGGGCTCGACCGTGACCTCGGCGCCGAAATGCGCGAGCAGCCGCTCGGTATGGTCGCGGCTCGCCTCGCTCTCGATGACGGTGGTGGCGCCCGGCGCCGCCAGGCCGGCGAGCAGCACCGCCGACTTGATCTGCGCCGACGGCACCGGCGTGCGGTAGACGATCGGCATCGGATCGCGCGCGCCCTGCAGCGCCAACGGCAGGCGCCCGCCGTCGCTGACATGGAGCGGCCGCGCGCCCATGAGCGGCAGCGGATCGAGCATGCGCCGCATCGGACGCGAGCGCAGCGAGGCGTCGCCGTCGAAGGTCGCGACGATCGGGCAGCCGGCGACCGCGCCCATGACCAGCCGGCACGCCGGTGCCGGAATTGCCGAAATCGAGCGGCGCATCGGGCTGCGCGAAGCCGCCGACGCCGACGCCGCGGACGCGCCACTCGCCCTCGCCGGTCCGCTCGACCTGGGCGCCGAGCGCGCGCATCGCCTGGCCGGTGTTGAGCACGTCCTCGCCTTCCAGCAGCCCGGAAATGCGCGTCTCGCCGACCGCGAGCGCGCCGAAGATCAGGGCGCGGTGGGAGATCGATTTGTCGCCGGGCACGCGCACACGGCCCTTGAGCGGGCCGGAACGGCGCGCGGTGAGCGGGAGCGGAGCGGCGTGATCCAAATGCGACCTTCGGCGTCGGAGGCTCCGTCCTAGCATGGGGTCGGAGGGGCGTCATCCGGGCCAAAATCGGCGCTTTGCGGCCCCGCGCAATGCCCTTGAATGCCCGTGAAATGCCCGTAGGGCGCTATTGACACCGGCAGCGCAACTCGCCAAGTGAAGCACCTCAATTTCAGACCCGCTCAAGGAACCCGGACCGTGGCCAAACCCGAGCTCGGCACCAAGCGCCTCTGCACGCAACTGCGGCGCCAAATTCTACGACCTCAGCAAGGACCCGATCGTCTGCCCGAAATGCCACACCGTCCTGGAGCTCGCGGCGGTTTCCGCGCGCTCGCGACCGGAGCCGGTGGCAGCCCGCGCCGCGGCCGTTCCGCCAGGAAGAGGTGGTGGCGCCGGAGACCGCCGAGGCCGAATTCGTTTCGCTCGAAGAGGCGGACGCCGAGGCCCAAGGCAAGAAGACCGGCGAGGGCGAGGCGGTCGAAGGCGCCGATGAGGACATCGAGCTCGAGGACGAGACCATGGACGACGCCGCCTTCATCGAGGAGCAGGAGGAGGGCGACGAGGACGTCACCGACATCATCGGCGACGTCGAGGACGAGGAGGAGGAGCGATAGCCTCCGCGCCGGCCGGACGATGCGGCGAGCCGCATCCTGGTCACGGAGGCCCAGTCCCGTTACAATCCGTCATTCGTTCCGGACGCGGCCGTCCCGACACCGCGTCCCGCGTGGGGCCATAGCTCAGTTGGGAGAGCGCTTGAATGGCATTCAAGAGGTCAGGGGTTCGACTCCCCTTGGCTCCACCACTTCACCCTGCTGATTTGCATAACGTCTGATACGCTTTGCGGGGCGATTTGAACGCGACACAGCGACTGATGATCTCGCCGCTCTGATGGCCGGGCTGCTGTGCATTTTGGACCAGCAACCGTACTCGCATCGATATCGCATCGTGCAGCTGTTCGTGCGAGGCGCTGCACCGTCACACGTAGCGGAAAGTCGTGAACATTCCCGCCTCGAGGTGGTACAGCAGATGGCAATGGAACGCCCAATGCCCCGGGTTGTTGGCGTCGAAGGCCACGACCACCCGGCGGCCCGGCGGCACGAGCACGGTGTCGCGCACCGCGCCGGCGAAGCGCTTGCCGTCGATCTCGACGACCTGAAATTCGTGCCCGTGCAGGTGCATCGGATGCGGCATCGGTGTCTGGTTGATGATGACCAGCTCGACGCGCTCGCCCTTTGCGATGGGTAGTGGCGGGACGTCCTTGCTCCAGACGACATTGTTGATCGACCAGACGTAGCCCGCCATCCGACCCGTCAGGTTGAGGGTGTGAACGCGATCTGCCTTGCGCGGCTTGAGCGGCTTGCCGGCGCGCAGGCGGCCCTCCAGGTCGAGCGTGAGCGCCGGAGACGCCATGCCGGCCGTATCCGGGATGCGCGCGATCGGCGCCCGCCCGGCCAGCAGCACGATGCCGGTTTGCTTGTTTTCGCCTTCGAGCACCGCGAGCACGGGGTGCGCCGCCGGGGCGCGCGGAATCGCCAGCCGGATATCCAGCCGCTGCGCCACCGCAATCGGGAAGCGCCGGGCTGTCACGGGTGCGACTTGAAAGCCGTCCACGGCGATCAGTTGGCCGTCGAGCGCGCCGAGGTCGACGTGAAAGGCGCTCATCGAAGAGCTGTTGATGACGCGCAGCAGCACGCGCCCGCCCGGCTCGACCTTGACCACCTCGGGATCGCCGAGCGTGCGGTCGTTGGCCAGGAAGGCGTCGTATGTCACATCGTTCAAATCCGGCTTGGCGGCCGGTCCGCCCATGGTCATGCCCGGCATCGGGGCAGGGGTCCCGGCGGGAGCTGGCGGCGAGGCGCCTTTCATGGACGGCATGGTGCCGCCTTTCTTGAGCTCCTCGAAGAATCTGCTCCGGCGGCCGAAAGCTGAAGTCGGCCAGCATCACGACGACGTCCTGCTGGTCCGGCCGGTCGCGCGCATCGCGGATGATCAGCGGCGCCGCCATCAGCAGCTGCTCCTGCAGTCCCTGGTGGGAGTGCATCCAGTACGTCCCGCCGAAGCGCAGGGGGAAATCATAATCGGCGCTGCCGCCAGGTGGTATCGGCGGCCCCGAGATGCCAGGGACGCCGTCCTGCTGCCATGGCGGCGTCAGGCCGTGCCAGTGGATCAGGCTCGGCTCGTCGATCTTGTTTTCCACGCGCACGCGGAACCGCTTGCCCACGTCCGTCCTGATGCCGAAGGTGCCGTCGGGCTGCTGGATTCCGAAGACCGACGCAGGCTTGCCGTTCACCTCGATGCTGCGGCGCTGCAGCCGCAGGACGGTTGGCGGCACGCTGCTCCCACCAGAGCCGGCCTGTGGCGTCGTCTGGGCTCGCGCCACGGCAGGGAAGACTGTGGAGGTCGCAAGCGCGGACACCAGGAAGGCGCGGCGTGAAAGCATGGTCAGGCCTCCTCGGGCAATGCTACGGCGCGAGCGCCCTCGGGCGTTAGTCCGAGGTCACAATTTGGTTAGTCCGAGGTTATAAATCGTACGCGCCGCGCTGAAGTCCGCAAGCTCGGCCCGCTCATTTCGGCCGCGACAGGAGAGCGATGGCCACGCCTGCCGCCAGTGCCAGGAATGACAGCAGCACCATCACCGGCAGCGGTGGCCGCGGCGCCCTCCCGCGATCCATCGACATGCTCGGTGCGGCAGCCGGCCCGCCCGCCATGCCGGCGTGAGCGCCATGCTCTTGCGCACCGACCGCCGCGCCCGCCGGGCGCACCGTCATCATGCCGTGCTTCAAGTTGTTGGCCACCAGCCACCAGTTCATCGGATAGGCGACGATGAAGCCGACCAAAAGCCCCATCGACATCACGAACCAGAAGCTTGGCGTCATCGGATCGGCCGCGGATCCGATGCGCGCTTTCAGCGCCATCACGGTCGGCACCATTCCGGCCATCAGAAGATTCATCGACAGCAGCTCCGACACGAACGTGCCGGTCAGCGCGCGCCGGTACGATCCTCCGGCCATGTCGCGCATGAACAGTGCCTGGAAAATCGTCCAGCCGAAGGCGAAGCCCAGGATGTATTCGACGGCGATCTCGGCCAATCCCGTGAGGCCGAAGACGCTCGCGAGCACAGCGCCCGCGAGGATGCCGACGCCGTCGCCGGCCACGCAATGCATCGTCGATCCCAGCGCCTGCCGCCAGCGCACGGCAACGTACCGCTCGTGCAGCCCGGGCAGCGGCTCGCGGCAGCCGAGCACGTAAAGAAACGCACCGACGACGCCGGTGTAGGCGGTCAGCAGCACGAACCCCCATTTGAGCACCGGAGATTCCGGCGTGGTGCGGATGTCCACCACCACGAACAGCAGCGCAGCCGCCGTCAGCAGGAACCACAGCAGCATCACGCCATCGAACATGGAGCGCTCCCAACTTTGTGCTAGCGGACACGCAGGATTCGTGGGTTCGGCGTCTAGTCGATCTTCAGCCCGAGCGCTTTGACGACCGGCGTCCAGCGCGCGATGTCGCCTTCGAGCGCGCGTCGGAACTTCTCCGGATTTGAATCGACCTCGGGCTCGAAACCCGACTCGATCAGCGTCCGCTGGTACGCCGGTTCGGCGAGCGCCGTGCGCGTCGCCCGGGCGAGAGCGCGGCTGGGTTTCAGGTGCACCACAGCCCCTCGAGGCCAAACAAACGCACCTTGTGCAGTTGAGCGCAGCCGTCGCGCGCTCACTTCTTGACGAGCGAACACTTCGATTCGGACAGTGGCAGGAAGGCCTTGTCGCCCGGGATCGTGATCACGTGCTTGTAGTAGTCCCACGCACCTTTCGATTCGGAAGGTTTTTTCACCTCGAACAGATACATGTCGTGGACCATGCGTCCGTCCTCGCGTATGCGGCCGTTCTTGACGAAGAAATCGTTGATCGGCGTGCTGCGCATCTTCTGCATGACTGCGGTGGTCTCGTCGGTGCCGGCGGCTTCCACGGCTCTGAGATAGTGCATCGTCGAAGAGTATTGCCCCGCCTGCACCATATTCGGCATCCTGCCGTCCAGCTTGAAGAAGCGTTGCGACCAGTTGCGCGTTTCATCGTTCATATCCCAATAGAACGCGGCGGTCAGCAGCATGCCTTGCGCCGTCTCCAGGCCGAGGCTATGGACATCGTTGAGAAAGACGAGCAGCCCCACCATCTTCTGGCCGCCGCGCACGATGCCGAATTCCGCCGCCTGCTTGATCGAGTTGATCGTATCGGCGCCGGCATTGGCGAGGCCGACGACCTTGGCCTTGGAGGCCTGCGCTTGCAGGAGGAATGAGGAGAAATCCGCGGTGTTGATCGGCACGCGGACCGATCCGAGCACCCTGCCGCCATTTGCAATCACGACGTCGCGCACGTTTTGCTCGAGAACATGACCGAAGACATAGTCGGCGGTGAGAAAGAACCAGGTGTCGTATCCCTGCTTGACCATGGCTTCCCCGGTGCCGTGGGCCATGGCGTAGGTGTCATAGGTCCAGTGAACGAAATTCGGCCCGCACGCCTCGTTGGTGATGGTGACCGTGGCCGGCGAGGTCAGGATCACGATCTTGTTCTTCCGTCGCGCGACCTCCATGACGGCGAGCGAGGGCGGCGTAGCGACGACGTCGAGGATCGCGTCGACTTGGCGCCGATCGAACCATTGCGACGCCAGCTCGGCCGCGAGGGGCGCCTTGTTTTGATGATCCGCGACGACGAGCTCGATCGGCCTGCCGCGCACCTTCCCACCGAAATCATCGATCGCCATCTTCGCTGCCGTTACAGCGCCGGCGCCGGTGATGTCGGAATAGATGCCCGCCATATCGAGCAAGAGCCCGATCTTCACCACCCCATCGGAAATGCTGCCGGGCTGTTGCGCGTAAGTCATCGCCGCGCAGCCGAATGTGGCCGCGACGGACAGCACCAGCGCCCACCTCCTGGTCACGATCTTCCTCCGGACATCTATGCTATTGTTCTTGCCGCGATCGTATCAGAATACCGCTCGTTGTAAACGATCTCGCGCACGCTTGGGTTGAATCAGGTTGTCTATTTTGCCCGGTCGGATCAGCGTTTGGAAGCGTAATCGACGTGCGACTGAGTACGATGCCGGGGTCAAGAAGGCGTGCTGAATGCGCGGCCATCCCTGAATACCTGCTGGACCCGACCCGCCGCAATCCGAGGCGCTCGGTGATGGAGCCGCGTTGCAGCAGGCCGAGCGATGGCTCCCCCGGGCACCCGTCCTCGGGGAGGCGACACCGCCGACCCGGCTGGCGGACTTGTTATGAACCGTTACATCACGGATGATGCGCGCGCTCGGTTGGTTCTTTGGCGCGCTTGAAACAATGGACGCCCTAGTATTGCTTGTATTGCTTGAAGTGTCTTACAAGAATAGCGCTCCCATATCATCATTGAACCGGTTGCATCTTCGATGGTCGATTCGCAGAATGGCGGTGCGGGCAGTCACGCGGACGGCGGCGATCCGCTGCTTGCGATCGCCGGTGCGGTTCGCGACATGTGGTTGCTCGGGGCATCCGCCTTCGAGAGCGTGCTGACGCAAGGAAAGTCCGGCAGTGGCGGCGCCTCGGTATCGTTCGAGCCGGGCATCGAGCAAATGCTTCGCGCGGTCTCGGCATTCCGGGATTTGGCCGGGGCGAATCTCGGCGCCGCCGCCGGCTCGGGACAGCCGCAGAGCGCCGGCAAGCCGGCCGAGATAGCCTCGCTCGTGGCGCAGGCCTACGTCATCGCAGCCATGGGCGGCCTGCGCTACTGGCGCAAGCTGGCGCAAACCTACGGCGCCCACCAAGCCGGCATCCTGCGGTCGCTTTCGGCAAGCGCAACCAATCCGAACCGTTCGGAGGAAGAGCGACGTGCACTGGCCGAGGAACTTCGTGCATACCTGCGCGAAGTCGGCGACGTCTCCCTGCAGGAAGCTCGCTCATTCCAATCCGAGCTCGAGAAGCTCGCCGCGGAGGTCGCGACTGCCGCCGGCAACCCTGAAGACTCGCCTGAATACCGGCGGCGCTGGAAAGCGAAGCTCTGAACCGGGCCGAGGGTGACCGAGGAAGATTGCGGCGACAAAAACTGGACGTCCTATGCTCGAAGTATCCGGGACATCAATCGTCTTCGATCTCAGCTTTGAGCGGGAGCTGCGCGAATTGCGTGGACAGATCACGCGCTGGATCGACCAGTCAGACGAAGAGATGCAGGAAGCGCTCAAGTGGCAATTCGTCGCCGAATCCAAGTACTTCCGTCCGCTGACCGTGTTCTCCTGCTACCGGGCCATGCACCAGGGCGACATCCCGCCGGCGATCATCCGCGGCGCTCTCCTCATCGAGCTATTGCATAATGTGTCGCTGGTGATCGACGATATCGTCGATCAGTCGGACTATCGACGCGAGCAGCTGACACTGCACAAGAAGTTCGGGCAGCTGACGGCATTGATGACATCCGGGTACATTGTCGCGGACGGATACCGCGTCGCCGGAGATGATCTTCACGCCAGCGACCTGATGTCCGAGCTCCTGAAGCGCTTGGCGGTGGCCGAATGCATGCAGTGGCGCCTGCGGCGACAGCCTCTGGGTGTCGAAGATTGGCGCAAGATCGCCGGCGAGGACACCGGCTCGATGTTCGAAGTTGCCGCCTGCCTGGGCGATCGAACCGGGCGCTTGCGCAAGTTCGGCGGTCTCTTGGGGTTGCTCTATCACGGTTGCGACGACGTTGCGGACGTCCGGGGAACCACGGCCCTCGGCGGCGGCGGATTTGACGATCTGCGCGACGGGATTCTGACTTTGCCCGCAGCGCTGGCCATCCGCGATCCCGGCATCGCTCGCATATTCTGCAAGCCGAATGACGACGATCTAAAGGAGCTCGCGAACGCGTTCCAGGCGAAACTTCCCGAAGCCGAAGCCTACTTGGACGGAATTGCCGAGGAAGCCAAGACCGAAGCGCAGCTCTTTGCGGCCAACCCGGAGCCCCTATTCACCATGATAGATCGAACGCGACGACTGTCCGGACGATAATCTGGGCGGAGGAAGCATTGGATATCGCGGCGTGGCTACATGATCTTGATTTGGCGCTTTACGAGCGAACATTTCAAGACAACGCCATCGACGCTGAGGTCTTGGCCGAGCTGACGGAGACCGACCTCGAGAAGCTCGGAGTTGTTGTCCTCGGTCACCGTAAGAAACTGCTCAAGGCGATTGCGACGCTCGGCACGACCGCGCCTGCGGCGGCTTCGCAACAGGCCCCGGTCGCGACTGCGACACAGCGGACCGACCGGGCGGAGCGCCGGCAGCTCACGGCGCTGTTCTGCGACCTGGTCGGGTCGACTGCGCTGACCTCGCGTCTCGATCCTGAAGATATGCGTGAAGTCATGGCCGCCTATCACAGGTGCGTCGCTGAGACCGTTCGGCCGTTTGGCGGCTTCGTAGCCAGGTACATGGGCGACGGGGCGCTCGTTTACTTCGGCTACCCCGAGGCGCACGAAGACGATGCCGAGCAGGCCATTCGCGCCGGCTTGGAGCTCGTGACTGCCATTCGCGTCATCCGGGTGGACGCTCCGATCCAGATGCAGTCGCGCGTCGGTATCGCCACCGGCGTCGTCATCATGGGCGATCTGCTCGCTTTGGCCGAAGTGCAGGAACGTCACGCCGTGGGTGAGACCCTGAATTTGGCGGCTCGCCTGCAGGCGGCTGCCGAGCCGGACTCCGTCACGATTGCCCATAGCACGCGTCAGCTCGTGGGCAATCTGTTCGATTGTCGTGATCTCGGCCCGATCGAGTTCAAAGGCATCCCCGAGCCGGTCCGTGTCTGGCAGGTGCTGCGGCCGAGCGCCATTGAAAGTCGCTTCGAGGCTTTGCATCCGACTGCGCTGACCCCGCTGGTCGGGCGCCAAGACGAAATCGACCTGATACTGCGGCAATGGCGGCGAGCAAAGAGCGGCGCAGGTCAAGTCGTCCTGCTGGCGGGTGAGCCCGGAATCGGCAAGTCGCGGATCGCGGTCGCATTGCTGGAGCGGATCGCAGATGAGCCGCACATTGCGTTGCGCTATTTTTGCTCTCCGAGTCGCACCAATAGCGCCCTGTACCCATTCATCAGTCAACTTGAACATGCGGCGGGTTTCGAGCACGAGGACGATCCGCAGTCGAAGCTCGAGAAGTTTGATGCGCTGATCTCGCGCACGTCGCCTACGGTTGAAGACAGGGCGGCCATCGCCGAACTATTGTCGCTGCCGAGTATCAGCGATTCCCGGCTCGGCTATCCACAGCAGCGTAAGCAGAAGACGTTGGACGCGCTTGGTCGGCAACTCGAAGTGCTGGCTCGGCAAGAACCCGTATTGGTAACGTTCGAAGATCTGCACTGGGCCGATCCGACGAGCGTAGAGTTGTTGGGCGGGATGATCGACAGCATCCAGCGGATACGAGTGTTGGCTCTGATCTCGTGCCGGCCCGAGTTCGTCCCGCCCTGGATCGGGCAGCCTCATGTGACTCTGCTCATGCTGAACCGGCTCGGTCCACGCGACGTTGCCACCATCGTCGAGCGGATCGCTGGAAGTGAGGCGTTGCCGACCGACGTGATGCAGGAGATTATCGATCGAACGAGCGGCGTGCCGCTTTTCATCGAGGAGCTGACGAAGGCCATTCTCGAAGCCGGCGCCACCGAGCTCAGGGCCCGGGTTGCGCTGTCGAGCTTTGCGTCGGTGACGCGCGATATCCCGGTCACGCTGAACGCCTCGCTCATGGCCCGTCTCGATCGTCTCGGCTCCGCTAAAGAGGTGGCACAGATCGGCGCGACGATCGGGCGGCAATTCTCCTATGAGCTGCTGGTTGCCGTGGCCCGCTTGGGTGATAGCGAGCTTCGAGCCTGCCTCGATCGGCTCGTCCAGGTCGGACTGCTGTTCCGCGCAGGTACGCCGTCAAGCGCTCATTTCGTGTTCAAACACGCTCTGGTCCAAGACGCGGCCTACGGCACGCTGCTCCGCGGCCGGCGCCAAGAGCTGCACGCTCGCATCGCCGATGTGCTGGAGCAGCAGTTTACGGAAACCGGTGAAACACACCCCGAGCTGCTCGCCCATCACTGCACGGAGGCGGGATTTGTGGAGAAAGCCGCCGGCTATTGGGGCAAAGCCGGTCAGCAATCGATTTCACGTTCGGCACTCACGGAAGCGGTCGCGCAGTTGAGAAGGGGATTGGAGCAAGTTGCGAGACTCCCACTGACGACCGCGCTGCGTCGCGAGCAATTGACCCTGCAAGTGGCGCTGGCGGGAACATTGGTGCATATCAAAGGTTATGCGGCTCCCGAGGTGATTGCCGCGTTCCAGGACGCGCGGTCGATGGTCGAGCACGCGCGTACGCTGGGCGAGCACCCGGAAGACCCATTGCTGCAGTTCTCGGTCATGTATGGCCTTTGGGTTGGACATTATGTCGCGGTAAATGCCGACATGATGCGCGAGCGTGCGACTGAAATCCTGGCTCTTGCGGAGAAACAGGGCTCATCGGCGCCGCGACTGCTCGGCCACCGCCTCATGGGCGTGTCGCTGGTCGTGCGCGGAGAGTTCGAGGAGGCGCGGACGCATTTGGATCAGGCCGTCGCCCTCTATGTGCCGGCACAGCATCGACCGCTGGCCACGCGCTTCAGCCAGGACATCGGCGTGTCGGCGCTGGCGTTTCGATCGTGGACATTGTGGCACCTCGGCTATCCGGAAGCCGCGCTGACGGACGTCGAAAAGCTACTCGCAGAAGCGCGGGATCTCCGTCAGGTTCCCACCCTGATATACGCTCTGTTCCACGTCGCCGTGCCTGAAATCCTCTGCGGCAAACTTGCAGAGGCAGAGGGTCATATCGGCGAGCTGATGGCTCTCGTTGAACGGCATGGCTTGCTGTTTTGGAAGTCCTTGGGCCTGTTCCTGCAGGGCTGGTGCCTGGCCGATAGCGGACGGGGTGTCGAGGCCGCCCGGACGCTGCATGCCGGTTTCGATACGTATGCATCGACCGGCTCGACCCTGTTCACGCCTATTTTCCTGTGCATGTTGGCAAACGCATACGCACAGCAAGGCCGACCCAGGGAAGCGAGCGAGGCCGTCCAGGAGGCGCTTGCCGCCGTGGAATCGACAAACGAGCGATGGGCGGAAGCGGAATTGCATAGAAATCGCGGGAAAAGTCCTGGGCTCATCGTCAAACGCCGCCCTCGACGAGGCGGAGGGTCGTTTCCGAAGCAGCATCGCGATAGCGCGCCGACAGAACGCGAGATCGTATGAGCTGCGCGCTGCCACCAGCCTCGCTCGCGTCCTCGTGAAGCGAGACGGACGCAAGCAAGCGTACGATGTCCTTGCACCCGTCTACAGCCGGTTCACCGAAGGCTTCGGGACGCGCGATCTCAAGGAGGCCAAGGCATTGCTCGACACGCTGCGATGATCTCCTGCCTGCAGCGCAGACGCTTGCCGGCGGCGGGCAGGCGCGGGCCTAGCCAAGTCGACAAGCGGCTGTCCAGCGGATAATGTAGCGTCGAAGCAGAATCTCGGCCTCTCAGCTGGTACTCCCGGAGTTCGGATGTTTTCGCGAGCCGGCTATTTCGGCAATGCTGCCGGCCCAGCGTCGCTTTGATCGAAAAGGCTTCCGCCATGCCAGCCCCACGCGGATCTCCACCCTTGGTCACCTCGGTGGACTGCCTCCATCTCGCCCGCGCCTATGTGAGCTTCGGCGTGGATCTCTGGGACCGGTCATGGAGGATGGGCTCCGGCTATCTGCGCCGTGCGGCGAACGAAGCCGCCAAGGCCGCCGTCGCTCCGCAGCCTTCCGGGGATCTGCTCGAGAAATTCGTAGCCGGCATGTCGAGCTACTACAGCGAGATGCCGACGGTGCTCACCGTCGCGCTCGACAAGTTGAGCAGGGATCTCGACCGGCATGTCAAGGGCGAGCCTTCGGACGTCCGCAATCCGATCGGGGTCGCACCACCCCTGCCGAAGACGTACGTCGTCGACGGCGTGCCGGTCGTTCTGCCCGTTCGCATCGTCGATGCGTCGCAAGGGTGGGCGATATGGATGGTGCCGGCGGACAAGGCGCAGTATCACCTCTCGCTGATCACCGACAAATACAAGGTTGTCGACGTCGGCGGCGGGCGCGCGGCGCTCACGATCCTGGGCTGCGACTACCGCGAGACCGACCTCGGCGTGTATCGCGAGGTCGGAGTGGCGCTGTTCGTGCGGCCGCGGGACGATCCGGAGGAAATGCCCGGCAACATTTTCTTGAGCTTGTCGGTGAACGCGAAATTCAACCTCATCCGCGCCGCCGCCCTGTGGGGCTACAGCAAGACGCTGGCGCCGAATTTGCTGGTCAATTACTCGACCGATAAGACGGACTTCGTGGTCGACCGTGATGATCCGACCGCGCTGTCGATAGCGTTTCCGCGGTTCGGCAGCGGCCGCGCGACCGACATTCCGATCTACACCTACGGACTGGGCAAGAACGATGCGGGAGAAAGAAAAGTCCCGCTCAAGACGCTGATCTCCAGGAGCGCGGCGGGCCAGGGCGAGCAAGTCGCCGGTAACGTTGCGCTGCAATTGGGCGATCCCGCGAATCCCGGAGGGTGCATTTGCCGCCTGTGGCTGCCCGAGGGCAATCAGGCCTGCGTGTGCCGAATGTTGCAGGATCTCGGCCTGCCGCGCCAGCCGGATGCCAATGGCTGGCTGGAGCAGATGTCCGCTGATTGCTCGGCGGCGATGGTCTGCAAATAGCGATCACGCGGCCGAACCCGATCGATCCCGGGCGGCAGCCTGCGTTCCCGGACGTGCGATCAGCCGTTCGGGAACATGTCCTTGCAGCGTGACGCAAAGCCGTCAGCCATCACGGTCCAGGCCTTTGCCGCATAGGCATAAGGGGCCCCCATCAGCTTGAGTGCGGCCATGGCCGTCTGCGGAAAGGCGTCGGGCTCGATGATCTCGATCGGTTCGCCGACGCCCGTTCGCTGTCGCGATGCCTCCGCGGCCATCAATCCGCTCACCACCGCACCCTCGATGGTCACGACGTCGATGAAGGTCTTGCAGTGGTCGCCGGCGAGGAACAGGTTCGAGATCTTGCAGGTCGGCCCCGGACGAAACTGCCAGCTGCCGACTTCGTTGGAGAAGAGTTGCTCGCGGGTGTTGGTTTGCAGATAGGACCGCTCGCGGTCGATATCATCGTCCTTGGGATGGTTCGGGCCCTGCCATACGTACTTGAAATCGATATAGTGGCGTAATTCGTAAAACAGGTATTCCTTGATCAACGGCGCATAGTCGGGGTCGGTGTAGTCGGCAAAGACACTGTAATCCGACATGACCAGATTGAGGAATGTCACGTTCGGCTGTTCGCCGCCGGGCCACAGCTGCGAGTTGTCGATGAAGGTCAGGTTGTACGGGAAATTCGAGGAGAAGCGTGATCCCGGCCGGGACGTCCGGAATCGTCCTCTTGAAATAGACGTCCAGGCTGGCCATGGGTCGAGTGGGAAGCCTGCGGACGTCGCCGAGCTCGGGTGCTGACAAGAACATCTTTTCGTCGACCAGCTTCGACAATGCCTGGATCGGGACTGCCAGGATAACGTCTCCTGCTATCGGCCAGTCGAAGCTCTGCGCCACGAGCCGGCTGTTGGTTCTCGGAACGGCGAGATCCGCCTGTTGCGATTGCGAAAGCCGTGAGATCTTCAGGCTGGTGATTTCGTAGTTCTGGACATCGATGCGATCGACACGATGCAGCCACCGAATGTCTACTCCGAGTTTCTCCAAGTGTTTCCGGAACGGCTCAAAGAGATGTTGCTGGGTATTGCCCTTCAAGAGCCACGTCATCGGCGCCGGCTGGCGGAATCCATAGCCGATGAATTTTTGGTAGGTCGCTGCTGCGTTCAAGTAGGTCGGGCTGGCAAAGGCCTTCGCCAAAGTTTGTCCGTGCAACGCAATTGCGCGGTCGGTCATGTACGGAAGCGACGTCAGAAACCCGTACACGCTGTTATTGGCAGGAGCAGCGATCGGCAAAGCAGCGCTTCCGAGCAGATCGATGAGCGAGTAGCCGTAGATCAGCATGTCCGCCGGCGACTCGACACCGGAGAAAATGTTGTGCCACGACGAGCCGATCGCTCCGACGTTGATCAGTTGCGGCGGATGGCCGTCTTTGACGAATTGGTCGCGTTTGAGATAGGTCATTTCCGGTTGCGCCTTGAAGTCGCCGCGCACTCCGATGTCTTCGGCGATCTGCCAAAAATTATGGTACCAATTCAGATACATATGAAACGAGTGCTCGTGATAGTCATTCGGGTAGGCCGGCGGATCATTGCGGCGATCGATGTGGGCGCCGAGCTTGCCGCCCAAAAAGTCTTCCTGCTCGAACAAGGTCACCTGGTAGCCCCGTTCGGCGAGCCGCAATGCGGCGGCCAGACCTGCAATTCCGGCGCCGACGACCGTTACCTCTGGCATGTCGATCTCCTTGATGAAGGCATGAGCTGTCGCGTTGCTCCGTGATCGGGGCCGCGCTTATATCCACGCGAAATTCGCAAGGTCTGCAAGGAACCTCCTCGACAGCAGGCGAGGCGCTGCGTACTATTCTGACATCGATTTGCGCGGGTTTCGAGAGGGTCTTTGTCCGACTGGTGCGATGCTGCGAAGTCTCGAGCCGCAGAGCATGATCGGTGAGGAGCGCGGCGTATCGGCGTCCGCGTCCGCACAGGAGAAATCTATGAACGAGTCTCTTCAGTCCAAAGTCGCCACGTTGGCGCGAGCGCAGTTTGCGATGGCGCTGACGGTCGCCGACGGTATGCAGCGCTATGCCGGACTTACGCTGAAACTCGGAGAAACCTGCGCCCGCGCGCTTGATACGATCGTGCGCGAATCGGGCGAGCTCAAGGGTCACGGTGGAAACCAGGCCGCCGCCCGTGCGCTGGCTGGATATCGCGACTATGTCCGCGGGCTCGCCGCCCTCCCCGGCCTCGCAAGCATGCATTATTACGACCAGCTCAGCCTGCTTCGTGCAGCAGCGGGCGTGCAGGGCGAGCCCGTGACGCGCACCCCTCGGCTGACCGAGAGTATGCTCTCGGTGGCCCCCGGCCTGGGTTCCTTGGAGGCTGCAGGCCCCTCGCCCCCACCCGCGCAACCGCCGGCACGGCCGAAAGGAAGCCCGGGCAAGAAGCCGAGGTGAGCGTCTCGCTACCTGCGGCAGGATCGGTCAGGGAAGCAACTGCATTCCCTGCCGTTTGGGCTCCGGACCGGTATTTCGTCCCTGTTGCATCTCTCGGTCGGACAACTGCCGCCGCAGCGGCCTGGATCGGTGCCGATACCACCACTACCACGGGGCTTCGGACGCAGCCTGGGCAGATCCGCGCTGGGAATGATCAGTTGTGGCGCGGATAGCGGCCGGGCCCCGAGCATGGCCAGCTGCGTGCTCGCACCGTCCGCTCTGGCCGACCCGGCAATCGCCAAGAAGCCTGCCATACCGGCGACCAGGTAGAGGCTGGCACGCATCCTTCCCCTCCGCGCACCGCGTCGGCGCGACAGCAAAACCATGGGACGAACTTGCTGCGCGCACTTAGCGCGGCGCGCAGTAACGCTGCATGATGCTCATCCTGGGCGCTAGTGTCCGAAGTCTTCACACCATGATTTTCCGCCTGGTGATTGCTGCTCGGTAGCAATTTTCTCCACCCCGTTGCCCGAATGCAACAAGTGCCTTGCGATCACCCTACGCTCTAGATCAGCGTTTCCCTGGTTCGAACCATATCGACGTCATTCCGGGGCGCCGCGCAGCGGCGAGCCCGGAATCCATAAGCCCAGGCCGTGGTCATGGATCCGAGCCCGGCGCTTGCGCGCCGTCCCGGAATGACAACCGTTGGATTGATCGGTTGCATGGAGTCGAAGGTCCAGATGAAGTAACCAATATCATCAACCCGGGGCACTGAACGACATGAAGCGCAGCACCGATCGAATCCTGACCAGCCATTGCGGCAGCCTGCCGCGGCCGCGGGAGCTTCTGGTCCCGCTGCATGCCAAGGATTCGGGCGACGCGCAGGGCACCGACGATCTGGCGCAGCGGGTGCGCGCGTCCGTGGCCCAGGTGGTCCGCACGCAGGCCGACCTCGCGATCGACGTCGTCAATGACGGCGAGCACAGCAAGTCGAGCTTTGCGCACTACGCACGCACGCGTATTGGCGGGCTCGAGCGAACCAACGAGCAGTTGCGCTATCGCGCGTCGCCCACCCGCGATGCGCTCGCGTTCCCCGGCGTGTACGAGGAAATGCGCGTCATGTTCGACGCGCGCACCCAGAAGACCGGCCGGCCGCGCGGCATGATGTCGATGATCTGCACCGGGCCGATCAAATATATCGGTCATGCGGAGCTCGAGGCCGACATCGAGAACCTCAAGCGCGCGACCGACGGCCTCGACGTCGGCGAAGTGTTCATGACGGCGATCTCGTCGACCAACCTCGAAATGTATTTCCCCAACGAGTACTACCGGTCGGACGAGGAATACCTCACCGCGCTCGCCGACGCGATGAACGAGGAATACCGGGCGATCGTCGATGCCGGGCTCCTGCTGCAGATCGACGATCCGCGCCTGATCACGCACTACAATCGAACGCCGGGACTGACGCTCGAGGAAAACCGGAAGTTCATGGCGTTGCGGGTCGAGATGGTGAACCATTCGCTGCGCGGCATTCCCGAGGACCGCGTGCGCTACCACACCTGCTACAGCGTCAACGTCGGACCGCGCGTCCACGACCTCGAGCTCGAGCACTATGTCGACCTCATGCTCGAGATCCGGGCGCAGGCCTATTCGATCGAAGCCTCGAATCCGCGGCACGAGCACGAATGGAAGGTCTGGGAAGAGGTCAAGCTGCCGGACGGCAAGATACTCATTCCGGGCGTCGTGTCGCACTGCGTGTATCAGGTGGAGCATCCGGAATTGGTCGCCCAGCGCATCGAGCGCTTCGCCAACGTGGTCGGGCGCGAGAACGTGATCGCGAGCAACGACTGCGGTTTCGCCACCTCGGCGGCGGGCGACGAGGTGCATCCCGACGTGGCCTGGGCCAAGATGAAGTCGCTGGTCGAGGGCGCCGAGATCGCAAGCCGCCGACTTTGGCAGTAGATCGGCGCGTCGATCGATGCCGCGACGACGCATCTCGAGGGTGTTGGCCGCCGCGTTGATCGGCGCCGCGCCGGCGCTCGGTGGGGCGGCGCGCTGGCGCAGCCGTTGTCGAGCCGGCCGACGACCGTCGTCTCGCCGTTTGCGGCGGGGGCGAGCACCGATTTCGCCATCCGGGTGATCGCGCAGAAGATCACCGACAGCGGCGGACCCAAGATCGTGGTCGACAACCGGCCGGGCGGCGGCGGCGTGATCGCCGCCAACGCCGTCAAGGCCGCCGCCGCCGGACGGGACCACGCTGCTGCTCGGCAATGTCGGGATTTTCGCCAGCAACGTCTCGCTCTATGCGAATTTGTCCTACGACCCGTTCCGGGACTTTGCGCCGGTCACGCTGTTGTTTTCGCAGCCCAGCGTGCTCGCCATTCCGGCCGACCGCCCGGTGGCGTCGGTCGCGGACCTGGTCGCGCTCGCCAGGACCAAGCCGGGCGGCCTGAGCTATGCGGGGCAAAGCGTCGGCGCCACCGGGCACCTGCTCGGCGCCATGCTGGCGAAAGCTGCCGGCGTGCCGATGACGCTCGTGCCGTATCGAGGCGCCGCGCCGGCGGTGACCGATCTTCTCGCCGGCCGCGTCGACCTGTTCTTCACCAGCTACGCGACGGTGCACAGCCACGTCGAGGCGGGCAAGCTGAAGCTGCTTGCCATCACCACCGCCGAACGCGATCCCCTGCTCCCGCATACCCCGACGGTCGGCGAGGTCGGCTTCCCGCAGCTGGAAATGGACATCTGGTACGGCGTGGCGGCTCCCGCCCAGACCCCGAGGCCCGTGGTGGCGGCCCTGCACGAGCGGTTTGCGGCCGCGGCGGTCTCGTCCGAGGTCGTGGCCAAGCTGCGCGAGCAGGGCATCCGCGTGGTGACGAGCACGCCGGCGGAATTCACGTCCCTGATCGCCAAGGAGATCGATCGCTATCGGACGATCATGCGGGAGCTGGATATCAAGCCGCAGTGATTTCCGGAAGTGGGCAGCCCGGATAGGTCTTCGCAACGCCTGCGACGCGCGAGATATCGCTGAAACCAACACAGCCGCATTGCGATATACTGGTGCGTCACAACGCACCCCATGGGACGGCCGGAGAGCAGCGGTGAACTCGGTCGGCGCGGCCAACAAACCTCTCGTCGCCCTCACCGGGGCGACCGGCTTCATCGGGCAATGCCTGCTGCGGGAATTGCCCAAGCGCGGCTATCGGCTGCGCGTGCTGCTGCGGCGGCCCAGCGTGGTGCCGATGGAATCCGCCAGCGCCGTGGTGGGCGACCTGGCGCGGCCGCAGAACATGGCGGCGGCGCTCGCCGACGTCGACGCGGTGATCCATTCGGCCGGTCTCGCGCACGCGATGTCGGGCCTGCCGGAAGACGACTACCGGATGCTCAACACCGAGGCCACGATCGGGCTGGCGCGGTCGGCGCGGCGCGCCGGCGCCAAGCGCTTCGTCTTTCTGTCGTCGATCCGCGCCCAGAGCGGCCCGACCGCCGACCACGTGCTGACCGAGGACCTGGAGCCGCGGCCGACCGAGGCCTACGGCCGCTCCAAGCTCGCCGCCGAGCAGGGCCTGGCCGAGCTCGACCTCGACTGGGTGGCGCTGCGGCTGGTGCTGGTGCACGGACCGGGCGTCAAAGGCAACATGGCGGAGCTCCTCCGGCTCGCGCGTTCGCCGTTTCCGCTCCCGCTCGGCGCGCTCGCGGCCCGGCGCTCGCTGCTCGCGCTCGACAATCTGGTGGCCGCCGTCGACGCGGTGCTGGCCGCGCCCGGACCGCTGCGGCGGCCGCTGATCGTCGCCGACCCGGAGCCGCTGACCATCCCGGACATGATCGCCGCGATGCGGCGCGGCCTCGGCCGCCGCGCCGGCCTGTTTCCGGTGCCGTCGGCGCTGCTCGAAGCCGCGCTGCGGGCGAGCGGACGCAGCGAGACCTATCAACGGCTGGCGGGCTCGCTGGTCGCGGATCCCGCGGCGCTGATGCGGCTCGAACTGGGTGCCGGCCGTCTCGACCCGCGACGCCCTGGCGGCGCTGGCGCGCGGCCCGACGACCGACAGCAAATGACAGATGACAACAAATGAGTGAGGACGGATAGGGCTGCCGCCCTGTCCGTCCTCCGTCGTCACTCGTGCGTTGTCTGTCGTGCGATCAGCGCGTCAGCACGACGAAGTCGGTGCCCTTCCCGGTCTCGGGGCCGAGGCCCTGATCGGAGATGACGAGCGAGGCACCGGCCGAAATCAGCCCGGAGATGCGATCGAGCGCCGGCCTGCGGGATAGTGATGCGATCGAGCGCAGCGGCCGCGTTCGACGCCGGACCGACGGGCGCCGCCTGCACCGGCTCGCCTCTTTTCCTCGACGGCGTCGGCCGCGACAGGTTGTTGGGCACGGTCATCACGGTCCAGCGCAGGCTGGCGTTGTCGTCGTTGAAGGCGAGCGCCGTGTACACGTGGGTACCGAGCGGCTGCTCGGGATGCTCGATCGTCACCGGCGCGTCGAACACCGGGTCGAAGCCCTTGCGCACGAACACCTTGCCTTCCTTGCGGCTGACGAACACCGAGATCGGGCCGGGCTTGAGCGGCCGCACCGTATCGGCCGGGTTGTCGGCCGAGGTCGCGGTGGTGGCCTTCGCGGCCGACTTGCC
Organism: uncultured Alphaproteobacteria bacterium; assembly: GCA_963708765.1. GTDB lineage: Bacteria > Pseudomonadota > Alphaproteobacteria > Rhizobiales > Xanthobacteraceae > VAZQ01. The sequence continues at coordinate 1,780 of CAVPTV010000046.1, read as the reverse complement.
GCGGCGATAATTGCCCATGTCGAACGAGTCATAGGCGGTCTTCACGACGTCCGCCGACGTGGCCGACGCTGGCGCCGGCGCGGGCTTTTTTTCGGCGCGCGCCATGGCGGTGAACGCGGACTCGCCGGGCTTCGACGCGTCGGTCGCGGTCTCGCCGGGCTTGGTAAAGGCCTGCGCGGTCTCCAACGCCCGGTAGGCCTGCCGCACCAGATCGGTCGATGAGCTTTCGGCGGCGGCCTGCTCAATCGGCTTCTCTTCCTCGATCGGGTCCGGCTGCTTGTAGATGAACAGTTTCGGATGCGCGAACGCCACCGGCGTGACGTCGCCGCGCGTGACCACGACGCGCACGCCGAGCTTGGTGATGCCCCACAGCTGGCGGGCGAACGCCTCCGGCAGGCGGATGCAGCCGTGCGACGCCGGATGGTTCGGGACGATGCCCTGGTGCATCGCCACGCCCGACCAGGTGATCCGCTGCATGTACCACATCGGCGCGTCGTTGTAGAGGTTGGAACGGTGCCAGCGATCCTTCTGGATGACGCTGAATATGCCGGTCGGCGTCGGATGGCTGGCGGTGCCGGTGGACACGCGCGAATGCGCGATCGGCTGGCTGCCGGAATAGAGCGTGAGCTGCTGCTTGTCGAGCGACACGACGATCTGCAGCGTCTCTTTCACCTTGGCGGGCAGCTCGGTCGTCGTCGCGCGTCTGCTTCGCCTTGGCGGGCTGCTCGGTCGCACCCACGTCGGTCGCGGGGGCGGGCTTCGCTTGTGCGCGGTGCCGTCCTGATCGTTCGCGCCGGGCGCTCCCATTGGCTCGGCTGGCTGATCTCGGGCGCGGGCGCGAACGAGCGCCAACCGAATGCCGCGGCTGGCGTCGCCAGGCCGGCGAGCAACACGATGCCGGCGCCGGCCGTCATGGCGGCGCTCACGAAACCATCATATCGATAAAGAAGAAAAGCGTGACCCGTCCTGGGTCCTTGGCGTGTCTGCACGGACGCCCCCTTGTTGCGCGTTGTGCCGCGGACCCCCCTGTGGGTCCGAGCTCGGCTCAGAGGATTAGTCGCGCACCAGCGCTAAAAGGTTCGATCGGAAGAAAGCTTTATTTTTCAATAAATTGAGCCGAGTTAGCGGAAAAAATCCGTGAACGGGAGGCGGTGAACGTCCAGATTTCCGGGGCCGGCGATCAGCCCTTCATCGCGTCAGCGCGAAGCAGGATGGCGGGGGAGGCAGGGATCGAACCCGCGCTGACGCGGTTTTGGAGACCGCCGCTCTTCCGCTGAGCTACACCCCCGTTCGGAGCACGGACGACGGACGGCAGACGACAGAAAATGGAAGGTTTCCGCCCTCTGATCGTCCGTCATCCGCTATCCGAGTTGGTCCCTGGGGCACGAAGTTGAACGTGCCGATCTACCTGATTCACATTCAGGCGTTCTGACCACTGAACTACCGCAGGGATTAACTCTGACTCGAAATTGGTGCCGGTGGGTTGATTTGAACAACCGCCCTTCGCCGTATGAGAGCGCCGCTCTTCCGCTGAGCTACACCGGCGTTCCCCCTCATGGATTCGAACCACGATTGCCGCATTCAAAGTGCGGCGTCCTGCCGTTAGACGAAGGGGGAGCGAAGTGGTCCGACCTAGGGGATTCGAACCCCTGCCATCCCGCTTGAAAGGCGAGTGTCCTGGGCCGCTAGACGAAGGTCGGATGAGTTGGAGCGGATGGCGAGAATCGAACTCGCATCTTCTGGGTGGAAGCCAGCGGCTCTGCCTTTGAGCTACACCCGC
>CAVPTV010000045.1:0-19688 GCA_963708765.1 uncultured Alphaproteobacteria bacterium | reverse complement strand
CCCAGCGTCGGCCGTAACTCAGCCGCGTCATGTGGAACGCAACGTCGGCGGGTCGGCTCCGCCCGAGTGACGTATAGTGTGATCGGATTTTTCCGACACTGATCGACTTGTCCGGCGCTTCCCTCGCATTCTGCGGGTAGCATAACACCCCGGAATGGAACCGCTTCTCTCGCTCTTCGTTACTCCTCACCGCGAAGTCGTCACATTCTCGTGCCGCAATCGGGACGGTGGTCGCCCCGGAACAATGGGGCGGGTCAACGGGGGAGATCGAACATGGGTTTCTTCACGACGCGTGAACGCTCTGAGCTCGGCAAGTCGGCGGAAATAAGAGTTCAAGGGGAAGTCCGCGAGTTGGTGCGCCGCGACTTTGCCCCGCGGCGGCGGCCCGCGGATAGTGATATCGCGGGCCATGTCGGCTCACTGATGGAGCGGGTGGCGGGGGCCTCTCTGCAGGAGATCGACGACCTTATTGCCGAGTTGCGGAGGCGGCGCGAGCAGCTGCTCGGCGAGAGCGCGCGCGTGCAACGCGCGATCATCGAGTATGCGCAATTGAGCCAATCGACCATGCAGTCGACCAAGATCATCACCGAAAGCCTGGCGTATTGGAACAAGATCCCGGACGCCCCCGGCGTGAGCGAGCCCCCGGTCGAAGACATTGCCAGCGCGAGGAGCCGCGCGACGGCGGCGAGCCGAGGCGTTCGCGCAATCCAGCGAGGATCACGGCCTATTCGCTGATCAAGCGGAAGCAACTGCAGTCCCCGGCGGCCCAACCTCGGAAGCCACTTGAGGCACTGAGGCCGAGCGTTCACTCTTGCCTCCCGGTGGACCGGTCGAGCTGCGTCGACTCGGCCATAGGGAGGCACCACGATGAAATCGTCTTACATTCTTCGGACTGTCTTGCTCGGTCTGCTCATTGCGAGCTCCGGCGCATTTGCCCAGACGAGCCCGGTCAATCCGGCACAGCCATTTCCCACCCAGACGGTGCGCATCGTCGTCCCGGTCTCGGCCGGCAGCACGGCTGACATCCTGGCGCGCACGCTCGCCGACAAGCTTGCGCAGGTTTGGAATCAGCCCGTCATCGTCGAGAACCGCCCCGGCATCGCCGGCATTGCCAGCGTGGCGAAAGCCGGGGCGGACGGCTACACCGTCATGCTCACCGCCAATGGACATGTGGCAACCGGAATCTTCAACAAGAACCTCTCATTCAATCCCGCCAAGGATTTCGTCGGTGTTGCCCAAGTCGCTTTGATTCCGCTGGTGCTGGTCGTGCCGCTCACTCTGCCGGCAACGACGCTCAAGGAAGTGATCGCTCTCGCGCAGGCCAAGCCCGGTGTGCTCAACTTCGCGTCCGCCGGTCCCGGCAGCACCAGCCATCTTGCGGGTGAAGTCTTCAAGCGAACCGCCAATATCGATATCAGTCACGTGCCGTACAGAGGTGCCGAGAGCCTGACCAGCATCGTGCGCGGCGATACACACTTGAATTTTGTTCCGGTGACCGTGGCGCTGGACTTGATACAAGCAGGGAAGCTGCGCCCGATCGCGGTTGTGAGCCGCAGCCGCATTTCGACGCTGCCGGACCTGCCCACCTTCGAGGAAGCCGGCTTGCCGGAATTTCAATATGACGCCTGGTTCGGGCTGCTGGCGCACGCCAAGACTCCTCGCTCGATCATCGACCAGATCAGCCAGGAGACCGGGAAAATCCTGCAATTGCCCGAGCTCAAGACGCGCCTGTCCCAGCAGGGCGTCGAGATCGTATTCAACGCGTCCGATCAATTCGATGAGATCATCAGAAGGGATACGGCTCGGTTCGAAAGAATATTGGCGGGTGAGGAGCATCGGCCCCAAGTAGTCGGCGCCAAGTAAGCGGACCGCTCGCCACAGGCGAAATAGACCCGGCACCGGCCACGCGACCTGCTAATATTCCCGGATTGTCATCATAGGGAGGACAATCATGCGTGCATTTCTGCTGTCGTTGTTGTGGCTTATCGCCAGTCCGGCGCTCGCGCAGGACAAGCTCGTCGGAACCAACATGGACGTGCGGACGATCTTGAACTTCAAGGTGTCCGACGCCGCGGTTCAGAAGCTGTTGCCGCCGGGTTGGGAGGTGAATCCGGCAACCTCGGGTCCGTCCGCGGGCGCCAACCTGCGGGTCACCTTCGTCGATCAAATGGCGGCCCACGATGTCGCCGGCAAGCCGACCACGCCGGTCCGCAACCTGGTCTTCGGCATGCCGGTGAGGAAGCCGGGCAGCGAAACCGGCGGGCTGATGATCTTCGCCGGGCTTTCCCCCGGCTCGGGTGGGCCCTATGGCGCCAGCATGAAGGCGACCAACAGCGTCGAGCGCAAGCTCCGCCACGAGCCCGCCGGCACGACCGTTGAAGAGTCCTGGGAGTACAAGGCGGACAACGGTCATTCGGCCGCGCTGCAGATTTAATTCGTGCGCGGCATCGCCGCGCGCGACAAGGCGGAGCTACGCGTCTACGCGCAACCCAAGCCCGAGTTCTTCCGCATCTACCGCTTCGAGCAGGGCATCGACGTGGTGCGCGGCGCAGGCACTGGAACGGAACGGCTGCAAAAGTTCACCTTCAAGGCAGCTGGCGAGAAACTCTCTCCGCTGTTCGACGGCACCGAGCAACTGATCAGCTTGATCTCGGTCCCGTGGTACCAGCGTGAAGTCTATCTGCCCGGATCGTAGGGTCCCGCGATCGAGCTGCTGCCGGGCGCGCGCCCGATAGGAGCGACCTGCCCGCCGCCATGCGCACGCCGGCGGCGGGCATTCCGAGAAGGCGTCCGCACTACATCCCGTATGCCACCGCCTTGGCATTGCCGCTCTTCAAGTTGCGGTAGCGCGCCAGCGCCCACAGCGGGAAGAATTTGCGGTAGCCGTGGTAGCGCAGGTAGAACACGCGCGGGAACCCGGTCGCGGTGTAAAGCTCCTCGTTCCACAGCCCGTCGGGGCCTTGCGTGCGCGCGAGATAATCGATGCCGCGCGCCACCGCCGGATGATCGACCTCGCCCGCCGCCATCAGGCCGAGGAGCGCCCAGGCGGTCTGCGAGGCCGTGCTCGGCGCCGGCTCGTAGCCGCGATAGTCGAGCTTGTAGCTGGTCGCGTCCTCGCCCCAGCCGCCGTCCGGGTTCTGGATGCGCTCGAGCCACGCCACCGCCTTGCGCAATTCGGGCGCGCCATGATCGACGCCGACGGCGTTGAGCGCGCACAGCACCGACCAGGTGCCGTAGATGTAGTTCAGGCCCCAGCGGCCGTACCAGCTCCCATCCGCCAGCTGGGTGCGGCGCAGATAACCGATCCCGGCCGCGACCGCCGGGCTCTTGTCCGCCGTCTCGCCGAGCTGCGCCAGCATCGAGACGCAGCGCGCGGTGACGTCTTCCGTCGGCGGGTCGAGCAAGGCGCCGTGGTCGGCGAACGGGATGTTGTTGAGATAGTGGTATTCGTTGTCGGCATCGAACGCGCCCCAGGCGCCGCTGCGGCTCTGCAAGCCTGAGATCCATTCCCTGGCGCGCGCCATGGACGCATTGAAATCGGTGCGTCCGCTCGAGCCCTGCAGCGCGGTCCATCGCCATCACCACCACGGCGGTGTCGTCGACGTCGGGGTAATGCGGATTGGCGTATTGGAACGCCCATCCGCCCGGCCGCACGTCGGGCCGCCGCGCCACCCAGTCGCCTTTGACCTCGAGGATCTGCCTCGGCACCAGCCAATCGAGACCCTTGCGGGCCTGCGCGACCGCGCGCTCGCCGCCGACCTCGAGCAGCGTGTGACAGGTGAGCCCGGTGTCCCACACCGGCGAGACGCAGGGCTGGCAGTAGGCCTCGTGCTCGTGCACCACCAGGAGCTTCTCGACCGATTTGCGGGCGATCGCGCGCAGCGGATGGTCTTCCGGATAGCCGAGCACGTCGAACATCATCACGCTGTTGGCCATGGCCGGGAAGATCGCGCCGAGCCCGTTCTCGCCGTTGAGGCGCTCCGACACCCAGGCCACCGCGCCATCGATCGCGCGCTGCCGCGTTCGCTTCGGAAACAGCGGCTCGGCGGCGCGCAGCACGATGTCGACGCCGCGGAAGAACCAGAACCACGTGGCCTTCTGCTGCGGCGCCTTCGGCACCGGCCCGAGCGTCGACGGCGGCGCCAGGAACAGCTCGTCGATGGTGACGCCCTTGGGATTGCGCGCCCTGGCCTTCTTCACCTGCAGCACCAAGAGCGGCACGATGACGGTGCGGCTCCAATACGAGATCTTGTCGAGGTGGATCGGAAACCAGCGCGGCAGCAGCATGATCTCGACCGGCATCACCGGCACCGCGCTCCAGGGGATGAATCCGAACAGCGCGAGCATCAGCCGCGTGAACACGTTGGCGCGCGCCGCGCCGCCGCGCGACAGGATCGCCTCGCGCGCACGCGCCATGTGCGGGGCGTCGACCGAGTCCCCGATCATCTTGAGCGCGAAATAGGCCTTCACGCTCGCGCTCATGTCGAAGGCGCCGGCGTGGAACAGCGGCCAGCCGCCGTGCTTGCCCTGGATGCGGCGCAGATAGACGGCGATCTTGGCTTCGAGCTCGGTGGCGACCGGCTCGGCCAGGTAGTGGCGCAGCAGCACGTATTCGGCCGGGATGGTGGCGTCGGCCTCGAGCTCGAACACCCAATGCCCGTCCGGCTGCTGCATGGCGAGCAGCGCCCGGGTCGCGGCCTCGATGTTCCGCTCCGGGTCGGGCGCGGCGGCGGTCGGCGTCGATGATGTCCGGTCGAGAGATACGCTGCTCATCTCAGTCCATGCTCAGATACATTCACCGCACTAGATCGGCGGCCCGGTTGCCGGAGCGGATCGCCCCTTCGATGGTCGCCGGCAATTTCGTATCGGTCCAATCGCCGGCGAGAAACAGATTGCGCCACGCGGTGGCGGCGCCGGGCCGCAGGGCATTCTGCGCCGGCGTCGCCGCGAAGGTGGCGCGGCGCTCGCGCACGATCTGCCACGGCGGCAGCGCCTTGGGAAGGCCGGTGATGGTGGCGACCTCCTGCCACAGCGTCCTCGCCAAGGTCTCGCGCGGCACGTCGAGCAATCGATCCCCCGCGCTGACCGTGACGGACAGGCGGCCTGGAAACGCGAACAGCCATTCGACGGTACCGTTCACGACCCCGATGATGGGCGCGAGGCCGGCGGGCGGATCGATGCGGAAATGACCGTTGACGATGGCGCGGAATTCGGTGGGCGCGTTGAGCCCGGGCAGGATATCGGTCGCCACCACCGGCGGCGCCGCGAGGATCACCGCATCCCCCTCCCCCAGCGCGACCTTGTCATCGTCGCCGAAATCGAGCGCCGCGACCTTGTCGCCGGCGAAATCGCAGGCGCGCAGCCGATGGCCGAAATTGACCGTAGCATTGTGCTCGCCGAGAAAGCGCAGCGCCGGCTCGACCAAGGTGCGGCCGAGCCCATCGCGCGCAATCAGCGGCCGGCAGGCCTTTCCGCCGACCGCCAGGGTCTCGCGGATGATGCTGCCGGCGAGAGCGGCGCTGCCCTCCTTCGGCTCGGTGTTGAGCGCCGCGACGAAGAGTGGCCGCGCCAGCCGCTCGTAAAGCGGCCCCGTGCAACTCACGACCTCGCAGATGGTCTTACCGGCGGATGCCCACAGCAGCCGCCCGAATCCCAGATAGTCGCGCGCACTGGTGCCCGGCACGCGCCGGTTCCGGTCGAAAATCCACCACGGCAGGCGGCCCGCATTGATCCGCAAGGTCCAGCGCTCGCCGCTGGCGAGATCGACGAAGGCGAAATCGGCGCCGGGCGGACCCGCGAGCGCGTCCTCTGCGCCGATCGTCGCCAGATAGGACAGCGCCGCGTGATTGGCGGAGAGCAGCAGGTGGTTGCCGTTGTCGATCTCCATGTCGAGCGCGGGATCGTGATAGGAGCGGCAGCGGCCGCCGGCCTGGCCGGCCGCCTCGTGCACGGTGACGCGCGCGCCGCGCTCGGCGAGGCGCACCGCGGCCGCAAGCCCGGCGAGGCCGGCGCCGATGACGTGGATCGTCCCCGGCATCAGATCAGGGCGTGGCGCAGGATGATCCACGCCAGCCGCGCTTTCGGGACGTGGACCGGTGGGCGCGGATGCGCCCGACCGCGCGCCGTCAGGCTGTCGAGGATCAGCCGATAGGCCTCGGCCATGATGCGCGGCGCGCGCACCGCGCGGCGCGGGCTCTGCGCCATGATCATGTCGGCCTCGGCGAAATAGGCCCGCGCGCGCTCGACGAGATGCGCGCAGACCTTGCCGAGCGCCGGGCGCGAGAGCACCGCCGCCGGCTCGGTCGCGGCAATGCCGGCGGCGCGCAGCGCCTCCGCCGGCAGATAGAGACGTCCCAACGCCGCGTCCTCGTCGAGATCGCGCAGGATGTTGGTGAGCTGAAGCGCGCGGCCGAGGTGATGGGCGAGCGCGACGCCGGGCGCCTCCGCCATGCCGAAGACGCGCACCGACAGGCGGCCGACCGCGCTGGCGACGCGGTTGCAGTAGGTGTCGAGCATCGCATTGTCGGGGGCGCGGATGTCGGCGATCACGTCCATCTCCATGCCGTCGATGACGGCGTGGAAATCCTCGCGCTTCAATCCGAACTCGCGCACCGCCTGCGCCAGGCCATGGACGCGCACAGGCGGCGCCCCGGCATAGATGGCGTCGATGTCGGCGCGCCAGCGGTCGAGCTCGCGGCGGCGCTCATCGCGCGGGCCGCGGGAATCCGCGATGTCGTCGACCTGGCGGCAAAACGAATAGATCTCGAACATGGCGCCGCGTTGCGCGCGCGGCAGGATGCGCATCGCGGTGTAGAACGAGCTGCCCGACGCCCGCTCGGCGGCCGCCGTGTCTGGGATCTCTACCGTCGCCAACGCTCACGCATCCTGCGGTTTGTGGGAGGCCGCGAAGAGGCGGCCGACGCGGCGGCTTGCGCCCCATATTAGGCCAAGGAGGCCGAATCCTGCGACCCCCGCCTTGCCGAGGTGGACGCGCTCGCTCAGCGGATCGCGCGCGCTCAGCAGTCCGACCAGGCGCTCGGCATACGTTTGGATCACCGCGACCTCCAAGGCGAGCCGCGTCGCCTCGATGCTGGCGGAGAACGGCCGACTGTCGCGCAACAGATCGCCGGTGCGCCGGGCGAGCTTGTGGAGGGCGTCGAGCAACGCCGGCGAGGCGCGCTCGGCGCCGAGCGATTCCACGGTGACGCCGGAGCCGGCAAAGGCGTCGCTCGGAATATAGACCCGGTCGAGCGCGCGAAAGTCCTTTCCGCAATCCTGCAGGTGATTGATGATCTGCAGCGCCGCGCACAGCGCGTCATTGGCAGGCCAGGTCGCGCGGCTTTCGCCATGGACGTCGAGCACGAAGCGGCCGACCGGCATGGCCGAATACCGGCAATAGTCGATCAGGTCGTCCCAATCGCGGTAGCGCCGCTTGGTGACGTCGAGCCGGAATGCGGTGAGCAGATCCTGGGCGTGACGCGGCGACAGCTGGCGCTCGGCGAGCTGCGCCCGCAGCGCGACGCCCACCGGATCGTGGTCGCCGCGCCCGAGCAAGGTCTCCTCCAGCCGGTCGAGCAGCGCGAGCTTCTCCGGCGGCGGCAGCGAGGCATGATCGGCGATGTCGTCGGCGGTGCGGACGAACTCGTAGAACGCCAGGATCGGCGCGCGGTGGCGCGGATGAATGAGCTTCGAGGCCACCGGGAAGTTCTCGTCCCGATGGCCTTTGCCCGAGCGCGCTTCGGCCGGCGTGATCATGGCGTCCCCGAGACGTTGGCCTGCACCCGCCCCTTCCAGCTGCCGCCCCGTCCTCGCACATATTGGTAGGCGGAATCGAGGGTGAAGAGCAGGTATTTCAGCGCAATCAGCGGCAGCGCGAAACCCCAGAACGCCACCACGCCGTAGAACCGCAAGGTGGGCTGGAACGCGATCGCCATCAGCACCCAGGTGATGCCGGCAACGACGCGGGCGGTTCCGCTCCCGAACATCGCCAACAGCGGCGGCACCAGGTAGGTGAGCGCCATGCCGGCGACCGTCCCCAATAGCAGGAGCGGCGAGTAACGCAATTGCGCATAGGCCGAGCGCGCGACCATGCGGCGGATATCGGCGAAGCCGGGATAAGGACGGATGCTGCGCACGCGCTCGGTCAAGCCGAGCCAGATCGGTCCATGCGCCTTGAGCGCCTTCGCCAAGGCGCAGTCGTCGATCAGGGCATCGCGGATGACCTCGATGCCGCCTGCCTTGCGCAGCGTATCGGCGCGCACCAGCATGCAGCCGCCCGCGGCCGCCGCGACGGTGCTGTCACGCCGGTTCACCCAGCGAAACGGATAGAGCATCTGGAAGAAGAAGATGAAGGCCGGGACGCTGGCGCGCTCGGCGAAGCTCTCGCAGCGCAGCTTCGCCATCAGCGAGGTCAGCACCAGTCCGTTGGGCTCGGCATGGCCGACCATCCGGGTGACGGAATTCGGCGGCATGCACGATGTCGGCGTCGGTGAGGAGGAGATAGTCGGGCGGCTGCGGGAGCGCGGCAGCCGCGTCGATCCCCTGCTTGAGCGCCCAGAGCTTGCCGGTCCATCCAGCCGGCAAACCGCGGCTCGTCACCACGCACAAGCGATCCTCGACGCCATTCGCGATCGCAACGCTCTGCGCGATCCCGCCGGTCCCGTCGCTGCTGTCATCATCCACCAGGACGACCGTCCAAGCGCCCGGATAGTCCTGCCGCAACAGCGAGCCGATGCACTCGGCGATCGTCTCCGCCTCGTTGCGCGCCGGCACGACGGCGACCACGCGCGGCCAGCGCGGCAGCCGCACGGGATGCCAATCGTCGCGCTCGGTGCAAAGCCAGAAGGCACCGCGGCCGGCGAGCAGGTAGAGCCAGATCGCCAGGGGGACGAAGGCGACGAAGGCGACGATATCGGCCATGGTGGGGAACCTGTGCGAACGTATTTAGAGCGTTTCGGTTCGAATGGCGCCACTCCCGCCACCGTCATGCCCGGCCTTCGTAACCTTCCGCGCAAAAACAATTCAACATATTCAATGAATTGGGCTAGGAAAAGTTTGGACGGACCCGAGCCGCTTGGTACATTGCGGCTCTCGCAGGCGGAAAGCATGGCCCGCATTGACGCTGTGAAAAAAGGCGTGGACGTCGAGGCGCTGTTCCAAGATCGCCTCGGTCAGGTCGCCGAAGAGACGGAAGCGCTCCTGGACCAATTGCTGGCGTCGACCCCGGTCGACGGCGAGCGGGCCCGGCCGGCGCGGCTGCTCGACGCCATGCGCTATGCGAGCCTCGGCGGCGGCAAGCGGTTCCGCCCGTTCCTGGTGGTCGAATGCGCCACCCTGTTCGACGTCGCGCGCGAGCATTCGCTGATGGCGGCGGCGGCGCTCGAATGCGTTCACTGCTACTCGCTCGCGCACGACGACCTGCCCGCCATGGACGACGACGACCTGAGGCGCGGCCGCCCGACCACGCACAAGGCCTTCGACGAGGCCACCGCCATCCTGGCGGGCGACGGGCTGCTCACCTTCGCGTTCGACATTCTCTCGCGCCCGCAGACCCATCCCGATGCCGAGGTGCGGCTCAAGCTCGTCTCCGCGCTCGCGCGCGCGTCCGGTCTCGGCGGCATGGTGGGCGGCCAAATGCTCGACCTCGCGGCGGAAGGCCGCTTCGACCGTTCGCCGCCGGCGCTCGGCGAGCACGAGGTCAAGACCTTGCAGGCGATGAAGACCGGCGCGCTGTTGCGCTATGGCTGCGTCGCCGGAGCAATTTTGGGCAAGGCCGGTCCGGCCAATTTGAACGCGCTCGATCGCTACGGCTCGGCGCTCGGCGAGGCGTTCCAGATCGCCGATGACCTGCTCGATCTCGAAGGCGATCCGGCGACCGTCGGCAAAGCGACCGGCAAGGACGCGGCCGCGCACAAGGCCACCTTGGTGGGCGTGCTTGGGACGGGGCCCGCCAAGCGCCGGCTCGAGGCGCTCGTCGCCGAGGCGCAATCGGCGCTCGGCCCGTTCGGCGGCGATGCCGAGATTCTCAAAGCGGCCGCCCGCTTCGTCGCCACACGTAGCGCTTGAGCCTTCTTGAGCCTTGGGCGGCTCCGACCAAACAGATTGTCGTGGAGAGGTTGGTACAGCTGGGTGGCTTCGAACCACCGACCTCCGGTTCCACAGACCGGCGCTCTAACCATCTGAGCTACAGCTGCACTGCTCGCGAGCGGCCGCAACCTAGGAGCACCGTCTTTATTTGACAAGAGCCGGCCAGCCGTCGGTTCTTGGTCGCAACGGCGGGCACCCGCGTTCAAGCAAAAGCCCGGGCGAAGGGCCCGGGCTCCGGCAATGTGCAGCCAAACTCAAGTCGCGCTGGGGTCCTCAGCCGACCTTTTGGAACGCCTTGGTGACGCTGCCCTTGAGCGGCTCGGCGGTCTCGGTCGCCACCTTTTGGGCGAGCGCGGTGAGATCCTTGGTCTGCGCGGTGACCGTCTCGAACTGCTTGCGCGCATGCGCGGTGGAGAGCTCGACCACCTCGGAGAACGACTTCACGGTCATCAACTCGCCGTAGAAGTCGAAGGTGGCGTTGGTGTTCGCGCGCGCCGCCTCGATCCACTTGAGGCCGTATTCGGACACGCCCTTGGTGGCGGTCGCATAGGTGTCCTCGAGCACGTCGGTCGCCTCTTCGGCGGCGGATTTCATCTTCTCGTAGGTCTCCTTCGCCTGCGAGACGCTCTTCTCGGCGATCTCGCGGAAGGCAGCGGGGATTTCCATCTTGGGAATCTCGAAATTCGGCAGCTCGAATTTCGGCAGCTCGAATGCCGACGCGGCAGACGTGCTGGCGGGCTTCGACTTTGCTTTTGGGCTCGTGTAAGTGGCCTCGGTCATAGGGTCCATCCTTGTGATCGGGCGGCGTCCCGGCATCCTCCGGATCCCGCCGCCCGGCAGGTCCGTGCCTTACAGCAGGCCTTCGCCGCCCCGGGTGTCCGGTGGGCTACGCAGCCGCTCATTAGCCACAATATAGCATCGGTTGTGGTGCGGCGCAATAGAAAATATTGCATTGCACAATAGCCATATTTTCCCTTCCACGCTCGGATATCGCTCCGGCGCGCCGGGCAGCAATTCGCGAGGCGATCGTCAGTGTCTGGACTTGGTGGCGTCCCTGGCCACCTTGCCGGTGCTTTCGCCGAGCTCCTTGGCTTGCTCGGTCAGCACCTGCATCTGGGTTTTGATGTAGTCCGCTTGCAGTTTCAGCACTTCCTCGACATTTCGCGCCTGCACCAGCTTTTGCGCGAAGTCGAATGAGGTCGCGATGTTGTTTTGGGCGAAAACGATCGCCTTCTCGGTGACATCCTTGGCGCCCTTGCGGGCGCTCTCGGCCTGGCCCTCGAACGTGCTGACCGCGCGGTGGGCCGCGGAAATAAAGCCGTCGAAAGCCTGCCGCGCCTGCTCGACGCTCTTCTCGGCGAATGCCCGCATTTCCGGTGGAATCTCGAAACGCTCGGTGACGGTCATGTCCTTCTCCTCCTTTTGCGTGGATTGTCGCTTTTGCGTGGATTGCCACGTCCCGGCGGCGACGATGCGGTCCGCTTTAGTATATTAACTCCGGAACCGCCGATCGGCTCCGGCCAAGGCAATCGAAATACGGGACGCCGAGATGCGTATCGTCGACATCCGCGAATGCGCGGTTCCGCTCAAGTCCAACATCCGGAACTCGAGCTTCGACTTTTCCGAGATGACGACCTCGGTGGTTGCCGTCATCACCGACGTGATGCGGGGCGGCAAGCCGGTCGTGGGCTTCGCTTTCAATTCGACCGGCCGCTATGCCTGCGGCGCGCAGATGCGCGCGCGCTTCATCCCGCGCATCCTGGCCGCCGACCCGCCGACACTGCTCGACGCCGCCGGCGAGAATTTCGATCCGGCGAAAATACTCGCCTGCATGATTCAGCGCGAGAAATCCGGCGGCCACAGCGAGCGCTCGATCGCGATCGGAACGATCGAGGTCGCGGTCTGGGACGCGGTCGCCAAGATCGCCGGCACGCCGCTCCATCGCCTGCTGGCCGAGCGCTACAACGGCGGGAAGGTCGCCACCAAGGTGTTCTGCTATGTCGGCGGCGGCTGGTACTGGCCGGGCCAGACCGTCAAGGACCTGCAGGACGAGATGCGCCGTCATCTCGACGCCGGCTACACCATGGTGAAGATGAAGGTCGGCGGCATGCCGCTCGACGAGGACCTGCGCCGGGTCGAGGCGGTCACCAGCATCCTCCCGGCCGGCGCGCAGCTCGCGGTCGACGCCAACTCGAAATTTGCGCGCGACGAGGCGCTCGCCTATGCGCGCGCGCTGGCGCCGTTTCGGCTGCGCTGGTTCGAGGAGCCGTGCGATCCGCTCGACTTCGCGCTGCTGGCGGAGATCGCGCACGTCTATGAGCCCCCGCTCTCGACCGGCGAGAACCTTTTTTCGACCCAGGACGTGGAAAACCTGGTCCGTTTCGGCGGGCTGCGTGCCGGCTCGCAACGACGTCATCCAGATCGACCCGCCGCACGCCTACGGCATCGTGCAATATGCGCGCACCGTCGCCATGCTGGAGCGCCACGACTGGCCGCGGCGCGCGCTGTTTCCGCACGGCGGCAACCAGATGTCGCTCGCGATCGCCGGCGGCTTCGGCCTCGGCGGCGCGGAATCCTATCCCGGCGTGTTCGGGGCGTTCGGCGGCTTCGCCGATGACGCCGAGCTCGACGGCGGCTATCTGCCGCTTTCCGAGCGGCCCGGCATCGGCTTCGAGGGCCAATCGGCGCTCTACCACATCATGCGCGAGCTCGCAGCGTGAGGCGCAATTGGGGCAGCATCTCTGCGAACGCGCAAGGGACGGGTTAACGTTAGCGCGGCTTTGCACGCTTGGCGCGCGCTCGCTGCATGGACGGCGGCGTGCGCGGCCAGTATGAAAAATTTGCTAAAATGCCGTTGATATCGGCGCTCGCGCCGGAATCGGAGTGCGCCCTTTCGATGAGCGAATCCGCGTTCCCGTTGCCATGCCTGCGTGACGAGCGGCTCGCGCCGATCGCGACGAGCGCGCTGCCGGCATGGCTGTGGAGCGCGGACGCGAACCGCATCCTATGGGCCAACCCGACCGGGGCGGCGATTTTCGGCGCGGCGACGTCGGCGGCGATCAGCACGCGCAAATTCGACGCCGGCCAGCCGGCGGCGGCGCAAATTGCGCAACTCGCCACGACCCTGCCGCCGGACGGATCGCCGCGCCTCGAGCGGCTGCGCGGCTTCGGCGCCGGCGTCGGGCGCGCGCTGGCGTGTGCGTGCTCACGCATTACGCTCGCCGACGACACCGCCGCCGTGCTCGTGGTCGCGGCCGAGCGCGCCGGTCCCGAGCTTGCGCTCAACGAGCGCGTGCGCCGGCTGCTCGCGGGATGCGAGACACCGGTCGCGGTGTTCGCGCCGGACGGCAAGCTCATCCATGCAACGCCTGCGGCGGCAGCCCGCCTCGACGGCGCAACGTCGCTCGCCGCGCTCGGCGCCGCAGCGTTGGCCGCCGATGCGGTGCAGACCGGGCATGCGGAGGCTGAGATCGCGCAGGGACCGATCGCCGCCGACCGCATCGGCAGCGAGGCCGCGACGGTGCTGATCGCGACCTTCCCGCAACGGCGCCCGGCCGATGAGCCCGCGCCCACCGTCGCTGCTCCCCTCACGTCCGAGGCCAAATCCGAACCCATGTCCGACGCCATGTCCGACGCCAAGTCCGACACGACGTCCGACACCAGGCCCGACGCAGCGCTCGCGCCCGAAACCCTGGCGCTTCCCGCCGATCCCGCGGCTGTCGCAGACGAGGGCATGCTGCCGAGCGATGCCGTGCCGGCGCCGCCGCAGGACACAGCCGAGACCGCGCCGGAAGCGCCGGCGACCGAGCCCGTTGCCGGCCCGGTCACGGGCGACACCGCGTTCGCTGAGAGCTCCGCGTCGCCTGCGACCGACAATTCGGCCTCCGTCGCCGCGATGGCGCCGGCAAGCATCGAGGCGCAGGCGCCACCGGATGTCGCAGCGCAACCTGCTCCGCAGCCGCCGACGGACAGTCCCGAGCCGCCGCCCTCTCCGACGTCGCCCTCCCCGACGGCCTCGCCCACACCGACCTCGACTGAGCGGCGTCATCCGCTTCGCTTCGTCTGGCAGATGGACGAAGCGGGCCGCTTCACGCTCGGGTCGGACGAATTCATCGGCCTGATCGGGCCGCGAACGGCTGCCGTGCTCGGGCGACCGTGGCGGGAGATCGCGGCCGAGCTCGGCCTCGACCCCGAGGGCCGGGTTGCGCAAGCGCTCGCCACCCACGAGACCTGGAGCGGGCTCACGGTGGGTTGGCCGGTCGACGACAGCGCCGAGCGGCTGGAGGTCGAGCTGTCCGGTCTGCCGGTATTCGATCGCGCCCGGGACTTCCGCGGCTATCGTGGTTTCGGGGTCTGCCGCGACCTCGCGCGCATCGCCGAATTGGCGCATCAGCACAGCGCCCCCGCGAACCTGCCCGGCGCCGTCGCCGAAGCTGGCGACGCGCCGCCAGCGCCTTCCGCTGTGGTGCCACCGCTCCTGGCGCTCGTCGCGCCGGCCGAGAACGTGGTGCCGTTCCCTTCGGCTGCGGCCGATGGCAGCGCGCCGGCCTTGAATGCGATCGAGCGTCGCGCCTTTCGCGAGCTCTCACGCCGGCTCACGCAGCACCTGAACCATGCCGACCCCGATCTTCACGGGCCGGCCGCACCGGCGGATGGCGATGATGCGGTCGCGGCGGCGCATGTCGCCGCAGTGCCGCCTGTCGATCCCGAGCTTTTCGAGCCGCTCGAGCCGGCAGTTGCCGGCGTGCACGTGCTCTCCTCGGCGCCGCAAACCGGCTACGGCGCCGTGTCCGATGACGAGAGCGAACCGGAGGCCGCCGGCGCGACGACCGACGCGCGGCCATTCCTCGATCGGCTTCCGTTCGGCGTGCTGGTCTATCGGCTGAGCCACCTGCTCTACGCCAATCAGCCGTTTCTGAGCTGGAGCGGATACGAGAGTGTCGGAGCGCTCGCGGAGGCGGAGGCCTCGACAGCCTGTTCGTCGAGCCGGGAGCCGTCTCGTTCGAGACCGGCGGCGAGAAGCCGTTCACGATCTCCAGCAGCATCGACGAAAAGACCAAAGCCGAGGGCCGGCTTTTCCTGGTGCCGTGGGCCGGCGAGTTGGCGTTTGCGCTGTTGACGGTTCCGGTTGCCCAAGACGTTTCAGCTGACGACTTGAGCTCGGCGCTCTGAAGCCAGGCCTCCGAAGCGCGAGAACGCGAGGCGCAAGACCGAACGGCACAAGACCGCGCGGCACAAGACCATGCGGCCGAGCAGCGCGAGCAGGCGGCAAGCGCCGCACTCGCGGCGGCGCGAGCCGAAGCGCGCCGAGCTCAACTCCATCCTCGACACCGCGACCGACGGCGTCGTCCTGCATCGATCGCGCCGGCCTGATCCTGTCGTCCAACCGCAGCGCCGAGGCGCTGTTCGGCTACGATGCGCGCGAGCTCGCCGGCCGCAGCTTGCTCGATCTGTTCGCGCCCGAGAGCCTGGACGTCGCGTCCGAGTATCTCGACGGCCTGCGGCAGGACGGCGCCGCGATTGCTCAACGGCGGACGCGAGGTGATCGGCCGCGTCCGCCAGGGCGGACTGATCCCGCTGTTCATGACCATGGGCCGCATCGGCGACGGCGCCGACAAGCTGTGCGCGGTGTTTCGCGACATCACCCCGTGGAAGAAGGCCGAGGAGGAGCTCACCGAAGCCAAGCGCCAGGCGGAGAAAGCCTCTTCGGCCAAATCCGACTTCCTCGCCAAGATCAGTCACGAGATCCGCACGCCGCTCAACGCCATCATCGGCTTCTCCGAGGTGATGATGGAGGAGCGGTTCGGCCCGATCGCCAACGAGCGCTACCGCGCCTACCTCAAGGACATCCACGCCTCCGGCGGACACCTCATCTCGCTGATCAACGACCTGCTCGACCTCTCCAAGATCGAGGCCGGCAAGCTCGATCTGACCTTCGCGGGCGTCGCGCTCAACGATCTCACCCAGCAGTGCGTCGCCCTCATGCAGCCGCAGGCGAACCGCGACCGCATCATCATCCGCACCTCGCTGTCGCCGAAGCTGCCGGAGATCGTCGCGGACGCGCGATCGGTGCGTCAGATCGCGCTCAACCTCCTGTCCAATTCGATCAAGTTCACCGGCGCCGGCGGCCAGGTGATCGTCTCGACCGCGCTGACCGACGACGGCGAGGTGGTGTTGCGCGTGCGCGACACCGGCATCGGCATGAGCGAGAAGGACATCGAGACCGCGCTCGAGCCGTTCCGGCAGATCGCGACCTCGGGGCGCGGCGGCTCGGGCGGCACCGGGCTCGGCCTGCCGCTGACCAAGGCGTTGGCGGAAGCCAACCGCGCCAAGTTTCACATCAAGAGCGCGCCGAATGCCGGCACCCTGGTCGAGATCGCCTTCCCGGCGATGCGGGTATTGGCGGGATAAGGGCGTGCCATGCGCGCGGACCAGTACGCAACCGACCTGGAATCGGCTAGGCTGGCTTAGGACATAGAGGAACGGCATCGGCCGCGGGGATGCCATTGGAGGTATCATGACCCGGCTCATGCGATCGATCGTGGCGCTGGTCGCGCTGGTGCTCAGTCAGACGGGGCCCGTGGCGGCCGCCGAGCAGGTCGACCTCCTGCTCGTGCTCTCGTCCGACGTATCGCGCAGCGTCGATCACCCCAAATTCCTGCTGCAGCGGGAGGGCTATGCGGCGGCGATCTCCGATCCGCAGGTGCTCGACGCGATCCGCTCCGGGCCGCACCAGAAGATTGCGATGTGCTTCGTCGAATGGTCCGGCTTCGGCGCCCAGAAGCTGGTGATCGACTGGACCGTGATCGACGGCGCCGCGAGCGCGCGCAAATTCGGCGACCAGTTGCTGGAATTGCCGCGCTCGTTCGCCGACCGCACCTCGATCAGCGGCGGCATCGAGTTCGCCGCCGCCCAGCTGGCGCGGGCGCCGTTCGAGGCGCCGCGTCGCACCATCGATGTCTCCGGCGACGGCACCAACAATGCCGGCCGCGACGTGCGCCTCGCGCGCGACGAGGTGGTCGCCAAGGGATCTCCATCAACGGCCTGGTCATCCTCAGCGACCGGCCGGTGCCCTGGAACGCGGAGCACACCAACCCGCCCGGTGGGCTCGAGAAGTACTACCACGACAACGTCATCGGCGGTCCGGGCGCCTTCGTCATGGTGGCGGAGAACTTCAGCTCCTTCGGTCGCGCCATCATCCGAAAGATGATCGCCGAGATCGCCGCGTTGCAGCCGGCCTCGCGCATCCTCATCCGCTGAGGCGGCTTGCCGCATCCGGCGCGCGCCGCTCCAGCCGCGAGATCGCTCGTGCCGGATCGCGGCGCGCGATCAAGGCGCAAGCGCGCTCTTTCGAACTCGTTCTAGAGAGATACAGACTAGAATCGTTCCAAGCTTTTGAATTTACAGCGTTAATCTGATTGACGACGCACCGGGCGCTGCCACTACCTCAAGGCTACGCGCCGCGCGCTCACCGTCGGCGATGCAGATTGATCGATCAAAGGGCTTGCCCCAGTCCACAGGAGGATTGCCATGACCACCGTCAGCAGGCGCCGGCTCGCGCGCCTCGCCGTCGCCGGAGCCGCCTTGATGGCGGCCGCCGGCCCCGCGCTCGCCCAGTCGGGCGAGGTCAACGTCTACACCTATCGCGAGAGCAAGCTCATCCAGCCGCTGTTCGATGCCTTCACCAAGGACACCGGCATCAGGGTCAATGTCATCTCGGCAAGCTCGGGCCTCGAGCAGCGCATCAAGACCGAGGGCGCCAACAGCCCGGCCGACGTGCTGCTCACGGTCGATATCGGACGCCTCGAGGACGCGGTGCAGGCCGGCATCACGCAGCCGATCAAGTCCGATCTGCTCGACAAGGCGGTGCCGGCGCAATACCGCGATCCGGAAGGGCATTGGTACGGCGTGTCGATGCGCGCGCGCGTGGTCTATGCCTCGAAGGAGCGCGTCAAGCAGGGCGCGATCACCTACGAGGAGCTCGCCGACCCGAAGTGGAAGGGCAAGATCTGCATCCGCTCCGGCCAGCACATCTACAACAACGCGCTGTTCGCCGCCGTCATCGCCAAGCACGGCGCCGCCAAGGCCGAGGAATGGCTGCGGGGCCTCAAGGCCAACCTGGCGCAGAAACCCTCGGGCGGCGACCGCGAGACCGCGCGCGACGTCGCCTCCGGCAAGTGCGATCTCGGCATCGGCAACACCTATTACTGGGCGCTGATGAACGACAAGGAGGCCGACAAGAAGGCCTGGGCCGAGGCCACCCGGGTGATCCTGCCGACCTTCGCGGGCGGCGGCACGCACGTGAACCTGTCGGGCGTGGTGCTGGCCAAGCACGCGCCCAACAAGGCCAATGCAATGAAATTGATCGAATGGCTGGCCGGCGAGAAGGCGCAGCACATGCACGCCGACCTGAACTACGAGTATCCGGTGCGCGCCGGCATCGCGGTCAATCCGACCATCGCCGGCTACGGCCCGCTCAACGCCCGACCCGATGCCGATCTCCAAGATCGCCGAGCACAAGAAGGCGGCGGCCAACCTGGTCGACAAGGTCGGCTTCGACAACTGAGCAGATGATCGCCGCCAAGTCCGCGGGCTGGCCGTCCATGCTGCGATGGCCAGCCCGTTCTCATTGGCGATGGCGCGTCGGGCCGGCGGCGGTCGGCGCCATCGCGGTCGCGGCCGCGGCGCTTGCGCTGGCACCGCTCGTCGGCCTGGTGTTCGTCGCGCTGGGCGAGACCGGCGAGCTCTGGCTGCATCTCGCGCGCTATGTGATTCCGGTCGCGACGACGCAGACCGCGCTGCTGCTGGCGGGCGTCGCCGCGGTGACGATCGTGCTCGGGCTCGGCACCGCCTGGGCCGTCACCACCTTCGAGTTCCCGGGCCGCGACACCCTCACCTGGCTGCTGCCGCTGCCGCTCGCGATCCCGACCTACATCGTGGCCTACGTCTACGTCGACATTCTCGACGCGCTCGGGCCGGTGCAGTCGGCGCTGCGCGCGATCTTCGGCTGGCGCTCCGCCGCCGACTACTGGTTCCCGGACGTTCGCTCGCTCGGCGGCGCCGTGTTCGTGATCGGCTTCGTGCTCTACCCCTACGTCTATCTCGCCGCGCGCGCGATGTTCCAGACCCAAGGCTCGCTGTACGCGGAAGCCGCGCGCATGCTGGGCGCGCGTCCGTGGACGCTGGCGCGCCGCATCACGCTGCCGCTGGCGCGGCCCGCGATCGCGGTCGGGCTCGCGCTCGCCCTGCTCGAGACCCTCAACGACATCGGTGCCAGCGAATATCTCGGCGTGCAGACCCTGACGCTGTCGATCTTCACCACCTGGCTCAACCGCGGCAGCCTCGCGGGCGCGGCGCAGATCGCCTGCCTGATGCTGCTGATCGTCGCCGCGCTGATCGCGCTCGAACGCTACGGCCGGCATCGCGTCGACGTCGCGCTCTCCGTGCAGGACGCGCGCCGCGCCTCCCGGATCACGCTGATCGGTCCGGCGCGATGGCTGACCTTGATCGCCTGCCTCGTGCCGGTGGTGCTCGGCTTCCTGCTGCCGGCGGGCTACCTGGCACGCGAGGTGATCACCCGCGGGCTCCTGGTCGGCTTCGAT
>CAVPTV010000044.1:0-38582 GCA_963708765.1 uncultured Alphaproteobacteria bacterium | reverse complement strand
TCGCTGAGACTCTCGACGGCCGCTCATTCTCGATTCTATTGGATACGAGCGAATCAGCGGTCGCGCGCTGACGCCTGAGCCATGAGCAAGCACGTCGCCGTTCTGATGGGCGGCTGGTCGGCCGAGCGCGAGGTATCGCTGCGCTCGCGGCAGGGCCTGCGCCGATGCGCTCGACGCGGCAGGGCTATCGCGTGACGCCGCATCGACGTCGGCCGCGACATCGCGACGGTGCTCGGCACGGTCAAGCCCGACGTCGCGCTCAACGTGCTGCACGGCCGGCCGGGCGAGGACGGCACCCTCCAGGGCATGCTCGAGATCCTCGCCATTCCCTACAGCCACTCCGGCGTGCATGGCCTCCGCGCGTGGCGATGCAGAAGGACGTCGCCAAGGTGCTGCTTGCGCGCCGCCGACGTGCCGGTGCCGGAGGGGATCGTCGCCTCGCGCTTCGAGGCGGCCAAGAGCCACCTGCTGCCGCCGCCCTATGTGATCAAGCCGATCGCGGAGGGCTCGAGCGTCGGCGTGTTCATCGTCACCGAGGACCACGAGCATCCGCCGCAGGAGCTGACCCGCGACGACTGGGCCTATCGGCGACCGGGTGATCGTCGAAAACTACATTGCCGGCAAGGAGTTGACCTGCGCCGTGATGGGCGAGGAGGCGCTCGGCGTGATCGAGATCGTGCCGACGGTACGATTCTACGACTACGAGGCTAAGTACGCGCCGGGCGGATCGAAACACCTGCTGCCGGCGCCATTTCACCAATTGTTTACCAACAGGTCCGAAGACTGGCGCTGGCGGCGCATCGTGCGCTCGGCTGTCGGGGCGTGAGCCGTGCGGACTTCCGCTACGACGACCGCGATCGAGGGGACGGGAGGGCTGGTCTGTCTCGAGGTCAATACGCAACCCGGCATGACCGAGACGTCGCTCGTGCCCGAGCTCGCGGCGCATGCGGGCATCTCGTTCGATGAGCTGGTGCGATGGATGGTCGAGGACGCCTCGCTCAACCGCTGACCTGGATCGCGCAATGGCGCGCAGGCCACGCGGTCACGACGCGGCTGGCGGCGACAGCGCACGGCGAGACGGCGCGCGTGCCGCCTCGCGGCGGCTCCTGCAGCGCTGGTCCTTGCTGCTCGCGCTACGCGGCTGCCGCGCGGCGCGCGGCGTCGACGGCGCTCCGCCGTCATCGTGCGGCCAGCCTCGGCTACGGCATCGTCAAGGGCGACCATGTGCCGACCGTGATCGACGGCGCTGCAAGGATGCGCGCGACGGCCTCGCCAACGCGGCCGGCTTCCGCATCGCCGTCGATCGCGCTCTCCGGCAACCACCATGTCAGCCGCGAGGAGGTGCTCGCCATCGCCGGCATCACCGGCCGCACCTCGCTCCTGTTCCTCGACGTCGAGCAGGCGCGCGAGCGGCTCAAGACCAATCCCGTGGATCGCCGACGCGACCGTGCTCAAGCTCTATCCCGGCGAGCTGCAGATCGCGCATCAAGGAGCGCCAGGCCTTCGCGCTCTGGCAGAAGGACGGCCAGGTGTCGGTCATCGCCGACGACGGCACCGTGCTCGAGCCCTACGTCGCGCCCAGCCTGATCCGGCTGCCGCTGGTGGTCGGCCGCGGCGCCGAGACGCGGGCCAAGGAATTTCTGGCGCTGCTCGACCGCTATCCGGAGATCCGCGACCTCGTGCGCGCCTCGATCCTGGTCGGCGAGCGGCGCTGGAACCTGCGGCTCAAGAACGGCCTCGACGTCCGGCTGCCGGAAACCGATGTCGCGCGCGGCGCTCGAGCGCCTGGTCGCGCTCGACCGCGAGAAGAAACTCTGATCACGCGCGACATCGTCGCGATCGATCTGCGGCTGCCGGACCGCGTCACCGTGCGGCTGTCGGACGCCGCCGCGCAGGCGCGCGCCGACGCGCTCAAGGACAAGAAGCCGAAGAAGAAGGGCGGTGCCGCATGAGCGCCCTCGCGTCACGGCCTCACCCCGAAGATGAAGCCGCTGTCGCCGCGGCGCTCGGCGCTGGTCGCCGCGCTCGACGTCGGCACCAGCAAGATCGCCTGCCTGATCGCGCGGCTCAAGCCGCGCCCGTCCGCAGGACGTGCTGCCGCGCGCAGCCACTCGATCGAGGTGATCGGCTTCGGCCACACGCTGGCGCGCGGCATGAAGTCCGGCGCCGTGGTCGATCTCGCCGAGGCCGAAGCGGCGATGCGCCAGGCCGTCGATCTCGCCGAGCGCGCCGCCAAGGTGCAGCTCGAGTCGGTGCGTGGTCTCGGTGTCGGCCGGCCGGCCCGCCAGCGAACTGATCTCCGCGTCGATCGAGGTCGCCGGCTCGATCGTCGAGCGCGACATCGCCCGCGTGCTGTCGGCCGGCAGCCGCCATTCGGTGCGTCCGGGCCGCGCGCGTGCTGCATTCGCTGCCGATCGGCTTCGTGCTCGACGAGGCCACCGGCATCCGCGACCCGCGCGGCATGCTGGGCCGCCGCTTCGGCATCGACATGCACGTGGTCACCACCGATGTCTCGGTGGCGCGCAACCTGATGCTGGCGATCGAGCGCTGCCATCTCGACGTCGAGGCGATGGTGGCGAGCCCGTATGTGGCCGGGCTGTCCGCGCTCGCCGACGACGAGGCCGATCTCGGCGCCGCCGTGGTCGACATGGGCGCCGGCACCACCACGATGGCGGTGTTCTCCGGCGGCCGCTTCGTCCACGCCGACGGCTTCGCGCTCGGCGGCCATCACGTGACCATGGATATCGCGCGCGGGCTCAACGCGCGCATCTCCGACGCCGAGCGAATCAAGACGCTGTATGGCAGCGTGCTCGCCGGCGCCGCCGACGAGCGCGACATGATCGCGATGCCGCCGGTCGACGACGACGAGCGCGAGGCGCCGCAATTCGTCTCGCGCGCCAGCCTCGTGCGCATCATCAAGCCGCGCGTCGAAGAGATTCTGGAAATGGTGCGCGACCGGCTGGCGGCGTCGCCGTTCGCGGGCGAGCCGCGCGGACGCGTGATGCTGACCGGCGGCGCGAGCCAGCTCACCGGGCTGGCCGAGCTTGCCGCGCAGATTCTCGGCCGGCCGGTGCGGATCGGCCGGCCGCTCGGCATCGCCGGACTGCCCGAGGAGGCCAAAGGACCGGCCTTCGCGGTCGCCGCGGGTCTCTTGATCTATCCGCAGTCGGCGCATCTCGAACACTTCGAACCGCGGCGAACGCGGCACTCGGCGACAGGGACCGGCGGCTATATCGCACGGGTCGGACGATGGCTTCGCGAGAGCTTCTGATGACTCGATCAGGACATATCCATCGGCCGGTGGCGGACCGGCCCGACCCGGCGGTGACTTCCGCGTTATGAAGAGGCAGACATGACCATCAATCTGAAGATTCCCGACATCCGTGAGCTGAAGCCGCGGATCACCGTGTTCGGGGCCGGCGGCGCCGGCGGCAACGCCGTCAACAACATGATCACGAGCGGGCTGCAGGGCGTCGACTTCGTCGTCGCCAATACCGACGCCCAGGCGCTCACCACTGTCGAAGGCCGAGCGCATCATCCAGATGGGCGTGCAGGTCACCGAAGGTCTCGGCGCGGGCTCGCAGCCCGAGGTCGGACGCGCGGCCGCCGAGGAGGTGATCGACGAGATCCGCGATCATCTCCAGGGCGCCCACATGGTGTTCGTCACCGCCGGCATGGGCGGCGGCACCGGCACCGGCGCGGCGCCGGTCGTGGCGCGCTGCGCCAAGGAGGCCGGCATCCTCACCGTCGGCGTCGTCACCAAGCCGTTCCACTTCGAGGGCGTGCGCCGGATGCGGGTCGCCGAGGCCGGCATCGCCGAGCTGCACAAGGTCGTCGACACGCTGCTCATCATCCCGAACCAGAACCTGTTCCGGGTGGCGAACGAGAAGACCACCTTCGCCGACGCCTTCGCGATGGCCGACCAGGTGCTCTATTCGGGCGTCGCCTGCATCACCGATCTGATGGTGAAGGAAGGCCTGATCAATCTCGACTTCGCCGACGTCCGCGCCGTCATGCGCGAGATGGGCAAGGCGATGATGGGCACCGGCGAGGCGTCCGGCGAGAAGCGCGCGCTCTCCGCCGCCGAGGCCGCGATCGCCAACCCGCTGATCGACGACGCCTCGATGAAGGGCGCGAAGGGCCTGCTGATCTCGATCACCGGCGGCAAGGACCTCACCCTCTACGAGGTCGACGAGGCGGCGACCCGCATCCGCGAGGAGGTGGATCAGGACGCCAACATCATCGTCGGCGCGACCTTCGACGAGAGCCTCGAGGGCATCATCCGGGTTTCGGTGGTGGCGACCGGCATCGACCAGGCCGCGATCGCCCAGCGTGCGCCGGCGGCGCCCGAGGCGCGGCTCGCCGAGCTCACGCAGAAGCTGCGCGCCGACCAGCAGCGCACCGAGCGCGTGGAGCGCCTCGAGGCGCCACGCCCGCAGGCCACCCCGGTGATGCCGGCGGCTCACGCGCCGGCCCAGCCCGGCGGTGCACCTGCCGCCGCCGACGCCGGAGGCCATCGAGACCGCCGCGAAGGCGGCGGTCGCGGCCGCGCTGCTGCCGATGGGCGGCCACGAGGACGTCACCATCCGTCCGATGCAGCCGAAGCCGTCGCTGTTCCCGGAGACCGTTCCGTCGCTCGCGGCGGAGCCGCCGGCGCCGCGCAACTTCATCCCGCCGCCGCCCGAGCGCGTCGCCGGTCGGCCGCCGCGCATGCCGCGGATCGAC
Organism: uncultured Alphaproteobacteria bacterium; assembly: GCA_963708765.1. Taxonomy (GTDB): domain Bacteria; phylum Pseudomonadota; class Alphaproteobacteria; order Rhizobiales; family Xanthobacteraceae; genus VAZQ01. Next base: position 33,857 of record CAVPTV010000044.1, on the reverse strand, counting down.
GAGTTTCCGCTGCCGGGCCAGAACGAGCTGCGGGCCAAGCGCGGCGAAGCGACCGAGAGCGAGCCTCCGGAGAAGCGCAAGGGCGGCCTGCTGCGGCGGCTTGCCGCGGTCGGCCTCGGCCGCCGTGAGGAGGAGGAGCCGGAGAAGTGCCGGCCAATGTCCGGCCGGTCCGGCCGGCACCGCGGCCGCTCGACCGTGCGCCCGCGCCGCCGCCACCGCCTCGTCCGGCGCCCCGCCCGCCGGAGGCCCGCGGTCCGGAGCCGGTCTCCGAATACGCCCGCCGCCCGGCGCACCAGGGGCTCGCAGCTCGGCACGGCGGCCGGCGCCTGTGCATAACAGCTCGGAGGACGATCAGCTCGACATCCCGGCGTTCCTGCGCCGGCAGGCGAACTGACCGCCCCGCGGGCGAACCCACCGACGGTCCCGGCGACCATCGCCGGGACCGCGTCCGCGCCCGCGCCTTGCTCTAAACATTTGAGTAAAAATAGGTAATTTTGATCGCCCGGCGCGCGCCGGAGCTACCCGGTTACCCGCAGGCAGGCGGCCAGACCGGTCCCGGCAGCGCCCCGACGCCCTGGATTCGCCCCGCCCGAACGGCGGGAATGCGGCCGCTCGGTGGTAACAGTCGGTAAAAAAGCGTGAGTTGGACTTCCGAGCAACCCCCGTTAAGCTTCCCGCCGCTAAAGGGGTTTTTGTTCGGGGGACCGCGCGGTCGAAGCCTTGCCGCGAGTACGCTCAGCCTTATCGATGGCAAGAATGCGACTGTTGTCGACGTCGCCCAGGTGATCAGCCTCGTCGCCTCACGGCGGCAGGAGAGTCGGTGGGACGGGGAATGAAGGCCGGTAGGCAAACGACGCTTCGGGATCACACCGCGTTGTTCGGTGTGGGCGTGCATTCCGGGTTGCCGGTGACGCTCACCCTCCATCCGGCCGACGCCGGTACCGGACTACGCTTCATCCGCACGCGCGTCGACGGCCGGCACGATCGCGAGATCCCGGCCGATATGGAGCGCGGTCACCGCCACCGAATTCGCCACCGTGCTGGGCGACGAGAACGGTCCGCTCGTCTCCACCGCCGAGCATGTGCTGGCGGCACTGTCCGGCCTCGGCGTCGACAACGCGCTGGTCGAGATCGACGGTCCGGAAGCGCCGATCATGGACGGCAGCGCCGCGCCATTCGTCGCGGCGATCGATCTGGTCGGGCTCGAAACCCTCGATCTGCCGCGCCGCTATGTCCGCGTGCTCAAGCCGGTGCGGGTCGCGATGGGCGACGCCTACGGCGAGATCAAGCCCAATCCGCGCGGCTTCCGCATCGAAGCCGAGGTCGAGTTCGATCATCCGCTGATCGGAAAGCAGTCTTACGCCGTCGACGTGAAGCCGGACACCTTCCGCCGCGAGATCGCGCGCGCGCGCACCTTCGGCTTCATGCGCGACGTGGCGAGCCTGTGGAACGCCGGCTATGCGCTCGGCGCCTCGCTGGAGAACACGCTGGTCGTCACCGACAACCGCATTCTCAATCCGGAAGGCATGCGCTTCCCCGACGAGTTCGTCCGCCACAAGGTGCTCGATGCGGTCGGCGATCTGGCGCTCGCGGGCGCGCCCTTGCTCGCCACCTACCGCTCGGTGCGCGGCGGCCACAAGCTCAACAATGCGGTGCTGCGCGCGCTGATGTCCGATGCCAGCGCCTGGGCCTGGGTCGAGCCGGAGGCCCGCCACGGTGCGCGGCCATGCCGACCTGGCCACGGTCCGCGCCGCCCCGGCCTTCGGGCCCGACGTCTCCTGATCCAAGGTTGTTTTGGGGTTTTGGGGGCTGCCGTCTGCCACATTGCGGGCGGAATGTCCGCCTATTTGCTGGTCCCAGCCGCGTGTTAACCGGATTGATCGGCCGGCGCGGCGGCCGGTTGAAGCTCGCAGGGGACGGGATTCATCCGCTTCATGGGTGGGGGTTTGCACACGATTTTTGGCTTTGCGCCGTGTGGCGCGCGCTTGGCGCGCGCCTGGCGGCGCTCGCGCTCGTCGCGGCGTCGCTCGCCGGCTGCAGCTTCTTCGACACCGAAAAGCTCGTTCCCGACGAGCCCGCCGACAAGCTCTACAACGAGGGTCTCTACCTCCTCAATCAGAAGAAGGACTTCAAGGAGGCGGCCAAGAAGTTCGAGGAGGTCGACCGCCAGCATCCGTATTCGGAATGGGCGCGCAAATCGTTGATCATGTCGTCCTACGCCTACTACGAGGCCCGCGCCTACGACGAACTCGATCAACGCCGCGCGCCGCTACATCACGCTGCACCCGGGCAGCCCCGACGCCGCCTATGCGTACTTCCTGATCGCCTCGTCGAACTTCGACCAGATCGCCGAGGTCTCGCGCGACCAGGAGCGCACCGAGCGCGCGGTGGCGAGCCTCGAGGAGGTGGTCCGCAAATATCCCAACACCGAATACGCCATCGCCGCCAGCCGCAAGATCGAGATCGCGCGCGACCAGCTCGCCGGCAAGGAGATGGACATCGGGCGCTACTACATGAACAAGCGCGACTACACCGGCGCGATCAACCGCTTCAAGGTCGTGGTCACCCGCTATCAGCGCACCCGCCATGTCGAGGAGGCGCTGCTGCGGCTCACCGAGGCCTACATGACGCTCGGCATCGTCGACGAGGCGCAGACCTCCGCCGCCGTGCTCGGTCACAACTTCCCCGACAGCCGCTGGTACAAGGACGCCTACAATCTCGTGCAGCAGAAGGGCCTGCAGCCCTCCGAGAACAAGGGCTCCTGGATCAGCCGGGCGTTCAAGGGCTTCGGCTAGGCCGCGCCGAACACGACTTGCTGCACATCGTCTCGATGGCCGGGCCTTTGTCGCCGGCCTTTCGTGTCTTTGATGATAGCGAATTATCAAGACGTGGATGCCCGGAACAAGTCCGGGCATGACGTTGCGCCATGGGACACGACGCATGCTCGCCCGCCTCTCGATCCGCGACATCGTCCTGATCGATCGGCTCGATATCGATTTCGCGCGCGGCCTGTCGGTGCTGACCGGCGAGACCGGCGCCGGCAAGTCGATCCTGCTCGATGCCTTCGCGCTGGCGCTGGGCGCGCGCGGCGACGTCGCGCTGGTGCGCAACGGCGCCGAGCAGGGCCAGGTGACCGCCGCCTTCGAGCTGCCGGCCGCGCATCCGGCGCGCGCGCTGCTGGCCGCCCACGACATCCCGGCCGAGGACGAATTGATCCTGCGCCGCGTGCAGTTCGCCGACGGCCGCACCCGCGCCTTCGTCAACGACCAGCCGGTGAGCGCGCAGGCCTTGAAGGCGCTCGGCGCCGCGCTGGTCGAGATCCACGGCCAGCATGACGAGCGCGCGCTGGTCGACGTCGCCACCCATCGCCGGCTGCTCGACGCCTTCGGCGCGCTCGAGCCCGACGCCGCCGCGGTGGAGCGGCTGTGGGAGGCGCGCCGCGCGTGCGAGGGCGAGCTCGCGACCCATCGCGCCGAGGTCGAGCGCGCGCAGCGCGAGGCCGACTGGCTGCGCCACGCGGTCGAGGAGCTCACGCGGCTGGCGCCGCAGGGCGACGAGGAGAGCGCGCTCGCGCAGCGCCGCGCCGCCATGATGGCGGTCGAGAAGGTGGCGGGCGACCTGCGCGACGCCCACGAGGCGGTGGCCGGCGCGCAGTCGCCGGTGCCGGCGCTGTCGGCGGCGTTGCGGCGGCTCGAGCGCCGCTCCGCGCAGGCGCCGGCGCTGATCGATCCGGCGGTGAAGGCGCTCGACGCCGCGCTCGGCGCGCTCGAGGAGGCGCGCGCGCATCTCGACGCGGCGCTGCGCACCGCCGACCACGATCCGCACGAGCTCGAGAAGATCGAGGAGCGGCTGTTCGCGTTGCGCGCCGCCGCGCGCAAATACACCGTGCCGGTCGACCGGCTCGAGATGCTGGCCGCCCGCTATGCCGCCGATCTCCGCCTCATCGACGCCGGCGCGCAGCGGCTCGCCGCGCTCGAAGCCGCCGCGCAGGAGGCGACCGAGCGCTATCGCGCCGCCGCGGCCGCGCTCTCCGCCGCGCGCGCCAAGGCGGCCGAGCGGCTCGACAAGGCGGTCAATGCCGAGCTGAAGCCGCTGAAGCTCGAGCGCGCCAGGTTCTCGACCGAGATCGTCACCGAGCCGGACGCGCCGGGGCCCTCACGGCATCGACCGCATCGAGTTCTGGGTGCAGACCAATCCGGGCACCCGGCCGGGACCGCTGATGAAGGTCGCCTCCGGCGGCGAGCTGGCGCGCTTCCTGCTGGCGCTCAAGGTGGTGCTGGCCGACCGCGGCTCGGCGCCCACCTTGGTGTTCGACGAGATCGACACCGGCGTCGGCGGCGCGGTCGCCGACGCCATCGGGGTGCGGCTGGCGCGGCTGGCGCGACGCGCGCAGGTGCTGACGGTCACGCATGCGCCGCAGGTCGCGGCGCGCGCCGAGCGCCACTACCTGATCAGCAAGAGCGCGCTCGACAAGGGCAAGCGCGTCGCCACCCGCGTCGCCGAGGTCGCCGCCGACAGGCGGCGCGAGGAGATCGCGCGCATGCTGGCCGGCGCCGAGATCACCGCCGAGGCGCGCGCCGCCGCCGAGCGGCTGATCAAGGCGGCGGGGTAGGGCGGCGATACCGCGGCACTCTCTGCCGTCATCCTGAGGCGCCGCGTTCGCGGCCTCGAGGATGCACGGCCCCCGCGTTGCCTTGCTCGCGCGGCGACAGCGGCCGTCGCCCTTCGAGGTCGCGCAGCGCGAGCCTCAGTGACGCGAGGTAGCTGCTCTCACTGCCGTTGGGATACATCAATTCACGATCTTGAATTTCTGGATGCGGCGGCCCCAGTCGGTCTCGGCGACGTAGATGCTGCCCTGCGAGTTGACCGCGATGGTGTGGCCGTGCGTGAAGTTGCCGATCTGGTGGCCGGGCCGGCCGAAGCTCGACAGGATCGTCCCGCTGGCGTGGTCGAGGGTGTGCACCTGCTCGGTGCCGCCGTTCATCACGTACATGAACTTCTGCTCGCGGTCGGGCGAGAACGCCACCCACCAGGCGGTGCCGCGCTTGTCGGGCAGCTTGCCGCTGGCGTTCTTGATCCAGATGTTGCGCACGAACGTGCCGTCCTTCTGGAACACCTGGACGCGGTTGCCCTGGCGGTCGCACACGTAGATGAGCCCGGCATTGCTCATCGCGATGCAGTGCACGACCTGCGCGAACACGCCGCCGGCGCCGCTCTCGATCTCTGCCTGCGTGGCCTGGCGGCCCCACTGGCGCAGGAACTTGCCGTCCTTGTCGAACACCGCGACGCGCCGGTTGCCGTAGCCGTCGGCCACATAGACGTCGCCGTTGCCGGGATCGACCGCCGTGCCGGCCGGCATGTGGAGCTGGTCGCGCGCCGCGTTCAGCCCCGCGCCGCGCCGGGTGCCGTCGACCGAGTCGAACTTGCCGCGGGTGCCGATCTGGATGAGGAGCTTGCCGTCCGGCGCGTATTTCTGGACGACGCCGTCGCCGTTGCCGGCGACCCAGACGTTGTTGTCGCGATCGACCTCGCAGCCGTGGATCGAGCCGGGCACCGTGGTCTGGTCGCCCCACGATCCGGTGACGTTGCCGGCCGGGTCGAACTTGATGATCGACGGCGCCGAGATCGAGGTCTCCTTCTCCTCGTCGGTGATGTCGCGCCGGTTGACCACGTAGACCTGGTCCTGCGCGCCCCGGCACACGCCGCCGAGCCGTCCGGTGATCCAGCCCTCGGGCAGCTCCTTCGGCCAGGTGGCGTCGATGGCGAACTTGGGCGCGGTCTGCGCGGCGAGCGTCGACGGAACGAGCGCGGTGGCGACGGCGAGCGCCGCCGTGGATGCGATGAGGTGGTGGATCGGATTCATGGTTTGCCTCCCTGAGTGTGTTTCAGTTGCTTCGCGCCAATCTCTCCGTCTGTCATTCCGGGGCGCGGGCTTCAGCCCGCGAGCCCGGAATCCGATACTCCCAGGCCTGTGGTTATGGATTCCGGGCTCGCGCCAAGAGGCGCGCCCCGGAATGACGAGCCGATGGAGATCGATGCGTTGTCAGGCACAACACTACTCGAATTTCTTGCCGCCGAGATACACGGCCTCGATCGTGCGCATGTGGGTGATGTCGTCGAGCGGATTGCGGGTGAGCACCAGCAGGTCGGCGGCCTTGCCCTTGGCCAGCGTGCCGAAGTCCTTGTCGATGCCGAGCAGCTCGGCGTTGTTCTTCGAGAACGACTGGATGATCTGCATCGGCGTGAGCCCGGCGTCGCGCATCAGCTCCATCTGCCGGTGCTCGAAGAAGCCCTGGATGAAGTAGCGCTCGAGCGCGCCGCCGGAATCGGTGCCGAAGCCGACGCGGATGCCGGCATCGGCGAGCTTCTTGAGGTTCTTCTTGTCGGTGTCGAACATCCTGCAGCCAGCGCGGGCGCGCCGGATCGTTGGCCTGCTCCTCGCGCTTCTTGGTCTTGAGCAGCGCGAGCCGCTCGGGCGTCAGCCCCTTCTGGAAGAACGGATTGTCGGTGAAGGCCGCGCCCGTCGCCGAACACGAACAGCGCCTCTTCGCGCGCGAGCGTCGAGATCACCGAGACGTCGCGCGACTTGAGCGTGGCGATGAAGTCGTCCGGGATCTCCTGGTCGCGCACGTTGTGGGCGAGGATGTTGACGCCTTCGTCGACGATCATGCGGGCGTCGGCGAGCTCGACCACGTGCGCCATGGTGAGCAAGCCGTGCTTGCGCGCCTGCTCGAGCACGGCGGCGCAGAACTCGCGCGAGAGCTTGGGATGGCGGCCGCCCTGGGCGTCGATCCACACCTTCACGAAGTCGGCGCCCTTGGCGGCGATCTCGTCGACCTTGGCGCGGCCTTCCTCCGGCGTCTTCGCCTCCGAGCCCGGGTTGAACGGCGGCGACATGAAGCGGTATTTCACCGTCAGCAGGCGGGCGCCGCGCAGGTCGCCGGCCTTCTGTTTGGCCTTGAACTCGGCGACGTCGTCCTGGTCGAAATACATGCTGGTCGTGGTGGTCACGCCGTAGAGCGCGTATTGGCGCAGCTGCGGGTCGCGCGGCGGCGGCCCGACATGGCCGTGGGCATTGATGATGCCCGGCACCACGAACTTGCCGGCGAGGTCGACGACGGCGGCGCCCGGCGGCGGCGACGACCGCGGCGGCGGGGCCGATGTCGCGGATGCGGCCGTTCTCGATCACGATCGTGGTGTTGGGGGAGGGCGCCGCGCCGCTGCCGTCGATCAGCGTGGCGCCGGTGAGCGCGGTCGCTGGTACGCTCACCGCTGTGCGCTCGTTTGCGCGGCGGCGGCGTGGACAACAACACGGCGGCCGCCACGGCCGGCAGGAAGCTTGCGCGCATGATTGCTGTTCCGTTGCTCGAGGGTGAGCCGCGCGGACGCACGGCACGGGAAGGCGGACGATCCTAGCGCATGTTCCGATGAAGTTGCACCGACCTCTCCGCTGTCATTCCGGGACGGCCCGAATGGGCCGATGGCTGCCGAGCAATCCATACTCCCCTCTCGTGCGAGTGGTGAGTGGGGTTCCGGGCTCGCGGGGTTTGAAGCCCGCTCCCCGGAACTGCACCCGGATGGTGCAAGATCACCGGAATGCGCTCTCGCGGCCCACATCCTATGCTACACAAGGATCAGGCGTCCGAGACCGCGACATGTTGCAGAATCCGCGAGTGCAAGCCCGCAGCGCCGAGGCGGCCGACCCGGCGCGACGATGGATCAACTCGAGCCTGCTCGCTGTCGTGGTGGCCGGCGTCTACATGCTGTCGGCACGGCTGAGCCTTGCCCTGCTCACGCCCGACGGCGTGGCGGTGTTCTGGCCGGCCGCCGGGATCGCCGCCGGGACGCTGATCGCGTTCGGGCCGGCGGCGCGCTGGCCGGTGGTGGCCGGCACCATGATCGCGACCATTGCCGCCAACCTGCTCGGCGACCGCAACATCCCGAGCGCCGTCGTCTTCGCCCTGTGCAACGCGGGCGAGGCGGTGTTGGCGGCTTACCTGATCGAGCGCTATTTCGGCGCGCCGTTCAGCCTGGACCGGCTCAGCCACGTGCTCGGCCTGCTGGGCGCGGCGATCGTCGCATGCGCGGCCTCCGGGATCGGCGGCGCGCTCGGCTTCGCCTACTTCCACGGCGCGACGTCGATCTTCACGACCTGGCAGAACTGGTTCCTGGCCGACGCGCTCGGCGTCGTCACGGTCGCGCCGGTGGTGATCGGGCTTGCCTCGGCGGCACGCGAGCCGCCGGCGCGCAGCGAAGCCATCGAAGGCTTTCTCGCGCTGGCGACGCTGGTGGTCGCGAGCGTCATCGTGCTGACTTCTGCCGCCGCAGCCGCTGGACGCTGGCGGTGCCGATCGGGCTGCTGTTTCCGGTGCTGTTGTGGATCACCGCGCGCTGCCCGCCGGTATTCGCCGCCGCGGCGGCCTTCATCGTCACCCTCGCCATCGTCTGGACCACGACCATCGGGGTCGGCCGTTTCGGCGATCCCGGGCTGGCGATGGGCGACCGCGTGCTGGCCGCGCGCGCCGGCATCCTGGCGGTTGCGCTCTGCGCCTACGTGCTGGCGGCGCTGTTCGCCGAGCGGCGGCAGCACGAAGCCGCGCTGTCCGAGAGCGAAGGACGCCTGCAGGAGGCGCTGACGGCAGGGGCGGTCACGACCTTCGTGTGGGACGTCGGCAGCGGGCTGTCGCAACGCAGCGCCAATGCCGCGCAGATCCTCGGGTTCGATCCGCGGCCGACGTTCACCGCGAGCGACTTTCTGGCGCGGATCCATGCGGACGACCGCGGGCGGTTCAGGGCGCTCGTGCGCGGCGTCACCCCCGAGCGGCCAGCCTATACGGCCACCTTCCGCTTCAAGCACTCCGACGGCCGGGAGGTGTGGCTCGAGGAAACGGCGCAGGCCGAATTCGACGCCGGCGGGCGCCTCGTGCGCGTCAAGGGCCGCACCCTCGACGTCACCGCGCGCAAGCAGGCCGAGGACCAGCAAAGCCGGCTGATCGCCGCGCTCGACGATCGCATGCGCAATCTGCTGGCGCGCGTCGCCGCCGTCGCCAGGCACATGCGCCAAGGCGCCGGTTCGCTGGACGCATACGTCCAGGCGCTCGACCGCCGCATCCGATCGATGGCCGATGCCGACGCGCTGCTGAGCCGGCAGCACTGGCACGGCGTCGATCTCGCCGAGCTCGTCCGCCGCCAGCTTGCGCCCTATTCGACCGACGCCAACGCGACGATCCACGGCCCTGCGGTCACGCTCACGGCCGCGGCGACCCAGGCGTTGGGGATGGTGCTGCACGAGCTGGCGAGCAACGCCGCGAGCTACGGCGCGCTGTCGACCCCGCACGGGCGGGTGGAGGTGAGCTGGAGCTGCGAGCCCGGCGAGGATGGGACGCTCGCCGATCGCATGGCGGGAGATCCGCGGCCCCGCCGTCGCGGCGTCGCCCGAATGCCGGTACGGGGTCGGCGTCATCCGCGATCTCATCCCGCGCGAGCTCGGCGGCTCGGTCGAGCTCGCGTTCGCATCCGGCGGCGTCAGCTGCGATATCGCGTTTCCGCTCCACGCCGGGCGCGACCCGCATGCCGACCAGCTCCAGGCCGCGTCATCCGGTCCGGCCGCAACGGAGGAGGCACGGTTGCGGCGAGCCGGGCCGCGCTGATTGGCCGGCCCCGGAATGACGGGCGGAGAGATCGGCGCAGATCAGCCCGATTGCCGGGTTACAGCTACGCTTGACGCGAATCAATAAGTCGCGTAATTGGCGAAATGCGATTGGTCGTTTTGCGCCCGCCGGCACCTGCTGCGCGGGTTTTTTGATTCGCGCGGACGGCATTCGCTTCATCTTTCCATCGATGAACGCCAATCCCTCCGCCGTCATTCCGGGGCCGACAACGGGCGGCCTTGCCGGCCCGCGAGCCCGGAATCCATAATCCCAGGCCTGTGGTTATGGATTCCGGGCTCGCGCCACCAAGCGGTGGCGCGCCCCGGAATGACGGCGGAGAGATTCGCGCAGCCGGAGGTCACTCCATTGCTCCCATCGCCCACTGCCGCCGACTTCGCCGACCTGCCCGACACCTTCGCGATCACCCATCCGGGGAAGCTCATCCGCCGCGCGCGGCGCGCGCGGGCTTGACCCAGGCCGAGCTCGCCCTGCGCGTCGGCGCCGACCAGTCGATGGTGGCCAGGATCGAGGCCAGCAAGGTCCTGCAGGGCGACGTCATCCGGCTGCTCTTCGTCGAGCTCGGGCTGCCGCGCGAGTGGCTGGCGCTGATCGCCCGCGCGCGCAAGGCGGTGTGCGAGGAGAGTGGCCCGCTGGTGATCGGCTACGATCCAGCCTGGACCGGCGGCGACCGCCACGCCATGGCGTTCCGGCGCGGCCGCCGCCTGATCAAGGTCGAGACCCGCATGCAGCTCGACACCGTCGAGGCCGCCGGCTGGCTCAAGCAGGTGATCGACCGCGAGCGGCCGGCGAAGGTGTTCATCGACGTGGGCGGGGTCGGCGCCGGGGTCTACGACCAGCTCCAGCACATGGGGCCGCCCTATGCGGAGACCGTGGAGGCGGTGAACTTCGGCTCGCCGCCGTTCGAGCCGGCCCCGCTCGACGAGCTCGGCCGGCCATCGGGCGGCCCGCTCAACCGGCGCGCCGAGGTGTGGGGGAAATCGAAGGAATGGCTCGAGCTGCCGGGCGGCGTGCAGATCCCGGATTCGGATTCGCTGCAGGCAGACGCCTGCGGCCCGGGCTATCGCTACGACAGCGTCACGCGGCTGGTGCTCGAGCGCAAGGAGGACATGCGCCGGCGCGGCGCCAAGAGCCCGGACGAGTGGGACGCGGTGGCGCTCACCTTCGCCAAGCCGGTGGCGGCGCCGGCGCCGAAGACGCCGAGCAATTTCCACCGCAAGCTGGTGTATCCGCGGATTGGGATCGTGTGAGGGTCTTCGGCAATTTCGTTTGTTTCGCGTATTGCGTTTAGAGGCAGCATTGCCCGGTAACCGTCAAGGCGATGGAATATCTCGAAAAGGTGGCTCAGGGCGGGGCGCGGCTGTGAGTTTTCTCGTCATGGCACCAAGGGTAGTCCGCGTCTCGAATGGGTCATTTCGGCATGTCGCGGCAGCGCCGACAGCGATCCGGCCGCGGGGTCGACACCCCGCGGCCTTCTTCCTTCAGCGGCTGCAAGCCGACCGCTACTCTTCGCTTGCGTCGACGAAGCTGTCGACCGACGCGAGCCGCAGGCCGGATTTGCTGAGCTGCTGCCAGTCGCTCACGAAGTCGTCCCAGGAGCCGCGTTTCAGCGCGCTCTGGTCGGTGCCTGCGCGGAAGACGCCGGCGAATCGCTGCTCGCCGCCTTCGATGTAACTGGCAATGTCCACCAGCCGCATGTTGGCGGCCTGCTGCTCCAGCCGCTTCGCCTGGAACTGCTTCCAGTTCAGTCCGACCCACAGCGAGTGACCGTAGGTCCCGGCGCGGTACACGCCGGCGAACATGCGCTTGGCGCCGTCCTTGTAGGTGTCCAGCGCAACGAGCCTGAGACCCTGCTTGGTCAGCTCCTTCCACTTCGCCTCGAACGACGGCCACTCGGACACCCACAGCGCGTGCCCGTCGGTGCCGGCGCGGAAGACACCGGCGAACATGCGCTTGCCACCGTCCAGGTAGGGCGCAACGTCGACCAGGCGAAGCCCGTTTTGGGTCAGCTCCTTCCACTTCGCCTGAAACGCCGGCCACTCCGACACCCACAACGCGTGGCCGTCGGTGCCGGCGGTGAACGTGCCGGTGAACATATCGTTCGGTGCCGTCGCCGAACGTCAAGACATTCGTGTCGGCGCGAAACGTCGCCAGCCGCGCGAGGCGTAGGCCGGAAGCGCTCAGCTCATTCCACTTCTTGGTGAAGCTCTTCCAGTTCAAGGACCAGAGCGCGTGAGCGCCGCTGCCCGCCTGATACACGCTCACGTATTCGCGGGTCTTCGACAGGAACTGCCCTTGTGCGGGCTGGATAGTGAACTCGATCGAGTAGCTGCCCTCGGGCGAACTGTCGCTGGGGATCCAGTCGGTGCCGCCGAGCTGATAGTCCTGGGCCGGATGAAGCGTCCTCTGCGCCAGCGGAAGGACGTCGTTGGCGGAGGTGGTATCGTGCTCATATCCGCTCGCCTGGATCGAGACCATTCCTTTGGGGCCTAGGGGGACATTGGGAAACACTCGGTTCACGGCGTACACTGTGTTGTCCTTGACGCTGTCATTCGACCATTGCGCGGTCTGACCGTTGACGACGAAGGTCATGTACCATTCGGCCGACGAACCGGGCTCGGCGGTCGTGTTGACGCTGGAATCGATCACGCGGATCGAGTTGATCGTCACTACGGCATGCGTGGCAGTTGTCATTGTTCTCTCCTGTTGTTGCTCAAATGCCGATTGCGGCATCGTTCGGTTGTTGCTGGAGAGCCCGGCGCGGGTTTTGGGACAGGCTTGGGGTTCCCTTGGGAAGCTCTTGATTTTCCCCTGGGATCAATGCGATAGCCCTGCACTGACCCTTCCTCCGCCTCGGGAGGGCAAATTTGCTCTATTTGTTCGAAAACTACGCGCTCGACATCGACCGGCGTGAGTTGCGGCGGGGATCAACAGCTTTGCCGGTCGAGCCTCTGGTCTTCGACCTACTGGCGTACCTGCTCCGAAATCGCGAACGCGTGGTCAGCAAGGACGATTTGCGCGTGGCCGTCTGGCAGGGGCGCGTCGTCTCGGAATCGACGCTGAGTTCCTGCATCAATGCCGTCCGCAATGCGGTCGGCGACAACGGCGAGGATCAGCGGCTGATCCGGACGCTGCCGCGCAAAGGCTTTCGTTTCGTGGGGCCGGTGCGTGAACAGGAGGAAGCCGCCGTGGCGGCGCCGGCGGAAGGCTCCGCGAACGAGCTGGTACCGCTGGCAAGGCCCGGCCGGGATGGCGGTCACCTCGACCCGACGGCAAGCCCCACCAACGAGCTGATGTCCGTTCCCGCGCCACGTCGCGCCGCGATCATGTCGCGCACGACGGTCGCACTGGCGGCGGCGGCCGGGGTGGCGGCTATGGCCTCAGCTCTTCTTTGGCCTGCATTGAACGGCCTCGTCGGCACGTCGACATTGCGTCCGGTGCAAAGATTTGATGCCGCAGCCGTGCCGCTGGTCAGCGACGCGGTTCGAAGCGGTCTGGCCACTTATCCCGGCCGTCCCGACGTCAAAGCGTTGGCAATTGCCGCCGACGGGATCGGCGTGGCGGATGGTGCGCGCGACATTGGAAGCGCGAAACAGGAGGCTTTGCGGCAATGCGCCAGTGCTGCCAAAAGGGTGTGTCGAATCTATGCGGAGGGCATGGATGTCGTGTGGTCCAGAGAATCACTGCCGTTGCCCGCGCCGGGCGATCTTCGTTCGGAGCCTTTGGAAATACCGTTGGTGGCCGACGAAATACCGACGCTGAGCCGCAATGCTCGACGCGACATCGCAGAGCGATTTGGGAGCGCGCCCAACCATAAGGCGTTGGCAATCACGACGCACGGCGCGTGGTTCGTGACTGAGCGGAACACCAGGCTCGAAGCCGTCCGATTGGCCGTCGAGCGCTGCGTTGCGACTTCTCTGCGTCCCTGCTTGCTGCTGTCCGTCGATGGCTTGTTGACGATTCAAATTCCAAAATCGCGTAAAATCGTAGGGATATTCCTGCCTTCGACCGAGGCGGAGATTTCCAGTCCTGACAAGGAGCGCATCGCTCAGGTTTATCGGGGCCGCGACTGGCGTGCGCTGGCACGCGGCAAGAGTGGCGGCTGGCACGCGGTCGCGGCAGCGCCGTCGGAGGCCAATGCGACCGAGGCTGCACTCACATCGTGCTCGCGGGCCGACGGCGAATGTCGGCTGTACGCAATCGGAAACTTCCGAGTATCGGACGAATGACGAAGCAGCACGATGGGGAAGGGGGTCATCACTCGGAGTCCGAGGTTCAAATCCACCTCGCGGGATTACGGTGACAGTGCACTAAATTCGTGGCCATGCTAGCACGGGTGAATTCGGTGCATTGTCACCGTAATACGCATGAAAAAGATCGGGTTCCTCTCCTTCGGTCACTGGACCGCCTCGCCGCAGTCGCAGACGCGATCGGCGTCCGACGCGCTGCTGCAATCGATCGAGCTTGCCGTCGCCGCCGAGGAGCTCGGCGCGGACGGTGCCTATTTCCGGGTGCATCACTTCGCGCGCCAGCTGGGCTCGCCGTTTCCGCTGCTGGCGGCTTGCGGCGCGAAAACCAAAAAGATCGAGATCGGCACCGCGGTCATCGACATGCGCTACGAGAACCCGCTGTACATGGCGGAGGACGCGGGCGCAGCCGACCTCATCAGCGGCGGGCGCCTGCAACTCGGCATCAGCCGCGGCTCGCCCGAGCAGGTGATCGACGGCTTTCGCTACTTCGGTTACGTGCCGCCCGAGGGCATGGATTACGGTGACAGTGCACTAAATTCGTGGCCAGCCAGCACGGATGAATTCGGTGCACTGTCACCGTAATCTCCCCACAGCGAGTATCATCATGGGCGAAGACTTCGCCGCTCGCTTGGAGCGAGCGACGAGCGAGCGTAGCGCCAAAAATCATTGAAGCCACGCCAGCGAAGACGATCGAAGCGGCATCAATCGCGGACGCCCGGCCTCGCGCACCAACGGTGCCAGATCGAAGATTTCGCAGGGCCTAGGGGGACAGTGGCGGGCTACCCACGTCCCACGTCTTTTTTTGGTAATGGGAAATCTGATCGCGATAGAAACCAAGGACAAAGAGGCGAATGGCTGATGACAGGTTGCTGTGTTGCCGACCGGCATCAATGGTCGCAACCATGTCAGACAAGGTCTTGTCACGCCCGTCGGCGATCTCTCGCAAGCCCATCCAGAATTCATCCTCAAGGCTGACACTCGTCTTGTGGCCAGCAACGACAACCGAGCGCTTGACGACGGTAGAATTCATGGCCCGTCCCCTACACACAACAACACAACAGGCGCATGTGAATATGAGGCCTCTTGGCGACTTAATTATGATGGACCATGGAATTTTGTGGCCGTCGCGGAACTTTGTTCCAAAATAGGACGGGACGCACCCGGAACTGAGAAAGAAAATTCCCTTACCCACAATGATACCAACATGGAACAAAACGAAAAGGTATCGTTTGAGGGAATTCAAATCGAAGGCAGACAAGAAAGAACCCCGGCTGTGACACCGAGGTTCTGTAGAGGCCGCGTCGCCGTCCACTCGGCCGACATACATTGATCTTCTCGGCGGTGGCGAGCTCTGCGATAGTCGCGAAGAATTGCTAAATGTGAAGGAGTGGGTGTTGTATTTGCGCCGGTTTCATAAAGCTCTGGGCGCGAATTTCAGCACCGGAGTGCACCACGTCATCCGGTGGTCCAGGTGTGCCGCGCCGCTCGCCCGTGACCGTGAGCCAGCCGGTCCGCAGGACGCTTACGCTTCGCGTTCATCAGTGCGCGCCATACCGCGTCGACCAGGATAGTGGCGAGCAATCCGGGCACCATCACCAAGCCGAACGCGAAGGGCACAACGAGATACACGGTCTCGAAGCCATCCCTCACGAGGAATGGCGCCGCAAGCGCAGCAAGAGCGAGGCAGAGCAGCAGTACGGTGGTCCAATGGTGCTCGATCGAGTCGCATAGCGCGGCGAAAGCGACCAACACCGCGACCGTCAAGAAGCCCAGCGCTGACGCAAGTGCGAGCGCGTACAATATGCTCATGGTGATGCCCCCCGGTATCCCCAATTTCGACATCGTATCAGGGCCCAGGGCGGGCGGTAAACCCGGGTAGCGGCGTTTTACACTGCTGCGCAGGGTACCTGTGCCGTACCGGGCCACCGTCTGGATGGCGCCGCGTTCCACCGTTGCCATTCCCAACCATCGCAGTCGGCTTTTCAGGGATGTCGGGGCGGGCGATTCGGGAGATGAGCGGGTGACACAACGAAATGTGACTTGGCAGCTAGTCCCTATATTTCGGCATGTTGCGTGCGCGCCCTTGCCGCCGACATCCCTTGTGGACGGGACAAATCCGGCCCAGTGTCCCGCCTATTGGAGGGGACCATGCAAGATGAAATCCGCCAAGTACAGCGCGAGCTGCTGGCGTGGAGCGAAAAGCAAACGGCGATTGAGATCACATCCCGGTGTTGGATTATCGGCCGCAACCTTGCGCTGCTTAGCGTAGTGCCGGACGACGAGCGGCTCCGAATTCAGACCGCGCGGAACGTGGCGGAGCTGACGAAAGTGATCTTGCGGACGGAGGGCACGCAATCGACCGCTTCCTGAATTGCTGGCCATCGACTGTCCGCGCTGCCATGAAGCAGAAACGATCGAATGGACGGATCAGATTTCATGTGGCCCTAATAAGGGTCGCATCAATTGAAATTCAGAACGCAACTCCGGTACGTTCTATTTCGCTGAAATTGTACGAGCTACGTTGACGTACCAGGAGAATGTCAGTTCGCAGTCTTCATGCCAGCACGGGTGAATTCGGTGCACTGTCACCGTAATCCAGGGATGCGAAGCGCGCCCTAGCTGAAGGTCGATAGCTGTATCGACAGTCGAGAGCAGGCGCCCCGCTGTGACACGAAAGTCACATCCGATTACTTTTGCTCAAAGTTCCTTGTGCGAATCAGGCTGCAGCGGTTGACTTGTCGGACCGTATGCGCGTTGGGATTCGATTGGAGAACCAGATGCTGGACGGCAAGCGCGATTTTGTGGACTTCCACGATGATCAGCCCGCATCGCCCGAGGGGCGGCATGACATCAGTGAACTACTGGCCAGGCTCGAACTCGCTCGAGAAGGAGTTGGGGCATTTCATCCGCGAAACCTTTCAAGACGCTTCCAAAGGAACGTCGCTTGTGGGCGGCCGCGATTAAGGAGTTGCGCCGGATATGCTGTCGCGATTTTGAGGGTGCTGGATGTGCGCAGGGCTGACGACGTGATCTCGACTTGGCCGTCGGCGCTCGGACCGCATGGGCCGAGTACCTCAAGGTCGAACACTGCCTTGATGGGCGCATGCGACTTGGGGAGCGATGAATGACCCAGTTTTCTGACCGCATCATTGAGATGCTGCGCGCCTCGCCGAATGGGCTCACATCGAATGACCTCGCCGCACGTCTCGGCACAAGCGCCGGCAATTTAAGCTCTCGACTGAGCAAGCTGGCTGCATACGGCATCGTCGGCAAAGCTCGCCGCCCACCCGACCGCAATGGTTCAAGGGCAACCGTCTATCAAGCTCTATGCGACGGAGGAGCTAACGCCTCAGGAACGATCTGCTGATTGCATCAAGACGGCCAGCTGTCCCGGTCGGGACGGGCAGACCGTTGGAACCCAAGATGACGCCATTCTCGCACGGCGTCTTTGGCTCCGCGATGCGGCCAGTGTCATTGTTAAACACCATCTGCCTGCATCGGGCAGCTGTGGGTTCCAAAATAATAGTGGCTGTGTGGCCCTCGCTTTCGGCCGGCGCGCTTGCGGGCTTTGCGGAATTCCGCGAGAAAACTGACGGTGCGAATCCCAGTGCCATCGCCACGCAAATACTTGCGCCAAAGGTCAGCAAGATCGCCGCTCCGACGATCACCGAATATCTGCGCTCCCGCACCTGCACGCGATGATCTGTCAGCGTTTTCGCCCCGCGAGTTGGCGCATTGGCTCGCTGGCGATTCGAAATATCTGCGCGACTATCGATCATGGTTGTATCTGCCCTAGCCTGCAATGATTCGAAGACACGAACGAACTTTCGATTTTCGCCTTCAGGGCCTCAGCCGTGAATGGCTTGCTGATATAGTTGCTGGCACCCGCCTTTTTTGCCGCGAGGACTAACTCCGCCCTTGGCTCCGCCGTCATCAGAATAACTGGTGTCCTGCCCAAATGGGGATCGTTACGGATTTGTTTGAGAAGCTCGTAACCGCTCATCGGCTCCATGTTCCAATCGGCGATGATGAGGTGGTATATTTTTTCGCTCATTTTGACGAGCGCATCCAATCCGTTGGGCGCGTTATCAACTTTTCTGAATCCAATACGCGCAAGGAGATTGCGAATGATACGCACGGTTGTCGGGCTGTCCTCGACAACGAGGATGGAAATTGCGAGAGAAACTGTCATGCCTTTACCTCGAGGTGATCAAACCATCGTCTGCGATTGGAAGGAGACGCCTATCCTGTGCCCGGCCTTCCACGTCACTCGACAGAGATAGTTCTGTCCTCCTGAATGCATTGACAGGTCGAAGGTATCCGGCACGGACGCCCCGGCGGGGAGAAGAATGCAAGCCCCGCCGTCAGAGATATCCAGTATCGCGCAGTCAACGTCGGAAGGAAGATCCGGCGAGCGGATCGTGGCTGTTTTCAGAGTCAGCTGTCGCTGCCACTGTCTCCTATTTGGAAAAAACTTCTGTTTTTGGAACGGCATTGTGGACTTAGACATTGCTGGGCGATCGTCCAGGTCGTTGCTCCGGCGTAAATCGCACGCCGATAGCCGCCTCCGATCGCCATACGACCAGGCACTGGCGACGCAGCCGTCCGTCCCTAGATAGGATGAGGAGAAACTCATGCGGTACTGCGCTCGACACCTTGGACAAGAGCTTCGCGCCGGTGGCGGACACATCAACCACCACGCATTTTCCCACTATGACTCCGTCCTTGATGATGATGGCAGGCTGACGAACGATTCTTCGTGAGGCCCTTCGCCGCTCAGGGCGTATTGGGCGCTCAGTGCTCATTGGCCGCTCAGCGCTCATTGGCCGAATCTCTATCGACATGGGCTCTTCTTTCGCTTCATCCTGGCATGCTCGATAGGAGCGGTTTTGCCGAGCTCTCGTTCAATCAAGACACGCGATGCCGCGGCGCCGGATATTGATCACGACCCGCGACCTGCTGCCGAACTCGATCAGCAAGCAGGCTGAGTACACGTTTAATCTCAACCTGATTTTCGGCATTAGACACGTCGGCGAGACGGGCTCGCACGGTGTCGCTGGCTGCAAGCACTAACCGACGGAGCAGCTGCAACGGAATGTCGCGACGCGAGCCGATCTTCTCAGCAAGACTTCCGTCGTTCTCTGCTCGCTCGATGAGAGTTGATAATCCGGCTTCAGAAAACCGAGCACCGGAGTTACCAGCAAGCCGTCGATCGGCCTCAATATCGCTGCGCTGCAACAGAGCGTCTGTGACAAATTCGTTGAGCTGCGTGCGGCCGGACATGGCCAAAAGCTGGGTGGCGCCGCTCGTCTTCGCGATTTCAACGAGATCGCCGGTGCTGAGGCATCCGGATTGTGCCAATACCGGGCCCGCAACAGCGATTTCCCGATTGAGCGCCAGCTGGCGAATTAGCTCTCTTGGCGCATTTTCGAACGGGGCAAGACGCCGACTAAGTTCTTCGAGTGCCTTGGGCGGGGCTCGCTTGATCAGATGGCGAAAGACATCGTCAAACAGGTCGATTTGTATCTCGTCAAGACAGTCGGCGTGCTCAACAAACAGAGTGGTAACGCGCTTCAGAGTTGCAATACGCCTGTGTTTCCAGCGCGGTTGAGTCGCGACTTCGGGATCAATAGTTGACGGCAGGCGCAAAGACATAGCAACCTTCCCATCCTGGGAGGAAGTCACTCTGATTTGCGCCGACCCGCTGGGATACGGAAATGTTTGTTAAGTAATGGTTCTGCCCAGCAACCAGTTGTCATAAATCTGTCACATGGCTCATAACTAAACGATTAACGCGGCTTATAGGTTAAGCTCGAAGCAGCCAGCAAAAGGCCGCCGCGTAACTGCCCCGATTGCGGGTGGATTACGGTGACAGTGCACTAAATTCGCGGCCATGCCAGCACGGGTGAATTCGGTGCACTGTCACCGTAATCTCTCGCGCCTTGTCGCCGTCCGGGAGCACACATTGGCGCCCCAGGGCGCTGAGCCAAGCTCCTCGCCCTGGGACTGTTGGCCGGGTATCAGGCCCCCCCGACCACATGCCGCCAGCATAATTCCAACAAGCCGCGCAACGGTGGTGACTCACCACCAGCGAAATTTTGCTTCTGGCCTGTGGCTAATCGGCAACAGGGGATTACGGTGACAGTGCACTAAATTCGTGGCCATGCTAGCACGGGTGAATTCGGTGCACTGTCACCGTAATACGCATGAAAAAGATCGGGTTCCTCTCCTTCGGTCACTGGACCGCCTCGCCGCAGTCGCAGACGCGATCGGCGTCCGACGCGCTGCTGCAATCGATCGAGCTTGCCGTCGCCGCCGAGGAGCTCGGCGCGGACGGTGCCTATTTCCGGGTGCATCACTTCGCGCGCCAGCTGGGCTCGCCGTTTCCGCTGCTGGCGGCTTGCGGCGCGAAAACCAAAAAGATCGAGATCGGCACCGCGGTCATCGACATGCGCTACGAGAACCCGCTGTACATGGCGGAGGACGCGGGCGCAGCCGACCTCATCAGCGGCGGGCGCCTGCAGCTCGGCATCAGCCGCGGCTCGCCCGAGCAGGTGATCGACGGCTTTCGCTACTTCGGTTACGTGCCGCCCGACGGGCATGACCGACGCCGACATGGGGCGCCGTCACGCCGAGGTGCTGCTCGAGGTGCTCCGCGGCGAGGCCTTCGCCAAGCCCAACCCGAGCCCGATGTTTCCGAACCCGCCCGGCCTGCTGCGCGTCGAGCCTCACTCGGCGGGCCTGCGCGAGCGCATCTGGTGGGGCGCCGGCACCAACGCCACCGCCGAATGGGCGGCCAAGCTCGGGATGAACCTGCAGAGCTCGACGCTCAAGATCGACGAGAGCGGCAAGCCTTTTCATGTGCAGCAGGCAGAGCAGATCCGGCTCTTTCGCGCGGCGTGGACGGCGGCCGGACACACGCGCACGCCGCGGGTGTCAGTCAGCCGCAGCATCTTCGCGCTGGTGGACGACCGCGACCGCGCCTATTTCGGCCGAGGCAACGAGGGCGAGGACCAGGTCGGCTCGCTCGGTGGCAACGAGCGCGCCATCTTCGGCCGCAGCTACGCGGCCGAACCGGACCTCCTTGTCGAGCAGCTGAAGAAGGATCAGGCGATCGCGGAAGCCGACACGCTGCTCTTGACCGTGCCCAATCAGCTCGGCGTCGACTACAACGCCCATGTCATCGAAGCGATCCTCGAGCATGTCGCGCCGGAGCTCGGCTGGCGCTCACCGGTCCAGGATCTTCGCCGCTAAAGCGAGCAGGATCGGGCCTCGGGTAGCGGATCGGCAAAAGTTCCTGGCTTGGAGAGTTGGAAAACGTTAGTCTCGGTCACGGCGTAACACTCCTTCGGTGGATTCGCGGTGGAGACGTGGAGGCGTCACGCCGCCTTGCCTCCTTATGCGTCATCAACTTTCGCCCATGGCTCACCCGCGACGCCATCGTTCGACATCGAAGATCAATGCTGCGTTCCGGTCGACAACAAGGTTAAGGCTGCTGCACTACGGTACGCTCCGGAGGGGACCATCATGCGCAAATCACAACCGGCGGCTTGTTCTCGGAGTCGTGAACAGGTTACGACGGCCGGGGCATGCTTTTTCATTTGCATGATGGGGCTTGTGACCGCCGGGGCTGCATTCGCTCAAAACGCCAGGGTGCCGGAGACGGCATCTCCATACGTTGTCGACGGTCTCGCGCTAGGGGCTCGGGTCGACCCCGAGAAGTCCAGCATATCGTGGCTATCAATGCAGCCCGAGTGAACAGTTTCCTGAATTTACGCGATGCCAGCGAACGCAAAGACAGCAAGAGGGGGGCGGTCGCTCTTTCGAAGCAACCAGCTCCACTCTGCACGGCCGAGACGGCAAGGCGGTTTACATCAATCGCAATATCGCTCCATGGAGCTTCGATCGGAACGAGATTCCAGATACGATCAAGCAGCTTTCGAGCAAGTTCGGTGAGCGCGCTCGCGAGATGCGGCTGCCCCCGCGTGAGGAAGTCCAGACTGCGATCATTGCGGTGTGGGGCAAGATTCAGTTGACAGAGCTGGATGCCGACGCGGTCTCGATCCTCGCCTCCGGAGAAAGCCCGCGCAAAGGGCTGCTCATCGACTATCTCGGGAACCTGCGGCGATCGGCGCAGCTGGGGCTTCCGGTCTACAGCCTCAGCGGCGGAGCCGGCTATATCTGGTCGGCCAGTGTTGACCGCAACAATCGCGGTCATATCCGGTTCCTGACGGCCGACCCTTCCGCAGTATCGCCCGCGCCCCCGCAGCCCCTGTGCCCCCGGCAACAGCAGCGCAGCCCGCGCCAGCCGAAATTCCGAAGACCAAGACCGCCGAGACGCCCAGCGTGGATACCGAACCGGCGCCCGTGCAGCCTGATCCGCCCGTGGAGCCAACGTGAGAAGACAAGCGTCGATGCCGCGGTCACCAAAAGTGAAGTTGAGAATATCGTAGCTCCGGAAGCAGACAAGATTGCCCCTTCGCTCGCCCGGCTTGAAAGCGATCTGGCGACGGCCGAAGCCAAGATTCGCGTGCTGGAAACGCTTGTTTATCGTGCAGTGGCCGGAGCGATCATCTTTCTGATAGTCGCGGCTCTCCTGCTGCTCGCATGGCGCAAAAGGGCAAGCGCAACGAGAGCTCAGGTTTCCGAGTCCGAGACAGAGCCGGCACGGGGGGCCTTGCATGTTCAAGGCGGCCGGGCACAACCCTCCGCAGCCGATAGCGGGTTGTCGGAGCAGCAGACTGCGGCCGATATGGCTGCTGTGTCACGAGACGCGGTCGCAGCCGTTGCCGCTGCAGTAGAACCTCAAAGCAGAACCGAGCAGAAGCCCTACGAAAGCAAGGGCCAAACACAAGAAGAGCAACTCGTCGCCGCAGCCGGCGAGAATGTCGAAAGCGAGCCATCAGCGTCGGCGACGACGACCTCCTGCGTGCACTGCCATCGCGAAATCTCCATTGACGACAAATTCTGCTTGCATTGCGGGGCAGCGGTCGCCGTCCGGGATCCAGCCGCAACAACGCGGCCTTGCTCATCCTGTCGTGAGGAAATCGGCGCTTCCGACAAGTTTTGTCGTCACTGCGGAGCAAGCTCCATGGTTGTTGCGGCACCGGGTATGACTATGAGCGGCGCAAGCGCGTGACGACAGCGTCGTCTTCGACGGCACATCAGATCGTGTACAATCCTGGCCGTCACGCCTACGGACAACACGCCGAACCAGACCAAGATCGCAATCTTCGACAAATGTTCGAACGCGCTCTGAAGACGAGTCCTGCGATTCGTTAATCGATCATATCGACGTCATTCCGGGGCCCGGCGTAGCGGCGAGCCCGAGAATCCATAAGCACGGACGGTGGTTATGGATTCCGGGCCCGCGCCTACGCGCCGTCCCGGAATGACGCCGGTTGGATATCATCGCCTCTAGAGCTGGCGCAGGATCACGGGATCGGTGATCTTGTCGTCGGCCGCGAGCAGCAGCGCCTTGGAAATGATGATCGACAAGGTGCGGTCGCCTTCGAACGGCAGCCAAATCTTGTCGCCTTCGGCAAAGCTTTTCGGAACGATGCAGATGTGCCGCCCGCCACGCGAGCAGGCGCCTGAGCCAAGATGGATTTGGTATTCGTGCCGTGTGCCTTGCACGACCAGATATCGATCCTCGAGCTTCAGCTTGCCGGCGATCTTGAGGCGCGGCACGATCCGCTCGAGCATGGCGCGCCGTCGCTTGCCGGGATCCAACGAGAGCCGCCGTATTGGTTTCGCGCCAGTAGTCCTGGGCATGACGGTCCCACTGGTTGGGATGTGCGGCATCGCGACCCTGGTCGAGCCAATTGGGATCCGCCGCGATCGAAGCCACGGCAGTGAAGAGATCGGCGTGGCGCATGATTTCCGAAAAGACAACCGGCGGGATCTCGGCGAGAGGCACAGGGTCGCCTCGACGCGGGCCGGTCGCACTGTCGGCTGCGCCTTCGGGAACGCGGTGGAACTGTACGCGGTCGGTCGAAACATAGGCGTATGCGGCGCTATCCAACGCTTGGGGATTCTCGCCGCCGGTACCCTGTACCCAGTAATCAGCCACGAGATTGCAGGCCGGAATGACCAGGTGCCATGGTTCGTCATTCGGGGCATCGACGCACATGCGGTGCGTCACGCGCCATCCATTGAGCCGCGCGAGCGTCATGGCCTGGTGCTGCTTGAGAATGTGAGCGGCCCAGCGGTTGGTATAGGTTCCGGTGGCGCGTTCGGCATCGGTCAGCGCGTAGACCTCGCGCCAGACCTGCGCGAAAGGCTGGGTTGCCTGCAACGCCTCCAGCCGGTCGCGCCAGGCCTCGACCGCAGCGACCTCGGCATCCATCGGGTGCCACAATCGCACCGTCGCACCGTCCAGCGAGACCCGATGTCCGGCGACGTCGAGCAACGACTCTCCCGCCGCGTCGGGGAGCGTCGCGACGCTCGTGCCATCCGGTCGGTCGATCCACCAGACCAGCTTGAGCGCAAAGCCACGCAGCAGCGGATGATCGAGATAGCGCGTGCGCCAGATATCGGCCGGCCAGCAGCGAGACTGCAGATAGAACTGCTGGAAGCCGCTGCGGCTGGATCGCCAGGTCGGCGTTGAGCTCCTTGAGATCGGACTGGACCTCCTTGAACAGCTCCTTCTCATCCTTCATCGCCTTCGAAGGCGATTTCAGCTGCTTGCCCGCGTCATTGAACCAGTCCAGCGTTGCGGAATTGCGTGCCACGCGAAAGACCGCTTCGCCTTCCTTGAACGCAACGCGGCGTGTCCCGTCGCGATCGAGCCCATGGGTCGGCACCGAGATCTCGTCGAGCTCGGCGCGGCCGATACCAGCCTTTTGCGCCGCTTCGTTGAGCTTGGCGTCGATCTTCGCCTTGATCTTGGGATCTTCACCCGCGCGAGAATCCGGCGAGATCAGGGCACCCCGGCGCCGTCGGGCAACTCGGCCAATGACCAGAGGCAGGCGTTTCCGAGCTTCTCCGACCGGATTCCGAGCCCTTGCGCGTCACATAGCACTGCTTGAGCGCATAGTCGGTGAGCATCGGGCCGACATCCTCGGCGCGCAGCAGGGCTGAGAGATAGATCACGGTGCGCAGATAGGCCTCGCCGGTCACACCGAAATGTCCGGCATAGGGGCTGCCGACCTCGGTCATCCGCCGCAGATGGTCGTGCCACATCTCTTGCGGCAGCATGTCCCGGACCGCACGGGCATCCTGCAGCCATTTCGCGGTAGGCGCCGAGCGGCTCTCGATCTGATGGGCGAGGCTTGCCAGCTTCTGAACGGCGTCGGGCTGGCTCAACACCAATGGCCGGAACGCACCACGCAGCTCGTGCAACATACGGCCCCGGTCGACGAACATTGCAACGTAGGTCGATGACCAGGCCCGCGAAGGCTGGTAGCTCAGTTGCAGTCCGGAGGCGCCGATCAGGCGGCTGATTTCCTGATCGCGTCCATTGCCCTCGGACACCTTTTCAACCGCGTAGGCGAGCATTGCCAGGCGCTCGAGAAAGTCGCTGTGCGCCCGGTCATAGAGGCGCGGTTCGAGCAGGTTGCCGAAATGCTCCTCCAGCTTCTGCAGCTCCCCGAAGCCGCCGGAACTGAAAACAGGCAGCTCGATCGGAGGAAGGCTGGCAGCCCTTTCGGATCGCTCCCGGCATGGCGCGCACCGCGCGCAGGACCTCCCGCACATCCGCCGCCCGACCGCATAGCTGGGATGCTCGATCAGCTTTTTCAGCGCCTGCGCGGTCAGCCCACCGGGATGGGCTTGCACGGTCTTGAGCAACTGCTTGAGGATGAGCCGACTGTTCTCGTTGCGATGATGCTCCTTGCAGGTAAGCAGGAAAATCAACCGCGCATGGTCACGATCGGGATCGCCCAGGTCCATTTTGCCCTTGGACATCTCGATCGCCAGCATATCGAGCGCCGGTATTGGGCGCGCCGGCGGCTCGAGCTCGTGGGAGAAATATCCGTGGTGCCGCGCGAGGGCCTGCAGATTGTCATAGCCGCTGGACGTGACGATGAGATCCAGCAGATGGGAAAATGCGGTGCCCTGGCGAGCGCATCCGCGCCGAACAAGTTCTGCAGGGCTTCGCACTGATCGGCACGGCCGCGATAAAGGTCACTGCCATCATCCAACAAGTGAGCGAGCGCCGGGCCGAGAAGCGGACCAGCATCCGCAATCACCCGATCGCGCAGGAGCTGGATCTCGCGGCCCTTCGCCGCCCACCGGGTGAGGATCGGGATCTCCTCTCGCGCAATGCCGAGCGCAGGCAGATTCTCCTCGAGCAAGATGCGAAACTGTGTCGCGCCGAGATGCTGGCTCTGCAAAGCCAAATCGATGAAGGAGATCAGCGCGGCCCGCTGCGCCGGAACGCCGCTCGCCGCTCGTTTCATAAGTCCCGCGAGGAAAACGCGGCTTTGCAAGCCCTTGTGCGGATTGGCCAGTATGACCCGTTCATAGAATCGAGCGCCGCGAAGATCTGCTGGTCCGAAAGGCGCCAGTGCTGAACGGGCATTTGCGCCAGCCGGGCCAGGCCATGGGATATGATCGAGTGATAGCCGTTTTCGACCTCAAATCTGCGCGCGCCTTCGACAAGCGGTTCGACGGTGATCGCCGGAAGCGAGATGACCAGGCTCGCGACCAGGTCGGCCGGGTCAGTATCCTGGAGCAGTTCTTCGGTGAAAGCCCGTGCCTCTACCTGGAATCCTGCATCGAGTGGCGGCGGCGTATTGCGATAGTGATCGAGGACCCGTTCGGCCAGCGGCGTCAGCGCCGGACCAGCGACCGCTGAAACAATGCGGCGCCCGAATTCGACCGGCTTGCGGCCGATCAGTCCACGTATGAGGCGATCGAGCATGGCTCAGCCCCCCTGAAGCGGGATAAGCTGGAGAAACGTGACCTTGCCGGTCTTGTCGAGCTCCAGTTGGTCGTCCAGATGCTCAGCCTGCCGGTCGTCCAGCAGGATGAATGAATCTGTTCGAAGGAAACCTTGCTCAGCGGCTTCGATCATCCGGTCGCGCGCAGAACTCCCCGCCACGGCATGCGAAGAAGATGCTCGGGCGCAACGCCTTTTCCGCGCCGTTGAGTTGCAGCTCGCGGCTCGATACGCCCGGCATCGCCCGACGGCGAGCATCGGCCTCGCGGTCACGATGGGCCTCGAGCTCGAGGTCCACCCGCACGCCGATCAGCTCGCGCACTGTGATGACCGGCTTGTGAAAGCGCACCTCGCCTACGGAATAGACCTCTCCACCGATCTGGTCTGTCAGGAACATTGCTTCGCCCGTGATCCTGCGAGGATCATCTAACCGGGAAAGCCTTATGATCTATTACATTGAACGCGCCAGAATGCAGCTTCCCGACAAGGGATTGTATGGCAAACCCGCCGACCGGAGGGTACGCGAGCAGATCGAAGCGACAGCAGATACTCGGCGGCTACGACTTCTTCAAAGGTCCCGGGGCAGGACATCGCCCGCGTTCCTCCTGCGGCCCGTTCAGCCCGCCAGCGCCACGCACTCGATCTCGCAGCCGTTGCCGAACCGCAGCTGCATCGACCAGGCCATGCGCGCAGGCGGGTCGACCGGAAAAAATTCGCGATAGACGCGTTCCATCTCCGCCATGTGCGAGATGTCGGCCAGCACCACATGCACGCGCACGACGCGGTCGAGCGAGGAGCCCGCCAACTCCAGCATGTGCCGCATGTTGGACAAGGTGGTGCGCACCTGCTCGGCAATCGGCCCGTGGCAGCGCTCGCCGGTCTGCGGATCGACCGGACACCATGCCCGACAGGAAGATGTAGTCGCCGACGCGGATGCCGGGAACGTGCGGCAGGTTGCCGCTGCGCGAGGCGTTGAGGCGCGGGTTCTTCGGCTCGATGGCCGAGCGTTGCAGCTTTTCGGTCATCGGATCACGCCAGCGCGGTGCATTCGATGATCACCTTCACGCCATCGGGAAGGCGCGCGCCGCAGACGGTCCGCGCCGGCGGCGGATCGGGAAAGAAGCGGGCATAGACCTCGTTCATGTTCGGCGCCTCCAGCATGCTGTGCAGCAGCACGTTCACTTTCACCACCTTGTCGAGCGACGAGCCGGCGGCCGCCAGCAACTGCTCGAGGTTGGTCAGAATTTGGCGGGTCTCGCTCGCGGTCGTGCCGGGCATGCGCTCGCCGGACTGCGGATCGACCGCCGTGAGGCCGGACACGAAGAGAAAGTCCCCGGCCCGCACCGCCATCGACACGGGCGGTTGAGCGGAGCCGCCCGCCGCGGCAGGCGGGCGCACCGGCAGGGAAATGACTTCACGGGTGGCGGTCATGGGTTATCCCTCGTATTGCGATTTCAAAATTCGAATCCCATGGGCGTCATTCCGGGGCGCCGAGCCGGCTGCAGCGCGGCTCTGACCCGGAATCCATAAGCCCAGGCCTGTGGTTATGGATTCCGGGCTCGCGCCACCAAGGGGTGGCGCGCCCCGGAATGACACTCCTCGGCGCACGGTCAGGCGGCAGCGGTCACGTCGAGCTGGATCTTGAAGCCGGCCTCGATCTGCACCGCCCATACGGTGCGTGCGGGCGGTCCGTTCGCCACGTATTGCCGATAGACACGATTGAGCACGTCGTACTCGATGCTGTCGTAGATCAGCGCATGCACCTGCACGAGCCGGTCGAGCGACGAGCCGGCCTGCTCCAGCAGCAGCCGCAGATTTCCGAAGATGACGTGCGCCTCGCTGGTGAGCGTGCCGTGCCGCCGCTCGCCGGTTTCCGGATCGACCGGCAGCATGCCGGAACAGAAGATGAGGCCGCCGGCACGAATGGCCGGCGACTGGTGGTGCCCGTAATGCCGCCGCAGATCGAGCCCGGCAAGCGGCGCCGCAATGACCTCGCGCATGGTCCGTCCGCCCCGATCAGTCCGACAGCTGCGCCACGCCACGCAGCAGGAAGCGGTGGAATATTCTTTGAGAGGGGGCCGGCGCGCCAGCATGATCGGCGGTGCCGATTGGAGGGAGGCGCCGCCGGGCCTCGGCCTGGAGAATGGTTGTTCGGCCGCTCCGGAGCGCGTTCCGATGAGTTGATGCACAACGTTACTGCGATTTCGGTTGTTCCCTCGCCCCTTGTGGGGTAGGGTTGGGGAGGGAGTCGTAGTTGTTCGCATCACATGCGCCAACAACCACTACCCCAACCGGCTGGCGCGCCCCCAAGGGGAGGGGAACGGAGCACGACGCGTGGCGTCGTTGGCTGCAATCTGACCGGGACGCTGCTCTAATTGGTTACGTTAGAAAGCATGCTCGTCACGCTGCGGGTGGCGCAGCCGGCAGGCACGAGCCCCGCAACCGACGTTTCCAGAGGACAAGATGGCAAGTCAGACGCTGGTCGAGCAGTTTCGCCGGGACATCGGCAATGTCAGCTCGACGGTCGACGAGCGCCAGCTGCGCCAGAAGTCCCACGACTTCCACTGGTACAGCCCGGTGCTGACCCCGCAACTGCAGAACTGCATGGCGGACGTGGTGGTTGCGCCGCAGAGCGAGGAGGAGATCGCCGCCGTGGTGGCGGCCGCCGTCAAGCATCGCATTCCGTTGACCGTTCGGGGCGGCGGCACCGGCAACTACGGGCAGTCGGTGCCGCTGCAAGGCGGCGTGGTGGTCGACATGACCGGCTTCAACAAGGTCATGGCGGTGGAAGCGGGCCACATCCGCGTGCAGGCCGGGGCGGTGCTCGGCGCAGCGCTCGAAGCGGCGCTGAAGTCGGGCCAGCAGCTGATGATGTATCCCTCGACCATGCGATCGGCCACGATCGGAGGCTACATCGGCGGCGGCTTTGCCGGCATCGGCTCGGTCCGTCACGGCATCATTCGCGACTCCGGAATGATCCAGTCGGTGCGAATTCTCACCATCGAGGCGACCCCGCGGGTGCTGACGCTCTCCGGCAACGACGTGGGTTTCGTGTTTCACTCCTGGGGCACGACCGGGATCATCCTCGAGGCGGAGCTCAAGCTGGTCCCGGCCGAGACATGGATCGACTGCATCGCGACGTTCCCGAGCTATGGCGACGTCATCGGCTTCGGGAATGCCGCATTCGACAGCGATCTCGACATCTTCCTGCTGAGCGCCGTCGAGCGCCGGTTCGCGCCGTACTACAAGCGGCTGAACGACGTATTTCGACGGCAGCCGCGACGCCATGTTCTCGATGGTGAAGGAGAGCGACGTCGAGCGCTACTTCGCGCTCGCCGCCACCTTCAACGGGCAGCGTGCGATGGCGGTCAGCGCTGCGGAGAGCGCCGCCGCCAACCTGCGGCGCATCCACGAAACGGCGTTCAACCACACGACCTTGATGGCGCTGCAGGTCGATCGCGGCTGGACCTATCTCCAGGTGGTGATGCCGAATCCGTTCGAGCCGAAGCTGGTGGAAGAGCAGATGCGGCGCTTCGGCGACGAGGTGCTGATGCATCACGAATATACCAAGGAGAAGGGCCGCTGCCGGATCGGCGGCCTGCCGCTCATCCGCTACACGACCGAGCAGCGGCTGAACGAGATCATGCGCTCGTTCGAGGCGGACGGCTATCCCCTCAACAACCCGCACATCTTCAAGCTCGAGGACGGCGGCCGCTTCGATCCCGAGGGGCGCAAGATGGCGTTCCGGCCTCAGTCGATCCGATGGGGCTGTTAAATCCGGGCAAGCTGCGTTCGGTGGCGTGATGGTGAGAGCGCGTGTGACACGTTCCGGGTAGCTGAGACCTCCTGGGCTGTCAGCGAGCTCGGTCCGCGCTTGCCTCGCCAACGAAACGCCGGCAAGCTCATTCCTGCTTAACGCCCCGGACGGCGCGCCGAGCCGGCTGGCGGACGGCTCTGCAACGCCTGGGCCGGTGTTGCCGCGGTAGCCCGGCATCGCTCGACGCCCAGCGTAACCCCTCCCGCTCCAGGGGCGGGTACGTCATTCGGCTCGATCCTCCACCCTCACCGGGTGCTTATGCGCCGTACCGGAATGACGGCCGGTGGATGTGATAGGTTTCATGGAATGATGGTCCAGGCCTCGTCCTGCATGGGGCGGCTTGTGCGCCGGACACGGGACTTCGAGAGGGCAAAGTCATGACACACACGACAAAGATGCTGAAAACCGCCATGGCGGCGGGGCTGCTGGCGGCGCTGACGATGGCCGGCACGCCTGCGAACGTCGCCCACGGGCAGAGCCTCGAAAAGCTGACGGTGCGGTTCACCTGGAAGCTCAAGGGCGAGTACGCGCCGCTCTACGTCGCGCTGGAGAAGGGCTACTACAAGGCCGAGGGCCTCGACGTGACGCTCGCCGAAGGCAACGGCGCGCAGAACGTGCTCAAGGCGCTGGCCGCCGGCAACGAGAAGTTCGGCTACGGGCCGGCGGTCGCGTTCGCGACCGCGGTGAGCCAGGGCCTGCCGGTCAAGGTCGTCGCCCTCTACCGACCAGCGCGCCGATGGGGGTGATCGCGTACCCGAGACGCCGCTCAAGGTGCCGAAGGATCTCGAGGGCAAGCGGCTGGCGATCTCGGTCGGCGAGACCTTCGGCGACATGATCCGTCGTTCACGCGCATCAACAACGTCAACGTGAGCGAGAATCCGCGCTGATCCAGATGGACGCCTCGGCGCGCACCATGCAGTTCCTCACGCGCAAGATCGACGTGATGTCGGTCTATCTCAGCAACGAGCTGCCGCAGATCGAGAAGCGCGCGGGCGTGAAGTTCAACGTGCTCAAGGTCACCGACTTCGGCCTCAAGGTGCTCGGCGCCTCGATGTATGTGAGCAACGAATTCGCCGAGAAGAACCCCGAGAGCGTGAAGAAGCTGCTGCGCGCGACCGCCAAGGGCTACGTCGACGCCATGGCCGACCCCGAAGCAGGCGGCCAAGATGATGGCGAAGCACATGGCCGTGCCGGAGCAGCCGGACGTGCTCGAGCGAGCAGGTCGAGGCGACGGTGGTGTCCACCGATGCCCGCCCGGCAAGCCGATCGGCTGGCAGGCCGACGCCGACTGGCAGGCCAACCTGGACCTGCTGAAGGAGACCGGCGGCGTCGCCGAGGTCAAGCCGCTCGCAGCGCGTACTTCACCAACGCGTATCTGCAGTAGCAGGAGACAACGAAGGCACGACAGAGTGCGCTCCGTCTGAAGTGAGATAGGCGGGTGCCGCAAACTCGGTCTGCTCCCTCCCCCTTTGCGGGGGAGGGTCGGGGGAGGGGGGTGGATCGGCGTTGCCGCGGAAGTGCTGACGTCGTCGAAGCCCCCACCCCCAACCCCTCCCCACAAGGAGGAGGGGAGTTCACCGAGTTGGGGGGAGAGCATTCAATGGCAATGGCGGCAACGACGGCGGCACCGGCGAAGATCGGCCGGGTGCCGGCCTGGATCGCCGACAACGGCCCCGTGCTCGGCATCTTCCTGGCGATCTTCCTGCTCTGGGAGCTGTGCTGCCGGCTGTTCGACGTCCGGACTTCGTCCTGCCGAGCCCGTCGGTGATCATCGACAAGATCGTCACGTCCTGGTGGCTGCTGCTGGTGAATGGACTGGTCACCGCGCAGGAGATCGTGCTCGGCTTCGGCATGAGCGTGGCCATCGGCATCCCGCTCGCCGTGCTGGTGGTCTTATTCGCGCATCTTCGAGCGCGTCGCCTTCCCGTTCATGGTCTCGCTGCAGACCATCCCCAAGGTCGCGCTGGCGCCGATCCTGGTGATGTGGCTCGGCTACGGCATCATGCCGAAGGTGATGGTGGCGTTCCTGATCTCGTTCTTCCCGATCGTCATCGCCGCGGTGGTCGGCATGCGCTCGGCCGAGAAGGAGATGATCTATCTGGTGCAGTCGATGGGCGCCAGCGAGCTGACGACCTTCCTCAAGATCCGGCTGCCGCGGGCGCTGCCCAGCGTCTTCGGCGGCCTGAAGGTCGGCATGGGCCAGGCGGTGGTGGGCGCGACCGTCGGCGAGTTCATCGCCGCCGAGCAGGGGCTCGGCTACCTGCAGCTGATCTCGCAGGTGAGGCTCGACACTGCGCTCCTCTTCGCCGCCGTGGTGGTGCTGTCGCTGCTCGGGGTGCTGCTGTTCAACATCGTCGCCTGGGTCGAGCGGCTGGCGCTGCCGTGGAACCGGCTGCGCACCGAGATGCTGGGTCGCGGCGATCAGCGGCCATCGTCGGCTGCCGGCGTCGGGATCGCTCTGCGCGGCGTATCGAAGCGCTACATCACCGCGAGCGGCGACGCCGTCGACGCGCTCGGCGCGATCGACCTCGACATCGCGGCCGGTGAATTCGTCTCGATCGTCGGACCGAGCGGCTGCGGCAAGAGCACGATGCTGATGCTGTGTCGGGCCTGATCCCCGCCACCACCAGCACGATCACGGTCGGCGGCGTGCCGGTGAAGGGCGCGGTCGGCAAGGCCGGCATCGTGTTCCAGCGCGACGTGCTGCTCGACTGGCGCACCGTGCTCGGCAACGTGATGCTGCCGGTCAGTCGAGAAGCTCGACAAGGCAGACCCACCTCAAGGCGCGCGACCTGCTGCGCTCGGTCGGCCTGGCCGATTCGAGGAGAAGTATCCGGCCGAGCTGTCGGGCGGCATGCGCCAGCGCGTGGCGATGTCCAGGCGCTGGTGCAGGCCCGGGCCTGCTGCTGATGGACAGCCGTTCGGCGCGCTCGATGCGCTCACCCGCGAGCGGATCGATCTCGACCTCCAGCGCATCTGGCTGCGCGACCGCAACACGGTCGTCATTCATCACCCACAGCGTCGAGGAGGCGGTGCTGCTCTCCGACCGGGTGGTGGTGATCGACCTCGCGGCCCGGCTGCGTCGCCGACGTGCTCGAGGCGGGCCTGGAGCGTCCGCGCGGCGCGCACACCCGCAGCGACAAGCGCTTCGTCGATTGTGTCGAGCGCATCCGGCACCATTGTCTGGCGCTCGGCGTGCTGTCGGAGACGTTCAGCTTCCAGCTGCCCGATCCAACAGT
>CAVPTV010000043.1:0-94650 GCA_963708765.1 uncultured Alphaproteobacteria bacterium | reverse complement strand
GGCGAGCGGAGATAGCGAAGCGTTCTTGCTGGCATATAACCATCCGCTGTCATTCCGGGCGCGCCACCCGGATCGGCGCTCGCGCCCTCCGAGCGCAGGCTTCGGCGCGAGCCCGGCATCCATAACCCTCGCCTGTGGTTATGGATTCCGGGCTCCCTCGCCAAGGCTCGGGCCCCGGAATGACGGCGGAGAGGTGGCGCCAGCCGACCGAAGCAAGTGCTACGCGTGCCCGGTCAGCACCAGGATCAGCACGATGATGAGAATGAGGCCGATGCCGCCGCCCGGGCCATAGCCCCAGCTGCGGCTGTAGCCCCACGTCGGCAACGCGCCGAGCAGCGCCAGGATCAAGATGACGATCAAGACAGTCGTAAGCATGATTGCGACCCTCGTTCAGTTCGAACGTGTGGTCGAATAACGCGCAGCGCGCCGCTGTGGTTCCGTCTTGTGCCGACGGCATCAATCAACGACCGTCATCCTGAGGCGCGAGCGAGCGCTTGCGAGTGAGCCTCGAAGGATGCACGGCCCGGCACTCGCCGCTTGCTCCTCTCGCGGCAACAGCCGGGCCGTCGCCCTTCGAGGGCCGCGAAGACGCGGCCACCTCAGGGTGACGGGATAGGGAGTCATGCTCGGCCGGCGATGCAGCGTGATAACCCGATCAATTCCAACGCAGCAGGTATTTCTCCAGCCGGCCGGCGAGCGCGAAGATCACCAGCACCACCGCCATGATCAGCAGGATCAGCGCGAACATCAGCGCGGCGTTGTAGGTGCTCTGCGCGAACGAGAGCAGGTAGCCGAGCCCGCGGCTGGCGGCGACGAACTCGCCGACGCAGGCGCCGGTGAAGGCGAAGCCGACCGCGACCTTGAGGCTGCCGAGGATCCAGGCGGCGACCGACGGCAGATAGACGTGGCGCACCAGGTCCCAGCGGTTGCCGCCGAGCGTGACGATGCGCTCGACCAGCCGGCGGTCGACCTGGCGGATGCCGCCGAACACCGTGAAGAAGATCAGCACCGCGACCAGGATGAACGACAGCGCCACCTTGGAGGCGAGCCCGATGCCGAGCCAGATCACGAACAGCGGCGCCAGGATCACGCGCGGGATGGCGTTGAGCATCGTCATCACCGGCTCGAGCAGCTCGGCGACCACCGGGACGAGCGCGGCGATCACGCCGAGCACGATCCCGACCACGATGCCGAGCGCGAGCCCGCCGAGCGCCGCCGTGAAGGTGGCCTCGAGATGCGGCCAGATGCGGCCGTCGGAGAACAGCTCGACGAGCGCGGCGCCGATGCGGCTCGGGCTCGGCGCGAACAGCGGGTTGAGCAGGCCGGCGCGGCCGGCCGCCTCCCAGATCGCGAGCAGGACCGCGAGGGCGATGAGCTGGCGCAGCCAGGCGAGACGCGGGTTCATTCCGCCGCCTCCGCCCGCTGATCGAGGTCGACCTCGCGCGAGAGGTCCGACCACAGCTTCTCGTAGAGCGGCGCGAAGGCCGGATGCATGCGCGCGCGCACCGGATCGCGCGGCCGCGGGATCGGCACCGCGTAGCTCTCGGTGATGCGGGCGCGCGGCCCTTGCGAGAGCAGATAGACCACGTCGGACAGGCTGATCGCCTCCTCGAGATCGTGGGTGACGAGCAGCGCGCTGATGCGCTCGCGCTCGACCAGGTCGGCCACGTCCTGCACGATGCGGGCGCGCACGATGGCGTCGAGCGAGGCGAACGGCTCGTCCATCAGCAGGAGCTTGGGCTGCATCGCCAGCACCTGCGCGAGCGCCACGCGCTTGCGCTGGCCGCCGCTGAGATGGCGCGGGAAGCGATGGCCGAAGCCGGCGAGCCCCAGCCGCGCCGAGCCAGACGTCGGCCTGCGCGAGCGCCGCGGCGCGCTCGACGCCGTTGAAGGTGAGGCCGAGCGCGACGTTGTCGCGCGCGGTCCGCCACGGCAGCAGGGCGTCGTCCTGAAACAGGATGCCGATCTCGGCTCGGCGCGAGCCCGGTCTCGACCGTGCCGGCGAGCGGCTGCTGCAGGCCGATCACCGCGCGCAGCAGGCTCGACTTGCCGGAGCCCGACGGCCCGACCAGGCTCACGAACTGGCCGTCGCCGACGGCGATGCTGGCGCCTTCGAGCACCGGCTCGCCGCCGTAGGAAATCGTCAGGTCGGAGACGCGCAGCGTTTAGCCCCCCACGATCGTGGTGTCGTGCAGCCCGGAGATGTCGGCATCGGGCTTGAGCAGGCCGCCGACGATGAGGCTCTGGGCGACGCGCCTGGCGGCGTCGAGATCGATGGTGACGGCGTCCGGGTAGAGCTGGTCGCGGTAGCGGGCGAGGATGTCGCCGAACTGCTTGAGGTCGAGCCCGGTGGTCATCTCCTTGGGCAGCGCGGCGACCAGCTGATCGCCGTTCATCGTGTGCAGCAGCTTGAGCGCGTCGGCGAGCGCCCTGGTCAGCTGCAGCATCTCGGGCTTGCGCGCCGCGATCTCCTTGCCGCGCACCGCCACGCCCATGAACTCGTAGGTGCCGCCGAGATATTTCTGCGCGTCGGCGAGGTCCATCGCGTTCACCAGCACGCGCGCGCCCGAATTCGAGAGCAGCGTCAAGGCCGGCTCCTGCACCAGCCCGGCATCGACCTGGCCGAGCCGCAGCGCCTCCAGCAGATTGACGCCCAGGGTCGCGAACGCGACCTTGCCGGCGTCGGCGCCGGCCTGCTTGAGCAGAAACAAGCGTGAGCGCGTGGTCGGCATTGCCGAGCCCGGAGACCGCGACGGTCCTGCCTTCGAGCGCCTTCACCGACTGGATCTGGCTCGCGGTCTTCGGCGCGGTGACGAGCGCGAACAGCGGCAGCCGTCCGGTGACGGCGAAGCGGCGGATGTCGGCGCCGACATTGGCGTAGGCGGTGAGCGCCACGTCGAGCGAGGTGGCGGCGTAGTCGACGGCGCCGCCGATCAGCGCCTGCATGGCGGCGCTGCCGCCGCGGGTATAGACCAGCTCGACGTCGAGGCCGTGGCTCTTGAACAGGCCGCCGGAGCGCGCGACCTCGTAGGGCACGCCGCAGAGGAGCTGGCTGCAATAGGCGAGCTTGACGCGCTTGCCCTGCGCCGCGGCGTCGCCCGGCCGCACCGCCGGAATGACGCTGGCGATCAGCGCCGCGCCCTTGAACACGGAGCGGCGCGACACGTCGGTGCTCGGCACGCGGGCGGTGGTCTCGTCGCAACAGCTCATGGGTATCAACCTGCGTCGATTGCGTGAGGATCGTTAGAATATGGTGTGACCGACAGCGCGGTGAAACTACCCGTGGACAATGACGCGTCAATAGAGACTGTTTTGCCAATCGCAGCGCAACACCTGGAACATTCTTCCAAGTTTGCGACCGAGCTCGCTAGAGTTCGTCTTCAGCCCGCACCAACTTCGTAGATGGGGTAACGGGCCCGGCGCCAGGCCCGCAAGCCGCTCGCTCGCTACGGCGCTCTGTGATGGCGCGCTCGCTCGCGGCTTGCGGACTTGGCGGCAAGGCGGTCGTCCCTCAAACTGATGGTGTCAACGAATTCGGAGTCGGCATTCCGCCTGCTCCAAGCATCATCGAGGGACGACCATGGACTATTATGCAGGAATTGACGTGTCATTGGAATGCTCGAGCGTGTGCGTTGTCGATGCGAGCGGCAAGATCGTTCGGGAGGGGAAGGTCGCGAGCGATCCGGCGGCGCTGATTGCCTGGTTTCGCTCGCTGTGGGCTGAGCTGGACGCGGATCGGACTGGAAGCTGGACCGCTGTCGCAATGGCTTTACGCGGCGATGAAGGAAGTCGGTCTTGCGGTCGAGCTGCTGGAGACGCGACACGTGCGCAACGCGTTCAAGACGATGCCGGTGAAGACTGACCGCAAGGACGCGCGCGGGATCGCCGAGCTGATGCGGGTTGGCTGGTATCCGTCCGGTGCATTGCAAGTCGATGGATGCGCAGGAGACGCGCGCGATGCTGACGGCGCGCAAGCTGGTGCAATCAGAAGCTTCACGACGTCGAGATGAGCCTGCGCGGCATTGCTGCGCGGTTTCGGTCTCAAGGTCGGGAAGACCACGCCGACCCGCTTTGCCGATCGGATCAAGGAGCTGGTCAGCGGGCATCGCGACCTTGCAGATCATCGCCGAGTCGCTGCTGGCCGTGCATGATGTGCTGCTGCGCGAGTTCAAGGGCTTCGAGAAGCGGGTGCGGATGATGGCCCGCGACAACGCCGAGGCTCGGCTGTTGATGACGACGACCGGTGTCGGTCCGATCGTCGCGCTCACCTATGGCTCGGCGCATCGACGATCCCGGACGGTTCAAGAAGTCGAAGACGGTCGGCGCGCATTTCGGGCTGGCGCAGAAGAAGTATCAATCCGGCGAGACCGATATCACCGGCAGGATATCCAAGATCGGCGACGAGGGGGTGCGCACGGCGCTCTATCAGGCCGCGCACATCATGCTGACCAAGCCGGTCAAGAGCTCCGCGCTCAAGAGCTGGGCGCTGCGGCTCGCCAAGCGCGTCGGCATGAAAAAGGCCAAGGTCGCGCTCGCCCGCAAGCTCGCGGTGATCATGCATCGCATGCTGGTCGACGGAAAGCCGTTCAATCCGGCCGCCGGCGCGGCGGCCTAAAGAGGAGAGATCGAGAGTTTTCGGGCGGGTCACGACACCAGCCCTTCCCGAAGCGAAGTCCCCTCGCCGGGACGATGGATCAGGTCAGACCGCTGCCCACTCAGTCGGCGCTGACGACCACGTGTCTCGTAGATTGGTCGGCCTGTCCTCTTCGAACCCCATCAGGTGGCGGCCTTGGCCTACTCGGCCTTGCGCCGACCCCGTACAGAAGCGAGTTCCCGGCGAGTGGATAGCGCAAATTGAGGGCTTGACCATCGAGCGGCCCGTTACAGAAGGGTGGGCAAAGGCGCGCGTGCCGTGCTCATTTCAGGTGGGCAAAATCGCGCGCGCCATAGCCCGTCAAAGACGGGCGTAAGAACGCCCTGATGGCCCACCGCAACGGCACGACAGGCGATTTTCGCGCCACCCTACGAACGGCGTCGCACCAGCGCGAGAAAGGCCGCGGCGAGGGCGAAGCCGAACAGCAGCATCAGCAGCAGCATCGGCATGGCATCGGAGGCGTGCGCGATGACGTGGCCGGAGAGCTGCGCGGCGAAGGCGCCGATCGCCATCTGGATGAAGCCGGTCATGCCCGACGCGGTGCCGGCGACCTGCGGCCGGATGCTGACCGCGCCGGCGATCGACGTGGGCAGCAGCAGGCCGTTGCCGAAGCCGATGATGATCTGCGGCAGGAACACCGTGGCCATGTCCCAGCCCGGCAGGGCGCGATAGACGAACGCGCAGAGCACGCAGCCGACGATGGTCAGCACGATGCCCCAGCCGATCAGGGCATCGATGGTGAAGCGTCCGCTCAGCCGCGCCACCGCGAAGTTTCCCGCCATGAAGCCGATCGAGGGGACGAAGAACCACAGGCCGTATTCGGCCGAGGTGCGCCCCAGCATGCCGACCACCACGTAGGGCGCGCCGCCGAGGAAGGAAAAGAACGGCGCCGAGCCGAGCCCGGCGCACAGCGCGTAGCCGAGGAAGCGCGGGTGCGCGCCGAGCGCGCGCATGCCGGCGAGCAGGTGGCCGCGGTCGCCGGGCGCGGTCGCGACCGAGCGCGTCTCCGGCAGCGCCAGCACGGCCCAGACGAACACCGTGGTGCTGAGCAGCGCGACGAACACGAAGATCGACTGCCAGCCGAACGCGGTGTCGAGGATGCCGCCGATCAGCGGCGCCACCATCGGCATCAGCACCACCACCGAGGTCACCAGCCCGATCATGGAGGCGGCCTGCTCGCGGTCGTAGAGGTCGCGGATGATGGCGCGGCCGATGGTCTGCCCGGTCGAGGCGCCGAGCGATTGCACGGCGCGCGCCGCGATCAGGGCGGCGATGCCGGCGGCGAAGATCGCGGCGGTGCTGGCGACGCTGGCGAGCGCGAGGCCGGCGAGCACCACCGGCCGGCGGCCGAAGCGGTCGGACAGCGGCCCGAACACGAGCTGCGCGACCGCGAGCCCCAGGAGATAGAGCGAGACCGTGAGCTGCACGCTGGCGGGGTCGGTGTTGAAGCTGGTCACCAGGCTGGGCATGGCCGGGACCAGGATGTTGAGCGAGAGCGTGCCCACCCCGGTCATGGCGATCAGCAGCGCCAGCAGCCGCCAGGGCGCGCCGCGCACGTCGCGCTCGACGGATCGTTCGTCGTTGGATCGAGCAAGGGGTCAACCCGGTTCTTGTTTGGTCAGCGCGATCTCTCGACCGTCATTCCGGGCTCGCGCCTTACGGCGTGCCCCGGAATGACGTGGAGAGACTGGTGCACACACAGCCCGGTTCAGTCGCGGCCGAGCGGACGGGTGGCGGCGGCGAGCCAGGCGCGGGTGGCGGCATCGAGGTGCGGCGACAGCGTCTCGGCGACGCGCACGTGATAGCGGTCGAGCCAGCTGCGCTCGTCGGCGGTCAGCATCTGCGGCACGACCAGCCGCCGGTCGATCGGCGCCAGCGTGAGCGTCTCGAAGGCGTTGAGCGGCTTCTCGGCGCCGGCGACCGGCGGCGCCTCGACCACCAGCACGAGATTCTCGGTGCGGATGCCGTAGGCGCCGGTCTTGTAGTAGCCGGGCTCGTTCGACAGGATCATGCCGCGCTCGAGCTTGGTGCTGCCGAGCTTGGAGATGCGCGGCGGCCCCTCGTGCACCGACAGATAGCTGCCGACGCCGTGGCCGGTGCCGTGGTCGAAGTCGAGCCCGGCCTCCCACAGCGACTGGCGCGCGAACGAATCGAGCTGCGCGCCGCTGATGCCTTCGGGAAACACCGCGCGCGCGATCGCGATATGGCCCTTGAGCACGCGGGTGAAGCGGTCGCGCATCTCGGGCGTCGGCGCGCCGACCGCCAGCGTGCGGGTGATGTCGGTGGTGCCGTCCTCGTACTGGGCGCCGGAATCGACCAGGAACAGCTCGCCCGGCGCGATCGGGCGGTCGGTCGCGGTGGTGACCCGATAGTGCACGATGGCGCCGTCGGGCCCGGCGCCGGCGATGGTCGGGAACGAAATGTCCTTGAGCAGGCCGGTGTCGCGGCGGAACGTCTCGAGCGCCTTGACCGCCTCGATCTCGGTGAGCTGGCCGCCCGGCGCCGCGCGCTCGAACCAGGCGAGGAAGCGCACGACCGCGGCGCCGTCGCGGATATGGGCGGCGCGCGCGCCCGCGATCTCGACGGCGTTCTTCACCGTCTTCATCAGCGCGATCGGATCGGGGCCGCGCGTCACCTTGCCGCCGCCGGCCGTCACCAGCCGCGCGATCGCGTCGGCGGCGGTGGCCTGGTCGAGCCGCACCGTGCGCTTGGCCGCGCCGAGCGCGCTGAGCGCCGGCGCGAAGCTCGGCCGGCTCGCGCACGTCGGCGAGCTCCTCGAGCCGGTGGCGCACGTCGTTGGCGAGCTTGCGGCCGTCGACATAGAGCGAGGGCCGCCCCTCCGCCGGCACGATCGCGAACGAGAGCGGCAGCGGCGTGTGCTGCACGTCGGAGCCGCGGATGTTGAAGCTCCAGGCGACCGCGTGCGGGTCCGACACCACCAGCGCGTCGGCCTTGAGCTTCGCGATCTCGGCGCGGATGCGCAGAAGCTTGTCCTCGGCGGCCTCGCCGGCGAAGCGCAGGTCGTGCAGCTTGATCGGCCCGAGCGGCGGGGGAGGGCGGTCGGTCCAGATGTCGTCGATCAGATTGGGCTCGATCGGGACGAGCGCGGCGCCGGCCGCCGCGCAGGCCTTGACGAGCTTCTCGGCGCCGTCGACGGTATGCAGCCACGGGTCGTAGCCGATGCGGTGATCGGCGGTGAGGTTCTGCTCGATCCAGCGCTCCGGCGGCGTCTCCACCACGTGCTCGATCGTGAACAGCGCGGGATCGACCTGGTCGCGCGCCTGCAAGGTGTAGCGGCCGTCGACGAACAGCAGCGCGCGCTCGATCAGGATCATCGCGACGCCGGCCGAGCCGGTGAAGCCGGTGAGCCAGGCGAGCCGCTGCTCCGACGCCGGCACGTATTCGTTCTGGTGCGCATCGGCGTGCGGCACGATCCAGCCGGTGAGCCCGCGGCGCGCGAGCTCGGTGCGCAAGGCCGCGACCCGCGGGCCGCTTGCGCCGCGTTCGGCGCGATCCTCGAACGACTGGAAGCGGGCCTCGAACATCGGCGCAATCTATGGGCTGCGCGGTGCAGCGGCAACCGCCGTCCGCCGGGCGGGACGCCGCAGCACCAACGTCACCCAACCCTCGAGCGGAATGCGCCGCTCCAAGCTGAGCCCGCGGGCGCGGTATGCCGCCAGCGCGGCGCTCGCCTGCGCGGCAAGCAGCCCTGACAGCACGACCCGACCACCGGGCGCGACCAGACGCGCCATCGGGGTGGCGAGCCGCCGCAGCGGCGCCAGCAGGATATTGGCGAACACGAGCTCGAACGGCGCGCGTGCGCGGAACCGGCGGCCGGCGAGGCCGCCCGCGTGCACGACCTGCGACGAAGGCGCCGGCGCGGTTGCGCCGCGCATTGTCGCGCGCGACCATCACCGCGCGGATGTCGATGTCGCTGGCGAGCACCGGCGTGCGCAACGCCCGGGCCGCCGCGATGGCGAGCACGCCGCTGCCGGTGCCGACGTCGAGCACGCGCATGCTTGCTTGGCGCCGGCAGCCTTGCTGCTTCACGATCCGGTCGAGCGCGAGCAGGCAGCCGCGGGTGGTGCCGTGATGGCCGGTGCCGAAGGCGAGCGCCGCCTCGATCTCGATGCCGATGCGATTGCGGGCGACGCGCGCGCGGTCGTGCGAACCGTGCACCACGAACCGGCCGGCCTCGACCGGCGTGAGTCCCTCGAGGCTGGCGCGCACCCAATCCTGCGCGGCCAGCCGCTCGAAGGCGAGCGCGTTGGCCGCGTCCGCGCCGGCGGCGAGCGCGACCAGCGCGCGCACCGCGGTCTCGTTCGGCGGCTCGCGGAAATGCACGGCGAGCGACCAGCGGCCGTCCGGCTGCTCGGACCACGCCGCCGCCACCTCTTCGGCCTCGAAGCTCTCGGTGAGCGCGTCGCTGATGGCGAGCGCGATGGCCTGGTCGGTCGAGAGCCGCGCCACCACGCTGGCGGGGAGGGGCGAAGGCTCAGGCATTGCTCGGGTCTTTCCGCTCATCCCCAATATTCACCGCCAGCCATCCACAATGGCAGGCGCCAATCCACAGCGCGATCAACACGTTATCCAAGGATGATCGACAAGACTATCCACCGGCTTATCCGCAAGCCTTTCAGTGCCTGTTCAGGGCCTTTCCACAGGATTGGACCCGCCCTCTGCACAGGGCTGTCCCCACCGCCACGGCCTCCCGGCTGCGTGCAGAACGCGCTAGCTTCGGCCAACAAAAGACCAAGCATAAGGGTGGAACGCCAATGCTGAGGATGCATGCCCCCGCGCCATTGGGCGCGGCGCGGGCGGCTGCCGTGCCGTCCATCAAGCCGATCACCCGCCGGCGACATCGGCCGGCCGACGCTGATCGCTGCGCCGACGAACATGCGGCTGCTCGAGGGCAAGACATTCTTCGCAATCCCCGATGCATGAGCAGATAAAGCTGCGCTCGATCGAGACGAGATCGTCCTGGATCGTCGCGACCGTCGTGCTGGTGATCCTGGCGGTATCGTTCGGCGCGCCGTGGATCACCATCGTGGCGCTCAAGGCGATCGCGGCCGAGACCGGCGGGCTGCGCTCGGTCCCCGCCCTGGCCGCCTCGCTGGCGTGGATCGGCTTCGGCGCCGGCGGCATCGTCATGGGCTACGTCGCCGAACGGGTGGGGGTGCGCTGGACCGTCATGTTCGGCGCCGTCATGGTCTGCGTGGGGCTCGCGCTGTCGACCGCCGGCGAGACCTGGCAGCTTTACCTGGGCCAGGGCCTGTTCATGGGCTTCCTCGGCATCGGCGCGATGAACGCGCCGTCCTACATCTATATCAGCCGCTGGTTCGACCGCCGCCGCGGCTCGGCGCTGGCATTGATCTCGAGCGGCGCCTACGCGGCCGGCGCGATCTGGCCGCCGATCTTCGAGCGCGTCATCGCCTACGGCGGCTGGCGGCAGACCATGATCTATTTCGGCCTGCTCGAGGCCGCCGTCGTGGTTCCGCTGGCGGCGATCTTCCTGCGGCAGCCGCCCGAGCTGTCGCTGCCGGGCGACCTGCTCGCGCCATCGTCGGCGCCCAACACGCGTGCTGGGATGGCCGCCCAACCTGGTGTTCGCCCTGGTCGCGGTGGCGGTGGTGTTCTGCTGCGTCCCGATGGCGATCCCGCAGGCGCACCTGCCGGCGCTCTG
Organism: uncultured Alphaproteobacteria bacterium; assembly: GCA_963708765.1. GTDB lineage: Bacteria > Pseudomonadota > Alphaproteobacteria > Rhizobiales > Xanthobacteraceae > VAZQ01. The sequence continues at coordinate 84,313 of CAVPTV010000043.1, read as the reverse complement.
CACCGATCTCGGCATCCTGGCATCGCACGGCGCTGCCATGCTGTCGGTGCTGCTCGGCACCGCCTTCATCAGCCGTCAGTTCTGGGGCTGGGTCGCCGATCAGCGTCGGCGGCCTCAAGACCGTGCTGGTCGGCTCGGTGTTTCAGATTCTCGCCATGGCGGCGTTCATGGTCACGCAGGACGAGGTCGGCCTGTTCACCGTCTCGGCCGCCTTCGGATTGGGTTTCGCCGGCATCATCCCGGCCTACATCCTGGCGATCCGCGAGCTGTTTCCGGCGTCGGAAGCCTATTGGCGGATCCCGACCTTCCTCCTCTGCAGCGGCATCGGCATGGCGGGCGGCGGATGGGTCGCCGGCGCGCTCTACGACCACTTCGGCTATTACGCGCCGGCCTTTGCGGCCGGCGTCGCCGCCAATGCGGTCAACCTGGTGATCGTGGGGGCGCTGGTGGTGCGGCAGCGGCAACAGCGAATAGCGAATAGCGAATAGCGAATAGGGAGTGCTCCCGACTTGCTATTCGCCGGGTCAGCGCGCGGGTGCCGGCTGCGCCCGGCTCCGGCTGCGGTCTTGCGCGCGGCCAATCTCCGCAAGCCGAACGCCGCCGCCAGACCGATGGCGATCACGATGATCGAAACCAGCGGCCGGTACCACAGCCAGGCGATCGCGATCACCAGTGGCGCCAGGACGGCGGTGGCGATCAGCGAAACCAGGCTGGCGCCGGCCCCCAACACGTTGCCGATGAACGGGACCACGTCGGCCACCACCACCAGCGGATTGAAGATCAGCGCGAACCCAATGAACATCGCGACCGCGCCGACGAGGCGCAGGATCCAAGTAAGGATGGCGTTCGCCGATTCGGCGGCCTTGAACATCTCCACCGCCGACGCGGTCCCGGGCTGCACCATCAGCAGCCGGTCGCCGGCCTTGGTCTGGTAGGGAGCGAAATCGACGCCCGACTGCCGGCCGACGATGCTGACCGGGCCGGACGGCGTCACGGTGTAGCTGATCCGCAGGTCGCCGATGCCGGGCTGCGCCGCATCGGCGCCGAGATAGAACACGCCGTCGACGGCCGACACCGGCCCGGCGATGCGGCCCCGTAGCGCCTGGGCCATGGCCTGGTCGACCCGCACCGGCCGGTCCGCCGGCAGCTCCTTGACGACAGCCTCGCCCGGTTTGAACGCGCCGAGCGTCACATCGCGGGCCGGGAAGGTGCCAGCGCGGTAGCGCAGCTCCGGATTCACGTGGCCGTCTTGTTGCTTGAAGTCGCGCGAGTTGATCCGGCCTTCCGACCAGGTGCGCACGTAGGTGTAGGTGGTGACCGTCTCCTCGGAGCCGCCGAGATTCTTCTTGGTCTCGGTCTTCTTCTCCTCCTTCCATTGATACATCTCGACCTTGCGAACGAGCCGAAGGCCGTCGGCCGCGACGGCGAATTGTGGATCGCGCGGCTGCACGCCCGCTTTCATCTCGCCGCTGACGTGAACGAGCTTACCCTCATTGGCGGGATCGACGCGTGCGGCGTCGACATCGATGACCAGCCCGGCGCCTTCGGCCAGCGACTTCGCGGTCTGCACGGCGCGGCCCTCGTTCCAGAACAGCCCGATCACGGAGCCGACGATCAGCAGCAGGCCGAACAGGACGCCCTTGATCGATTCGCCGATGCGCGATCCCCAGCTCTTCTGGGTGATTTCCGTATAGCTATCCGACATGGCCAGCTCCCTTCCGCTAGTGGCGATTCGCAATTGGCGCTCCTATCCTACTCCTTCATGGTGCGGCGCTCGATCTCCAGCAGCCGATCGAGCCCGGTGGTCGCCATCGCGGCCTTCATTTCCTTCTCGACGTTGCCCTTGCCGATGAACGGATCGATCGTGCCTTGCGCCAGGCATTGGTAGGACTGGCGCACCGCCTTGACCATCGCGGCGAAGGCCGTGCCGGAGGAGGCGGCGATCCGGAAGCCGAGGCCGGCGAGCTCGCGCTGCGACAGCGCAAACTCCGCGAAGCCGTCGGCGGGCGCGAACGTCATCAGGGGCGGCGGCAGGCGTTCGCCGACGGTGCGCATCTCCTCGGCGTTGCGGGTGAACACGAACAGCATGTCGGCGCCGGCCTGCTTGAAGGCCTCGCCGCGGCGCAGCGCCTCGTCGAGGCCGTGGAGCCGGCGCGCATTGGTGCGGGCGACGATCAGCAGATCGGGATCGGTGCGCGCGGCCAGCGCTTCCTTGATCTTCTCGACCATGAACTCGGTGGGCACCAGGTGCTCGATGCCGACGTGGTGCTCGACCCGCCGCGGCAACAGCTGGTCCTCGATCTCGATCGCCTCGAAGCCGGCGGCTTGCGTCAGCCGGATGGTGCGATGGACGTGCATGGGGTCGCCCCAGCCGCCGCCGGCGTCGAGGATGATCGGCAGCCCGCAGGCGGCGCGCATGTCGACCGCGACCTGCGCCATCTCGGGCAGCGTGATGTTGGCCTCGGTCACGCATTTGTACCAGCCGAGCGAGCCGCCGCTCATGTAGACCGCCTTGAAGCCCGCTTCCTCGGCCATCCGCGCCATGATCGGATTGAGCGCCACCGGCGCGACGATGAGATCGTTGCCGCGGACGAGTTGACTGAGTTTTTGCAAAGATGCTCCTTGCATCTCTTTGCGACTCACCGTCATCGGCCGCGAACGCGGCCGATCCGTTCACGCCGTTTTGATCGGCTGCGCGCGAGCGCACCGAGTTGGCGGCAACTAATCCTCCTTCACGCCGCTGGCCCTGATCGGCACCGCCCACTTCTCGATCTCGCGCACGACGAATTTCTGCAGGTACTCCGGCGACCGCCGTTCCGGCGCGACCACGATCAGGCCGAGGGTGTGCAGGCGCTCGCGGAAGGCGGGAGTGTCCATCACCTTGCGGATGGCCTCGTTGAGCTTGTCGACCAGCGCCGGCGGCGTGGCCTTGGGCATGAACACCGCGTTCCAGGTATAGGCGTCGAAGTCTTTCAGGCCCTGCTCGTGCGCGGTCGGCAGCTCGGGCAGGATCGGCGAGCGCTCGAGCGTCAACGTCGCCAACGCCTTCACCTGCTTCGTTTCGAGCGCCTGGCCGACGGTCGAGGCGATGTTGCAGAGATAGTCGACCCGGCCGGCGATCAGGTCGGCCTGCGCCGGGCCGCCGCCGCGATAGGGGACGTGCGTGGTCTCGACGCCGATGGTCTGGTTGAGCAGCACGCAGCCGATATGCGAGGAGGTGCCGGCGCCGCCGGAGGCGAACTGCATCCTGGCGTGGTTGGCCTTGGTATAGGCGATGAACTCCTGCAGGTTCTGCGCCGGCAGGTCCTTGCGCGCGAGCAGCACGAGGCCGACGTCGGCGATCAGCGCCACGTGGGCGAAATCGGTGGCGGCGTCGTAGAGCGGCTTCTTCGACAGCGTCTGGTTCAGCGCGTGGGTGCCGATCGAGCCGAGCACGAACTGGTAGCCGTCGGGCGCCGCCTGCGAGACCTTGAGCGAGCCGACCATGCCGCCGCCGCCGGGCACGTTGTCGATGATGACCTGCTTGCCCAGGACCTGGCCGAGATGCTGCGCCAGGATGCGGCCGAGCACGTCGACCGGGCCGCCGGCGGCGAACGGCACCATCATGGTGAGCGGCCGCGTCGGCCAGTCCTGGACTTGCGCCGGCGCCGAGGCGCCGCAGGCGAGCGTGCCCATGGCCGCAGCCGCAACGAGCATACCGAGGTTTCGCACGCGCTCCTCCCGACGTTTCTTGACCGACCGCATGCCGATCCGGTTGATCCGATCAGTACGTCCACCGGCCATCGCCGACTTGGATGCAGCGGTCTGATGTCCTATTGAGTCCTTGGATTACGCGATGGATCAAGCACGAATGATCGAAGCATGAGCAAGCAAGCGGGGATCGAGCCGGAATGACCACGATCAAGGTTTTTTGCGCCCGCTCCATGACCGTGGCGGTGAGCAGGCTGGCGAGCGACTTCATGCGCGCGAGCGGCCACCAGGTCGACATCACCTTCGGCCCGGTCGGCACGCTGTCCGCCAAGCTCGCGGCCGGCGAGACCACCGACGTGCTGATCCTCGGCGCAGCCCGCCATGGCGATGATGGAGCAGGAGGGCGCCTTCGTCGCCGGCACCCGCACCGACGTCTCGCGCGTGTTCATCGGGGTGGCGGTGCGCGAGGGCGCCCCGCCGCCCGACATCGCGACCCCGGACGCCTTCCGCCAGACCTTGCTCGATGCGCGCGCGATCGCGTTCACCGACGCTTCGGTCGGCGGCACCGCCGCGGTGTTCCTGCCGGGACTGTTCGAGCGGATGGGCATCGCCGACGAGATCAAGCGCAAGGCGCTGCCGCAGAAGAGCGGCGCCGCGGTCGCCGAATGCGTGGCGAGCGGGCAGGCCGAGCTCGGCATCACGCTCATCCCCGAGATCCTGCCGATCAAGGGCGCCAGCGTGATCGGCAAGCTGCCGGCCGCGCTCGCCGACGACACCACCTACACGGCCGCCGTCTCGGCGGGCTCGCGCGACCCGCAGGCGGCGTCCGCCTTCATCGCCGCGCTCGCGCAGCCGGCGGCGCGCGAGGTGTGGCAGGCGGCCGGATTCGAGCGGGCGTGATAATTTGCCGCGGCGGGGGAGGGCGGGCGAGGTTTAAGCAGCTGACGAACGAGAGACCGGGACCAGGGAGCAAATCACGCATGCGCGTCGACGCGACCTCGCGGTTTCCTATCCCGCATCGAGCGCCCGCTCGTTCTCCATTCTCTCGCCGCCGCGCTGGCGGCGCTGACATTGGTGGTGCTCGCGCCCGGCAGCGCGCGCGCCGGCTATCCGGAGCGCACGGTCTCGCTGGTCGTCCCATTTCCGGCCGGCGGACCGACCGACATCATCGCCCGCATCGTCTCCATCGCCTTCCAGAAATCGCTCGGCCAGTCGGTGATCGTCGAGAACCGGGGCGGCGGCGGCGGCAATGTCGGCATCGGCATCGTCGCGCGCGCCAACCCCGACGGCTACACGCTGCTGCTGACCTCGACCGCGATCGCCGTCAATCCGGCGCTCTACAGCAACCTGGCCTACGATTCGGTCAAGGACTTCGCGCCGATCTGCGAGCTGGTCAACGCGCCCAACGTGATCTTCGTGCGGCCGGAGTCCGGCATCAAGACGCTCGCCGACCTGATCGCACGCGCCAAGGCGGCGCCCGGCTCGCTGAACTATGCGAGCCCCGGCGTCGGCACCAAGTCGCACCTCGCCGCCGAGCAGCTCAAGCTGCGCGCCGGCATCAACATCGTGCACATCCCCTACCGCGGCGGCGGGCCGGCGACCATGGGCGTGCTCGACGGCACCGTGCATGTGGGCTCGGTGGCGCTGGCGCCGGTCGAGCCGCTGATCAAGGACGGCAAGTTCATCGCGCTGGCGGTGACCGGCGCGAAGCGCTGGTTCTCGCTGCCGGACGTGCCGACCATGATCGAGTCGGGCTTCCCGGGCTTCGTTTCGGACACGTTCAACGCGCTGTTCGCGCCGGCGGGGACTCCGCCCGAGATCATCTCGCTGCTGGCGCGCGAAAGTCAGGCGGCGCTGAAGACGCCGGAGGCGCGCGCGCAGGCGCACCGCGCCGGCTACGAGATCGTCGCCGGCACCCCGGCCGAGCTGGCGGCGAAGCTGGTCGCCGAGATCGCCGCCACCAAGGATCTGGTCGGCCGATTGGGGATCAAGGTGGATTGATGAAGCGGGCGAATAGCGAGTAGCGAGTAGCGCGGAGCCCATTCGCTCTGCTACTGATTCGCTGCATTCGCGCTCGAACGGAGGACCAGGAATGAGCTTTCTCGCATCGGCGGGCCGCGTGCTGCTCTGCGCGGCCGCGCTCGCGCTGTCGGGCGCCCCCGCGCAGGCGCAGACATTTCCCAGCAAGCCGATCCGTCTGATCCTGCCTTACGTTCCCGGCGGCATCATCGACAATGTCGGCCGCAACCTGGCGCAGCGGCTGGGCGAGAATCTGGGACAGACGGTGGTCGCCGAGAACCGTCCCGGCGCCGGCGGCATGGTGGGCGCCGACGTGGTCGCGCGCTCGGCGCCCGACGGCTACACCATCCTGTTGACCGATCCGGCCCTGGTGTCCAATCCGACGCTTGCAAAAGGATCCGCCCTACGAGCTCTCCAAGCTGCAGGCGATCTCGATCGTCGGCTCCTCGCCGGCGGTGATCGTGGCGTCCCTGCATCTGCCGGTGAAGACCTTCGCCGAGCTCATCGCCTACGCCAAGGCGAACCCCGGCAAGCTCAACTTCGCGTCCGCCGGCATCGGCACCGCGCCGCATCTCGCCGGCGAGATGATCAAGCTGCGCACCGGCATCGACATGGCGCACGTTCCCTATCGGGGGATCGGCGCCGCCTATCCCGATGTCATGAGCGGCAAGGTGCAGCTGGCGTTCTCCAGCATCGCCGGCGCCGTCGCCGTTCACCGGCGACAACCGGGTGCGGCCGATCGCCGTGACCGGGCGCCGCGCGCAGCCGGGTCTATCCGGACGTGCCGACGGTGGCGGAGACGCTGCCCGGCTTCGACGTCGACCTGTGGACCGGCATCTTCGGCCCGGCCGGGATTCCGCCGGCCGTGCTGGCGCGCTTGAACGGCGAGATCAACAAGGCGCTGGCGCATCCCGAGATGAAGGCGGCGCTGGCGCGGATCGGCGTCGAGCCGCGCGGCACCACGCCCGGAGGAGGGCGCCGCCTTCACGCGCGCCGAGTTCGAGAAATGGAAGAAGGTGATCGTCGACGGCAAGATCAAGCCGGAGTGAGCTTCTCTCTGCACGCCCGCCCGACGTTCTATCGCTGACGTGGCGGCTCGGGAATGGTCGGCTGCGGCGGACGCACCGGCGCCGGATCGCTCCGGCCGGTGGTCTCGCTGGACGGCGGCGGAGGGGCCGGCGCGCGGTTCGCTGCGGCCCGTCGTCTCGGGGCGCGGATCGCCGGCGACGGACGGCCGGTCGCTGGTCGTCGTAAACGCGAAAACTCCGACGACGAGAAGCGCAGCGACGATTCCGGCGACGACCATGCCGGTGTAGTCCCTCGTCCGTTCCGGAACATCGGGATCGACCGGGTCATCAATATAGGGGGATGGCATTTTTCTGCCTCTGGATCGATTGGTGTAACAGTAAACGCACCTCGATCGCTTGGGTTCCGGCGGTAGAGCCTGCGGGCACGAGCAACGAAGAAGGGCTGCCCTCGCGGACAGCCCTTCCATTGTCGAGCCGTGATCCGGCTGAAACCGTGTGCCGCCGCTTACGCGACGTGGGCCCCCATAGAGGCAGAGATCCAGCTCACGGATGCCGGCGACCGCGGCGATAGACAATGAGACACTGGATCACCTCCTTTCGGTTGTTGACGACTCGCATAATTTAATCGGCATTCGCGGAATGTCAAAGCCGCGAGGATGGCGCAAAATGGGACGCTGCCGCCGGAATTAGGGCTGATTCTTGGCATAGACCATGCGGCGATTGATCCGGAGACGACCATGCTCGTACCCAACTCTCGAACAGCTCCCGCGGCAGCGTCCGCCCTGCGTCGTTGGGAGGCACCGGTGCTCACGATGCTGCCGCTCGGCGCGGCCGGCATCGGCGCAGCGACGTCCCGACTGGAGCCCGTGGCGCCGGCCGCTGCCGCCAACGGAGCCTGGTGAAACTGAACGTGGCCGGCGATATGCAGTTCCAGGGCAACCAGGATTTCTTCTGAGCACCGACGGTCGCCATGGCCGCAGACGAAGCCACCTAACGAAGAGCAACAAAGGAGAGCAACATGGCGCTGCGCAGGTTCATCATCGAGCGGGATATTCCCAAGGTCGGCAGCTTCGAGCGCGAGCAGTTGCGCGCCGCGGCGGCGAAATCCAACGAGGCGCTGCACCAGCTCGGTCCCGACATCCAATGGGTCGAGAGCTTCGTCGCCGCCGACAAGACCTTTTGCGTCTATCTCGCCAAGGATGAAGCCATCATCCGCAAGCACGCGGAGATCAGCGGATTTCCCGCCACCAAGATCACCGAGGTCCGCACCGTGATCGATCCGACCACCGAGCGGCCCGGATAGGTCCCCGAGCACTCCCGATCACCTGACGGATTGCGGCAAGTCGGCGCGCTCCCTGGCGTGGTCTGGCGGATCAGGCTAAGAGTTCCCGGAACACAAGCAACGTTCCGGGAGCTCGAAATGCCGCATCTGCGACGACTGACGACCATTGTTGTCGCTGCGGCGATCGCGCTGGTCCTGGCTCGCCGCTGCTCCGGCCGCCGCGCAGGACTACCCGTCGCGCATCATCCGCATCGTCGTCGCGTTTCCGGCCGGCGGGCCGACCGATCTGGTGGCGCGGCTGCTTGCCGACAAGCTCAAGGCGAGCCTCGGCCAGAACGTCATCGTCGAGAACAAGCCGGGCGCCAACGGCGCCATCGGCGCCGACTATGTGGCGAAGGGCGAGCCCGACGGACATCTCATGTTTCTCACCACCGCCGGCGCGGTCGTGGTGACGCCGCATCTGAGCAAGCCGAACTACGACTCGCTGCGCGATTTCGCGCCGGTCACGCTGGTGGTGCGCCCGACCACGATCCTGGTGGTCAAGCCCGACCACCCGGTCAATTCCGCCAAGGAGCTGGCCGCGCTCGCCAAGGACAAGCCGGGCGCCATTCCGTTCGCCTCGACCGGCTCCGGCAGCATGCCGCACCTTGCGCTCGAGCTGTTGCAAGCCGCCGCCGGCGTGAAATTCCTGCACGTGCCGTATCGCGGCGCGGCGCCGGCCTTGACCGATCTGCTCGGCGGCCAGGTGCAGGCGCTGTTCGCCGACACGCCGGTGCTGCTGCCGCACATCCGCGGCGGCAAGCTCAAGCCGATCGCCGCCGCCGCCGGCGAGCCGCAACCCGCTGCTGCCCGACGTGGCCACGCTCGCCGAGCAGGGCTTTGCCGACACCGTGGCGGACAACTGGTACGGGCTGCTGGCGCCGGCCAAGACCCCGCCCGCCGTGGTGGCGAAATTGCACGGCGCCGTGGTGGCGGCGCTCAACGCCCCGGACGTGCGCGAGAAGCTCGTGCAGGTGGGCGCCGTGCCGGCGCCGATGTCGAGCGCGGAGTTCGGCAAGCTGTTGAGCGACGAGCACGCGCGCTGGGGCCGCGTGGTGCGCGAGAAGGGCATCAAGGAGGAGTGAGACGCAGCGGCGAGGGAGGACGCCATGCACAAGACGCTCGCTTTGCTGGTCGGCGTGATCTCACTGGCAGCGGCAGAAACCGCCGCCGCCGAAACCCTGAAGGTCGCGGTCGCGCAGCGCGGCTTCTGGAACAGCACCTTCGTCGACGTGGCCTTGAAGCAGGGCTACTTCAAGGAGGCGGGTCTCGACATCGAGATCCTCTACACCGAGGGCGGCGCCTCGACGCTCACGCCGGTGATCGCCGGCAGCATCGACATCGCGATGACCAACGGCACGCTCGGCGTCATCGCCGCCTATGCCAAGGGCATGCCGGTGAAGATCATCAGCGCGGAAGCGACCGGCGCCCCCGACGCGTTCTGGTATGCGCGGCCGGAGAGCGGCATCAAGAGCCTCGCCGACACCAACGGCAAGACGGTGGCGTTCTCCTCGCCCGGCTCGTCGACCAACCTGATCCTGCTGCAGCTGGTGAACCAGGCCAAGGTGAGCCCGAAGCTCACCGCCACCGGCGGCGCGCCCGGCACGCTCACGCAGGTCATGTCCGGCCAGATCGACGTCGGCTGGTCGGTGCCGCCGTTCGTGCTGCAGCAGCTCGCCGACGGCAAGCTCGCCATCATCGCGCGCGGCAGCGACGTGGCGGCGCTGGCGCAGCAGACCATCCGCGTCAACGTCGCCAACGCCAACGCGCTCAAGCAGAAACGCGACGCCTTCGTGCGCTACATCAAGGCGATCAGCCGCGCCATCGACTGGGCCTATTCGGCCCCGGGCGCGATCGACAACTACGCCGAGATCGCCAAGGTGCCGCGCGTGCTGGCGCAACGCACCCGCGACGAGTTCTATCCGAGGGAGTCGCTGCAGCTGGCCGAGGTGAAGGGCCTCGATGTCACGCTCAAGCAGGCGCTCGAATTCAAGTACATCACGTCGCCGCTGAGCGTGGCGGACGCGCAGGGCCTGCTCGACATCCTGCTATCAGCCGGAGAAGTAGCCCGGATGGAGCGAAGCGCAATCCGGGGTTCTCGCCGCGCGGAGAGATCGCCCCGCATTTCGCGGAGCTTGTCATCGGGCGGCGCCTTGCGCCGCCGTGCATCATGCGGCACGATTGCGCCGCTCGCCGGCCGCCGCTGCCGTCGCCGCCGAGTGGCCGTCGAAGCCGGTGCGCGTGGTGGTGCCGTTCGCCGCCGGCGGCTCCGCCGACACGTTCGGACGGCTTTATGCGGAGGCGCTGAGCGCGGCCTTCGGCAAGCAGTTCTACGTCGAGAACCGGGTCGGCGGCGGCGGGCTCGTCGGCACCGAGGCGGTGGCGCGCGCCGAGCCGGACGGGTCGACCCTGATGGTGTCGGGCATCCCGACCCACGTGCTGGGGCCGGCCATGAACAAGAACGTCGGCTTCGATGCCATGCGCGACTTCAGCCACATCGCCTATTTCGGCGGCACGCCGAATACGCTGGTGGTGCATCCCGCGCTCGGCCTGAGCACGTACCGGGAGTTCCTGGCGCTGGCGCGCAGCGGCGGCGGGCTCGAGTACGTCTCGGCCGGCTTCGGCACCATGGGCAATTGGGTCGCCGAATATCTGGCGGCGAAGGAATCCATCAAGCTCACGCACGTCGCCTACAAGGGCGGCGCGCAGGCGCTGCTCGACCTGCTCGCCGGCCATGTGAAGGTCGCGATGCTGACCTGGTCCACCGTCAGCGAGCAGGTGCGGGCGGGACGGCTGGTCGCGCTCGCGGTGACCTCGGGGCGGCGGCTGCCGCAGGTGCCGGATGTGCCGACGTTCAAGGAGCTCGGTCACGCCGATTTCGTCGCCACCGCCTGGTATTCGCTGTCGGGACCGGCCGGGCTTTCGCCCGACATCATCGCCGCCGCCAACCGCGAGGTCGTCAAGGCGATGGATCGGCCGCAGATGAAGCGGCAGATCGAGCAGGACGCCATCGAGACGCAGGCGATGAGCCCGGCCGAGCTGGCGCGCTTCATGCAGAGCGAGATCGACCGCTGGACCCCGATGATCAAGCAGCTGCTCGGCGCCAAGGAGCGGTGACGCGCTAATGCCGGCGCGCCTGCACCAGGTAGCCGAGGATCGTTTCCTCGCCCAGTTGCTTGCACGCTTCCAAGCGATGCAGGCCTTCGATCAGCACGTAGCGCTCGCCGTCCTGCCGCACCATGATCGGGGTCTGCTGGCCGACCTCCAGCATGCTCTCGGCGATCGCGTGCACCTTGTTGGGGTCGAGCGTCGAGCGCCGCTTCACCGGCACATAGATGTTTGCGATCGCGAATGTCTCGCGTTTCATCATGAGTGATTGCCTGCCGCTCTTGCAGCACACGTCGAATTGGTTGCGCAAGAGATACCCATGCGACGAGCCGATTTGCGGGAGCGAGGATGGGTATCTCTGCGCTCAACCCATCCTACACGAAATCGCCCGGCGCTGGGTGCAGCGCCGGGCGGTCCATTCTCCAACAAGTCGCTACCGAGCCGTTGCCGACCCGCTCAGCGCGCCAGCGGATCGGGCCGAAGCTGGATGTGCACGGCGCGCGGCTTTGAGCCCTTGCCGCCTTCCATCAGCCACGGCGTGCGATCGCCGTTGGTGCTCCACAGCCCGCGGCCCTTCCAGCCGCCGTTCGGATCGTCGATGCGCCCGTCGAAGCCCTTGGCGTAGAAGCCCATCGGGTACGGGATGCGGATCATCACCATCTGGCCGTCCTTCAGCGCAACGAAGCCGTCGTTGAGGTTGGCGGTCGACATCGGGATGTTCTCGCCGAGCCCGAACGTGTTGTGCTGGTCGACCCAGGTGTAGTAGCTCGCCTCGGCGCTGGTCTCGTCGACGCCTTCGAAGCCCGGGCCCGGATACTTGTAGAACGTCCAGCCTTCCGGACAATGATCGCCGGTCGCATTCGGCCCGTTGAGCGGCCCCTTGCACTTGCGCCGGTCGAAGCTCACGAGGTGGCCGCTCGAAGCCGACCCCCAGGCGACGCCGTTCTTGTCGATGTCGCCGCCGCGGATGCCGAAGCCGGGCTTCGGCACGTTGTAGACCTCCGACAGTCCCGTTGCGGGATCGAAGCGCAGGAACCCCGGCGCGCCGGCGAACACGCCGACGGTGTACCAGACCGAGCCATCGGTCGGATGCGGCATCACCGCATAGGGGCCCGAGCCCGGCACGATCCGCTTGTCCTTGGCCGGATCGACCGGCTGGTCGGGCTCGACGAAGTCGTCGCGCTTGCCGTTGCCGTTGGTGTCGAGGATGAACGGCGACCAGCCCTGCGACTTGGCCGCATCGCCGGTCTCGTCGAACATCTTGGTGTTGACCCAGCCGGCCACCGGGCCGGTGCCGCTGAGCCACAGCGTGTCGTTGGCGTCGTAGCCGAACTGCGGGTGATGGGTCCCGAAGCAGGTGTCGACGAAGGTGTACTTCATCGTCTTGGGATCGAGCATCGCCACCTGACGCGGCGACTGCTCGAGCGGGAACACCTTGGCGGAGGGATGGTCGGAGCCCTTCTTGCAGAAGTCCGGATTGTCCATGCCGCGCACCGTCGCCGCGATCCACACCCGGCCCTTCTTGTCGAACATGGCGTTGTGGTTGTTGGCCCGGGTGTCCCAGATCTTCTCGTCGCCCCAGTAGGGCGAGGGCTGCAGCGGCTTGATGGCGGCGGCATGGCCGGGTCCGAGCGATTCCGGCATCTCCGGATCCTTCACCGGCATCTTGAAGAACGTCACCTTGTTGGTCTTCGGATCCAGGATCGGCATGTTGTCGGTCGCGTATTCGGGCGAGCCGTAGAGCGGCCCGTAGGCATTGACGGTCGGATTGCGCCGGTCCGACGCGATCAGGTCGTGCAGATAGTGCTTCTCGGTGCTCCATTCCCAGGAGGTGACGACGATGTTGCGCTCGACACCCTGCGGCCGCGGCGGCTTGGCCTTCGGCAGCTCGCCCTTGGCGACGCGGTCGGTCCAGTCGCCGAAATACTTGAACGGCACGCCGCCGAACTGTCCGGCGATGCCGGTTGGTCATCATCTCGCCGGACTGGCCGGACTGGATGCGGCGCACCCACGCTTCCGCCCCCGACTTGAACTGACCGAGCGCCGCCGGGATGGTGCGCGTGGATTCCTGACCAAGCTGATGGCAACCGATGCAGTCGACGTTGTTCATCTGCCTGAGCCAGTTGTCCTGGGTGATGTTCTTGGGAATGTCGGTCGCTGCCGCCGAAATCGCTCGCCGGCGGAATCTTCATCATCGTGTACCAATAGATCGCCGGATAGTACTTCGCCGCGGCCGCCTCGTTCGGCGCCACCACCGCGGTCAGGTTGAGGGTCGCGCCCGGCTCGCCGTCCACCTTCGGCGAATCCACCAGCCCGTAGCCGCGCACCCAGATCTTGTATTTGGCCCGCGGCAGATCCGGGATGACGTAGCGGCCCTGGTCGTCGGTCACGACCATCTTGGCGAACTTGGTGGGAAGGTCGGTGGTCTCGGCGATCACCCAGACGCCGGCTTCCGGACCGCTGGCGCTCCGTGACCGCGCCGCCGATGTCGGTGGCGCCGACCGTGACGCCGGGGGTGCTCTGTTGCGCGCTCAGCCGCGCCGGAGGGGCGGCCAGAAACCCCGCGAGCGCGATCGCCGCCACGCCGAAATACAGCCTGCTTTTGATGCTCATGTGCGCGTTCCTCGTCGTTGTTATGAGGGCGCCCGTGGCCAACGGCCGATCCGGAAATCGCAGGAGAAAGCCTCGCCCGAGCGCGTTGCCCACTATCCAGCCACAGTCCTGGTGCATCCGCAACGGGTCCCGGCAAAATGTGGGCAAGGCGGTCCGAAAGCTCGCTCGAAGGCCACTGCCTGCATCGGTGTCGGGTCATGTGCCTGTGCGGCCGCTGCCGCCGCCGACGACGGTCACATTTTGTTGTGGTGTGGTGCCCGACGACCGCGGGAGCAGCGCGATACCGCCGGCGCACCTATATGGAACACGGCGGCCGTGGCGCTCGTTATCGGCTCAGACGTCCCAGCGGGGGCGACAGAGAAGGAAGAACGCACATGTGCGACTACAGCCTGGAAAGCATCGCTTCGCGGCCGGCCGCGGTCGGGGACGAGCTCGTTTCCACTCGCTTCGGCGAGTCGATCACGCGCGGCTTCAGCGCGGCTGATGCCGCCGAATGTGGCGGTCTGCCTGTTGCCGGGCACCGAGCTCGCGTTCGCGCGCGACGTCGAGTTCGACAACATCTTCGGCATGGGACGCGAAACCGTGCCGGCGCGCGTGGCCCGCTTCCGCCAGGTCGACATGCACGAGCCGCGCGTGCATCACGACGCGCTGGAATTTCCCGATGGACGGATCGTGCTGGTGACGCGGCTGATCGCCGGCCAGCATGTGACCGTGCTGCAGCTTCCGGCGACGGCGCACGGCGCCAAGGTCGCGGAGACGCACGACGACAGACGAGCCGCTCGACGTCATTCGCTGACGCCAAGCGCACGTCGGAGGCGGTGGGCCGGCGACGTCGACCGGTCTCCTTTTCGGTCGGTTCGTTTGTCGGTCGTCGTGCCTCGTGCCCGAAGCGCTCCCCATATGAGGGGTCGAAACCTCGAGAGGGGAGCGCCCCATGTCGCAGCCGCTGGTCGTGTCCATCCCGCATCGCCTCGGCAAGGAGGAGGCGGTCCGTCGCCTGCAAGCCGGTCTCGGCAGCGTGCGGACGAATTTCGGCCAGCTCCTCGCCGTGCAGGAGGAAGTCTGGACCGGCGATCACCTCCAGTTCCGCGTCAGCGTGCTCGGCCAAGCCGCGTCCGGCACCATCGACGTCGCCGACGACCAGGTGCGCCTCGAGGTGATGCTGCCGTGGCTGCTGGCGAAGATCGCGGAAAAGATCACGCCCGCGATCCGCAAGGAAGGCACGCTGATGCTGGAGAAGAAGTGACCGCTCGTCACCCGCGGGCTTGACCCGCGGTCCATCTTCTTCGCTTCTTCGCTCAGACCATCCGCGCCGCTTCGTCGTCGCTCGGCACCCGCCCCTGCGGGGTGAGCTGGTCGACGAAGTCGGGCAGCTCACGACTCAGCCCCGACAGCAGCTCCTCGCGCCGCATGCCGGTCTGACTGGCCAGGGTGTCGAGCGTGTCGGCGCCGAGCGCGCTGGCGAGGTCGCCCTGCGAGATCGGGTCGCTGGCGCCAGTGCCGACCCAGGAGCGGGCGGTGTCGCCGTGGCCGCTCTCCTCGAACCGCTTGACCAGCCCGTCGAGGCCGCCGCTCAGCACCGTTCCGGCGCCGGCGCCGCCGAGAATTCCGCCCAAGGGGCCGCGCAGCAGATCGCCGAGCCCGCCGCCGCCCGCCGAGCCGGCGCCCGGCGCTCCTGCCGCCGCCGCCGAGCACGCCGCCCAGCAGATCGCCGAGACTGCCACCGAGCCGCCGCCGCCTGCGCCGCGTGGTGCTGCCGCCCGATGGTGGGCTCGGCTGGGTCGGCGGCGAGCCGGCCGTGCGGGTGTGCTTGAGCGCGTAGACCGCGAGCAGCGCCAGCATCGCCTTGGCGATCGGCGACATGCCCTTGCTTTCGCCCGCGGAGGTGGGCGCCGGCTGCGCGCCGCCGCCTTGAATGCTGGAAAGAATATCGAGCAAGCCCATGTCGGCCTCCTGACTTGCCCCGCTCCCGTGGCGCACCATCGCGCCGAAGCATGACCGTTGCAAGGCAGCCCGGCGCAGGGGACGGTATCGGATCGATGATGCCATCTGCTAAGGCAGCAGTGCGTCTCCTCCGCACGCTGCGAATTCAACGTGACACAACTCGACACCCAGACCGCCGGCCGCCGCCTGGCGATGTTCGGCCCGGTCCTGCTGGGCGCGACCTCGTTCGCCTGCGCCGACGTGTTGAGCAAGGTCACGCTCAACGACGGTGCCGACCCGCTGACCGTCTCGACCGTCCGCGGCTTCGTCGGCCTGGTGCTGCTCTATGCCTGGCTGCGCGTCTCGCCCGCCGCCGGTCGCCATGTCGCCGCGGGCCAAGCGGATCTCGCTCGGCACTGGGCGTGCTGTTCGCCGGCAACGTCCTGTTCCTGTTCTCGTCGATCGCGGTGATCGAGGTGCCGATCGCGATCCTCACCTATTTCGTCTACCCGCTGCTCACCGGCCTCGCCGCGGCGGCGACCGGCCTCGAAAAGATCACCTGGCGCGGCGTCGTCGCGGCGGTCGTCGCCTTCCTCGGGCTCGCGCTGATGATCGGCGCGCATCCCGTGGCGCTCGCAGTCTGGGGCATCGTCGCCGCGCTCGCGGCCGCCGTCTGCCGGGTCGTCGTTGCTGTTGATCACGCGCGCGACCTTGCAGGGCGCCGACGCGCGGCTGATCACCTGGCATTCGTTCGTGTCCTCGACCGTGCTGTTCACGGTCATCTCGCTCGTGCTGCTGAACTGGCAGCCGCCCGCCACCGCGGTCGGCTGGGTCGCGCTGATCGCGCTCAGCCTGACGGTCATGACCGGGATCTTCGGCCTGTTCGCCTCGACCGCGCGCATCGGGCCGTTTCGCACCGCGCTGTTCATGAATCTGGAGCCGCCGCTGACCACCATCGGCAGCGCGCTCTTCCTCGGCGAGGTGATCACGCCGCTGCAGGCGCTCGGCGGCGCGGTGATGATCGGCGCGCTGGTGGCGTTTCAGATGCGCCGGTGACGGAGCACCGCTGGCGTCACGGCGCTCCGTCGAACGCAGGCAACACGGATCATCTCAGGTGCGCCGTGCTGATCGTGCCCGGGACCGAAGGCAGCGGTCCCCCCAGCATGTGCGACATCCGATGCAGGCTCCCGATCAGAGCGATGATCAGCGTGACCAAGACCAAGCTTGGCAGAATTCCCAGCGAGCTGTTCTGCGGCATGATGTTTCCCCGGTGGTTCACGCGCCGTCTTATAGGCGCGTGCGCGGGCTTGTGCCGCACTGCAGCATAAGGTGGTTACCGTCCGCTTCTCGCGATGCACGACGAACGGCGGCCAAATCGTGTCGCTTTGTCGGCTGTGCGACAGAGCGGGTCGCTCGTTTCGGATGGCGAGATCGAGGCAAGACCAAAACAAAAATGTGCATGATCAGCTTTGTCGAAAATCTTCGGCAAAGCGCGCGCAGAAATGACGAAGGGCGGGCCATGGTGGCGGCCCGCCCTTGCGACTCTGAACGGTTCGGATGATTGCGACGTCACCAACCGTTCTTGCCGTAGGCCATGTCCTGGTAGCCGGCAGGATATCGCGCGTCCTGCGTCGGGTCTGCAAAGGCCGGGGCGGTGGCGATGAAGGCGATCGCCAGGGCGAGCGCAATCGTGAGCTTGGTCATGGTCGCTATCCTCGATGTGCGGACGGTTGTCCGTGCGTTCGTGCATCGGGCGGGGGCCGGGGGCGGACCGCCTGCACGCAGGACCAATGCCACTCGCGGCGGCACGCGGCCGTGAACCAGCTCACAGAGGGAGAAGATTTCGCCGCTGCGATCATGTCCGCCGAAGCCGGCCGCGGTTGCGGGGAGCGCCCGGTAACCATTCGTTAACCATGGCGGCCCCAGGGTTGCCGCAGCCCCAAATCAGGGAGCGGAGCCATGAACGTCATCACGCTCGCGTCACGCAAGGGCGGCGCCGGCAAGAGCACGCTCACCGCGCACCTCGCCGCCTGCGCGCACGCCGCCGGCCGCCGCTGCCTCGCCATCGACGCCGACCCGCAGGGCTCGCTCTCGCTCTGGCATTCGCTGCGCGCCGACGGCCAGCCGCCGCTGCAGAGCGCCGCGCGCGGGATCGAGCGCGCGCTCGCCTTCGCGATGACGCAAGGCTACGGCTGGGTGTTCATCGACACGGCGCCGAGCATGTGGGTGGTGGTGCAGGAGGCGATCCGTGCCGCCACCCTGGTGGTGATCCCGGCGCGGCCCGGCTTCTTCGATCTCAACGCCGTGTGCGAGACGGTCAAGACCGCGCGCGAGCGCGACCGGCCCTATGCGGTGGTGCTCAACGCCGCGCCGGCCAAGCGCGACGACAAGGAATCGCCGGTGGTGGCGCACGCGCGCGCCTTCCTCGACAAGCACGAGATCCCGGTGTGGTCGGGCCAGATCAGCCAGCGCGCCGGCTATTCGCTCACGCTCGCGGCCGGCGCCAGCGCCTGCGAGATCGAGCCCGACTCCGCGGCCGCCGCCGAGGTCGTCGGGCTGTGGTCGGCGATCGAGCGCTCGGTCGACGCCATCAACGCGGCGCATGCCGCCGCGCGCGCGGGGCACGGACGGGCGGCGCCGGAGCGGGCGGCGTAGGCGCCGTCGGAGCACTACGGCAGCGGCTTGCCGCGCACGTCGGCGGCGCGCGCGATCTTGATCAGCACGCCGATGCCCTTGTCGGCGCCGTCGTGCTCCTGCTCGCGCTTGGAGAGCTTCTGGAAGATCGCCTCGCGCACCGGTCCGCTCTCGTAGAGCTCGGCGGTGCCGTAGAAGCGCAGGAAGCCCGACTCGAGCACGCCGTCGCGCTGCGCCTTGAAGTTGGCGTAGATCACGGCGACGCGGCGCTCGCTGCCGAGATTCGCCAGCGCCTGCTTCTTGGAGCGCTCCCAATAGGCGAGATGCTCGTCGTCGAACACCAGCATGCTGCCCTTGGGCGAGATGTTGGGGCCGTCCGGCCCCTGGGTCGCGAGCAGGCACGGCGAGCCGTCGGTCCAGGCGTTGTAGATCAGGTCTTTGAGCTTCTGGCTGATCGGCATGGTGTCCCCGGGATGCTGTTGATGTCGCGGCGGAGAATAGCGCCGGGTCAGGTGCGCGCACGTTACAGGTTCGCGATGCAACGGCGCTTCGGTTGTCTCAAAGCGTCAGAGCGAGAACTCGCGTGAAACAATGTCGTCCCAGGAGTATGGGCAGGTGTCCGGGAATATCTCTTCGTCGAGGCCGGTTTCCTTGGCGGCTTCGAGCCGCGCCTTGCGATAGCCGCGCGTGATTGCTTCCGCGATCCGGCTCTTCAGTCCGGGATTGTCGGCGAGAACGTCATCGACCTCGAGCCGCTGCTGGCGGATGGAAAGCGACCAGGAGCGGCTGCGCCGCTCCGGCTGATGGTCCCAGTTCAGCATGTGCATCATCAGCACGCGCAGCGTGCTGACGAGCTTGCTGAACTGTTCGCGCCCCAGCGATTCGATCTCCTCCGCCACATTTTCGCGGTCGACAGTATCCCAGCGGCCCTCGCGCACGAGCCGCGCCTGCTCCAACGACCAGGAATAGAAGTCACGGTCGTACGAAGTGCTCGCCGGCTCGGCATCAGGCACCAGGTCGACATTGTCCGTGCGCGTGCGGTTGGCCATGGGTCGCTCTCTCGTCAGCCACAAGCATAGCACAAAGTCCAAGTATGGCGGGCGGCGACACCTCGCTTGCGCCGCGACGGCGTCCTCACACCCGCTCCACGAAACTATCCACCACCCGCTTCTCGCCCGCCTTGTCGAACTGGACGATGAGCTTGTTGCCGTCGATGGCGCTGACGTTGCCGTTGCCGAATTTCTGGTGGAAGACGCGGTCGCCGATCGCGAAGTCGGAGACGGTGCCGGTCGACTTGGCGACCAGCTCGCCCTCGATGGTGAGCGGGAGGCGCGAGCGCGCGCGGCCGCGGGCGGAGTTGACCCCCTGCCCTCGGCGCCGTCTCCCTTTCGAGGGGGAGGGGACCCTGTGGCGTCGTCCATCGCGTCATCGGGCGCCGAGTATTCGTCGGTGTATTCGGCGAACCCTCCGCTCTTGGCACCGCCGCCGCCGCCGAAGCCGCCGCGGCCGCGCGCCTGCGCGCGCTGCCAGCCGGGCGTGCCGTAGCTCGAGCCGAAATGGGTCATCTCGTCGAAGCGCGAGGCGCCGGTGTTGCCGTAGGCGGAGAAGCCGCCGGTCGATTCCGTCACCTCGACGTCGGCCTCCGGCAACTCGTCGAGGAAGCGCGAGGGGATGTTCGACGTCCACAGCCCGTGCATGCGCCGGTTGGCGGCGAAATAGATCTTCGCGCGGCGGCGCGCGCGCGTGAGCCCGACATGCGCCAGGCGCCGCTCCTCCTCGAGCCCGGCGCGGCCCTGGTCGTCGAGCGTGCGCTGGTGCGGGAACAGGCCTTCCTCCCAGCCGGGCAGGAACACGGTGTCGAACTCGAGCCCCTTGGCGGAATGCAGGGTCATGATCGACACCGCCTCGCCGCCTTCGCTCTTGTCGGTGTCCATCACCAGCGCGATGTGCTCGAGGAAGCCGGCGAGGTTCTCGAACTCGTCCATGGAGCGGATCAGCTCCTTGAGGTTCTCGAGCCGGCCGGCGGCGTCGGCGCTGCGGTCCTTCTGCCACATCTCGGTGTAGCCGGACTCGTCGAGCACGATCTCGGCCAGCTCGGTGTGCGGGAGCGCGTCCTTCTGCGCGCGCCAGCGCTCGAACGCCGCCAGCAGGTCGCGCAGCGCGCCGCGTCCGCTTCGGCTTGAGCTCGTCGGTCTCGATCACGGCGCGCGCCGCCTCGGTCAGCGGGATGCGGCGCTTGCGGGCGTGGTCGTGCAGCAGCTGCACGGTGGCGTCGCCGAGCCCGCGCTTGGGCACGTTGACGATGCGCTCGAAGGCGAGGTCGTCGGCCGGCGAATGCACGACGCGCAGGTAGGCGAGCGCGTCGCGGATCTCCAGGCGCTCGTAGAAGCGCGGGCCGCCGATCACCCGATAGGGCAGGCCGAGCGTGACGAAGCGGTCCTCGAACTCGCGCATCTGGAACGAGGCGCGCACCAGGATGGCGATCTCGTCGAGCGGATGCGGCCGGCCGTTGCCGTCGTTGCGCTGCAGCGCCTCGATCTCCTCGCCGATCGCGCGCGCCTCTTCCTCGGAGTCCCAGCAGGAGGTGACCTGCACCTTCTCGCCCGGCTCGTCCTCGGTGCGCAGCGTCTTGCCGAGCCGGCCCTCGTTGTGGGCGATCAGGTGCGAGGCGGCGGCGAGGATGTGGGCGGTGCTGCGGTAGTTGCGCTCGAGCCGGATGATCTTGGCGCCCGGGAAAGTCCTTCTCGAAGCGCAGGATGTTGTCGACCTCGGCGCCGCGCCAGCCGTAGATCGACTGGTCGTCGTCGCCGACGCAGCAGATGTTCTTGAGCGTGCGCGGCGGTGTGGCGGGCGTGCGCGCGGCGCGGCGCTCCCGCTCCCCGCTTCGGGGAGAGCTCGGCATCTCGCTGCCGGTGTCGGAGAGCCTCCCGGCTCGCCGCCTTCAGCGGCGCCCGAGAAGGCGGCGGGGTGACGGCGCTGCGCGCTCGTGCTCTGCCCCAGCAGCCGCAGCCACAGATACTGCGCGACGTTGGTGTCCTGGTACTCGTCCACCAGGATGTACTTGAAGCGCGCCTGGTACTGCCGCAGCACCTCGGGCTGCTCGCGGAACAGCCGGATGCATTCCAGCAGCAGGTCGCCGAAGTCGGCGGCGTTGAGCACCTTCAGCCGGTCCTGAAACGCAACGTAGAGCTTCTTGCCCTTGCCGCCCGCGAAGCTCGCGGCCTCGCCGGCCGGAACCTGCTCGGGCGTCAAGCCGCGGTTCTTCCAGCTGTCGAGCAGGCCGGCGAGCACGCGCGCCGGCCAGCGCTTCTCGTCGATGTTCTCGGCTGCCAGCAGTTGCTTGAGCAGGCGGATCTGATCGTCGACGTCGAGGATGGTGAAGTCGGGCTTGAGCCCGACCAGCTCGGCGTGCCGCCGCAGGATTTTCACCCCGATCGAATGAAAGGTTCCAAGCCACGGCATTCCCTCGACAATCTGCCCCACCATCAGGCCGACGCGGGTCTTCATCTCGCGCGCCGCCTTGTTGGTGAAGGTGACCGCCAGGATCTCGCTCGGCCATGCACGTCCGGTGGCAAGAATGTGCGCTATCCGCGTTGTCAGCACACGGGTTTTGCCGGTCCCGGCGCCGGCCAGCACCAGCACCGGCCCGTCCAGGGTCTCGACCGCCTCGCGCTGCTCCGGATTGAGGTCGTTGAGATAGGGCGCGCCGCCGCCGGCGGCCGCGCGCGCACGCGCCGCGATGCCGCCGGGCACGGGCGCCGGCGGCGCGGTGTCGTCGATGGGGTCGCGCTTGCGGGGATCAGCCAAGGGCGCACCGGTCCACGAATCTCATGACCACAAGATGGCAGCCGCGACGGGCATTTGCGAGGGCGCGTGCAGGCGACAAGCGAAGCGGCGTCAGCTCTTGCCCGGCATCGCGATCCGCCGGCCGGCGGCTTCCGGACGCGGCAGCTTGGCGTGCGCCGCCCGCATGCGGGCGAGGCAGGCCGCCACGCTCTCGGGGAACGGCGCGGTCTTCTTCGCCGCCATGTCGACATGCAGCGACATGTTCTCGGAGGTGGCCGACACCCAGCCTTCGGAGGCGTGAAACAGCTGCTCGAAATAGTGCATGCGCTTGGCGTCGTAATCGAGCAGCTGGAAGGTCACCCGCACCGGATCGTCGACGTTGAGCTCGCGCAGGTAGCGCACGTGCACCTCGGCGGTGAAGCAGGAATGGCGCTGCGTCTTCACGTAGTCGATGCCGCAGCCCAGGAGCTCGAAGGCCTCGTCGACCGCGCGGTCGAACAGCACGTTGTAATAGGCCATGTTGAGATGGCCGTTGTAGTCGATCCAGGCCGGCTCGACCCGCATCACCGAGGAGACGAAGGGGGCGAAAAACACCGGTTCGAGATCGAGACGGTCGAGCATGAGGCCATTTTACGATGGCGGCCAAATCCGCGTCCACTCGCGCCAGCTGTGCGTCCACTTGCGGAGCCGGCCTGCCGCGCCCACTTGCGGGCGGACCGCGCGCGCTCGAAGATCGATGGCCATGGTGAATATCCGCTGGTTGCCGCCCATCGTCGTCGAGACCTCGGAGCGGCTGTTCAAGGCCGTCAACCTCACCGAGCTGGCCAGGGGCTCGACGGTCTGGCTGGCGGTGACCGGGCTCAGCCGCTCGGGCAAGACCGTCTTCACCACCAGCCTGATCCACAATCTGCTCAGCTCGCTGCACAATCCCAACCGGATGCCGCTGCTCGACGTGGTGGGCGAGCGCCGGCTGATCGTCGCCAAGCTCGAAGGCGCCAAGGCCAACCGGCTGCCGCGCTTCCCCTATGCGGCCAATATCGAGAGGATGGCCGCCCCCGACTGGCCCGAGCGCACCACCGACATCAGCGAGATCGGCATCGACGTCCACTTCGTGCCGGCCGGCGCGGTCGGGCGGCTGCTGGGCCGGATCAGCGGCAGCGCCGCGACGCTCACCATCCGGATCGTCGACTATCCGGGCGAATGGCTGCTCGACCTGCCGCTGCTGACGCAAAGCTTCGCCGAATGGTCGCGCGCGACCTGCGCTCCTATCGCAAGGGCGTGCGCGCCGAGCTCGGCCGCGACTTTCTCGCCTTCCTCGCCCAGCACCCGCACGACGAGGCGGCGAGCGAGGAGACCGCCAAGCAGGCGCACGACCTCTATCGCGCGCTCCTGGTCGCGGCGCGCGACAAGCACGGCCTGAGCCATCTGCAGCCGGGCCGCTTCCTGTGTCCGGGCAATCTCGGCGAGGTGCCTTATCTCTGGTTCGCGCCGCTCGATATCGCGGAGGGCTTCGAGCTGCTTCGGTCCGCACACGCTCGGCGCGCTGATGGAGGAGCGCTTCGAGGTCTACAAGCGCGAAGCGGTGACCCGGTTCTACGAGGAGCACTTCCGGCACTACGCGCGGCAGATCGTGCTGGTCGACGTGCTGCGCGCGCTGCTGGCCGGCCGCGACGCCTTCGAGGACACCCGGCTGGCGCTCGACGCCATCCTCGACAGCTTCCGCTACGGCCACGGCGGCATCATCTCCAAGCTGCTGTTCGGCTCCCATATCGACCGCGTGCTGTTCGCCGCCACCAAGGCCGACCACGTCCCCGACATCCAGCGCGACCATCTCGCAGCCTTGCTGCGCAACATGGCGGCGTTCCCGGCGCTCGACGTCGTCGAGCAGCAATGCCCGCATGGAGGTCACCGCGCTCGCCTCGGTGATCTCGACCGCGGAAGACAGCCAGGAGATCGACGGCCATCGGGTGCAGGTCGTGGTCGGCCGCCCGGTCGGCAGCGCCAAGCAGGCGAAATTCTTCGTCGGCAACGTCCCGATCCGGCCGCCGCGGCCCGACGCCTGGGCGTCGCCGTTCCTCAACGTGCCGGTGTTCGAGCCGCCCGCCGTCGATCCGTCGCCGGTCGAGGGCATCCCGCACATCAACCTCGACCTGGCGCTCGAATTCCTGCTGGGAGACCGGCTGCGATGAGCGATCAATCGAGCGTGTCCCGCAGCGCGCCGCAGTCGCCGCGGGTGATCGAGGTCGAGCCCGCCGAGGAGCTGGCGCGGCTGCGGGTCGAGCCGGCGCCGCAAGTCATCGCCACCGAGCGGACCGAGCGCATCGTTCCGAGCGAGCCGGCGAACCTGCCCGCGCTCGCCGCCGCGCCGGCCGCCTCGCCGCGACCGCGTCGTCACGCTTGGCGCTCTCGGGGCTGGCGGTGTTCTTCGTCGGCTGGCTTGCGGTCGACGCCATCGGCTGGATTTCCGGCGCGTTCGAGCGCAGCACCGCCTTGGGCGTGCTGGCGGCCACCGCGGTCGCGGCCGGCGTGGCCGGCGCCGGCGCGGTGATCGGGCGCGAGCTGAGAAGCCTGTTCCGCCTCAAGAGCGTCGAGGCGATCCACCAGCGCTTCTCCGGCGGCCTCGACCGGCTGCCCCCGACCGAGGCCCGCCAGGCGATCGCCGACGTGCTCGCCGTGGTGCCGCGCGAGCGCGAGGTCGAAGCCGCGATCGAGGCGTTTCAGCGGCAGGTGCAGCTGCATCACAGCGCCGCGCCAGCAGATCGAGCTGCTCTCGCGCACCGTGATGAAGCCGCTCGACCGCCGCGCCGAGGCGCACGTGCGCACCGCCGTGCTGCGCGCGTTCGGGATCACGGCGATCAGCCCGACCGCGATAAGCGATGCCGCGTTCTTTCTGGCGTGCGGCGTGCGCATGGTGCGCGGGATCGCGGCCTCCTACGGGCACCGGCCGACCGCCGCCACCACCGCCCATCTGCTGCGGCGCCTGGTCTACGAGGCCGGCAAGCTCGGCGCCGTCGACATCGCCAGCGCCAGCGTGGTGCAGCACCTCGGCGGCGCCGTGGCCGAGCGGATCGCGACCAGCGCGGCCGACGCCGTCTACGCCAGCTATCGCATGGCGCGGCTCGGCATCATCGTGATGGATCTGTGCCGGCCGATACCGTTCCGCGAGGACGACGTGCCGAGCGTCTCCTCGCTGGTCGGCAACGTGCTGCGCCGCCGCACCGGCCAGGGCGATGCCGGCGCGCCTTGAAGCGTGCCGGCCGCGGACATCTCTCCCGATCACGTTCTCGGCATCGGCCGCGGCGCAGCCGCTAGCGCAAATCACGCAGAGCCTGTGGATAATTCGTTGCCGATCACGTTCGCGGCATCTTCTGCAGCGCGGCAAGCCCCGCATCGTGAAAGAGAAATAGGCTTGCTGCCGTAGCAACGGCGCTTTCAACGAGCGAATTCACAACTATCTGATGCGTGATTAAGGAATCGACTCGCACCGAGCGGGACAGCGCATTTAACCAAATAAATCGTGGGTGCGATGAAACCATCCGACCGGTGAGCGAGTTCTCATGTCGGGACGTGACTTAAGGGGACGATCAGCCATGCGCCTCGCTTTCACTCGCGCCGGCTCGCCAGCAGCGTCGGCTTCTGCGCGCCCGGTCACCCAAGCATCATCATCGGACGACATCCTCATCAAGCGGATCGCCGCCGGCGATCAGCTGGCGATGCGGACGCTGTTCGCCCGCCATCGCGTTGCGCTGTACCGGTTCGTGCTGCGCATGGTCGGAGACGCCGCGCTGGCGGAAGACATCTTGAGCGACGTGTTTCTCGACGTCTGGCGGCAGGCGTCGCGGTTCGAGGGGCGCTCCGCGGTCTCCACCTGGCTGCTGGCGATCGCGCGCTTCAAGGCGTTCTCGGCGCTGCGGCGCCGCCGGGATGCGGAGCTCGATCTGCGAAGTCGCGGCGGCCATCGCGGATCCGGCGGACGATCCGGAAATCGCGATGCAGAAGAAGAGCACGGGCGAACTGCTGCGCCGATCGTTGGCGAGCTTGCCGCCGGAGCAGGGCGCGGTCATCGACCTCGTCTACTATCACGGCAAGACGGTTGCCGAGGTCGCCGACATCGTCGGCGCCAACGAGGCCACCGTGAAGACGCGCATGTTCTACGCGCGCAGGAAATTGGCCGAGCTGGTCGAGGCGGCGTGACCGCACGGGTGCGGAGCACGGCGCGACCCGCTGGCTGTCCGGTGACTGACTTTGCCGGTGCCGCCCGGGTTCTGCTAGCCTGCTGCGATGGCACTGATCTCCGAAGCGTCCGAGCCGGCAGCGCGTTCCGACCCGAAGGCGAGCAAGGCGGCGGTCGCGGCGCTGACGGCCAAATTCGGCAACCGGGTGGTGACCTCGCAGGCGGTGCGCGAGCAGCACGCCAACACCACGACCTGGATCGAGAACCAGCCGCCGGACGCGGTCGTGTTCCCGCAAACGACCGAGGACGTGCAGGACGCGGTGCGCATCTGCGCCGCGCACCGCGTGCCGGTGATCGCGTTCGGCACCGGCACCTCGCTCGAAGGCCACGTCAACGCGCCCTACGGCGGCGTCTCGATCGATTTCCGCGACATGAACCGGGTGCTGGCGGTGAATTCGCAGGACCTCGATTGCGTGGTCGAGCCCGGCATCACCCGCAAGCAGCTCAACGAGCATCTGCGCGACCAGGGCCTGTTCTTTCCGCTCGATCCGGGCGCCGACGCCTCGCTCGGCGGCATGGCGGCGACGCGCTGCTCGGGCACCAACGCGGTGCGCTACGGCACCATGAAGGACAACGTGCTGGCGCTGAAGGTGGTGCTGCCGAACGGCGAGCTGATGACGACGGCGCGGCGCGCCAAGAAGTCGTCGGCCGGCTACGATCTCACGCGGCTGATGGTCGGCTCGGAAGGCACGCTCGGCGTGATCACCGAGCTCACGCTCAAGCTCTCCGGCATCCCGGAGGCGATCGCCGGCGGGGTCTGCCCGTTTCCGTCGGTGGAAGCGGCCTGCAACGCCGCCATCGCGACCATCCAGTCCGGCATCCCGGTGGCGCGCATCGAATTGCTCGACGAGGTGCAGGTGAAGGCGACCAACCTCTATTCCAAGCTCGCGCTGCCGGAAGTGCCGATGCTGTTCGTCGAGTTCCACGGCTCGCCGGCCGGCGTCGCCGAGCAGTCGGAGCGCTTCGGCGAGATCGCGCGCGATCTCGGCGGCGGCCCGTTCGATTGGGCGACCAGGCCCGAGGACCGCACGCGGCTCTGGCAGGCGCGTCATGACGCCTATTGGGCGGGCCGGGGACTGCGCCCCGGGCGCGCAGGCGGTGGCGACCGACGTGTGCGTGCCGATCTCGCGGCTGGCGGAATGCGTCACCGAGACCCAGCGCGAGATCGCCGAGCGCGGACTGGTGGCGCCGATCCTCGGCCACGTCGGCGACGGCAACTTCCATCTCACGCTGCTGGTCGACATGGCCGACGCCGCCGAGGTCAAATCGGCCAAGGCGCTGTGCGAGCGCCTGGTCGAGCGGGCGCTCGCCATGGACGGCACCTGCACCGGCGAGCACGGGGTCGGGCAGGGCAAGATGAAATATCTCGCCGCCGAGCTCGGCGCGCCGGCGCTCGCCGCCATGGCGGCGATCAAGCGCGCGCTCGACCCGCACGGCATCATGAATCCGGGAAAAATCGTGCCGCTGGGCTGACTTGGCTCGGCTGCGACGGCAGCGATTTAGTCGAATTCGACTCTAAGTCATTGGCCTTCCGACATAGATTTGCCGTCAATTCGCTTCACAATTGACTGTCGCTCCGGGGCGATTGGGAGGAGCGAGGCAACGAACAGGGATCGCGGGCATGGCTGCCGGCCGTCATAGGCCGGTGGCGCGAATCGTGCCCCTCATTGATGCTCAGGCGCCTCTAGGCCCCCTGCACGCCGCCCCGTGCGAAGGGCCCCGGGGAAGACCTGAGATGGAGACGGCGTGCAGACGACGCTGCTCGGCTTTGCGATTGCGATCATCCTGGCGCTGCTGGCAGCGCTGGTCGGGCCGTATTTTGTCGATTGGGGCGCCTACCGCGGGGAATTCGAGGCGCGCGCGAGCCGCCTGACCGGGCTCGAGTTCCGGGTCACCGGCTCGATCGACGCCCGCCTGCTGCCCACCCCCACCCTCATGCTGCAGGGGATCGAGTTCGGCCGCCCGGGCGACAGCAGCAAGGTGCGCGCCCGCGCCCTGCACATCGAGTTCGCGCTGGGCGCCCTGGTGCGCGGCGAGTGGCGCATCGCGGATGCGCGGCTCGAAGGACCTGAATTCGCCATCGGGCTCGACGGCGCCGGCCGCGTCGCCTGGCCGGTGCCCTCGATCGGCTTCGCCCCGGAAGGCGTCTCGATCCAGCGGCTCAATATCGAGGACGGCCGCGCCATCCTGGCGGACGCCGCCAGCGGCTCGCGGCTGGTGCTCGACAAGATCGAATTCAGGGGCGAGCTGCGCTCGCTGGCCGGGCCGGTCAAGGGCGAGGGCGCCTTCGTCGTTGCCGGCCACCACTACCCGTATCGACTGGCGATGAGCCGCGTCGCCGACGACGGCGGCGTCAAGGTGCGCCTCAATATCGATCCGATCGAGCGGCCGGTCACCGCCGACGCCGATGTCACGGTCTGGGTCGACCGCGGCGCGCCGCGCTTCGAGGGCAGCATCGCATTCGCGCGGGCGGTCGGCCGCGCGCCCGAAGGCGCCCAGGCGCTGATCATCGAGCCCTGGCGCGTCACCAGCCGCGTCAAGGGCGACAGCGCCGCGGCGGTGCTCGAGCAGATCGAGTTCCAGTACGGGCCGGACGACCGTGCGATCAAGCTGCGCGGCGACGCCAAGCTGACCTTCGGCAAGCGAGCCGCAGCTCGGTCGGCGTGCTGTCCTCGCCGCAACTCGATCTCGACCGCATGCTGGCGCTGCCGGAGGAGACGCGGCGCCGGCCGCTGGTCGCCATCAAGGCGCTGGCCGACAATTTCTCCGGCGCGCAACGGCTGCCGTTCCCGGTCAAGCTCGGGCTCAGCGTCGAGACGCTCACGCTCGCCGGCGCCACGCTGCAGCGCGTGAGCGGCGACGTGAAGAGCGACGGCGAGAGCTGGGACATCGAGAGCCTCGACCTGCGCGTTCCCGGCATCACCCAGATGCGGCTCAGCGGCCGCTTCAGCGCCCCGAGCAAGGGCGTCGCCTTCTCGGGGCCGGTCAAGATCGATTCCGGCGATCCGCGCGCCTTCGTGGCGTGGCTGACCGATCGCGTCGATCCGCAGGCGATCGCCGCCGGCTCACTGCGCCTGAGCGGCGACGTCGCGCTCGGCAGCGAGACCATCGCGGTCGATCGGCTCAAGGCCGAGGTCGACCGCATGACGGTCAACGGCCGCTTCGCCTATTCGTGGACCAACAGCGACCGGCCGGCGCGCCTCGACGCCGCGTTGACGGCGCCCGAGATCAATATCGACCGCGTCCACGCCCTCGCCAAGGCGATCCTGGGCGACACCGAATTCGATCGGCCGCGCGAGGGCGCGCTCTCGCTCAAGATCGATCGGGCGTCGGTCGCCGGGATCGAGGCCAAGGGCGCCGACATCAGCATGCGGCTCGATGCCAACGGACTGGGCATCGAGCGGCTCACGATCGCGGATTTCGGCGGCGCCATGCTGGCCGTGAAGGGGCGCATCGACACGCGGTCGCAATCGCCGCGCGGCGCGCTGACGGTCGACGTCGAGGCGCGCGCGCTCGACGGCATCATCGCGCTGATCGACAGGTTTTCGCCGCAGACTGCGGAGCAGCTTCGCCGTTCGGCGCAGCAGGTGACCCCGGTGAGGCTGCGCGCATCGATCTCGGTCGAGTCGGGCGCCACTGCCAGCGCCAATGCGGCCGCCAAGTTCAAGATCGACGGCCGTGCCGGCGGCTTCAAGCTCGCGCTGCAGGGCGACGCCGGCGCCGCGAGCGATGCCTTCACGGTCGACAATCTCGCCGCGCTCGGCGCCGCCAAGCTCAAGCTCGCCGCGCGCATCGACGCCGACGACGGCGGCGCGCTCCTGGATCTGATCAGGCTCGACCGCCTGGTTGCTGCGGACAAGCGACCCGGCCGGCTCAATCTCAATGCGAGCGGCCCGCTCGACGGCAATCTGGTGGTCGATGGCCAACTGGTTGCCGGCCCGCTCAACATGTCGGCGAACGGGATGGTGCGGCTGGCGAATGGCCAGAGCCCGACTGCCCGGCTCGATCTCAAGGTCGCCAATGCCAATATCCGTTCGCCGCGGCCGGCCGCGGCCGGGAAACCGGCCGAGCTGTTGCCCACGTCGCTGACTGCGCGGCTCGGCGCTCGCCGAGGGCACCGTCTCGCTCACCGACGTTGCCGGCACGGTGGCGGGCACCAGCATCGGCGGGCGGCTTGCGGTCGGCCTGCAGCAGCCGATGCGCATCGACGGCGATATCGAGCTGGGAGCAATCGAGCTGCCGGCCGCGATTGCCGCGGCGATCGGGACGCCGGCGCAGAGCGCGGGCGCGTCGCTCTGGTCCGGCGAGCCGTTCGAGCCGCGTTTGGCGGCCGGCCTGAACGGCCAGGTGGCGATCAAGGCAGCCCGCGTCGCGCTCACGCCCAAGCTCGCGGCGCGCGACCTGCGGGGCGTGTTGAATTTCGACGGCTCGGAGCTCGCGCTGCAGAGCATCGACGGCGGCGCTGGCCGGCGGCCGCATCGCCGGCGGGCTCACGTTCCTGCGTCGCGCCGAAGGATTGACCGCGCGCGCCCAGCTGCGGCTCAGCGGCGCCAATCTCGCCCGAGCTGCTTCCGGGCGATGGCCCCGCATTGCTGACCGGCCGGCTCACGCTCGACGTCACCGCCGAGGGCGCCGGCCTGAGCCCGATCGCGCTGATCGGATCGCTCGGCGGCAGCGGCACCTTCACGCTCGAGAACGCACGGCTGGCGCGTGTCGATCCGGCGGCATTCGCCGCGATCATCCGCGCGGTCGACCAGGGTCTGCCGATCGACGCCACGCGGGTCAGGGACAGGATGGATGCGGCGCTCGCGGGCGGCGCGCTGTCGGTCGCGTTGGCGGAGGGCGCGGTCGCGATCAGCACCGGTCAGGCGCGTCTGGGCAACACGAGCGTGCGCGCGCAGGGCGCCGACCTTGCGGTCGGCGGCATCCTCAATCTCGCCGACGGCGCCCTCGACGCGCGGCTGACACTGTCGGGCGCGGTGGGCGCCGCGCCGAGCGGCGTCCGCCCCGAAGTGGTGATCTATTTCAAAGGGCCGCTCGACGCGCCCAAGCGCTCGATCGACGTGATGGCGCTGACCAGTTGGCTCGCGCTGCGTGCGGTCGAGCAGCAGTCGAAGAAGCTGGACGTGCTCGAAGGGCGCGAGCCGGCGCCAAGCCCGCCCGCACCTGGCGGCACCGGCGCCGGCGCGCCGCGCCGAGTGCTCCGCCATCGCCCGGGGGCGCCTTGCCGGAGGCCGGTCCATCCGCCGCGAGCCCGGCGAGCGCCGGCAGCTCCGATGCGACCACGTCCGACGGCCCCGCGCACCCAGCCGGCGATTGCGGGACAACCGCCGGCCGATCAAGCCCTGCCGCCACCGATCGATATCCGCCCGACGACGCCCGGATCGCGCATGCCGCGGGCGACACAGGGCGGCGCGGGCCAGCCGCAGGGCGCGGCGCGTCAGCGCCACCGCCGAAGCCGTTGGCGACCACGCCGCCGCCGGCCGAAACGCGCTCATGGTTCGATAGGTTTGCCAGACCGTAGTGTGCTCTCGATCCGACCCGATCGGATGCGCGCTAGGACTGTGGGACGAGCCTGGGGGCCATCTCCCGCGGCCCGTTGCGTACGCCCTGGTCGTCGCTCGCCAGGCTGCGATAGTAGTCGAGGACGAAGAGGCGAATGGCCGATGACAGGTTGCCGTGCTGCCGCTCCGAATCGATCGAGGCGACCAGATCCGACAACGTGGTGTCGCGCCCGCCAGCGATATCCTTGAGCCCCTTCCAGAACGCATCCTCGAGGCTGACACTCGTCTTGTGACCAGCGATGACGATGGAGCGCTTAACGACCGGCGATTTCATCGATCGTCTCCCGTTTCGATCCGGTGGCGCTCGAGGTCATGGCTGGACTTGGCCTTGCGTTGCGCGTCGAGCGTGCGTTCCGCCTTGCTGCGGCCGTGCAGAACACGATTGGCAGCGGCCGTCTGCTCGGCGTTCTGCCGTTCGATTTTCTTGCGTGCCTTGCGCAGGTTAACGACTTCGCCCATCCCCTCACTCGACGTACCGGTTAGCTGGTGATGTGGTGATCCGAAGGGTACGGGATGAATTGCGCCCATACCGTGGCGATGAATCGCCCGGCTCGGTTCCGCACGTATATTCGGGCTGGCAGCGTCCGATCTCGATGCCGTATCGGATCGGACTCGTGAATGTAGCCATCGGCGAACATCAGCATAGCAAGCAACGCCGCGCGCTAGTTGCAACGATGAGATCAAAAGATATTCGGCTCGTTTATAGTTCTTCAAAACTATGAATTTCCAATCCATTTGACTGTGAATTCATTCTACATCATGGCGGCTCGTTAAGCTTGCATCGGGGGTCGAAGAACTACATCTCCACGCGTCGGCGCCGAGCGTCGCGACTCTCACAAAAGTGTTATTGGAAACGGGCCGTTGCCCAAAATTATCCGCGCGCCGCTCGACTTCGGCGAGGCGGCTCAGCCCGGGCGAGTCATCTTCTCGGGCCGCACCAGGCGGTCGAATTCCGCGGCCGAGACGTAACCCAGCCGCAGCGCTTCCTCGCGCAGCGTGGTGCCGTTGGCGTGCGCCGCCTTGGCGATCGCCGCCGCCCGCTCGTAGCCGATCTTCGGCGCCAGCGCGGTGACCAGCATCAGCGAGTTTTCCATCAGCTCGCGGATGCGTTGCTCGTTGGCGCGAATGCCGCTGACGCAATGGTCGGTGAACGACATCGCCGCGTCGGCGAGCAGCCGGATCGACTGCAGCAGGTCGTACGCGATCACCGGCTTGTAGACGTTGAGCTCGAAATGGCCTTGGCTCGCCGCGACCGTGATGGTGGTTTGGTTGCCGAACACCTGGCAGCAGACCATGGTCATGGCCTCGACCTGGGTCGGGTTGACCTTGCCGGGCATGATCGAGGAGCCCGGCTCGTTCTCCGGCAGCATCAATTCGCCGAGCCCCGAACGCGGGCCCGATCCCAGCAGCCGGATGTCGTTGGCGATCTTGAACAGGCCGGTCGCCATCGAGGTCAAGGCGCCGTGCACGAAGACGATGGCGTCATGGGCGGCGAGCGCCTCGAACTTGTTGGGCGCGCTGACGAACGGCAGGCGCGTCAGCTCGGCGATCCGCTTGGCGATCAGGCGCGCAAATTGCGGCTTGGCGTTGAGGCCGGTGCCGACCGCGGTGCCGCCCTGCGCCAGCGGATAGAGCTCCCTGAGCGCGAGCCGCGTGCGGCGCGATCCCGTTCTTCACCTGCGCCGCATAGCCGGAGAATTCCTGTCCGAGCGTGAGCGGCGTGGCATCCTGGGTGTGGGTGCGGCCGATCTTCACGATGCGGGCGAATTCCTTGCTCTTTTTCTGCAGCGCCGCCTGCAGATGCGCCAGCGCCGGGATCAGCCGATGCACGATCTCCTGCACGGCCGCGATATGCATCGCGGTCGGGAAGCAATCGTTCGACGACTGGCTCATGTTGACGTGATCGTTCGGATGCACCGGCGACTTGGCGCCCGGCTCGGCGCCGAGCAGCTCGTTCGCGCGCGCGGCGATCACCTCGTTGACGTTCATGTTGGTCTGGGTGCCCGAGCCGGTCTGCCACACGACCAGCGGAAAGTGGTCGTCGAGCTTGCCGTCGATGACCTCCTGGGCCGCGCGCACGATCGCCTTGCTGCGCCGGGCATCGAGCGAGCCGAGCGCGTGGTTCACCTCGGCGGCCGCGCGCTTGATGATGCCGAGCGCATGGATGAGCGCGATCGGCATGCGTTCCTCGCCGATGCGGAAATTGCGCCGCGAACGTTCGGTCTGCGCTCCCCAATAGCGGTCGGCCGGCACCTCGATCGGGCCGAAGGTGTCGGTTTCGGTGCGGGTCCTGGTCATCGCTTCACGAATAGCGAAATGGCGAGTAGCGAATGGCCGCCGTCACCATTCGCTACTCGCCATTCGCTACTCGCCTCTATTTCTTGCGGAAGCGGTCGAGCCGCACCACCTCGCCGCCCGAGGGCTTGTCGGGATCCGGCTCGGTGGTTGCCGGCGGCGGATTGGCGGGCGCGGGGACGGCGGCGATCGGCGCGGGGCGCGCGCCTTTGTGCTCCGCCGGCGGCCGCGACGGCTCCGCACCGCGATCCTTCACGTCGGGCGCAGCTGTGCTCTCCGGCTCGCCGGTTCCGGCCGCTCCGGTCTCTTTGATCTCCTCGAATTGCAGCGCGAACTGCACCGATGGGTCGACGAACGCCTTGATCGCCGCGAACGGAACCGTCAAGCGCTCCGGCACGCCGCCGAACGACAGCCCGACCTCGAAGCCGTCCTCGGTCACCACCAGATCCCAGAACTGGTGCTGGAGAACGACGGTCATCTCCTCGGGATACTGGGCGAGCATGCGCGGCGACAGGCGCACGCCCTCGGCGCGCGTGTCGAAGGAAATGTAGAAATGGTGCTCGCCCGGGCAGGCCGTTCTTGGCGGCGTCCTGCACCACGGTGCGCACGACCCCGCGCAGGGCGTCCTGCGCCAGAATGTCATACCGGATGTGATCGACCGCCATGGGCAATCCGTTCTCGGCTCGCTGCCAGATTCGCTGATCGCAATGGTAGCGCGCTTTCAGCTCGGGTGGAATTCGGACCACGGAACGCTCGCGACTGCGCGGACAGGCGAGGGCCGGCGCATCCGCCGTCCGTCAGTCGTCTATCCCCTGATAAAGTAAAGTGGAGGCTTCTGTTGCCAGGTGCCTCCGAACCCCGCCTGACGGAGCTTAACCCGTCAGGGCTTTAAGATCGGTATTCCAAACCGCATTACGCAGCCTGGGCAACCGGAGCATAGTTGTCGTTGGCAACTATGAGATTGGCCCGATAACGGCGGAACCATGCCGAGCAAAAGCACGCCCTTTACGCCCTCGTCGATCCTATTTCGCCCCCGTTGGTGGAGGCGCCGGGTACTGCCCCCGGGTCCGAAAGGTTTATTACGACGGCCATTTATCGCCATATCCGGCTTGCGCCGGCACCCACCAATATAGGGATGAAAGGTTGCCGAAGAAAGACCTTGGAGGACCGGGCCCCGTTTCGGTCCACATGGCGGTGCGCCCGAGTGCATCGCGAGCCGGTCGAGGTCGAGCGCCGGATGACCGAGCGGCGGCCACACGGCTGTTGCCGATTGCAATCAGGCTCGTCGCGCCGAGCGGCTTCGTGGTGGCATCGGCGGCAGTGCACAATCTTACGGCAGTGCCAGTCATCGCTGTTACCGCCGTCGTGACCTGCATGACGCGGTTGAATCCCCTGTGGATTTTGCCGCGGCGGCGCGGCGGGCCTGGTCGATGGCTCTGACTTAAATTTGTCGCAGTTGCTTCCCGCCGCCCACTGGAATGTGCTACTGGAAAAAATCTGCCAAGGGGACGGAAGTTTCCCGGCATCGTGCGGGTCCGAGGGGAGTAGTCATGTCCGAGGGCGTAGATGCGTCCCCGAAGCCGCCAGGCTTCGGCGCGTGGTTGCTTAATCCGGGGCCCTTCAGGGGTGGGCTGATCATCACGCTGTTGGCGGTCGGTCTGTTCGTATCCACGTTCTATGCGTCGAGCCCCACGGTCCCGCGAATCATAGCGATACTGATGGCGCTGGTCGGGATCGCAACCGCGATGGGACTTGTCCCGGTCCGCGGTCCGCAGGATTTCTACGGCGGGCTGGTCGCTCGTCCTGGTGGCGGCCGTGGCCCTGGTCGCCTCGGCCGAGTTGCCCGGCCAGCGTGGTTTTGCCTTCGGTCCCGGAACGGCGCCGCGGCTTTTCGCCGGGTTGCTTGCCGGCCTCGGCGCCGCGGTGGCGGTGGTCGGCGTCCTCTTCGAGGGGCCGAAAATCGACAGATATGCGATCCGCGGGCCGGTTCTCGTGGTCGCGGCGATCCTTTTATTCGCCGTGATGATCCGTCCGCTCGGGCTGATCATCGCGAGCTTTCTGACCTTCCTGCTTTCGATCTTGGGCTCCAAGGAAATGCGGCCGCTGGAAAGCCTCATCGGCGCAGTGGTGATGACCGCGTTCTGCGTCGGGCTGTTCGTCTATCTGCTCAATCTGCCGTTTCAACTCTGGCCGCGATTCTGACGCGGGAGGCGTAAGTCATGTCGGACCTTCTCGCGAATCTTGCGCTCGGCTTCAGGGTCGCCGCCAACCCGTACAACATCATGTTCTGTCTGCTGGGTGCGCTGGTCGGCACCCTGGTCGGCGTCCTGCCCGGCATCGGCACGGTCGCCACCATCGCGATGCTGCTGCCGATCACCTTCGGCCTGCCGCCGATCGGCGCCCTGATCATGCTTGCCGGCATCTACTACGGCGCGCAATACGGCGGCTCGACCACGTCGATCCTGGTCAACATCCCGGGCGAGGCGACGTCGGTGATTACGTGTCTCGACGGCCACCAGATGGCGCGCCAGGGGCGCGCCGGCGCGGCGCTGTCGATCGCCGCCATCGGCTCATTCTTCGCGGGCTGCGTCGCCACGGTGCTGGTGGCGGCGCTCGGCGCGCCGTTGACCGGCCTCGCGCTGCTGTTCGGGCCGGCCGAGTACTTCTCGCTGATGGTGCTGGGCCTGATCTTCGCGGTCGTGCTGGCCAAGGGCTCGGTGCTCAAGGCGGTCGCCATGATCGTCTTGGGGCTGCTGATGTCGATGGTCGGCTCCGACCTCGAAACCGGCGCCGGGCGCATGACCTTCGACATCCCGGAGCTGGCCGACGGCATCGGCTTCGCCAACATCGCCATGGGCGTGTTCGGCTTTGCGGAGATCATCCGCAATCTCGAGCTGCCGACCGAGAGCCGCGACGTCCTGAACGCCAAGGTCACCGGCCTGATGCCGACCCGCCAGGACCTGATCGATTCCTCCGGCGCGATCGCCCGCGGCACGGTCATCGGATCGCTCCTCGGAATTCTCCCGGGCGGCGGCGCGGTGATCGCGTCGTTTGCCGGCTACACCCTCGAGAAGAAGCTCTCCAAGCATCCGGAGCGGTTCGGCCGCGGCACCATCGAGGGCGTGGCCGCCCCCGAGAGCGCCAACAATGCCGCCGCGCAGACCTCGTTCATCCCGCTGCTGACGCTCGGCATTCCGCCGAATGCCGTGATGGCGCTGATGGTCGGCGCCATGACCATCCACGGCATCGTGCCGGGCCCGCAGGTCATGACCAAGCAGCCCGAGCTGTTCTGGGGCATGATCGCCTCGATGTGGCTCGGCAACCTGATGCTGGTCGTCATCAACCTGCCGCTGGTCGGCCTCTGGGTCACCCTGCTGCGCGTGCCGTACCGGCTGCTGTATCCCGTCGATCATCGTGTTCTGCTGCATCGGCATCTATTCGATCAACAACTCACCGATCGACGTCGTGCATCGCGGCGATGTTCGGGATGATCGGCTATTGGCTGATCAAGCACGACTTCGAGCCGGCGCCCTTGCTGCTCGGCTTCGTGCTGGGACCGCTGATGGAGGAGAACCTGCGCCGCGCCATGCTGATCGCGCGCGGCGACGCGACGGTGTTCTTCACCCGCCCGATCTCGGGCGTCCTGCTGTCGATCGCGATCATTCTGCTCGTCCTCGCGGCGATGCCGAAGATCCGCCGCCGCCGCGACGAAGTCTTCGTCGAGTAGCCGGCGCAGCTCGTTGCATCTTGCAACCGCCTGCCGGGCCGCGACTGGCGCGCCCGGAACCCTGCGTGCCGCAGGGGCGTTCATAAGAAAATCGGTCCTGGGAGTAGACATGCCTAGATTGCTGTCGCCGGCGATCGCCGTCGCCGCTGCACTCGGATTCGCCGCCGGCACCGGCCGCCGGCCAGTCCAACTATCCGACCCGTCCGATCACGCTGATCGTGCCGTTCGCGGCCGGCGGGCCGACCGACGTCATCGCCCGCATCGTCGGCGAGCACATGTCGCGCACGCTCGGGCAGACCATCGTCGATCGAGAACATCGTCGGGGCCGGCGGCACCACCGCCTCGACGCGGGCGATGCGCGCGCCGCGCCGGACGGCTACACCATCATCATGGGCCATATGGGCACCCATGCCGCCTCGGTCGCGCTCTACCCGAACCTGGCCTACAAGCCGGACGTCGACTTCGCGCCGATCGGGCTGGTGGCCGGCACGCCGGTCCTGATCCTGGCGCAAGAAGGACTTTCCGCCCAAGGACCTCAAGGAGTTCGTCACCTACGTGAAGGCCAACGTCGACAAGCTGAACATGGCGCATGCCGGCGTCGGCTCGGTGTCGTTCACGACCTGCCTGCTGCTCAACTCGATCCTGGGCGTGAAGCCGACCTCGGTCCCCTACAGGGGACCGGTCCGGCGCTGACCGCCCTGATCGCCGGGCAGGTCGACTACATGTGCGACCAGATCGTCAACGTCGTGCAGCAGATCCAGGCCGGTCAGATCAAGGCCTATGCGATCGGGACGGCCGAGCGCAATCCGGCGCTGCCCGACGTTCCGACCAGCAAGGAAGCGGGGCTGCCGGAATTCCAGGCGCAGGCCTGGAACGCGCTGTTCGCCCCCAAGGGCACGCCGCAGCCGATCCTCGACAAGCTCACGCGACGCGCTCGACAAGGCGCTCGACGACGAGGGGACGCGCAAGCGACTGCTCGAGCTCGGCAGCGTGCTGCCGGACAAGGCGGGCCGCGGCCAGCAGGCGCTCGCCGCGCTGGTGAAGAGCGAGATCGCGCGCTGGACGCCGATCATCAAGGCGGCCGGCCCGCTGAACTGACGCGCGCGGCCGGCGCGTCCGAGCGGTTCCGACAAGCATTTCGGCGGCGCGTCACGTGCCGCCGAAATGCTCTTGCAGTGGATGCTCCGGCGCTCGAGAGGCGATAAACTTGCCTTCCGAGTCGGTTTCGCGCGAGGCCCGGACGATGCGCCAATACCACGACCTGATGGAGCGGATCCTCGCCGACGGCGTCGAGAAGCACGACCGCACCGGCACCGGCACGCTGTCGGTGTTCGGCCATCAGATGCGCTTCGACCTCGACGAGGGCTTTCCGCTCATCACCACCAAGAAGCTGCACCTCAAGTCGATCGTCTACGAGCTGCTCTGGTTCCTGGCCGGCGACACCAACGTCAAATATCTCAACGAGCACGGCGTCACGATCTGGGACGAATGGGCGGACGAGCGCGGCGAGCTCGGCCCGGTCTACGGCCGGCAGTGGCGCTCGTGGCCGGCGCCCGATGGCGGCACCATCGACCAGATCGCCAATGTGGTGCAGGCGATCCGCCGCAATCCCGATTCGCGCCGCCTGATCGTCACCGCCTGGAACCCGGCCGACGTCGACAAGATGGCACTGCCGCCGTGCCACTGCCTGTTCCAGTTCTACGTGGCCAATGGCCGGCTGTCGTGCCAGCTCTATCAGCGCTCGGCCGATGTGTTCCTCGGCGTGCCGTTCAACATCGCCTCCTACGCGCTGCTCACCCTGATGGTGGCGCAGGTGACCGGGCTCGAGCCCGGCGAGTTCGTCTGGACAGGTGGGCGACTGTCACCTCTACCTCGATCATCTCGAGCAGGCGCGCCTGCAGCTCTCGCGCGCGCCGCGGCAGCTGCCGCGCATGGTGCTCGATCCGGCGGTGACCGATCTGTTCGCGTTCCGCTACGAGGATTTTTCGCTGCGACGGCTACGACCCGCATCCGCACATCAAGGCCAAGGTGGCGGTGTGAGCGCACGCGAGGGCTCCGGCGCGGCGTCGCTCGACACGCGGCATATCGATCTCGTCCTCGTCGTCGCCGTGGCCGACAACGATGTGATCGGGCAGGGCGGCGCGCTGCCGTGGCGGCTCAAGTCCGACATGCAGCACTTCCGCGCCGTCACCATGGGCAAGCCGGTGGTGATGGGGCGCAAGACCTATCTGTCGATCGGCAGGCCGCTGCCGGGCCGCACCAACATCGTGGTGAGCCGCGACCCGGCGTTCGCGGCGCCGGGAGTGCTGGTCGCGCCGAGCGTCGAGGCGGCGCTGGCGGCCGCGCGCGGCGACGCGTTGCGCCGCGCCGCCGATGCGATCGCGGTCATCGGGGGCGCCGACATCTACGCCCAGACGATCGCCCGGGCCGATCGGCTGCTGGTCACGCGCGTGCATTTGCAACCGAGCGGCGATACCAAGTTTCCATCCATCGATCCGCACGGTCTGGCAGGAGACGCGAGCGCACCGAGCATCGCGCCGGGCCGGATGACGACGCGAGCTTCACGGTGCTCGTCTATGAACGGCGCGCCGCCGGCGCCGGCGCGGTCGGTGGTAGGCAATGACCGGATTTCAAGGCCATGCGTTGCGGCGCCGCACGCTCGTAATCGCGTTGTAACCGGATGACGCCTCCCCTATAACCCCCCCAATCGAAGACAGGCTCGCGGCTCAGGCCGGGCGAGCGGAGGAGACAGCCGATGCCGTGGAGCAATCAGGGCGGCGGACCGTGGGGATCCGGAGGCGGCGGCGGCGGCAAGGGCCCATGGGGCTCCGGGCCGCAGCCATCGGGTTCGACACCGCCCGATCTCGAAGAGTTTCTGCGTCGCAGCCAGGACAAGCTGCGCACCGTGCTGCCGGGCGGCAATCTCGGCGGCAAGGGGCTGAGCCTGATCCTGCTCGCCGCGATCGTCATCTGGGGCCTGTCCGGCTTCTTTCGCGTCGAACCCGACGAGCACGGCGTCGTGCTGCGGTTCGGCAAGTTCGTGCGCGACCGGCGACCCCGGCCTCAACTATCACCTGCCGTATCCGATCGAGTCGGTGCTGACGCCGAAGGCGTTGCGCGTCAACAAGATCGACATCGGCATGCGGGTGGTCGAGGACTTGCGCCGCGGCAGCACGGTCCGCGACGTGCCGGAAGAGAGCCTGATGCTCACCGGCGACGAGAACATCGTCGACGTCGACTTCTCGGTGCTCTGGCGGATCAAGCCCAACGGCGTCGGCGACTTCCTGTTCAACATCCAGCAGCCCGAGGGCACCGTGAAGGCGGTGGCCGAGAGCGCCATGCGCGAGGTGATCGGGCGCTCCAACATCCAGCCGATCCTGACCGGCGCGCGCCAGAACATCGAGACCGGCGTGCAGGAGCTGATGCAGAAGGTGCTCGACGAATATCGGATCCGGCGTGCAGGTCAACGCAGGTGCAGTTGCAGAAGGTCGATCCGCCGTCGCAGGTGATCGACGCCTTCCGCGACGTGCAGGCCGCCCGCGCCGATCTCGAGCGCGCGCAGAACGAGGCGCAGACCTACGCCAACCGCGTGGTTCCGGAAGCGCGCGGCCGCGCCGCCCAGATCACCCAGGCCGCCGAAGCCTATCGCGAGCAGACCGTGGCCGAGGCCAAGGGCCAGACCTCGCGCTTCCTCCAGGTCTACGACGAATACAAGAAGGCGCCCGAGGTCACCCGCCAGCGCATGTATCTCGAAACCATGGAACGGCTGTTCGGCGGCACCGACAAGATCATCATCGATGCCGGCGCTGCCAGCGGCATCGTTCCCTATCTGCCGCTCGATCAGCTCGCGCCGCCGGCCGCCGGCACCGCCAGACCGGAGGCAGCCGATGAGACTCAATCTCGCCGGCGGCATCGTCGCCGCTCTCGTCATCGTCGGCCTGATCATCGCCTACAGCGCCGCTGTTCACGGTCTATCAGACCCGCCAGGCGCTGGTGGTGCGCCTCGGCGAGCCGGTGCGCGTCATCACCGAGCCGGGACTGCACTTCAAGATCCCGCTGATCGACAGCGTGATCTACATCGACAAGCGCATCCTCGACCTCGAGAATCCCGGCGCAGGAGGTGATCGCCTCCGACCAGAAGCGGCTCGTGGTCGACGCGTTCGCGCGCTACAGATCAACAACCTGCTGCAGTTCTATCAGACGGTCGGATCGGTCGAGCGGGCGAACTCGCAGCTGTCGATCCTGCTCAACTCGGCGCTGCGCCGCGTGCTCGGCGAGGCGACGCTGACGCATGTCGTGCGCGACGAGCGCGCGCAGCTCATGGCGCGCGTGCGCGACCAGCTCGACACCGAGGCGCAGGCCTTCGGCATCGCCGTCGTCGACGTGCGCATCCGCCGCGCCGATCTGCCGGAGCAGAACAGCCAGGCGGTCTACGAGCGCATGAAGACCGAGCGCCAGCACGAGGCCGCCGAGTTCCGCGCGCAAGGCAGCCAGCGCGCGCAGGAAATCCGCGCCCGCGCCGATCGCGACGTGACCGTGCTGCTCGCCGACGCGACCGCCGACGGCCGAGCAGGTCCGCGGCGAGGGCGACGGCGAGCGCAACCGCATCTTCGCCGACGCCTTTGGACGCGATCGCGAGTTCTTCGCGTTCTATCGCTCGATGCAGGCCTACGAAGCCGGCCTGCGGCCGAACGATACCCGCATGCTGCTCAAGCCCGATTCGGAGTTCTTCCGATTCTTCGCGCGATCCGTCGGGCAAGCCGCGTGAGGTGGATCGGCCGACGCCGCACCCGGCGCCCAGCCCGCTCCGAAGTAGCGCGCGCGACGGCGCGATCGCGAGACCGGTCGAAGATGCCCGAGCTCATTGTGGCCATCGGTCTCGTATTCGTGATCGAGGGGCTGGTCTTCGCGGCCTTTCCGGGCGCCGCCAAGCGGCTGGCGGCGACCGCGCTGGAAAGCCCGGAAAACTCGCTGCGGATCGCCGGCATCGTGTCGGCGGTGCTCGGTGTCGTGCTGATCTGGCTGGTGCGCGGCTGAGCAGGCGGCAGTGCGCCGCGAGCATGAGCGCCACGGTATCCGACGGCGCGCGTTCACTGCAATGTGATGGTCCCGATTCCGCCCCAATCCCAAGCCTAATTCGGCAATGTCGAGACCACCCTTGCGTCCCTGGCCGGACAGGAGCAGTGTCTCGCCCTCACATCTCCAGGAGCTCAGACGTCCATGCTCGGCACTCTCGCCCAATTCGCCCGGCAGGTCCGCCGGCCGGCATTGGCCGCGGTCGCAACGGCAGCGATGGTCTTGCCGGTGCTCTCGACCCCCTCGGCTGCGCGCGGCCCCGAAGCCATCGCCGACGTCGCCGAGAAAGTGATCGACGCGGTGGTCAACATCTCGACCTCGCAGAAGGTGGAGTCGCGCAGCACGCCGATGCCGCAACTGCCGAACGATCCGCAGCTCGACGAGCTGTTCCGCGACTTCTTCAATCGGCGCGGCCAGCAGGGCGACAACCAGAATCGCCCAGCGCGGCCCGCGCCGCGTCAACTCGCTCGGCTCCGGCTTCATCATCGATGCGTCCGGCATCGTGGTCACCAACAACCACGTCATCTCCGAGGCCGACGAGATCACCGTCATCCTCAACGACGGCACGCGCATCAAGGCCGAGCTGATCGGCAAGGATCAGAAGACCGACATCGCGCTGCTGCGGATCAAGACCGACAAGCCGCTCAAGGCGGTGAAGTTCGGCGATTCCGACAGGCTGCGGCTCGGCGAATGGGTGATCGCCATCGGCAACCCGTTCAGCCTCGGCGGCACGGTGACGGCCGGCATCGTCTCGGCGCGCAACCGCGACATCAATTCGGGTCCCTACGACAACTACATCCAGACCGACGCGTCCATCAACCGCGGCAATTCGGGCGGCCCGCTGTTCAACCTCGACGGCGAGGTGATCGGCGTCAACACCGCGATCATCTCGCCCTCCGGCGGCTCGATCGGCATCGGCTTCGCGGTGCCGTCGAAGACCGCGCTGCCGGTGATCGATCAATTGAAGCAGTTCGGCGAGACCCGGCGCGGCTGGCTCGGCGTGCGCATCCAGCAGGTGACCGACGAGATCGCCGAGAGCCTCGGCATCAAGCCGCCGCGCGGCGCGCTGGTCGCCGGCGTCGACGACAAGGGGCCGGCCAAGCCCGCCGGCATCGAGCCCGGCGACGTGATCGTCAAGTTCGACGGCAAGGACATCAAGGAGATGCGCGACCTGCCGCGCGTCGTCGCCGAC
This sequence comes from uncultured Alphaproteobacteria bacterium, assembly GCA_963708765.1. Classification (GTDB taxonomy): domain Bacteria; phylum Pseudomonadota; class Alphaproteobacteria; order Rhizobiales; family Xanthobacteraceae; genus VAZQ01. The sequence continues at coordinate 40,103 of CAVPTV010000043.1, read as the reverse complement.
ACGCCGGTCGGCAAGGAAGTGCCGGTGCTGATCATCCGCAAGGGCAAGGAAGAGACCAAGAGCGTCATGCTCGGCCGGCTCGAGGACGGCGAGAAGCAGGCCGGACGGCGAAGAAGGATCCCGCGGTCGAGCACTCAGCCGAGCGTCGTGAAGAAGACGCTCGGCATCGAGCTTGCCAACCTGTCCGACGATCTGCGCAAGCGCTACAAGATCAAGGACACCGTGAAGGGCGTCGTCATCATCGGCATCGACGTCGAGCTCGCCGGCCGCCGACAAGCGGCTGTCGCCGGGCGACGTGATCGTCGAGATCGCGCAGGAGGCGGTGTCGAACGCCGACGACTTCCAGGCCAAGATCGACAAGCTCAAGAAGGACGGCCGCAAGTCGGCGCTGCTGCTGATTGCCGGCGCCGACGGCGAGCTGCGCTTCGTGGCGCTGAGCCTGCAGTAAGCCAGGCTCATCGGAATGAGCGTTGCGGCGCCCGCGTCGGGCGCCGCAACGTTTTCGGAGGCTTACAGGCCGACCTCGTGCATCGCGGTCTCGAGATCGGCGGCCTGCGCCCGTGCCGAGAATCGCGCGCGCGAGCCGTTGCGCGGAACGGTTCGACCGGCCGGCGGCGCGGGCGAGCAGCGCGACCACCGCGACGACCGGATCGATCCCGAGCGTTCGCGCGAACGCCGCGATCTCGGGCAATCGCGCCGCCGCTTGGATGGCCATGACCAGGCTCATGGGCAGGTCGGACAGATCGCCGCGCCGCAGCGCCTCCGGATCGGCGTCCCAGTCGATCCGGCTCGCGCAGGTCGCTCGAGGTCGACCGCGGGCGGTGACGCCGGTCGCGTCTTGGCCGGAGCCGCTCCACTCGGCGGACGCGCCGCCTCGGCTTGGTCCGAGATGACGCTGGAGAGGCGCTGCAGCATGCCGCGCTGGCGACCCGGGTCATCCCGCTGCTGCGGAGGCGCGCGTGCGACCTGCGGCTCGTCGTCAGCAGGCGGCCGCACACGCTGGCAGCGCCGCACGGGCATGCGCAGCGGCCGACGGTGCCAGCAGCTCCACCTTGCGGCTGGCCGGAATGCCCTCGTGCCGCACGCCGGCCTCGTCCACCAGCACGAGGCTGGTGAGATGGCAGACGATGCCCTCGGCTTCCGCGAGCTTTGCCGCCGCGACGTCGGTCATGCCGCGGGATCGCCAGCATGGCGGCGGTGGCGCCGATCAGGCGGGCGTCCGCGGTGGCCTCGCCTCGGCGCTGGTCTCGCCCCAACTGGCGACCAGCCGTGCCCCGCGCCGCAGGACCTCGACGCGTGACGGCGTATCGGCGATCGGCGCGAGCGGCTGATGCGGGACCCTGGCGGCCTCGAGCGCCGCCGCGATCGCGGTGCCGGCGTCCGAGCCGGCCGGCGATGAAGGCCTGCCCGCCGGTCATCCCGGCGAGATGGGCGATCCCGGCCTCGAGCGCGTCCTCGCCGATCAGCACCGCGGTGACGCGCAGGCCGGAGCGTGCCACCTTTTGCGGGTCGAACGCCCAGCTCTTGCCGTCGGTCACGATCAGCACGTCCTTCGACCTTCGCTGCGCGATCACGGCATCGAAGGCGCGCCCGATCTCGGTGCCGCCGCCGGTCTCGCTCAGGCGGGCGACCAGCGCGTTGCACTCCTTTCCGGAGGCGGCGCCGACGAAATCGACGGTGTCGTTGAACTGCCACAGCCGAATCCGGTCCGCGCCGTTCAGGCGGTCACGCGCGACCGCCGCGAGCGCGTCTCGTGCCACCTCGAATTTCGACGCCGCGATCTCGCGATCACCGGCCGCGCGCTCGCTCATCGAGCCGGAATGGTCGAACAGCAGGTCGATGTCGAGGCCGGCGTCGATCTTCGGCGTGGGCTCGACCTCCAACGTGACTTGCCGTCCGTCGGCGGCGACGCCCGCAAGCGTGCGCTTGCTCCAGCCGGCGACGGCGATGTCGATCGGCCGATCGAGCGTGACCCGGTAGCAGCCGCCGGTCGGCGCGCCGGCCCGCAGCAACGTCGCCGTTCCGTCCTCGCAGGCGATCGAGATCGTGGCCTCGTGCACGGCGCTGCCGGTGACCAGATCGTCGCCGGGCGACAGCGGCGAGCGGCCATAGATTTCGCCGACCGTGGTCGGAATCCGCAACTGCGGCGCGGCATCGACGAACGACAACGGCGCGGTCCAGGTGTCGGCGACCACGATTTCGGCTCCCGGGGCGACATGCGCGACGCTGAGCATGTGGATGCCCTTGAGCAGCTCCTCGTGCAGGACCGCCGCCTTGCCCCGATCGACCGCGTCTTCGTAGGTGGTACGCGCCTGCGCGCGTGCCTGCGCCACCGCCTGCAGCGTGCGGCCGTCGATGCGGGCGGACAGCGAGCAGAGCGTCGCGTCGACCGGGACCGGGAAGGTCATGGTCGCTTCGATCGACTGCTTCTCGACGTTGCGGAAGGTGCGCTCGGTTGTGACGATGGCAAGGCCGCCGCGGATCGTGACGGTGATCCGGGTTGCGATCAGCGGGATCGGCGTTTTGTCGCCGCGCCTTGCCCGGAGGAAGTCTGCGAGTGGGTCTTGGCCAATGCTTGGTGCCGTGATCGGCATAGTCGCTCTCCATTTGGTTCGCCGCCCCGGTCGGGAAGGCCCGACGGACTGATCGATGCGTGGGAACGTGATTTGGCTTGACCTTTTTCTTGTTGACCGGCTCGCGCGCCGTGATGTGTCTCCTCTGTTGATGAGCGGCGGACAAAATCCCGGGAAGCGGGCGTCCTCACGGCGCGATCGGGGTCGCTCGGCGGCGAGTTCGCGGCGGAAGTGGGGGAGCGAGTAGCGAGTAGCGAATCGATACGGCGATGCGCATGTTCCCTATTCGCTATTCGCTATTCGCTGTTCACGAAATCCTCGTCGCGATAGCCCTGCACATAGAGCAGCGCCGTGAGATCGCCGTGGTCGATGCGCGCGGCGCCGGCCGCCGCGACATTGGGCTTGGCGTGATAGGCGACGCCGAGCCCCGCCGCCTGGATCATGTCGATGTCGTTGGCGCCGTCACCGACCGCCAGCGTCTCCTCCGCCGCCAGGCCGAGCCGATCTCTGAGCTCGATCAGCGTCGCGAGCTTGTCGTCGCGGCCGAAGATCGGCTCGGCCACCTCTCCGGTCAGCCGGCTCGCCCGATCGACCACCAACGTATTGGCGCGGTACTCGTCGAAGCCGATCATGGCGCCGATGCGCTTGGTGAACAGCGTGAAGCCGCCGGTGACCAGGCAGGCATAGGCGCCGTTGGCACGCATGGTCGCAACCAGCGTGCGCGCGCCCGGGGTGAGGCGGATGCGCTGCGCAATGATCTCGTCGACGACAGTTGCGGGCAGGCCTTCGAGCAGCTCGACGCGCGCGCGCAGCGACGGCCCGAACTCGATCTCGCCGCGCATGGCCCGATCGGTGATGGCGGCGACATGCCGCTTGAGACCCACCTGGGCGGCAAGCTCGTCGATGCATTCCTGGCCGATCATGGTGGAGTCCATGTCGGCGAGCAGCAGGCGCTTGCGCCGATGGGCGGCAGGCTGCACCACCACGTCGATCGGCCGCGGATGCACGGCCGAGCGCAGGCGATCGGCGAGCGCGCGATGGTCGAAGCCGTCGGGCGGGGTGAAGAAGATATCGGCAGCGAGGCCGGGGGCCAGCCATTCCGGCGGCGCGGACGCCGGGACGAGCGCGCGCGCATCCTCGAGCGCGCTCACGGCGAGCGCGGGCGCCGCAGGGTTCGATACCAGAGTGGCGACGAATTGCACCGCGACTGCTCAATCGAGCACATGGTTGACCATGCCGTCGGCGAGCTTGGGCTCGAACCAGGTGGATTTCGGCGGCATGATCCCGCCGGCATCCGCCACCGCCATCAGGTCCGTCATTTGAGTCGGGTAGAGCGCGAAGGCCACCGCCATCTCGCCGGAGCGGACCCGGCGCTCCAGCTCGGCCAAACCGCGCCCGCCGCCGACGAAGTCGATGCGCTTGTCGGTCCGCTGGTCGGCGATGCCGAGCAGCGGTTCGATCACGTTGCGCGTCAGGAGCGTGATCGGCAACCGTCCGATCGGATCGTCCTTGGGCACGAGCTCGGCCCGGATCGTCAGTCGGTACCATCGGCCGGCGAGATACATGCCGAGCTCGCCCGGCCCGATGGGGCGGACCGGCTGATCGGACACTTCGACCGCGAAACGGGCGCGCAGCTCGGCGAGGAGCTGTTCCGGGCTGTGGCCGTTCAAGTCACGCAGCACGCGGTTGTAATCCAGGATGGTCATTTCGTGATGCGGAAACAGCACGGCGAGGAAATAGCCATGCGAACCCGCACCGTTGCCACGGGCTCGAGCGACGCGTGAGGCGGCAGCCGAGCGGTGATGGCCGTCGCCGATATAGAGGGCCGGCAATGCGTCCACTGCGCGCGTGAAGTCGGTCGATCGTCTCCTCGTCGCCGACCACCCAAAGCTGGTGGCGGACACCGTCCTCGGCAGTGACATCGACGTCGGGGGCGGCGACGGTGACGCGCGCGAGCATGGCGTCGATGTGCGGGGCGGCGGGATAGCCCATCATCACCGGGCCGGTCTGGGCGTTGACCGCCTCGATCTGGCGGACGCGGTCGTCCTCTTTCACGGGGGTCGTGTGCTCGTGCTTGCGGATGCGGTTGGTCGCGTAGTCGGCAATCGAAGCGACGGCGGCAAGGCCGGTCTGAGTGCGGTCGCGCCAGGTTTGCCGGTAGACGTAGTAGCAGGGCTTGGCGTCGCGGATCAGCACGCCGGCCGCGATCATCCGGTCGATGTTCTCGGCTGCCTTGGCGTAGACGGCTCGATCGTAGGGATCGACCGCCGGGTCGAGGTCGATCTCGGGCTTCGAGATGTGGAGGAAGCTCCACGGCTTGCCCTTGGCGCGCTCGCGCGCCTCCGCGCTCGAAAGCACGTCGTAGGGGGGTGCCAGGATCTCGGCCGCCCGTCCCGGCGCGGGGCGCAGGGCCCGGAAGGGACGAATGAGCGTCAACGGCCTACTCCGCTGGCAGCGAGTGGTGGAGGCATTCGTTTACCCGTCGCCGGCTGAGGATTCAATATCCCGCCGGGTGCGCGCCACGGGCAATGCGGACCCGCCGCCGCCTCCACGGTTGATTTTATCGCAAACCGGCGCCTAGCTCGGGCCCGTGAGCCGACCCGACGCAATCCTCATCGCCGGACCGACCGCGAGCGGCAAGTCGGCGCTCGCGCTTGCGCTGGCGGCGCGGCTCGGCGGCACCGTCGTCAACGCCGATTCCATGCAGGTCTATCGCGACCTGCGCATCATCACCGCGCGCCCGACGCCGGCCGACGAGGCGCGCGCGCCGCATCTCCTCTACGGCCACGTGGACGCCGCCGAGAATTATTCGGTCGGCCGCTGGTGCGTCGACGCGAGCGCGGCACTCGCCGAGGCGAAGGGGGCAGGGCGCGTGCCGATCATCGTCGGCGGCACCGGGCTCTACTTCAAGACGCTCACGCGCGGGCTTGCCGCCATCCCGCCGATCCCCGCCGACATCCGCGCGGCGGTGCGCGCGCGGCTCGCGGCCGAGGGCGTCGCCCCGCTCTATGCCGAGCTGGTGCGCCGCGATCCGGTGACCGCGCACCGGCTGATGCCGGGCGACCGCGCCCGCATCACCCGCGCGCTCGAGGTCATTCTGGCGACCGGGCGGCCGCTCGCCGACTGGCATCGGGACGGCATGAAGCCCGCGCTCGATCCCGCCGGCGCGGTCAAGATCTTCCTCGATGCCGATCGCGCCGAGCTCTATCGCCGCATCGACGCCCGCTTCGACGCCATGCTCGCCGCCGGCGCGCTCGACGAGGTCGCGGCGCTCGCCGCGCGCCGCCTCGATCCGCAGCCTGCCGGCGATGAAGGCGCATGGCGTGCCGTGGCTGATCCGCCACCTCGCGGGCGAGATCACGCTGGCCGAGGCCGCCGAGGGCGGCAAGCGCGACACCCGCCGCTACACCAAGCGCCAGGCCACCTGGTTCCGCCATCAACTGCCGGACTGGACCTGGGTCGCGCCGCGCGACGCCGACGCGCGACGCGCTGCTCGACGCGCTCGCGCGCGATGCGATCAGTCGTAGACCGTCTCCAGATAGTGCTCGGAGTCGACCACGGCCTCGATCACGGTCGGCCCCTTGGCGGCGAGCGCCGTCTTGACCGCCGCTTCCAGCGCCTCGGCGCTGGCGACGCCGACCGCCGGCACGCCGAAATAGTGCGCGGGCGGTTCGCGATAGTCCTCTTGCTGCAATTCGGTGCCGTAGAGCGGGAACTGGCGGCGGATCTGCTTCACCTTGATGAGGGCGAGCCAGCGGTCGTCGAGCACCACGATCGGCAGCGTCAGGCCGAGCCGCTTGGCGGTCGCGACCTCGCCGCAGGTCATCTGGAAGCAGCCGTCGCCGATCAGGCAGACCACCGGCAGATCGGGACGCGCGAGCTTGGCGGCGATCGCCGCCGGCAATCCGAAGCCCATCGACGACCAGCCGTTGGTGATCAGGAAGCTCTTCGGCGCGTGCGCGGTCCATTGGCCGGCGATCTGATGGGTGTGCGCGCCGACGTCGAAGGCCAACAGCCCATCGCGCGGCAGCGCGCGGCGCACCGCATCGATCGCCGCATGCGCGGTGAAGGACGCGCGCGGCCGGGCGCAGCGCGGCGTGGAAGGCGCGGCGATGGTCGGCGAGCGCCTGCGCGCTCCACCGGTTGGTGGCGGCGGGCAGCGCGGCAAGCCGCGTCAGCGAGGCGTCGAGATCGCCGGTCACCTGGTGGACGAGCTTGACCGAGGGCGCGATATCGACCGGCTCGATGTCGATCTGCAGCAGCGGAACGTCGTCGATCCAGGCTTCGTACTCGACCTCGATGGTGTCGTAGCCCAGCCCCACGATCAGGTCGGCCGAGCGCAAGAAGCGGCGTTGCACCTGCCGGCACGACCGCTCGATGCAGCCGAGCGCGCGTGGATGGTCTTCGTCGATCAGCCCCTTGGCCATGGTGGTGGTGGCGAAGGCGAGGTTGTGGCGCTCGATCACCCGGCGCAGCAAGGTCGGATCGCCGATGCGCATCGCCGACGAGCCGATGACCGCGATCGGCCGCTTGGCCGCCATGATCAGCTCGCCGGCGCGCGCGATGGCGGCGTCGGGCGCGGCCGCGATCTTCGCCGGCGGGAGCGCGGCCGGCAGCGGCTCGTTGGTGGGGGCGAGCGCCACGTCCTCCGGCAGGTCGAGATGGACCGGCCCCCGCGGCTCGCTCAGCGCGATGCGGATGGCCTCCGTCACGGTCTCGCCGATCCGTCCCGCCTCGAGCCGCAGGGTGGCCTTGGTGATGGGCTTGAACAGCGCGTGGTGATCGATCCACATCTGGATGCGCCGGCCGAGCTGGTCGGTGTTGAGGTTGCAGGTGATGGCGATCATCGGCGAGCGGTCGAGCCAGGCATTGCCGACCCCGGTGGCGAGGTTGGTGGCGCCCGGGCCGAGGGTGGCGACGCAGAGGCCCGGGCACCCCGGTCAGCCGGCCGGTGACGTCGGCGGCAAAGCCGGCCGAGCCTTCGTGGGCGGTGAGCACGAACTCGACCCCGCCCTTGCGCATCGCCTCCATCAGCGGCAGCACGTTGCCGCTCGGGATGCCGAAGCCGCGCTGGATGCCGGCCGCTTTCAGGGTGGCGACGATCAGATCGGCGTTGTTCATCGGGAATAGGCTCGAAAAGCGGGGTGGAGGCTGCCGCGAAAAGGGGCCCTATGGCTTGCCCTGTTCGCTCTTTGACCACAAGCCGGACGGCCGCAAATGGCACCAGATCATGTGATTTCCGCTTGACCGCCGCGGCCGGCCTGCATATTCTCGACGTGAAATGAAATGAGGGAAGAGCGCCCCGATGCGCAACTTTATTAGCCGACTGGTAATCGTAGGAAGGCGCACCGCCGGGGGTGGCTGAGGCCACCCGCGATCGTGGCGGTGCGCAGTCAGGGCCCTCGCGGCCCTTTTTGATTCCTGAAGCGGGCGAATGAGCGTGTGGAGCGGACCATGAGCAAGGAAATGACCGGCGCCGAAATGGTGATCGAGGCGCTCGCCGACCAGGGCGTGAAGCACCTGTTCGGCTATCCCGGCGGCGCGGTGCTGCCGATCTACGACGCGCTGTTCCAGCAGGACAAGATCCAGCACATCCTGGTGCGTCACGAGCAGGGCGCCGTGCACGCGGCCGAGGGCTATGCGCGCTCGACCGGCAAGGTCGGCTGCGTGCTGGTGACGTCCGGACCGGGCGCCACCAATGCGGTCACCGGCCTCACCGATGCGCTGATGGATTCGGTCCCGATCGTGGTCATCACCGGGCAGGTGCCGACCCACCTGATCGGCAACGACGCGTTCCAGGAATGCGACACGGTCGGGATCACGCGGCCGTGCACCAAGCACAATTACCTGGTCAAGAGCATCGCCGACCTGCCGCGCGTGCTGCACGAGGCGTTCCACATCGCCGCGAGCGGCCGGCCGGGCCCGGTGGTGGTCGACATCCCCAAGGACATCCAGTTCGCCAAGGGGCTCTACTCCAAGCCGCGGGAGTTCGACCACAAGGGCTACCGCCCCAAGCTCAAGGGCGACCTCGACAAGATCCGGGCCGCCATCGACCTGATGCAGCGCGCCAAGCGGCCGCTGTTCTACACCGGCGGCGGCGTGGTCAATTCCGGTCCCGAGGCGAGCCAGCTGCTGCGCGAGCTGGTGAAGCTCACCGGCTTTCCCATCACCTCGACCCTGATGGGGCTCGGCGCCTATGCGGCCTCCGATCCGCAATGGCTCGGCATGCTCGGCATGCACGGCACCTGGGAGGCGAACTGGGCGATGCACGATTGCGACCTGATGATCTGCATCGGCGCGCGCTTCGACGACCGCATCACCGGCCGGCTCGACGCCTTCTCGCCCGGCTCGAAGAAGATCCACGTCGACATCGATCCGTCCTCGATCAACAAGAACGTCAAGGTCGACGTGCCGATCATCGGCGATTGCGCCCATGTGCTCGACGACATGGTGCGGCTGTGGCGCACCGGCTCGGCCACGCCCGACAAGAAGGCGCTCGCCGACTGGTGGAAGCAGATCGAAAAGTGGCGGGCGAAGAAATCGCTCGCCTACCGGAACTCGAACGAGCTGATCAAGCCGCAATACGCCATCCAGCGGCTCTACGAGCTGACCAAGGATCGCGACACCTACATCACCACCGAGGTCGGCCAGCACCAGATGTGGGCGGCGCAGTTCTACCGGTTCGAGGAGCCCAACCGCTGGATGACGTCGGGCGGGCTCGGCACCATGGGCTACGGGCTGCCGGCCTCGGTCGGGGTGCAGCTGGCGCATCCCGAATTCGCTGGTCATCGACATCGCCGGCGAGGCCTCGGTGCTGATGACCATGCAGGAAATGTCGACGGCGGTGCAGTACGACCTGCCGATCAAGATCTTCATCATCAACAACCAGTACATGGGCATGGTGCGGCAGTGGCAGGAGCTGCTCCACGGCGGGCGCTATTCGCATTCCTACACCGAGGCCTTGCCCGACTTCGTCAAGCTCGCCGACGCCTATCACGCGGTCGGCATCCGCTGCGAGAAGCCGGGTGACGTCGATGGCGCGATACTGCGAGATGATCGACGTCAAGCGGCCGGTGATCTTCGACTGCGTGGTCGACCCCAACGAGAACTGCTTCCCGATGATCCCGTCGGGCCGCGCCCACAACGAGATGCTGCTCGGCGGCGGCGCCGAGGACATCGAGGACGCCATCACCGAGGAAGGCAAGGTCATGGTGTGATGAACATGAACACCAATCCCACCACCAGCCACTATCCCGCCGCGCCGGTGGCGCAAGGCATCGAGAGCCACACGCTCTCGGTCATCGTCGACAACGAGCCCGGCGTGCTGGCGCGCGTCATCGGCCTGTTCTCCGGCCGCGGCTACAATATCGACTCGCTCACCGTGTCGGAGACCGAGCACGAGAAGCATCTGTCGCGCATCACCATCGTCACCCGCGGCACGCCGATGGTGATCGAGCAGATCAAGAACCAGCTCGATCGCCTGGTGCCGGTGCACCGGGTGGTCGACATGACGTTGTCGGGTCCGTCGATCCAGCGCGAGCTCGCCATGGTCAAGGTGCGCGGCAAGGGCGAGCACCGGGTCGAGGCGCTGCGGCTCGCCGACGCCTTCCGCGCCCGCGTCATCGACGCCGGCACCGAGAGCTTCGTGTTCGAGATCACCGGCGCCAGCGACAAGCTCGAGAGCTTCATCGCGCTGATGATCCCGCTCGGCCTGGTCGAGGTCTCGCGCACCGGCATCGTGGCGATCGCGCGCGGGCCGGAGGGGATGTGACTACAAGCCCGGCCATGCCCGGACCGCTTGATTTTCGCCGCCAGTTGCCGTTTCTGCCGGCATCTGCTCGTCACGTGATGGAAAAAGGACCGGGGCAATGCGCGTTTACTACGATCGCGACGCCGACATCAATCTGATCAAGGGCAAGAAGGTGGCCATCATCGGCTATGGCAGCCAGGGCCACGCCCATGCGCTCAACCTGCGCGATTCCGGCGTCAAGGACGTGGCGGTGGCGCTGCGCAAGGGCTCGCAGGGCGTCAAGAAGGCGCAGGGCGAGAAGCTCAAGGTGATGGAGGTGGGCGAGGCCGCCAAATGGGCCGACGTGATGATGATGCTCACGCCCGACGAGCTGCAGGCCGACATCTACCGCGACCACCTGCACGCGCAACATGAAAGAGGGCACGGCGCTGATGTTCGCGCACGGCCTCAACATCCATTTCAATCTCATTGAGCCGCGTACGGACCTGGACGTGATGATGATCGCCCCCAAGGGGCCGGGCCACACCGTGCGCGCCGAGTACGAGCGCGGCGCCGGCGTGCCGGTGCTGATGGCGGTGCACAAGGACGTCTCCGGCAATGCCCACGATCTCACGCTCTCGTACGGCGCCGCCATCGGCGGCGGCCGCGCCGGCATCATCGAGACCAGCTTCCGCGAGGAATGCGAGACCGACCTGTTCGGCGAGCAGTCGGTGCTGTGCGGCGGCCTGGTCGAACTGATGAAGGCCGGCTACGAGACCCTGGTCGAGGCCGGCTACGCGCCCGAGATGGCCTATTTCGAATGCGTGCACGAGGTGAAGCTGATCGTCGACCTGATCTACGAGGGCGGCATCGCCACCATGAACTACTCGGTCTCCAACACCGCCGAATACGGCGAATACGTCTCCGGCCCGCGCGTGGTGGACGACGAGACGCGCGCCGAGATGAAGCGCATCCTCGCCGACATCCAGTCGGGCAAGTTCGTCAAGGACTGGATGCTGGAGAACCGGGTCAACCAGACCTCGTTCAAGGCCATGCGCGCCAAGATGGCGGCCCATCCGATCGAGCAGGTCGGCGAGAAGCTGCGCGCCATGATGCCGTGGATCAAGCAGCGCGCGTTGGTCGACCGCAGCCGGAATTGATCCACGGCCGTTTTGCGCTGACGGCCCGTTAGTGCCGGTTGGTAGGGGCGACCCTTGTGGTCGCCCTGTTGGTGTCGCCGTCGCGGGCGCCCACAAGGGGCGCCCCTACGCGCACAGTTTCGCGATCAGGATCTGGTAGCCGCGATGCACCTCGCGGTACTGGCCGCCGACGGCCGCCAGGAAGGCGTCGATCCCGAGCTTGGGCCGTTCGAGCTCGTCGTCCATGCCGTCCCATTCGTAATCGTCGAACAGCACCAGCCCTCCCGGCTCCATCACCGCCCAGGTCAAGGCCGCGTCCCGGTAGACGTCGGCGGCCCTGTGGCTGCCGTCGATATAGGCGAGATCGAACCGGCGTCCGGCAATGCCCAGCTCCGGCAGCACCGTCGTCGAGCTGCCTTTGATCTTCTCGACCCGATCCGCGAACGCCGCCAGGTTCGCCTCGAATTGCGCTTCGGACTTGAGCGCGAGCGCCGCGAAATAGGGATTGATGTGGTGCTCGACGTTGCCGCCGAACGGGTCGATGCAGGTGATGCGGCTGAGCGGAAGGTAATTTAGAAAGAACAGCGCCGAGCGCCCCTCCCATGAGCCGATCTCGAGAATCCGCAGGGGCGTCTGTCGCAGCGGGTGCAGCAGCTCCGCCCAGCTGAAGAAATGGTTCCCGGCCCAGTCGCTCGAGAACGTCTTGCCGTCTTCCCAGCGCGTGATCTCGGCCTTGGTCAGGAAGGCGGTGTCGGGCTTCTCGAGATAGACCAGGTCTTCGTCCGGATTGGTGCTCACGCGCCGCGTCTCCTTTCGATGCTCGCCGGGTTCGTCGTCTACTCCTAATATATCCGATCCGCGCATTTCAAAGGCAGCTCGAGCCGGCGGCCGGCCTGAGCCGCCCTGCGGCCGTGGGTCCGAGGGCCGGCGAGGCCTCGCGGTCGCGCCGGCCCTTTTCGTTTGCGGCGATGTCCTGCAAGATGCGCGGCAACAACCAATCGACAATAATCCGGGAGGAACGGCCATGAGCGACCGGGCGCAAATGGAGAAGACGCTGCGCGAGGCCTACGCGGCGCGCAAACGGGGCGATCTCGACGCGCTTGCCGGCATCTTTGCGCCGCATGCCAGGTTCCAGATGGCCGGCTCCAATGTCAGCCCGATCGCCCGCAAGGTGGTCGGCACGGCGGAGTTCCGGCCGTTGCTCGCCAGCCTGATCCAGACCTTCGAGATCCTCGACTACACCATCGTGTCCATGCTGATCGACGGCCAGGCTGCCGCCGTGCAATGGCACGTCAAAGTGCGCTCCAGTATTACCGGCCAGACGGTCGAAACCGACCTGTTCGACCTGATCGAGATGGAGGACGGGCGGATCGCCTCGTTCATCGAATTCTGCGACACCGCGCTCGTCGCGCGCCTGATGCAGCAATACGCCGGCGCATCCCAGCAGACCATGTCCGACGCAGGCGCGGCGGTGTACGAACTGCCCCGCAGGTCGACCGCGCGACGGCCGCCGCGCCCGCCGTCGCGCTCGCCGACGTCACCATCACGTTCCGGCTCGCCGACGGCGGCAGCTATCCGGCGGTCGAGCGTGCCTCGCTCAAGGTCGCCGACGGCGAGTTCGTCACCATCGTCGGTCCGACCGGCTGCGGCAAATCGACCCTGCTCAACGTCGCCGCCGGGCTGATCGCGCCCACCACGGGCCGCGCCGACATTTTTGGGCAACCGCTGGCGGGGCTCAACCGGCAGGCCGGCTACCTGTTCCAGGCCGAGGCGCTGTTTCCCTGGAAGACCGCGCTCGAGAACGTCGCGATCGGACTGGAGACCGCCGGCACCGGCAAGGCGCAGGCGCGCGAGCGCGCGCAGTCGTGGCTCACGCGCGTCGGCCTGAGCGAGTTCGGCGCGCGCTATCCGCACATGCTCTCCGGCGGACAGCGCAAGCGCGTCGGACTGGTGCAGGTGCTGATCCGCGATCCGAAGATCCTGCTCATGGACGAGCCGTTCGGTCCGCTCGACGCGCAGACCCGCCAGATCATGGGCAACCTGCTGCTCGATCTGTGGAACGCCGACCGCAAGGCGGTGCTGTTCGTCACCCACGACCTCGAGGAGGCGATCGCGCTCTCCGACCGCGTGGTGATCATGTCGGCGGGGCCGGCCGCGCGCGTCATCGGCGACTGGAAGGTCGCGCTGCCGCGGCCGCGCGACATGGCCGAGGTCAAGCTCGAGCGCGCCTTCCATCGACCTGCATCGCGAGATCTGGGCGACGCTCAAGGCCGAGGTGCTCAAGGGCTACGCGCAGACCGGCGGCGGATGAATTTCCTGTGACGTTGTTGCCATGCTCTCCCGCGGACCGATACACTCGCCGCGATGGGCGAACGGCACGATCAATCGACCCACAAATCAACCCGAATGGAGGAAATATCATGTCGGTGAAGCGTAGTCTCTTGCTGGCCGGCGGCGTCGCGCTGGCATTCGCCTGCGGCGGCCAGAGCGCCAACGCGCAGGCGGTGTTCACGATCACGTCCAAATCGTTCAAGGACGGCGAGCGGCTGCAGACCAAGATGGCCGGCAACAACAAGCAGAACCCGAACTGCGTCGGCGACAACGTTTCGCCCGAGCTGTCCTGGGCCAACCCGCCGGCAGGCACCAAGAGCTATGCGCTGCTGATGTTCGATCCGGAAGGCCGGCCGCCGGGAGGCGTGAGCCACTGGGTCGCCTACGGCATTCCGGTGTCCGTGACCGGCTTCGCGGAGGGCGAGGTCAGCAAGCAGACCGACAAGTATGTCGGCGGCAAGAGCCTGATGGGCCTTCCGCATTACTTCGGCCCGTGCACGCCGCCCGGCCCCTTGCATCACTACACCTTCACGCTGATGGCCACCGACCTCGAGCCGGCCGCGCTCCAGCCCGGCCTGACGCGGGACGAGCTCATCAAGGCGCTCGACGGCAAGGTCAAGCAGGCCACCGGCATCATCGGCACCTTCTCGAAGCCGTAAGTTGAGCTCATCTTCGCCGTCATGCCCGGGCTTGACCCGGGCATCCAGTCATCGCCGGCGCAGCCCTGTAGCGAGGGACGTGCCGCATCGGATCCGCGGTGATCGCCTCGCGTCATGCCGCTCACGCGGATGACGACAGCGAGAGTTCGATCATGCCCCGCATCCAGCTGCTCGCGCTCCAGCTGCTCGTCGCCGTGGTGGCGGTGCTGCATCTGGCACGTCGCGCACCACGGTGCCGATCGGCGGCGTGAAGCTGTTGCCGCCGTTCTTCTTCTCGACCCCGGGCGACGTCGGCTCGCGCATCGTCAAATGGTTCGTCGAGGGCACGATCTGGCGCCATCTGTGGATCACGCTGGTCGAATCCGTGCTCGCCTTCGTGATCGGCTCGGTCGCCGGCGTCCTGGTCGGCTTCTGGTTCGCGCGCCAGCCGCTGGTGGCCGCGATCTTCGACCCCTATGTGAAGATGGCGAACGCGCTGCCGCGGGTGGTGCTGGCGCCGATCTTCGCGCTCTGGCTCGGGCTCGGCATCTGGTCGAAGGTGGCGCTCGGCGTCACGCTTGGTGTTCTTCATCGTGTTCTTCAGCGTCTACCAGGGCGTCAAGGAGGTGAGCCCGACCGTGCTCGCCAACGCCCGCATGCTGGGCATGAGCGAGCGCCAGCTGATGCGCCACGTCTACTGGCCGTCGGCGATGTCGTGGATGTTCTCCTCGCTGCACACCTCGGTCGGCTTCGCGGTGGTCGGCGCGGTGGTGGGCGAATATCTCGGCTCGGCCGCCGGGCTCGGCTATCTGATCCTGCAGGCCGAGGGCGTGTTCGACGTGGCCGGCGTGTTCGCCGGCATGCTGGTGCTCGCCGCCTTCGTGATCGGCATCGACTATCTGGTCACCCTGGTCGAGCGGCGGCTGCTGGTGTGGCGGCCGGTCGCGGCGGAAACGCGCACCTGAACGCCGCGCTTCACGGCTTTGCGCGCGACGCCGTGCAGCCGCTCCATATGAGCACGCGCGGCATACGCCGAGAAAACGGCCGGCGCCGCGCCGGCGGGAGGAAACGACATGACACCGATCAAGGCCGTGCTCGGCACGCTCGCTTTCGCGCTCGCGCTCGCCGGCGCCGCGCAGGGTCCAGCCTTTGGCCAGGCGCCGGAGAGAAAGCAGGTCACGCTCGGCGTCGGCGGCAAGACCGCGCTCTACTATCTGCCGCTGACCATCTGCGAGCGGCTCGGCTACTTCAAGGAGCAGGGCCTCGACGTCACCATCAACGATTTCCGCGGCGGCGCGCAGTCGCTGCAGGCGCTGGTCGGCGGCTCGGTCGACGTGGTCACCGGCGCCTACGAGCACACCATCCGCATGCAGGCCAAGGGCCAGGACATCAAGGCGGTGATCGAGCTCGGCCGCTTTCCCGGCATCGTGGTCGGCGTGCGCAAGACCGTCCCCTACAAGTCCGCCGCCGACCTCAAGGGCATGAAGATCGGCGTCAGCGCGCCCGGCTCCTCCACCAACTTCTTCGTCATGTACATGATGTCGAAGGCCGGGCTCAAGCCGGCCGACGCCGCCTATATCGGCGTCGGCATCGGGCCCTCGGTGGTCGCCGCCATCAAGAAGGGCGACATCGACGCCGTCTCCAACCTCGATCCGATGATCACCAAGCTCGAGCAGGACGGCGACATCAAGATCGTCGCCGACAGCCGCACCGAGGCGGGCACCCGCGCGATCTTCGGCGGCTCCAATCCGGCGGCCGTGCTCTACGTCAAGCAGGACTTCATCGACAAGAACCCGAACACCGTGCAGGCGCTGGTCAACGCCTTCTACAAGACGCTCAAGTGGCTGGAGAAGGCGACGCCCGAGCAGATCGCCGCCGACCGTGCCGGAGGATTACTACCTCGGCGACAAGGCGCTCTACCTCGCCGCCGTCAACGCCAACAAGCCGGCCTATTCGCTCACCGGGGTCATTCCTGCCGCCGGCATGCAAGTCGGCGAGCGACATGCTGGTCGCCTTCGATCCCGAGCTCCGGGACGCCAAGGTCGACCTCGCCAAGACCTTCGACGGCCGCTTCGTGAAGAAAGCCGCCGGGATGTGACTGCGTCGGTGGCAACGACGCGTAGCCGCGCGCTCGGTCTGCTCGCTCTCCCGCCTGGCGTGGAGGGGGCAACAGCGCACACGCGGAGCCGTGCATGCCCGCTCCCGGCGCGAGTTCCACGCTCTCCGCAAGTCGGGCGGACGTGGAACTCGCGGCCGCGTCGATCCTTTGCTGCGCGGCCATTCTGCCCTTGTCATGACAGTTTTATTACACAATTATGACAGCCCGCGTCGGTGCTGAGGCGATCCGCTTCCGGGGAGACGCGGCTGTGTCAGAGTCATGTGGTCCGCCGTTCGTTGTTCCTTCAACACCCGCCTCGCCGCCTCGCGGCCGAGCCCCAATCCGCCCGCCGCATCGCGCTGCTCGCCGCCCTTCACCTCGCGGCGCTCGGCCTGCTGATCTGGTCGGAGCGCGAGCTCGCCGCGGCCGTCGCCTTTCTGCTCTGACCTGGGGCCTGCTCAACTGCCTCTGGCTGGTGCTGCTGCGGCGGCCGCTGACCGCGGCCGCGCTGTCGCTGGCGATGATCGTCGTCTTGATCGCTGCTGTCGCATTTCAAGCACCGCATCCTGATGATGACCGTCACCTTCGTCGACGTGATGATCATCGACGTCGACACCTTCTCGTTCCTGCTGACCATGATCCCGGGCCTGGCCTGGAAGGTCGCGCTCGCGGTGCTGCTGGCGGTCCCGGTGCTGGTGCTGCTGTGGCGGCTCGAGCCGTTCCGGGTGCGGCGCGGCCTCGCCGTCGTCGGCGCGGTCGCTCTGCTTCGCCGCGCTCGCCGCGCTGTCGTTCGCGCTGCCGACCGACCGCGAGGACGAGTTCTACGACCACAACTACGTCTCCAAGTTCGCGCGCTCGGGCGCGGTCGCCGCCGTCGACCTGATGACCCGCGGCGTGCTGGAGGCCGACGCCGCCATCCCCGACGGCCTGCAGCCTCGCCAATGCCGCGCCCTGTGAAGCTGCCGGCAAGCTGCCGCACATCGTCATGGTGTTCGACGAATCGAGCTTCGACGTCACCGCGCTGCCCGGCATCGAGGTGCCGCCGAACTACCAGGACGCACTTCCGCTCGTTCGACGGCAAGCAGCGCTCCTTCGTGGTCGAGGGCGCCGCCGGCCCGAGCTGGTACACCGAGTACAACGTGCTCGCCGGCCTGTCGGTGCGCTCCTACGGCCGCTTCGCCGAATCCGTCACCCGCATCGCCGCCGGCCGGGTCAACCGCGGCCTGCCCCACGCGCTGCGCCGCTGCGGCTACAAGACCTTCAGCCTCTATTCGTGGATGGGCGCCTTCGTCGGCGCCCGGAGCTTCCAGACCACCACCGGCATCGAGCATTTCCTCGACGCCAAGGACCTCGGCACCCGCTCGGCCGAGCCCGACCGCTTCTTCTACGACTACGCCGCCCGCGCTGATCGCGCGCGAGGGCGGCAATGCGCCCGCTGTTCATCTTCGTCTATCTCGTCGGCCAACCACTTCCCGTGGCACATCCGCTACCGCCCCGACCTCATGCCCGACTGGCAGGACCTCGGGAACTGGTTCGACATCGACGAATATCTGCGCCGCCAGACCATGAGCGCGCGCGACTACGCCCAGTTCCGCGAGCGGCTCGGCCGCGAGTTTCCCGACCAGTCGTTCTTCATGGTGCGGTTCGGCGACCACCAGCCGCATTTCGCCCGCTTCTTCCTGGAGCCGCGGCTCGACCAGGCGGCGGTGGCGCGGCGCATCCAGCAATTCGATCCGCGCTATTTCACCACCTATTACGCCATCGACGCGGTCAACTTCCGGCCGGTCGACACGTCCTCGGCGCTCGACACGCTCGACGCCCCGCACCTGCCGCTGGTGGTGCTGGAAGGGGCGGGGGTGCCGCTCGACTCCTCGTTCGCTGGAGCAGAAGAAGATCCTCGAGCGCTGCCGCGGCATGTTCTATCTCTGCGCCGGCGGCGCCGAGGCGCGCCGCTTCAACCGCCTGCTGATGGACGCCGGCCTGATCAAGGGCTTCTGACCGCGACGCGGCGACGGCATCGCATGAACCGGTGTTAATCGAGCGGCTCGTTGCGGCCCGCTCAGCCGGCGCCGCCGAGTGTCCCGGGCAGACAATATTTATCGCGGGCGAGCGCGCGCGGGCTTCTGTGACCTTGAAATGACAGAATTAATACACTCTTATGACAGTTGGTCCGTGTGCCGGACGTCAAGGTGATCATTGCCGGGCACGGGCGCGACCGCCATGCCGCCCTCCCTGTCATTCCTGAGTAGCCGATGGGCCGCCACGCAAGCGGTGGCCCGGCACGACGTCGCTGCGCATCCTGCTGATTGCTGCGCTGCACGGGACGGCGCTCGCGCTGATGGCCTGGAGCGAAGTGGCGATCGTGCCCAAGGTCGTGTTCCTGCTCACCTGGGGCCTGCTCAACTTCTTCTGGCTCGTCGCTGCTGCGCCGCCCGGCGGTTTCGGCCGCGCTGTCGCTCGCGATCATCGTCGCTCGTGATCCTGCTCTCGCGCTTCAAGTACGAGATGCTGTGGATGACGGCGAGCTTCGTCGACGTGATGATCATCGATCCCGACGCGGTGCGCTTCCTGCTGACCATCATCCCCGACCTCTACCGCGACGTCGTCATCGTGCTGGCGCTCGCGCTGCCGGCGCTCGCGCTGCTGTGGTGGATCGATCCGTTCCGGGTGCGGCTCGTCACCGCGGCGGTCGGCTTCGTCGCGTGCCTCGGCGGCATCACCGGGCTGGCGTTCGCCTATCCGCAGGACGACTGGGAGGCGTTCTACGGCGACAGCTTCGTCTCCAAGTTCTCCCGCTCCGGCGTCGCGGCGATCTCCACGCTGATGACCGACGGATACATGGAGTCCGACGCCACCGTCACCGACCGGTTGCGCGCGGTGATCGGCGACGACAGCTGCCGGCCGGCCGCCAAGCCGCCGCACATCATCATGATCCACGACGAGTTGAGCTTCGACCTGCGCGCGGTGCCCGGCGTCACGGTGCCGGCGGGCTACGGTGCGCATTTCCGGTCGTTCGACGGCAAGCAGCGCGGCTTCATCGTCGAGGGCGCCGGCGGTCCGAGCTGGTACACCGAATACAACGTGCTGCAAGGGCTGTCCGCGCGCTCGTTCGGGCGCTTCTCGTATTTCGTCACCCGCATCGCCACCGGACGGGTGCAGCGCGGGCTGCCGCAGGCGCTGCGCCGCTGCGGCTACAAGACGATGAGCATCTATCCGGCGCTCGGCGCCTTCATGGGCGCCAGGAGCTTCCAGACCGCGGCCGGCGTGGACAAATTCCTCGACGCCAAGGACCTCGGTGCCCGCGAGGTCGAGCCGGACGGCTTCTACTACGATCGGGCCGCCAAGCTGGTCGCGCAGGAGAAAGGCCAGTCGCCGCTGTTCCTGTTCGTCTATCTCTCCGCCAACCACTATCCGTGGACCTACCGCTGGCGTCCCGATCTCGCGCCGGACTGGCGCGACCTCGGCAATGCGCCGGTGGTCGATGAATTTCTGCGCCGCCAGGCCATGAGCGCGCGCGACTATTCCGCATTCCTCGCGCGCCTCGAGCGGGAATTCCCCGGCGAGTCGTTCCTGCTGGTGCGCTTCGGCGATCACCAGCCCGACTTCGCGGCCGCGATCATCGAGCCGGCGCTCAGCGACGCCGAGCGCGCCCAGCGCCTGCAGAGCAACGATCCGAGATACTTCACCACCTACTACGCCCTCGACACCATCAACTACCGGCCGAAGACCATCGCGTCCGCGCTCGACACGCTCGAGGCGCCCTATCTGCCGCTGGTCGTGCAGGAGGCCGCCGGCCTCCCGCTCGATCCCTCCTATGCCGAGCAGAAACGGATTCTCGAGCGCTGCCACGGCACCTTCTACGCCTGTGGCGGCGGCGCCGAGGCGCGGCGCTTCAACCGACTGCTGATCAACGCCGGCTTGATCAAGGGGCTGTAATCAGCAGCGTCGCCCACACATGCCGCGCTTGATCTCCCCGCTCACCACCCGCCTGGCGCTGGCCGAAGCCCTTGCCCAGCACGGCGCGCCGCGCGTCGTGCTGGTCGCCACCATCCACCTGGCCGCGCTTGCGCTGATGGCGTGGAGCGAGGTCGACCTGGTCGGGCGGGCGTTGTTTCTGCTGACCTGGGGGCTGCTCAACTTCTCCTGGCTCGCGATCCTCCGGCGGCCCGGCCTGTCGGCGCTGCTCTCGCTGGCGATGGTCGCGCTGTTGGTCGTGCTCTCGCGGTTCAAGTCCGAGAACCTGTGGATGACCGTGAGCTTCCTCGACATCATGATCATCGATGCGGACACCATCGCGTTTCTGCTGACCGTCGTGCCGCATCTGCGCGTTGCGCTCGCCATCGCGATCGTCCTGGCCGTTCCGCTGTCGCTCCTGGTGTGGCGGCTCGATCCGTTCCGCGTCGGCCGCCGCACCGCGACGCTGGGCGCCGCCGCCTGCTTCGCCGGCATCGTCGCGGTCTCGATCGTGGTGCCGGAAGAGCCGTGGCAAGCGTTCGTCGGCGACAACTATCTCTCCAAGTTCGTCCGCTCCGGCGTGACCTCGACGTCCGAGCTGGCCACCCATGGCCTGTTCGATGCCGGCGGCAAGACCACGGATCGATTGACGTTCGCGGCGGACGACAGCTGTCAGCCGAGCGGCAAGCCGCCGCACGTCATCATGGTGCTCGACGAGTCGAGCTTCGACATCCGGGCGGTGTCCGGCGTCAAGGTCCCGGCCGGTTACGGGTCGCACTTCCGCTCCTTCGACGGGGCAACGCGTTCCTTCGTCGTCGAGGGGGCAGGCGGGCCGACCTGGTATGCCGAGTACAACGTGCTGACCGGGCTGTCGACGCGCTCGTTCGGCCGGTTCGCCTATTTCGTCACCCGCATCGCCGCCGGCCGGATCGAGCGCGGCCTGCCGCAGGCGCTGCGGCGCTGCGGCTACAAGACCTTCACGCTCTACCCGGTGTTCGGCGCGTTTCTCGGCGCGCGCAGTTTCCAGCGCACGATCGGCGTCGAGCGCTTCATCGATGCGGCCGACATGGGCAGCCGGGACGTGGAGCCCGATCGCTTCTACTACGAGCGCGCGTTGCGGTTGATCGGCCGTGAGCGCGGGTCGTCGCCGCTGTTTCTCTTCGTCTATCTGACCGCCAATCACTTTCCCTGGACCTATCCGTTCCGCGCCGAGTTGACGCCCGACTGGCGCGGCCCCGGAAATGCGCCGGAGGTCGACGAATACATCCGCCGGCAGATGATGAGCGTGCGCGATTACGGCGCGTTCGTCGCGCGCCTGAAGCAGGATTTCCCCGGACGAGTCGTTCCTGCTGGTGCGGTTCGGGGATCACCAGCCGAATTTCGCCGCCAAGGTGCTGAGCCCCGCGCTCGACGATGCCGCGATCGGCCGGCGCATCATGGCGCACGATCCGCGCTACTTCACCACCTACTACGCGGTCGATGCCGTCAATTTCCGCCCGGTCGACATGTCGTCCGCGCTGCCCGACCTCGACGCGCCCTATCTGCCGCTGGTGGTCCAGGAGGCCGCCGGCCTGCCGCTCGATCCCACGTTCCGCGAGCAGAAGCGCATCCTGCAGCGCTGCGGCGGCGTGTTCTACGCCTGTGGCGGCGGCGCCGAGGCCCGCCACTTCAACCGCCTCCTGATCGACGCCGGCCTCATCAAGCGCCTTTGATCGCGTGCGCGCTACGCGGCGCGTCGACCGTTGGGCCTCGCGCGCCGCGTCGGGTTCGTGCATAACGCCGCCCAACATGAACATCCTGTCGATCCAGTCGCACGTCGCCTACGGCCATGTCGGCAACTCCGCCGCCGTGTTCCCGCTGCAGCGCATCGGCGTCGAGGTGTGGCCGGTGCACACGGTGCAATTCTCCAATCACACCGGCTACGGCGCGCTGGCGCGGCCGCGCCTTCAGCGGCGAGGCGATCCGCGCCGTGGTCGAAGGCATCGACGAGCGCGGCGTGCTCGGCGAATGCGACGGCGTGATCTCGGGCTATCTCGGCTCCGTCGACGTCGGCGAGGCGGTGGTCGACATCGTCGCGCGGGTGAAGGGCGCCAATCCGGCGGCGCGCTATTGCTGCGATCCGGTGATCGGCGACGTCGGGCGCGGCGTGTTCGTGCGCCGCGGCGTGCCGGAGCTGATCCAGGAGCGCGCGCTGCCGATCGCCGATGTCGTCACGCCGAACCAGTTCGAGCTCGATTTCCTCAGCGATCGCCGCACCGCCACGCTGGCCGAGGCGCTGGCCGCCGATCGATGCGCTGCATGCGCGCGGGCCGCGGGTGGTGCTGGTCACCTCGCTGCGGCTCGACGACACGCCCGGCCGATGCCCTCGACCTCATCGCCTCCGACGGCGTCGGCCGTTTTCGGCTGCGCACGCCGCTGTTGCCGTTGACGGCCAACGGCGCCGGCGACCTGATCGCGGCGCTGTTCTTCGCCCAGTCACCTGAGCACGGGCTCGGCCGCCGAGGCGCTGTCGCTCGCGGCTTCGTCGCTGTTCGGCGTGCTGAGCCGCACCGCCGAGCAGGGCTCGCGCGAGATGCTGCTGGTCGACGCGCAGGAGGAATTCGTGACATCCGAGCCGTGTCTTCCACGGCGCGGCCGATCTAGGATGTGATTTAGGAGCTCGATGCGCAGGCGTTTCGCGACGCTCGACGTGTTCACCGACCGGCGCTTCGCCGGCAACCCGCTCGCCGTCGTGCTCGACCCCGACGGGCTCGACGCCGCGGCGATGCAGGCGATCGCGCGCGAGTTCAACCATCCCGAGACCGTGTTCGTGTTTGCGCCCGACGATCCGGCGCACCGGGCGCGGCTGCGCATCTTCACGCCGGCGCGCGAGCTGCCGTTCGCCGGCCATCCGACCGTCGGCACCGCGGTGCTGCTCGCGCTTGCGCGACGGCGGCGGCGCCGGCCGCGAGATCGTGCTGGAGGAGCCGATCGGGCCGGTGCGATGCGTGCTCGAGTCGGGCGCCGGCGAGCGCGGCAGCGCGCGCTTCGCGGTGCCGCAAATGCCGGCCGAGGTCGGGCCCGCGCCGCGACGCCGCGGCCATCGCGGCCGGCGCTCGGCGCTGTCGCCGCAGGAGATCGGCTTCGACGGATTGCGTCCGGCGCGCTGGTCCGCCGGCAATCGCGTTCACCTTCGTGCCGGTCGGCGGGCCTTGCCGCGCATTGCCCGCTGCCGCCCCGATCGCGCAAGTTCGAGGCCGCCTTCGGCGACGCGGCGCGGTCTATTCGTCTTCTGCGGCGAGACCGCGAGCCGGGCCATCGATTCCACGCCCGCATGTTCGCGCCGGCGCTCGGCATCCCGCGAAGATCCGGCGACCGGCTCGGCCGCGGCGGCCTTTGCCGGCATGATCGCGGCGCGCGGCTCCGACGGCAGCCACGCGATCGCCATCGAGCAGGGCTACGAGATGGGCCGGCCGAGCCTGATCCGGCTGGCCATCGTGGTCGCGGCCGGCAAGCTGGCTTCGGCTGTCGATCGGCGGCGACGCCGTCATCGTGACCGAAGGCACGATCGAGGCATGATGCTTTGTCGACATCAATCGATCGTCCCGCAATGACCGATATCACCATTGCGCCGGTCGAGCGGCTGGAGCTGGCGTTTGCGCCGCGGCCGTGGCCGTTCGCGCTCGAGCGTCGCGCCGAGATCGAGCGGCATTTCGAGAAGCTGAAGCAGGCCAAGCCCGCGCTGTGGAACGGATCCATGCTGCTGCTCCACCGATCACGCCATCGCCGGCATGACGTGTTCCACGGCGCCTATCTGCAGACCGACTTTGCGAGCTGCATCGCCTGGCGCGACTGGGGCCATCCCGATGCCTTGGTGAAGAACTGCTTCGGCATGGGCGCGGTGCGCGCGTCCGACGGCGCCTTCCTGCTCGGTGTCATGGGCGCGCATACGGCCAATGCCGGGAAGATCTACTTTCCGGCCGGCATCGTCGATCTGTCCGATGTGGTCGGCGAAACGGTCGATCTTGCCGGCAACGTCATGCGCGAGGTCGCCGAGGAAACCGGCCTGACGGCCGGGCGAGGTCGAGGCCGAGGACGGCTGGCACAGCGTGTTCGCCGGGCCGCGACATCGCGATGGTCAAGGTGTTGCACGCCCGCGAGACCGCGACGGTGCTGCGCGCGCGCATCCTGGCGCACCTCGCGCAGGAGCCGCAGCCCGAGCTCGCCGACATCCGCATCGTGCGCGGTCCCGCCGATCTCGATCCGATGATGCCGCCCTTCGTCACCGCCTTCCTGACCGATGTCTGGAGCTGAGCACGCGTCATGAACTTCGCAAAAATCCTCAAGCGATACCGCATCGACGATCCCGACCGCTTTCGCCTTGCGTCGATCGATCCGGCCGACACCGGCGGCCTCGACCTCGACAAGGACGACGCCAAGGCGCTGCTCGAGGAGGACAACGAGCGGCTCGAGGAGCTGCAGGAGCGCCTCTACGCGCACGACCGCTGGGCGGTGCTGGTGGTGCTGCAGGGCATGGACACCGCCGGCAAGGACGGCGTCATCAAGCACGTGATGAACGGCATCAATCCGCAGGGTTGCGAGGTGCATCCGTTCAAGGCGCCGAGCGCGGACGAGCTCGATCACGATTTCCTGTGGCGCGCGGCGATCCGCCTGCCGGCGCGCGGTGACATCGGCATCTTCAATCGCTCCTACTACGAGGAAGTGCTGGTGGTGCGCGTGCATCCCGAAATGCTGGCGCGCCAGAAGCTGCCCGAGAAGCTCGTCGGCAAGGACATCTGGAAGGAGCGTTTCAAGGACATCCGCGCCTTCGAGCGCCATCTTCTGCGCAGCGGCACGCGTCGTGCTGAAGTTCTTCCTGCATATCTCCAAGGACGAGCAGCGCCGAGCGGCTGCTCGCCCGCCTGGACGAGCCGGCCAAGCGCTGGAAGTTCGCCGTCGGCGACGTCGCCGAGCGCAAGCTTTGGGACAAGTACATGGCCGCCTACGAGGACATGATCCGCAACACCAGCGGCGCGGAGGCGCCGTGGTACGTGGTGCCCGCCGACCACAAATGGTTCGCGCGGCTGCTGGTGGCGCGCGCCATCGTCGAGGCCCTGGAGCGGCCTCGACCTCGCATTTCCCAAGGTCGACGCCGCCGCGCTCAAGGAGATGCAGAAGGTGCGGGCCGCGCTGCTGGCGGAGAAGTAGGACCTCGCCGGGTCGGAGCGGTTTCGGAAACGATCTTGCGCAGGCACCTTGCGCAGATATGGGCGCTTCCGCTAAAAGGAGACCGGTCCTGCATGCGGTTAACGCGGAATTCACCTTGTTCCGCGAGGCTGCGGACCGCGACGAGGGCGAAAGTGACACCGACGCGCTTGCATATCCGCGCGATCACCCGGGGGGCCGCCGAGGCCCGGCCCGGCGCCGCCCTCATTCTCGGCGCGCTCCTGCTGCTTACCGTCCCCTGAGGGCCGGCTGGGCGTTTGCGCCTGGGCACTCAGGGGGTGACCGAGCCAGGAACCCACCAGCGCCCAGAGAGACCGAGAAACGGGCGCGAATTCAAGGACCGCTCCCATGACCACCCAATCCAAGTCCGAGCAGGACCGCGTCGTCATCTTCGACACCACCTTGCGCGACGGCGAGCAGTCGCCCGGGCGCCACCATGACGCACGAGGAGAAGCTCGAGGTCGCCGAGCTGCTCGATCAGATGGGCGTCGACATCATCGAGGCCGGCTTCCCGATCGCATCCGAGGGCGACTTCGCCGCCGTGCACGAGATCGCCAAGCGCGCCAAGAACGCGGTGATCTGCGGGCTCTCGCGCGCCGCCTTCAAGGACATCGACCGCTGCGCCGAGGCGATCAAGCCGGCCAAGCGCAACCGCATCCACACCTTCCTGTCCACCTCGCCGGTGCACATGAAGTACAAGCTGCAGAAGGAGCCGCACGAGGTCTACGAGATGGTGATCGCGCAGGTCACCCGTGCGCGCAACTACACCGACGACGTGGAGTGGTCGAGCGAGGACGGCACCCGCACCGAGCACGATTTCCTCTGCCGCTGCGTCGAGGCCGCGATCAATGCCGGCGCCACCACCATCAACATCCCGGATACCGTCGGCTACACCGTGCCGGAGGAATACTTCGCCTCATCAAGATGGTGCGCGAGCGCGTGCCGAACGCCGACAAGGCGCGCTTCTCCGCGCATTGCCACGACGATCTCGGCATGGCGGTGGCGAACTCGCTCGCCGGCGTGCGCGCCGGCATCCGCCAGATCGAATGCACCATCAACGGCATCGGCGAGCGCGCCGGCAACGCCTCGCTCGAAGAGGTCGTGATGGCGATCAAGGTGCGCAACGACGTGCTGCCGTACTGGACCAACGTCGACTCGACCATGCTCACCCGCGCCTCGAAGCTGGTCGCGGCCGCCACCTCGTTCCCGGTGCAGTACAACAAGGCGATCGTCGGGCGCAACGCCTTCGCGCACGAGAGCGGCATCCACCAGGACGGCATGCTCAAGCACACCCAGACCTACGAGATCATGACGCCGCGAGAGCGTGGGCGTGAAGCAGACCTCGCTGGTGATGGGCAAGCATTCCGGCCGCCACGCCTTCGTGCACAAGCTCGAGGAGATGGGCTACCAGCCTCGCCGGCAACCAGCTCGAGGACGCCTTCGTGCGCTTCAAGGCGCTCGCCGACAAGCAAGAAGCACGTCTACGACGAGGACATCGAAGCGCTGGTCGACGAGGAGATCGCGCACGCGCAGGACCGCGTGAAGCTCGTCTCGCTCACGGTGATCGCCGGCACCATGGGTCCGCAATCGGCGACGCGCGACGCTCGACATCGACGGCCAAGCCACCAGACCGTGCAGTCGACCGGCAACGGGCCGGTGGACGCGACCTTCAACTGCATCAAGGCGCTGATCCCGCACGAGGCGGTGCTCGAGCTCTACCAGGTGCACGCGGTCACCCAGGGCACCGACGCGCAGGCCGAGGTGTCGGTGCGGCTGTCGGAGAACGGCCGGGCGGTCACCGCCAAGGGCGCCGATCCCGACACGCTGGTCGCCTCCGCCAAGGCCTATCTCGGCGCGCTCAACAAGCTCCTGGTGCGGCGCCACAAGGGCACGCCGGAGGCGCTGATCGCGGAGCGGCGCCTTCATTCGACGGATGTCGGCTGACGCGGCTGCAGCTGACCTGACTCGACCTCTGGTCACCCGACCTCCCGCTTCGCCTCGGCGAGCAGCGGAGCAAGCTCCTCGGGGGAGGCGGCCGTACCTTCCGTTTGCCGCCGCCGTCTTCGGCGGGGCGATGATCCGGTGGCGCCAAATGCCGAGAGCGATGGCCGCGACCACCGGTATGGCGACCGCGGCGGACACCTTGGTGTCGGGATGGAACATCACCAGGAAGGAGACGAGCGCCAGCAGCGGTCGCAATAGGAAATCGACGCCCGGTTTCTCGTGGAAACGTCCGAACATCGCGAATGTGATGCCGCTCGTGCTGATCAGCACCAGGATGGTATCGACAACCTGCATCCATCCGGGATTCACCACCATGTTCGGACGAGTGAAGATCGCGAACGTCATCAGCGTGATCGGCGCGCAGATCTTCAGCGCCTCGTACATGGTCTTCAGGAACGACGCGTTCGCGATCCGCGCGGAGACCGCGGCCGTGAGCGAGGTGGGCGGCGACAGCTCGCCCCAGACCGACATGAGAAAGACGAAGAAATGGGCGATCCAGGGGTTGATGCCGAGCTCCTGCATCGGCCGCACGATGACGACCGCGCCGATGATGTAGGTCGCGGTCGGCGGCAGACCGGCGCCGGCGAGCCAGCCGAAAATCCAGGCCATGAATATCATGGCGATGATGTTCCAGGCGCCGAGGTCGAGCAGCATGGCGCCCATGCGGTTGATGAAACCGGTGACGGTGAACAAGCCGATCATGATGCCGAGCGTTGCGAGCAACAGCGTCAGATATGTCGTCATCTCGGCATGCGTCTCGATCGCGCGCCGGATGCTGCCGAACAGCGTCTCGTCCGTCGAGGCAGGGTCCTTCAGCGCGTATTTGAAATAGAGAAAGGCCGCGACCAGCAGTCCGAGCATGAGGCTTGCGGTATAGAGCGCGGCGAGCAATTCGCCCTTGCCGACGACGCCCATCAGATAGATGAGATAGAGCACGGAGGAGAAGAAGATGCCGGTCTTGACCTTGTCGTAGAGCGGCACCTGCGGCTTCTCGATGGCGTCGCGCGGCAGCAGCCGCACGCAGAGCAGATAGACCGCCAGACCGATCGACACGTAGTAGACGAAGGCGAGCGCAAATCCGCGCAGCACGACGTCCCAATAAGGCACGCCGAGGAATTCCGACATCAGGAAGGCGCCGACCCCCATCATCGGCGGCATGATCAATCCACCCATCGAGGCCGAGGTCTCGATCGCGGCGGCAAAGGTGCCGGGAACGCCATAGCGCATCATCAGCGGAATGGTGATGGTGCCGACCACGGCCGCGTTGGCCGAGCCGCTGCCGCTGATCATTCCGATCGCGCTCGATCCCACCACCGCGGTTTGCGGGATCAACTGCCTGGACCGGCCGGCGATCAGCCGCACGACGTTGATCATCGCGCGCTGCGCCTCGAAGCCGTTCGCGACACCGGCCAGCAGCAGGAAGGCGGCGATCAGGGTGAGCGCGATCTGGCCGTAGAGACCGTAGATGCCGGTCGAGAGCTCGACCGTGCTCGAGGTCACGACCCGGTAGAAAGTCGTGCCGGGATGCCAGAAGAAATCGATCGGGCTGAGATACCCCCAGAGCGTGTAAACGACGAGGACGACGTTGGTCCAGAACAGAACGGGATGAGCGAGCCGCGACAGCTCCATCACCAGCAGGAACATCAACAGCCCGACGATGAAATCCTGTTGGGTGTAGGAGCCTTGCGCATAGATCGCGATTCGTTCGAACTCGAAATAGAAATAGATGAAGGAATAGACGCAGATGCCGATGCCGGCGACGACAAGGATATGATTGACGATCGGCGGCAGCCGTTTGTAGAGATAATCCTCCTGGTACATGAACAGGATTTGCAGGGTCAGCGCGATCGGCAGCACGTGCGCGACCAGCTCCTGCGCGCCGCCCAAGCCGGTGTAGAAGAACCAGAGGAGCCAGACGAGCTGGATCAGCGCGAGCGCGAATGTCAGGTTCTTGAGCGTGGCGTATTTCTCGAGCGCTGCGTCGGTCATGAATTCCCCCTCGACGGACGCGTGCCGGCCGCCCGATCAGGTGCGCGCTGGGCGAACAGAACGGGACATGCTCGAATGTGCGCGGGGCGGGAACCGCGCCGGCAAGACGCGAATTCCCGCCCCGTACGAGCTGGTCAGGCGATCAGCTCGCGCTGGTCGCGATCTTCCACTTGTCGTCCCAGGCCTTCTGCTCCTTCAGGAACTTGGCCAGGCCCGGATGCACGGCCGTCTGCGGATTGGCATTGATGCCCTTGCACCTGCATGCCGACGAAGTCCTTCGCCATCGCCGAGAAGCCCGGATCGAGCTTCACCAGCTCGTCCTTCTTGTCGAAGAACGCCTTGATCATCTTGTAGACGACCTCTTCCGGCATATCGATCCTGGCGTTGTAGCCGAACAGGATCGGCACGCCCTGGAGCATCTTCGGGCCGACGTCCTTGCTGAAGGCGCCCTTCGGATCGACGTCGACGACCGCAAGGCCGGCCGCCTTGAGTTTCGCGACCTCGTCCGGGCACGGATTGACGACCCTGACGTCCATGCGGATCTCGGTCTCCTTCCAGTAGGACGAGAGCG
The DNA here is from genome assembly GCA_963708765.1 of uncultured Alphaproteobacteria bacterium. GTDB lineage: Bacteria > Pseudomonadota > Alphaproteobacteria > Rhizobiales > Xanthobacteraceae > VAZQ01. The sequence goes on along the minus strand of CAVPTV010000043.1, from coordinate 9,872 downwards.
AGCTGCCCGAGGTGGTGTAGGCCACCGAACCGACGATCGTGCCCGCTTCCAGCGCATCGGCGTTCGACTTGAGATCGATCTGGACGTGCTTGAAGTCGTAGCCGAGCGCCTTGAAGATGCGCTGGAAGTTCAGCCAGTTCATGAATCCGGCCGGCGTGTAGAACACCGGCTTGCCGCTGAAATCGTTCCAGCACTTGTACTTGGCGGCCTCCTTGGCCGACGTCGCCATCAACGACTCCATCGGGTAGGCGTACCAGGTGTGCACGATCTCCGGCTTGATGGGCTTGTAGTCCTTGAAGCCGCCGACGCGCTCGTGGAACTGACTCATGCCGATGTCGGCGGTGTAGGCGAGCTCGCCTTCACCGTTCATCACCGCCTTCATGGCGACGGTCGGGGAGGCATACGGTTGCACGGTGACGGTGTATTCGCCGCCCAGGGCCTGTTCGACGATCTTCGCCATCGAGGCGGCGATCGTGTAGCCGTAGGAACCCACCTGCGACGTGGTCCAGCGCAGCGACTTGCGCTGCTGCGCCTCGGCCGGCTGCAGCGCCGATACCGCCAGCACCACCGCAAGGACCGCGGGTGACGCAGTGTAAGCCAGTTTCATCCTTGGCATCGTTCTCCTCCTGGTAAGCCGTGATGTTTTTGGCCGGCCAGGCCCCGAAATCGTGGCACGGCGCGGCGATTGTCCGATCATAGCCGACCCGGCGGCGGAATTGGAACGTGGATTGGTGGGACCACTTGCCGCCCCACAGGGACGTCGGGCGGGCCCACTGGAACCCGACGCCATGCCATGGTGCTTTCCTCGCAGCGAATGCTGCGCTGCCGAAGGCGCGCGGCCCGGATCACCGGCCGCGTTAATCATAAGATGAACTGACGTACACCAAGATGTGAAGCGTCATACATCAACATGACAAGCCTGTAATCTTCGGCCGCCCAAGTTGTCATCTAACAAAACTTTAACTTGCGACCTGACGCCTTCCGATTACTACTAGCGTCGTCATTCGATGTTGGGAGACATCCATGTGGAAGGGCATCGTCGTCGGAACCACTGCGCTCGCGATCGTGGGCTCTTCGGTGGTCTATGCGCAGCAGCGCTTCGGGCGCTCCGAGGGCACCGAGCGCTGGCGGCCGAGCATGGAGGACATGCGCGCGTTCGGTGAGGCGCGTCTGGCTGCGCTCCGGGCCGGACTGGCGCTGAGCGCCGAGCAGGAGAAGAACTGGCCGGCCTTCGAGCAGGCGGCGCGCGACTTCGGCAAGCTTCGCCTCGACCGCATGGACGCGATGCGCGGCGCCCAGCCGAGCGACGATCCGGTCGAGCGCATGCGTAGCCGCGCCGCCGAGATGACAGGTACCGGCACCGCGTTGCAGAAACTGGCCGATGCCACCGACCCGCTCTACAGGAGCCTCGACGACAACCAGAAGCGCCGCTTCGCCATGCTGAGCCGGATGGGCGGCATGCGCATGGACGGCTCGCGCTCGCGCATGGATGGCCCCGGCTATCACTTCCGCGGCGGACGTGACGACGACGATCGAGCGGACGAGTGGCGGCCTCGCCGGATGATGGACGACCGGCCCGCGGAATTCGACCGCCGGCAGGAGCGCAGGGAGTAGCTCCAAGGATTTTCGCTAGCGGCGGCGGTCGCACTCCCAGCCCCCCGACACGATCGCCGACGCAAAGGGAGCCGCCGGGCAAAAACCCGGCGGCTTTCCCTATTTGTGGGCACGCCATGTCGCTCGGTCCTCGGGCCCGCTCGCTGGACAGCCCGGCGGGCCTTTGCTACACGACGCGCGCCTCAGCGGGCCCCGCCGAGGCATTCCGGGCGCATAGCTCAGTTGGTAGAGCAGCTGACTCTTAATCAGCGGGTCCAAGGTTCGAGTCCTTGTGCGCCCACCAATAAAATCAAGCACTTATGGGAACTTGTTGACCTAGGCCTTCCCAGAAATCGTCATTGGGAAGGCATCGGAAGTCGCATCGGCTTTCTCGAATGCTGTGTTGTCCAGTGCGACGCCCGAGCGAATGCGCACCGTCGGCAACCGGCTGGCAAGGGATTCCGCACCCGCGGCTCCGCCGTTCGGGTCGAACCCTCTCGGGGTCGGCTGTGTCTCACGCGGTTGCACAGTGAGACAAGTGAGACAGTGAGGCGGTCCTCGCTCCTTGGCGAGCTCGACACGGTTGCGAAAATCGCAGAACAGGACCACGACCTCGCGCTCGCTCCTCACTCCGGATGAAAGTTCGCGGCCTTGAGCAAGCCGGCGCTGCGGTCGCGATCGGCCATGATGAAGCGCGCGAAAGCCTCGCGGCGTTTGCGTGGCCGGCTCGATGCCGAGCGCGGCGAGGCGTCCCTCGCTGCCCAGCTCCTTGACCGCGTCGTTGACCCAGCCGTTGATCGTCCTGGTGAGATCGGCCGGCAGGTTCGGCGGTCCCCACATGCCCCACCAGGCGCCGAAATCGAGCTGCGGAAGTCCCACTTCCGCCATGGTCGGAATCTCCGGCGCAAGCGAGCTGCGTGCGGTGCCGGTCACCGCGATCGCCCGCACGCTGCCGGCACGCACCATCGGCAGGAGCGCAAGGACAGCCTCGATCATCATCGGCACATGCCCGCCGACCACGTCGTTCGCCGCCGGCGCCGTGCCGCGATAGGGAATGATCGGCACATTGGTGCCGGCGTACTGGTTGAACGCCACCGCGGCGAGATGGCCGGGCGCGCCGAGCTGCGCGGTCGCGAACGACCACTTGTCGGGATCGGCCTTGGCCGCGGCGATGATGTCTTTCAGCGTCTTCTCCGGCCGGTTGTTGGCGACGATGTGCACCAGCGGCGCGAGGCCGGCGAGCGCGATCGGCGTGAAATCGGCGACCGGGTCATAGGGCGCGTTCTTCAACACCAGCCGCGCGACGTTGTGGGTCGAGGCATGGAACAGCACGGTATAGCCGTCTGGTGCGGCGCGCTGCACGTCGAGGCCTCCGATCGTGCTGTTGCCGCCGGTGCGGTTCTCGACGACGAACGACACGTCGCGCTGGGCCTTGACCTTGGCGGCGATCAGGCGCGCGAAGGTGTCGACGCCGCCGCCCGGCGCCACCGGCACGACGATGCGGATGGCGCGATTGGGGAACGCCGCCTGCGCGCGCACGGCGCCCGGCGCGAGCACCGCGCCAGCGGTGGCCAGCACGCGGCAAAGCGCAGCACGACGATTGACCGAACGCTGCATGCGAGACGTCCCGAATGGCTGCCCTGCCATCTTGTACCATTGCGGGCGGAAGCGACGGAGATATAGTCGAGCGACAATTGCGCGCGACAGAAAGGTGCTGCCATGGCGGCTGATACGCATTCCCACCATCGACCTGTCGCCGCTGCGCGGCGGCAGCGCGGCCGAGCAGCGCGAGGTGGCGCGCCAGATCGACGCCGCCTGCATGGACACCGGCTTCTTCATGGTGACCGGGCACGGCGTTCCGGCCGACCTCATCACCAGGACGCGCCAGCGCGCGATCGATTTCTTCGCCTTGCCGGTCGAAGAGAAGATGAAGGTGCAGCGGCCGCCGGCCAAGATCAGCCGCGGCTACAACTGGCTCGGCGATCGTTCCATCGCCTATTCGATGGGCCAGGCGGCGCCGCCCGACATCCAGGAGGCGTTCGCGTTCGGCCATGACCGCGCCGATCTGGCGTCCAAGGTCGACCAGGCGAGCGCCCAGATGTACGCGCCGAACATCTGGCCGCAACAGCCGCATGACTTCAAACCGACCATGTTGGCCTACTACGACGCCATGATGGGGCTCGCGTCGCGCGTGCTGCGCGCCATGGCGCTGGCGCTCGGCGTCGAGGAGAACTATTTCGCCGACAAGTTCGACCGCCAGGCGAGCGTGTGCCGCATGATCCGCTATCCGGCGGTGAAGCAGCCGCCGCTGCCGGGACAGTTGCGCGCCGGCACCCACACCGACTACGGCATCATGACCTTCGTGCGCGGCGACGACACGCCGGGCGGCCTGCAGGTCAAGCATCGCAATGGCGGCTGGATCGACGTGCACATCCCGCCCAACGAATTCGTCTGCAACATCGGCGACCTGATGATGCGCTGGTCGAACGACCGCTGGGTGTCGACCTTGCATCGCGTCGCGGTCCCGCCGCCGGGCGCGGCGCCGTCGGATCGCATTTCGCTGGTGTTCTTCACGAACCCGAATCCCGACGCGGTCATCCGCTGCATCGACAGCTGCGTCCAGGCGGGCGAGACGGCGAAATATCCGCCGGTGACGACTGCGGAACACTACCTCGGCAAGCTGATGAAGGCCGGCCACAGCCAGCTCGACGCCACCGCGGAGGATGCCGTGACGCTCGCCCAACCGCGCGAGGCGCAGCCAACGCATTGATCGCATGACTTCAATGGGCAAAGGAACGGCTGGCACGACGATAAATCTGAAGCGGCGATGTCCGGTCGGGTCATAGACAGAGATCGCATCGAGCCCGCTTCACCTCAATCCTTGCGAGCGAGATGGCTATGATCAAGGTTCATAAAGCGCATGTTCCCGGAGCAGTGAGATGGACGCGTTCATTTGTACCGCCTGCGGCACCCAATACACGCCGAGCAGCATCGCGCCGCGGCACTGCGCAATTTGCGAAGAAGAGCGGCAATACGTTCCGCCCGGCGGGCAAACCTGGACAACCCTGGCGGCGCTGGCGGCTCGCCATTTCAACTCGTACCGCCAGCAAGAGCCCGGAATGATCAGCATCGGGACACAGCCGTCCTTTGCGATCGGTCAACGCGCGCTACTTGTTTGCACACCCGAGGGAAATGTCCTGTGGGACTGCATTGCGATGCTGGACCCGGCGAGCATCACCTTAATCAATGGCCTCGGTGGCTTGAAGGCTGTCGGTATATCGCATCCGCACTTCTATACGACCATGGTGGAATGGAGCCGCGCATTCGGCGGCATCCCGATACACCTGCATGCTGATGACCAACGCTGGATTATGCGTCCCGATCCGTCGATCCAATTATGGAATGGCGAGACTTTGAAGCTCCTGTCCGACGTGACGCTGATCCGTTGCGGCGGGCATTTTCGGGGCGGCACCGTACTGCATTGGGCCAAAGGCGCCGGCGGCCGAGGGGTATTGTGCTCGTCGGACATCGCGACGGTGACGACAGACCGAAAATTCCTCAGCTTCATGCGCAGCTATCCGAACTTGATCCCGCTTTCCGCGAAACAGGTTACTGACATTGCCGCTGCGCTGGAGCCTTTTCAATTCGATGCCGTCTATGGGCATTATTCCGATCGTGTCATTCCGACAGGTGGAAAACAGATTTTGGAAATTTCCGTCAAACGCTATGTTGCCGCGATAAGCGGCGCATACAACCACGATTGAGCCATGAGAACGTCCGCTCCGAGCCATGATCGGTGGCAGGCTACTACCAGCGGAATGCAGAAGATACATGTGGCCGTCAGGGCTTGTTGAAGAACCGTTCGATCAAGTTCCGCGCGCGATAAAGTCAACCAGCCCAACTTGTCTCTAATCAGCGGTATCGCCAATGGCCCACTGCACCCATCGCTGACGTACATCTCGAGCGCAGTGGTGATGGCGCAGCGCGTCCCCTTCATCGTCGCCGAGCTGGGCCGGGACGCCGATCACTTCATGCTGCATCTCTCCGCGGCGCTGGCATAGAAGGAGCGGCGCCTGATTCACCGGCCTGCCGGAACGGGTGGTAAGTAAGGTGCGCCAGCTCGTACCGAAGGAAACCTTGGCACCCGACCGGATCGTGGGCATCGACCAGATCATCTCGGAGGCGGTCAGCATGAAATTCCTGGCCGCGCCGCTGACGCCTGAACAGGTCAAGGAGCTGATTCAGGTTCCGCAGTAGGACCGAGTGAACGACGACAAGATTGGAGGCGTGAGCCAGACAACGAGAAGCGCTTCGTCGGATGGATTGGAAGCTTCATTCCTCCTCGTTGGGCGGCGACACTGTGGCAGCTGGCGCCGCCGGAATTGCACTTGTTGTGTCCTTGCTCGCCGCCTCCCTTTTACAGCCGCTTGCGCCGGCGAGGCTTGCGACGGCACGCCGGGTGCGGGCGTGGCGGCAGGTTTTTCCGCAGCGGCCGCCTTGGATCGCTGCCGCGGCGGCGCCGCCGGCCGCGTGTTCAGGGTCGCCTGGTCGGGTGCAGGCGAGGTACCAGGCAAGACCACCACCCGAGTTCCCAGTTGGACCCTGCCGTAAAGATCGGCGATGTCTTCATTGGTCAGGCGGATACAGCCCGATGAGACGAACGTTCCGATAGTCGAGGGCTGGTTGGTGCCGTGGATCCGATAAAGTGTCTGGCCCAGATACAACGCACGGGCACCGAGCGGATTGCCTTCGCCGCCCGCCATGAAGCGTGGCAGGTAGGGCTGGCGCGCGATCATCTCTTCCGGCGGATGCCAATCCGGCCACTCCGCCATCTTTGTCACCTTCTCGGCGCCGGACCAGGTGAAGCCTTCGCGACCCACGCCGATGCCGTAGCGGATGGCCTTGCTGTTGCCGAGCACCAGGTAGAGATAGGTGCGCGGTGTATCGATGATGATCGTGCCGGCGGGTTCCTTGCTCGGGTAATCGATCGTCGTCCGGCGGAACTGCGGAGGCAGCGTCTTGGCCGGACCGGTTTCGGGCTGCTCCTCGGGAGGCAGCGCCGAAATCATAGACCGCCGCTCCGACGTCATCGACATTGGCGGCCGAAGGACAACGTCTTGGCCCGGAACGGTCGGGAGCAGGCTGGTCCGGGAGGCAGCGCCGAAATCGTAGACCGCGTCGACGTCATCGACTTCGGCGGCCGAGCACACGTCTTGCCGGACGGCGTCCGGAAGCACTGGCGGATCGGCGTTCGCCGGCGCGGAGATGCGGCGGCTTCGGACGGCGGCAGCGTCCGCCCGAATCTCGCGTTGCTTGCCCTGCAGTCCGCCACCAGTTGCGGGCTGACTTTCGGCAGGGGTTTGCGTGCGGTCGACGGCTGCGCCCTGCGCCTGCATGATGGGAATGATGCAATGGACCTGCAGCCCAATACCTTCTCGAGCGGCACCCTGCATAAAGCCGGCGGCCATGCAGGACGCCCTGATTTGTCCGCAAGCCCCTTGCTCCTGGGCGACTGCGGCTGCCATGGGTGCGGCCATCCCAAAGGCGAGAAGACCGACCGTGCCAAGGGATAATCGCATTCGGCGCATCGTCTTCGTTCCTGACTGGACGAACGGCAGCATAAGCATACCGCCATCAGATCCACGGATGACCCGACGACTGATGGTTGGCGCTTCGCCTTCGTATTTCTTGTGGCTAATCACGTCGATATTGTGAGCAAGAGAGTTCCCGTCGTGCACCTTGCAATGCGAAACCGCCGTTCGACGCCGAAAGGAACCGTTACCGAAATGATCCGTCTCTTTGGTGCGTCGGCCGGTGCCTTTCTCCTGTGCGCCACGCCGCTGTTCGCGCAAACCCATGAGCTATCGCCCAACGGCGACGCAGTCCTGCCGATCTCTCCGGCGCTCTGCGACCACATGAAGCTGCATCATGTCTTGAATCCCGGTACCCCCGTGGGCTGCGACCGTCTGCGGCTCTTAAAGTTCGGCTACATCGACTTCGGCGGGCAGCCGCACAGCGATGGCGAGATGGTCGTCCTGGATGCCGTTGCTGATCATGTCCTGCAGATCTTCGGTGCGCTTCGCGGTCGGCGTTTTCCCATCGCCAGCGTGAAGCTGATGGATCACTACGACGGCGATGACGACGCCTCTACGGCGCAGAACAACACGTCGGCGTTCAACGTGCGGCGGATCGCCGGCGGCAGCGCGATGTCGCTGCACGCCTATGGTGTGGCGATCGATCTCAATCCGGAACAGAACCCCTACATCATTCGTTCTGGCCGGACTGTCAGGATCGATCCGCGATCGGGCGCCGACTATGTCAGCCGAAAGAACTTGCGGCCCGGCATGGCTGAACCGGTCGTGGACCTATTTGCCCGGCACGGGTTCGTGGAGTGGGGCGGCTATTGGCGCAATCCGATCGACTATCAGCACTTCCAGGTCGGCCGAAAGCTCGCCTATCAACTGGCTCGGCTGCCTGCCAGGGAAGCCCGCGCCCTTTTTGAACGGTTTGTGGAGAAATCCCGAGTCTGCGTTCAGGGGTATGTCAACAGCGGGGGATCGAACAGACGATCTTGCGCGGGGGGGCCGTGAGACTCGAAGGCATTATCGGTTGGTTTGCCGGCCGAGAAGTCAAGTGTAACGCCGCGCTAGTACGGGCCTCCTGGGTGGCCTCGCGTGTTGGTAGTTCGGATCCCACCCCCTCCGGCTCTTTGGCAATGAAAAGGCGCCGCGTTGCAAAGCGGACCACGCGTCCGCCACCGGTTGCGCGCATGCGCCGCGGTGGCGGCCGCCAAGATGGAGCTAAACTGAGCGCCATCGAACCGCCGTCGTCGTGGCCAGCATCACGAGCGGCACCGCCGCGACCACCGCCGCCGCCAAGCCCGCCGCCGGCAGCCCGCTCCATTCAACCAGTGGGCCGGTCACCACCGCCGCCAGCACGGTCATCGCACCCGCGCCGCTGTCGCTGACGCCGATGGTCCGACCGCGCACCGCGGTCTCGGCGTGATCGGCCAGCAGGGCCGTGGCCGCGACATTGGCGGCCGCCCAGCCAAGGCCGACGAGGAAGGTGCCGAGCGTGACCGGCCAGAACCCCGCTGTGAACGTGACCAGGATGGCGCCCACGAGCGTGGTCGCGACGCCGGGATACATTACCCATTCGCGTCCGATGCGGTCGGCGAGCCGGCCAAGCGGGATCGTGAACGCAAACATTCCGGCGGCGTGTAACATGTGAGAGAAGGCTATCGCGGTGAGCGAGTGTCCGTGGTGGTGCGAGCACCAGCGAGGTCAGCACCATCACGATCGCCATGTTGCCCTGGCGCGGCGCAGTTCGAAACGATGGCGAGCCGCGTCGGCACGAAGCGGAACAGGTTCCAGGCACGCTGAAGTTGGAGACGTGCCCAGCCGACGGTCGTGGCGGCGGCGTGTAGTCGGGATAGTAGCGCTCAAGCTGCATCCCGATCTGCTTCGGATCGGGGCGCACGTACACGACAAGCACCATGCCGGCGACGATCAGCAAGGGCATGCATCAGCCAGGGCACGCCGAGCGCATCATACCCGGTGTGGTGGGCGATCATTTCGGAGGCGCCCATGATCAGGGGGCTCAGCCCAATTCCCACCATCGATCCGAGCGCGACGTAGCCCAGCGCCTGTCCGCGCAGGCGCGGTGGAAACATGTCGGTGGCCGCGACGCGCATCTGCTGCGAGGCGTTCATGCCCATCCCGAAGATCAGCATGCCGACGACCAGAGCGACGATACTGTACGCGATCATCGCAATACCGGCGGTGATCGTGCCGACCATGGCCAGCGCCAGCCCCAATAGGATGCCGGGCTTGCGGCCGTATCTGTCGGTGATCTTGCCGACGGCGTACGAGACCAGGAAGCGGCTGAGCCCGAACAGACCGACGGTCAGGCCCGCGAGGCTGGCCGAGCCGGTGAGCGCGATGACCATCAGCGGACCGATCCCGTAGGCCAGCTGCATGCCCGCGCCGGTGAACGACTGCGAGAGCGCAAACAGCGCGATGTTGCGCTTGATCAGTGGCGGGATGCCAGATGGATGAATGGGCCGGTGCATGAATGGGAGGTTCGGCGATGATCTGCCTTCGACGGCGCTGCGGGAATGTCCACGGTGACACTTTTGCTCCCATTGCGCACGTTAGCGCAAACGGCGAGTGTTACCGACCATTGAAACGGTTAGACCTTTTCTAGGAGCGTCGGCCTGTCACGCCGGAGGTCGCCGCTCGGCTACACTGCAGTCTCCGACGAAATGCGCGCACGAGCCA
>CAVPTV010000042.1:0-140736 GCA_963708765.1 uncultured Alphaproteobacteria bacterium | reverse complement strand
GCGATGGAGAACGTCGTGCTGTTTCCTCACCTCGGCTCGGCCACGGTCGCGACTTGCGAGAAGATGGACCAGCTCGTGGTCGACAACCTCTTGGCCTGGGCGGCCGGCAAGGCTCCGCCGACGCCAGTGGCGGAAACGCCGTGGCCGCCGAAAAAGCGGCCATGAGGCGGCCACGAGAGTGCCACAAGCTATTTACGCTGTTTGATGCGACCGCTCACCTCGCTGGGGCCTCGCTGGGTGCGAGCGCTATGCCGCTGCGCGGTGGCCGTGGTAGCGTCGACCCGAGTCACATCAGTCCGGTCTCCTTGATGCTCCGTCGCATTCTCCCCATCGTGCTTATGCTCGGTCTTGTCGCCGGCGGCGCCAGCGCGCAGGAGCCGGCGCCGAGCGACGCCGCCAAGGCGATGGTCGGCGCGTGGGAAATCTCCAACGCCGCCCGCGACCGGACCTGCGCGGTGACTTTCAATCTCGATGCGGGCGCCAGCGGCTTCAAGCTCGACCTCGATCCGCCTTGCGGCACCGCATTTCCGCCGCTCAAGACCGTCGTGGTCTGGGCCATGGGCCCGAACGACTCGGTGCGGCTGCTCGACGGCAAGGGCGTCATCGTCCTCGATTTCACCGAGGTCGAGACCGGCATGTTCGAAGCCGAGCGCAAGGGCGAGGGGCTGTTCTTCATGCGCACCCAGGCCGCCATCAAGGCCACTGTGCGCACGGCCGAGGAGCTGTTCGGCGACTGGACGCTGCTGCAGGAATTCGAGAAGCCGCTCTGCAAGCTCACGCTCGCGAATGCGCCGGCGGGCACCGACACCTACCGGATCACCGTCAAGCCGGGCTGTGTCGCGCCGATTGCCAATTTCGGCCTGACGACCTGGCGGCTCGAGGCCGGCGAGCTGCTGCTCGCCGGGCGCGCCGGCGCCTGGCGGTTCTCGGAGAGCGACGCGACCACCTGGGAACGCGTCCCGCCGAGCACCGATCCGCTGCTGCTGATGCGCCAGCAATAGGCGGGCGCTATTTCGGAACGGACGGCGGCAGGGGCTTGAGCGGCGGGGACGGCGGTTTCGGGCGATATGCTCGCGGCGTGACCGGCGCCGGCGCCTCGATTTTCCGTGGTGCCGGGAACGGCGCTTGGTCCGATTGACCTTTCTGGATCGGTGCGACCACGCCCAAGCCTTCGTTCTTCTGCGCCAGGGCGGTCGAGCAGAACGCGAGCAGCAGAGCGGCAGCAATCAGAAGGATACGCATCGGGAATTATAGCCCGCCGCGGCCGGCCGCTCAAAATTTCGGCTTCGACCCACCGGGTAGGCAGCAAGTATTTGTAACGGCAGCAGAATTAACTCGTTCGAACTGCAATTAGATAAATCGTAACGACCTTTGAACCTTCTCGGGACCCGCTGCGACTAATGGTTACTCAGGCGAGTTAGACAGCCGCCCCCAGCCCCCCCGACTCCCCCGCGGCTGTCTAGTTACGAAAACCCCGCTTTCCCCGGCGGGGTTTTCTCTTTTTGGGGATGTCACAAGGGGGGAACGGGTAGCGCGGTCGACGGGCGGCTGAAATACGCCCGGCAACCGCTTCACTGCTCAGTCAGCCTGACTGCTCAGTCAGCCTGTCGGTCCCTGGATCGACGGTCTTGGGGTCACCCGATCTCAGGCGGCCGGCCCGGTCGCGCTCGGACGGCGCGCGGAGAGCCATTGCCGGAACTGGGCGACGCGCGAGTCCTGCTGGTGCGCCTTGCGGTATGCGACGCGGTGACTGGCGCTGCAGAACAGCAGATCATCCCAGCCCGAGCTTGGCAGCAGTGCCAGGGGCTTTTGGCAATGGGCGCAGCTCACGGCGCTGTCCGCGCGTGACGTGCCAGTGCGAGCACGGACGCCCGGGAAGATCAGAATGCGCGTATTCACCTGCGTCTCATTTCGTTGGTTGCGCAACCTGCACGACGGGCGTGGGTCGCGTGGGAACAGCGGATCGGTCGATGGGCGACGGCGTCAGGTCCTGGCGATGCCGGCGAGAGAGCTTCGCGCGGCGGCTTGCGGCGGCGTCCATGCCGACAGCTCGTCATCGTCGGCGCAGAATTCGTTGCAGAAATACGCCCCGCTCGAGGAACGCCATGCTTCCACACGGCCGTTCGAGATCGGGAACGGTTGCCGGCAATGCGCACATTGCGGCGACGCATGCTTCGTCGGATAGCCGGGGCCGGGCATCATATCTCTCTCCTCCCAGAATGAGCCGAACACGCTGTCGGCCGTCCCGAATGGGCCGCCGACCTGTCTGTCGGCCGGTTAGTCGGCCGACCTGCGGGGTGGTTCACGCGGGGTGAGGGAAAACGTCGTGGCGGCAGGGCAGTGACAGGAGGGGCAGGATGGGATCGGCCCCGAACGTCTTCAAGGCTCTCAAAATGCACGGGAATTGAAGGCGCGCCTCCGTTCGGCGCGCTGGCGTCAGGTCCGGCCGTCAACTAATATCCGACCCGGACGACCGGCTGGACCGATGGCGGATCGCCTCGAGGCGCATTGAGCACGTAAATGGCTTTTGACGCGTTCATCAGTTACTCGAGCAAGGACAAGACGGCGGCAAACGCTGCCTGCGCGGTGCTGGAAGGCGCCGGCGTCCGGTGCTGGATTGCCCCGCGCGATATCAGGCCCGGCCTGGAGTACGGCGCCGCCATCATCGAGGCGATGGACCGATGTCGCGTGATGGTCCTCATTTTTTCCTCGAGTGCGAATGATTCGGTCCAGATTCATCGGGAGATCGAGCGGGCTGTCACCAAAGCCGTTCCGATCGTGCCTGTGCGCATCGAGGAGGTCGCGCCCACAAAGTCCATGGAGTATTTTCTGGGCGGGATCCATTGGCTCGACGCGCTGACGCCGCCGATCGAGAAACATCTCCTGCACCTTGCCGAAACCGTGAAGGCGATCCTGCAGGTCGACATCTCGGCGCGCGACGCCCCGGCGAATGACGGCCTGCACAAGAGCTCTGCGCCGAGTTCCTCCTCCCTCTGGGACCGCTCGAACGGCGGCGGGCGATTTCAGCTCCAAAAATCCTGCGCGGATGAATTGGCTTTTGCCCGCCCTCGGCGGCGGCATTTGTATCGCCCTCATCGCAGCCGGCGTCTGGCTCTATCAGACCCGCGTGCATGCCCCGGCGGATGTGCCGATCGCGGCCGCGCCGCCGCCTGCACCCACGACACCCCCTGCACCGAAGACAGCCGAAGCATTGGTGCCCGAAACAGTGCCCTTCATCGCCGACAGCGAGCGCGCATCGATTTGCAACATTTATTTGTCCGCGCCGGATCACAAGGCGTTCGCCATCAGCACCCGGCTCGGCTTCATCACCGGCCAGAAGGACGAAGCGACCGCCAAGACCGCCGCGTTGGAAGCGTGCAAGAGGGTCTCAGGCGCGGTCGCGAGCAATTGCCAACTCTATGCCGTGGGCAATGCCGTCGTGTACACGGGTGGACGGCCGCCGCTGCCGCCGGAGCCTTGGGTTCTTGCGCGATCCCGCGATCGAGAAGCCCTTTGTCGCGAAGGACGTTCCGCTGGTCCGAGACCTCGACAGAACCTGGCTCGAGAAGAACGCCGTTCCCGGAGGCAAGCCAAAAGCGGTGGCCATCGGCCCGGGAAGGACCTCGAGCTTTTGGGGGCAAACAAGTGCCGACGAAGCCGTTCGACGGTCCTTGGAGCGGTGCGGCTTTCTCACCGGCGTTGCTTGCATGATCGTCGCTGTCGATGATGTCTTCGTGGTCCCGATTCCGACCACGATGGAGGCGACCGGAGTTTTTCGGGCAAGCGACGCCCTGATGATAGCGCCCGACGCCAGAGAGGCTGTCGGGCGCCGCCTCGCCAATGCGACCAACGGATGGAACGCGGTCGCCGTCGGCGCCAGCGGGCGGGCCGGCCTCATGCTCAAGGCGGCCAATGAGCAGGCCGCCATTGACGGTGCCTTGGCGGACTGCGGCAGGCAGGACCGCGCCTGTCACGTGATTGCGATCGGGCCCTTTACGGTCCAGCCGATCGATCCCGCCAAGGTGACCAAGGTCGTCGGGCAGCAACCGCAACAGCCGACAGCTCCGGTCGACACGCTGGTTCCGGAAACCGTGCCTTTCATCCCGTTCAGCTTTCGTGCCGCCATTCGCACGGACTACCTGTCCGCTCCGGATCACAAGGCACTTGCCGTCGGTGGTCCGTCGCTCGCCATGCGCAGCGCGTTCATGACCGGCCAGAAAGACGAGGAGACCGCGAAGAGCGCGGCCCTTGCCGCGTGCCAGCGCGTCAATCAGCCAAATGAGAAGTGCCAGCTCTATGCGGTCGGCAACAAGGTCGTATACGCGGGCGGGTTTCCACCATTGCCGCCGGAGCCCTGGGTCGTTCGCGATCCCGCGATCGAGCGGCCTTTCGAGGTCAAGGACGTTCCGCTGGTCGATGCCAATGGCCGCACATGGCTGGAGAAAACACATCCGCCGGGTCGCAAGACGAAGGCACTGGCGCTGTCGCAACGAGGACGAGTTGCCCTTCGTGGCCGGTCAATCCAGCTCCGGAGGAGGCCGTTCGCCGGTCGCTGGAGCTCTGCGGCACCGGTGCCGGAGTTGCATGCATGATCGTCGCAATTGACGACACGTTCGTCGTGCCGATTCCCGCCACGATGAAGGTCGTCGGATTTTTTCGCGCGAGCAACACAGCTATCGCGGCCGAAGCGAGAGAGGATGTCGCGCGCCGCCTGGGGAGCAGCGCGGGCGGCTGGAGCGCGGTCGCTGTCGGCGCCGGCGGACGGCCCGGCCTCACGCTCAAGGCGGCCAATGAGCAAGAGGCCATTGACGGTGCTCTGGCGGACTGCGGCAAGCAGGACCGCGCTTGTCGTGTGATTGCGATCGGTCCGTTCTCCGTCGAGCCCCTGGATCCAGTCCGCAATTGAGGCGGTCGGAAGTTCCGGTTTTTGCATATGACGGTCATTTGGCAACCCGCCCTGAGCGAAGAGGCCGGGCGCTGGCGAGCAGTCGCGGATCGCGTCACGCGCGAGCATTTTGCGCCGCTGGCCGAGGAGCTCGACCGCGAGCAGCGCTACCCATGGGAGAACGTGCGCCGGCTGGTCGAGCACGATCTGGCGGGCCTGTTCATCCCGAAGCAATATGGCGGCCAAGGCGCGAGCCTCGGCGCCACCGTGGCGGTGGTCGAAGCGATCGCCACCGGTTGCGCCTCGACCGCGGCGATCTTGTGCACCTACCAGCTCGGCGCCTTTCCGATCCTCCTGGCCGGACGAGACGATCAAAAGCAGCGCTACCTCGGCGAGATGGCGAAGGGCGTGGCGACGAGCTTTGCGCTCTCCGAGCGCAACACCGGCTCGGATGCCGCCGCGATCGAGGCCACGGCGACCCGCGAAGGCGACGGCTGGCGCCTGCGCGGCGAGAAGTACTGGATCGGCAACGGCGGAGCGTCGCGCTACTACGTGGTCTTCGCCAAGACCGATCCGAGTGCCGGCGGGCGCGGCATCTCGGCCTTCATGGTCGACAAGGAGCAGCCCGGAGCCGTCGTCGACGAGCTGGCCGACAAGATGGGCATTCGCGGCACGCAGACCTCCAACCTGAAGCTCGATCTCGTGGTGCCGGACAGCGCGCGGGTCGGCGAGCTCAATCGCGCGTTGCGCCTGGCGTTCCAGACCCTCGATGTCGGGCGCGTCCTGGTGGCCGCCCAGTCGCTGGGTGTTGCGCTTGCGGCCTATCGCGAGGCCTCGCGACGCGCCGTCGAACGGCGCGCGTTCGGCCAACCCATCATCGAGAACCAGGGCATCGCCTTCAAGCTCGCCGACATGGCGGTCGAGATCTCGGCCGCCCGCATGATGCTCTACGAGGCCGCCAAGGCCTACGACGAGGGCCGTGACGTCGCCAACCTGGGCGCGATGGCGAAGCTCTATGCCTCCGAGGTGGCGCACCGGGCGACCGACGGCGCCGTTCAGATCTGGGGCGGTCTGGGATATTGCAAGCCGACGGTCGTGGAACGCCTCTACCGGGATCAGCGCATCCTCGAGATCTACGAAGGCACGTCGGAAATCCAGCGACTCGTGCTTGCGCGTGCCGTGCGCAAGGAGGCCGAGCAGGCGATCGCCGCCACCGGCGCCGGCGCCGCGCCGACCGACATCCCGACCGGGAGGACACGATGAAACGCAGCGCCGACCGTATTCTTGTCACGCATGTCGGCAGCCTCGTGCGCCCGACGTCGATCCGCGACATCCTTTCGGCGCGCGACTATGGGCGGCCATACGACGAGGCCGCGTATGAAAAGACCTTGCGGGAGGAAGTGGCCGGCGTCGTTCGCAAGCAGGCGAACGTCGGCGTGGACGTCGTCAGCGACGGCGAATACGGCAAGGCCGGCTGGATTCGCTACGTCGCCGAGCGGCTCGGCGGCTTCGTGCATCGTGAGATGCGGCCGGGGGACCACGAGCATAACCCGATCTACGTGATCAGCGAGGCCAAGAAGTTCCCGGAATTCTACGCCGCCTACTCGCCGATCCAGTATTACGACTGGCTGCCGCCGGAGCAGTCGAAGACGCCGCTCAAGGCGAATTTCGCGGCCCGGCTCCAGAACCTCCGGATCTGGGAGTGCGTCGCGCCGATCACCTACAAGGGGCAGGCCGCCATCGGCCGGGACATCGACAACTTCAAGTCGGCGCTCGAAGGCGTGAACGTCGTGGACGCGTTCATGCCGGTCGCCGCGCCGTGGAGCGCGCGCGGGCTGTGGCTCAACGCCTACTACAAATCCGACGCGGAGATCGTGGTCGCGCTCGCCGATGCGCTGAAGGAGGAATACAAGGCGATCGTCGACGCCGGATTCATCCTTCAGCTCGACGATGCGTTTCTGGCGCACGAATACGACCGGCTGCTCGGCGAGATGAGCGAGCGCGAGGTGCACAAATACGCCGAGCGCTGCGTCGACCTGACGAACTATGCCCTGACCGGCATCCCGGAAGACAAGGTGCGCTACCACGTCTGCTGGGGAAGCTGGAACGCGCCCCACACCATGGACGTGCCGCTGCGAACGCTATGCGATCTCATCCTCAAGGTGCGGGCGCAGGCTTACTCGCTGGAAAGCGCCAACCCGCGGCACGAGCACGAATGGATGGTGTGGAAGGATGTGAAGCTGCCGGACGGCAAGATCCTCATTCCCGGCATGGTCACCCATTCGACCAACGTGGTCGAGCATCCCGAGCTGGTGGCGTGGCGCATCAAGAATTTCGCCAGCGTCGTCGGGCGCGAGAACGTCATCGCGGGCACCGACTGCGGCTTCGCCCAGAGCTACGACATCGTGCGGTGCCATCCCTCGGTGCAGTGGGCGAAGCTCGAAGTCGCTGGTCGAGGGTGCGCGGATGGCATCCAAGGAGCTGTGGGGGCGTTAGCGGCGGCGAACCGCTCAGCTGCTCTTGTGAGCGGCGCGGGCAGCGCCGAGGCTGGCGAGTGGAGAGTGTTGCAAGCTCCCAGTTGGTGTTGTCGCATGGAAGTATGGGACCGGTACTTGTATGGGTGGCTTGGGAAAATCGGGCGCGCATGCGCAAGAGGCCGAGAGAGAGAGGAAACGTCATGAAGCTTGCGCGCCGACAATTTCTGCATCTGGCAGCGGCGGCTGCCGCGATCCCGGCGGTTTCGCGCGTCGCCTGGGCGCAGACCTATCCGACGCGGCCGGTGCGCTTGATTGTCGGCTATGCGGCCGGCGGGACATACGACATCCTCGCGCGGCTGATCGGTCAATGGCTGTCGGAGCGCCTTGGTCAGCCATTCGTCATCGAGAACCGGCCGGGCGCATCCACCAATATCGCCACCGAGACGGTCGTGCGCGCGACGGCGGACGGCTACACATTGCTCATGGCTGGTCCGGCGAACGCGATCAACGCAAGCCTCTATGACAAGCTCGGTTTCGATTTCATTCGCGATATCGCCCCGGTCGCGGGCATCACCCGTGAGCCCCTCGTCATGGAGGTGCATCCTTCGCTTCCGACCAAGTCGGTTCCGGAGCTCATCGCCTACGCCAAGGCCAATCCGGGCAAGATCAAC
Source organism: uncultured Alphaproteobacteria bacterium (assembly GCA_963708765.1). GTDB lineage: Bacteria > Pseudomonadota > Alphaproteobacteria > Rhizobiales > Xanthobacteraceae > VAZQ01. The sequence goes on along the minus strand of CAVPTV010000042.1, from coordinate 132,703 downwards.
ATGGCGTCGCCCGGCAACGGAAGCTCCGGCCATGTCGCCGGCGAGCTGTTCAAGATGATGACCGGCGTCAACATGGTGCACGTGCCATATCGCGGCGCGGCGCCCGCGCTGACCGACCTGCTCGGCGGACAGGTGCAGGTCTATTTCGGCGCCGCGCCTGCGTCGATCGAGTACATCAGGTCCGGCAAGCTGCGCGCATTGGGCGTCACCACGGCGACGCGCTCGGAGGCGCTGCCGGACATTCCGACCGTGGGCGAGTTCGTGCCGGGCTACGAGGCCAGCGCCTGGTACGGCGTCGGCGCGCCCAAGAACACGCCGCCCGAGATCATCGACAAGCTCAACCGGAGATCGGCGCAGCGCTCGCCGACCCCAAGATCAAGGCGCGGCTTGCCGACCAGGGCAGCACGGTGCTTGCAGGTTCGCCCGCCGACTTCGGAAAGCTCATCGCCGAGGAAACCGAGAAGTGGCGCAAGGTGGTGAAGTTCTCGGGCATGAAGCCGGAGTGACTCGACGAATCCAAGTACGCCAGTAACCTGACCTCGCAAGCGCTCTCAGCCCAGGACCTTCGGATTGACGACGTTGATCGGCTTGCCGGCGAGCCAGGCCACGATCTGGTCGAAGGCATAGTCGAAATAGCTCTCGAGATTGCTGCGCGTGACATAGCCGAGATGCGGCGTGGCGACGACGTTGTCCATCGCGACCAAGGGATCGCTCGCGCCGTAGACCGGCTCGTCGTCGAACACGTCGAGCGCCGCCATCCCCGGCCGTCCCTGGCGAAGCGCTGCGAGCAGGGCGCCCGGCTCGACCAGGGCGGCGCGGCTCGTGTTCACGAACAGGGCCGTCGGCTTCATGCGGGCGAGATCGGCGGCCGCTGACGATCCCGGCCGTCTCCGGATAGAGCCGGATGGTGACGGCGAGGATGTCGGACTGCGCGAACAGCGCCTCGCGGCTCTCAGCGATCGCGACCCCGTCGGCGCGCGCGCGGCTCTGCGAGCCCTCGCGGCCCCATGCCATGGAATTCATCTCGAAAGCCTTGGCATAGCGCGCCAGCAGCCCCCCGATGCGGCCGTAACCGAAGATGCCGAGCGTCAAGCCCCGCATGTCCAGGCCGGCGCTCGATTGCCAGCGGCCGGCCTTGAGCGCCGCGTTTTCCTGCGGGATGCGTCGCATCGAGGCGATGATCAGCCCCCAGGTGAGCTCGGCCGCCGCATGGAACGCGGTCATCGGCGGCGTCGTCGAGCAGACCAGGATGCCGCGGCGCGTGCAGGCATCGATGTCGATGTGCGGATAGACGTTGCGTTGGCTGATCAGCTTGAGCTTCCGCAGCCGATCGATCAGCGGGGCACGAATGGCCGTGCGCTCGCGCAGGAGGACCAGGATTCTCAGTGTCGGCGAGCCGTTCCGCCAGCACATCCTGGTCGGCGGTTTGATCATTCCAGACCGTGACGTCGTGTCCGGCGAGCTTGCGAAAGCAGGGGAGGTCCCTCACCACGTTGGCGTAGTCGTCGAGGATCGCGATCTTCATTATTGGAGACTTTCGTGGTTCTGCAGGAAGAATGACTGCGGAGGGCTTCAGCGCGCGATCGGATTGCCGCGCTATTCGAAAAGCGGAGCGACCCTGCTCAAGACTTCGTCGACGATCTCGTCAGGTACCCTTTCGAGCTTCCTGCCACCGCGCGCACGCAGATCGAGCGCGCGCGGTTGATCGCAGCGAACGACCCCGGTGGTCTGCGTGCCGGCGCCCATGAGCGTTACCGCGAAACCTGCCATTCGGGCAAAGCCGCCTCCGGCCGTAATCGGCAGCACGACCGGGACGCCGGTCAAGCGGTTGAATTTGCCCGGCGAGATCAACAGGACGGGCCGATTGCCTTGCTGCTCGTGCCCGGCAGCAGGATCGAGCGACACGAGGTAGATGTCTCCCCGGTCCATCAAATGAGCTCGCGCCCGACCGGCGGGCTTGCAAGCCATTCGCGTTCCTCACGCGAGCGCCGCGCCGACCGACCGCACTGCGCCAGCAACTCGTCGAGCGAATAGCGCCGCCGTTTCTTGGGATCGACGACGAGCCTGCCTCCCTTGATGGAAAGCCCGACCGGGGCGTTCGGCTTGAGGTCGAGCGCGTCCAGCATGGCCTTCGGGATCGCAAGCATCACGGATCCTCCGACCCGTCGAAGTCGCGCAGCATGAGACATGCTATGTCTCCTCCACAAGTTATATTTCTATATAACATCAACGCGGAGGCGCGACAAGCCGCGACGCGCATTCCCGCTACTTGTTTCGTTGCAACCCGCCCTCTCACACTGTCACATCAGCTTCAGCGCCTTCAAGCTCGCATGCTCGTCCTTGCCGACGATGATGTGGTCGTGCACGGCGATGCCGAGCGGACGCTCGACTCGACGGTCGCCTGCGCATCTGAGAAACACCGATCCGGTCAGGCGCGCCGCGCGCAACATCTCGGCCAATACGTCGTAATCGCCGCGTGCGCTTTTTGGCGTCCCTGCAAACGAAGGCGGCGTCCCGATCATTGAGCCAGCAGGCTCCCGGCCCTATCCGTCAGCATGGAAGCGCCGGATGAGTTCCGGCGCGTCGAAAGACCAGCCGATCGATCGAGGCGGTCATCAAAAGGAGCAAAACTCATGCGCAAGCATCTATTCGCGATTTCGTTTCGCAAGGCCACCGTCTCCGCCGCCACGCTGGCGGGCGTCGCTGCGATGGCGCTGATGTTCGCCACCGGTCCGGCGGCTACCAAGCCTGTCGGCGAACAGGCCTGCTTACAGAAATACCACGCCTGCCAGAGCCGGTGCGAGGCGAGGATTCCCAGGGGACTGGCAGTAAGAGGCACGGCGATTTGCTCGTCGCTTGCACGCAACGCACCTGCAACAAGCAGTTCGACAACTGCAAGGCCAGCGCCCCCAAGAAGCGGGCGGCGCTAGACAAGCTGCAAGACCGCGCCCAGGTCTGCCGGCCCCTGCAGTCCGACGCATCAGCAGTGAACTCGCCAGAAACTTCGACGCCAGCCGTTCCGATCCAAGCGCTGAAACCGGTTTGACGCGCCTTCACGCGGCGCACGCAGCTCGCGTGCGCCCTTGATCGTTGCAACAGGAAGGGACTTGCGATGAAACATGCCAAGCGTTCGGCGAACGTTGCCTGCTGAGTTGCCCTCGTGCTCCGCCGCTCTGCAGCTCGGGCGTCGCGCACGTCGACCTCCAAGACATTCCCGCCCCCGATCAGAGCCGCCGCGTCCTGGGGGCCGATCTTCGCAACCGAGGCATTGGCTGCAGCAGGCAATTCCTTGACTGAACTCGGCATTTGGGCTCCTCCGTGGCTCTCTCGCGGGCTTCGACTATCGTCCCGGACTTCTCGAGGCCGGCGTTGGCGCTAATGACTGAGGCTCCAAGAGGCTTTGCCGAAACGCTCCGGCGCTTGACGCTACGGCCGCCGTTCTGAAAGGTGTTCTGCAGGCGTGAGCGCGGTCGGCGCTCAGCGTCGCGGCATCCGGAGCGCGTTCGATGGACGTCTTGTCGGAAGTTCTGCGCATTGTGCGCTTGTCGGGCGCAATTCATTTTTGTGGCGATTTCACGCGGCCGTGGGCGTTTTCCACCTCCCCGCCCGAGATGCTGGCGGCCCGGCTCAAGGTGCCGGAAGGATCGGTGACGCCGTTCCACGTGTGCACTGGCGGCAGTTGCCTCGTGACCTCAGGCAAGCTCCCTCCGGTCCGCATCGAAACCGGCGACGTGATCATATTCCCGCGCGGCGACCAGCACGTCATGGCGAGCGATCCAGGAGTGGCCCCGACGCCGATCAAAGACATCTTTTCGCAGCCTTCGGTGGAACGGATCACGATCCTGAAGTACGGCGGCGGCGGCGAGCACACGCGTTTCATCTGTGGCTTTCTGCACTCGGACCAGCAGTTTGATCCGCTGCTCAAATCTCTGCCGGCGGTGCTTTGCGTTCGCGCGCGCGGCGGGAGCCTTGAGCTCGAGACGTTGGACGATGCAAGACGATGCGTGCAACGGATCGACCAGCAACGCGAGGCAGAGTGGTGGCACGCCTCGCTGCGCTATTTGATCAGCGAGACCGCAGCGCCAGGTCCAGGCAATCGCGCCGTGCTGGCGCGATTGGCAGAAACGCTTTTTGTCGAAGTCCTTCGCTGGCAATTTCGCTATGCGGCGCAAGGCCACGGTGGCTGGCTGGCGGGCCTGCAGGATCCTCAGGTGGGCCGCGTCCTCAGCTTGCTTCATGCGCTGCCGGATCGTCCTTGGACGGTCGATGAACTGGCCAAGGAGGCAGCGATGTCGCGCGCAGCGCTGGCGAAACGTTTCGTCGAGCTGGTCGGCCAGTCGCCGATCCACTATCTCGCCGGCTGGCGAATGCATCTGGCACGAGATCTGCTGCGGGACAGCGCGCTCGGGATCGGGGAAATAGCGGGACGCGTCGGATACGACTTCCGAGGCGGCGTTCAATCGGGCATTCCGCCGGCTCGTAGGCTCACCGCCCGCGACATGGCGGCAGGTCAAGGCCTCTTTGACAGACGGGAACGCTTTGTCCATCGCGCCTTGAACGCCATTCCCCCGGCCGAACCCGATGCAACCTGCTTATGAAGCTCTTGCGCGCATGTCACCGGCGCATTGCCCACCGCCGGTATTGGCCGTTCGCTGCGATGCGACCGACGCATAAACCTCAAGTGCTGGTCCGCGTGGGTCAATCGTGTCGATTCCGCTATGTCCGCGATAGGTCCGGTCCGCTCCTAAAAGCTGACGGCGCTAGATCAGCTTCAGCGCCTTCAAGCTCGCATGCCCGTCCTTGCCGACGATGATGTGGTCGTGCACGGCGATGCCGAGCGGGCGCGCGACCTCGATGATCGCCTGCGTCATCTGGACGTCGGCGCGCGACGGCGTCGGATCGCCGGAGGGGTGGTTGTGCACCAGGATAACGGCGGTGGCGGCGAGCTCGAGCGCGCGCTTGACCACCTCGCGCGGATAGACCGGCGTGTGGTCGACGGTGCCCCGCTGCTGCACCTCGTCGGCGATGAGCTGGTTCTTCTTGTCGAGGAAAAGCACGCGGAATTTCTCGGTGTCGTCGAACGCCATCGTGGTGCGGCAATAGTCGAGCACGTTCGACCACGACGAGAGCACTTCCCGCCGCTTGACCTGTCCGCGCGCGAGCCGGCCCGCCGCCGCCTGCACGATCTTGAGCTCGGTGACGGCGGCATCGCCCAGGCCCTTCACCCGCTTGAGCCGCTCGATCGGCGCCGAGATCACCTCGGCGAACGAGCCGAACTCGGCGAGCAGCGCCTTCGCCAGCGGCTTGAGATCGCGGATGGGAATGGCGCGGAACAGGATCAGCTCGAGCAGCTCGTAGTCGCTGAGCGCCGCGTCGCCGGCGTCGAGGAAGCGCTGGCGCAGACGTTGGCGATGGCCGTGCTGATGCGGAATCTCCTCGCCCGGGCTCGAGGCTGTCGTGGGATTTCCATTGCCGGGCAAGCTTGCGTCCGCCGCGCCTCGCTTCGCGGCGATGCGCCAGCCGTGCGTACGCGCGTCGCCCAGCGTTTCCATCCAAGAACAAATAGAGAACAAAGAGCAAAGAGTCAAGAGACCTGATTGGACGCCGCTTGTCGTGGGACCCTCACTGTTCCTGCGCGAACGCCGCCCTGATCTCCTTGCTTGGTGCCGCTTCGCGGATGAAGCTGAACGCTCCTTGCTCCTTCATCTCGCGCGCGCCCTTCAGGAAGGCTGCGAGCGCAAATCGCGACAGGCTGCCGCCGATGCTGATGCGCTTCACGCCGGCGGCCGACAGGTCGGCGGCGGTGAGTGTGGGATCGGCATGGGTCATCACCACGTTGATCGGCTTTCCGACCGAGGACACGACGGTGCGGATGGTCGCCAGGTCTTTCAGGCCGGGCGCGTAGAGAACGTCCGCGCCGGCGTCCTCGAAGGCTTGCAGGCGCCGGATGGTGTCGTCGAGATCGGCGCGGCCGGCCACGAAGTTCTCCGCCCGCGCCGTGAGCATGAACGGGACCGGCAGCGAACGCGTCACCGCGACGGCCGCCTGCACGCGCTCGACCGCCAGCGTGAAGTCGTAGATCGGCTTGCGCGGATCGCCGGTCGCGTCCTCGATCGAGCCGCCGACCGCGCCTGCCTCGCGCGGCGAGGCGGATCGCCTCGGCCGCGGCCTGTGGTTCGTCGGCGCCGCAATTCTCAAGGTCCACGTTGACCGGCAGGCTGGTCGCCGACGCGATCTGCTGGCAATTCTCCAAAATCTCGTCCCGGCTCACGGTGCTGCGGCCGAGCATGTTGGCGAGCCCCAGGCTCGTGGTGGCGAGCGCCTCGAAGCCGAGCGCGGCAAGGAGCCGCGCCGTTCCCGCCTCCCATGGATTCGGAATGATGAAGGCGCCCGGTCGCGCATGCAGCGCCCGGAACATGGCCGCCTTTTCCGCCTGGGTGCGCATGGGGGCCTCCTCGTTGTCAGGGCGTTTGCGGCGCGACGCTGCGGCTCGGGAGCGGAGGCAGCAGAAAGAAAACCCGTGTCGCTCACCGGCTGCCGGGCGGCCGGTCGATCCCTTTGGGCGAGAGCGTGAAGATCTCGACGCCCTTGTCGGTCACCGCCACCGTGTGCTCGAACTGCGCCGACAGCGAGCGGTCGCGCGTCACCGCGGTCCAGCCGTCGGAAAGCACCTTCACGTGCGGGCGGCCGAGATTGATCATCGGCTCGACCGTGAAGAACATGCCCGGCCGCAGCACGATGCCTTCGCCGGGCCGGCCGACATGGACGATGTTGGGCTCGTCATGGAACAGGCGGCCCAGGCCATGGCCGCAGAAATCGCGCACCACGCTCATGTGCTGGCCTTCGACGTAGGCCTGGATGGCGGCGCCGATGTCGCCGGTGGTGGCGCCCGGGCGGATCACCGCGATGCCGCGCATCATCGCCTCGTAGGTCACCTCGATCAGCCGCTCGGCCCGGCGCGGGATGGTGCCGACCGCGAACATGCGGCTCGAATCGCCGTGCCAGCCGTCGAGGATCAGCGTCACGTCGACATTGACGATGTCGCCCTCCTTGAGCGGCTTGTCGCTCGGGATGCCGTGGCAGACCACGTGATTGACCGAGGTGCAGGTCGCCTTGCGGTAGCCGCGATACATCAGGGTGGCGGGCGTCGCGCCGTGGTCCATGGCGAAGTCGAACACCAGCCGGTCGATCTTCTCGGTCGGCACCCCGGGCCGGACCTCGCCGGCGAGCATGTCGAGGCACTCGGCCGCCAGCCGCCCGGCCTTGCGCATGCCGTCGAAGGCGGCCGGGCCGTGCAGCTTGATCTGTCCGGTCTTGCGTTGCGGCGCCAATGCCGCGTCGACATAGCTCATCAAGGGCCGCGGCCGCGCCGCCTCCTCGCGGCATCAGGCCGCCATTTTGCAATGCAATGTAAGCGACGAGGCGAGAGAAGCAAGCGGGTAAGGCGAGGCTGGTAGGGGCGACCCTTGTGGTCGTCCGTTCGTGACGACGTTGTGCGCGCCCACGAGGGGCGCCCCTACTATTCGCTGATCGCGACCGGCTCCACCACCTCGATACCTTCGCGGGTGATCCCGCACCGATAGGCGATGGCCTCGACCCCGGCCGCGCGCGCGGCGTCGAAGGCCTTGCCGTAGGTCGGGTCGATGTCGCGGGCGAGCGCGAAGCGGCGGGCCGAGCCGATCTGGATCAGGTAGAACATCACCGCGCGGCTGCCGAGCGCCACCATGTCGGCCAGCTCGGCGAGGTGCCTGGCGCCGCGCTTGGTCACCGCATCGGGGAATTCGGCGAGCGACGCCCGGCGCATCAGGTGGACGTTCTTGATCTCCACGTAGCACGGCGGCCGCGGCGGACCTTCGAGCAGGAAATCGACGCGCGAGCCCTTGCCGTACTTCACCTCGCGGCGGACCGTGGCATAGCCGGCCAGCTCCGGGATGGCGCCGGCCGCGATCGCCTCGGCGGCGAGCGCATTGGGGTGCAAGGTGTTGATGCCGACCAGCTCGGCGCCGCCGCCGAGATCGACCTCGATCAGCTCCCAGGAATGGACGAGCTTGCGGCTCGGATTGGCCGACTTCGACAGCCAGACCCGCGCGCCCGGCACGTTGAGACCGGTCATCGATCCCGGATTGGCGCAATGCACCGTCACGGTCTCGCCCGACGGCAGCACGACGTCGGCGAGGAACCGCTTGTAGCGCCTGACCAAGATGGCGGGAAGGAGCGGGGCGGGGAAGCGCATCATAGTGCCCGGCGATCGCGTCAGCCGCGCCGCACGCCGATCGCCGAATTGGCCAGAAGCCCCCCGTCGATCGTCACCGCGCTGCCGCTGATGTAAGAGGCATGATCGGAGGCCAGGAACGCCACCATGCTCGACACCTCCTCGGGCAGCGCCGCGCGCTGCATCGGCAGCCCGGCCATCACGTCGCGCCAGCGCGACTTGTCGCCGAACTTTTCCTGCGCCAAGCGCTCGGTGTCGCGGATGTGCTTCTCGGTCTCGACCGGACCCGGGTTCACCGCCACCACTCGCACGCCATAGCGGATGCTGTCGCCGCCGAGCGAGCGCGAGAACATGATTAGCGCCGCGTTGGCCGAGCTGCCGGCGATGTAATAGGCGTCGGGACGGTCACCCGACAGGCCGACGATGTTGATGATCACGCCTTTGCGGCGCTCGCACATCGCCCGGTAGATTTCGCGCGTGAGGTTGATGGCGCCGAACACCTTGAGGTCCCAGGCGCGCCGCCATCTCTCCTCGTCGATCTCGAGCAAGGTGCCGCGCGGAATGCCGCCGGCGCTGTTCACCAGAATGTCGACCTCCTGGCAGGCGGCCGCGACCTGATTGACCTGCGCGCCGTCGCTGAGGTCCGCGGGATGTGTGGTGACCTCGACCTTGTGCCGGGCGCGGAGCTCCTGCGCGACCTTGTCGAGCTCGGACGCGGTGCGCGCCGCCAGGTGGAGGTGGCAGCCTTCCGCCGCCAGCGATTTTGCGATGGCGAGCCCGATGCCCTTCGACCCGCCGGTGATCAGCGCCCTGCGGCCGCGCAGATTCAGATCCAACGCTCGCTCCCGTCCGCGCCGCTGCTACTGCCGTGGCAGCTTGATGTCGTCGACCACCTTGATCCACATCTGCAGCTCGCGGGCGATGCGGTCGCGGAATTCCTGCGATGAGCTCGGGCGCACCTCGCCGCCAATCTGCTCGAGCTTGGCGCGGACCTCGGGCACCGCCAGCGCCTTGCGGACTTCTGCGTTCAGGCGCGTGACGATCGCAGCCGGCACGCCGGCCGGGGCCGCCAGACCGAACCAGGTGCGCACATCGAAGTCCTTGAAGCTGGTTGCCTGCTCGACGGTCGGCACATCGGGCACTGCCGGCATGCGGGTGTTGCCGGTGACGGCCAGCGCCCGCACCTTGCCGCCCTGGATATTGCCGATCGCCTGCGTCGGGGTGGCGAGCGTGAATTGCACCTGATCGCCGAGCAGCGCGCCGAGCGCTGGGGCATCGCCCTGGTAGGGCACGTGCAGGAACTTGGCGCCCGCGCGGTTGGCGATCATCTCGATGGTGAGGTGGTGGGTCGAGCCCACGCCGGCGCTCGCATAGGTGATGGTTTCGGGCGCGGCCTTGGCGGCGGCGATCAGCTCGGCCAGCGACTGGTATTTTGCTTCGGCGCGGACCAGCGCCAGGAACTGCAAGGTCACGACCGTCGAAATCCACTCGAAGCTGGTGACCGTGTCGAATGGCAGCGATTTGTGGGTCGCGCCATAGAGCGGATGGCCGCCCGGAAACATCACCAGCGTGTAGCCGTCGGGCTCGCTGCGCGCCGCCGCGGTGGCGCCGATCGTGCCAGCGGCGCCCGGCCGGTTCTCGATCACCACGGATTGCCCGAGCCCCTTCGACATTTCCTGCCCGACCAGCCGCGCCACCGTGTCGACGCCGCCGCCGGGAGCGAAGCCGACGATGATCTTGATCGGTCGCGTGGGATAGTCCTGCGCTGCCGCCACGCTTGGGCAGAGCGCGAGCGAGACGCCGAGCATCATGGCCAACGCGATTGGTCGATTTGTCCTGGTCGTGCTCATCGTGCTCCTGACCACCGTTTTTCCTCGCGCCAATTTTTTCGAGCCAAGCATGCGCATTGCGGCAACACAAGCGACTCGGGTCAAGCGACGAAGCTGCCGTCGCGGTCCTCGTCGATATGGATGCGGATGATCTCGTCGAACGAGCTCTCGGCCTTGAAACCGAGCTCGCGCGCGCGGCGGGCTTCGATGCGCTGCGGCCAGCCGTCGACGATGCGCGCCACCAGCGGATCGTCGACCGGGCGGATGCGGGCTGCAACGCGCTCGCCGGCGATGCGGCGCAGCGCGGCGATCTGCTCCGCCACCGTGCAGCAGACGCCCGGCATCGAGAGATTGACGCGGGCGCCGAGCGCGTCGCGCGCCAGACCGGCGGCGTGGATGAGGAAGCCGATGGCCGCGCGCGGGCTCGCATGGGTGTGCACCACGCTCTCCTTGACCGGCAGCACCGCCTCGAGGCCGGCGAGCGGCTCGCGGATGACCCCGGAAAAGAAGCCCGACGCCGCCTTGTTGGGCTTGCCCGGCCGCACCACGATGCTCGGCAGCCTTATGCCGACGCCGTCGCAGAAGCCGCGCCGCGTGTAGTCGGCCAGCAGCGCCTCGCCGATCGCCTTCTGGGTGCCGTAGGAGGTCAACGGCGTGAGATGAAAATCATCCGGGATCGCGTGCGGGAACGGCGCGCCGAACACCGCGATCGACGAGGTATAGACCAGCCGCGGCCGATAGCCGTCGCCGGCGGCGCGCACGGCCTCCAGCAGTGCGCGGGTGCCGTCGAGGTTGACGTGATAGCCCTTGTCGAAATCGAGCTCGGCCTCGCCCGAGACCACGCCGGCGAGGTGGAAGATCACATCGGGACGGCCCTCGACTGCCCTCGCGGCTTTGCTCCGCTCTGAAAGATCGGCGGCCACCATTTCCATTTGGCCTGCAAAGCTTGTGGCCTTGAGCGGTGGAACCACGTCGAACAGCGTCAGCTTGTCGATCCGCTTGCCGTTGAGCCCGCCGTCGCTGGCGAGCCGGTCGGTCAACTTGCGGCCGATCATGCCGGCCGCGCCCGTGATGAGGATATGCATGTCGTGTCCCTTTTTGTTTCTCAGGGCAGCGCGATTCCGAGGCAGCAATATTGCGCTTCGCGACTCTTGCGCTGGGTCCCGGGTCTCGTTCCGCTCGGGCTGAAGGAGCCCTCGCTACATTCGCCCGGGACACGTGAGTGGTCAGAGCGCCAATTCGTTGGTTAGATCACGCCATTCCGGGTTCATCTTCTCGATGAGCTCGATCTTCCAGGCACGCTGCCAGCGCTTCGGCGAATGTTCACGCGCACGTGCCTCCAGGATCGATGCGTATTCTTCGAAATACACCAACTTGTCGACCCCGTACTTCCGGGTGAAGCCGGGAACGAGTTTGCCTTTGTGTTCCGTCATCCGGCGCACGAGATCGTTCGTCACCCCGACATACTGAGTACCGTTTCGCTGACTCGCCAGGATGTAGACGAAATAGCACTTGGTCATTTCGTCTGGGAGCAATTAGCCGGGCAAGACTGTAACACGTGTCCCGGGCGAGTGAAGCGAGGGCTTCTTCAGCCCGAGCGGAACGAGACCCGGGACCCAGCGCAAGACTCGCGAAGCGCAAAATCCCTTCAGCCCCCGGACGGCACTGCGTTCAATTCGCTCAAGCTCACCCGCTGCTTGCCGGCCGCATCGAAGTTCTCCGGCGCGAGCCAGCGCTCGAACGCGGCCTTGCGCGCCGGCCATTCGCGATCGAGCATCGAGAAATAGGCGGTGTCGCGGCTGTGGCCCTTGGCGATCATGTGCTGGCGCAAGATGCCCTCGAAGGCGAATCCGTAGCGCAGCGCGGCGCGGCGCGAGGGCGCATTGAGGGCGTTGCATTTCCATTCGTAGCGCCGGTAGCCGAGCGTCTCGAACACGTAGCGCGCCAGAAAATATTGCGCCTCGGTGCCGAGCGGCGTGCGTTGCACGGCGGGCGAATAGACGATGTGGCCGACCTCGATCACCCGCATCGCGGGGCGGATTTCCATCAAGGTGGCGATGCCCACGGCATGGCCGGACCGGTCGACGAGCGCGTACGAATAGGGATCGTCGAGCTTCACCCTGCCGGCGAGCCATTCGGAGAACGCGGCGGCGTCCGCGAACGGACCGTAGCCCGACATGTAGGTCCAGGTCTGGTCATGGCCGCTGACCGCCTGCCACAGCGCAGTTTCGTGGTGGGGCGCGAGCCGCTCGACCCGCCCGTAGCGGCCTTCGAGCGTCACCGGTCCGGGGCGCGGCGCCGGCCGCGGATCGACCGGCGGGCCGATCGGCTGGCCGGTGAGCGGATGAGGCTGCGACTCGACCGTCATGGCGATCGCTTCGTCATGTCGTCGCGGAAGAACGCGTTGAGCTCGGCGTGCGGCACCGCGTCCGCGAAGGCGTCGAAGCGGCCTTCGTCGGCGATCGCCTTGGCGGCGCGCATGAACGCGCCGAAGGCGACACGCGAGATCGTGCCGCCGACGCTGACCCGGCGCACGCCGAGCGCAGCGAGATCGGCGACCGTGAGCCCGAGCGCGCCAGGCATCAGGAAGTTGACCGGCTTGGGCGCCGCCGCCTGCACCACCGCGGCGATCTGCTCGCGCGCGCGGATGCCCGGCGCATAGAGGCAATCGGCGCCGGCCTCCGCATATGCCTTCAGTCGCCGGATGGTCTCGTCGAGATCGGGCCGGCCGACCAGAAAGCATTCGGCGCGGCCGGTGAGCAGCACGTCGCCGCCGGCCTGGTCGATCGCCGCGCGCGCCGCCTTGATGCGCGCAACCGCGAGGTCGAGCTCGTCGAGCGGCTTGTCCTTGTCGCCGGTCGAATCCTCGATCGACAGCCCCGCGACGCCGGTCGCCACGCAGAGCCGCACGCTCTCGGCGACGCCTTGCGGCTCGTGCGCGTAGCCGCCCTCGAAATCGGCGTTCACCGGCAGGTCGGATGCGGCAACGAGCTCGGCGATGTGCGCGAGCATGTCGTCGCGCGAAACCGCCGCATCGGGGACGCCGCGCGAGAAGGCGAAGCCCGCGCTGGTGGTGGCGAGCGCCTTGAAGCCCAGATGCTGGAGATAACGCGTCGTACCGATGTCCCACGGGTTGGGGATCACGAAGCATCCGGCTTCGTGCAGCTTGCGAAAGGTGCGGCATTTCTCGGCGGTGCTCGGCATGGCCTGTCGTGGTCCTCTGTTGCTCGGGAGTCAACCCGATTTATATCCGCAAACGGGAGGTGTAGGATGTAGGTCATCGCGACCATCCAGCACAAAGTTGGAGGTCGGTGCATTGCTCTTGTGGGAGGGCCGCCATGCCGTCGTTCGAAGACCAAGCCAGCAATCGTCGCAAGTTCCTGCAGTTTCTGGCCGCCAGCCCGCTGTGGGCGGCCGGCGGCTTCTCGGCGTTCGCCGGGGAAGGGCCGACGCCCGGCACCAAGCTCCCCGATCCGTTGATGTGGGCGCCGCTCAAGACCGAGGACCTGATCAAGAGCCCGAAAGAGGCGATCAACGTGTTCGATTTCGAGCCGGTGATGCGCGCCAAGGTCCCGCCCGCGCATTTCGGCTACATGGCGTCCGGCATCGACGACGAGGTCACCTTGCGTCGCAACCGCGAAGACTTCTTGAAGTTCGTGCTGCGGCCGCGCCGGCTGGTCGACGTCAGCAAGGTCGACATGAGCGTCGACATCCTCGGCGTCAAATACCCCAGCCCGATCGTGGTGGCGCCGATCGGCGGCCAGAAGGCCTTCCACGAGGAGGGCGAGATCGCGACCGCGAAGGGGGCGAAGGCCGGCAACCACCTGCAGATCCTTCGACCGCCACCACCAGCTCGCCCGAGGACGTGACCGCCGCGCGCGGCGCGCCGATCTGGTACCAGCTCTATGCCACCAACAAGTGGGACGTCGCCAAGGCCTTCGTGACGCGCGCCGAGAAGGCCGGCTGCCCGGTGGTCGCGGTGACGATCGACCGCAGCGGCGGCCGCAACCAGGAAACCTCGTTCCGGCTGCGCAGGACCGATACCCGCGACTGCAATGCCTGCCACGACCGCTCGAGCCTGCAGGCGAATCTGGCGCGGCGCGCGATGTATCAGGGCGTCGACATCAGCGGCCTGACCAACACCCAGTCGTCGAACATGACGTGGGATTTCATGAAGCGGCTGCGCGACGTCACCAAGATGAAGATCGTGCTCAAGGGCGTGCTCGCCTACGAGGACGCCGTGCTGGCGGCGGACGCCGGCATGGACGGCATCATCGTCTCCAATCACGGCGCGCGCAGCGAGGACTCGGGGCGCTCGACCATCGACGCGCTGCCCGAGATCGTCGAGGCGGTGAAGGGCCGCATGCCGATCCTGGTCGACAGCGGCTTCCGGCGCGGCTCCGACATCGTCAAGGCGCTGTGCATGGGCGCGACCGCGGTCTGCGTCGGCCGGCCCTATGCGTGGGGCCTCGGCGCCTTCGGCCAGCCCGGCGTCGAGCGGGTGCTCGAGCTGCTGCGCATCGAGACCTACGCGATGATGCAGCAGGTCGGCGCGCCCAACATCAAGGCGTTGGTGCCGGGAAATGGTGAAGCGGGTGTAGCGCGAGCGGGACTGCGCGTTCTTCGACACGAACTTTTGATCGAAGTTTACGCCGGGACGCGCCTGCGCGGCGCGTCCCGGTGTATGATCGCCGCAATGACAACGCGGTTTGCGAGAGCTCAGATCGACATCGATCTCCATCAAGCTGGTCTCGATCCGCGGCGGGCCTTGCGGTGCTGCTCGCCGTGCCGGCCAATGCGGCGGAACGCAAGTATCGCGCGCAGGTCAAGGCGAAGCCGGCCGCGACTTACCACTATGGCGTCCGGACCTACCCACCCAATACCGTCACCTTCAGCACCTACGTGCTCGGCACCGACCCCGATCCGCGCATCCGCCACGGCCTGATGCAGGATATCGGCTCGAAGTTCGGCGGCGGCCCCGACTGACAATGCAGGCTTGAGACGCAACAGGAGCCCGGGGCCCAGCCCCGGGCTCTTGGCGTTGTGCGCCTCGTCGGATTTGATTTTTCCACGGCAATCGGCTGAACTGCCGCGCGAAAAACGTGAGGAAAACGCCATGCTCAAGACCATCGCGGCCTTCGACCGGCTGGGCGAGGAGAACGCCTTCGCGGTGCTTGCCCGCGCCACGGCGCTCGCCGCCCAGGGCCGCGACATCATCAATCTCGGCATCGGCCAGCCCGATTTCCGCACGCCCGATTTCATCGTCGAGGCGGCCGTGAAGGCGCTGCGCGACGGCCATCACGGCTATACGCCGTCGACCGGCATCCTGCCGTTGCGCGAGGCGGTGGCGGCCGATCTCGGCAAGCGCTTCAAGGTCGAGGTTTCGCCCGACCAGGTGATGATCCTGCCCGGCGGCAAGCCCACCATGTTCATGTCGATCCTGATGTTCGGCGAGCCCGGCGCCGACATCCTCTATACCGACCCCGGCTTTCCGATCTATCGCTCGATGATCGAATATACCGGCGCGCGGCCGGTGCCGGTGCCGATCCGCGAGCAGAACAACTTCGCGTTCTCGGCCGACGAGACGCTCGGCCTGATCACGCCGGAGACGCGGCTGTTGATCGTGAACTCGCCCGCCAACCCGACCGGCGGCGTTACGCCCAAGAGCGAGGTCGACAAGCTCGTCGCCGGGCTCGAGAAGTTTCCCGACGTCGCGGTGATGTCGGACGAGATCTACGACCACATGGTCTACGACGGCGAGAGCCATGTGTGCCTGCTCTCGTATCCGTCGATCCGCGATCGCCTGATCCTGCTCAACGGCTGGTCCAAGACCTACGCGATGACCGGCTGGCGGCTCGGCTACGCGGTCTGGCCCGGCAAGCTCTACGACTATGCGCGCAAGCTCGCCGTCAACCTGCATTCCTGCGTCAATGCGTCGGCGCAATATGCCGGCCTTGCCGCGCTCAAGGGGCCGCAGGACGAGGTGCACCAGATGGTCGCCGAGTTCGACAAGCGCCGCAAGGTCGTGGTCGAAGGCCTCAACCGCCTGCCGGGGGTGAGTTGCGCGGTGCCGAAGGGCGCGTTCTACGCGTTCCCCAACGTCAAGCGCACCGGCTGGAAGGCGAAGGCGCTCGCTTCTTCGCTCCTGGAGGACGCCGGCGTCGCCGTCATCGGCGGCCCCGATTTCGGCATTTTAGGCGAGGGCTATATGCGGCTCTCCTACGCCAACTCGACCGAGAACATCCTCAAGGCGCTCGACCGCATGGGCGCGTTCCTGGCGTCGCGGAAGGCGGCGTAGCGTCGTAGGTTGGGTCGAGCCCTTCGCGAGACCCAACATTCGCTGAACGAAGACTCCGAATGGTTGGGTCTCGAGAACTCGACCCAACCTACGGACCATCGACCAGAGGTGGCTGCCCATGCTCGACATCGCGTCCAGCCACGGACTGTCCGAAGAGCAGCGCCTGATGCGGCAATCGTGCCGCGACTTCGTCGATGACGTGGTGATCCCGTTCATCCGCGGCAACTGGCAGCGCGAATGGCTGATGACGCCGGCGGACCGGCTGCCGCGCGAAATCCTCGCCGGCGCCGACAAGGTCGGGCTGCGCACGCTCGGCGTGCCGGAGGAGTTCGGCGGGCTCGAGCTGGACAAGGGAACGGAGACGCAGACCTTCGCGATCATCGCCGAGGAGATCGCGCGCGGCGATTCCGGGCTCGCCGACAAGCTGGTGCAGATCTGGAAAGTGTCGGTGCTGTTGCGCAACCTGGCGCCGCGGCACCTGCAGGAGCGCTGGTTCCCGCGCATCGTCGATGACCCGCAGTTCCTGCTCGCGCACTGCCTGACCGAGCCGCGCGGCGCCTCCGACCGCTGGCTGCCTTACAACGTGCCGGAAGCCGCGATGCAGACCCGCGCCGTCAAGACGCGACGGCGAGTGGATCATCAATGGCCGCAAGCAGTTCATCTCGAACGGTTACGACGCCGGCCTGTTCGTGGTCTACGCCAATACCGATCCGAAGGTCGGCATGCTGCAGGGCACGTCGAGCTTTCTGGTGCCGCGCGACACGCCCGGCCTGACCATCGCGCGCTGCAACGAGACGCTCGGCTGCCGGTTCATGAACAACGGCGAGCTGGTGTTCGAGGACATGCGCGTGCCGGCGGACCACCTGCTGGCCGAAGGCAATGCGCTCGGCCGCGCCGGCGTCTATTTCCAGCCCGGCAAGATCATCCAGGCGGCGAAGAATCTCGGCGTCGGCGTGCGCGCCTTCGAGGTGACCTCCGACTACGTGCAGAACTACGTGCAGGGCGGCCGCATTCTCGATCAAGCACCAGGCGGTGGCGGTGCGGCTGGCCGACATGGCGACCAAGATCGAGGCGGTGCGCGCGCTCACGCGCCGCGCCGCCGAGGCGGTCGACGAGAAGGCACCCGACGCCGAGACGCTCTGCAACATGGCCAAGGTGTTCGCCTCCGAGGAGATATTGAAGGTCGCCCAGCACGCGGTCGAGCTGCACGGCGGCAACGGCATGATGCTCGACTTCGGGGTCGAGAAGCTGTTCCGCGACGCCGCCATCTTCCCGCACATGGACGGCACCGTCGACGTGTCGCGCTTCAAGATCGTCAAGTCGATGTTCCCGGACACTGCCGGGAAATATGCCGGGCCGGAGTAGGCGGTTGATGTAGGCTACGTCTGCGTCAGGCGGAAGCCGATCAGCACGATCGCAAATCCCGCGAGCTGCGCCAAGCTCGGCACCTCGCCGAGCGCGAGGAAGCCGATCAGCAGCGTGAAGCCCGGCACCAGCGACGGAAACACGGCGGCGCGTCCGGCGCCCAGCAGCACCACCGCGCGGGTGAACAGATAGGTCGAAAGGGCGCCCGCGAAGATGCCCTGCACCACCGCCTGCAGGAGATTTTCCAGGAGTCCGAGCGCGACCATCCGCTCGAACCCGAACAGCAGCCAGTGGATCGGAAGATCGACGAGCGACACCACGCTGGTGACCGCGACCGCGCGCATCGGCGTGATGCGCCAGAACCGCAGCAGCGTGCTGAACGCCGCGAACATCAGTCCCGGCGACGGCAAAGGAGAGATCGCCCAGCGCCCCATGCGCTCCGATGGTGGCGATCGCCTCGCCACCGATCACCGCAAGCCCGGCGACGATCGTCGCCGCTCCGGCCAGGCGCCGTGCCGGCAGCTTCTCTCGCAGCACCAGGGTCGCGAGCGCGAGCCCGCCGAGCGCCGCGCAGGAGGGCTGGATCACCCCGCCATGGCCGAGCGGCACCAGCAGGAAGCCCGAATAGCTCAGGATCGAGAACAACGGCCCGACGAACAGCGTCAGGATCACTGCCTTGGCCCAGCCGACGCCGCCGAGATCGGCAAGGCCATCGCGCGCGACGAGCGGCAGGAACACCAATCCCACCCAGACGAAACGATGAAAGGCGAGATCCGCAGGCGAGAACCCGACCGCGATGCCATGGCGGGCGGCGACGAAGCCGGCCGCCCAGAACAGCGCGGCGCCGGCGCCGCAGGCGATACCGATGATGATCGGCGGCTCCCTCGCGGACCCGGAGGAGGGCGGGCTCGGCGCTCTCACGGAGTTCCCTCCCGCAGGTTGATCGTGACGTCGGCGGCGAAGCGCACGCCGATAGCATTGAAGGTATCATCGTTGCCGGTCCCTCCGGCAGGCGTCGTTTGGCGTTGCTGCTGCGCCGGTGTAACAACCCTCGGATAGAATGGAGCTTTACGCGCGATGGCCTCGCTCGATACCATCAGCATCGGCATTCTGTTCGGCTCGCTCCTGGTGCTGGCCGGCATCCTGTCGAGCCTCGTTGCGCTGCGCTTCGGGGCGCCGTTGCTGCTCGCCTTTCTGGTGGTCGGCATGCTGGCCGGCGAGGCCGGGCCGCTCGGCATCAGGTTCGACGACGTGCGAGCTCACCTACACGGTCGGCTCGGTGGCGCTCGGCGCTCATCCTGTTCGACGGCGGGTTGCGCACGCGCTTCCAGACCTTCCGCAACGTGATCGCGCCCGCCGGCATGCTGGCGACGGTGGGGGTGCTGGTGACCGCCGCGCTCACGGCGCCGGCCGCCATGTGGGCGCTCGAGCTCGGCTGGACACAAGCGCTGCTGATCGGCGCGGTCATCGCCTCGACCGACGCCGCGGCGGTGTTCTTCCTGCTCGCACGCGCGCGGGCTGCGGTTGCGCCCGCGGGTCAGCGCGACCCTCGAGGTCGAATCCGGCATCAACGATCCGTTCGCGATCTTCCTCACGCTCGTCCTGGTGGAGATCCTGCTGGTCGGCAGCAAGGCGTGGTCCGAGATCGCGCTGCTGCTGGCGAAAGAGGCCATCCTCGGTGGCCTCATCGGCTATGCCGGCGGCCGCGCGGTGGTGCTGGTGCTCAACCGGCTCGACCTGCCGCAGGGGCTGCATGCGCCGTTCGTCGCCACCGGCGCGCTGGTCATCTTCGCGCTCGCCCAGACCGCGCACGGCTCGGGCTTCCTTGCCGTCTACATCGCCGGGCTGGTGGTCGGAAACAGCGCCGACCCGCGCGCACAATGCGGTCGTCGCGCTTCCTCGACGCCGCCACCTGGCTCGCGCAGATCGTGATGTTCGTCCTGCTCGGCCTGCTGGTCTGGCCCGACCGCCTGCCGAAGACGATTCTGCCGGCGCTCGCGGTGGCCGCGGCGCTGATGCTGGTCGCACGGCCGGTGGCGGTGTTTCTGTGCCTCGCGCCGTTCCGTTTCAGCGTGCGCGAGAAGCTGTTCATCTCCTGGGTCGGCCTGCGCGGCGCGGTCGGGATTTTCATCGCCTCGATCCCGTTGCTGGTCGGGTTGCCGAATGCGCCATGTCTATTTCGACGTCGGCTTCGTCGTCGTGCTGGTGTCGCTGCTGGTGCAGGGCTGGACCATCGCGCCGGCGGCGCGCTGGCTCGACGTGTCGTTTCCGCGCAGCGACCCGCTGCCGCGCCGGGTCGAGCTCGATCTGCCGGGTCAGCTCGAGCAGGAAATCGTCGGCTATCCGGTGCCGGCCAAGAGTCCCTACCTGCGGCGCGGGCTCATCCCGGCCTGGGCCAGGCCGACGCTGGTCGTGCGCGACCAACGCATCCTGTCGCCGGCCGAGGCCGGGCCGGTGCGCGAGGGCGACTATCTCTATCTGCTGGCGCCGCCCGAGAAGGCGCAGGCGCTCGACCGCTTCTTCGTCGACATGCCGCCGCCGGCGGCGCCCGATCCGCGCCTGCTCGGCGATTTCTTCGTCGGCGGCGACGTCACGCTCGGCGCGCTCGCCGAAATCTACGGTCTGTCGGTCGCCCCGGAGGCCACCGAGGTCTCGCTCGCCGATCACATCGCCGAGGAGGTCAAGCGCCGGCCGCGGCAGGGCGACATCGTTCCGCTCGGACCGATCGCCCTGCTGGTGCATCGCGTGGCCGACGGCCGCGTCACCAGCGTCGGCCTGCGGCTGGCCGAGGACGAAGAGGCGGACGCGCCGACGACCTTCATGGGGCGGCTGAAGAGCATCGCGCGCCGCGTGCTGGCAAAGCTCGGGTGAAGCCCTCCGTCACAAGCCGCGGTCGGCAAGCTCCCTCCCGAGTGCGGCGATCGTGTCGACCACGGCGGGCTTGTTGACGAACGAGACCTCCGCGAAGTCGGTAGTCGCCCGCGAACCGGGTCCGATCGAACGAGGCCGGCGCTTTGAAGCTGGCCTGGTTGAACCAGGCCTTGCGCTCGAAGCGCGCGTCGTCGAACCGCGCCGGACCGGTGAAGCGGGCATGCCCGAAGCCGGCATTGCCCAAAAATCGGGCGAGCGTGAACTCAGACGGCCCGCGATAGTCGCAATTGTCGAGACCCGCCGCGCCGACGAACTGCGCCGCGGCGAACGACAGCGCGGCCTCGAACTGCGATCCGATGAACCAGGCGTCGCGATCGAAGCGTGCTTCGCGAAAGCTCGCGCTGTCCTTGAACCGGCTCATGCGGAACTGGGCATCGCACGACCAGCGAGTGCGGTCGAAGCAGGCTTCCTTGCCGAACTCGGCGTGCTCGAAGAAGCCGTCGCCGCCGAAAATGACGCCGGAAAAATCCACGCGATCCGCGAAGCGCGCGGCACTGAACCAGGCATCGACCGCAAAGTGCGCACCCGAGGCGTCGAGCGGACCGGGAAACAGGAAATCGGCGAACACGCAGTCCTTGCGGAACACCACGCCGGCAATGTCGGTGATCGCCAGCTCGCGCCAGATCGCCAGGGTCTCGGCTTCGCGCTCGACTTGCCGCCGCAGCGACAGCATGGCGTTCGCCCATTCGTTCCAGGCCCGGTGCCCGCAGGCGAGGCGCGCCCGTACCGCGATGCGCCGCGCCTGCGCGAGTTGCTCCGCCGGCGCGACGTCCGGCGCTCCGGGGAGGCCATCGTCGGCGCGTGCCCACGGATTGAGCTCGAGCAGCGCCGTGCGGCCGGCATCGCGCGACTCTGGTGAGCCGAAATTTCATGCTGCTCTTGCCGGCGCGGATAGCGTTAACGTGGACTGATTAAGTCTAGCGAAACTTTAGCCATTCCGCACGGCCGCTTTCGGTGCTAGGTGAATCCGCTGCCGGTGCACGACGATTTGCGTCGCGGTCGGCCGCTTTTGGCAAGGATTTCGAGAGGATCGGGACGCGGCCGGGAGGCCACCGCAGCGATGAACGAACCCTCTGGCATTGCGGCCCGGACGGTCGCGGCCGCTGCGGCGTCGGCCAAGCGCGGGCTGGAATTGCTGCTCTATGGGCTGCAGTCGCCGATCAATATCGGGATGATCCTGCGCGTCGCCGAGACCTACCAGTTTCGGGTGTCGATCTACGACCGGCACCGGGTGCTCGAGGATGCGGCGAAATTCGGCACCATCAAGGATTTTGCCTGCGGAGCCGCGACGCGGTGGGGCTATCGGACCATCGAGGACGATGCGGCGCTGACGCAGGCGCTGCACGGCAGGCGGCTGGTGGCGACCTCGATCGAGCGCAACACGTCCGCGCTGCCGAGCCATCGATTTCAGGCGGGAGACGTGTTCGCGTTGGGCAATGAATATGACGGGCTGCCCGACGACCTGGTCGCGCGCGCCGACGAGGTCCTGAACATCCCGATGCCGCAGGTCTGGACGCCGAAGCCCAAGTCGCTCAATCCGATCGACCCGACCCGCACCGCGTCGGTCGCCCGCGACGGCCAGCCCAATCTCAACGTCGCGATGAGCGCAGGCATCATCTGCTACGCGGCATTCGCCGATTGGCTGACGCGGGATCATGGGCAGGCCGCGATCGAGGTCGCGGACGACGCGACCGAACGGTCCGAATGACGACCTGACTGGCGCAAATCCACCCACCATCGCGCTCCACCTTGCGACCGGTGTTAGCCGCAGGCTATCGCGCCAGCGCGTCTGCTGCATTGCGGCTGCGCCAACCATCGGTTATGGATATCCACTGGTGCTCGTATCGAGAGGCGCTAGGCGCGGGGCCCGCTGAGCCCGGGCATTCCCGCCGAGCGGAGGCTGGGGATGAGCCGCGATCGGTCGGATATCCGCGTGGTGCGGGTGTTCGTTTCATCGCCGTCTGACGTCGAGTTCGAGCGAGCGCGAATCGATCGCGTCGCCGAGCGGCTCAATCACGAATATTCCGAGCGCCTGACAATCAAGACCGTCCGCTGGGAGCGCAAGGTCTATTCCTCCCATGCCGGCTTCCAGGATCAGATCCCGGAGGCCGCGCAATGCGATCTCGTCATCGCGCTGTTCTGGTTGCGGCTCGGCACGCCGCTCCCGGAGAGCTTTGCCCGCATGGAGAGCGGCGAACGTTACCCGAGCGGCACCGCCTATGAGGTGCTGACCGCGCTCGAGGCGCGCAAGAAGGGCGAGCGTCCGGACGTCTACGTGTTCCGCAAGGCCGAGGCCGGGCCCGACAGCACCGACCAGGCGAAAGGCCAGCGCAAGGACCTGGATGCGTTCTTTGCCCGCTGGTTCCAGACGCCGGACGGGCAATTCCTGCGCGCCTATCACCGCTTCGAGACGCCCGACGAGTTCGAGCGGCTGGTCGAGACAGCTGCTGCGCGATTGGATCGACGAGCACGTCCCGCGCGATCGTTCGCTGATCTGGCCGGTCGAGACCAGGGGATCGCCGTTCCGGGCGCTGCTTCCGTTCGACGCCAAGCACGCCGACATCTATTTCGGCCGCGACCGCAAGGTCACCCGCGCCATCGAGCAGCTGCAGAGCGTCGGGCGGGCGCAACGCAGCGCGCGGGCGGGGCCGCGCAGCGTGCCGTTCCTCCTGATCGTCGGCGAAAGCGGCGCCGGCAAATCGTCGCTGATGCGGGCCGGCCTGGCGCCGCGCCTGCAGAAGCCGGGGGTGGTGCCGAACGTGGATGTCTGGCGCACCGCGATCATGCGCGTGGGCGACGATGCCGATCCGTTCCTGACGCTCGCCAAGGCGCTGCTGGTCGTCGATGACGACGAGCATGGCTTCGGCGCCGCGCTGCCGGAGCTGCGCGACCATGGCTTTGCGACGCCCGAGACGCTCGCCGATCTGCTGGCGCAGGGAGGCGACCTGACCGAGCGGCGAAAGCGGGCGCCGGCGGCGGCTCCGATCGTCCGGGCGCTGACGCAAGTGCAGGCCGGCGAGAAGGCGCGCGGCGGTTTCCAGCGCCGCCTGCACGCCAATCTGCTGCTCCTGGTCGATCAGCTCGAGAACATCTTTGCCGCCGACGTCAGCGATGCGCAGCGTTCGGCCTTTGCGCGGCTGCTCCATGCGTTGTGCGCGACGCGTCGCGTGTGGGTCGTCGCCACGGTACGTTCCGACATCTATCCTCGCATCATCACGCCGGGAGATTTTCTGGCGCTGAAGGACGCCGGTGCGGCCTACGATCTGGCGGCGCCGGGCGAGTCGGAGCTCTCGGAGATCGTGCACAAGTCGGCCGCGGCGGCCGGTCTCGTCTACGAGACCAACGGCGAAACCGGCGAGCGGCTCGACGAGCGCATCCTGCGCGATGCCCAGGGCAAGAACACGCTGCCGCTGCTGCAGTTCGCGCTCGACCGCCTGTTCAAGGACCGCGAGACCGTGACCGAGCGGGCGCGCGTCGACGACCAGGAGGTGACCCACGAGGAGGTGCGCCTCACCTTTGCGGCCTATGAGGCCATGGGCGGTCTCGACGGCGCGATCGACCAGGCCGCCGAGGCCGCGTTGGCCAGGCTCGGCAAGGCGGAGATCGCCGCCCTGCCGCGGCTGCTGCGATGCCTCGCGGTCCCGGTGCACGACAGGAAGTCGGCGACCACCGGCGCGAATGATCTGACGGTGCGCACCGTAACGCGGCTCGAGGCCGCTCCCGACCCGGCGACCGATCGGCTGGTCGAACGCCCTGATCGATGCCAGGATCATCGTCACCACCGGCGCCGACGGCGGCTCCGGTGCGGACGACGCCGGCCTCATCGGGGTGTCGCATCAGCGGGTGTTCGAAAGCTGGGAACGGGCGCGCGCGATCGTCGCCGAGCACAAGGAGTTCTTCCGCATCCGCGACGAGGTCGAGGCGCAGCGCCGGCGCTGGCAGGAGAAGGGCCGGCCCAGCGCGCTCCTCCTCGCCAAGGGCGTGCCGCTCGCGGAAGCGCAGAAGATCGTCAAGGGCTACGGCGAGGAGCTCAACCAGGACGTCCGCGCCTATGTGGCGACGTCGAACCGGCGGGCGCAGCGGCTCAATATCTTCATGGGCGCGACCGCCGCCGTATTCGCCCTCTTGTTCGTCGCGGCGACCTGGCTGGGTTTGGAAGCCAATCGCGCCCAGAAGGTCGCCACCACCAGCTACGAAGCCGCCAAGGGCGCGGTGGGCGACCTGGTCACCGTCATCACGGATGGGCTTCGGGACATCGAAGGCATTCGGGTCGCGACCGTCCAGAACGTGCTCGGCATCGTCGACAAGACGATTCAGAAGGTGCAGAGCGTGCGGCTCGATGACGCCCAACTGGCGCGCATTCGCGCCCAGATGCTGTTCGAGGGCGGCAAGGCATATCAGAAGAAGGAGTTCGCGCGAAGAGGCCCTCAAGGCGGCGCTCGAGAGCCTCGCCATCCGGGCCAAGCTCACGGCGTTCGAGTTGCGAGCATCGTCGCCCGCCGTGTTCCACGCGGCGCCGGGCCTCTGGCGTTGGGAATTGTCGCAAAGCCTCGAGTTCGTCGGCGATCTTCACCGCCAGGCGGACAACGCTCAGGCCGCGCGCGCCCACTTCGACGACACGCTCGCGATCCGCCTTCGGCTGGTCGAAGAGGATGCGGACAACGAAGATTGGGCACTCGGTGTCTCGTTCGTCTACACCCGGCTCGGCGATCTCGACATCAAGTCGAATCTCGCCTCGGCGCTGAAGAACTACCAAGGCTCGCTGGCGATCGCGGCGAGATACTTCCACCGCAGGAGCGCGGATCATCGCTGGCAGCGGGAGCTGTCGTGGGCTTTCAACAAGGTCGGCGACGTGCGGGTGCTCAACGGCGATGCCAGTGCCCGCGCCGGCGACCCCGCCGGCAAGCGCGCCGAATACTCGGCCGCGCTCGCCGCCTTCGACAACAGCCTGTGCCTTCGCCGCCAAATTTCCGCCGCGGCGCCGACCAGGACGGAATTCACCCGCGACGTCACCTTCACCCTCGATCGGGTCGGCGCCGCCCGGCGTCAGCTCGACGACGCGACGGGAGCGGAGCTCGCCTATTTCGAGGCGCTGGCGATCAGGCGCGGTCTGGTCAACAGCGTGCCGGACAACGCGCTCTATCTCGGCGACGTCGCCACCAGCCTTCAGCACATCGGCGAGCACTATCTCGCGCGCCCCGACCTGAAGGGAGGACTGGCGTTCTACGAGGCCGCCGTGGACGTGCGCCTGCAAGTCACGCTGCTGTCGCCCAACGACGAGCGCGCGCGTCAGAACCTGACCAGGATCGAGCGGGCGATGGAAGGCGTCCGCACGGCGGGTGGCCGAGACATATCCGCTCGAGGACTTCTCCGGCAGATGGTGGCAGAAGTCCGTCGCCGATGCGGAAGCTGCCAACGCCAAGCGCATCGCCGAGCTCGGTTCCGATTCGAAGGCATGCCGCGACCGCGTGATGGCGGCGGTCGACGAGATCATCGGCCCCGCCACGACCGCCACGATTCGTTAGTCAGCTGCGGACGCGCGCAAAGCACGTGCGTCGTAATGGCGCCGCATATCCGCCGCCAACGCCGACTATCTCGACCGTGTGAAGGAAAGGATGGGACGATGAGACTGCGACTTGGTTTCTCTGGCCATTCTTTCGCCGTCGTTCCGCTGCACCAGGCCGCGAGCTGGGGCGCCGGCGGCCACTCGGTGGTCGCCGAGATTGCGCAGCGCCGGCTGGCGCCCGACGTGATGCGCAAGATCAGGGCGCTCCTCGGCGGCGAGATTTCGCTCGCGTCGATCGCGGGCTGGGCCGACCAGGTCGTGCTGCTGCGGCCGAGCACCTTCAACTGGCATTTCGTCAACATCCCGTACGACGCGACCGGCTACGTGCCGCAACGCGACTGCAAGGAGACGCCCAAGGGCGACTGCGTGGTCAACGCCGTCGAGCGCTCGCGCGCGACGCTCGCCGACCGCTCGGCGTCCAAGGGGAAGCGCGCCGAAGCCTTGATGTTCCTGGTGCACTTGGTCGGCGACATCCATCAGCCGCTGCACTGCGTGGACCGCAACGACGCCGGCGGCAACAACCTGGCGGTCACGTTCTTCGACAAGCCGATGTCGCTGCACGCGGTCTGGGACTACGGCATCATCGACAAGCGCACGTTCGACTGGGGCGAGTACGTCCGGCAGCTCGAGCAGGGCTGGTTTCCCGGCAAGGACCTCAAGAAGCTGCAGCGCGGCACGCCCGCCGAGTGGGCGTGGGAGGCGCACGTGGCCGCGGTCGAGGTTGCCTATGTGCTGCCGGAAGACCTCAAGCTCGGCGACGCCTATTACCAGCGCAGCCTCCCGACCGTCGACCGCCAGCTCGCGTTGGCCGGGCTGCGATTGGCGCGGCTGTTGAACGAGGCGTTCGGTCGCGGCGGCTACCTGGCGCCTGAGGTGCGGAAATGACGGCGGCGACGTGCGGAACAGCGGCGCGCAGGCCGCACTGAGGCGACCCGCGCGCTGCGCTTGGTAACCTGGCCTTGTCCTACAGCGGCTTGACCGCAACCTTGCGGAACTTGATCACGCCGGCGCCCCACTGCAGCGTGAAGTGCCCCTCCTCGAACACGCCGTTGCGCATGTCGACGGTCTTCTGGCCGTTGAGCATCACGACGAGATGCCGCCCATCGGCGGTGATCTCGAAGGTGTTCCACTTGCCGGCGGCCTTGGGCATCGGGTTGACCTCGGCGAAATAGACGATCGAGCCGGTGCCGTAGCTCGGGTCCGGGCGCGTGTCGTAGATGTTCACCTCGTAGCAGGTCCGGGCGCCGATGATCTTGGGATCCTTGCAGCGGATGAATATGCCGCTGTTGGCCTTCTCGTCCGCCCAGAATTCGGCATAGATCATGTGGTTCTTGTACGAGTTCTTGGTCACCAAGTGGCCGCCGGCAGTGCCTATGGCGGCAGTCGTTTTGTCGGCGACGATCGCGCCGTCCTCGACCCGCCAGTTGGCGTTGCCGACGGCCGTCCAGTCGCCCAGGACCTTGCCGTCGAACAGCTGGGTCCAACCCGGGCCGGTCTGGCCTGCCGCCTGCGGCGCAAGCTGAATGGCGGTGAAGCCGGCAGCGAGCAGCGCAACGGTCGTCGTAATCGCGCGTATCATGATGATCTCCTCCCTGTACACGATTGCGTGGCTGCCGGGCGGCCACGATTCTTTCGTTTCGATTGTCGCAGCTCCCGCATCCCCGGCTTGATGCCACGAGCGCGATCGATGGTAGCAAGCGCAGAGCATCGGGGGAAGGCGCGCGGGGACGGTCTCGATCCTCTTGCCGATGCGCTCACGCGGCGCGCGCACTTATAGGGTGGCCGCGCTGGCCGCTCGCTTCACTCGCCAGCGCGGCTCGCCTGCGCCGACCAATCCGAGATGATCGCGGCGAGCGCATCGAGCCCGTCGGTGAGCGCCGCCGGTCCCGGCTGCAGGATCAGCGGCGATTTGATCTCGCGCAGCCAGCCGTCGCGCACCGCCGGGATCGCGGCGAAGCCCGGCCGCGCCGCGACCTTCGCCGGCACGAACTTCTTGCCGCACCAGGAGCCGACGATGATGTCGGGCGCGGCCGCGATCAGCTTGCGCCGGCGACACGATGCGGTCCTTGGCGTTCTTGCGCTCGGACAGCTGCCGGAAACACCTCGATGCCGCCGGCGATCTCGATCAGCTCCGCCACCCAGCGGATGCCGGAGATCATCGGCTCGTCCCATTCCTCGAAATAGACGCGCGGCCGGCGCGAAGTGCAGCGCCGCGCTGCGCGCGGGTCTTGCTCAGCCGCTGCTCCAGCGCCTGCGCCAGCGCCTCGGCCTTGAGCTGGACGCCGATGAGCGCGCCGAGCGTGCGGATCATCGCCAGGATGCCGGCGACGTCGCGCTGGTTGAAGGCGTGCACGGCGACGTTGCGACGGATCAGCTCGGCGGCGATGTCGGCTTGCAGGTCGGAGAAGGTGAGAACGAGGTCGGGCTCGAGCGCGAGGATCTTCTCGAAATCGGCGGAGATGAAGGCGGACACCCGCGGCTTCTCCTTGCGCACCCGCGGCGGCCGCACCGCGTAGCCGGAGACGCCGACGATGCGGCGCTCCTCGCCGAGCAGATAGAGCGTCTCCACGGTCTCCTCGGTGAGGCAGACGATGCGCTCGGGCGGGAACATTCGATCGACGCTCATTCGGAAAGGCGGCGAGCATGAGCGTGCACCCAGCCGGCCGGCATCGGCAAGGCGTGCTCGACGGCGGCCCTGCAACGTCGCGGCCGCAAGCATCCAACGCCCTTCGCGCCATCTCGCGGCATTTGCGGCGAATCTTAGCGATTGCGGACCGAGTTTGGGAGCCGTCACGCGACCCCAATCTTGTCGCGCGCGTGCCGCCGCGCGATATTGCGTCGTCCCGCAAGACGGCGATTCGCCGTCGCCCGTCACCGAGAGGAGGCCAGTCGTGTCGAAGCTTGCTTGGATCTCCGTACTTGCCGCGCTCGCCGCCGTGCCTGCCACGGCCGAGACCGCGATTCCCGACCTGCGCGGCACCTGGACCGGCGAGAGCGAATTGATCGTCCTGGGAGGCGCCAATCCGCATCATGCCACCGGCACGCCGGCCCCGGAGCCGCGGCTTTCCAGCATCGCGTTCACCATGACCATCGACAAGCAGGACGGCCGCCGGTTCTCCGGCAAGTTCACGTCGGCGCGAACCAGCGACACCATCATCGCGGTCCTGTCGCGCTCCGGGTCGATCTACATGGTCGACGATGACGGCTACACCGTCGGGACCATGCTGGCACCGAACCGGATGGAGCTCTGCTACATGCATCTGGCGCCGGCGACGCGCGTCGTATCCTGCACCGAGCTGACCAAGCGACCATAGCGGCGCGCTGCACGCCGACTACCCCATCAGCTCCGCCGTGGCGGCGTCGAGCACGTCGATGCCTCCGGTCGCGGCGACGCGGCCGTCCTCCAGCAGCACGACCGAGGTCGCGATGCGTTTCAACTCGGGAGCGTGGTGGCTGACATAGATCATCGGAGTCCCGCCCTCGTCGCGCAGGCGGACGAGATAGGGAAGGATTTCGCGCTTGCGCGCCGCGTCGAGCGACGCGAGCGGCTCGTCGAGCAGAAGCAATCGAGGCTCCATCAGCAGCGCGCGGCCGATCGCCACGCGCTGGCGCTCGCCGCCCGAGAGCGTCCCCGGCCGGCGCGTCGAGGAGATGGCCGATCCCCAGCAGATCGACGACGCGCGCGGTCGCCGCGGCGTCGCGTGCCTTCCCGCACATCCATCGTCCGTAATCGAGGTTGGTCGCGACGTTGAGATGCGGAAACAGCCGCCCTTCCTGGAACACGTAGCCGATCCCGCGGCGGTGTGCCGGCACGTTGACGCCCGCGCTCTTGTCGAACAGCACCGCGTCGCCGAACGAGATGCGGCCGCGATCGGGCGTGAGCAGCCCGGCGATCATGCTGACGATCGAGGTCTTGCCGGAGCCCGAGGCGCCGAACAGGGCGGTCACGCCCCCCTTGGTCTCGAAGGCGGCTGCGAGCGAGAAGTCTCCCAGACGTTTTTCGACGTCGAGCGTGAGCATCCTATTCCCCGTGGTAGCGCATGCCGGCGCGGCGCGCGAACCATTCCGAGACGATCAGCGCCGCCAGCGAGATGACGATCGCCACCAGCACCAGGCGACCGGCGGCGGCGTCCCCGCCGGGTATGTTGGTATAGGTATAGATCGCGGCCGAGATCGTCTGCGTCTCGCCCGGGATGTTGGACACGAAGGTGATGGTGGCGCCGAACTCGCCCAGCGCCTTGGCGAAGCACAGCACCATGCCGGCGATCACGCCCGGCAGCGCGAGCGGCAGCGTGACGGTGGCGAACACCCATGCGCGGCTGGCGCCGAGCGTCGCGGCGGCGTCCTCGAGCCGGCGGTCGATCGCCTCGATCGAGAGCCGGATCGCGCGCACCAGCAGCGGAAAGCCCATCACGCCGCAGGCGAGCGCCGCGCCGGTCCAGCGGAACGAGAACACGATGCCGAAATGATCGGCCAGGAACGCGCCGATCACGCCGCGGCGGCCGAACGAGATCAGCAGCAGATAGCCGGTGACGACCGGCGGCAGCACCAGCGGCAGGTGCACGAGGCCGTCGAGCAGCGCCTTGCCCCAGAAATCCTTGCGCGCGAGCAGCCAGGCGACCGCGATGCCGAACGGCAGCGCCACCAGCGTCGCCACGATTGCGATCCGCAGCGACAAGCGGATCGCGACCCATTCGTCGGGGGTGAGGTCGAGCATGTCGGACGACGGCTGCAGGCGCGGAACGATGCATGCCGCGTCTGTCGTGCGCTTGTGTCCTCTGGTTACGACGTCGGCCGCACCAGGAACGTAAATCCGTAGCGCCTCGAACACCGTCTTCGCCGTCCTGCGAGCGCAGGAAGGCGAGATACTGGCAGCGCCTCGGGCTTCGCGGTCGCGGTCAGCGCCACCGGATAGACGATCGGCGGATGCGAGTCCGGCGGGAAGCGGCCGACGATCTTCACGTTCGGCTCGACCTTGGCGTCGGTCTCGTAGACGATGCCGAGCGCCGCTTCGCCGCGCGCCACCAAGCGTGAGCGCCGCGCGCACGTTCTCGGTCATGGCGAATTTCGGCTCGGCCGCCGCCCAGGCGCCGAGCTTCTCCAGCGCCGCCTTGGCGTACTTGCCGACCGGCACGGCGCGCACGTCGCCGGTGGCGATGCGGCCGTCGCCGGCGAGCTTGGCGAGGTCGAAACCGGGCCGATCGTGACGTCGCCGATCTTCGAATCCTTCGGTGCGATCAGGACCAGCCGGTTGCCGAGCAGGTTCACGCGGGTGTCGTCCTTGATCAGCTTCTTCTGCGAGCCGTAGTCCATCCAGTCGAGGTCGGCGGACGCGAACACGTCGGCCGGCGCGCCGTTCTCGATCTGCTTCATCAGCGCCGAGCTCGCCGCGTAGCTCGCCACCACCTTGATGCCGGTCTGCCTTGGTGAAGGCCGCGTTGATGTCGTCGAGCGCGTTCTTCATCGAGGCGGCGACGAACACGGTGATGGTCTTGTCCTGTGCGAACGCGGCGACGTCGCCGGCCAATCGCCACGAGGCCAACGGCGGCAGCCGCCGCGTATGGCGAACAGGTTGCGGCGATGAATCATCGTGGCGCTCCTTCGACAATGCCGTCAGCGCGCGCGACCACCGCGCCGCGATCCGGCCAGCATCGTTTGTCAGGAAGCGACCAATCCGGAAGCGCCGTTCCGGGGCGAGGGCGCGCTTACGGCGCGCCGCGGGTCGCGAGGCCGCAAGCTAGCAATCGGCAGGCGGGCATGTAAAGCCGCACCTGCCGGTCAATCATCCGGCGACGTAGGCGTCGCAGGCGCAATGCGCGTTGCAATCAACTCAAGATCGATCCGGTCGTTCCGCGCCCCGGAATACGGCGGAGACGACGGGGAAGCGGTGAGGTAGACGCGGGAAGGTTTGGCCCTCAATCGGCGGTCTTATTGCCCGCGATCATTTCCATCCCGCCTTCTTGCTGCAGGCTTCCGCTTCCTTCTTGTGGGTCTTTTCCCATTCGGTGATCGACTTCGTCTCCGACGACGACATTTCATTGTTCATGCAGGTGCAATAGGACACGAGAACGGCTCTCGTTTGACCTTCGTCCTTGTTGTCGGCAATGCATTTATTGATCCAATTGACGTCGTCGACGGTCTGCGCCCGGGCGGGGCCGACCGAGACCACCGCCAGAACCGCCGACAGGGTTACCATAGTCATAATGCTCGCCTTCATGTCGCTATCTCCTGCAAGAACCCGGGCTGCCATGCCGGCGGCTCCGATGATCTGCGTGCCAATCTTGTGATTTCTGCCCGTCGTGGGCGTGCCTGCTTATCGCACGGGAGGACCGTTGGTAAGCACCAAATGGCAGCCATGCTCGGCGGCGCCGCCGCCCCGGCACCCCGAGGAATGCCTTGACATTGCCAAGTCCGCAAGCTCGCAGCAGACTGGCCCGGTGGAAACCGCCGGGGGCGCGATCATGGCCGAGCCAGCACCGCTGGAAGGCGAGTACGACTACATCATCGTCGGCGCCGGCTCCGCCGGCTGCGTGCTGGCGAACCGGCTGTCCGCCGACGCACAATTGCCGCGTGCTCCTGCTCGAAGCCGGCGGCCGCGACGATTGGATCTGGTTCCACATCCCGGTCGGCTACCTGTTCGCCATCGGCAATCCGCGCGCGGACTGGATGTTCAAGACCGAGCCGGAGGAGGGGCTCAACGGCCGCAGCCTCAATTATCCGCGCGGCAAGGTGATCGGCGGCTCCTCGGCCATCAACGCCATGATCTATATGCGCGGCCAGGCCGCCGACTACGACCATTGGCGCCAGCTCGGCCTCTCCGGCTGGGGCTCCGACGACGTGCTGCCGTTCTTCAAGCGGCACGAGCACCATTTTCTGGGCGCGAGCGATCATCACGCCGTCGGCGGCGAATTGCGGATCGCGGCGCCGCGCGTGCGCTGGGACATCCTCGATGCGTTCTGCCAGGCGGCCGAGCAGGCCGGCATCAAGCGCATCCCGGATTTCAACACCGGCGACAACGAGGGCTCGTGCGCGTTCCACGTCAACCAGCATCGCGGGCGGCGCTGGTCGGCGGCGCGCGGCTTTCTCAAGCCGGCGCTGAAGCGGCCGAACCTGCGGCTCGAGACCGGCTGCCTGGTGGAGGGCGTCGTGCTCGACGGCAAGCGCGCCGCCGGCGTGCGCTGGCGCCAGGACGGCAGCGCGCGAACGGCGCGCTGCCGCGGCGAGGTGATCCTCGCGGCCGGCTCGATCGGCTCGGTGCAACTGCTGCTGCTGTCGGGCGTCGGCCCGGGCGGGCAGCTGCAGGCGCTCGGCATCCCGATCGTGCTCGACAAGCCGGGCGTGGGCGAGAACCTGCAGGATCATCTGCAGCTGCGGCTGATCTACAAGGTCTCCGGCGTGACCACGCTCAACGAGACCTATCGCTCGCTGCTCGGCCGCGCCCGCATGGGGCTCGACTACGCGCTGTTCCGGCGCGGCCCGCTCACCATGGCGCCCTCGCAGCTCGGACTGTTCACGCGCTCCGATCCGTCGCGCGAGCGCGCCAACATCCAGTTCCACGTGCAGCCGCTGTCGCTCGACAAGTTCGGCGATCCGCTGCACGAGTTCCCGGCCTTCACGGCGAGCGTGTGCAATGTCCAGCCGACGAGCCGCGGCCACGTGCGCCTGCGCTCGCGCCGATCCCGCCGACAAGCCGGTCATCAAGCCGAACTATCTTGTCGACCGACGAGGACCGCCGGGTCGCCGCCGACTCGATCCGGGTGGCGCGCAAGATCGTGGCGCAGCCGGCGCTCGCCAAGTTCGCGCCGGTCGAGCATCTGCCGGGTGCGTCGGTCGCCAACGATGACGCGGCGCTGATGAAGGCCGCCGGCGACATCGGCACCACCATCTTCCATCCGGTCGGCACCGCCAAGATGGGGCGCGACAGCGATCCGACGGCGGTGGTCGACGAGCGCCTGCGGGTCATCGGGCTCGAGCGGCTGCGGGTGGTCGACGCCTCGGTCATGCCGACGATCACCTCCGGCAACACCAATGCGCCGACCATGATGATCGCCGAGAAGGGCGCGGCGATGATCCGCGAGGATGGGCGCGCTCTGAAGCGGCGCCTCAAGAACACGAAGAGTCGGAGAGAACAAGCATGCAACTGGTTTCGCGCGCGACGGCGATCCTCGCGACGCCGCGCACCGAATGGCCGCTGATCGCGCGCGAGCCGGCGGCGCCGTTGAGCCTGTTCGTCGGCTATGTGGCGATCCTCGCCGCCATCCCGGCAGTCGCCGGGTTCATCGGCAAATCCCTCATCGGCGGCTATACGCCGATCCTCGCGGGCCTGCTGCGCGCGGTCATCGCCTATGTGGCGATGTTCGCGGTGGTCTACCTGATCGCCGTGCGTGATCGATCTGCTCGCTCCGCGTTTCGGCGGCGAGAGGAATTTCTCCAATGCGCTCAAGCTCGCGGTCTATGCCCATACGCCGTTCTGGCTCGCCGGCATTTTTCTGCTGATTCCCGGGCTGCACTTCCTCCTGGTGCTCGGCCTCTACGGCGTCTACCTGCTGTGGACCGGGTTGCCGGTCCTGATGCGCACGCCGCAATACCGATTGCTGCCCTATACGATGATCGTCGCCGTCTGCGCGCTCGTTCCGGCGGTGATGTTGGCGGTGATCTGACACCGGCTCCGTTCGAAAAGGAATGCCGATGACCAAGCCGCTCAGAGGCGCCGACATCGTCGCTCGTTCGCTCGCTCGCCTCGGCTGCAGGCGCGTGTTCACCCTTTCGGGCAATCACATCATGTCGATCTTCGACGCCGCGCTCGAGACCGATCTCGATCTCGTGCATGTGCGCCACGAGGCGGCCGCGGTCCACATGGCCGATGCCTGGGGACGGCTCACCGGCGACGCCGGGATCGCGCTGGTCACCGGCGGGCCCGGCCACGCCAACGCGGTCGGCGCTCTCTTCACCGCGCTCGGCGCCGAGTTGCCGATGGTGCTGCTGTCGGGGCATGCGGCCACATGGGAGCTCGGCCGCGGCGGCTTCCAGGAAATCCGCCAGGCCGAGATGGCGGCCCCCGTCACCAAGGCGTCCTGGACGGCGACATCCGCGGCGACCCTGGGACACGATCTCGGCAAGGCGATCGGGATCGCCACCTCCGGGCGGCCCGGCCCGGTGCATTTGAGCTTGCCGTCGGATCTTCTCGAGGAGCGGGTCGAAAGCAACGCAATTGTCTGGCCGGATACGCAGAGAACCGCCGCGACCGCGCCGGCGCTCGCGGAGCCGGTCGCCGATGCCGTGCTCGCGGCCATCGCCGCTGCCGACACGGCCGGTCATCCTCGTGGGCCCTCAGCTGTCGAGCATCGGCGGACGCGCGCTCGTCAACCGATTGGAGCTCGCCACCAAGGCACCGGCCGTGATCATGGAGAGCCCGCGCGGCATCGCCGACGCCACGCTCGGGGCGTTCTCGGATCTGGTGCGGCGCGTCGATCTGATCGTGCTGCTCGGCAAGGCCCTCGACTTCACGACCCGGTGGGCATCGGGTCCGGCATTCGATCCCGGCGTACGGCTGATCGCGATCGATCCCGAGGCGGCGCTGGTCGAGCGCGCTGCCAACGAGAAGGGCGACCGGCTGCTCATGGGCTGCATCGCCGACGTCCGCGGCGCTGCGGAGACGCTCATCGCCCGCGCCGCAACGGTCAGGACGCGCGACGACGATTGGCGGGTCGAGGCCCGCGCCGCGCTCGACCAGCGGCCCGCCGCGTGGGCCACTGTCCGTGCGCGAGGCCGCGGGCCGATTGCACCCGGCCGAAGTCTTCCGGGCCTTGCGTCCCTATGTCGAACGAAATGCCGACACGGTTCTGGTCTGCGACGGCGGGGAGTTTGCACAATGGGGTCAGAGCATGCTGCCCGTGCGTCGTCGTCTTGTTAATGGCGTTGCCGGCGCCATCGGGAGCTCGCTTTCGTTTGCACTCTCGGCCCGGCTGCTCGAGCCCGCGGCGCCGGTATTTGCCGTGCTCGGCGACGGCACCATCGGCTTCCACATGTGCCGAATTCGAAACGGCCGTGCGGCGGCGGTTGCCCTTCGTCGCCGTGCTCGGCAACGACGCATGCTGGAACGCCGAGAGCCAGATTCAGCTCAGGGAGTACGGCCGCGAGCGCATGCATGGCTGCGAGCTGCTGGCATCGCGCTACGACCAGGTGGTCGCGGCGCTCGGCGGCCACGGGGAATTCGTCGAAAACGCCGCCGACCTGCCGGGTGCCATCGAGCGCTCGCTGGCAAGCGGAAAACCTGCCTGCATCAACATCATGGTGGAGAGCGTCGCCGCGCCGGTGGTCCGCCGGCCCGCCTGACGCCCGGCGACGGTCATTCCACCAGAGCCTTCCGTGATCCAATCCGGATAAGCGGCGAATCCACGGTTCCGAGCGCCACGCTTTCAGCTTGCCTGCGTAACTGTTAATTTACCATTTTTTCTCACTATTATGGGTCACCTACCCAACTAGCGATGAGTTGGACGCTGCGATGCGATGCACGTGGTTTGGTCAATTCCGGGATATCGGATGCCGGTGAATGACGGCTTCATCCGGGAACGTCACACGTGCCGCCGTTGACGTGACGGCTCAGAAGACAACACGCGTTCCCATATCCCGATTATTCGTTCTTTGCGGCCTCTTGCTTGTTGTCGCGATCGTGGTCTCCACCACGTTCATACTTTCCAATCTCCGCCATCGCGCCCTCGCCGACAATGAGCGCGAGCTGGCGAACCTCGTTTCGGTGCTGGCGGAGCAGGCCGATCGCGCCATGCAAGCGGTCGAGCTCATCCAGAGCAGCTTGATCGAACGCATGCAGGCTCTCGGCATCGCTTCCGCCGAAGACTACGAACGGCAGATGTCCGGCCATGACGTTCATCTGATGCTCAAGGACAAAGTGAGCGGTTGGCCGCATATCGGCTCCATCACGCTGATCAATTCACAGGGCAAGCTGTTCAATTTTTCACGCTTTTGGCCGTTGCCGAACATCGATGTCACGGATCGAGAATTCTACAAGGCACTCAAGTCGAGCGCGCACTTGACCTCGTTCATGGGTGAGCCGGTGCGCAATCGCGCCACCGGGACCTGGACCATTCATCTCGTTCGCAAGGTTGCCGCTCCAAACGGCGACTTTCTCGGATTGGTGCTTGGCGCCATGGAAATGGAGTACTTCGAGCAATATTTTGCGACCATTGCGCTCGGCGAGCACAGCAGCATTGGACTCTTTCGCAACGATGGGGTGTTGCTTGCGCATTATCCTCATGTGGACCCGGCAATGGCCCGCTCGCGCATGCAGGATCGCTTTTTCATGAAGGTGCTGGCCGGCACCAGCCATGGCACGGTTCGACAAATCGGCGCGATCGACGGCGAAGAACGTCTGCTCGTTGCCCGTCGCCTCGCACATTATCCGTTCGTCATGACCGCCACGAAGACCGTCACGGCGGCTCTCGCCGCATGGCGAAGTCAGGCC
This sequence comes from uncultured Alphaproteobacteria bacterium, assembly GCA_963708765.1. GTDB lineage: Bacteria > Pseudomonadota > Alphaproteobacteria > Rhizobiales > Xanthobacteraceae > VAZQ01. The sequence continues at coordinate 95,020 of CAVPTV010000042.1, read as the reverse complement.
GAGTTCTTGATCGCGGCAGCCGTCCTCATGGTGCTTGTGATCGGCGCCGTCGTCTTGATCAGCCTTCGGCAGTTCAGGAGCTACGAGCTTCTGGCACGGGCCAACGCGGAGAAGAACGAAGCGGAACGAGCGCACGCTGTCGCGGAGGCAGAGCTCTTGAGGAAGGAGAACGCCGCCATAGCGGAGAAGGAGGCGCGCCGCAGCGCGATTGACGCCGCAATTGTTGCGTTCCGCGAAAGCATCGAGGCCGTTTCGAAGACCGTCGGTGATAGCGTGGCCGCGATGAAATCGACCGCCAAAGCGCTATCGGACTCATCCGATGAGACATCACAACGCGCCAACGGTGCGGTCCGCGCGTCGCATGAGGCCTCGAGCAGCGTTGAAACGGCCGCTGGCGCGGCCGAGACATTATTGAATGCGACTGCTGAAATTGCCCGGCAGCTCGAGCATACGACCGGGGTGATCCGGATTGCGGCGACTGAAACCAGTGCAACCAATGAGGAGATTGCACGCCTCGCGCAGACTGCGCAGGAAATCGGCAATGTGGTCAAGATCATCCGTTCGATTGCCGATCAGACCAACTTGCTTGCACTCAACGCCACCATCGAAGCGGCTCGCGCCGGCGAGTCCGGCAGGGGCTTTGCCGTGGTTGCTTCCGAAGTCAAGGCGCTCTCCCTCCAAACCGCCGCCGCGACCGAGCAGATAGCTGCACAAATTGCGGCTGTTCAAGCGTCGACGACGAGCGCGGTTGAAGCCATTCAGCGAATCGCCGAGCGCATGCAGGAGATCGGCCGGCACACATCGGCGGTGGTCGAGCGCACCGAAGAGCAGAATGGGGCGGCCAGGCACATCTCACATCATGTCGCGCGCGCTGCGGCAGGGACGAATGCGGTCGTATCGGTTCTCGATGACGTCGCCAGGGCGGTCGAGAAAACGGGCGGCTCGGCAGACACCGTGCTGTCGGCGTCCGCGGCGGTGGAATTGGCCGCGGCGAGCCTCGAGGAAAAGGTCGAGGATTTCGTCGGCAAGATCGCGCTCTAAATCGCCTTCAAATACGTCTTGTTGGACCGCCACCGGAGGGATGCCCGGTTCGACCGTTGTGGTCGGCGCGGCCGGCACGCTACCCTCGGCTGTCAGGAATGCCGGGAGGAAAGCATGGGCCACAAGATTGCCATCGTCGGAGCGGGCGCGGTCGGCGGCTATGCCGGCGCCCACATGGTGCAGGCCGGCGAGGACGTGACGTTCATCGATCCCTGGCCCGAGCACGTCGAGCATATGAGAAAGCATGGGCTGCGCGTGACGCACGCCAGGGACGTGGCGGAATTCACCGTGGCCGCGCGCGCTCTGCATGTCACGGACGCGCAGCAGCTCGCCAAGGAGAAACCGGTCGACATCGCCTTCGTGTGCATGAAGTCGTACGACACCGCCTGGGCGACCATGCTGATCCGGCAATATCTGGCGCCCGACGGCTACGTCGTCTCGCTGCAGAACTGCATGAACGAGGAGACGATCGCCGGCGTCGTCGGCTGGGGCAAGACGCTCGGGTGCATTGCCAGCAGCATCACCGTCAACCTGCCGGAGCCCGGCCATATCCACCGCGGCGCCGGCAAGGGCGGGGCGGCGCACACCGTGTTTCGCGCCGGCGAGGTGCACGGCCGCATCACGCAGCGGGCGGAGGAGATCCGCCGCCTGGTCGGCTTCGCCGACAGCGCCAAGGTGACCGGCAACCTGTGGGGCGAGCGCTGGTCGAAGCTGGTCGTCAACGCCATGGCCAACGGGCTCTCCGCCTGCACCGGCCTGCCGGGCGGCGAGATGCTGCAGAACGAGCCGATCCGCCGCTTCTCCACCCGGCTCGGCAGCGAAGCGATCCGCGTCGGGCAGGCGCACGGCTATCAGCTGGAGGAGATCCTGCATCTGCCGCCCGAGACGATTGCGCGCGCGGGCGAGGGCGACGAGGCCGCGACACGTGCCTGCGACGAGCAGCGCCTCAAGGACGCCAACCGCACCTCCGCCGAGCAGCGTCCCTCCATGGGCCAGGACATGCAGAAGGGCCGGCGCACCGAGATCGACTTCCTCAACGGCTTCGTGGTGCGCGAGGGCGAGAAGGTCGGCCTCGCGTGCCGCGCCAATGCCGTGCTGACCGACATCGTCAAGCGCGTGGAGCGCGGTGAGCTCAAGCCCGATCCGCGGCACATCACCGAGCTGCGGCTGAACTAACCTACACCGTGCTGGTCGAAGATCAGAAACCAAAGTGACGGTGACGGGATGTCCAAGGACAACGTGGTGGTGGGGTTCGTCGGGCTGGGCACCATGGGCAGCCGGATGGCCGCCAACGTGCAAAAGGCCGGCTTCAAGCTGGTCGTCCACGACCTGCACCGGCAGGCGGCCAGCCATCATCTCAATGCCGGCGCGATCTGGGCAGACAGCCCGCGCGCGCTCGCCGGCCAGGCCGACGTGATCTTCTCCTCGTTGCCGGAGCCGCCCGATGTGGAGGCGGTCGCGCTCGGTCCGGACGGACTCATCGCCGGCATCAAGCCCGGCGCCGCCTATTTCGACCTGTCGACCAATTCGCCGAGCGTCGTGAAGACGCTGCACGCCGCCTTCGCCGAGAAGGGTGCGCACATGCTGGACGCGCCCGTGAGCGGCGGCCCGGCCGGCGCGGCATCCCGCAAGCTCGCGATCTGGGTCGGCGGGGACGAGAACGTCTTCAACCAGCACAAGGCCGTGCTCGACGCGATCGGCGACAAGGCCGCCTATATCGGGCCGATCGGCAGCGCCACGGTGGCCAAGCTCGTCCACAACATGTCGGGCTATGCGATCGTCTGTGCGCTCGCCGAAACCTTCGCCCTGGGCGTGAAGGCGGGCGTCGAGCCCCTCGCGCTGTGGCAGGCGGTCCGCCAAGGCGCGGTCGGGCGCCGCTTTACGTTCGATGCCCTGATCGACCAGTTCCTGCCCGGCACGTACGATCCGCCGGCCTTCGCGCTCAAGCTCGCCCACAAGGACGTTGCGCTCGCCAACGCGCTCGGCCGCGAGCTCGGCATGCCCATGCGCATCTGCAATCTCGCGCTCGCCGAGATGACGGAAGCGCTCGCGCGTGGATGGGGCGGCCGCGATTCGCGCGCGGTGATGCTGCTGCAGCAGGAACGCGCCGGTGTCGAGATCGCCGTGGATCCCGAGCGGTTGCGCGAAGCGCTCGCGCCTGCCGTCCCGGAGGACGGCGCGAAGCCCGCCTGACGACCCGAGGCGGATCGCGATGAGGTTGTCGGACCATCGCTAACCGATACTGCCGGCAAACCGTTCGGCAAGACGCTGACGCCGGAACGCCTCGATGACGAAGTCGACGAAAACGCGCGTCTTGGCCGGCAACAGCGTGCGCGTGGCGTAGTAGATCGAGATTGGCCCGGCGTCGGAATACCATTGCGGGACCAGCCGCACGAGAGCGCCGGTTTCCAGATGCGGCAGCGCGTGCGGGACAGCGATCAGCGTCACGCCGAGCCCGAGCAGCGCGGCACGGCACATCGCCTCGGGATCGTCGAACACGACCGTCTCCTTGAGCCGAGCCTCCATCTCCGTACCCGCGACATCGCGCATCATCCGTTCGCGGATGCGACCGGTGTGCGATGAACGCATGACGATCCCATCGAAAGCGGCGAGCGCCGACGGATCGGCCGGCGGCGTGCCGGCCTTTCATGTGGGAGGGCGACGCAACGGCAATGACGTGCAAGGGCGCGAGCGTGCGGGACACCACGCCTGGCGCCAGCTCGATGCCGCCGCCGATCGCAGCGTCGAATCCCTCGGCAATCAGGTCGACCTGCCGGCTTTCGAACTGCCAGTCGGGACGGACCTTCGGGTATCGTTTCAAGAGCTCCGGCAGCAACGGCACGATGTAATCGACCCCGAAGGTCAGGCCCATGCTGACCTTGAGCACGCCGGCCGGCTCGGCGCGGTCCGTGGCGACGCTCGCAATCGACGCCTGCAGCTCCTCCAGATGGCCCCGGATCCCGTGCAGGAAACGCTCGCCGGCTTCGGTCAGGGTCAGCTTCCGAGTGCTGCGGTGGAACAGCCGAACACCAAGGTTTCGCTCCAGGATCGCGACGTTTCGGCTCACGGCGGCCGGAGTGAGCGATAGCCGCCGCGCCGCCGTCGAAAACCCGCCGGTTTCTGCGCTGCGAACGAAGGATTCCAGGTTTGCGAGGGTCTCCATGGCCTGACCTTCAAGTAATGCTTGTAAGTAATTCCAGCCATTACCGGCTAATCATAGGCCAATAGACCGGCGATATCCACTCCGCGAACCACATAAACCCAAGCCGGAGTGACCGTCATGACCCAATCCATCGCCCTCAAGAACGGCCTGAAGGCCCTCCTCACGCCCGAGGAGTCGGTGCTGATCCTGATCGACCACCAGCCGTTCCAGTTCGCCAACCTGCACAGCCACGAGCCGACGATGATCGTGAACAACGTCATCGCGCTGGCAAAAGCCGCGAAAATTTTCAACGTGCCGACGATCCTGACCACGGTGCTGGAGGAGCGTGGCGGCAAGCTCATCAAGGGTCTGCAGGACGTGTTCCCCGAGCAAAAGCCGATCGACCGCACCTTCATCAACACCTGGGAGGATGCGCGCGTCGTCGAGGCGGTGAAGAAGACCGGCCGCAAGAAGCTGATCATGGCCGCGCTGTGGTCGGAAATCTGTCTGGCGATGCCGGCGATCCAGGCCGCCGGCGAAGGCTACGAGGTCTACGCCGTCACCGACGCGTCGGGTGGCGTGAGCGCCGAAGCGCACGAGATGGCCGTTCGCCGCATGGTCATGGCCGGCGTCGTTCCGATCACCTGGATGGCGGTCGCGGGCGAGTTGCAGCGCGATTGGGCTCGCGAGGCGACCGGCAGGGCGTTCGCCGAGATTCTCGCCGATCATGGCGGCGGCAGCGGCGTCGCCTACGCCTGGGAGCTGCAACTTCTCGGTCAGAAGGCGGGCGCCGGCGCCTGAGCCGGCGCGCGGCGACGGTGCGCAGCCCTCTCAACCCAATTGGAGGCAAGTCATGACAAGCAACAATGCGAGCGAGGCCGCGAAGGCGGTCGTGCGCCGCAACACCGAAGAAGTGCAAGGCGGCGGCAATTTCGAGGTGTTCGAAGAGCTCTTCGCCGACGACTTCCTCGACCACACCCCACAGCCGAACCGCACGCCCGACAAGGCGGGGGCGAGAGAGTTGTACCGAACCCTGCGCGCTGCGTTCCCCGACTTTCACGCCGACATCCATTGGCAGCTTGCCGACGGCGACCGCGTGACGACGTACAAGACCTATCACGGGACGCATCGGGGAGAATTCCTGGGCGTGGCGCCGACGGGCCGGAAGATTCAATTCGAGACCGTCGACGTCATGCGCGTGCGCGACGGCAAGATCGCCGAGCATTGGGGCGTGGCCAATCTCTTCTCCCTCATGCAGCAGCTCGGCGCCTGGCCTGCCCCCACGCGGGACCGCTCCTGAATTCATCCGGGCGGCGGAGTCGCCGCCAACCCATTCAATCCTGAACCTGGAAGGAGCATCACATGACCATCGGCATCATCGGATCGGGCGCCATCGGCGCCGCCATCGCACGGACGCTGGCGCGCGCCGGCATCGAGGCGACCATCTCCAACAGCCGCGGCCCGGATTCGCTGAAGGAGCTCGTCCGCGAGCTCGGCCCCTCGATCAGGGCGGCCACGCGCGAGCAGGCAGCGAGCGCCGACATCGTCGCCGTCGCGGTCAACTGGTCCAAGCTGCCGGCGGCGCTGGGCGGCCTTCCCGATTGGTCCGGCCGCATCGTCATCGATGCCAACAATCCGATCGAGGCGCCACTGTTCAGGCCGGTCGATCTCCAAGGCCGCGTATCGAGCGAAGTCTTCGCCGAGCTCGTACCTGGTGCGCGCGTCGTGAAGGCGTTCAATCACCTCCGTGCGGAAGTCCTGGCCGGCGATCCGCGGGCGGAAGGCGGCCGCCGCGTCCTGTTCTATTCAGGCAACGACAACGCAGCGAAAGCGGAAGTGGGGGCACTCATCGACCGGATCGGCTTCGTCGGCATCGACCTTGGATCACTCGCAGTCGGCGGCAAGCTCGCTCAGTTTCCCGGCGGGCCATTGCCGAACCAGAACCTCGTCAAGGTCGGTTGATGCCCATCGTGCCCGTGAGCGGCGGCCCCAAACATCGGGGCCGCGCCGACCCGACCGGCTGAATGCACGGTCACGCGCATCCTACACGTACGAGATCTTGACCGTTCCGGTCACTTGGAAATGCAGGTCGACGGTGTGCTGCTTCGCCTTGATGATGAACGGAACGGTCCGGGCTTCCTCCTGTCCCGTGAAGTCGACGAGAACCGTTTGAAAGCCGGTGACCCACTCCCAGCCTCCGTTCGAGCCGCTGCCGGCGTCGGGGCTCGTTGCCGACGGGATTCCCTCGGTGTCGAGACTAAACGGCGACGGGTCGTCGTCGTTGTCGACGCCGGTGGCCGAAAGCGACAGAAAGTCGGCATCGAAGACGGTCGCGTTGACGTCGATCGTTTTCGTCTTGCCTGTCCCGATGCTGATTTCGCTTCCGTTCCCGGGAAATCGCAGTGATGTCCCTTGCGGCGCGTTGTTGTTGTCGACGAAGAAACCGAACTTGAAGTCGCCGTCGCTCAGATCGTCGCTGTCGTCGTTCATCAGGATTTTCCCGAAGTGAACATCGAGCCGGCGCCGCTTGGTCTTGAACTTCTTGACCGCATTGAAGTGATCCTTGCCCTTGATCACCAGGAACAGCTCCGAGTTCGGCGGCAACGGCGTGACGATCACCTCGTGCTCGGGTTGCACTCCCGCCAGCAGCGGAAACGTCGTGGTGATGAGCTGGTTTTCCTCGAAATCGAGGCCGGTGGGCGTCTGCTTCTTCGGCTTGCCGCTGCCGACCGAGACGACGGGGACCACGGGATTCGTGGATTTGAATTTCACGTTTGCGAACGTGCCGGACGGCGTGATCTTGATGGTACCGAATCCTGGAAAGTGGAGCTTGATCTTCGGGGCCATTGGGGGCCTCCTTCTGTTGTTGCTGCGAAGAAGCTCGCCGGGCGATCAAGCGCACACAGCATCCACGATCAGTCGACGCGAGGGTCGCGCCTCGCAGCGCCGAAGATCATGAAGAAGTGGAACGCAAGTGCGCCCAACTGCCTCTTCCGCCACTTGGTCGCCCTGGTCATGGCCGAGGTTCAGCCGCGGTCGCCGTCTTGCGATGCGTTGGAACCCGCCGGCAAGGCCGGTGAGCTCCTCTCCCGCGGGAGAAGACGCTAGAGTCGTTCCGATGAGGTGAGATCAGCGCAGGTGGTGGCTCGAAATCTTCAGAGCCAGCTTACAGCTCGCGCAGCGCGTTGAACTGGGCCACATAGCCGGACGCATCGATCAGGACGCCGATGACGGTCGTACGTTTGGATTTGACCGCTGCGCTGAGCGCATTGCTCAATGCCTGCTCGGTCTGCACCACGACGCCATCGGCGCCGAAGGATTGCGCCAGCTTTTCCCAATCGACCCCGCCGATCTGCACGCCATGCAGGGGAATGCCCTTGATCTCCTGCTTGACGCGAATGAGGCCGATCTCGCGGTCATCGAACACAAGAACGATGATGGGCAGGTTCTCGCGCTGAGCCGTCTGCAATTCCGCGACCGTCATCAGGAAACCGCCATCGCCGGTGAAAGCGACGACCGGGCGATCCGGATAGGCCATGCGTGCCGCCAGCGCGCCGGGCACCGCATAACCCATGGAGGCGAGCCCGTTGGAGGTCAGGAATTCGCGCGGTCCGTAGGATTCCCATTTCTGCACGACCAGCAGCCGGCTGGCGCCGGCATCACAGGTGGCGATCGTGTCGCGCGGCAGCACCGCGCGCGCGACCTCCATCGTGCGCTGCGGCGACAGCCCGGTGCTCGGCGTATTGAGCGCGTCGCGAACCTCGTCCCGGAACGTCCTGGCGGCCTTCTCGCCCCAATTGGTGCCCTCGGGCGCCCATTGCGCGAGGCCGGCCAGCAGCGCCTTCAGGTTGCCGATGATCTCGGGATCGGCAGGCACGAGCGCATCGACGCTCGGGATCGAGGACAGCGCCAGCACCGGAAGCGTATAGGGCCACGGCTTCGGCTGCAGCTCCACCGCGTCGAGACCGACCGTGACGATCAGGTCGGACTCCATGACCAGCTTGCGCTCGATCAGCCCGCCGATGATGCAGCCCGCGCGCAACGGGTGATCCTCCGGGATCATGCCCTTGCATTTCGTGGTGGTCAGCACCGGCGCGCCGAGGCGTTCGGCGAACTCGACGAATTCGGCCGATGCCCCGCACCAGTACACACCGAGCCCGGCGATCAGGATCGGCCGTTTGGACCGGCTGAGCATGTCCAGCGCCGGCTTGAGATCGGCGCGGTCCGGGCCGGGCACGATCCAATTCGGCACCAGCGGCGGCTCGGCGGCGTATTCGCCGGCCTCGCGCGTGGCCTCGCTCTGCGGAAATTCGAAATGCACGGGGCCGGGCGGCGTCCCGGTGGCGGTGCGGATGGCCCGGCGCACCTGTTGGCGAACGGCCTTGGCGTCGATCGTGGTGCTCCACTTCACGATCGGCTCATAAATCGCAAGCTGGTTGATGCGCTGACGCAGACCGGTCTCATAGGTCGGACGCGAATAGGAATCGGTGATCGCAATGAGGGGCGAGCGGTCGAGAAAAGCGTGCGCCACGCCGTTGACCATGTTGGTTGCCCCGGGGCCGCGCGTGGACAGGCAAATTCCGGGGCTGCCGGTCAGGTCGCCCCAGGTCGATGCCAGCATGGCGCCCGCCACCTCCTGCTTCATCAGGAGAAACCGCATCTGACGCTGGCGCGCCGCTTCCATCAGCTCGACCGACTCGCCGCCCGGATGCCCCACGATGAAGGGTGTGCCGGCGTCCTTGAACGCCGCTGCCAGCACTTCGACGGTCGTGGTCATCCGTAAGCCTCCCGATCAGTTCAGCGGACTGTTGCGTAACGGGGCGCAGCATGACAGGAGTGCCGCCGGCCACCAAGCGCTGCGCGACCCGTAGCCGACATGTCAGCGAACGGCCCTCAATCGATCACCTCGTCGGCGCGCAGCAGGAACGATTCCGGGATCGTCAGCCCGAGCGCCTTGAGCGGCCTTGAGGTTGACGATCAGCTCGAACTTGGTCGGCTGCTCGACCGGCAGGTCCGCGGGCTTCGCACCCTTGAAAATCTTGTCGGCATAGGTCGCGGCGCGGAAATAGAGATGCGGGAAGCTGACCCCGTAGGTCATCAAGCCTCCGGCCTCGATGAACTCTCTTCCGACATAAATGGCCGGCAGCCGGTTGCGCACCGCCAACTCGGCGATCATTCGGGTATTGGCCTGAAACAGGCCGTCGAACGCGACCAGGAGAGCGTCGACGCGCTGTCCGACCGCGGTTTCGAATGCGCGGCCCACGTCGTCTCGGCTTCGCACATCGAGCAGCTCGGCCTGGATACCCAAAGTGCGTGCCGCCGTTTTCGTGTCTTCCCATTGCGGCGGAGAAACCGGGTTGCTCATATTGGCAAACAGCGCAATTCGCGACATGGCCGGAATCAGCTCTTTTATCAGCTCGATACGTTTGCTGGTCATTTCGTTGACGAAGGCGCTCAGCCCCGTCACGTTGCGGCCCGGGCGCGCGAGGCTGTCGACGACCAGAAGCGGATCGCCGACCGACGCCATGACCACGGGAATCGTCCCGGTCGCATTCTTGGCGGCGATCGCGGCCGGCGTTCCTCTGGCCACGATGAGGTCGACCCCGAGCCGGACCAGCTCGGCCGCCAAGTCCGGGAACCGGTCGGCGAGGCCATCGGCGGAGCGATATTCGATCGTATACCTCTGTCCTTCGACGTAACCGAGCTCCCGCAGGCCGTTGCGGAAGGCGTCGAGTTGCGCGGCGTTGAGCGCCGGCGAGATGGTCTCCAGCATGCCAATCCGATAGCGCTTCGCCGGCTGCTGCGCCCGCGCGCCGACCGGCCACGCCGCCGCGGCGCCGAGAAGGGCGATGAACTCTCGTCGCCGCATGGATCAATTTTCCGGGTTGCCGAGGTGGGTCAAAGCGCAGTGTGGGAAATACTACCAGACTTCCCGCGAAAGTGTGCGCACGACATCAGTGTTGCTCGGGCTCAACCGTGGGCGAAGTTGCATCGGCCGCAACAGTAACCATGCCAACGATGACCAACGGCGTTCAGGTATACCATGTTCGCAGAAAGCAAGATCTCGGCGATCGGAGCCGTGGTAGGGAGCGGATAATGAGATTGGGCGGCGTTGGCCGATGTGGTTTGTCTACTTCGTGCTGGTGATGACAACGGTGGTGTCGTTGTCGCTTTTTGGCTGGGCCACCTACCTGGAAGAGTCGGGCAAGCGGACCGTCCCGTCGATCGCCAAGTCTGTGCCCCTGCCACAGCCAAGACCGCGCCAACAAATCGCCGAGATAGCAGAGAAAGAGGTCGTGACGGTTCCCAAGACCGGCAGCCCGGCTCGCAAAGCGAAACGCAAGCGGCACCGCGGCCCGTGGGTGGACTGATCGATTTTCCCTGTGCCGTTCGCCTGTCTCATTCACCGACCGTCATATGATTCTAAACAAGCAATTGTTCGGTAACCAAGCGGCCGAGTGAAACGGAACGCAGGCGGAACAATCGTCTGTCTCATCAGTTGAGCGGGAAATAGCAACGAATGGGTTCATCTCGTGAAAGCTGCTCGTCGCTTCTGTCGTGATCATGGCGTTTTCTGCCGTGCCGCAGGTCGCCGCCGCGCCGAGCGGTAGCGCTCCGTTCTGCCTCCAGACTTTGAGCAGCGTGAGGTGCGTGTACGCCACCATGGGAGATTGCGAGCGCGCCAGAGGGGATAGCTCGAACGACCAGTGCATTACGCGAACTGATGCGCAAGGAGTGACTGGATTGGGCGAGCCTCCCGTTCGTTCCCCCCAGAACCCGACTCCTTCGGGACGCTGAATAACTGTCCCGGCATCAACCTCCATCCCCGACGTGCGTCGCCCGTACCACACCCTCAGCCTTATAGGCGCTAGGTTAAGGTTGTCATTGCCGGGCTTGACCCGGCAATCCATCCTCTTCGCCATGAGTCTTCTCGCGAGGAAGATGGATGCGCGGGTCAAGCCCGCGCATGACGCCCCCTTGTAGAACCCTTAACCTGGCCCAATCAGGGGCGGCGGGTCATATCCCGAGGGTTACCTCGGCCCAGCGCAACACGGTCCTGCTGTTCAGAAACTCCGATGACGCCGGGCTCGATCGTGGCCGGTCGATCGTGCGGCAGCACGACTGTCGCGACGATCATGTCGCAGCGGTCGTTGAAGGCGACTGATATCGCGGTCTTGCCTGGCGGATTGCGAGCCGTGAGCGTGTAGGCGCGACTGCGACCCTTCATCCAGGCAATCGTGATTGGCCGGCCAGCGCCGAGGGGCGAAACCTCACCGCCGACAAGATCGAAGTCGCTCATGCGATCGAGCTCGGCGTCGTCTGCCACACCCGGTGTGCAATTGCAGAAGCCGAGCTTGGCGCGGAGATAGAGGTTCACCTCGGTGCCGCAGTCCGCCGGCTTGCACCGGAACGCCTTGCCTCTGCCCCACTGGTCCATGGGGAAGGGCCACTGCACTTCGGTCCAGACCGGGCGGGGCGCGCTCAATGCCGAGACGCCATCGCCTGGATTGCGCGCGAGCAGCGCGAACGCTGCCGATGGCTCCGCCCAAGCCGAACGCGGCGACGACAGTGAATGCGAACATCTTGTTCATCGCACTCACCGGTCGCCCCTTCATCCGTGAGCCTAATTCTTCGCCATGAACGCCCGCGCGTCGGCGATTTCGGGCCTGACCGGATCGGCGCTCTCGGCGAGCGCGACGACGGCCGCGTAGTACTGCCGCGCCTTGGCAGCATCGCCGGCCTTCTCGGCGGCCTTCGCCGCGCCGATCGTGGCGCCGAGCCGGTCGCGGCTCCTTCTTCGAGCGTCGCCTCGAACGCGGCGAGCGCCTCCTTCGCCATGCCACGCTCCAGCAGCATCGCGCCGTAGAGCTCGCGCGCGGGCGTCGGCGACGCCGGGCGTCACTGGATGCTTTTCGGTCTTGTCCTCGGCATCCGCGGCGGCACGCATGGCCTTCAAGGCCTCATCGTGTTTGCCCTCGGCATAGAGCAGCCAGGCGCGACGCGACCTGCCACTGGATGTCGACCTGCTCGGTCCAATAGGCGTCCTTCGCCGCGCGCAGCTTGTCGCGCAATTCGGCCAATTTCGCGATGTCCGCCTTGGCGGCGTCGGGCGTGCCCGAGCGCGCCGCGCCGAGCGCGCGGGCGAAATGCGTCATCGCCTCGGTGTGAGCGAACTTGCTCGGGCGGACCTGCAGCTGCGCGGCGCCTTTCCAATCGCCGCGTTCGACCATGTAGCGTGCCGGACTTGCAGCGAGTGCATACGGTCCGACCTGAGCTCCAGCCTCCGGATTGAAGGCCGAGACGGTGCTCGCATCTTCGGCGACGACTTCGCTCGCCGCCTTGTCCTGTCCAAGCTGCAAATAGGCGTACACCATATAGTCCATGGCGTGCAGCTGATCATGGAACTCCTTGCCCGCCTTTGCGGCGCGCGCCGCGGCGGTGTTGGACGCAATCGACTCCTTCCAGTAACCGACGCGCGTGAAGATGTGGGACGGCATGTGCTGCGCGTGCGGGGCGGCCGGCGCGATCTCGGCATAGCGTTTGGCGGCGATCGAGTCCTTTCTCCGCAAGCGCCGGCGTGTCATAGAGGTGGATCAGATAGTGGGCGACGCCCGGATGCCGCGGCTGGCGTTTGAAGATCGGCTCCAGGATGGCCGCGCCTTTGAGCTGATTTGCATAGGTCTTGTCGTTGGGTGAGGCCGCAACGTTGAGCGTGATGGCGTAGAAGATCTGCGCTTCGTCGTCGTCGGGGTAGCGGGCAGCCAATGCCTCCATGGCCTTGAGATAGGCCTGCACGCGCGCGCGATGAGGGATCTTGTCGTAATCGGCGTACATCACGGAAAGCGCGTCGATGTAGTCGCGCTCGCGCTGTGTCTTGGCGCCAACGGCCTTGCCCTTCTGCAGCGCTGCAAGGCCAAGCGGAAGGTTGCCCGCAGGCGGCGCGGCATGCGGATTCCACAACAGGCTCAGTGCGATGCCCCAATACGCGATCGCGCATTCGGGATCGGCCTTGAGCACATCCTCGAATATCTCCTTGGACTGCCGGTACCAGAACGAGTGCTGGTATCGCATGCCGCGGTCGAAGCGCCGTTGCGCCGTCTCGTTGCACGACGTCGCGAAATGAACGGTGCCGAACTGCTTCTCGGCATCGTCCTGCGCAAGCGCAGGAGCCGGCAATGCCGTGGTCGCCGCCGCAATGGCCATAGCCGTCGCGAATGATGTCCTGGTCACGGTTGTCCTCCTGTATTTGGTGTCGATCGGAGACCGCATGCGTCAAAACAGGTGTTAGCCGGGCGTCAAAGCGGCGTTAATATTGCGACAGCCGACCTCAAATATGCAGAATGCGTCGGCATCCGACCCGTGAAGTTCCGCTCAGGCGCAGGCATGGCGAACGTTCCACCCGGCAAATTCGCGCTCTCGCTGCTCGGCCGTTTCGAGCTGACCGGGCCGGAGGGCAGCGTCGAATTCGCAAGCAGGAAGGCGGCGGGGCTGCTGGCTTTCCTTGCCTGCGCGGCGCCCGAGCAGCAGCGCCGGGAGAAGCTGACCGACCTGCTGTGGGGATCGCACTTCGAGACGCAGGCGCGCCAGAATCTACGCCAGGCGCTCTATGTGCTGCGCCGCATCCTGGGCGACGACTCGATCGTCAACAGCGGTCATTTGGTGTTGCTCAAGGCCGGCGTGATCGATTGCGACGTGCTCCGCTTCGAAGCCCTGCTCCGTGATGGAAGCCGTGATGCATTGGCGGCGGCAACCAAACTCCACAAAGGTCCTCTTCTTGCCGATCTCGACATTGCTGAAGACGCATGGGAGGAGTGGCTGACGAGCGAGCGCCAGCGGCTCAAGGGACTGGCGGTCGACGCCATGGTCAGGCTCGGCGAGCTCGATCTGGCCTCGGGACATGCCGAGGCGGCGGTCGGCGTCGCCGAGCGGGCCATTGCCGAAAACAACGTGCGCGAGGATGCGCACCGACTGCTCATACGCGCGTTGGCCGCCAGCGGACGCAGGCCGGACGCGCTCAGACACTACGAGGATCTGGCCACCCTCTTGAAGCGCGAGCTTAACGTGGAGCCGGACGCCGCAACGATCGCGCTCGCGCGTGAGCTGCGCCGACCGGCATCGGCCAGCCCGGAACCTGAGACTCCTTCTGCCGGCTCTGGTGCGGCGAATAGTGAGAACGGACCTCTGCCGCTGCCCGACCGGCCCTCGATCGCGGTTTTGCCGTTCGCCAATATGAGCGACGATCCCGATCAGGAGTATTTTGCCGACGGCATGTCCGAGGACCTGATCACCGGGCTGTCCCGCATCCGCTGGCTGTTCGTCATCGCCCGCAACTCGACCTTCGTCTACAAGCACCGCGCGGTCGACGTGAAGCAGGTCGCGCGCGAGCTTGGCGTGCGCTACGTGCTCGAAGGCAGCGTGCGCCGGGCCGGCAAGCAGCTGCGCATCAGCGCACAGCTCATCGACGCGATGACCGGCGGCCATCACTGGGCCGAACGCTACGACCGCGAGCTCGGCGACATCTTCGCCGTGCAGGACGAGATCACCCGCAGCGTGGCCGCGGCGATCGAGCCTCAGCTGCTGGCCGCCGAGGGCGTTCGCGCGCTGTCGCGCTCCTCAGACGATCTCGGGGCCTGGGAGCTCGTGGCTCGTGCGAGAACGCATCTCTGGCGCCTCACGCGCCCGGACTATGAGAGGGCGATCGAGCCACTCGAACGAGCCGTCGAGGCCTATCCGGACTACGCGCCCGCGCGAAGCCTGCTGGGGTTTTGCCTGGTGTTTGCCGCGCATATGGGCTGGATCGATCGCGATCAAGGATTGCTGCCCGGACGCCAGCACGCCATTCGGGCGATCGCGCTCGATGATCGCGATCCCTGGGGACACATCGCGCTCGGCTATTGTGCCATGATGGAAAGGCGCACCGAGGAGTCGATCGCGGCGCTGCGTCGGGCGCTCAACCTCAATCCGAATTCGGCGGCCGCCCACGCGCATCTCAGCCGCAGCCTCGCTTTCGCGGGACGGGATCGCGAGGCGATCGAGCATGGGGAGGACGCGATCAGGCTCAGTCCCCTCGATCCCGACATGGCGCTGTTCCTCGGAGGTTTCGCGATTGCTCACTATGCTGGCGGGCGATATGCAGAAGCTGCCGCACTACGCGACCGAAGCCGCGCGGTTGCGCCCGGGTTTTCAGGGAGTGCAACGTATGCGCTGTGCGTGCCTGGCCCAGGCAGGGCGTGTCGATGAAGCCCGGTCGTTTCTTGCAACGCTCCGACGCGAGCAGCCTGAGCTATCGATCGATTGGGTGAAAGCAAACGTTCCCTACCAGACGCCCCAGTTGATGGAGCGCTATCTCGAGGGCATGCGGAAAGCGGGTCTGAGCTAACACAATCGGCACATCCGGAAGCGACTCTCGCTCATGCCCCGCTTCGCAGCCCCTTCCATGTCCTGACAAAGGCAGCGGGATGCCGAATACGAGCGGCGACAAGCGTAGCAGCGATCGCACTTCCCGTTTTCCGAAGAAAATGCGACCAACTAAAAAAGTTAGAGCGCGTTTCCGATTCAACCTGATCGAAACGCGCTCTAGTTTGATTGGATGCCTGCCTCGCGGATGACAACGCCGAGCCGCTCCTGATCGCGGTGCAGCCGCTCGCGAAACTGGGCGGCGGGCAGATATTCGAGGTTTTGCCCGGTGTCGGTGATGCGTTTCTGCACCTCCGGCGTCGCCGCAATCTCGCGGATCGCCTGACCGAGCCGCGCGGAAATGTCGTCCGGCAATCCGGCCGGACCCGCGATGCCGAGCCATGCTTCCATCTGCAATCCGGGAGCGACGGTCTCGGCGAGGGTCGGCACGTCGGGCAGCAGCCGCACGCGCTTCGGCGTGGAGACTGCAAGCGCCTTCAGCTTGCCCTGCTCGACGAACTGCAACAGCCCGACCGGCGTCGACCACAAGAGCGGGATCGTGCCGCTCAGGATATCGTTCACCGCGGGCGCCGTCCCGCGATAGGGGACGGGAGTGATCTGAACGTTGGCCGCGCTGTTCAGCATGCTCGAGGTAAGCTGGTGCGACATGCCGGAGACGCCGGCCGAAACCTTGCCGGGATTGGCTTTGGCATAGGCGATCAGCTCCTTCATGTCCTTCGCAATAAATGAGGGGTTCGCGAACAGAACGAGCGGATTGGACACGACCTGCGCAATCGGCGTGAAGTCCTTGAGCTCGAATGGCGGCGTCTTGTAGAGCCACTTGGCCAGCGGCGCCGAGCTTTCCATCAAGAGCAGCGTGTATCCGTCGGGCACGGCCTTGGCCACATAGCTCGTGCCGATGGTCGCGCCGGCGCCGCTCCGGTTTTCGACCACGAAGGGCTGGCCGAGCTTGGCCTGCAGCTGTTCGGCAAAAATGCGCCCCGTCGTATCGACGGCGCCGCCCGCCGCAATCGGCACCACGATATTGACGGTGCGCGATGGATAGGTCTGCGCGCAGGCGGTCCCGGCCCAGGCTCCGGTTGCCAAAGTCGCCGCAGCCGATGCCGCCGCCAAAATCAGTTTTCTCACGGTCGTTCTCCGATGACAGGTCCGGGTCGTCGCTGTCACGCGATCGCACTCCGCAGCTCGCCGCTGAGCAGGCGGCCGTAGCCGCCCGGAATCGGTGCGGTTGCGCCGGCGAGTCGCGCAGCCTTGCGAAGCGCCGCCGGCATGCTCGACACGACCGGCACGCCACAGCGCGCCTCGACACGGGGTGTGATATCGAGGGTGCGAAGCCCGCCGCAAACGATCAAAACCCCGTCGGCGTTGCCGGCCTCTCCGCAGGCTTCGACGCTGGCGCGCAAGATGTCGTCCTCGGCCGTTTGCGCGGCTTCGCCCACGCGATTGGCGACGCCGACGCTGCGCAGTGAGAGAATTCGCAAACCCGCTCTGCCGCAAAAACGCGGCCAGCAATCCATTGACCTCATCGGAATAGGCGGTGACGACGGCGACATGGCGCGCGCCGACCTCCTCCAGTCCCTCGACCAGAGCGCCGCTCATGGTCGCGGCCGGCAGGCCGGTTTCGGCCGATAGCTTCTCCGTCAGCGCGCGGTTGAAAGCCGCGCCGCGATAGAACGTGAGCGACGTGCCGACGACCATGATGGCCTGCGCTCCGCCGGCCGCCAGCGATTGCGCAGCCGGGACGACCCGCTCGATCGCCTCGTCGTATCCCGCAGGACTTAGCGATTGCAGCCCGATGCCGCGCGCGACGAACGTCAGGCCTGGATACATCGCCGTCGCGTCGGCGGGAATGACGTCGGCCGCCTCGGGCACCACCAGACCGACGATGTGACCGCCCATATCGCCCGCTCAATCGACCTTGATATTGGCGTCCTTGATGACCTTCGCCCACTTGGCGATTTCGGTCTTGATGCGGTCGCCGAATTCATCGGGCGCGCTCGCGACCGCTCCGAAGCCGAGAACCGCGAGCTTGGCTTTCACGTCCGGGGTGGCGGCGGCTTTCTTGATCTCGGCGCTGAGCCGGTCGACGATCGCCCGCGGCGTGCCGGCCGGAGCGACGATGCCGGACACGGTGTCGCCTTCGAGGCCGGTGATTCCGCTCTCTTCGGTGCCGGGCACGTCGGGAAGGCTTTCCACGCGCTTCTTGCTCAGCACCACCAGCGCACGCAGCTTGCCTTCCCGGACGATGGGCATGGCGGAGGGCAGCGAGGTGAAGACGATCGGCGTATCGCCTGCGATGGCGGAGGCCACGAGCTGGGCCGTGCCATTGAAAGGCACCGTCGTCAGGTCGAGACCGTAGGACAGCTTGAACAGCTCGCCGTTGAGGTGCGGCGTCGAGCCGGTGCCGGGGTGGGCGTAGTTGTATTTGCCCGGACTGCTCTTCACCAGCGCGATCAGCTCCTGCGCCGTCCTGGCAGCAACATTCGGATTGAGGCTGATGATGTTGGGGGACGACGCCAGCATCGACACCGGGGCGAAGTCCTTCACCGGATCGTAGCCGACGCTCCGACTGTAGAGGCTCGGATTGACGATAAAGCCGGTGCTGACGACATGGAGTGTGTAGCCGTCGGCGGCAGCGCGCGCGGTCTGGGCGGCGGCGATGTTGCCGCCGGCCCCCGGCACGTTCTCGACGTAGAACTGCTGACCCATGCTTTCGGACAGCTTCTGTGCGACCAGGCGGGCGATCACGTCGGTCGGCCCGCCGGCCGTGAAGCCCACGATCACCCGGACCGGGCGGGTCGGATAGGAGTCGGCGTTCTGCCCGTGGGCGGCGGCCGAAACGAAGAAGGTGGCCGCCGCCAAAGCCTGAAACCACGCTTTCATTGAGATCCTCCGTCGCAGGCCCGGCATTTCCATCGTGTCCCGCTCCCGGCCGGCGGGGTTCGCAAGAGTTGCCGCGAAGCGCGGTGCGCACGCCTCTCATTTCACTTCGCGGCGAGCCGCTTATGTGCTGCGGTCGACGAAGCTGGTTGGTGAAGGTCCGGTCCATCGGCACCGCGTTTTTCAGCTTCAGGTACCTCACGAGCAGATCGTGCTCGCCCTGCATCTTCTGCTGGTCGATGTATCCGAGCCCATTCGCTTTGTTGTGCTCGTCCCACATGGCGAACAGCAACAAATCCACCAACTCGCGGATATACGGCGCGTCGGACTGCGGATGCAGCTCCATGATGATGCGCGCCGCTTCGTCTGGATTCCTGACCGTATACTGAAGGCCTTTGATCACCGCGGCGATGACCTTTTCCAGCATTTCCGGACGCTTCTCCATCGTCTCGCGCGTCACGGTCACTGAGCTGGAGTACATCTTCACGTAGTCCGCAAAGCGGAAATACGTCATCGTCTTCTTGGCTTTGGCGAGCTCCTGGCGAATGTAATAGGCCTTGTCGAGATAACTGTCGGTGGCCTGAATTGTGTTGGCCGCCAGCATCGGAAAGCGCTCGGCTTGCTGCACCAGCCGTATCGTCACCTTGGTCGAATCCACGCCGCCGGCTTCCAATACGGCGGGCAGGATGTCGGTGCAGACACCGGTCTTCGGGCCGCCCCAGGTCAGGCCTTCGAGCTTCTTGGCGGTCGTGACGTTGCCATCCTCGACCGCCGAGAATCCAGCGCACAGCTCCTGCACAAGATAGCTCATCACGACGCGGAGGTCGGCACCCTCCGAATTCGCAATGATCAGATTGGCGGTGTGGTGAAATCCGACGTCAATCTCGCCCTTCTGAACCTTGCGGACGGTATCGCCGGAGCCGTAGCCGCGGTTGATCGTGACGTCGAGGCCTTGCTCGGAGAAGTAGCCCATCTTCTGGGCGACCAGCCAGCCGGCGTGATATCCGCTGATGGTGAGGTCGAGGCCGATCTTCACCTTTTCCTGAGCGCTGGCGCCGGCCGCCAGCGCAGTCATGGCCGTGACCGTCAATGCCGCGGCGATTCCCCGTCCGAATTTCATGCGCGTCCCCTTGAGAAACCTGCGTTCACCTAAGCGACACGCTCTCCCACCTTTACGGTGCCGGTGTAGTCGGCCGATGCGACGCCGCGTGGCCCCATCGTGAACTCGGCGACATGCGTATAGGCGGGCGACGCCGGAGCGCGGCCGTTGGACGGCTTGAGGACCTTCGCGCTGTTGCGGATGCGCGGCAACTCCTGGAGATAATTGACGATCTCCTTGCAAAACACCGGCAAGTCGCTCGGCAGCCGCGAGGTGATGATATTGCCGTCGCGCACCACCGCCTGGTCGACATATTTGCCGCCGGCGTTAATGACGTCGTCCTTGATAAGCGCGACGCAGGTGACGTTGCGGTCCTTGGCGATGCCGGCGGAGGCCAGGATCCAGCCGGCGTGGCAGATCGCGGCGACCAGCGCGCCCTGGTCATGCACCTTGCGGACAAGCTCGATCATCGGCTTATGCCGGCGCATGCCCTCGGGAGCGAAGCCACCCGGGATCACCACCGCATCGAAATCCGATGCATCGACCTCGCCGACCGCAAGGTCCGGCACCACCGGATATCCGAGCTTGCTCGCGTAAGTCTGGTCGGCTGACGGGCCGACCACAACGACGTTGGCGCCTTCCTCGCGCAGCCGAAGCAGCGGATACCAGAGCTCCAGCTCCTGATATTGATTTTCGGCCATCACCGCGATTTGAGCGTCTGCCAGGTCCATGTCGGTCTCCATTCGATGTCCGCGGCGCGCTCTAGCTTCGGCTCCGCAATTCCATCAGCAACGCCCGCGTCCATTGCGGCAACTCATCGGATGTCTTGGCGACGAGGGTCTTGCCCGCTTTCGCGCCGCCTTGCGGGATCAGTGCGCCCGCTTGCGAAATTCCCGCGAGCACGGCGCCGTTCGCGCTCGCCTCGGTCAGGAAGGACCGCAGCTCGGCATTGTTCGAGATATTGGCGACATTGCCGCCGGGGATCACAATGGCGGAGAAGTCGGCCGGCGAAACCTTGGCGAGCGACGCGTTCGGCACCACGGGATAACCCAGGAGGCTGTAGGCGGCCTGGTCGCCGTCGACGCCCAGCACGGAGACAGGAACATCGGCCTCGCGCAGGCGCAGGACCGGGTACCAGAACTCCAGCTCCTGATAGCCTCCATAAACCAGCACGCCCACCGCTGCAGCCATGACGCCCCTGCATTTGTTGTCTTGCAGCCTTACTACCGTCATGGGAGCGAAACAAGGGTGGTTTGGCGCCTTTCACGTGCAAATCCAGCGTCTGTCGACTTGACGCCGGGGCGCGACGACGTATGGTGCGGTCATGCAGCCTGACATGATGAACGCGCCAGCCTTGGTCCGGGTCGAGCGCCGCAGCGCAGCGGCCGATGTCCAGACGCAGTTGCAGGCGCTGATCGAGGGCGGCCGCTTCAAGCAGAACGAGCGGCTGCCGTCGGAGATCGAGCTGGCTCGCTCATTCGGCGTCAGCCGTCCGGTGGTGCGCGAGGCGCTGATGAGCCTGCAGGCGCTTGGGCTCACCGCGTCGCAGACCGGCAAGGGCACGTTCGTCATCTCGGACCGCATTCGCGCTCCGCTGTTGATCGGCCGCTACTCGCCCGCGCACATCAAGGAGGTGCGGCGCGCGCTCGAGATTCCGTCCGCGCAGTTTGCAGCGCTTCGGCGGACCGATCGGGATGTCGGCCAGCTCGCGGCATTGCTCGCGCGCATGGAAGACGCGGACGATCCGGCACGCCGCAACAAGCTCGACGCGGACTATCACATCGCGATTGCCGCAGCGTCAGGCAATCTTCTGTTCGTGAAGCTGATCGAGGACATGCGTACCATCCTCGAGGAGCACTCGCTGGCGCTGGCGAAAGCGCCGCATCGCCGCAAGGCCGCCAGCGTCGAGCACACCAAGATCTATGAGGCAATCGTGCGCCGCGACATGGATGCCGCAGGCTCGGCGATGGTCGAGCATCTCGACGCCGCGGAGCGGAGCTTCGCGCTGCTCGGCGAAACCCTGAGCGACGGCGCCCAACCCAAGCCAATTCAAGTCAAATAGCGTCGAATGAGGCTACGACGATGAAAATGATCCGCACCGTTACCGGCGACGTCCCGGCCGACAAGATGGGCCGGACGCTTACCCACGAGCATCTCCTCTATACGTATCCCGGCGGCGAGTACGACCACAATTCCAGCTTCGATCTCGACAAGGCGGTGGATCGTATTGCGACCGAGCTCAAGGCCGGAATGGATGAGTTTCACTACGGCACCATCGTCGACATGACGCCCGCCGAAGTTGGCCGCCATCCCGAGCTGATGAAAAGGGTTTCGCAGAAGACCGGCGCGAATGTCATTGCCGTGTCCGGCTTCTTTCCCGAGCGCATGGGTATTCCCTACTGGTTCCGCCGCCAGACCGTGGAGGAGCTCGCTGACTTCTATATCCGCGATTTGACCGAAGGCATGGTGTTCGCCGGCAGCAAGACCGGCATCAAGGCAGGCGCGATCAAGATCGCCACCGGGCAGGAAAGCGTCATGCCGATGCCGAGCCCTGATCGGCCCGAACGGCCGGCGCATCCACATGTACGAGGATCGGCTGATCCGTGCGGCCGGCCGCGCGCAGAAGGCCACCGGCTGCTGCATCAACACACACACCGATCCGATGGACTACACCGTCACCAATCCGGGGATCGAGCAGATCGACATCATCGAGGAGGAAGGCGGCGATCCGACCAAGGTGATCATCGGCCACGCATTCGTCGAGCCGCAGGGACTTCACCAGATCGTCGAAATTCTCGATCGCGGAGCTTTCGTGCAGGTCGATCACATCGGCATCCCGTGGCGTCACGACGACGCCACGCGGCTCGACGAGTCGATGGCCAACATGATGTGCGAATTGGCCGATAAGGGCTACCTCGACCAGATGGTCATCACCTACGATCGCTGGTTCTTCAATCCACGTGGTGCGGCGACCGACGAAAACCCGCAGCTTCTCAACGAAAAAGTCGATCTCGGATACCTGTTCACCAAATTTGCGCCGAGGCTCCGCGGCAAGGGCTTCAAGGACGCGGACTTGGAGAAGATGCTCGTCGACAATCCTCGGCGCATCCTGCCGATGGACTCCCTGCACTGAACCGTTCCAAGACGACACGAAGCGGCGGCCCGACGGATCTGGCCGCCGCTTTGCATTTGGCGAGGCCTGCCTCAAGCGCCTCGACGCCTGCTGGAAATTCAGTTGGTGCGGATCGAACCGCGTGGCCGACGCTCTCGCGGATGCGCGAGCGGCGGTAGAGGATTGCTGTCGCGGATGGATGAAGCCGGAAAGTCATCCCTTTCTAGGGCTCGATCTTGATGCTCTTCTCGGTCGCGACCTTGACCCATTTCTTTATTTCGGTGTCCACCAGCTTCGCAAGGACGTCCGGCCTGCCGCCTGCGGCATCGACGCCAAGCCTGATGAAGGCATCCTTCGAGCGCTGGGATTTCAGCACTTCATTCAGCTTGGCATTGAGCAAGGTCACAACCGGCATCGGTGTGCCGGCCGGTGCGAACAGCCCGAACCATGTGAGCGACTCGTAGCCCGGAACGCCCGCTTCCGCGATCGTCGGCTTGTCGGGGAACACATCCCAGCGCTTGCTGCTGCCGACCGCCAGGAGCTTCACGGTCCCACCCCGAATGAATGACAGCGCAGCAGGTCCATCGATGGTGAATTGGATTCGGCCGGCGATCAGATCGGTCATCGCAGGCGCCGAACCGCGATAGGGAATGTGGTTCGTCTTGATGCCCGCCATCGACTGAAACAGCTCGATCGCCAGATGGTTGATGCTGCCCGTGCCGAAGGAGCCATAGGCCAGCTCGCCGGGCTTTTCGCGCGCCAGCTTGATCAAGTCACCGACCGAATTGGCTTCGAGCTTCGGCGATGAAATCAGCATGAGCGGCGAAGTGGCAATCAACCCGATCGGCTCGAAGTCCTTTATCGCGTCATAGGAGAGCTTCGGGTACACCGCGACATTGGTGCCGTGTGTGCTGGGCGTGCCGATGAACAGGGTATACCCGTCAGGCGCGGATTTCGCCGCACGCGCCGTTCCGATCGTGCCGCCGGCGCCTGCGACGTTCTCGATCACGACGGGCTGCCCAAGCAGCTCGGTGAGCTGCTCCGCGACGGCGCGCCCAACCACGTCGGCGCCGCCGCCGGCGGCAAATGGCAGAATGATCTTGATTGTCTGCTGCGGATAGCTTTGGGCAACGGCGGCCGCAGCACCGCCGACGACAAAGGCTGCCGCCAGTGCGAGAGGGCGGAGCCGGCGATTGCAGAGCGACTGTCTCATGTTGCGCACCTGTCTTTTGGAGGACGTGTTCGATATTTCAAGCGCAGCAGGAAGCGTGCCGGACACCATCCGCATCGCGCCTCATGCACTCACCCGGCAACGCGGCAGCAGTCGCTGCGCGTTTTCGCAATCGATGGCCCGAAGCTCCTGCGGCGTGAAGCCATAGTCGATCAGCCCTTCGACGGTGGCGATGCTCTTGCGCAGCGGCGCATCGGTGCCGAACAGCAATTGCGAAACGCTCATCATCTGCAATGCCGATGCCAATCCGGTCGGGTGGGCTCGCAGCGCGACGTCGTAATGGAAGCGTCCGAGCTCGTGCAGAACGCCCTGCGGCACCACCTCCTTCATCTTTGGGTCTATGACCGGGACGCGCAACAGATGCTCGGTCAGCATTGGAAGAATGCCGCCGCAATGCGAGAAAATGAATCTTATGTCGGGACAGCGAAGAACCGTGCCGGAGAACAGAAGGCTCGCAATGGTGCGCGTGGTATCGACCGGAAATTCGATCACCCAATCCTGGATTCCCGGCATCAAATTCCGACAACAGTCGGCGGTCGTCGGATGCACATAGACGATGGCTTTGCGCCGGTTGAGCTCGTCCATCACCGGCGCGAACGACGGATCGCCCAGCCACAGGTTGCCGTAACTTGTGAGGAGGCCGATGCCGTCGGCTTTGAGGGTGTCGAGAGCGCGCTCGACCTCTTTCAGGCTCGCATCGACATCGGGAAGCGGCAGGCTGGCGAAAAGTCCGAAGCGCCCGGGATGATCGGCGATCATTCGCGCACCGTAGTCGTTGCATTCGCGCGTAATGGTGCGGAGCAGCTCGGGCTTCACGAAGCTGAAGCCAGGCGCGGTGATCGACGTGATCGAGGTGGCAACGCTCGCCTCGTCCATGTCATCGAGCGACACCTGCGGGGTCCAATGCGCAGCGATCCCGCGCGACAGATAATGCTGGTGCTCGAAAAGCTGCGCGACGAAGGGCGGCGGAAACAGGTGATGGTGGACGTCGATGCGGTGGGCGGCTTGGTGCGAATGAGCGGTCATGCTCGGGGAACGGCCTCCCTTGCCGGCTCTTGGATACCCGTCACCCGCAACATGCATGGCTGTCGGGCGGCTGGCGAGCCCGAATGTATTAGAACCTGGTAGTCCCGCAAGTCGAAAGGGAAGTCGCGCCGCAATGACTGGGGTTTGAGCTCGATCTGCGATTGTCAGATGAAATAAATCATCTCGCAATACTGCAAGTTGCGTGCGTCCGCTGCGCGCGGTCGAGCGTAAGCTTCCAGCGCTCGCAACCTTCCTGTGCCGAAGCGGCTTAGATCGCCGGCCGTCTGTCCTTGATCGTTCCGCCCGGTCCAGCGCCGGTAGCCCCATTCGGCCGCAAACGACCCGGCGGCAAAGATGACCAGCGCGGCGATCGCCGCCGGCTGCTGCTGCCAGGTGTAGACGCTCAGGACCGCGAACATGGCGAGGCACGTGAGCAGCGACAGCCACACGATGATCGCGCTCGCGCCGGTCTGTTTCAGCACGTTGAGGTGGCCGGCGTTCACCGCCGCATAGACCAGCAGGAAGGCGGCGCTTCCCATCATGGCGATGCCCGAGAGATCGAACAGCAAGGTCACCAGCACGACCAGGGCGGCGGTGAGCAGCAGGCCGCCGGTGGCCTGCTTCCACTCGGTGCGCGACAGTCCGGCCGGCAGCTCGCCGTCGCGCGCGATCATGTAGCAGACGTTGGCCGAGCCGAAGAGCGTGGCGTTGATCGCCGAGGCGGTCGAGAACAGCGCCGCGATGGCGATCAGCCGGAAACCGAACTCGCCCAGGAACGGCTTGGCCGCCTGCGCCAGCGCATAGTCCCGGGCCTGCTCGATCTCGTAGTCCGACAGGTTGCCGGTCACGGTCAGCGAGACCGCCAGGTAGATGACGATCACCAGGATCACGCTGGTGTAGAGCGCCCGCGGCAGCATCTTGCGCGGATTGCGCATGTCGGCGGCCGCGTTGGTGATGAGGCCGAAGCCTTCGTAGCCGATGAACAGCACGCCGGCCCCGAACAGGATCGACTTGGTCGGCGGCCACAGCTCGGGCGAGAGGTAGCCCGGCCGGATGAACCACAGGCCGACCGCGGCAAACAGCACCAGGATCGCCACCTTGATGACCACGATCACGGTTTCCGAGCGGCCCATGATCTTGGCGCCGAAGGCGTTGATCACGGTGAGCAGCACGACGGCGCCGACCGCCAGCGATTTCACCAGCAGCGGAGAGGCCGCTTTGCTCACGAAGGTCGCGGCGTAGCTGCCGAAGGCCGTGGCGTACAAGGCGAGCGAGATGATGTAGGCCGCCCACATGAACAGGTTCAGCCCGCCGGCCAGCACGCCGTCGCCGAAGCCCTTCACCAGGAAATGCACCGCGCCGCCGGCGGAGGGAAACGTGGCGCCGAGCTTGGCGTACGAATAGGTCGACAGCAGCGCCACCACGCCGCCGATGGCGAACGCGAGCCACATCGCGTTGCCGGCGGCCTGCGCCACCACGCCCAGGATCGAGAAGATCCCGGCCCCGACCATGCCGCCGATGCCGATCGAGACGGCGGCCGCCATGCCGATCTGCCCCGACCCAGGCTTGCCGGCAGGACGCGACGATCGGGGGGAGCTCGGGCTCATGAAACGCCCAGCAGCCTCAGCGTATTGCCGCCGGCGACCATCTGCTGCTCCGATGCATCGAGCCCGCAGGCCGTCAACGCCGCTTGCAGACGTTGCTGCATGGATTTCTCCTCGACAATCGGCCAGTCGGTGCCGGCCAGGACATGGTCGGCACCGAGCAGATCAACCGCGCTGCGGACGAGGACCGGGTGCAGGCCCATCGTGTCGATGTAGACGTGGCGGCGGGTCAGCGCCGGAGCATCCCGGCGCAGCCGATGGCCGTCGCCGAATCCGCCGGCCAGCAGCACCCCGCCGAGCGCGAGCGTCGTGACCACGACGCGCAGGTTGGGCAACTCGTCGAACGTGCCGCCTTCGAGCAGCGCAAACAGCGCCGCGCTGTTGATGGTGCTGCGGGCCAATCTTACGCCCAGGCGTCCGTACCGCTTGAACCGATTGTGCATGGCCGGATCGGTGACCGGATGGACGAACACCGGCACGCCGAGCGCGGCCGCCGCCGCCAGCGTGGGGCGCGCCTGCGGCGCGTCGAGCAGGAGATCCTTCCTGGCGCTTTCCACGAACACGCCGCGCAAGCCGAGCTCGCGCACGGCGCGGGTCAGCTCGCGCGCGCCGGCGTCCCCGCCGTAGGTGTCCACGGTCGCCAGCCCGTAGAGGCGGCCGGGGTTCTTGCCGACCAGCTCGGCGACTTGATCGTTGATGCGTTGCACGGTGCCGGACGGAACGTTGCCGTCCGCGTCCTCGAGGAAGGCGGTCGGCGTGTTGATCACGCGGGCGGTGATCTCGGCCGCCTCGATCGACGAGAGCAGGGCGGCGGGATCCGCAAGCTTGCGATTGACCCCTTCCCAGTACGAGCGCAGCGCCGGAGGCGCCGCCGCCAAGGTCGTCAGGGCGAACGAGGGACCGACGTAGTGATTGTGAAAGTCGATGATCTTCAGGGGCGCCCGGCTCTTGTCATCGGCCTTGTCGGCGGCGGCCTGCGCCGGCGCGGCCAGCGAGCCGGCGGCCACCGCCGCAACGCCGGCCCCCGCGCCGAGGGCGCCAAGAAACTCCCGCCGTCCGAGCGGCGTCGTTTTCCCATCGTCATGACGGTCTCCTCCCGATGAAGCCCACGTCAAAATGCCGAAGCGTCGTCCCGCGCAGCGCCTGTATTTCGAGCATCGTAGCATCGTCGGAGCGCGAATACTCTAGACACCCAGCCGCTTGGCGAGCGCGCGGATGTAGCGGCTGTCCATGGCGTCGAGACCGCCCTCGGCGTGCGCGCGCTTGAGCTCGGTGAGATCCTCGCGCAGCGTGCTCGAGAGGTTCTTGCGGGCAAGCAGACGGTCGAGCAGCCGCGCCGCGTCGGCCTTGCCGGCGGCGGAAAGCGCGCCATCCGTTTCAGCCGCCGCCTCGTCGAGCGGCTCGTCGTCGCGTTGCGCATCCGCGTCGGCGGCATCGAAGTCCGCGCGCAGCAGCTCGTCCCAGGTCGATCCGGACTCGCTCACCTTGCGATGCAAGTCGCGGGCGGCTGCCAGCACCGCCTCGTCGCTCTCCGCACCGAGGCGGCCGAGCAGCTCGATGAGGCCGGGCCGATCCACATTTGCCATTGCGTCTTCCCCCATCTGCATTGCGCCGCTCGCCGGCGACTGGTCATGAGTTCGCTGCCTAGACTATCCTTATAGGATCGAACGGTGGAGGGATCATCAGCCCGGTGGCTGAAATCGCCCCGATATCGCTCAGCCTCGTTGCCGCACCGCCCGCCCAAGGATCGCGCCGCATGCCCACGCCATCGCTGACCCGCGCCCTTTGCGTCACCGAAGCAGGGCCGGCGCGCATCCCGTTGGCACGCGGGCTACGCGCCGGACCCTGGCTGTTCGTCGCCGGCCTGCTGCCGGACGAGCTGGGCCAGTCTGGCCGGCCGCGGTCGGGCGAGCCGCCGTGGCTGCGGCAAGCCAGCTCGATCTGGCAGGGCGCGGCCGATATCCTGCGCGCCGGCGGCGCCGACGTGTCGCCCGGCTTCCGCTGCCGATCAGCGCCGTGCGCGTGCCGGCGCCGCTGATCGTGCCGGGTTGCTCGGTTGCAGCTCGACCTCTGGGTTTATGCGCCGTGACGATCGTTCAATCGGAGACTCCCATGACCATGACCCGCACGCGGATTTCATCTTGCCGGCGCGCGCTGCTGACCGCTTTGTGCCTCGCAAGCGTGAGTCTTCGCGAGCACGAGCCTCGCGCTCGCGCAGAGCTATCCCGACCGTCCCATCCGCATCATCGTGCCGTTCGCGGCCGGCGGCGGCTCCGACGTGGTCGCGCGTGCGGTTGCGCCGAAGCTCACCGACAAGCTCGGGCAATCGGTCGTGGTGGAGAATCGCACCGGCGCCGGCGGCAGCCTCGGCGCCACCGTGGTCGCGCGCGCGCCGGCCGACGGCTACACCTTGCTGCTGGGCTCGAGCTCGGAAATCGCGCAGTATCCCAACGTCGCCTCCAACGTGCCTTACGATTCGCAGCGCGACTTCACGCCGATTGCGCTCCTGGCGACCGTTCCGTACGTGCTCACGGTGATCGAGACGCTGCCGGTCAAGACCGTGCCGGAGCTGCTCGATCACGCCCGCCGCAACCCCGGGACATTGAATTACGGCTCGGCCGGGCCCGGCTCCGGCACGCATCTGGCGATGGCGCTGTTGACCTGGATGACCCGCACCACCATGACGCATGTGCCGTATCGCGGCAGCGCGCCGGTGGTGGCCGATCTGCTCGCCGGCAATCTGCAACTGGCGATCCCGACCATGGCGGCGGTGCTGCCGCACGCGGGCGGCGGCAAGCTCAGGCTGCTGGCGGTGTCGACCACCAAGCGGGCGGCGGCGCTGCCGGAGCTGCCGACCATCGCGGAGAGCGGCGTTGCGGGCTACGCCACCGGCCTGTGGACCGGCCTGCTGGCGCCCGCCAACACGCCGCCCGCGATCGTCGCGCGGCTCAACGCCGCGACCGCCGAGGTGCTCGCCTCGCCCGACCTGAAGGACATCCTGCTGCGGCAGGGCGCCGAGCAGACCGGCGGTACGCCCGAGCAGTTCGCCGAGGAGATCAAGCGCGAATTGGCGCTCTGGCGCGAGCTGGTGCGGCAGACCGGAATCCGGGTCGAATGATCCCCCGAAATTCAGTTCCACAGCCGTTTGGTCGCGAGGTCGGCGCCTTGCCGCAACGCCTTGAACTTCTCCCAGACCACGGTGTGATGCACCTCGGTCTTGTACAGCGCTTGTGACGAGAAGCCGCAATCGGCGCCGGCCATGACGTTCTCGCGGCCGACCAGCTTGGCGAAGCGCATGATGCGCTCGGCGATCAGCTCGGGATGCTCGACGATGTTGCTCGCATGCGTGATCATGCCGGGGCAGAGCACCTTGCCGTCCGGCACCTTGATGCGCTCGAACAGGTGGTATTCGTGCTCGTGGCGCGGATTGGCGGCTTCGAAGCTGTAGGAGCCGGCGTTGATCTTGAGCACGTAGTCGATGATGTCGCTCAACGCGGCCTCGTACAGGCGCGGGCCCTCGTTGATGCCGTAGCAGGTGTGGAAGCGCACCATCTCGGCCGGGATGCCTTTGAGCGCGGTGTTGGTCGCCTCCACGTAGATCTCGGCGCGGCGCTTCTTCTGCGCGTCGTCGAGGCCCGGCTCGAAGAAGATGTCGGGCAGGAACGGATCGTCGATCTGCACCAGGATACCGGCCGCGACGATCGCCTTGTATTCCTTGCTCAACTCGGCGGCGAGCGCATGGAAATACTCCTCCTCCGACTTGTAGTATTCGTTGATGCCGACGCCCGACGGCGCGGTCGCCGGCAAAAACACGTGATTTGACGTAACTCCCGCGGCCTTGGCGGCGGCTTTGACGTTGTCGATGTCGATCTGCAGCAGCTTCTCGCCGCGATACTTGACCGGCGCGGTGCAGACCACCGGCGAGATCGGCACGATCGCGCCGCCCATCATCGCCTCCTTGAAATACTGCGCGTAGTATTCCGGGAAGGCGGCCACCTCCTGCTGGAACAGCAGCACCTTTTGATTTGGACGCGCTTCGAAGCCGTCGAGGCGCTCCTTGATGTAGGTGAAGAAGCCGGGCTTCGAGAGCTCGCCATCGGTGACGAAATCGATGCCGCAATCGACCTGCTTGCGAACGATATCGGCGACCGCTTTGGCGATCATCCCGTCGTAGGTCTTCTGGTCGTACGGCTTGCCGCCGTACTTCGCCTTCATCAGGTCGAGCAGGTCGTGCGGGCGCGGCAGGCTGCCGATATGGGTGGTCTGGATGCGGTCGGTGTTCTGTTGGATGGTCACGGGCGTGTCCTCCGTTTCTTGTTGGCTTCGTACCTGGCGACGGCGTGGGCGCTGTCCCATTCAGGATGCGCACGACCGAGCCGCAGCCGTGGCCGCCACATCGCGCACGTTAACGGTCGTCTATTGCCCTGAACACGAAAATCTTTCATCTACGACACGTGCGCGGTTCCGCGCGGCTCCCATGAAGGCAGAACGATGAAGCACAGCGCCGAGCGAATCCTCACGACGCATGTGGGCAGCCTGCCGCGGCCGGACGACCTGATGGCGATGATGCAGGCGAAGGCCGAGGGCAAGTCGGTCGACGAGACCGCCTATGCGGCGACGTTGCAGCGCGCGGTCGCCGACAGCGTCCGCCAGCAAGCCGAGGTCGGCCTCGACGTGGTCAGCGACGGCGAGATGGGCAAATCGAGCTTCATCACCTATGTCAGCGAGCGCCTCGGCGGCATGGAGCGGCGTCCCGGCGAACGCCCGAGCCCATTCGCGGCCTCGCGCGAGACCGCCTCGTTCCCGGAATTCTATCAGGCCGGGCAGGCCGCCCAGGTCAGCGCCGTGCGCCGCCGCATCCGCATCGTCTGCGCGAGCCCGGTCAGCTACCAGGGGCACGAGGCGCTGCGGGCCGAGCTTGCGAACCTCAAGCACGCGATGGCCGGTCAGCCGGTCGCGGAAGCGTTCGTGCCCGCGATCGCGCCGTCGAACGTGGAAACGACCTATCCCGAACGAGCACTACCCGACCGTCGAGGCCTATCTGTTCGCCCTCGCCGACGCCATGCACGAGGAATACAAGGCGATCGTCGACGCCGGCTTCCTGCTGCAGATCGACGATCCGTTCCTGGTGACCTACTACATCACGCGGCCGGACCTGAGCCTCGCGGAGTGCCGCAAGTGGTGCGAGCTGCGGGTCGAGGCGCTCAATCACGCGCTCGCCGGGATTCCGCAGGACAAAGTCCGCTTCCACACCTGCTACAGCATCAATATGGGTCCGCGCGTGCACGACATGCAGCTTAAGGACGTCGTCGACATCATCCTGAAGGTACGCGCCGGCGCCTATTCGTTCGAAGCCGCCAATCCGCGCCACGAGCACGAGTTCGAAGTCTGGCGCACGGTGAAGCTGCCGGACGACAAGATCCTCATCCCGGGCCTGATCACGCAGTCGACCGTGCTGGTGGAGCATCCCGAGCTGGTGGCGCAGCGCCTGTTGCGGTTTGCCGACATCGTCGGGCGCGAGCGCGTCATCGCCGGCGCCGATTGCGGCTTTGCGTCCTTCGCCGGCTCGAACGAGGTCCACCCGAGCATCGTCTGGGCCGAAATTCCAGGCGCTGTCGGAGGGCGCGCGGCTCGCCAGCAAGCAGCTCTGGAACCGGGCTTGAGCGGCCGCCGAGGCGACCAGGAAGGAAACCCGATGATGATGCGTCTCCTGCTCGCAGCATTGGCGTTGATGACGGCACCGCTGGCGGCGCCGGCGCAAACCTATCCCGAGCGAGCCATCCGCATCGTCAGCGGGACGCAGACCGGCACCAGCGGCGATCTCGCCGGGCGGCTGCTGGCGGTGAAGCTGACCGCGGCGCTCGGGCAGCCGGTGGTGTTCGAAAGCCGGCCCGGCGCCAACGGGGCGCTGGCGGCGAATTACGTGAAGATCCTTGCCGCCCGACGGCTACGGCATCCTGTTCCTGGCATCGAGCACGATCATCACCGGCCCGCTGATGGTCAAGAACGTCGGCTTCGAGGCGTTGCGGGACTTCACGCCGATCAGCCTGGCGGTCGCCGTGCCGAGCTATCTGCTGGTGAACTCGTCGCTGCCGGTCGACAAGGTCTCGTCGCTGATCGACTACGCCAAGCGCAATCCCGGCAAGCTCGCCTATGGCAGCGTCGGCCGCGGCTCGGCCTTCCACCTGATCGGCGAGTCCTTCAAGCTCGCCACCGGCATCGACATGCTGCACGTGCCGTACACGGGCGCCAACAACGCCAACATCATCGGCGACTTGTTGAACAACCGCATCCAGGTCTATTTCCCGGCCTATCCGGCGGTGCTCTCGGCGTTGCCGACCGGTCAGGTCAAGCTCCTTGCGGTGTTCCGGACCGCGCGCGTCAAGCACCTGCCCGAGCTTCCGACCGTCAACGAGACGCTGCCCAACAACAAGATCGTTCCGTCGTGGTTCGGCTTCATGGGACCCGCCGGCCTGCCGCAGCCGATCGCCGCGCGCCTGCAGGAGGAGATCCGCAAGGTGCTCGCGGACCCCGAGGTGACCTCCAAGCTCGAGGAGGTCGGGATCATTCCGGTCGGCAGCACGGCGGCCGAGATGGCCGATGCGATCCGCACCGGCACCGACGACATGAGCAAGCTCGTGAAGGAGCTCGGGATCGAGCCGAACTAGCCGGCCCGATCCAACGCCGCCGCGTCCGACGCGGCCGCTCTGCCCCACCTGAAAAAACCGGGCTGTGTGAACCTCCTCACACAGCTCTCCGCTCACTCGGGATAGTTCATGCCCGTCGCAAGGACTTGTGGCGGCTCTCAGCCGTGCGGTCCATTCCATCGGCACCCGGCACGCCGGCAGATCGAGCGGCGATGCCCTATGTAAAGAGAGAGACCATGACCCCGATCAAGTCCGCCGCTCTCCTCGCGATCGCTGTTGTTTTCTCGGTTATTGCGCCTGCGGTGAACCCGGCGAGTGCGAAAACCTATCCGATCGAATGCGCCCAGCGCGACGTGCAGGTCGTGACCCAATTGGAGCAGTATGGCGAAGCGCAGGCCGTCTCCGGCGAGATACTGTACGAGGCATTCTGGACGCTGACGCGTGCACGCCAAGTGTGCGCGGAGGGGCGGGTGGTGGCCGCGCTCGCGCTCTACGACAGCATCTTCAAGGCATCTCTGGCCGGCCGGAACCAGACGCATTGACGAGGCCTCTCGTCCGCCGAGCCGGCATCCGCGTGTCCGCAATCGTCGCGCCTCGAACGAGGCCGGCGGGCTCAGCCTCCCACGATGGTACCGGGCGGCAGCGTGAAGCAGTAGTCGGCGATGTCGACGGCGCGCGTGTACCACACTCGATCCTTGAGCTTGTGCTCGATGCAATGCTGCAAGGCCAGCCGCACCGGGCGCAGCCGAAACGGCTGGCCGGTGATGAAGGTGTGGAGCGACACCGACATCACCAGCGGCTGCTCGGCCGATTGCTCGACCATCTCGTCGAACTGCTGGACGATCATGTCGGCGAATTCCTGGCCGGTGTGATCGCGGTGGACGTTGACGCCGATGTCGTTGAGCTCCATCGGGTAGGGGACCGACAGGATCGGGCCGGCGCGCGTGCGCATCCAGATCGGCTGGTCGTCGACCGGCCAGCCGAGATTGTGGGTGTAGCCGGCCTCTTTGATGAGATCGCAGGTGACCCGCGACTCCGCCGCGCCCGGGCCCATCCAACCGGTCGGCCGCACGCCGAAATGCCTGGTGAGCGTTTCCGTCACCTCGGCGATGATGGTGGCCTCGTCGTGCTCCCACATTCCGCCGAGGGTCTCGGCATTGGTGCGCCCGTGCGCGCAGACGTCGTCGCCGCGCAGCTTCATCCGCTCGACGATCTCGGGGTAATGCTCGCAGACCAGGCTGTTGAGCAGGATCGTGGCCGGCAGCCGCAGCTGGTCGAGCAGGCGGAAGATGCGCCAGATCCCGACGCGAAGGCCGTAATCGCGCCACGCGTAATTGCGCTGGGTCTGCGGACCGCCGCGCTGGGTGGGATCGGCGCCGCGGCCGGTGAGGAAGGCGAAATGCTCGACGTTGAGGGCGACGTAGAACGCCAATCGTTTGCCGTCCGGCCAGCTGAAGTCGGGTCGCTTCTCGATGACCGAGTAATCATAGCGATTGTGGGTCGGCAGCTTGAGCATGGTCTGGTTCCTGCTTCTACGTTATCTGGTCAACTGCGCGAATGTCCGGCGGAACGCGGCCAGGAACCGCTCGACGTCCTCCTCGTCGTTGTAGACGTGCGGGCTGATGCGCAGGCGACCGAGCCGCGGAGCGACGTAGACCTTTTCGGCGGCCAGCGCCTGCACCAGTCCCGGCGGCATGCCGCGTCCGAAGCTGACGCTGAGAATGTGGGGTGCGCGCAGGTGCGGCTTCGACGTCCGCACGTCCATACCCTGCAGGCCGGCCGCCAGCATGGTGGTCAACATCTCGAGCCGCTGCGCGACCGCGGCGGCGCCCCACGCCGCCATCATCTCGATGCCGACCGCCGCCATCTCGAGCGAGACGAGATGATCGCGCTCGCCCATGTCGAAGCGGCGCGCATCGTCGACATACGCGGTGTCGGTGAGATATTTCGTCTGCTCGGCGCGCACCGCGCGCCGGCCATACGCGGTCTGCTCGAGCGGGATGCCGCCCTGACGGCGCTTGGCGACGTAGAGGAACGCGCGGCCGTAGGGGCCGAGCAGCCATTTGTAGGTCGGGAACACCACGACATCCGGATCGATTGCATTGACGTCGAGCGGCAGGACGCCGACGGACTGGGTGGCGTCGACCAGCAAGGCCGCGCCTTGTGCGCGCAACGCCGGGGCGATCCGGCCGAGATCGACGATGCCGCCGTCGGACCAGTGCACCGACGAGATCGACGCCAGCGCGATCGGCGGCGCTCCCGGCCGCGCGATAGCGGTCAGCACCGCCTCGGTCCAATCGCCATGCTCGGGCTGCCCGACCGTCTCGACGGTGAAACCGCCGGCCTCGGCCCGCGTGATCCACTCCAGCACCGGCGAGGCATGGTCGTCCTCGAGCACCAGCACCCTCGCGCCGGCCTGCACGGGCAGGATTTTGGCCGCGGTGGCGACGCCGTAGCTGACCGACGGGATGAGCGCCACGTCGCGCGGGTCGGCATGGATCAGGCGGGCCGCCGACGTCCGCGCGCGCTCGTGTTGCCGCGCTGCGAACCCTTCATCGAGCTGCCAAGGCCGACCCTTGCGGGCGGCGCCTTCGCGCCCCGCCTGCTGGACGGCGAGCGGAATCGGGCTCCACGATGCGGCGTTCAAGTAGCAGATGTCGCGCGGAACATCGAACAGCGCGCGTTGCGATGGCAGCATCTTGCTCCTTCCGAGGCGCCGGGGCCGACCGGCATCCCCCAAATCTGCGTTCCAGTTGCTCGATCATCATCCGGCAAATCATCGGCGGAAGCATTCTCGCCTCAATCGACGCTGATGCCGGCCGCCTTGATCGGGATCGCCCATTTCTCGATCTCGTCGCGTACGAATTTCGCCAGGAACTCCGGCGACCGGCGCTCGGGCGGGGCAGGGGACATGCCCAATTCCCGCAGCCGTTGCGGCACCGGCGGCGTGCCGACGGCCCGGATGGTCGCGTCGTACAGCTTCTGCACGATCGCTGCAGGCGTGCCGCGCGGCAGGAACAACGCGTTCCAGGTCGAGGCTTCGAAATCGGCCAGGCCTTGCTCATGCGCGGTCGGCAGGGTCGGCAGCACCTCCAGGCGTTGGCGCGCGAAGATCGCGATCGGCTTGACCGTGTCGCCGGCGATCTGCGGCATCGCCGTGGTGCTGAACGGACACCAGTAGTCGATCCGCCCTGCGATCAGGTCCGTCATGGCGGGCGCTCCGCCGCGATAGGGCACGTGCGTGATGTCCACGCCGATCGCCGCATTGAACAGGATGCAGCCGAGATGCGTCGCCGAGCCGACGCCGGCCGAGCCGTGCTGCATCTTGGCGGCGTTGGCCTTGGCGTAGGCGATGAACTCCCGGAGGTTGGCGACCGGGAGATCCTTGCGCACCACCAGCAGCAACGGCTGGTCGGCGATCATCGCCACCGGGGCGAAATCGGCCGCCGCGTCATAGAGCGGCTTCTTGTAGAGCGTCTGGTTGAAGGCGTGGCTGCCGACGCTGCCGAGCCCGAACGTGTAGCCGTCCGGCGCTGCCTTCGCGACCCGCAGCGAACCGGTCATTCCCCCAGCGCCGGGAACGTTCTCGATGATCACCGGCTGGCGCAGGATCTCGCTCAGCGGCTGCGCGATGATGCGCCCCAGCACGTCGTTGCCGCCGCCGGCCGCGAACGGCGCCACCATGGTCATCGGCCGGGTCGGCCAATCCTGCGCGGCGGCGGTCGCGGGGGATGCCAGGGCGCACGCGACCGTGCAAGCGATGATCGTCCTCTGCACTGCTCTCTCCATCCGACGGAACACGGCCAGCGAACGAAGCAAGAGCGTCCCAGATACGGCAAGATTGATCAAGCACGACGGCGTCGTCCGCGCCACCTTGGGGTATCCACGCAGGAGACTCGAGCAATGAACATTCAAGACGCCAAGGCGCGGCGCATCGCCCCGCTCGGCACGCCGACCGATCTGGCAACGAACGCCACGCGCGACATTGCGGCCGCGCTCACCATGCTGCTCGCCGACATGTTCGCCCTGTACATCAAGACCAAGAACTTTCACTGGCACGTGTCGGGCCCGCACTTCCGCGACTATCATCTCCTGCTCGACGAGCAGGGCGAGCAGATATTCGCCGCCACCGACGCGATCGCCGAACGCGTGCGCAAGATCGGCGGCACGACGCTGCGCTCGATCGGCCAGATCGGCCGTCTGCAGCGCGTCCTCGACAACGACGCCGACTATGTCACGCCGCTCGACATGCTCGCCGAGCTGCGCCAGGACAATGTCGAGCTGGTCGCGCGTATGCGCGAGACGCACGGGCTGTGCGACGAGCATGGCGACGTGGCGAGCGCCAGCCTGATCGAGAACTGGATCGACGAGGCCGAGCGGCGGACCTGGTTCCTGTTCGAGGCCAGTCGCCGCGGCGAGCCGGGCGGCCGCCCGTAAGGTGAACGACCGTCACGGCAGCGCCTTGAGATACCGGATCGGCCGGCCCGGCGTGAGCGCAGCGGCGGCCGCCACGATCGCATTGGCGTCGTGCCGTAGTGCCGGTAGAGATCGGGGATCGAGCCGGTCTGCCCGAAATGCTCCACGCCGAGCGGCCGCACGCGATGGCCGTGCACGGCGCCGACCTTCGCGCCCCGCCTGCTGGACGGCGAGCGGAATCGGGCTCCACGATGCGGCGTTCAAGTAGCAGATGTCGCGCGGAACATCGAACGGCGCGCGTTGCGACGGCAGCATCTTGCTCCTTCCGAGGCGCCGGGCCGACCGGCATCCCCCAAATCTGGCGGACCGTCGGCATGGCTCTTCCGCTTCACCCGCTCGCGGGGCGCAAACGCCTATTGTGGCAACCGTAGATCGGCCACCCCAGCACCGTGCGGCCGCCCCGTGCTTGACAGTTCAAGCCGAGAAATCAAACATATGACGGCCGTGGTCGCGCCGATCGAGGGCATTGCAAAGAAACGCGATGATCGCGCCACCGCTTCTCCGAGTCCTGAAAGTCGGCATCACGCTCATCGTGCTCGTCGTGATCTGGGAAATCGCATGCCGCGCTTTCCAGGTCCCGTCCTATCTCGTGCCGGCGCCCAGCGCCATCGCAGAGAAACTGTACGAGAAGCGCGACCTTTATCTCGGGCACACCTGGGTCACGCTCTACGAGACGCTCGCCGGCTTCGCGCTCGCAGTCGTGATCGGCGTGGTTGCGGCGGCCCTGATCGTCGTCGTTCCGTCGGTGCGGGACGTCGTCATGCCGCTGCTGCTGATTGCCCAGATCGTTCCCAAAGTGGCGATCGCGCCGATTCTGCTGATCTGGTTCGGGTACGGTCTGCTGCCGAAG
Organism: uncultured Alphaproteobacteria bacterium; assembly: GCA_963708765.1. Taxonomy (GTDB): domain Bacteria; phylum Pseudomonadota; class Alphaproteobacteria; order Rhizobiales; family Xanthobacteraceae; genus VAZQ01. Next base: position 56,494 of record CAVPTV010000042.1, on the reverse strand, counting down.
GTCATCATCGCCTTTCTGGTCGCTTTCTTTCCGATCGTCGTCAACGTTGCATCCGGCCTTGCGGCGGTCGAACGCGAGCTGCTCGACCTCGGACGCTCGCTGGAGGCGACGCGCTGGCAGATATTCTGGAAGTTCCGGATGCCGACCGCGCTGCCGGAGCTGTTCAGCGGCATGAAGATCGCGATCACGCTGGCGGTGATCGGCGCGGTGATCGGCGAGTTCGTCGGCGGCAACCGCGGTCTCGGCTATTTGATCCTGGTGGCGAACCAGGACCTCGACACGCCGCTCGCATTTGCCGCCCTGCTGGTCCTCTCGGTCGCCGGCATCCTGCTGTATGGCATGATCGAGTTGGCCGAGCGGCTGCTCATTCCATGGAGTGCGTCGGTTCACCACTATCTCGAAGCCGAGCAGGCGTAATGGCCGTTCCTCGGCCGCTCCGATGATCGAGGTCGCCGACCTGCGCAAGACCTATTCGACGCGCGACGGGCGGATCGTCACCCTGGATGGCGTGAGCTTCAGCGTCGGGGCGCAGGAGTTCGTTTCCGTCCTCGGCCCGAGCGGCTGCGGCAAGACCACCGTGCTCAAGATCATCGCGGGTCTGGTTCCGGCAACTGGCGGAGAGGTGCGGGTCGAGGGCACCCGGGTGAGGGGACCGCAGCGGAAAATCGGGATCGTGTTTCAGGTCCCCGCGCTCATGCGCTGGCGCACGGCGATCAACAATGTCATGCTTCCGGCCGAAATCCTCGGCCTCGATCGCACCGAGAGTCGTCGCCGCGCCGACGAGCTGATGACCCTGGTGGGGCTCGCCGACTTTGCCACCAAATATCCGAACGAGCTCTCCGGCGGGATGCAGCAGCGCGTGGCGATTGCCCGCGCGCTCGTCCATGATCCATCCATTCTTCTCCTGGACGAGCCGTTCAGCGCGCTCGACATGATGACCCGCAATCAGCTCAACATCGAGCTTCTGCGCATCTGGAGCGAGCGCCGAAAGACCAGCCTGCTGATCACCCACAGCATCCCGGAAGCGGTGTTCCTGTCCGACCGCGTCGTCGTGCTGGGGCCGCGCCCGGCCAGTGTGCTGGAGATCGTCCCAGTGACGCTGCCTCGCCCGAGGCGCCCGGAGATGCGCGTGTCGAGCGATTTCATCAAGATCGTCGACCATATCGGCCGACGGATCGGGCTGGAATATGTGTAAGTGCGAGTCTCGTGCTATCTTGTCGTCGGAACTGGAGATGCATCATGCAACCTAAATTGACGAGTGCGGTGAGCGCAGCGCTGCTGGTGATCGGCATCGGCGGTGCTCAGGCGAACGACAAGGTGACCTTCTCGTTGAATTGGGTCCCCTATGGCCTGCACTACGGGATCTTCGCCGCCGAGGCGCAGGGCTACTATCGCGAGGCCGGTCTCGATCTCGACATCCAGCGCGGCTACGGCTCGGGCGATACGGTGAAGCGCACCGCCACCGGCGCTGCCGATATCGGGATGGCCGACATGGCCTCGGTGATCGTCGGTCGCGGCAATGGTCTGGCGACCAAGCAGGTGGCCACGCTGCTCGACCGCTCCGCCGACGCCATCTTCTACATCAAGGGCGCCGGCATCAGCACGCCGAAGGATCTGCCCGGCCGCTCGCTCGGTGCGACGATCGGCGAGACCACCCTCAACCTCATGCCGGTGTTCGCCGCCAATGCCGGCTTCGATCACAAGAAGGTGGAGATCGTCAATCTGGCGCCTCCGGCCAAGTTCCCGACTTTCGTGTCCAAGAAGGTCGATGCGATCGTCGCGTTCCGAACCGAGGAACCGGGCATTCTGGCGGCCGCCGGCAAGGCCGGCGTCCAGGTCGACCGCTTTCTGTTCAGTGACTTCGGCGTGGACTACTACTCGATCGGCTTCATCGTCAACGACGAGACCCTGGCCAAGCGGCCGGACATGGTGAAGCGTTTCCTTGCCGCCGTCCTGCGCGGCTATGCCTTCGCGTTCAAGAATCCGCAGGCCGCCGCGGACATGTTCATCAAGCGCTTTCCCGAAAGCAACCGCGACCTCTCGTTCGCCCAGTGGCAGGTCTCGGGCGAGCACGTGCTCACCGACCGCACGCGCGCGAACGGCCTCGGCTATATCGACCGCGCCAAGATGCAGCACACGCTCGACCTGATCACCAAGTACCAGGAGGTCAAGCAGAAGGTCGGCCTCGACGACATCTATTCGAGCAGCGCCCTGACCAAGATCGAGGTCGGGAACTGAGGCCACTGCAGAGGAGGCCTCGATCGACCGGCGAACGCATGGCGCGGCCCTCATGGAGGGCTGCGCAACTCTGAAATTCACAGGGCCGCGATTGTCTGGATTTCCAGCAGGTAGGATTCGTGCGCCAGGCGCTCGATCACCAGCAACGTATTCGGCGGATAGGCACCGTCCGGAAACATGGCCGTGAAGGCCCGGCGGCGATAGGCGACGAAAGCGGCGGCATCCTGCGCGCGAACGAGGTAGGAGGTGAATTCCACGACGTTCTTCCAATCCGCACCGACCGAACGCAGCGCCGCATGAATGTTCGCGAACACCTGATCGCATTGCGCCTCGAAGTCGTCCTTCCCGATCAGCGCGCCGGAGGCGTCGATCGACACTTGTCCGGCAATGAAGGCAAGCTGGGATGTCTTCACCAGCGCCACCTGCATGTAGGGCGAACGCGGCTTGTTGAGCTCGGCGGGATTGAAGATCTTGATGTCAGCCATGCAACCTCCATTGGTCAGGATTTCCGCAGTTCGAACAGGGCTTCGCTGATTGCAAAGGGTCTCGCGTGCGGGTGCTGCATGTCAATCGTGCTGCCGTAACGCCGTGCGTGCGATGAGCCGGCAGAACGCCATTACCAACTAGCTCAGCGGAGAGATGAATGATCGTCGATATTCACGCTCATGCCGTGAGCGAGCGATTCCTGTCCGATCTGCAGCAACGGCCGATTGCCGGCATTTCCGCCGAGCGCGGCGATGATGGGACCTATTTCATGCAAGGCGGCGGCTGGAATCGTCCCTCCTCGCTCGACGTCAACCTGCACGACCTGTCGCGCCGGCTGGAAAGCCTTCGGCGCCGCCAGGTCGAGTTGCAATTGTTCGCGCCGTCCCCCGGATTTCTCTCGTGGGCGGGCGGCGCCGCCAGCCGCGAATGGGTCCGCGCCCTGCATGCCCAGGAGATCGAGCTGGCGGCGCAATCGGAAGGCTTGATGGAGCCGATGGTCGTATTTCCCCTCGGCGAGCCGGAGCATGTCGCAGACGAGATGCGGCGCGCCATGGACCTCTATCCATTCCGAGCCGGGATGTTGCCGAGCACGGCCGGCGGGCGGCCGCTCGACGACCCGATCTTCGAGCCGATGTGGTCGCTGATCGAGGAGCTCGGCTTGTTGATCTTCCTGCACCCGACCTCGGCCGTCGGTTCCGAGCGCTTCGGTCTCTATGGCGTGCACGTCCTGGTGGGTTGGCCGTTCGAGACCAGCCTCGCCGTCACGCGGCTGATCTTCGAAGGCGTGCTCGAGCGGCATCCGGGGCTCAAGATCATTCTGTCGCACGGCGGCGGCAATGTCGTTTTCCTCCGCGGCCGGCTCGATTCCGCGTATCACGCCGAAGGCTGGGAGGCGGACCCCTATTATCGCAAGAACATCAGCCGCCCACCCAGCGCGTATCTCGACCGGCTCTACTACGACACCTGCGCGCTCAGCGTCGAAAGCAATCGCTTCGTGGTCGACACGATGGGCGCCGACCGGGTCATGTTCGGCACCGACTACCCCTTCGACATCGGCGATCCCGAAGGCAAGCGTGCGGTTCCGGTGATCGATAGCCTGCCGGAAGCGGCGCGCGAGAAAATATATCGCGGCAACGCCTATGCGGCGTTGACGGCGGCATGCATAGCGCGGCGAATAGCGATCATAGCGCGTCTTCGATGGCTCGCCGCATGACGATCGCATCGCCTCCACTCGATCGCCCCTGCTGCTGAGGTGCTGGCGCACCTGACGGGTGAAATGCGCGAACTCCAGCGTTTCGGTCGACTCGACCGTGCGCGGTCGCGGCAAGTCCACGTTGATCTCGCCGACGATGCGGCCGGGCCGCGGCGACATGACCAGGACGCGGTCGGCGAGATAGACGGCTTCCGAAATGCTGTGGGTGATGAACAGCACTGTCTTGCGACGGTCCATCCAGATGCGTTGCAGCTCGGCGTTCATCTGCTCCCGCGTCAGCGCGTCGAGCGCGCCGAACGGCTCGTCCATCAGCAGCAGATCCGGATCATGGATCAGCGCGCGGCAGAGGCCGACCCGCTGTTGCATGCCGCCGGACAGCTGATGCGGGTATGCGTCCTCGAAGCCCTCCAGTCCGACCAGCTCGATCAGCTCTTGCGCCGTCGCGCGATAATTCGCGACTCGGCAGTCCGCGGATCTCGATCTGCAGCAGGATGTTGCGCAAGGTGGAGCGCCACGCCATCAGCAGCGGATTCTGGAACACGATCCCGATCGAGGCGGTCGGTCCGCGAACCGGCTGCCTGTTCACGCGGATGACGCCGCCGGAGGGCGGGATCAATCCGGACACCAGCTTCAGAAGCGTGCTCTTCCCGCACCCGCTCGGGCCGACCAGGGCGACGAACTCGCCCTCGGCCGCCCCGATCGATACGCGGTCGAGCGCATGCACCGCGGAGTTCTTGGCGCGGTAGACGAGGCTGACGTCGTCGATACCGATGACCTCGCGGTTCATCGCCCGGTCGTCATCAGTTCTGCGGCACGAAGGCGTTGCTGTAGAAGTCTGGCGGCCGGGAACGGCTTGTCGATCGTTCCGGTCTTCAAGCAGGATGTCGGATGCCTCCTGCCAATCCGCCTCGCTCATCCAGCCGTACGGCTTGCCCGCGGTGTTCTTGGTCTGCAGCCGCGGAATGGTCTCCTGCCATTGCAGCTTGACCGACTCGCGCCGCTCCTCGGCGGCGCCGGAGAGCCGCATGGCGATGTCGACCGCTTCCTCCGCGTTCTCCGGCTTGGTGACCTCGTTGAGCGCGCGCGCCGTCGCCCGCACGAATCGCTGCGACCATGTCGGGCTTCTGCGCGATCGCCTGCTCGTGCACCACGCACGCCCTGCCCGAGCGGCGCCACGCCGAAATCCTCGAACGTCATGAAGTGCAGCGGCTTGCCCTTGCCCTGGCGGGCGCGCACCACGAGGTCGAGCGGCGAGCCGATGACGACGCTGACGAACGAGTCGACCTGCCCATTGACGAACACGGTGTTGCGGGTGGCGGCGCTGGTGACGCGGATCGAGACCTTGTCGGGCGGGATCTTGTTGGCGGCGAGCAGCAGGTCGAGCAGGGCCTTGTGGTCGGCCGTCACCGCCACCGACCTGCCGATCAGGTCCTGCGGCTTCGCGATCGGACTTGTCGGCCAGCGAGATCACCGCCCACGCACCGTTCTGCACCACCGCCATAGATGCCCTTGAGCTTCATGCCCTTGGCCACGCCCGCCGCCATCAGCATGTAGTCGGCGAAGCCCGATATCGTCCTGCTGGCCGGCCATCAGGCTGACCGTCTTGCCGGAGCCGGCGCCCTCCTTGATCTCCACGGTCGAGATTTTCCGCCGTGTAGTAGCCTTTCTGCTTCGCCCAGTAGAACGGCAGGTGATAGCCCGGTGAGCGTCCAATCGAGCCGCAGGCTCACCGCCTCCGCGGCGGCCGCCGGCTGGCTCGGGAACACGTAGCGCCGCACAGGAGGGCGAAAGCGCCTCGCGAGACAGGCTCGGCGCAGTGCGGACATCGTCATCGGCTTCTCCGTCTCAGGATTGATACAGCGGCCGTCTCCTCGGCCCGGATCGACACATGCCAGGGGATCGTCAGGCGTTCGAGCTTCGACACGATGGCGAACAGGATCATGCCCATGGCGATCAGGATGAACAGCGCCGACCAGACCAGCGTGCCGTCGAGCGTTCCGGTCGAGGTCAGCAGCAGGTAGCCGAGCCCGCGGTCCGATCCGACGAACTCGCCGACGATCGCGCCGACCACCGACAGGCAGATGGCGATCTTGAATCCGGCGAACATCTGCGGAAGCGCCGACGGCCCGCGCACCCGCAGCATGATCTTCAGCGTCGTTGGCGCCCATCGAGCGGACCAGATCGATCATGTCGCTCTCGACGTTCTTGAGGCCGACCACCGTGGACACGACGATCGGGAAGAACGTGATCAGGAACACGATCGCGATCTTCGGCAGGATGCCGAAGCCGAGCCAGACGACCAGGATCGGCGCGATCGCGACCTTCGGGATCGTCTGCGACATCACCAGGAACGGCATCGTCACCCGCTCGATGCTGCGGCTCAAGACGACGGCGAACGCCAGCGGCACGCCGACGAGCACGCCGGCCGAGAAGCCGATCAGCACCGATTGCAATGTGTAGGCGCCGTTCCTGGCGAGCACATGCCAGTCGCGCACCATGCGCCTGACCACGTCCTGCGGCGCCGGCAGCAGATAATCGGGGATCGCGAATACCTTCACCGCCGCCGCCCACAACGACCAGGACGCCGATCAGGGCGACGACCGGCAGCATGATGTTCAAGGCGCGCTCGCGCTGCATGCGGATCGCCGAAGCAGGCCGCGGCGGCGCTCGAGCGTCGGAGGCATCGTGCCCGCGGGCGTGTTGGAGGAGCCTCATAGTCCATCGCTTGTTTGCAGTCCGCGATTATTTCTGCAAACGATTATCGAGCAATATCGCGGGCGCAATGTTACGGGACAATCGCCGTTCGCAAGGCAATCGCGCCTGCGCAAGCGAGGAGCTCATGAAGAAGCACACGATCGGCGCGGCCGGCATGACCAATCCGATTCCCTCGCATCCGTTGGCGACGCGCGCCGGTCCGTTCCTGTTCATGTCGGGCCAGATGGGGCTTTCGGAAGACGAGCGGCCGCCCGTTCCGCAGCTACCAGGAGCTCGGCGGCGAGCCGCCCTATCCGGCGCTCGGGCTGCTCGCGCCCAATACCTGGGAGGAGGCGTTCGTCGCGCAGACCAGGACAATCTACGATCGCATTGGAGCGCTGCTGAGCACCAGGGCTCGACCCTGCAGGACATCGTCTTCCACAGCGTGTACCTGCGCGACATGCGCAACTTTCCGACCTTGGCGCGCACGCGCTCGCGCCTGTTCGCCGGCGGATTGGCGCCGCCGGTGACCACGTCGCAGGTCGCGGGCTGCCGTTCGCCGACGCCGCGGTCTATTTCGATCCGATCGGTTTTGTCGCGGCCGATGGCTACCGGCTCGAAATGCTGCGGTCGCGCCAGCTCGAGCAGGCCGCGCTCTCCAACTACCAGTTCGCCACCAAGGTCGGCTCGCTGATGTTCTTCGCCGGCGTGGTCGCGGCCGTTCCGGAGCAAGGCAAGATCATCCACGGTCTGCGCGATCTTCCCGCCGAAATTCGCCTGACCGAACCGCCGCTCAGCCCGGCCGCGCGCGCATTCCGCGCTCCGCTGCGGGCGCAGACGGCGTTCGTCTACGACCTGTTCGACCGCTTCCTGCGCGAGCAAGGCGCGCGCTCTCGACGATCTCGTGAAGCTCAACATCTACCTGCGCGACGTCGGCGCGACCGACGTGGTCGAGGAGGTCGCGGCGCAATTGGCGCCGTCCGCCAATCCGGCGGTGGCGCTCTATGGGGTTGAAAGCCTGGCCACCCGCTTCTTTCTGGTGGAGATCGAGGGAATCGCCGCCGACCCAGCGGGCGCATGGGAGAAGGAGACGCTGGCGGCGCTCGACGATCCCCATCGATCCCATCATTGCGCAAGGGCGCCATGCCCTCGCCACCCGCGTGGGACCGTTCGTTTTCACCTCGACGCTGACCGCGCTGGTGGCGCGAACCGGCGAGGTCTTGGACGATCATCGCGACTTGCCCGACAGCGGCCGCCGCGCCGTCGAGGACGTCATCGCGCGGCAGCCGCATAGCGGCCGCAGCGCGACCGCCGCGCGCGCCGCGGCGCAAGCCTGGCTCATCTATGATCGCCTGTTCCGGATCGGCGCCCGCTTCGGCGTCGGCCGCGACGGCTTCCTCAAGACCACCGTCTATCTTGCGGACATGGATGATTTCGCGGCGGTCGAAGCGATCGCCGAGACAGTTCTTCCCGCACGAGCCGCCGGCGCTGACGCTGCTGCAACCGTCCGGTCTGTCGATGCCCGGTGCGCGCGTGCAGATCGATGCGGTGCTGGTGAGCTCCGGCTAGCGCGCTTGACACCGCCGCGTTGTTCGCCATACGCTAATTCACGCACAAGAACATGGAGCCTGCCGATGACGAATCGATTCATCGAGCTTCCCGGCATGCGGGACGCCTACAAGGCCACGCTGACGCCGATCATTCCCGAATACTCGCCGATCAGCATCGCGCATGGCGTGGTCACCGAGGGCGGCAAGACGCTGCGGATGTCCGGATGGCCGGCGATCGGCCCGCAGGGGATCATCGGCAAGGGCGACATGCGCCTGCAGACCCTGCAGGCGATGGACTATGTGCGGCAGACGGTCGAGGCCGCCGGCGCCACCTGGGACGACATCGTCTACCTGCTGTTCTACTTCGTCGATCGCGAGAAATGGTGGCGGGAGGCGCTTCCCGCGCGCACCGAGTTCATCCAGAAGCACTCCAAGACCGGCCGCTCGCCCTGCGTCACGGCGGTCGGCGTGGCCGGCCTGATGCATCCGGACATGCTGATCGAAGTCGAGGCCACGGCCGTCTTCGACTGATCCGATCGTTCGCCGTCGATCCTGCCAAGCGAGGTCCGAATGCCTGAGCTGCCGCCACGCCGCGACCTTGAGCTCCTGCAGGGGGCGGTCGACATCCACATCCATCACGGTCCCGATCTCTATCCGCGCATCCAGGACCCGATCGAGCTCGCGCAGGACGCCAAGGCGGCCGGCATGCGCGCGGTCTGCCTCAAGACCCACAACTTTCCGACAGCGCCGATGGCGCTGCTGACGCGCAAAGTGGTGCCGGACATCGACATCTTCGGCAGCATCGCCTGCAACCTGGAGGTCGGCGGCATCAATCCGAGCGCGGTCGAGGCGGTCATCAAATACGAGGCGCGGCAGATCTGGCTGCCGACCATCGACTCGACCAATCACGCGGTGGTCACCGGCTCGGTCGGGCAGCACGGCCGCGGCCTCACCATCAAGGGCGGCATTTCCGAGTTCTCCCGCAACAAGCGGCGCCTGTACCTGCTCGACTCCGACGGCGCGCTGGTGCCGGAGCTGCACGAGGTGTTCCGGATGGTGGCGGACGCCGACATCATCCTCAACCTGGGACACATCTCGTACAAGGAGATGAACGCGATCGTGCCCGCCGCCAAGCAGCAGGGCGTCAAGCGGATCGTCTGCGACCATCCGTTCTTCTCGCATCTCAGCCTCGCCCAGCAGGTCGAGCTCGCCGATCAGGGCGTGTGGATCAATTTCACCGCCGGCGAGCTGTTGCCGCGCTGGTGGCGCGTGTCGGTCGCCGATTTCGCCGCCGCGATCCGCCATGTCGGGGTCGCGCGCGCGGTCGTCTCCAGCGATTGCGGGCAGATCGCACAATCCGCCCATGGTCGAGGCGCTGCGCATGACCTGCCAATTGCTGCTCGAGGAGGACTTCACGGTCGACGACATCAAGCGGCTGCTGCACCACAATCCGGCGAGCTTGCTCTATCCGTGAGATCGCCGCGCCTGTTCTCGACCCGCTGCGTCCGCGCGGAAGCGACGACACAGAATTACGGCAGCGCCTTGAGATACCGGATCGGCCGGCCCGGGGTGAGCGCGGCGGCCGCCGCCACGATCGCATTGGCGTCGATGCCGTAGTGCCGGTAGAGGTCGGGGATCGAGCCGGTCTGCCCGAAATGCTCCACGCCGAGCGGCCGCACGCGATGGCCGTGCACGGCGCCGAGCCAGGCGAGCGTCGCCGGGTGGCCGTCGAGCACGGTGACGATCCCGCAATGCGTCGGGATATCGGCCAGCAGTTTCTCGATATGCGAGCGGGCGTGCACGAGGCCGCGCTCGCGCGCGCGCTGGGCGGCGGTCCAGCCGGCATTGAGCCGGTCGGCCGAGGTGACGGCGAGCAGGCCGACGTCGCGGCGGTCCTCCGCCATCAGCCCGATCGCCGCGATCGCCTCGGGCGCGACCGCGCCCGTATAGGCCACCACCACCTGGCAGTTGGGCCCCGGCTCGCGCAGCCAGTAGGCGCCGTCGACGATCGACTGGCGCAGCTCGTCCGTCATCGCGCGCTTGATCTGCTCGATCGGGCGGGTCGAGAGCCGCAGATAGACCGAGCCGCCGGTCTCGTCGCGCAGCCAGTTGCGCTCGGAGGCTTCGCCCTCGCCGTCGCGCTGGATGTAGTCGAACGCGAAGGCGAGGATCGCCGCGAGCTCGTCGACGAAGGTCGGCTCGAAGCCGGCAAGGCCGTCCTGGGCGAGCCCGATCAGCGGCGTCGCGATCGATTGGTGGGCGCCGCCCTCGGGCGCCAGCGTGATGCCGGACGGCGTCGCCACCAGGATGAAGCGCGCCTCCTGGTAGCAGGCATAGTTGAGCGCATCGAGGCCGCGCTGGATGAACGGATCATAGAGCGTGCCGATCGGGATCAGCCGCTCGCCGTTGATCGCGTGCGAGAGCCCGAGCGCCGACAGCAGCGTGAACAGGTTCATCTCGGCGATGCCGAGCTCGATGTGCTGGCCCTTGGGCGAGAACTCCCAATTGAACGTCGACGGGATGTGCTCGCTCTTGAAGGTGTCGGCCAGCTGCTCGCGCGCGAACAGCCCGCGGCGATTGACCCAGGCGCCGAGATTGGTCGAGACGGTGACGTCGGGCGAGGTGGTGACGATGCGCTCGGCGATCGCGGACTTGCCGCGGCCGAGCTCGTTGAGCAGCGCGCCGAAGCCCGCCTGCGTCGACGTCACCGGCTGGCTCGGCACCGGCAGTTCCGCGGGCGCCGCGATGCGCGCCGCCCGATGGCGCCGGCCGTCCGCGGCGAACGGCACCCGGTCGAGGAACGTCTCGAGCTCGGCCGCCGCCGCGACGCCGAGCCCCTCGAACCGGTCCCATTCGTGGCCGGCGCGGATGTTCATCGCGCTGCGGAACGTGTCCATCTGCGCCGGCGTCATCAGCCCGGCGTGATTGTCCTTGTGGCCCGCGAACGGGAGGCCGAAGCCCTTGATGGTGTAGGCGATGAAGCAGATCGGCTTGTCGTGGTCGACCTGGCCGAAGGCCTCGATCAGCGCGGGCAGGTCGTGGCCCGCGAGGTTGGTCATCAGGCGCGCAAGCTCGTCGTCGGAGCGCGCCTCGATCAGGCGGCTGACCGCGCCCTGATCGCCGATGTCGTTGAGCAGGCGCTTGCGCCAGGCGGCGCCGCCCTGGAACACCAGCGCCGAGTAGAGCTGGTTCGGGCAGCTGTCGATCCAGTTGCGCAGCGCTTCGCCGCCGGGCTCGCGGAACGCCGCCTGCAGCAAGGTGCCGTATTTGAGGATCACCACCTGCCAGCCGAAATCCCGGAACAGCGCCTCGTAGCGCGCCCACAAGCCCTCGCGGATCACGGCGTCGAGGCTCTGGCGGTTGTAGTCGATGATCCACCAGCAATTGCGCAGGCCCTGCTTCCAGCCTTCGAGGATCGCCTCGAAGATGTTGCCCTCGTCGAGCTCGGCATCGCCGACCAGCGCGATCATGCGGCCTTCCGGCCGGTCGAGCCCCCAGCCATGGGCGCGCACATAGTCCTGCACCAGCGAGGAGAACAGCGTCTGCGCCACGCCCAGGCCGACCGAGCCGGTCGAGAAGTCGACGTCGTCGCTGTCCTTGGTGCGCGAAGGATAGCTCTGCGCGCCCTTGTAGCCGCGGAAACCTTCGAGCTTCGCGCGGGTCTGGCGGCCGAGCAGATATTGGATGGCGTGATAGATCGGGCTCGCATGCGGCTTGACGGCGACGCGGTCCTGCGGGCGCAGCACCTTGAAATAGAGCGCCGTCATGATGGTGGCGAGCGAGGCGGACGAGGCCTGGTGGCCGCCGACCTTCAGGCCGTCGACGCTTTCGCGCAGGTGATTGGCGTGGTGGATGGTCCAGCTCGCGAGCCACAACACCTTGCGCTCGAGCTCGCCGAGAATGCGAAGCTCGTCGGAGGAAATTTCAGCCTGCGTCTTGTCCGCCATGGTGCCTGGTCTGGGGCTCACGCGATCCGAAGGCCCAGCGTCGATCGAATCGAGCTTTGCCGGAGCCGATCAAATATACCACGTGCGGTCGTGGCGTAAGCCGGTGGATCGCCCTCAGCGCCGTAGAACCATCAGTGGTCATTCCGGGGCCCGAGCGTAGCGAGGGAGCCCGGAATCCATATTCACCGGCAGTGGTTATGGATTCCGGGCCCGGCCTTACGCGCCGTCCCGGAATGACAAGCCGCCTCAATCGAGCGAGACTTTCGCTTCCTGGATGACCTTGGCCCACAGCTTGGCGTCGTCTGCGAACAGCTTCGCGGCCTCGGAGCTCGAGCTCCCGATCGGATCCATCTTCAGCTTGCTGCGGATGCTCTTCGGAGGTCGCCGGGTCCGTTCACGACCTCCGCGACGTCCTTGCTGATCTTGTCGGCGACCGCCGGCCGGCGTGTTCGGCGGCGCGACGATGGCGTACCAGGTCACGGCGCGGAAGCCGGGCAGCCCGGACTCGGCGATGGTCGGCACGCTCGGGCAGGCTCGGCCAGCGCTCCGCGCTGCCGGTCGCGATGATGCTCACCTGCTTGGAGGTGTGCAGCGGCAGCGACGTGGTGCCGGTGTCGAAGATCAGGTCGACATGGCCGCCGACGATGTCCTTCAGCGCCGGCGCCAATCCCTTGTAGGGCACGGTCGACGAGCTCGATGCCGGCGAGCATCTCGAACTGCTTGGCCGCCAGATGGCCGACCGTGCCGACGCCGGGCGACGCATATGTGATCTTCGCAGGGATTGGCCTTCGCCTTCTCGACCAGGCTCTTCACGTCCGTCACGCCCAGGCCGTTGCGCACCGCCAGCACGTAGGGAACGCTCGCCACCACGGAGATCGGCACCCATTTCGACGAGTCGAACGGCATGGTCTTGTAGAGCAGCTTGTTCATCGCGATCGGGCCGGGCGGGCTGAGCAGCAGCGTGTAGCCGTCCGGCTCGGACCGCGCGACCTCGGACGCCCCGACGTTGCCCGACGCGGCGCCGCTCAGGTTCTCGACGATAGACCGTCTGTCCCCATTTCTTGCTCAGCGCGTCGGCGATGCAGCCGCGCCAGCAGATCCGTCCCGCCGCCGGCAGGGAACGGCACCGCGATCTTCACCGGCCGTGACGGAAACGTCTTGCGCGGCGGCCGATCCGGCAAACATCGCCGCACAAGCGAGCGCCGTCAGCAGAGTTATGATTCGTTTCATCGTCAGGCGTCCTCCCGAGCTTGCGGACTCCGACGCTGACGCAGAGGCGCGATGCTATGGTCGACTTCGACAGGCGAGCGCTTGCGACTGATATGGCCGCTTGGCGCATGCCAGCCGGAATAGTCGGGCGGTCGCTACGTCGCACGCATGCCGATTGTTCCGTTGAACAGAACACTTGCGCGTCTGCGCAGCACGTATCCGGCTTGCGTGCGTGTCGAGCATGGTCCACTTTCCGGCGATCAGGCGTTTCGGGATCGAGCCGAGCATGCAAGGCTCGAAGCGGCGCGAAGTCATCATCGGCGAGCAGGAGGCCGCCGGCTGGATTCGCGACGGCATGACGATCTCGATCGGCGGCTTTCTCAACTCCAGCCATCCGATGCCGATCGTTCGCGCCATCATTCGCAATGGCGTCAAGAACCTCACCGTCGTCGGCGCCGCCTCCGCCGGTCTCGAGACCGACCTCCTGATCGGCGCAGGATGCGTCAAGACGGTGATCGCGCCGATGATCTCCGGCGAGAGCCTGGCGCCGATCGGGCCGTCGTTCCGCTATTTCGCCCAGCGCGGCGAGCTCGAGGTGGTCGAGCTCGACGAGCACATGTACTACCAGGGCCTGCGCGCCGCGGCCGAGCTGATGCCGTCGCTGCCGTGGCGCGGCGGCATCGGCACCGACTATGCGAAGCTCAATCCGCGGCTGAAGGAGTTCGACGACCCGATCACCGGAGAGCGGTTGCTCGCGATCCCGGCGATCGACATCGACGTCGCCGTCATGCATGCCGGCGCCGCCGATCCCTACGGCAACGTCCAGCACGTGGGAACCGGGTTCGGCGACCGCGCGCATCATCGCGCCGCCGACAAGACCATCGTCACGGTCGACAAGGTCATTCCGAACGAGGAGGTGCGGGCCAACCCCTATCGCACGTCGATCGCCGGCGTCGACGCCGTGGTGCGCGCGCCCTACGGCTCGCATCCGTATGCGAGCCCCGGCCACTACCTCGAGGACGCCGCGCACATCCGCGAATATGTCGGCGCCGCGACCGCCCGGCTGAAGGACGGCAATCGCGGGCCGTTCGATGACTACCTGCGCAAATACGTGCTGGAGCCTGCGACCCACGCGGACTACCTGACGCGGATCGGGTTCGAGCGCATCCTTTCGCTCTACGAAGTCTAGGCGGGCAGGAGGGCGAGCATTGACGCAGGTCGCGCCAGGACTACACCAACAAGGAGCTGATGGCGGCGTTCGTCGCCGGCGAGATCAAGGACGACGAGACCGTGTCGGTCGGCGCGTCGTTGCCGGTCTGCCGCGCCGGCATTCTGCTCGCCCATCTCACGCATGCGCCGAGCCTGAAGGTGCAGATGTCCTTCACGATGACCAACCTGCGCAACGTCGAGGTGCTCGAGTCGTTCGAGTTCATCACCGACTGGCGTGCGGCGCGCTGGGCGGAGTTCTTCTACAACCACGACATCGGCCCCGACCTCTACAAGCGGCGCCGGCAGGCGATCTTCTTCATCGGCGGCCTGCAGATCGATGCCTACGGCAACACCAACCTCATCGGCATCGGCAGCGACTTCAAGCATTTGAAGATGCGCGGGCCGGGCGGCGTCGGCACCGCCAGCATGGCGACGAACATCGGCCGCTACTATCTCTACGTCAACAATCACAACAAGCAGACCCTGACCGAGCGCCTCGATTGGCGCTCGAGCTTCGGCTATGGCGAGGGCGGCGCCGACGCGCGCAAGAAGCTCGGCCTTCCGGGCGGCGGGCCGCGCTTCTGCATCACGCCGCTTTGCATCTTCGACTTCGAGGAGCGAGAGCAAGCGGATGCGGCTCAAGTCGGTGCATCCCGGCGTCACGGTCGAGCAGGTGCTGGCGAACACCGGCTTCGAGCCCATCGTTCCCGACAAGGTGCCGACGACGCCGGCGCCGACCGAGGAGCAGGTCGCGCTCCTGCGCAATCGCATCGACGTGGAGGGCGTGCTGCGCCGGCCGTAGGCACGGCGCGCGCCGACATCGGGCAGGGAAGACACGGAATGGACAGCGACCTGCGCGATTTGAGCGACCGCGCCTGCATCGTCGGCGTCGGCCAGACCGACTATTCGAAGGCCAGCGGACGCAGCGTGCAGATGCTCGCGCTGCAGGCGGCGCGCGCGGCCATTGCCGACGCGGGGCTCAAGCCCGGCGACATCGACGCCATTCTTCCCTACGTGCTGGGGCCGACCTCCGACGAGATGGCGGCGCAGCTCGGCATCTCGGATCTGCGCTACTCCTCGATCATCAAGATGGGCGGCGCGACCTTCGTCGCCTGCCTCGAAACCGCTGCGCTGCTCATCCACAACAAGCATCGCCCGCAATGTCCTGGTGTTCTGCGCCCGCAACGGTCGCTCCGGCACGCGCGTCACCGGGCGCGTCAGCACCATCCCGGGACAGGGCTTCCGCCGCGACTTCGAGAGTCCGTACGGCTACAGCGTGCCGGGCCAGTGGTACGCCATGATCGCGCGCCGGCACATGATCGAGTTCGGCACCACGCGCGAGGACGCCGGGTCATTTTGCCGTCGCCATGCGCAAGCACGCCAATCTCAATCCGAACGCGATGATGCGCGACGTCAAGATGACGATGGACGACTACATGAGCTCCAAGCCGGTCTACGATCCCGTTCCACCTGCTGGATTGCTGCCTGGAGTCGGACGGCGCCGGCGCCTTCGTGGTCTCCGCCGCCGACCGCGCCAAGGACATGCCGCGCAAGCCGGTCTTCATCAGCGGCGCCGCGCAGGCGAAGCCGGCCTGCTCGGACGATCTCTGCAATCGTCCCGACATGTTCGAGATCGGCCTGACCAAGGCGGCGCCGCGCGCCTTTGCGATGGCCGGCATGAAGCCGTCCGACATGGACGGCGCGCATGATCTACGACTGCTTCAGCTACGTGGCGCTGCTGGAGCTGGAGGAGGCGGGCTTCTGCGCCCGCGGCGAGGTCGGCGATTTCGTCAAGGACGGCCGCATCGAGCTCGGCGGCAAGCTGCCGATCAACACCCACGGCGGCCTGCTCTCCGAGGCGCACATCGCCGGCATCAATCACGTGATCGAAGCCGTCCACCAGCTGCGCGGCGATGGCGGCGCGCGCCAGATTCCCGAATGCGCGAGCGCATCGCCGTGACCGGATGGGGCGACCTCGGCGACGGCGCGCTCGCCGTGCTGCGGAGCTGACCGACATGGCGACCGAAGCATTCGCAAGCCCGCTGCCCGACCGGCAGGATATCGACAACGGCGCAGTTCTGGAACGGCACCGACCAGGGCGAGCTGCAGGTCAAGCGCTGCGGCGATTGCTCGCGTCATCATTGGCCGCCGCGGCTCGGCTGCCCCTATTGCGGCTCGGGCAAGCTCGCGTGGGTCGCGGTCGGCCCGCAGCGGCGAGGTCTTCTCGTGGACGGTCGTTCACCGCAGCCAGACGCCGGGCTTCGAGACCGAAACGCCCTACGCGGTCGTGCTGGTCGAGCTCGACGGACGCCAAGGGCGTCCGCATGATCGGCAACCTGGTGAACTGCAGCCCCGGACAAGCTCAAGGCCGGCCTTGCGATGGAGGCGGTGTTCACGCCGTCGGCCGACGGCTCGGTGAAGCTGGTCAACTGGCAGCCGATCGCCGGCAGCTAGGAGAGGGGCGGGGCGTGGCGGCTCATGCCAGCTGCCGCAGCCGCTCGACCAGCGCCGGCTTGAGCACCTTGCCGAGCCCGCTCTTGGGCAGCTCGTCGAGGAAGAAAACCCCCTTGGGGATCTTGTAGGGCGCCAGCGACGCCCGGCAATGCGCGATCAGATCCTGCTCGGTCACGCTGGCGCGGCAGACCACGAAGGCCGCGACCTCCTCGCCGCGCTCCGGCGACGGCCAGCCGACCACCGCGGCTTCGGCGACGGCGGGATGCGCGACCAGCGTCTGCTCGATCTCGGCCGGATAGATGTTCACGCCGCCGCGGATGATCATGTCCTTGGCGCGGCCGGTGAGATAGAGAAAGCCGTCGGCGTCGAACCTTCCGAGGTCGCCCGGATAGTACCAGCCGTCGCGGAACGCGAGCGCGCTCTCCTCCGGGTTGCGATAATAGCTGTCGGCGACGCAGCCGCCGCGATAGCGGATCGCCCCGACCGTGCCGGCAGGAACCTGCCGTGTGCTGCTCGTCGATGATCTGGACCTCGGCGCCGAACACGACCTTGCCGACCGAGAGCGAGGCCTCGTCCGGATGCTCGGGACGCAGCAGCGAGATGCCGCCGCCTTCGGACGAGCTGTAGAAATTGAAGAAGCCCGGACAGAGCTCGCGCGTGATCCGGCGCCGCTCCTCCGGGTAGAGGCTCGATCCGGACGAGATCAGCAGTCGCACGCCGGGCAACAGCGGCAACGACGGTTTCGGCATCTCCAGCAGTCGCCGCAGCAAGGTCGGCACCAGGAACAGCGACGTGATCCGCTGGTCGTTGACGGCCTGCGCCAGCTCTTCCGGCTCGTAGGGCGCCGGAAAGATGCACCACGGTCGCGCCCATGAACAGATACGCCATCGTCATGTAGCGCGCGCCGCCGAAATAGAGCGGCGTCGCCGTGATGAAGCGGTCGGCTTCGTTGAAGGTCAGGCTGATCGTGTAGATGTACAGGCGGCTCAGCGTATGCCCGTGCGTCACCATCGGGCCCTTGGGCGAGCCGGTCGTTCCGGACGAGAGCGACAGCAGCAGCGGCTGCTCGCGGCTGCGCACGAAGTCCGCCCTTGCCGTCGTGCGCCGCAACGCCCTCGCGCCAGGCTTGGTCGAGCGCAATGGTTTGGATGTCGGGAAGCGGCGCCTCGTCCCGCGGGCACCAGCACGAAGCGGGCGCCGAAGTGGCCGGCGATCCGGCGCTTCTCTTCGCGTGGTCCAGCGCACGTCCATCGGCAGGATGACGGCGCCGAGCCACGCGATCGCCAGCAGTGCGACGATGTGGTCGGCATTGTCGCCGAGCGCCACGCCGACGATGTCGCCCGCCTGCGCGCCGATATTCTTCGAGATGGCCGGAGGTCTTCGCGACCAGGCCGGCGAGCTCCGCGTAGGTGATCGTGCGCGCGCCGTCGATGATGGCCGGGTGTGACGGACGGCGCCGGGCATTGTGGAAGATCGCGTCGGAGACGTTCAGCCAGCCCTGCGGACTCGGAACGGCAACATCGTCATGGATCATGGCGTGCCGCCCGGAAGACTCGATGCATCCGTCGATCGTGCTGCTTCCCAATTCCGGGTCAGGGCGCCAGCAGCACCTGCCGGCAGGCGGGCGGCAGGTCGGCCATCTTGAGCGACGGCCGCGACGGCGGCGGCGCATTCGGCGGCGGCGGCGGCTTCGGACGCAGCATCGCGTCGGTGAACCAATGGTCGAGATCCTTGCCGCAGACTTCTCCCGCCGGCACCGGATCCTGCGGCTTGCAGTCGGGGCTGTCGGCCGGACATCGGACGCGGACGTGGAAATGATAGTCGTGCCCATAGTAGGGCCGCACCTTGTAGAGCCAGCCTCGATCGGTGCCGGCCTCGCGGCAGAGCGCCTTCTTGATCGCCGCGTTGACGAAGATGCGCTCGACGATCGGGTCCTTGGCGGCCGCCTTGATGATCTCGGTATGCGCCGGCGTCCAGACGTTGGGGTCGACGTCCTTGCGGTCCTGCGGCCACCATCATGGTGGCCGACATTTCCTCGCGCTCGCGCCGGGTCAGCTCGCGGTCGGGCATCGGGGTCAGCCAGATATCGGCATCGAGGCCGACCTGATGGCTCGAATGGCCGGTGAGCATCGGGCCGCCGCGCGCCTGCGACATGTCGCCGACCAGGAGCCCGGGCCAGCCGACCTTGGTGCCCTTTCTCGGCGAGCCGCTCGAGGAATTGCACCAGGCTCGGATGTCCCCAGTTGCGGTTGCGCGAGAGCCGCATCACCTGCCAGGTCTGGCCGTTGATCGGCAGCGCGGTGGCGCCGGCGAGGCAGCCTTTGGCGTAGAAGCCGATGACGCGCGCTTCGAGCGGCGCCGGCGTCGGCCTGCGGCCGAACAATTCCTTGGCCGGGGTGCTGGGATCGTCGGGCTTGGCGAGCGCCGGCAGCGGCACGCGCATTGAGCGTGCCCTTGTCCTGCGCGATCGCGGCGTCGGCCGCGAGAAGTCCGAGCGCGAACGCGACCGCAAGGGCGTCGCCGCCCGCGCGGGCGCAATGGCGTCTTCGCTTTGATCGTCATGCTGTTGGCACCCCAGTCCCGCCGCACCCGACGGAGCTTACGCCGAGCCGATCCCGTATCGCACCCCGAATTCAGCGCCGCACCCGGTAGACCGCGAGGTTCGTCCCGTCGAGCGGAATCCGCTCGAGAAAATCGGGGACGTCGCCCCGCGCCAGCGCAGCCACAAGCCCATCGGGCGCCGCTGCGGCATAATTGTGGCGCTCCGGCGCGCCCGGGCAGAAGGCGACGTAGTCGACGCCCAGCGCCGCGAGCCGCTCCTTGGCCTCGCTCGGCGCCCTGAGGAACAGGTTCAGCATGGCGCCGTTGCCCTTGACGTTGCGATGGTAGGGCGCGGCCAGCACGCTGTGCGGCGTCTCCATCAGCACGAACGGGCCGGCGTCGATGAAGCCGAGGACGAGCCCCTTCGGCAGCCGGGCGAGCGGCGCATAGTCGGCGGCTCCGCTGCAGGTGCCGGGGCCGTCGGAGATCACGCACCGGGCCGTGCGTGCCGGCGACGGCTTGCAGCGCGCGCGCGCCCAGGCTGCCGACGGCGATCAGCGTGAGCGGGCTGACCACCAGCGCCGCGATCAGCGCGCGCCGGCTCAAGCCGAGAAAGATCGAGCCGCCGCTCGGCGCCGGCCAGCAACGCACCAGCGCGGCCGGCACCAGCGCCGCCGCCACCGCGTTGGCGGCGGCGGCGCCGCGCACCTGCCAGAGCGCGACCGCCGTGAGCATCGCGAGCACCGCGACGCAGGCGATCCAGCCCCAGCGCCGCTCGGCCGGCTCGCGCACGCATCGAAGCAGGCCGGCCACGATGCCGACCGCCGCGAGACCGTAATAGGGCAGCACCTCCTGCGGCAGGTCGTGCAGCATGGAGACGATGCTGCGCGCCTCGTTCACGTTGGAGAGCCAGAGGATCGTGAGCCGCTCATCGAGATGCGCATAGGGATCGCCGAGGCAGGCCGGGAACGCCAACGCCAGCGTCGCCGCCACCGCCGCGCCGAGCGCGAGCGCGGCGGCGAGCCGGATCGTCGGCGATGCCAATCGCCGCGTCGCCGTGAGCAGCGCGAGGCCGCCGCCGGCGACCGCCGCCGCCGTCACGTGCACGATCGACAGCGCGTCGCAGGCCGCCACCGCGTAGCGCGCGGGCGGCACCGTGACGGCGAACAGGGCGAGCGTCGCCGCCGCGAGAGCGAGCGCGAAGCGCGGTCGTCGCGCGTCGTGCCGGCTCGCCGCAGACGATCCAGCGCAGCGCGATCGCGCCACCGAGCGCGGCGATGGCCGGCGCCATTTCGACGCCGATCGCGAGCGAGAGCGCCGAGAGCGCGCCGGCGAGCGCCAGGTCGCGCGGCCGCGCCGGCGCGCGCGCCGCCAGCGCCAGCGACCACACCAGCAACACCAGCTGGAGATTGTGGTGGTCGATGGCGCCGGGACGGAAATGCTGCAGCACCGGTGCCATCAGCGCCGCGAAGATCAGCGCCAGCCGCGCCGCCGCCTCGCCGGCGAGCTCGCGCGCCAGCCGCGCGATCCCGATCAGAAACACCAGCAGCAGCGCCGCCGGCCACACCACCGTCGCCACCCGCTCGGCCAGCGCGGTCGGCAGCACGGTTTCGCCGATGCGGATCAGCGCCGCGAGCGGCACGTCGACCAGCCGCGACCAGTGCATCGCCACGCCGCCGGGCGGGCTCAGGCGGTATTGCGTCAGGTCGAACCAGCGTTGCCCGGCGAGAAAATCCCGCACCTCGACGAGCCGCATGGCGTCGTCGGTCGACATGTCGGTGCCGCGGGCGAAGCTCGCCAGCAGGTAGGTCGCGACCGTGGCGATCCAGATCAGGACCAGCAGCTTTCCGGTCTCGATCCCGTGCGCGGGGCGCGCGGGCTCGGAACAGGTCGCTGAAACGGACATCGGCCGCGTTCCCCGCAAGGACGGAAGCCGCAAGCTAGGCGAGGGGACTTAAGACGTGGTGAAGGAATTGATACCGAGCCGCGGCCGGCGGATCAGCCTTTGGCACGGGCGGCGATCTTGCGGGCGCGGCGCCGATAGGCGGCGTCGAGGCGGGTCGGTGCGATCGCCGAACAGGTCGGCGCTGCTCGCCCGTCATGGCGAGCAGGCGCTCCTCGGTTGCGGCGTGCGGCTCGATCGTGCCGTCGGCGAGGATATGGCCGGCCGCCACGCCCCGCTGGGCGAGCGCGCGCGCGACCAGCAGGCAGCGGTGGCAATCGAGCGGCTCGCGCTCCGCGCACATCAGGCACAGACACTGCCGCCGCGACTCGTCGACGACCCGGTCGAGACCGGCGCGAAACGCCGCGGTCGCCGCCATCGCCTCGTAATCGGCGATGCCGTCGCAATAGAGCGTCGGATCGCGCGGCCGTCCGCCCAGCGCATCGCCGAGCGCCAGTGTAGGTGATGGCGCTCCCGCGCAGGCGCTCGGCCAGCGCCTTGCCGGAGAACCACGGGAAGCGGCGCGAGAACGGCACCGAGCGCACGTCGGCCACGGCGGTGACGCCGGCGTTCTGCAACAGCGCGAGAAAACGGTCCGCCGGCAGGTTCGAATGACCGATGGTTAACAGATCGAATGCGGTGGGCGGCGTCATCGGTCGAGGACCGTGCGCGCTCCACCTGCGCCCTTCGTTGCGCCGGCGCCACGATGCCGACAAATTCGCTGCATTTCCACAGCTTCGCGTCAATCCGTCATTAGCGTCGCAATGGTAGTGCATCTTATCATCGAGACTTGTCGTGATTCCCACTTGAATGGCTGGGGAGCCGAAGATGCCTCACTTCATTCGCGTCGCGGTCGCCGCCGCGATCCTCGCCGCCGCATGGCCGTTGGCCGCGCAGGCGGACGTCGTCGTCACGGTCTCTAAATCGAGCCAGAGCATGTCCGTCAGCGTCGACGGCGCGCACCGCTATACCTGGGCGGTCTCCACCGGAATTTACGGGACGCCGAGCGGCACCTTCCGGCCGCAGTCGCTGTCGCGCAACCATCGCTCGACCATCTACAACAATGCGCCGATGCCGTATTCGATCTTCTACGACGGCAATTTCGCCATTCACGGCACCACCCACGTCAGGCAGCTGGGCGGGCCGGCGTCGCGCGGCTGCATCAGGCTGCATCCGTCGAACGCCGCCATCCTGTTCTCGCTGGTGCAGCAGCGAGGCATGGGCAGCACGCGAATTCAAATTCAGTAGCGCAGCGCGGCGGTCCCAACTCTCTTTCAACGCGGCGCCAGGCGTCGCGCCACGCAGATCGTGCGCTGCGGCGGTAAGCCCCGCGAACTCCGGAAAGTTGAGCCGGGTGACGCCGACGAACACGCCGACCCCGCGCGTGGGCGCCAGCACCACATAGCTCATGAAACCGGCGATGCCGCCGCTCTTGGTCAGGATCAGCGGGCGATAGTCCTTGGGCAATGAAACGATCCAGCCGAGGCCGAGCCCGTCCATGATTTTCGCGTCGACGCCGACCGCGGCCTTCAAGCCGTCGCGCCAGCGGTAGGGGACATGGTCGAGCGTGCGCACCGCGGCGCCGGCGGTGTCGTTGACGGCGAGCTGCCAGCGCATCCACTTCACCATGTCGTCGGCGGTGGTGAACACGTTGCCGGAGGCGTCCATCGCCGCCGGCGTCTCCCACAGCGGAGCCTCCTTGCCGTCGAGGTCGAGGCCGGTCATGGCGCGCGGCTTCTGCGCCTCGGAAAGCCTGGTCGTGGTGTCGGCCATGGCGAGCGGATCGGCCACGCGCTCCTTCAGCAGCGCCGAGTAGGGCTTGCCGCCGGCCTTGGCGAGCGCCTCGCCGAGGAGACCGAAGCCGAGATTCGAATACATCGCGCCCGAGCCCGGCGCGTAAGGCAGCGTGGCGCCTCCGAGCCAACGCCAATAGGCGTCGGCCTGGAAACCCGTGAACGGGTTTTGCCCTGGCGGCTGCTCCTGTGCGCCGGGGAGCTCACGCGGCAGCCCGGCCGTATGGGTCGCGAGATCGAGCAGCGTGATCTGCCGGCCCGCGAATGCCGGCACTTTCGCGCCCGCCGGCGCATACTTGGCGAGCGGATCGGTGAGCTTCACGGTGCCGTCCGCCGCCATGCTGGCGAGCACGTGGCCCGCCATCGCCTTGGCGATCGAGCCAATGCGCAGGATCGAGCGGCCGTTCGGCTCGGTCTTGCTGCCCGGGCGCGTCTCGCCGAAGCCGAGCACCAGCGATTCCTCCCCGCGCACCACCGCGAGCACGAGGCCGGGCGCGCCCGAGCTGAGCCAGAGCACCGCGCCCGTCATGGACGCCGCCTCCTTCAGGCGCGAGGTCCTCGGCGCGGACGTCTTCGGCCGTGATGACGGCGGTCGCAGCCAGACAAGCCGCGAGCAGTGCGCGCTTGAGCCGTTGCGCGGAAGAGATCATGGCAGCCTCCGAGGCGCGGCTTCTATCCGAGCCGGCATTGCGAGGCTACCGGATGGCCAATGCAGGCGAAGTTACCGCGACGACTAAAGTCCGACGGGACGCGGCGTGTCCGGTCACTCGATGACGATCTCGCCCACCATGCCGTGATCGG
Organism: uncultured Alphaproteobacteria bacterium; assembly: GCA_963708765.1. Classification (GTDB taxonomy): domain Bacteria; phylum Pseudomonadota; class Alphaproteobacteria; order Rhizobiales; family Xanthobacteraceae; genus VAZQ01. Next base: position 32,417 of record CAVPTV010000042.1, on the reverse strand, counting down.
CATGGGTCTTGCCGTCCTTGTCGACGATGCCGCAACGCAGGTCGGTGACGCGCCCGGTCGCCACCGGCACGAACCACCATTCGGCGATCTGCCCGGGATAGACCTCGATCTCGCGGATGGCGCCCTTGAACTCGGCGAGCGTGGTCGAGCTTGCCGTCGCGCTCCTGCACGACCTGGACCTTGCGCGTGTAGATGAGCTGGGTGAAGGCGTGCGAGGTGAAATAGTGCGGGTCGTTGCTCGAGGTTCTTCAGCACGAGCTTGTAGAGCTTGCCGGTCTCGAACCGCAGCTTGTTGGGCACGAAGGCGTGCTGTCCCGGCTTGCCGAGCTCGACCGTGATCGTGATCGGCTCCTGGCGCGACAAGTCGCCCGCCGGGTGGACCGGACCAAGCGGCACTGCCGCCAGGGCCGCAGCCGCCGCCAGGATCGAGATCAATCGAGATGAACGCATGGGTCGCCCTCCTGCAATGTTCGCGGGACATTATTGCTATTGCAACTTATTTGCAAGAAGAAGAGCGGCGTCGGCCGGTGGGGGCGTGCCGGGCTGATGACCCCTCGCGGACCGCCACCGTGCGCTCTCCCGGCAGACCGGCACGAAAACGTGGGGCGCGTTCTTCGAGTCGCCAAACTATCGGGCCATGATTACGCATGGGGTGGACGGCCGGCGGTTCTGCAGGCGGAGCGGTGTGAATGCTCGAATATTTCTCGCAGAACGGCAGCCAGATCCTGGACGGGCTGCTGTTCGGTCTCGGCGTCCTCGCGGTCTACCTGGGCGCGGTATTCACCGGCGCGCTCATCCGGTCGCTGGGCGGCGCCGGCAGCACGCGGCCTCACCCTCGCCGGCCGCTACATGCAGGGCTGGTTCGACTATTTGCGCGGCGACGATCGCAGCACCGTCAACGTGACGCTCAACATGATCGTGGACAACCATTTGAAGTTCGACACGTTGGTGGCGGACCGCAGGATCTGGTACGTGTGGCCGAACGCCTATCGCGTGCAGATGATCCGCCGCGGCCGCGTGGCGAACGACGCGCGACAACCCGGTCGTGCTGTTCGCCGAAGATTCGCGCGCGCCCAAATCATTGCTGGGACGGATTCGTCGCCGTTGGCGCGAGCGCCTGCACGACATGGTGGCGAGCTCGAAGGTCGTCGAGAACGGCAAGACCCAGCGCGTGCGCCTGATCCGTGAGGACGACTACAAGGCGACCTATGGCCCGCTGATCAGCCTGGTCAGCGAGAAGTGCAGCAACGACAACGCCATCGATCTCGCGTTGGGTCGGCCGATGGACGAATATCGCTTCGTCATCGCGCTCACCTTCGAGAAGCTGCACAATCGCCGCGCCCGCCATCTGCGCGCGATCGTGATATGGGAGGAAACGCTGCGGAACCTGCCGCCAGACTGTCCGCAGGTCGATTTCGAGGAACACAAGACGCGCTATCGCACCCTGCAGGCGATCGCCCGCCAATATGCGGCGAACCCGGAGTGCTTCGGCATCGTCCAGGTGTGGCGTCCCAGGATGCCGGGCGTGATCGCTCCGTCGGTCGACGGCACGATCGCGCTCGCGCCCAGCCGCGCCGCCGAGTAGAAGGCATCGCGGCAATTGGTCTGCCTGACCATTCCAGAAGTGAGGGCACGATCCATGAACTGCCAGACGCTGGTTGCTCGGTCCACAGTCCTTCCCAGCCGCCGCTCCTTGATCGCGGGTCTTGCCTGCGCGGCCGTCTTGCCGGCGACAAGCTTGCGGCGGCGCCCGCCTCGGCCGAGGACGAGCGCTTCATGCGCATCGCGATCGAGGAGGCGCGGCAGGCCGATTTTCCGTTCGGCGCGGTGATCGTGCGCGACGGCGCGATCATCGCGCGCGGCCGCAATCTCGGACGCACCGACCGCGACCCGACCGCGCACGGCGAGATGGTGGCGATCCGGCGCTGCCTCGCGGAGCACGGTCCCGCGGCGCTGCGCGGCAGCACGCTCTACACCTCGGGCGAGCCCTGCGCGATGTGCATGGGCGCGATCCTGTGGTGCCACGTCGGCCGGCTGGTCTTCGCCGCGTCGGTCGACGCAGCTCGCCAGCAAGATCGATCAGATCATGCTGTCGAGCGCCGAGGTCGCCGCCAAGGCGCCGTTCGTCCCGATCACGATCACCGGCGGCGTGCTGGCGGACGAGGCGATGCAGCTGTTCAAGTAGGTCGTGCTCCCATGATCGCCATCCGTGCGGCCAAGGCCGCGCTGGTCGCCGCCATCGCGCTGTTCGCCAGCCTGGTCGCCTTCGGCAACGTGACCGACTACAACACCAATTTCGTCTTCGTTCAGCACGTGCTGTCGATGGACACGATCTTTCCGTTCTCCACCATCAAGTACCGGGCGATCACCGCGCCTGCGCTGCATCACGCCGCCTATGCGCTCATCATCGCGGCCGAAGCCGTGACCGCGGTGCTGTGCTGGATCGGCGCCGCGGCGCTCGCTGCGTCAGCCTGCGTGCCGATGCCGGCACGTTCAATCGCGCCAAGACCTTCGCGGTGGTCGGGCTCACGCTCGGCTTCCTGCTCTGGCAGGTCGGCTTCATGTCGATCGGCGGCGAATGGTTCGGCATGTGGCAGTCGAAGGAGTGGAACGGCGTGCCGAGCGCGTTCCGGTTCCTGATCACGATCATCGCCGTGCTGATCTTCGTGGCGCTGCCGGATCAGGAGCTCGAGCGACGAAGTACGTAGCCCGGATGAGCGTCAGCGAAATCCGGGATGGCGCCGCGGGTCCGATTGCTGCGAAATTGCGGGAAGTGTCGGCGCGGCACGCATAGACCCTGGCGAACGGATCGACTCGTCCGGATTGCGCTGACGCTCCATCCGGGCTACGCCTGCTCACACATCCACCTTCAGCGCGGCGATGAACGCCTCCTGCGGGATCTCCACCTTGCCGAACTGGCGCATGCGCTTCTTGCCTTCCTTCTGCTTCTCCAGAAGCTTGCGCTTGCGCGTCACGTCGCCGCCGTAGCACTTCGCGGTCACGTCCTTGCGGAAGGCGCGCACGGTCTCGCGCGCGATGATCTTGCCGCCGATCGCGGCCTGGATCGGCACCTGGAACATGTGCGGCGGGATCAGCTCCTTGAGCTTCTCGGCCATCGCGCGGCCGCGGCTCTCGGCGCGCGTCCGGTGCACCAGCATGGAGAGCGCGTCGACCGGCTCGGCGTTGACCAGGATCTGCATCTTCACCAGGTCGGCCGGGCGGAAGTCGGTGAGGTGATAGTCGAACGAGGCGTAGCCCTTCGACACCGATTTGAGCCGGTCGTAGAAGTCGAACACCACCTCGTTGAGCGGCAGGTCGTACTTCACCATGGCGCGGTTGCCCACATAGGTGAGCTCGACCTGGCTGCCGCGCCGGTCCTGGCAGAGCTTGAGCACGCTGCCGAGATATTCGTCGGGCGTCAGGATGGTGGCGCGGATCCACGGCTCCTGCGATCTCCTCGATCTTCATCGGGTCCGGCATGTCGACCGGATTGTGGATCTCGAGCTCCTGTCCGTTGCGCAGCTTGATCTTGTAGATCACCGACGGCGCGGTCGCGATCAGGTCGAGATTGAACTCGCGCTGCAGCCGCTCCTGGATGATCTCGAGGTGCAGGAGGCCGAGGAAGCCGCAGCGGAAGCCGAAGCCGAGCGCCGCCGAGGTCTCCATCTCGTAGCTGAAGCTCGCGTCGTTGAGCCGAAGCCTGCCCATGGCGGCGCGCAGGTCCTCGAACTGCGCGGCGTCGACCGGGAACAGCCCGCAGAACACCACCGGGATGGCCGGGCGGAAGCCGGGCAGGGCGCTCGCTCACCGGCTTCCTGTCGTCGGTGATGGTGTCGCCGACGCGGGTGTCGGCCACCTCCTTGATCGAGGCGGTGAGGAAGCCGATCTCGCCGGGGCCGAGCTCCTCGGCGGCGACCATCTTGGGCGTGAACACGCCGACGCGGTCGACCTCGTAGGCGGCGCCGGTGCCCATCATGCGGATGCGCTGGCCCTTCTTGAGCACGCCGTCGACGATGCGGATCAGCACCACCACGCCGAGATAGGCTGTCGTACCAGCTGTCGACCAGCAGCGCCTTGAGCGTCGCGTCGCGGTCGCCCTTGGGCGGCGGCAGGCGCTTGACGATGCGCTTCCAGCACCTCGGGCACGTTGTGGCCGGTCTTGGCCGAGATCAGGATCGCGTCCGAGGCGTCGAGCCCGATCACCTCCTCGATCTGCTGCTTCACCTTGTCGGGCTCGGCCGCCGGCAGGTCGACCTTGTTGAGCACCGGCACGACCTCGTGGCTGTTGTCGATCGCCTGGTAGACGTTGGCGAGCGTCTGCGCCTCGACGCCCTGGGAGGCGTCGACCACCAGCAGCGAGCCCTCGCAGGCGGCGAGCGAGCGGTTGACCTCGTAGGCGAAGTCGACGTGGCCGGGCGTGTCGATCAGATTGAGCACGTAGTCCTTGCCGTCGCGCGCCCGGTAGTTGAGCCGCACGGTCTGCGCCTTGATGGTGATGCCGCGCTCGCGCTCGATATCCATGGAATCGAGCACCTGCTCGACCATCTCGCGCTCGGCGAGCGCGCCGGTCGCCTGGATCAACCGGTCGGCGAGCGTCGATTTGCCGTGGTCGATATGCGCGATGATGGCGAAGTTGCGGATATTGTCGATGGCCGCATTCATGGGCGGCAGATAACACCCGACCGCCGCAGCGGCAAGCGCTCACTCCGCAATGCTTCTCACTCCAAAGATGCTTGGCGCGGGCGGCCAGCTCCTTCGGCGTGCTCATCACCTCGCCGACGATCCTCTGCATGTCCTCGCCGTAGACCGGCGCCACCTCGAAATTCAGGTTGGCGGCCTCGGCGCGGAAAGCCGGATCGGCCATCGTCGCCCGATAGGCCGCGCGCAGAGCCGCCAGCCGGTCCTCCGGCACGTCGGGCGTGGTGGCCATCGGGCGGCCGAGCCGGGTGCCGGACACGACCAGCTCGATCAGCTTGCGGTCGTCGGGCGTGCGGGCGAGCTCCTCGACCGACGGCACGTCGAGGTCGGGCGCCCGCGGTCCGGCCTGCACGATGACGGCTGATCTTGCTTGTCCTTGAGCCATGCCGCCTTGGTCGCCTTCCAGCTCGACCAGGTGTTGTTGCGCGCCTCCACCTCGCCGCGCTCCATCGCGAGGTTGATCTCGTTGCCGCCCGCATAGCCGGTGACGATCTTGAACCTGGTGCCCAGGAACTCGTTCATCATCGACGGATAGATGAAGGTGATGGCGCCCTTGCCGGAGGCGCCGGCGACGACCTCCTTCTTGCGCGCGTCGTCGATCGTCTTGACGCCGGCGGTGTGCCAGACCGCCATGGTCTCGACCACCGGCGCGATCGTTCCGAGCCAGCGGAACTTGCGCACGTCGAACTGCACGCCTTGCCCGCCGACCGCCTGCGTGGCGGCGAAATTGTTGCCGAGCATGCCGATATAAGTGCCGTCGCGCGGCGCCTGCGCGAACAGGTAGTTCGCCATCTTGATGCCGCCGGCGCCGGTCATGTTCTGCGGCACCACGGCTGGGATTGCCCGGAATGTGCTTGCCGAGGTGGCGCGCGACCAGCCGCGCCTGCAGGTCGTACTCGCCGCCGACGCCCACGCCGATCAGCACGTTGACGGTCTTGCCGCGATAGAAGTCGGCGACCGATTGCGCGCGCGCCGGCGTCGCGGCGAGGCTCGCGAGCAGGAGGCCGGCGCCCAACATCGTCCACGCAACTGAGCGCGCCATGATTTGCCCTCGCCGGCTGCGGGCGGCTGCCATCGAAAGGCGGGAGATGGAGCGTTGTCAATTCACTCGGCTGCGACCGCTGCTCGGCGAGGAACGGCTCGAGCGAGACCGGCTTGCCGGCTTGCGCCACGATCATGTGGCCGGGCGGCACCGGCTTCCAGTGCGCGCGCTCGGCGTCGAGCGGCTCCGAGACCACCACGACGTTGTCGCCGGACTCCCGGTAATAGAGCGAGTTGGCGTTGTCGTTGGCGGAATAGCGGAACGCGTAGAGATCGCGTCCATTGGCGAGCGCCGCGGTGAAGCGGAGCGGCTCCTTGTTCGGCTCCACCATGTCGGTCAGGGTGGCGAGCGTGCGCGTGGTCGCGCCGATCGGGTCCTTGTCGCCGCCGGCGCCCAGGATGGCGAGGAAGACCGCCTCCGAATCGGTGGTGCCGATGCGCGAGCCGTAGAACTCGTCCGGGATCAGCGCCTCGACCTTGCGGCGCAGCCGCGTCCAGTTGCCGATCAGGCCGTTGTGCATGAACAGCCAGCGCCCGCAGGCGAAGGGGTGGCAGTTCGGCCGGGTGATCGGCGTGCCGGTCGAGGCGCGCACATGCCCGAAATAGAGGTGCGAGCGGATATGGCGGCAGAGATAGCGCAGGTTCTCGTCGGACCAGGCCGGCCGGACCTCGCGATAGAGCCCCGGCTCCGGGTGCTCGCCGTACCAGCCCATGCCGAAGCCGTCGCCGTTGGTGCTGGCGGTCGATTCGAGCGCCTTGAGGCTCTGCACCACCAGCGAATGGGCCGGGGCGGTCACGTATTGTTCCAGCGGGATGGTCTCGCCGCGATAGGCAATCCAGCGGCACATGCTGCTGCTCCGTTGCCCCCCGGCCGATGCGATTAATATTGCCGAGCCATGCGGCAATGCAATGGCGGTGGGGGCTTGCCCCCTGATATGGGCGCGCCCGGCGCCTTCCGCCATGGCGGCGCCTTGCCGGGAGAGTGCGGGGGCACGGTTTTGGTCAATACCGGTAGTGGTCCGACTTGTAGGGCCCGTGGCCGGCATGCCGATATAGGTCGCCTGCTTGTCCGACATTTTGGTCAGCTTGACGCCGATCTTGGCGAGATGCAGCCGCGCGACCTTCTCGTCGAGATGCTTGGGCAGCGTGTAGACCTTCTTCTCGTACTTCTTCGGATTGGTCCACAACTCGATCTGCGCCAGCGTCTGGTTGGTGAAGGACGACGACATCACGAAGCTCGGATGGCCCATGGCGTTGCCGAGGTTCACCAGCCGGCCTTCCGACAACAGGATGATGCGCTTGCCGTCGGGGAACTCGATCTCGTCGACCTGCGGCTTGACGTTCACCCACTTGAGGTTGCGCAGCGCCGAGACCTGGATCTCGCTGTCGAAGTGGCCGATATTGGCGACGATCGCGCGGTCCTTCATCTTGCGCATGTGGTCGATGGTGATGACGTCGAGATTGCCGGTCGCGGTGACGAAGATGTCGGCGCGCGGCGCCGCGTCCTCCATGGTGGTGACCTCGTAGCCTTCCATCGCCGCCTGCAGCGCGCAGATCGGATCGACCTCGGACACCATCACGCGGCAGCCGGCCTGCCGCAGCGAGGCGGCCGAGCCCTTGCCGACGTCGCCGAAGCCCGCGACCATCGCGACCTTGCCGGCCATCATCACGTCGGTGCCGCGGCGGATGCCGTCGACCAGCGATTCGCGGCAGCCGTAGAGGTTGTCGAACTTCGACTTGGTGACGCTGTCGTTGACGTTGATCGCCGGCCACAGCAGCGTGCCCTTCTTCTGCATCTCGTAGAGCCGGTGCACGCCGGTCGTGGTCTCCTCGGTCACGCCGCGGATGCCCTTGGCGTTCTTCTTGTACCAGCCGGGCTTGTCCTTGAGCCGCTGCTTGATGGCGGCGAACAGGACTTCCTCTTCCTCGTTGGTCGGCTTGCTGATCAGGCCGGTGTCGCCCTGCTCGGCGCGCAGCGCCGAGATGGATGAGCAGCGTGGCGTCGCCGCCGTCGTCGAGGATCATGTTGGGGGTGCCGCCGTCGGCCCACTCGAAGATGCGGTGCTGTAGTCCCAGTACTCGGTCAGGCGTCTCGCCCTTGACGGCGAACACCGGCGTGCCGCCGGCGGCGACCGCGGCGGCGGCATGGTCCTGGGTCGAATAGATGTTGCACGAGGCCCAGCGCACGTCGGCGCCGAGCGCCTTGAGCGTCTCGATCAGCACCGCGGTCTGGATCGTCATGTGCAGCGAGCCGCAGATGCGCGCGCCGCGCAGCGGCTGCGTCGGGCCGAACTCCTCGCGCGTCGCCATCAGGCCGGGCATCTCGGTCTCGGCGATGGCGATTTCCTTGCGGCCCCATTCGGCGAGCCCGATGTCCTTGACGACGTAGTCGGTGGCGGGCTTGGCGGTGGCGGCGCTCTTGGCGGCTTTCGACGCGGCGGTCATGACGGTCCTTGGCTGGCTGGGAATGCGGATGTGCCCGGCGGCACGCCCGTTCGGGCGTGCCTATAGCAGGGCCGGGCGGCCGCCGCAATAACGATATAAAGATTTCTTTATGTCGTTGGGCGACCCCGGCGATCTCGCCCCGAACCCTGGCAGTGGGACGGGTCGTCGATCTCGCCGAATTCTGCGGGCGAGGTCGCCGACCAGGCGGCGTAATCATTCCTCTTCGGTGAAGCGGCCGCTCACCAGCGCGGCGAGCGCCTCGATCACCTCGCGCGGCCTGCGGCCCGGTGGCCTCGACCGTGATGGTGGTGCCGGGTCCGGCCGCCAGCATCATCAGGCCCATGATCGAGGTGCCGCCGACGGTCTCGCCGCCGCGCGTCACCCGCACGTCGGCGTCGAACTTCTCGACCGTCTGCACGAACTTGGCGGAGGCGCGCGCGTGCAGGCCCTTCTTGTTGCAGATCTCGCAGCACGCGCACGATCGCGCCTCGCGCGGCGACGGCTTGTCCGCGGGGCGATCGTCGGCGCCGGCAGGCTCGCTCATTTGCCGGTCAGCACGCGGCTGGCGATGGTGATGTATTTGCGGCCGGCGTCCTGGGCCGCGGCCACCGCCTCGGTCAGCGGGCACTCGTCGCGCACCTTGGCGAGCTTCACCAGCATCGGCAGATTGATGCCGGCGAGCACCTCGACCTTGGGCCGGCCCATCACCGAAATCGCGAGGTTCGAGGGAGTGCCGCCGAACATGTCGGTGAGGATGGCGACGCCTTCGCCGGTGTCGACGCGCTTGACCGCCTCGATGATGTCCTTGCGGCGCTGCTCGACGTCGTCGTCGGGGCCGATGGTCACCGCCTCGATCTGCTGCTGCGGCCCGACCACGTGCTCGAGGGCCGAGCGGAACTCGACGGCGAGACGCCCGTGCGTGACGAGAACGAGACCGATCATCGAACTCCCCGCGGGCGCGTCCCGGTTGCACCGCACGAAAGGGTGCCCATCATGACCATCCGAAGTCCCGGCGCAAGGGCCTTTCCGGCGATTATCGGGCAGGTGTTGCATCGCGGCAAAGAGGCGCCGTCCGGCGCCGGTGCGCGGCATCGGCGCCCAGGCACTCGAGGCTACCGTCAACGCGGTTACTTTTGTGCCACCGGGTGCCGCCGCAAGGTTCCTTACCAGGTTTAATGTCACGCCGTGCCGGCGGTGCCGAGCAGCGCCAGCACCGCCGGCAGCGGGTCGATGCCGGATGCGACCGCAAGTCGCGGCAGGCTGATGCCGGCGATCACCGTCTCGCGGCTGCGCGGCGGCGGGCAGTCGCTCGGCGTCGTCGGCGGCGAGATCGACCACGAGACCGACCACCGCGACCGGCTCGATAGGCAAGCCGCCGGATGCCGCAGTCCGCGCACCTCGATCAGTCCCGCGAGCGCGGCGGCCGGCCGCACCAGCAGGCGGCCGTGACAGGCTTCGAGGTGGACGCGATCGTCGCCGACCAGGCGGGCGAACGGCAGCAGGCCGGTGTCGGCGGCCTCGAGCAGCGCGAGCGCGAGCCGCGATTTGCCGGCGCCGGCCGGCCCGCGGATCAGCACGGCGCGCGCGCCGACCAGCACCGCCGACGGCGTGGACGCGTCGGAGCGTCCGCCGCCATCACATCGCCGGCAGCCGCACGATGAAGCGTGCGCCGAGCACCGCGGGCGCTTCGTCCGGCGGCCGCGACTGCGGCGTGCGGTTCTCCACCCAGATGCGGCCGTCATGCGCCTCGACGATCTGCTTGGAGATCGAGAGGCCGAAGCCCGGAATTCTGGCCGAACTCCTGATGCGGCCGGTCGGTGTAGAAGCGCTCGAAGATCTTCTCGAGCGCGTCGGGATCGCACGCCCGGTCCGTCGTCGTCGACGATGATCTCGACCTCGTTCTTCAGGTGGCGGCAGGTGATCCGCACCGTGCCGCCGGGCGGCGAGAACGAGCGGGCATTGTCGATCAGGTTGTCGATCACCTGGCCGAGCCGCGAATCGTGGCCGGGCACCACGAAGGCGCGCCGGCCCGTCGCCCTCGAACGTCAGGCTCACCAGCACGCCGTCGTCGTGCGGCACCTCGTTGGCGACGCTGACCACGGTGTTGAGCAAGCGTCGTCAGATCGACCGGCTGCGCTTCCTGGCGCTGCATCTCGGCGTCGAGCCGGCTGGCGTCGGAGATATCGGAGATCAGCCGGTCGAGCCGCTTCACGTCGTGCTGGATGACCGCGAGCAGGCGGCCGCGGCTTTCCTCGGTCTTGGCGAGCGGCAGCGTCTCGACCGCGGAGCGCAGCGAGGTCAGCGGGTTCTTCAGCTCGTGCGCGACGTCGGCGGCGAAGCTCTCGATCGCCTCGATGCGGCTGTAGAGCGCGCTGGTCATGTCGCGCAGCGTGCCCGACAGATGCCCGATCTCGTCGCGCCGGCCGGGTGAAGTCGGGGATCTCGACCCGCGAGCGGATGCGCCGGCGCACCAGCTGCGCGCTCTCGGCGAGCCGCCGCACCGGACCCGCGATGGTGCCGGCGAGCAGGAACGACAGCACCACCATCACGCCGGCGGCGACCAGGAACACCTTGAAGATGGCGAGCCGCTCGGCGCCGACCATGTCGTCGATGTCGGCGCCCTGCGTCGACAGCATCAGCGCGCCGCGCACCGCGCGGAAGCGCTGCACCGGCACCGCCACCGAGACGATCACCTCGCCGCGCTCGTTGATGCGCACCATGCTCGACTTGAAGCCCTTGAGCGCGTTCGCGACCTCCTCGTAGCCCTTGCCGTTCTGCGGCCCGAGCTCGCGATAGAGCGGCAGGGTGCCGCGGCTCGAACCAGGTGCGGATGGCGACATAGAAGCGCTGCGAGCAGCCCGGGCTTGTCGGCCGTCGGCGGCGGCAGGTCGAAGCGCAGCACGTCGTAGAGATTGCGGCTGTCGAGGATCAGCACGCCGTCGCGGTCGTAGATGCGCGCGCGCGTATTGGTCGGCGACACCAGGCGGCGCAGCACCGGCGCGACCCGCTCCGGATTGATCGAGAATTCGATGCCCGAGAGCGTCTCCTCGGACGGGCCGTAGCTCTCGCCGGCCTGCAGCTCCAGCAGCCGCTCGAGATCGATGGTGATGGTGTCCTGCTCGGCGGTCGCCGACGACGCGATGGCGCCGGCGATGATCTCGCCCTGCACCAGCAGGCTCTGGACGCGCGCGTCGATCAGGCCGGCGCGGAACTGCGAGAGGTAGAGAATGCCGATGACGAGCGCGAGCAGGCCGGTGAGGTTGAGGAAGACGATGCGGCGGGTGAGGCTCGAGAAGCTCTGGCGGACGAAGAACTGCCAGCCCCGATGCGACAGATCGGCCAGCCGGCGCGCGCCGCGTTTTTCGCTGCGGCGCCTGACTGTCGTCAGGCCGTTCGGGCTCGACCTCGGTTCTGAAGCTTTCCGGAGTTCGGTTGAGCACGGTTCAGTCTGCCGGTTGCGGCCCCAAGTTCGGCCGGCACGCACCGTTCGAGCGATCCGGCCCGTCGGATGGCAGAGCTACGTGGTCCCTCGCGCAGAACCAAGTTGCGCAGCGCTGCGCAAACTCGGCCGCAGGCGGGCGTCACATTTCCTTGAAGCGGTAGCCGACGCCGTAGAGCGTCTCGATCATGTCGAAATCGTCGTCGGCAGCCTTGAACTTCTTGCGCAGCCGCTTGATGTGGCTGTCGATGGTGCGGTCGTCGACATAGACCTGGTCGTCGTAGGCGGCGTCCATCAGGGCGTTGCGGCTCTTGACCACGCCCGGGCGGCTGGCGAGCGCCTGCAGGATGAGGAACTCGGTGACGGTGAGCGTCACCGGCTCGTTCTTCCAGGTGCAGGTGTGGCGCTCCGGATCCATGCGCAGCAGGCCGCGCTCGAGCACCTTGGCGGCGTCGGTTTCCTTCGGCGCGGTGCCGTCCTTCGGGACCGCGCGGCGCAGCACCGCCTTGACGCGCTCGACCAGGAGCCGCTGCGAGAACGGTTTGCGGATGAAGTCGTCGGCGCCCATCTTGAGGCCGAACAGTTCGTCGATCTCCTCGTCCTTGGAGGTGAGGAAGATCACCGGCATGTCGGACTTCTGGCGCAGCCGCCGCAGCGTCTCCATGCCGTCCATGCGCGGCATCTTGATGTCGAGAATGGCGAGATCGGGCGGCGACGTCTTGAAGCCGTCGAGCGCGGAGGCGCCGTCGGTATAGGTCATGATCCGATAGCCCTCGGCCTCGAGCGCGATCGAGACCGAAGTCAGGATATTGCGGTCGTCGTCGACGAGAGCGATGGTCGGCATGAAGCCCCTGTCCCTAGCGGTTTCGCCCCTGGCCTTGAAGCCCGCAAAGCAAGGCCGAAATGTGACAAATCCCTGACAAACGCGTGATTCGTCAAAGGCTTTGTTAACATAGCTCGCATCGCGCCTAAGCGCCAAGGGCAAGTTTCCGCCCGCCACGGCAGTTGGCGGGCCATTTCGCCGAACGCAAGAGGCGGCGGTTAACATGGCAGGAGCAGCAGAGGTGCCCATGAAGCCCACGGCCGATTTCGATCCCAAGCTTGCCGCCAAGAAGCTCCTGCGCGAGGGCCGCTCCGGGGCGCTGGCGACGCTGATGCCGGCTTCGGGCGATCCCTATTGCTCGCTGGTCAACGTCGCGACCGCGGCCGACGGCGCGCCGCTGCTGCTGATCTCGCGGCTGGCCGTGCACACCAAGAACATCCTCGCCGACCCGCGCGTGTCGCTGATGATCGACGAGCGCAAGGAGGGCGATCCGCTGCAGGGCGCCCGCGTGATGCTGATGGGCACGGCGGCCGTGACCGACGACCCGCAGGCGCGCCGGCGTTATCTGGCGCGCCAGCCGGAGGCGGAGATGTTCGCGGGCTTCGCCGACTTCGCCTTCTACCGGATCGCGCTCAAGGGCGCGCATCTGGTCGCCGGCTTCGGCCGCATCGTCGATCTCGAGCCGCAGGACGTCCTGACCGAGACCGGCGACGCCGACGAGCTGATCGCGGCCGAGCCCGACATCCTCGCGCACATGAACGACGATCACGCCGACGCCTGCCGGCTCTATGCGACCAAGCTGCTCGGCGCGCCGGACGGCGACTGGCGCTGCGTCGGCTGCGATCCGGAGGGGCTCGAGCTGCAGCTCGGGCGCACGGCGCTGCGCCTGCCGTTCCCGCAGCGCGTGCGCTCGCCCGGCGTGCTGCGGCAGGTGCTCAAGCAGATGGCCGAGCAGGCGCGGGCGGCGTGATCGGCACATGTTGCGGCACGCGCACGAGCTCCCGGCAACATGGCCGCGCCTCGCGCGCCGCCAGGGATGCTGCCCACGCTTGCCCACGGATGGCGCGCTTCGCATCCTTCAGGCAAACTCCCTGCAAAATAGAACGAGCGGAATAGGGAGGACACCTATGATCTGATCGCATTCTCATCGGCGTGGCGCTCGCCGTCGTCGCGCTGTCGCCCGCCGCCGCCGCCGAAGAAGACATCGTGCTGCGCGACATGGGCTCGTTCCATGTCGGCGGCCGGGTCGTCGAGATCAGCGGCAAGCCGATGCGCGAGATCGTGTTCACGCCCGGCGGCGTGCCGGCCAAGCTCGATCCGAACGGCGAGTATCAGGTCGAGCAGATGTACGTGCAGTACTTCCTGCCGCAAGAACCGCAAGGGCAAGCTGCCGCTGCTGATGTGGCACGGCGGCGGCCTCACCGGCGTCACCTACGAGACCACGCCGGACGGCCGCGAAGGCTGGCTCAACCTGTTCATCCGCAAGGGCTGGGACGTCTACATCTCCGACGCGGTCGAGCGCGGCCGCTCCGGCTTGGCCAGCCCGACGTGCTGGCCGGCGAGCCGATCTTCCTGACCTACGCCGATCCGTGCGAGCGTTTCCGCATCGGCGACGGCGCGGGCTCCTGGAACGCCGATCCGGCCAAGCGCAAGGTGCTGCCCGGCAACCAGTTCCCGGTCGAGGCCTATGACAATTCATGAAGCAGGGCGTGCCGCGCTGGCTCACGACCGACGAGGAGATCGTCGCCGCCTATATCGAGCTGGTCGACAAGGTCTGTCCCTGCGTGGTCCTGGTGCACAGCCAGGCCGGCGCGTTCGGCTTCCAGGTCGCCGAGGCGCGGCCCGACAAGGTCAAGGCGCTGGTCGCGGTCGAGCCGACGGTCGGCGGCGATCGCGACAAGGTGGCCGCGCTCAAGAATACGCCGATGCTCATGGTGTTCGGCGATTACGTCGACCAGCATCCGCGCTGGGCCGACGTTCCAGCAAGACGGCGTCGACTATGCGGCGTGCGTCAAGGCCGGCGGCGGCAGCGTCGACATCGTCGACCTGCCGGACATCGGGCTCAAGGGCAATTCCCACATGATCATGATGGACAAGAACAACGCCGAGGTCGCCGATCTCATCCAGAAGTGGCTGGTCGGCAAGGGATTGGCGGAATGAATCGGCACCGTTCTTGCTGCGCCGCAGCACGGAACCGGCCGGCGCCACTCGGCCGTTGTCTGCAGCAGGATCAGTGCGACGCAGCTGCCGATTTGACGGCAGCACGCGCGCTGGCATAAACTACGTGCCTGCGGCCTTGGCAGGGCGTGCGATCCCCACTATAGGTCGCGGGCTCGCGGGGCCGAGTTCCATCATCGGCAGCCGTGCCCAAACACGGCGTCAGGGAGGGAGTTCCGGCGGCGGCCGGACGGTCGTGGAGGTCTTCCGTGCAGGAAACGGGTTTGCGCAACAGCGCCTACGGCGCCGATAAATTTGGCTTCAAGGATCTTGCCGCAGTCCACTGGAATCTCACCGCCCCGCGCTCTACGAGCACGCGATCCGCGGCGCGCGAAGCCACCATCGTCGCGGGCGGCGCGCTCTGCGCCGAGACCGGCGTCCACACCGGCCGCAGCCCCAAGGACAAGCACACCGTCGTCGATGCGCTCACCGAGAACACCGTCTGGTGGGACGGCAACCGCAAGCTCAGCCAGGCCAATTTCCAGCTGCTGTACGACGACTTCATCGCGCATGCGCGCGGCAAGCAGCTGTTCGCGCAGGACCTCTACGGCGGCGCCGATCCGAAATACCGGATAAAAACGCGGGTCTTCACCGAGCTGGCCTGGCATTCGCTGTTCATTCGTCAATTGCTGATCCGTCCCGAGCGCTCCGAGCTCGCCGATTTCGTCGCCCGAGCTCACCATCGTCGATCTGCCGTCGTTCAAGGCCGATCCCAAGCGCCACGGCGTGCGCACCGACACCATCATCGCCATCGACTTCACCAAGAAGATCATCCTGATCGGCAACTCGTCCTATGCGGGCGAGATGAAGAAGTCGGTCTTCACCACGCTCAATTTCTACCTGCCGGCGCAGGGCGTGATGCCGATGCATTGCTCGGCCAATGTCGGCAAGGACGGCGACGTCGCGCTGTTCTTCGGCCTCTCCGGCACCGGCAAGACCACGCTGTCGGCCGATCCCGAACCGCACCCTGATCGGCGACGACGAGCACGGCTGGAGCCCCGACGGCGTGTTCAATTTCGAGGGCGGCTGCTACGCCAAGTGCATCAAGCTCTCGGCGGAGGCCGAGCCCGAGATCTACGCCGCCACCAACCGCTTCGGCGCCGTGCTCGAGAACGTGGTGTTCGATCCGGCAGACCCGCGATCCCGAATTTCGACGACGATTCCAAGACCGAGAACACCCGCTCCGCCTATCCGCTCGACTTCATGCCGCGCGCCTCGCGCACCGGCCGCGCCGGCCACCCCAAGAACATCATCTTCCTGACCGCCGACGCCTACGGCGTGATGCCGCCGATCGCCAAGCTCACGCCGGCGCAGGCGATGTACCACTTCCTCTCCGGCTACACCGCCAAGGTCGCCGGCACCGAGAAGGGCCTGGTCGGCGTCGAGCCCGAATTCTCGACCTGCTTCGGCGCGCCGTTCCTGCCGCGCCCGCCGGCCGAATACGGCAACCTGCTGCGCGACTACATCTCGCGGCACAAGGTCGATTGCTGGCTGGTCAATTCGGGCTGGACCGGCGGCATCTACGGCGTCGGCCGCCGCATGCCGATCAAGGTCGACGCGCGCGCTGGTCACCGGCGCGCTCGACGGCTCGCTCAAGAACGTGAGCTTCCGCACCGATCCCTATTTCGGCTTCGCGGTGCCGACCTCGGTGCCGGGCATCGAGCCGCACCTCCTCTATCCGATGAAGACCTGGAAGGACAAAGCCGCCTTCGACGAGACCGCGCGCAAGCTCGTGCGCATGTTCCAGGAGAACTTCGCCAAGTACGAGAAGCACGTCGACGCCGACGTGCGCTCGGCCGCGCCCGAGGTGCGCATCGCGGCGGAGTGATACGACTTTTGACCGGCGTCCGCTGTCGTCCCCGCGAAGCGGGGACCCGTCAGCGGCACGCTCCGCTGCATGGGTCCCCGCTTGCGCGAGGACGACATTCTCATGGGCTCGCATCAGCCCCTGCGCGGGGCTGAGCCGGTTGAAGCGCTCCTTCTGCTCGTCGCTCAGCGAGCTGTAGAACCTCTCCAGCGCCGGCTGCACGGTCTGCACCGCCCGCAACATGGCGTCGAGCCGCTGCTCCATCGCCTCGATCCGTCCGACCGGCGTCAACGGCCGGTAGGTCGGGCATTCCGACTTCAGCAGACTGACGGCTCCGGCGGTCGCGTCCTCGAGCTCCTTGAGCGCGACGCGTTGCGCGTCGTCGGGCTGCACGCTGCGCGCGATCCGTTCGATCGGCAGGCTCGCGATGCCGGAGGCGCGCTCGCCGCACGCCTGGCTCAGATCGCGCCGGGCCTGCTGCTGCTCCCGATCGTCCTCCGGGCCGAGCGCGTTGAAGCGCGCCTTCTGCTCGTCGTTGAGCGTCTGATAGAACGTCTCGAGCGCGGGCCGCACGGTGCGCACCGCCTGCAGCATGGCCTCGAGCCGCGTCTGCATGGCGGCGATCCGCCCGGTCGGCGTGCTCGGCAGCTCGGTCGGGCACGATGCCTTGAGGATGTCGAGCGCCTTCGCGGTCGCGCTCCTTGAGCTCGTCGAGCGCGGCGCGTTGCGTATCGTCGGCTTGACCGTCTGCGCGATCCGCTCGATCGGCCAGTCGGTCAGTCCCGCGGTCTGGCCGCTGCAAAGGTCGGCGCCGACGCGTGCGCTGCCGCGGCCGCGCGGGCGCGCGCCGCCGGAGCCCTGCGGTCGTCCGACCGCCGCGTAGCTGGCGCCGCCGGGCGTAGCCGAGCGCGTAGCGGCCGAACATGCTCGCGTAGACGTCGTCGTAGGCGTTCGGCCAGAACGTGTCGTACGCATAGGGATAGAACGTGTAGCCGACGAAGTCGTCGTACGCATAGGGCCAGAACAGCGGGCCTGCCCAGCCGATGACGATGATCGCGCGGAAATGATGATGATGGTGCTTCCACCACCATCCCTTGCCGGCGAAGTGTCCCCTTGAACGTCGCGTGCGCCAGCCCCGCCCGGCCGCCGAGGCCGGCGGCGGCGAACTTGTTGGCCTGAAACGCGGTTTTGCAGCACGCGCGTCGCGGTCGGCCGGTTCCCGGCGGCGGCCAGCTGGAAGCTGGTTTGGCCCGCTCGGATTGCGGCCGCCCTGGCCGACGGTATTGCCTGGGCCGGCGAGATTGCGGGCGTAGCCCGGCGTTGCCCGCTCCCTGGGCGGTGAGGTTTCGCGGCGTCTGCACCTGCGAACGGACGAAGTTCTGCGGCGCAACATTCGGCTTCGACGCGATCCGCGGCGCCGAGGTGATGCGCGGGGGGCCATCATCCGCGGCGCCGAGTTGATGCGCGGGGCGGCCATCATGCGCGGCGCCGACATGACGCGGGGCGCCGACATGACGCGGGGTGCGGACATCGCGCGCGGTGCAGCCATCGCGCGCGGTGCGCCCGCGACCCGCCACCTCCACCTCCGGAGCGGGTGCCGCCGCCGCCGTGACCGCCGCCGGGCCTGGCCCAGGCGCTGGTCGTCGCTAGTCCGGTCGCAAGAATGAGAAATGCCGCGGTGCGAATGCTCAATTGCATCATCACACGGACTCCCACGTCGCCCGCACGAGTCAACGCCGGAGGTGGCGTGTTTGTTTCGCCTGCGCAAGTGCGGCCCGTTGCCGCTCCGCATGTCGAACGCGATGACTAATCGTTCATAATCGCGCGCACGCCGTTGCGTATTCCACGGCTAGATTGCGTGCGTTGGCGGTCACCGCATCATCAGCGTGCCGGCGCCGTGGTCGGTGAGGAGCTCGAGCAGCACCGCGTGCGGCACCTTGCCGTCGAGGATGACGACGCCCTCGACGCCGGCTTCGAGCGCATAGATGCAGGTCTCGACCTTGGGGATCATGCCGCCCGAGATCGTGCCGTCGGCGATCAGCGCGGCGGGCGTCGTCGGCGGAGAGCTCCTTGATCAGGCTCTTCGACTTGTCGAGCACGCCCGGCACGTCGGTGAGCAGCAGCAGCCGCTTGGCCTTGAGCGCGCCCGCGATGGCGCCCGCGAAGGTGTCGGCATTGACGTTGTAGGTGCCGCCCTGGGCCGAGGTCGCGACCGGCGCCAGCACCGGGATGAGGTCGCGGCCGAGGATCTGCGTGAGCACCATGGTGTCGACCTTCTCGGGCTCGCCGACGAAGCCGAGGTCGACGATCTTCTCGATATTGGAGTCGGGATCGACCACGGTGCGGTTGACCTTGCGGGCCAGCACCATGTTGCCGTCCTTGCCGGTCAGCCCGACCGCCTTGCCGCCGGCCTCGTTGATGAAGCCGACGAGCTGCTTGTTGATCGAGCCGGCGAGCACCATCTCGACGATCTCGATGGTGGCGGCGTCGGTGATGCGCAGGCCGGCCGGCGAACTCCGACTTGATGCCGAGCCGCTTGAGCATCTCGCCGATCTGCGGCCCGCCGCCATGCACCACCACCGGATTGATCGCGGTCTGCTCCATCAGCACGATGTCGCGGGCGAAGCTGCGCGCCATCTCCTCCTCGCCCATGGCGTGGCCGCCGTATTTCACCACCACGGTCTCCTCGTCGTAGCGCTGCATGTGCGGCAGCGCTTCCGACAGGATGTGGGCGATGTCGTGGGGCGAAACGGTCATCGAGCGATCTTCCGAGCGTCGGACGGCGCCGCGGCGTCGAACTGTGCAGCGCCTTTTAGCGAGCCGCCGGGCTGCGGCGAAAGAGGGCTGATCGCGTTCTGACGTCGCCAGGCTCGTCGGCTATCACCCCGCCGGTACGGGGCCCGACATAGGTCGAGGTCGGGCGGATCATGCGGCCGCTGCGCCTGCTGCTCCAGCGCGTGCGCGATCCAGGCCGGCGCGCGCGCGACCGCGAACACCGGCGTGAAGGCCTCGCGCGGCAGCCCGATGGCGTCGAGCAGCAGCGCCGCGTCCATCTCGATATTGGCCTCGAGCCGCCGTCCGGGCTTGCGCCGCTGCAGCGCCGCCAGCGCCCGGCGCTCGACGTCCTTGCGCGAAGGCGAGCCGCTTGCTGGCGGGATCGAGCCGCTGCAACGCCGCGCGCAGCAGGTCGGCGCGCGGATCGCGGACGCGGAAGACGCGATGGCCGAAGCCCATCAGCCGGTCGCCCGCGGCGAGCGTGCGGTCGAGCCAGCCGTCGATGTCGCCGCTCGGCGGCAATCTCGTCGAGCATGTCGAGCGCCAGGCCGGGCGCGCCGCCGTGCAGCTCGCCGGTGAACGCGCCGTAGGCGCCGACCACCGCCGAGACGAGCGACGCCCGGGTCGAGATCACGACGCGCGCCGCGAAGGTCGACGTCGCCCAAGCCGTTGTCGATGACGGTCGTCAGATAGCGTGTCGAGCGCATCGGCGACCAGCGCGCGCCTCGGCTGCGCGCGCCGTCGACCATGCGCAGGAAATCGGCGGCGGTGGCGAGCGACGGATCGGGCGGCACCGGCGCCTTGCCGTTCGCGGCTGCGCAGCAGCGCCGCGATGCCGACCGGCAGGGTCGCGGCGATCGCCGCCGGCGTGCTGTCGTCGGGCAGCGCCGCAAGGCACAGCCGCAGGCCTTCGATCGGCGGCCGGCGTGCCGCCGCCGGCAGCCAGTCGTCGAGCCGGGAGAAGGCGAGCGCGCGGCCGGCGCCGAGCTGCGTCGACGATCCCCGCGCGCGGTGAGGCCCGTCGCCCGCGAAGCCGTCCCACATCAGCGCGATCGCGTCCCTTCGTAGCCGTGACGCGCGACGAGCTCGGCGATCGGATGGCCGCGCACCCAGACGATGCCGTGCTCGCCGTCGGCATGGCTGAGCACGGTCTCCGCCGCAACCACGCCTTCGAGTCCGTCGCTTCATCGCCCTGCGCTCCTTCGAGCGAGCCGCGCGATCGCGGCGCGCAGCTCGGGAATGCCGGCGCCGGTGCGGGCCGAGGTCGCGAGCACGTCGGGAAAGGCGGCCGGATGCTTGGCGAGCGCCGCCGCGGTCGCGGCGATGAGCGCCGCGAGCTCGGCGGCCTTCACCTGGTCGGCCTTGGTGAGCACGACCTGGTAGTTCACCGCCGCCTTGTCGAGCGTGTCGAGCACGTCGTCGTCGATCGGCTTGAGGCCGTGGCGCGCGTCGACCAGCACGATAGACGCGCGCCAGGTTGGCGCGGCCCTGCGAGGAAGGCGTGGATCAGCGCGGTCCAGGCCTTGACCTTGGTCTTCGAGGCGGCGGCGTAGCCGTAGCCCGGCATGTCGACCAGCGACGAGCTCGGTCGGCGCCGTCGAAGAAGATCAGCTCCTGGGTGCGGCCGGGCGTGTGCGAGGTGCGCGCCAGCGCGCTTGCGTCCGGTGAGCGCGTTGATCAGGCTCGACTTGCCGACATTGGAGCGGCCGGCGAACGCGATCTCGATGCCGCGCATCGGCGGCAGCGCCGCGAGCGAGCCGGCGGCCGCGGTGAACTGCCAGTCGCCGGCGAACAGCTTGCGGCCGGCTTCGATCTCGGCGCGGGTGAAGTCGGATGGCGACGCGGCGACGTGCCGGTCATGCCGCCGGCTCGCTCACGCACGACGTGCCGCTTACGCCGGCGTCACTCTTCTTGTTCGTGAACAGTTCTTGAAGCTTCGCTTGACCGACACGGACCTTGAGGTTGTCGAACAGCTCGATCTTGGCGCCGTGCTTGCGCATGATGCACGCTCTGCTGGAGCGACCGAGAGCGTGTTGTTCCAGGCCCAGTAGATCACCAGCCCGGCCGAGAAGCTCGCCAGCATGAAGGTGAAGATCACCGGCATCCAGTCGAAGATCATCTGCTGCGTCGGATCGGGCGGCGGCGGGTTGAGCTTCATCTGCACCCACATGGTCACGCCCATGATCAGCGGCCAGACGCCGAGCATGCAGGAACGGGCCGATCAGCGGCACCGTGCGACGGGATCCCACGGGATCAGCCCGAACAGGTTGAAGATCGTGGTCGGATCGGGCGCCGAGAGGTCCTTGATCCAGCCGAAGAACGGCGCGTGCCGCATCTCGATGGTGACGAACAGCACCTTGTAGAGCGCGAAGAACACCGGGATCTGGATCAGGATCGGCAGGCAGCCGGCGATCGGATTGATCTTCTCCTTCTTGTAGAGCTCCATCATCGCCTGCTGCTGCTTCATCTTGTCGTCGGCGTAGCGCTCGCGGATCGCCATCATCTCCGGCTGCACCGCCTTCATCTTCGCCATCGAGGCGTAGGACTTGTTGGCGAGCGGGAAGAACACGATCTTGATGAGCACCGTGACGAGCAGGATGGCGAGGCCGAAATTGCCGACCTGGTGGTAGATCCAGTCCATCGCCAGGAACAGCGGCTTGGTGATGAAGTAGAACCAGCCCCAGTCGATCAGCAGGTCGAACCGGTTGAGCTGCAGAGCCGTCGTCGTAGCCGTCGACGATCGCGACCTCCTTGGCGCCGGCGAACAGGCGCGCATTGGCCGATGCCGCGTCGCGCCCGGCGCGATGGTCTGCGATCGAGCCGAGATAGTCGGTCTGGTAGGTCTTGAGCGTGCCGATCGTGGCCGGCCGGAGAACTGCGCGTCGACCTTGGCGCTTGGTGTCGGGCATGCAGCGTCGCGGCCCAGTACTTGTCGGTGATGCCGAGCCAGGCATTGGTGGCCGTTGAAGCGACATCGCCTTCTTCTTCTCGATGTCGGCGTAGGTCTCCTCCTGCAGGCCCTTGTCGCCGAACACGCCGATCAGGCCTTCGTGCAGGATGTAGTAGCCGAGCGTCTTCGGCGTGCCGTGGCGCGAGATCAGCGCGTAGGGATAGAGCGTCACCGGCGCCGTGCCCTTGTTCAGCGACCTCGTCCTTGATGGTGAACAGGTACTTGTCGTCGACCGCGATGGTGCGGCGGAACTCGAGGCCCTCGCCGTTGTCGTAGGTGAGCGTCACCGGCCGGTCGACGCCGAGCGTGCCGGCGCCCTGCCTGCTGCCAGACGGTGTCCGCGCCGGGCAGCTTCACGCGTGGTGCCGCCGGGCGGCGACCAGCCGAACTCGGCGTAGAACGGGTGCGGGCTGCCGGACGGCGACAGCAGCACGATCGGCGGCGATTTCGGATCGACGGTCTCGCGATATCTGGTCAGCGACAGGTCGTCGATGCGGCCGCCCTTGAGCGCGATCGAGCCGGCGAGGCGCGGCGTCTCGATGCGCGATGCGCGGCGACGCGCGAGCGCCGCCTCGCGGGTCAGGTCGACGGCGCCGGCGGCCGGGACCGCGGTGCGCCGGCGGCGCGGTCGCCGGGCTGCGGCGCGGTGCCGGCTGCTGCCGGCGCCGCTGGGCGCGGCCGGCTGTGCTGCTGCTGCTGCGGCCTGCTTCTGCTTGCTCCATCTGCGGCATGCCGAAGAAGATCTGCCAGCCGATCAGCACGAGCGCCGACAGCACGATGGCGAGGAGCGTGTTCTTCTGGTCGTTCATCTCATTGCTCGTATCGCTCGGACTGCGTTGCGGCGCAGTCGCGCCGTCCGTCCTTGGATGCGGCATCTCGAGCCGCGCAGCGCGCCGTCGAAATCTCGATCATCCGCTCGAACGGCAGCTCCAGCGCGGCGCGCCGTCCGATCAGCACATAATCATGGCCGGGACGCAGCCAGCTCGGCGGCCGAAAGCCTCACGATTTCCCGCAGCCGGCGGCGCACGCGGTTGCGCTCGACGGCGCTTGCCGACCTTCTTCGACACGGTGAAGCCGACGCGGACCGGACCACTCATCGCCTCGCTTGCGCGCCTGCAGCACGAAAGCCGCGGTCGGCGCCTTGGCTCCGGTGGCGGCGGCCAGGAAATCGGCCCGTTGCCTCAGCCGCTCCATGGGAGCGCCGCCGCGGCGCGGCCGGCGTCAGGCGCTGAGCCGCTTGCGGCCCGCGCGCGCGGCGCTTCGCGAGCACCTTGCGGCCGCCCTTGGTCGCCATGCGGGCGCGGAAGCCGTGACGGCGCTTGCGCACCAGCTTGCTCGGTTGATAGGTCCGCTTCACGGGTCTGTCTCCGCTGGCCGCTGGATGTGCCGTGTCGACGGTCGGTGGTCGTGCGGCGCCGGCGCGCTCGGCCGTGTCGCCCAAAACCTCGATCGTCGGGGTCGCCGCGTTCAAAAGTCCCGCGGCTTATAGGGGAGGCCGGCCTTGCTCGTCAATGCGACGGCCGGCTCCGCGCGTGCCGGACCCGTGACGCGGCCGCTTGCGAGATCCGCCAGCCGTCAAATGACGGTGAAAAGGCCACTCGCGTCGCGCCGCGGCCATGGTAAGATCGGCCGCGACCTGCGTCGCTATCCCGTGCCGATCCGTCGCAGGCCGATCGGTCGCCTGCCGCCGATCGCATGTCCGCCGACGCGACGACGACCCCGCCGCCTCGTGACGCGGCCGCAGGCTGCTCGCCTGCGCCGGCTTCGTGCCGCTCGCTGCGATCGCTGGTCGCTCTCGGTCCTGGTCTATCGCCATGGGCTGGCACCGGCACCTGTCGCTCGAGACGCTGGTCCGCACCAGCGCGCGATCCTGACGACTTCATCGCCGGCAACCTGGTCGGCGCGGTCGCGGTCTTCGTCGGCGCTCTACATCGCCGGTGGTCGCGCTGTCGGTGCCGGGCGCGCGTCGTTCCTGACGGTCGCCGGCGGCATCCTGTTCGGCGCGCTCGCTCGGCGGCGTCGCCGCGATGGTCGGCGCGACGATCGGCGCCATCTGCATCTTCCTGATCGCCAGGAGCGCGTTCGGCGAGCATCTCGCGCGCCGCGCCGGGCCGCTCGCGGCGCGAGCTCGCCGAGGGCTTCCGCGCCGACGCGTTCAGCTACCTCCTGTTCCTGCGGCTGGTGCCGGTGTTTCCGTTCTGGCTGGTCAACCTGGTGCCGGCGCTTGTCGGCGTGCGGCTTGCGACCTTCGTGGCCGCGACCGCGCTCGGCATCATCCCGGCGACCTTCGCGTTCGCCTTCGTCGGCGCCGGGCTCGACAGCGTGATCGCCGCGCAGGAAGCCGCCTACCAGCGCCTGCCTGGCCGCCGGCGCGGCCGGATTGCCGGCTCGACTTCGATCTCGAGCAGCGTGATCACGCCGAAGTTCCTGGCCGCGCTGAGCGGCGCTCGGCCTGCTCGCGCTCGTTCCGGTGCGTGGTCGACGCGGTTGCGGACGCCGCTCGCACGCCGGACGTCGCGCGCTGACGGCAATGCACGAGGCGTGGCGCATGGCGGAGATCACTGACGCCCGACATCTGCGTCATCGGCGCCGGCTCCGGCGGCCTGTCGGTCGCCGCCGCGGCGGCCGCCTTCGGCGTGCCGGTGGTGCTGATCGAGAAGGGCAAGATGGGCGGCGACTGCCTCAATACCGGCTGCGTGCCGTCGAAGGCGCTGATCGCCGCCGCGCAAGCGCGCCGCATGCGATCGCGCAGGCCGCGGCCGTTCGGCGTCGTCGGCGGCGCAGCCGACGTCGATTTCGCGCAAGGTTCACGACCACGTCCACGGCGTGATCGCCGCGATCGCGCCGAACAATTCGAAGGAGCGCTTCACCGGGCTCGGCGTGCGGGTGATCGAAGGCGCGGCGCGCTTCAAGGATCGCCGCACCGTCGCGGTCGGCGAGACATCGAGATCAAGGCGCGGCGCTTCGTGATCGCGACCGGCTCGTCGCCGGCGCTGCCGCCGATCCCGGGGCTCGGCGGAGGCGCCGCTACCTCACCAACGAGACGATGTTCGATCTCACCGAGTGTCCGGAGCATCTGATCGTGATCGGCGCCGGGCCGATCGGCCTCGAGCTGGCGCAGGCGTTTCGCCGGCTCGGCGCCGCGGTCACGGTGCTCGAAGCCGCGCAGCCGCTCGCCCGGGAGATCCGGAATGCGCGCGCATCGTGCTCGACGCGCTCGCGCGCGAAGGCGTCGTCGATGCGCGCCGGCGTCACGGTCGCGCGCGTCGAGCACGCCGCGGCCAGGTGTCAGGTCGTGCTCGAGCGGCGGCCGACGGCGAGGAGACGATCGAGGGCAGCCACCTGCTGGTGGCGACCGGCCGGCGGCCGAACGTCGACGGGCTCGATCTCGAGCGGGCCGGCATCGCGTTCGACCGCGAGCGGCATCGGGTCGACAAGGCGGCTGCGGACCACCAACCGGCGCGTCTACGCGATCGGCGACGTCGCGCGGCGGCGCCGCAATTCACCCACGTCGCCAACTACCACGCCGGCCTGGTGATCCGGAACGCGCTGTTCCGGCTGCCGGTCGCGGTCGACGACGGACGTCGATCCCGCGCGTGACCTTCACCGACCCGGAACTCGCCCATGTCGGCCTGACCGAGGCCGAGGCCGGCGCCGGCGCGGCACGATCCGGGTGCTGCGCTGGCCGTACCACGAGAACGACCGCGCCCAGGCCGAGCGCGAGACCGTCGGCCACATCAAGGTCGTGACCGACCAGCAAGGGCAAGATTCTCGGCGCCACCATCGTGGGCGCCGCGGCCGGCGAGCTGATCGCCACCTGGACGCTGGCGATCAGCCAGGGGCTCAATATCCGGGCCATTGCTGGTATCGTGGTGCCGTATCCGACCCTGGCGGAGATTGGAAAACGGGCCGCCATCACCTATTTCACTGCCGAGTTTGACGAGCCCCTGGGTGCGGCGCATCATCGGGTGGCTGCGCCGATTCGGCTGAGGGCGCCAAGACGACCACTCGAGGTACGCACGACGACGTCTGGCATGACAGACGACCTGCGGCGGACAGACGTCGACCCGCGCGTCGCGCGGCTGCGCGCTCGGGCTGTCCGGCAAGCTGCTCGTTCTCACGATCCTGTTCGTGATGATCGCGGAAGTGCTGATCTATGTGCCGTCGATCGCCAATTTCCGCTCTGAACTGGCTGAACGACCGGCTGTCCGCCGCCTACACGGCCGCGCTCGTGCTCGACGCCGCGCCGAGCGGCATGGTGCCGGAGGGCCTGGCGCGCCAGATCCTCGACTCATCGGCGCGCGCGCGGTCGCGATGAAGACCGGCCAGCAGCGCCGGCTGCTCGCGGTCTCCGAGATGCCGCCGGCGATCGACCACGACATCGACATGCGCAACGTGTCCTGGCATCGCGCCATCATCGACGCCTTCGAGACCATGCTCTGCAAGCGACGACGACGTCATGCGGGTGGTCGGGCCGGCGCCGATGGGCGGCGAGTTCGTCGAGATCGTCTCGACGAGGCGCCGCTGCGCAACGCCATGCTGCGCTTCTCGGTCAACATCCTGCTGCTGTCGCTGCTCATCTCCGGCATCACCGCGACGCTGGTCTATCTCGCGCTGCACTACCTGTTCGTGCGGCCGCTGCGCCGCATCACCGCCAACATGACCGCGTTCCACGAGGAGCCGGAAAATCCGGCGCGCATCATCGTCGCCTCCGGCCGCGGCGACGAGATCGGCACCGCCGAGCGCGAGCTTGCCGCCATGCAGCGCGACCTCGCCTCCATGCTGCAGCAGAAGAGCCGGCTCGCCGCGCTCGGGCTCGCGGTCTCCAAGATCAACCACGATCTGCGCAACCTGCTCACCTCGGCGCAGCTGTTCTCCGACCGGCTGTCGAGCCTGCCGACCCGCACGTGCAGCGCTTCGCGCCCAAGCTGATGCGCGCGCTCGAGCGCGCCATCGCGTTCTGCCAATCGACGCTTGTCCTACGGCCGCGCGCAGGAGCCGCCGCCCGACCGCCGCGCGATCGCGCTCGAGCCGCTGGTCGAGGAGGTGCGCGAGACGCTCGGCCTCGATCCCGACGCGCCGATCCGCTGGATCGGCGCGGTCGAGCGCGGCCTCGACGGTCGACGCCGATCCCGACCAGCTGTTCCGCGTGCTGCTCAATCTCGCGCGCAACGCCGTGCAGGCGCTCGAGAGCCGCGCCGCCCAGCGACCCCGGCCGCGACCAGATCCGCATCACCGGCCGGCGCGAGGGCGCGGTGGTGGTGATCGAGGTGTCCGACACCGGGCCCGGCGCTGTCCGAGAAGGCGCGCGCGCATCTGTTCGAGGCGTTCCAGGGCTCGACCCGCACCGGCGGCTCCGGGCTCGGCCTCGCCATCGCGGCCGAGCTGGTGCGCGCCCATGGCGGCGACATCCGCCTGGTCGACGGCACGATCGGCGCGACCTTCCGCATCACCATTCCGGACCGCGCGGTCGAGCTCAGCCCGCGCCGCGAGCGGGCGCGGGCGTGAGGGAAGAGACATCTAGCGCTAACGGCGCCAATCTCTGACGATCGTCCTGGGTGCCCGCCCTCTTGGGCGGGCCTCGAAGGATGCACGGCCCGGACGCCGCTGCTTGCATCTTCGCGGCACGAGCAGGGCCGTCGCCCACCGATCTCGGGTTTACCCGAGATCGGAACATTAGTCGGCCAGTCGGCTATGGCCGACTTGCGACGGCGCGGCTCCGCCGCGCGCCTCTGGGTGACGGGGAGACGAGCTGATTCTCGGCCGCTGGACTAAGTTGGTGTCCCGGATCCGATGCGGCGCGAGCGCGCTTGCGCGAGTGCTCATTGCTGGTCCGGGGCCGTTCCAGACCGGCATCCGTAACGATCCCAGGTCGGCAGCACATCATTCCGCTTCGCTTCACCCCGCACTGGGCCCGGAGCGGCGCTGCCGGCTGCTCGGCCGCCTGCCTTGCCTTACCGGGGCTAAGCCTATAGGTATGCCCGCGTTCCCGGCGACCTTTCGAGCGGTCCGGGATCATCCCCGCGCGATGCGCATGGGCGCCCGTAGCTCAGCTGGATAGAGCACCAGACTACGAATCTGGGGGTCAGGAGTTCGAATTCTCTTCGGGCGCGCCATTTCATAAACGGATTGGCCGTCCCGTTTGCAGGCCATTTTGCAAAATCTGTTTTTGACACCATCAACGTTTGCGGAGACCATTGTTTTGCTCGCTGTCGCCTCACGATGAGCGGCCCCATTTTTTTAACACGCCAGAGACATCGTATGGCTTCGGACATCAAAATTCCGAAATGGCTGAGAGAACCGCACCAAAATGTTCTGCTCGCATTCAAGCGCCAGGGCGGTGCTGGCAACATTGGCGATGTGCGGCGCGCGGCCAAGAAAAATGCCGGCGATGCCTATGCCCAGGCTTTGATCAGGCATGGACTGATGCGCGGCGGTGGAGGATTTGACATCTACAGGCTGACACCGGAAGGCTACG
Source organism: uncultured Alphaproteobacteria bacterium (assembly GCA_963708765.1). Lineage (GTDB taxonomy): Bacteria > Pseudomonadota > Alphaproteobacteria > Rhizobiales > Xanthobacteraceae > VAZQ01. The sequence goes on along the minus strand of CAVPTV010000042.1, from coordinate 3,744 downwards.
AAATGGTGCGGGTCATTGAGGTGGTGCGAGCGAGCGGCGCATGGCGGCAGAGCTAACCAGCCGCAGACAGCCATCGCATTCAGCCTTCCACGTTCTGTCCTCACGCTGCTCGATCATGCGAGAACCTCCTGTGCGCGGACAGAGCCGAATATAGCAGCCCGTGGGCAATGCCACTTGTCCCCTCCAGCCCCTAAGGGCGAAAAGCCGAGTGAGCTTCCCGTCCAGGCACCGGTCAAGTTCGAGCTTGTGATCAATATCAAGACCGCCAAGGCGCTTGGTCTCGACGTGCCTTTGCATCTCCAGCAGCGTGCCGACGAGGTGATCGAATGAGCGAAGATGCACCCTTTGTTGCGGTGCATGAGTCTGGTTCTGGCACTTCTCGGACCTCGCGCAATGTCCGCTTCTGCGCCGCTGTTGGGTGCTGAGCGGATTTGTGAGTACACGGCCTAGACCCGGCTTTGACCCGCAGACGGAATTCTTGCCGCAGGGCGGGCTGACCGAAGCCTTCGACATTTCTGCATTATCGTAATAGTCTGTCGTCGCTCGAGCATAGCTCGTGTTGCAGCGCAATGGGCATTTGCTTGGAGAGCTGAGATGACGTGCGCGCTCGAGCAGAGCAGCGCGCGAGGGACGCAAGCGAGCTGGGAGGGATCGATGAAAGCAATTGTGGCTCTGGTCACCGGTTGGACACTTCTCGTCCCGGCTGCGGCCGCGACAGCGCAGACCGCGCCCTCCGCGGCCAACCGGGTGAGCGTGAGCTACCTGCCCCCCAAAGACCCCGCGCACCAGCCGATCTACACGAAGCTCAGGGAAATTCAGTTCCTCGAGAAATTGCAGCAGTTCCTCAGTCCAGTGCGTCTGCCGCGCACGCTGTTGGTGAAGTTCGAAGGGTGTGACGGCGATCCCAACGCCTCCTACGAAGACGACGTGATCAGTGTTTGCTACGAATATGTCGACGAGCTCTGGAGGACGATGCCGTCCAAGACAACAGCCGAAGGCGTCACGCCCATCGATGCCGTGGTGGGCCCGTTGTTCGACACTTGCCTCCATGAGTTCGCCCACGCTCTGTTCGATATGCTGCGGGTGCCGGTCCTCGGACGGGAGGAAGACGCCGCCGATCAGGTGTCGGCCTACATCATGCTGCACCTCGGCAAGGCCGAGGCGCGCAGGCTTATTGCCGGCACTGCCTACGGGTTCAAGACCGAGGCCGACGCCGACGCTGCTCAGGGGCGGCCCACGATGAAGCAATTCGCCGACGTGCACGGAACGCCTGCGCAACGGTTTTACAATCTGTTGTGCATCGCGTATGGCGCGGTGAGGACCTGTTCGGTGATTTCGTGGCAAAGGGCCATCTGCCGAAGGACAGAGCCGAGGACTGCGAGGACGAATACGAACAGATCGCGTACGCATTTGAGACGCTGATTGCTCCGCACATTGATCCCGAGCTGGCCAAGAAGATTTTCGATAAGAACTGGCTGCCCGATCCAAAAAAGAAGGTAGCGAAGCGGCCGGTTTCAGCAAAGACCAAGTGATCAATTCCGGAGCACGGCTCAGGTCTCGCTTGCCAGCCGGCCGGGCCGAACGACTTGCGGGCCAGCGAAACCTCGTCGCTGTAGTATTCGAAGCGCATCGACGTGCGCGTGACGCCGCGCGCGGTCGGGGTCAAGATCATCTCGCCGATCGACGCGCCGACCAGGCCCTGAAGAACCGCAGGGCCACTGCCGCTCCGGCGCGGCTACGATACCCGCCCGCGCGACTGGTGCTCTCTGCGCTCGTTCGGCGCCGCCGCCGGGTCGACCGCGATCTGGCTGCGATAGTAGTCGAGCACGAACAGGCGGATGGCCGACGAGAGATTGCCTTGCTGACGCCCGGAATCGATCGCCGCCACGAGATCGGACGAGGTCATGTCGCGCTCGTGGGCGATCTCCTTGAGCGCCTTCCAGAACGCGTCCTCGAGGCTCACGCTGGTCTTGTGGCCGGCGATCACGACCGATCGTTTGATGACCAGAGATTTCATCACGCGCCTCCCGTGGCAGCCGAGCCATCATCGGAGCGAGGCATCCGCTCGGCCACCGCCACCAGCACGCTGCGCCCGGCGGCGCAGTCGCACTCCTCCACCGCGAGTGTTGCGACCAGTCAGACGGGCGCGGTCCACTCCGGGGATTGCCGCCCCAACCCCGTAAAATCATAGGCGAGTCGAGCGGCCCCCCGGCGGTACCCTGCGACTTCGAGAGTAAAAGAAAACCGAATGTCGGCGCATAAACCAGGGCACAATTGAAACGGGTATCTCCGCCAGAGCACGTTCAGTTTCAGACGAAACTGAACGTGCTCTTGGCGTTTTCGTGTATCGGATTTTTCGGACGGAAAACCGGGTCCCACCCCGGATCAAGTCCGGGGCAGGCTTGTTCCGCAAAACGCTCTAATGGCGCCGCATGGCTCCCGTCAGCCGGACATCGATCTCGCCGGTCTGGTTGCGGACGACGTCGATGGCGCCGCGGGCGAGCCGCTGGTCGAGCAATCTGCCGAGCCCCTCGTCGCTGATGCGCGGATGCCGCTTGCGCAAGGCGTGAAGAAGCTCCTCCCGCGTCAGCGCGAGGACCGTCGGTCCGGTAGAGGTCGCATAAGTGGTCATGGCTTGTTTCCCACACGTCGTCGATTCTTCACGAAATTTGGAATGCTCCTGCCGGCACGCGTCTGTCCTCGCCTGGTGCCCCAGGCGTCGGACGCGCTACCGGGTCTCGGTCGCGCCGTTCATCACCAGCGCGACAAGTCCGGGCAATGCGAGGGCCGGCGCGAGGAAGGCGAATGTCACCAGAGCGATCATGATCAACTTCCCTTGCTTGACCCGGAAATCCCCGGCGTCATGTGATGGTGGCATCGTGCCGAACCACGCGTTCGGCCGATGTGATCGCCATCACAAAAATGTCGATTGCAGTCCGGAGTTGGTTCAAAGCGCGCGCTGAAAATTCCAAAGAGTAAAATAAGGCCAGTGCGCGCTCGCGACGCGATCGCGCAATTCATCCGGAGACACGGCGGTCTTTGGGTGGGCTTGCGCGGACGCACGCCAAGGGGCGCTTGCGTTCAGATATCAGTGCAAACCGGCACTCGATTACGTTGTTGACGTTGTCGGACGGAGGAAAGATTTTACATTTCTGAAATGTTCAAAGATCCTGCGTTGCTCTGGGCGTAGGCGGATTCTCGGCGAGGCGGGCTTGGCGCGGGCCACGGCAACGAGCGGTTTGCGTTCAAATGTCAGCGCAAGCCGCTCCGAGTCGCGGCGTTTGAGCTCGCCCTCGAGCTGGCCGGGGGCCCAACCCGCGTAACCGAACGCGATCAGGCTTTGCATGGGGCCTTTGCCGCTGCCGATGTCGCGCAAAATCTCGCGGCTCGAGGTCATCGCCAGGCGGGCGGTGATCTCGACGGTGCCGGGCCCGCGATAATCGGTGCCGTGGATGACGAAGCCGAATTCGGGCTGCACCGGACCGCCGGCAAAGATGCGGACCTTGCCGGCGACCGGCGCGTCCCTCTCACCGAGCACGAGCTCGGCCAGCGGACGCTCGCCGGCCGGCCGGTTGACGACGATCCCGAACGCGCCGTCCTTGTCGTGCCGGACCATCAGGATGACGGTGCGCTCGAAGCGCGGATCGCCCATCGACGGCGAAGCGACCAGCAGCTGGCCGGCGAGCGAAACCGGCGCCTGCGCGGCGGTCGGCGGCGGCGCGGCGAGCAGCAAGGCGATCGCCA
>CAVPTV010000041.1:0-121071 GCA_963708765.1 uncultured Alphaproteobacteria bacterium | reverse complement strand
AGCCCGGCAATGACGGTCTTCGGCGCGTCACTCGGCGGCGGCGCGTGCCGTCACGTGCTGGCGGAATTTCGGCATCACCTCGTCGGCAAGCAGCCGCATGGAGTCGCGCTCCCAGGCTTCGTTGGGGCCGCCCCAGTCGAGGCCGGTCATCAGCAGGGTCCCGAACGGGCCGACCTGCTCGCGGAAGGCGACGAGCTTGTCGAGCGCGGTCTTCGGCGAGCCGTAGATCACGCATTCCTTCAGGATGACCTCGGGCGTGGCCTCCGTCGTCCGGCATGTCGGGCCGCGGCTTGAGGATCACCAGGATGTTCACGCGGTCGAGCACGTCGCGGATATAGGTGAAGAAATAGCGGTTCGATCCCTGCTCGCCGAACACGCGGTCATGCGCCTCCTGCTCGGAGGGCGCCACCATCACGTTGCGCGCCACCCGCCAGCTCTCGCCGCGCGCCGGGATGCCCAGCTCGGCGCAGGCCTTGCTGTAGACCGCCCAATGCGAGGCCACCGAATAGGTCGGGATGATGTTGGCCGAGATGATCCCCCAGCCGCGTCGCGCGGCGAGCGCCGCCGAGGACGAGTTCGGGCTGGCGAGCGAGATCGAGATCGGCGGTCCGGGCTGCTGGTAGGGCTTCGGCATATAGCCGACGCCCAGCTCCGGCATGATGGCGTCCTTGATCTCGACGTTCCAGAACTCGCCTTTGAGATCGTAGGGCGGATCGTGCGACCAGATGTGCTCGACGAACGTCATGGCCTCGGCCACCATGCGGTTGCGGGCATGCACGTCCGGGTTCTTGAACAGCTCGAAATCGGACGCGAGCCCGCCCGGCCCGACGCCCAGCATGAAGCGGCCCTTGCTCATGTGATCGAACTGGGCGGCCTCGGCGGCGACGATCGCCGGATGATGATTGGGCAGGTTGATGACGGCGGTGCCGAACGTGATGGTCTTGGTTCGCGCGAACGAGACCCGCGAAGAACATGAGCGGCGAGGGGATCGGCTCGGTGGTGGCCGAAAAATGCTCGCCCAGCCACAGCTCGTCGAAACCGAGCCGGTCGGCCAGCAACGATTTTTCGGTGTCTTCCTCGAGCGTGCTCCAGAACGAGCGGTCCGGCGGATGGACCGGCATCATGAACATTCCCAGCCGCATGCATTCCTCCGGCGCGATTGCCGATGACAGTATGGCGCGGGTCGAGATCGGGAAATGGGGATCGGGTCGTCATTCGGGCGCGCCTGCGCGAGCCCGACATCCCCGCTGTGAGATGGATTCGGGCTCGCGCCAAGCCCGCGCCTGACGACCGAGAGTCACAAGATGAACCGGCTCAAATCCGTGTTCTTGGCGAGGTCGCCGATGTGCTTCTCCACATAGGCGGCGTCGATCTTGACCGTCTCGCCGGAGCGGTCGGGGGCGGAGAACGAGACATCGTCGAGCACGCGCTCCATCACGGTCTGCAGCCGCCGGGCGCCGATGTTCTCGACGCTCGCATTGACCGCGACCGCGACGTCGGCGATCGCGTCGATCGCATCCGGGGTGAACTCGAGCGTCACGCCCTCGGTCGCCATCAGCGCGATGTATTGCGTGATCAGCGACGCCTCCGGCTCGGTCAAGATGCGCCGGAGATCGTCGCGCGTGAGCGCGCGCAGCTCGACCCGGATCGGCAGGCGTCCCTGCAGCTCGGGCAGGAGGTCCGACGGCTTCGACAGGTGGAAGGCGCCCGACGCGATGAACAGGATATGGTCGGTCTTGACCGTGCCGTGCTTGGTCGAAACGGTGGTGCCCTCGATCAGCGGCAGCAGGTCGCGCTGCACGCCCTCGCGCGACACGTCGGCGCCGACGCGGCCCTCGCGGCCGGCGATCTTGTCGATCTCGTCGAGAAAGACGATGCCGTTCTGCTCGACCATCTTGATCAATTCCTGCACCACCTGGTCGTTGTCCAGGAGCTTGTCGGATTCCTCGCTGATCAGGACATCGTGGGACTCGGCGATGGTGACGCGGCGGGTCTTGGTGCGGCCGCCGCCGAGCTTGCCGAAGATGTCGCCGATCGAGATCGCGCCCATCTGCGCGCCCGGCATTCCCGGGATCTCGAACAACGGCATCCCGCCCGAAGCCTGCACCTCGATCTCGATCTCCTTGTCGTTGAGCTCGCCGGCGCGCAGCTTGCGGCGGAAGCTCTCGCGGGTCGCGGGGCTCGAGCCCGGGCCGACCAGCGCGTCGAGCACCCGCTCTTCGGCCGCCTGCTGGGCGCGCGCCTGCACGTCCTTGCGCTTCCTTTCCCGCGTCTGCGCGATGCCGATCTCGACCAGGTCGCGCACGATCTGCTCGACGTCGCGGCCGACATAGCCGACCTCGGTGAACTTGGTGGCCTCCACCTTGATGAACGGCGCCCCGGCGAGCCGCGCGAGGCGGCGCGAAATCTCGGTCTTGCCGACCCCGGTCGGGCCGATCATCAGGATGTTCTTCGGCAGCACCTCCTCGCGCAGCTTCTCGTCGAGCTTGAGCCGGCGCCAGCGGTTGCGCAGCGCGATCGCGACCGCCCGCTTGGCGTCGGCCTGGCCGACGATGAAGCGGTCGAGCTCGGAGACGATTTCGCGGGGAGAAAAGTCGCTCATGGACGCCCTATGTGGTCTCGGCGGAGAATTACCGCAATAGCGGGGTGGCCTGCCAGGCCCTGATCGCCTCGAACGAGTGCAGCAGCATGATGACGTTCAAGATCAGGTTGTCGCGGATCAGGATGCCGAGCGCGATCTCCATCGCCACCGCGAGCGCGATGGTGCTCCACACCGGCAGCCGGGCGGCGAGCGCGAACCCGAGGATCATCGCCAGCGTATCGGCCAGCGAGTTGACGATGCTGTCGCCGTAGTAATCGAGCGAGATGGTGGCGGTGCGGTAGCGATCGATGATGACGTTGCTGTTCTCCAGGACCTCCCACACGCCCTCGACCAGGACCGCGAGCGCGAGCCGCGGCCACAGCGAGGCGCGCGGCAGCAACAGCCATGCGAGGAAATAGAGACCGAAGCCGTGCTCGAGATGGGTGAACGAGTACCAGTCGAAGATGTGCTGGGAATTCTCCGAGCTGATGACGGCGCCATGCCAGAGCTTGACGGTGCCGCAGGTGCAGATCGGCTCGCGTCCCATCGCCAGCAGGATGATCACCTGCAGGGCGAGCAGCGCCGCAACGATCACGACGAAGGTCCACGGTGGGATGCGCTCGGCCCAGAGCGAGGCGTCCGCCCGGGTCGGCAGACGCGTGTCGGGCGGAAGCGTGCTCATGCGGCGATGGCACCGCGGCGTCGAGAGCGTCCGGCGCGAAGCATCAAAGCTTCTCTACGGTGACGTTGCGGTTGGTGTAGACGCAGATGTCGGCGGCGATGTCGAGCGAGCGGCGCACGATCGCCTCGGCGTCGAGCGGCCCGTCGATCAGCGCGCGGGCGGCGGCGAGCGCATAATTGCCGCCCGAGCCGATCCCCATCACGCCGGCCTCCGGCTCCAGCACGTCGCCGGTGCCGGTGAGCACCAGCGAGACCTGCGCGTCGGCCACCAGCATCATGGCTTCGAGCCGGCGCAGATAGCGGTCGGTGCGCCAGTCCTTGGCGAGCTCGACGGCGGCGCGGGTGAGCTGGCCCGGATACTGGTCGAGCTTGGCCTCGAGCCGCTCGAACAGCGTGAAGGCGTCGGCGGTGGCGCCGGCGAAGCCGCCGATCACGTCGCCCTTGCCGAGCCGGCGCACCTTCCTGGCGTTGGCCTTGACGATGGTCTGGCCGATCGTGACCTGGCCGTCGCCGCCGATCACCGCCGTCCCGCCCTTGCGGACGGTCAGGATGGTGGTGCCGTGCCAGAGGTCGGGGGAGGGGGGCTGCATGCACGAATCCCGTGGTTACGCATGATTTAAGCATTGCGCGATGGGGACGCAATTGCGGCCGTGGTCGCAGTGGCGAAGGCCGGCAAACCCCTGTTAAAAGGCGCGCGTTAAAGACGCGCTCAGGCCCGCGAGAGAGCGCATGCGCAAAGGCTCGGTCAAGCGCACCACCAAGGAAACCGACGTCGAGGTCGCGGTCGATCTCGACGGCAGCGGCGCGTCGTCGATCGCGACCGGCATCGGCTTCCTCGACCACATGCTCGACCTGCTGGCGCGCCATTCCCGCATCGATCTCACCGTGAAGGCCAAGGGCGACCTGCACATCGACCACCACCATACCACCGAGGACGTCGGCATCGCGCTCGGCCAGGCGGTCAAGCAGGCGCTCGGCGACATGAAGGGCATCACCCGCTATGCCGACGTCCACGTGCCGATGGACGAGGCGCTCACGCGCGTGGCGATCGACATTTCGGGGCGGCCGTTCCTGGTGTTCAAGGCGCAGTTCGTGCGCGACAAGGTCGGCACCTTCGACACCGAGCTGGTGCAGGAATGGTTCCAGGCCTTTGCGATCAACAGCGGCGTGACCCTGCACCTCGAGACGCTCTACGGCAGCAACGACCACCACATCGCCGAGTCGTGCTTCAAGGGCCTGGCGCGGGCGCTGCGGGCGGCGGTTGCGATCGACGCGCGCGCGGCGAACGAGATCCCGTCGACCAAGGGCACGCTCGGCGGATGAGACGTCTAGCCGCGGGCGGGGCGCAGAGAAGAAAGCAAGTCACCATGTCGATCTACACCGTGCACGAGCCGCCGCTGAAGGCGAACGAGGACGCCGCCGATCCGGTGCGTTTCGTCTTCGTGCGCGACGGCTTTTCGTTCTGGGCGTTCCTGCTGACCACGCTCTGGATGTTGCGGCACCGGCTGTGGCTGGTGCTGCTCGGCTATCTCGTGGTCGCGGCTGCGCTGCAGGTCGGGCTCTACCTGACCGGTTCCTCGACGTCGGTGATGTTCACCGTCGGCTTCTTGTTGTCGCTGCTGGTGGGCTTCGAGGCGGCGACCTTGCGCCGCTTCACGCTCGGCCGGCGCGGCTGGACGGAACGTCGGCATCGTGGTCGGCGACGATGTCGAATCGGCCGAGCGGCGGTTCTTCGACGCCTGGGTGCGGGGCGACGCCGTGCGTGGCGCCGCCGCCGCGCCTGCTCACCCCGCTGTTGCGCCGGCCGACGCCGGTCTCCGACGTCATCGGGCTGTTCCCCGAGCCGGGAGCGCCGCGGTGACCGTCGCGATCGTCGATTACGGCTCCGGCAATCTGCACTCGGCCGCCAAGGCGTTCGAGCGCGCCGCCCGCGAGCAGGCGCTCGAGCAGCCGATCGTGGTGACGCGCGATCCCGATCAGGTCGCGCGCGCCGACCGGGTGGTGCTGCCCGGCGTCGGCGCGTTCGCGGATTGCCGGCGCGGCCTCGACGCGGTCAGCGGCATGGTCGATGCGCTCAACACCAGCGTGCGCGAGCGCGGCCGGCCGTTCCTCGGCATCTGCGTCGGCATGCAGCTGATGGCCGAGCGCGGCCGCGAATACGAGGTGGTCGAGGGCCTGGGTTGGATTCCCGGCGAGGTCGACCGCATCACGCCGTCCGATCCGCAGCTGAAGATTCCCCACATGGGCTGGAACACGCTCGACGCCCGCCGCCCGCATCCGCTGCTCGACGGCATCGCGCTCGGGCCGCAGGGCCTGCATGCCTATTTCGTGCATTCGTTCCACCTGAACGCGAGCGAGCGCTCCGACCTGGTCGCCGAGGCCGACTATGGCGGCCCGGTGACCGCCATCGTGGGCCGCGACACCGTGGTCGGCACCCAGTTCCACCCCGAGAAGAGCCAGCGGCTGGGCTTGCGGCTGATCGCCAATTTTCTCAAGTGGAAGCCGTGATGGTTTTCTCGTTGAGCGTGTCGCGGTGATCCTGTTCCCCGCCATCGACCTGAAGGACGGCTGGTGCGTGCGCCTCGAGCAGGGCGACATGGCGCGCGCGACCGTGTTCCATCGCGATCCGGCGGCGCAGGCGCGATGCCTTCGAGAGCCAGGGCTTCGAGTACCTCCACATCGTCGATCTCGACGGCGCCTTCGCGGGCCGGCCGGTCAATGCGGCGGCGGTCGATCGCATCCTCGAGACGGTGGCGATCCCGATCCAGCTCGGCGGCGGCATCCGCGACACCGCGACCATCGAGGGCTGGCTCGAAAAGGGCATCAACCGCGTCATCATCGGCACCGCCGCGGTGCGCGATCCGGCCTTGGTCCGATATGCGGCGCGCAAATTTCCCGATCGCATCGCGGTCGGGCTCGACGCCCGCGACGGCAGGGTCGCGGTCGAGGGCTGGGGCAAGACCTCGGAGCTCACCTCGCTCGACCTCGCCAGGCGCTTCGAGGACGCCGGCGTGGCGGCGCTGATCTACACCGACATTTCCCGCGACGGCCTGCTCAAGGGATTGAATCTCGACGCCACCATCGCGCTCGCCGACGAGGTGAGCATCCCGGTCATCGCCTCGGGCGGGCTCGCCTCGATCGCCGACGTGCAGGCGCTGCTCGAGCCGCGCGCGAGCAAGCTCGCCGGCGCGGTTGCCGGCCGCGCGCTCTATGACGGGCGGCTCGATCCCGCCGAGGCGCTGCGGTTGATCCGCTCCGCGCGGGCCGCGGCGTAGCGCGAGATCGGAAGGACGCGGTCTGAGATTATGGACGCGTCAAAGAATCCCGAAGTTGGCGGAGTCGCGTCGAGGCGATGGGGCCAACTTGCCCTGGGCATTGTCTGCATGGTGGCGATCGCCAACGTGCAATACGGATGGACGCTGTTCATCGATCCGATCAATCAGAAGCACGCCTGGGGCACGACCGCACTTCAGTGGACCTTCTCGATTGTCATCGCCACGGAAACGTTTTTGGCAATGCCTTTGGGCGGATATTTGATTGATCGTTCCAGCCCAAAGTGGGCCTGCATCGGTGGACCGCTGATCGCGATTGGATGGTATCTCAATTCCATTGCGGACGCCCTGTACCTGTTCTACGTCGCCGCCGTGATAATCGGCTCAGGTACGGGCCTGGTCTTCGCCGCGGCATACGGAAACGCCTCAAAATGGTTCCCCGACAAACGAGGCTTCGTTCTCGGACTCACGGCTCTCGGCTTTGCGGGGGGCGGGGTCCTGACGGCGGTGCCGCTTGACAGCATGATCAAGACGAGCGGCTACGAGGCTGCCTATCAGTGGTTCGGGATCGGCCAGGGGATCGTGGTTTTCGTCAGTGGATTACTGTTGCGTGCCCCGCTCCAGGGCGAGGTCGCCGCTTCGGCCTCAGCGCGAGTGTCGCAGGGAAAACGCGACTACGCTGTTCTCGAAATGCTGAGGTCACCGCCATTCTGGCTGATGTATGTCATGTTCGTGCTGGTAGGATCCGGCGGCCTCATGCTGCAGGCGCAACTCGCTCCAATCGCCAGGGACTTCGCAATTGACAAGGTGCCGGTGACGATTCTCGGGTTGACCATGCTGACACCCATTTTTGCCGTGTCGCTTCTCCAAGTGACGAATGGATTTTCACGTCCGGCCTTTGGCTGGCTGTCCGACCATATCGGTCGTGAGGGCACGATGTTCATCGCCTTCTCTTTGGAGGCTTTGGCGTTCTTCGCCGTGATTTTCTTCGCAAAAGACCCAATATGGTTCGTTCTGTTGACAGGACTGGTGTTCTTCTTTTGGGGCGAAATCTTTTCGCTGTTTCCAGCGATCTGCGCCGATACCTATGGCAGCAAATTCCAGAGCGTAAACTATGGTCTGCTCTATACGGCAAAGGGGGTGGCAGCTTTGCTGGTCCCATTCGCCAGCATGCTTAAAGACGCGACCGGAAGCTGGTCTTACGTGTTCATGGTTGTTGTGATGTTCAATGGGATCGCGGCACTCCTAGCCCTGTTCTTGAAGGTCTCTCGGAAGCGGCTCGTGACGAGAGAAGGCTGAAGCAGCAATTGGTGCCGCGGACCGCTGCTATTGCTTTCTTGGACTTGGGGCCACGTGTGACTTGAGTCAGACACTGACCAGCCGTTGCTCTTTGATTTCGAACGATGACACGGCCTCAATTCTTGGTCGCCAGGATCGCCGCCAGCGCCGGATTGCCCTGCTTGTCGAGCTCGTCGATGCGGCTGCGGCACCATTGATAGGCCGCCTCGAACACCTCGGCGTGGCGGTCGAAATCCATGAAGTTCGCGCCCGGAAGCGCCGGCACGGCAAGAACGAGGTCGAGCGGGCCGACCGGCAGCAATTCGGGGCTCTGGTGCATGACCAGGCAACGCTGCAGCACGTTGATGGGGTTGGGCACGGCCGGCAATTTCCGCCGGCCGGACGGCGTGAGCATCTGGCGGACCAGGCGCCAACGCCCCGGGATGCTCGTGTAGTCCACCTCGAAGCGCTGCGGCTCTTCGCGCATGCCGAAATGGACCACGAGGTTGGGTCCTGCCTTGAGCGTCTTCATCGATCGCAGCGGAATGTTTTCGATCACGCCGCCGTCGACCAGCATGCGCCCGTCGTCGGTGAAGACCGGCGGCAGCACCGCCGGCAGCGAGCCGGACGCCCGCACCGCCTTCCAGAACGGGCCGCGACGGAGCAGATAGGGCCCCTGTCCGGAGCCGTCGAGAACGGTCGCGACCGCGAAATAGGGGCGCCAGGCGTCCTCGATGCAGATGTCCTTGAATTGCCGCTGCAGCGCCCGATCGAACGGGACATGATCGAGCAAGCCGTAACGGGGAAAGGTGAAGCGCTTGAACCCCCGGCTGGTCACGAACACGTCGTGGACGCGCCGGTCGACCTCCTCGGGCGTGAGCAGCATGGAAAAGCCGCTGACCATCGCGGCGCCGATGCTGGCGCCGCCGAGGATATCGAAGCTCGCGCCGCGCTCCGCAAAGGCCTTGAAGATGCCGACATGGGCCGGGCCGAATCCGCCGCCGCCGGCCGCGACGTAGCCGACCGCGCGTCCGGTCAGGAAGCGATGCAGGCTCTTGAAGTCGAGGTCGTCCTCCAGCGCTACGTGGTGGTGCATCCGCACGTCACGCTCGGCGAGCCAGGCGGCCGTGCCCTCGACCCAACCGGCGCGGCGCTCGTGCAGGCGCACCAGCCGGCGGCGCGCCGGCGGATGGGTGGTGAACGCGAAGGCTTCGACCGGATTCAGGCTCTCGGGTGCCGCGCCGGAGACGACGATCAGGACCTGGTCCGCCTGCCGGATCGCCTTGCGGGTCCAATCGGTGAGCGTGTCGTCGGCCAGGTAGGCGATCAGCTCGTATTCGTGCTCGATGGCGTTGAGCCAATTGGACACCGTCGGGTCGTCGGGGGGCCGGCCGGGGAAGTGGCGGTTGAGATAATCGCGCGTGAGCAGGCGGCCCTTGCCGCGGCGGCCGACCACGTTGTCGAGGCGATCGTAGAAGGCCTGCGGGATCGGCTGGTCGCCGCCGGCGATCACCGCGATGGTGCGCGCGGCGGCGCCGCGCGGCTCGCTGGGCGGCGCGTGCGCTGCTGTCGGCGAGCCTGCGGGCGAGCGCGCGCAGCAGCGTCTGATAGATCGCCGGCACTTCGCGCGCGACGCCGTCGAACGAGGCGCGATCGAGCTCGAGCACGATCGAATCGCGCGCCGCGATGATCGTCGCGGTGCGCGGAGCGCCCGAGAAAAACCCGGTCTCGCCGATCGGCTCGCCGACGCCGACCTCGGCGATGGCGCTCGCCTGGCCTTTGACCCAGATTTCGAAGCGGCCGGAAACCACCACATAGACCGAGTCCGACGGCGCATCTTGCAGAAAGAGGGTATCGCCGCGCAGCAGATTGTGCAGCTTCGCGCGCGACCAGATCTCGGCCAGTTGATCGTTCGACAGCTCGCGGAAGATCGCCGTCGAGCGCAGCAGCGTCGCCGCGTTCGGAGTGCCCGGGTCGTCTGCCATGGCGGTCCGCCGGTTGCTGCGCCTCGCCGGCATCTTCGCAGACCCGTCCGGGTCCGGCAAATCTCGCCCCGCTCGGGGTCATAAGTTTTCCGCGCCGATGGCGGACGCGCGCCTGCGCTATGACTGCGCGCGCTCCGGCCTCGCGCCGTTTCATTGGGAGCCCCGCCAGCGTGTTCAAGGTCCGCGTCATTCCCTGCCTCGACGTCAAGGACGGCCGTGTCGTCAAGGGCGTGCGGTTTCTCGACCTGCGCGACGCCGGCGATCCGGTCGCGGCGGCGATCGCCTATGACGCGGCCGGCGCCGACGAGCTCACCTTCCTCGACATCACCGCCAGCCACGAGAACCGCGACATCATCCTCGACGTGGTGCGGCGCACCGCCGAGGCCTGCTTCATGCCGCTCACCGTCGGCGGCGGCGTGCGCACGGTCGAGGACATCCGCAAGCTGCTCGCCTCGGGCGCCGACAAGGTCTCGATCAACACCGCGGCGGTGGCCCGGCGCGAGTTCGTGCGCGAGGCGGCGGAGAAATTCGGCGACCAGTGCATCGTGGTGGCGATCGACGCCAAGCGCGTGTCGGAGCCGGGCGCAGCCCGACCGCTGGGAAATCTTCACCCATGGCGGGCGCAATCCGACCGGCCTCGACGCGGTCGACTACGCGCGCGAGGTGGTGGCGCTCGGCGCCGGCGAGATCCTGCTCACCTCCATGGACCGCGACGGCACCCGGCAGGGCTTCGACATCCCGCTCACCCGCGCGATCGCCGACGCCGTGCCGGTGCCGGTGATCGCCTCGGGCGGCGTCGGCACGCTCGATCACCTGGTCGAGGGCATCCGCGACGGCCATGCCACCGCGGTGCTCGCGGCCTCGATCTTCCATTTCGGCGAGTACACGGTCCGCGACGCCAAGCAGCACATGGCGCGCGCCGGCCTGCCGATGCGGCTCGATCCGTGACTTGTAGCCCGCATGCAGCGAAGCGAATAGCGGATGCGCCGGATCGTCGCCGCGCGCGACGCGAGCGCCTGATTTCGCTACGCGCTCATCCGCGCTACAAGCTGCTCGCCCACCGCAGCGCCTGCTCGAGCCGGTCGTTGCCCCAGAACAGCTCGCCGTCGGCGGTCGTGAAGCTCGGCGCGCCGAAGATGCCGAGCCGCTCCGCCGCCTCGGTCTGCGCCCGCAGCTGCGCCTTGATCGCGTCCGACTGGGCGGCTGCGAGCACCGGCCGCGGGTCGATCTTCAACTCCGCGAGGATGTCGCTGATGGTCGCCGCATCGTCGATCCGGCGGCCGTCGCCGAATTCGGCCCGGAACACCGCGCGACAGAAATCTTCGCCCCAGTTCTTGTCGTCACAGTCCTCGGCGAGCCCGGCCAGCGCGACCCGCGCCGCCAGCAGGCTGTTCTGCGGAAACGGATCGGGCCGCCGGAACGGCAGCGCCCAGGTCCGCGCACAGCCGCTCCAGGTCGCGCCACATATGGCGGCCCTTGGCCGGGTAGAGATTGAACGGCGACGTGGCGAAGCCCTGCGCCTTGAAGATCGGCCCGAGCAGGAACGGGCGAAAGCGCACCGCGACGCCGGCTTGTGCGGCAAGCGGCGCCGATCCGCATGGCGGCCGGATAGGAATAGGTCGACGCAAAGTCGAACCAGAAATCGAGCACGGGCGCGGGCATTGGGCGATGCTATCGGGCCGGGTCGCGCCGTGACAGATGTGACCCGAGCATCCTTGTCATGCGCCCGGACTTGGGCAAGCCCGATTTGCGGCGGCGGGCAGAGATGATATGCAAAAGCGGAGCAAAACGCATGTCGAACTTCACCCTCCGCGACCTCGAAAAGCGCGTGCACGAGCGCGCCAAGGCGAGCGCCGACGTTTCCTACACGCGCAAGCTGCTCGACAAGGGCGTGGCCCATTGCGCCAAGAAGCTCGGCGAGGAGGCGGTCGAGACCGCGCTCGCCGCCGTCGGCGAGGACCGCGGCCGGTTGATCGAGGAAACCGCCGACCTCATCTATCACCTGCTGGTCGTGCTCGAGGCGCGCGGGATCACGCTCGCCGAGGTGGAAGCGGTGCTGGCGGCGCGGACCAGGCAGTCGGGCCTCGACGAGAAGGCGGCGCGTCACCGCGGCTGAGCAGGCATGATGGAGCAGCGCACCGACGACGGCCTTTCGCCCTACCGCGTGTTCTCGCGCGCCGAGTGGGCGGAGCTGCGCGAAGACACGCCGATGACGCTCACCCCGGAAGAGGTGACCCGGGTGCGCTCGCTGCACGACCGGCTCGACATGAAGGAGGTGGAGGACATCTACCTGCCGCTGTCGCGGCTGCTCTCGCTCTACGTGGCGGCGACCCAGCGGCTGTTCCGCGCGCAGCAGGGCTTCCTCGGCACCGAGGACTCGCAAGCTGCCCTACATCATCGGGGTGGCGGGCTCGGTGGCGGTCGGCAAGTCGACCACCGCGCGCGTGCTGCAGGCGCTGCTGGCGCGCTGGCCGAACGTGCCGCAAGGTCGATCTGCTCACCACCGACGGCTTCCTCTATCCCAACGCGGTGCTCGAGCGCGAAGGCCTGATGGAGAAGAAGGGCTTTCCCGAAAGCTACGACCTGCCGGCGCTGCTGCGCTTTCTCACCGACATCAAGGCCGGCCGCCGCCCGGTGCGGGCGCCGGTCTATTCCCATCTCGTCTACGACGTGATGCCCAATCAATGGATCGAGATCGACCGTCCCGACATCCTCATCGTCGAGGGCCTCAACGTGCTGCAGGCCGGTCGTCCGCCCAAGGACGGCAAGGCGATTCCCTACGTGTCGGACTTCTTCGATTTCTCGGTCTATCTCGATGCCGACGAGGAGGTGCTGCGCAGCTGGTACGTGGACCGCTTTCTCACCTTGCGCGGCACCGCGTTCCGCGATCCGAAATCATACTTCCACCGCTATGCGACCTTGTCGGACGACGAGGCGGTCGAGACCGCGACCTCGATCTGGACGCGCATCAACCTGGTCAATCTGCACGAGAACATCCTGCCGACGCGCCAGCGCGCCGACCTGATCCTCAAGAAGAGCGCGAGCCACCTGGTCGAGGAAGTGGCGCTGCGACGATTGTGAGGCTGGGCCAAGTGCGCTTGACCCGTACTGCGCTCATGGCGCATCGTCGACGCGCCACGCGACATCCGTGCGCGGCACGCGTAGCCGACGTGCGCGCGAGCATCGTCCGTCGACGCGTGGGCACAGCGCGCGCGATCGAGCTTGCGGCGCTCGCGTACTCGTCCCGCGTGGCTTTTGCCGACCCTACGAGACTGTGGCAGTCACGCCGCCAGCGACGCGTGCGCCGACACCATCGCCAGCGCACTCGCCAGCCGCTCGCGGTCGAGCGGCTTGGTCAGAAACCCGTCCATGCCGGCGGCGCAGGCAGGCCTCGCGCTCCTCGTCGAGCGCGTTGGCGGTGAGCGCGATGATCGGCGTGCGCCGCGCGCCGCGATCGGCCTCGGCGGCGCGGATGCGGCGCGCGGCTTCGATGCCGTCGCTGCCGGGCATGTGCACGTCCATGAGCACGAGGTCGTAAGGCGCGTCGGCCGCCTGCGCGGCCAGCCAGGCCGCGACCGCGGCTTCGCCGCTCGTCGCGACGGTCGGGCCGGTGGCCGAGCCGCCGCAGCAGCGCCTGCGCGAGCAGCGCGTTGATCTCGTTGTCCTCGGCGACCAGGATCGCGAGCCCGCGCCTGGCGGGTTCGGCGCGAATCTCCGCGGGCTCGTGCTCGGCGACCTCGCCGGTGGCGCGATCGAAGCCGTCGTGCTCGCCGCCGAGCCGGGCGGCGAGCGAGACCGCGCGCAGCGGCTTCACCAGGTAGCCGGAAAAGCCCGCGTCCTTGAGCGCCGCAAGCTCGTGCCGCTCGCCCGGGGTCACCAGCACGATGCGGCGCGCGATCGGTGCTGGCGGCGCGCGCCAGCCGCTCGCAGGCCTCGGCGCCGAGCGCACGGTCGACCAGGATCGCGCTCCAGGCCCGCTCGGGGATCAGCGCCATCGCCACCTGCTCGTCGGGCACGACGCAGGTGCGCGCGCCCCAGCGCCCGAGCCGCCGCGCCACCAGCGCGGCCTCGGTTGCGGTCGGCGCCGCGATCAGCACGTCCATGCCGGCGAGATCGGGCGGCGCGAACGCCGCCTCGCCCTCGGCGGCCGAGCGCGGCAGCGGCACCGCGACGTGGAAGGTCGAGCCCGCGCCCGGCGTGCTGTCGACGCCGATGCGGCCGCCCATGCGCTCGATGATGCGCTTGGAGATGGCGAGCCCGAGGCCGGTGCCGTCGAACCTGCGCGCCGCGCCGGTGTCGGCCTGCTCGAACTCGAGAAAGATGCGCGCCTGCTCCTGCGGCGCGATGCCGATGCCGCTGTCGCGCACCAGGAAGCGGATCTCGTCGGGCGCCGTGCCGGGCTCGACGATCAGCGCGATCGCCGCCGCGCTCGGTGAACTTGATGGCGTTGCCGGCGAGATTGAGCAGCACCTGCCGCAGCCGCGCCGCGTCGCCGACCACGTGGCGGGGCAGGCCGTCCTCCACATAGGAGGCGATCTCGAGCTGCTTCGCCTGCGCCCGCGGCGCGATGAGCTCGATCGTTTCCTCGATCAGCGCCGGCAGGTCGAACACCCGCGGCTCGAGATCGAGCCGCCCGGCCTCGATCTTGGAGAAGTCGAGAATCTCCTCGATCAGCGACAGCAGGGTGTCGCCCGAGCTCTTCACCGCCTTGGCGTAGGTCGCCTGCTCGGGCGTCAGCGGGGTGTCGGCGAGCAGGCCCGCCATGCCGAGGATGCCGTTGAGCGGGGTGCGGATCTCGTGCGAGATCACCGCGAGGAAGCGCGATTTGGCGCGGTTGGCGGCTTCGGCCTGATCGCGCGCATCGGCGAGCGCGTGCTCGGCCTCGACCCGGTCGGTCATGTCGCGGCCGACGCTCTGCACCTCGGTCTTCTCTCCGCTGCGCACCACGACCTCGCGCCAGGCGATCCAGCGCGCGCCGTCGGCGGCCGCGATCTTCTGGTCGTGGATGCGGGTGCCGTCGCCCGAGAGCGCGGCGGCGCCCTGCTCGATCACCGGCAGCGCGAAATCCGCGCCGATGACGTGCTCGCGGGCGCGTCCGGCCAGCGCGCAGAAGGCGTCGTTGGCGTAGGTGATGCGATGCTCGCCGTCGTGGCGCACGATCACGTCGCCCTGCGCCTCGATGAAGCTGCGGGCGCGTTCCTCGGCTTCCTTGAGCTCCCAGTTGCGGTCGGCGAGATCCTCGACCCGCTCCTGCAGCTGGCGCAGCTCGGCGCGCAAGACCCGCGCCCGCCCGATCAGCAGCCCGATCGCCCCGCAGGCGGCGCCGAACAGCGCCGCCGAGCCGATCGCGAACGAGTGCGGGTCGTACTGGCCCGAGCTCTTGGCGGCCGCCAGAAATCCGAACGCGGCCGCAAACGACATCGACAGCACGGCCGCGGCGCGCACGACGTACAGGAACGCGCGTCCGCCGAAGCGTAGGTACGGCTTCGCCATGATGCCGGAAAGAACCCGCATGTCCGCCGCCTGTCCCCGCCGCAGGCGTGCTCCGCGGCGCAGGTCGGCGCGCGCAGGATGCCCTGCATTGTTCGAGTTGTTTGCGCGATACTGCCGGGGAACCCTTTGCGATTCCCTTCGGCGGCTGCGCGCGCCGCAACCATGCCGGCGATAAGGTTGACGAAAGGATAACGGGCCGTCGCGGCCCCAGAGGCGGTTCGACGGCTCAGCGCGACGCAGCGACCTTGCCGTCGAGCACCTTGTGCCGCATCGCCGCCAGCAGGGCGGCGGCGTCGCGATGGCCCACGCGCGCCGAGTGGACGAACAGCTTCAAATCCGCCTCCGCCGCCTCGCGCGACAGGCTGATCGTCACGTCGGCGGTTCCGCTGTCGACGACCTTCACGGTCTTGAGCAGCCCATCCGACCGGCAGGCGCTGCGGCCGGCGTCGACCACGTCGTCGACCAGCGCGAAATCCGCGCTCTCGACCGCGTCGACGACCTGGATGCGCAGGTCGGGCTGGACGGCGGCGTTGTCGATGCGCACCCGCACGTCGGGCGACGCGGTCGCCGGCGCCACCTGGTAGGTCACCGATCCGGCGGTGAAGCAGAAGCTCGGCGGCGCGGCGAAGAACGGCGGCGCCGCCGCCGGAATGCCGGCGACCAGAAGCAGGGTCAGCGTTTTTTGGAGGCGGTCCATCAGGTCCTCTCGGCCGGAGGACAACGATCGACTCCAGCCAACAAGGAACTGTTAAGGCTAATTATTTACTAAGCCGTTAAGCCGGATGACGGTTTTGCGAATAACGTCGCGGCGTGTCCGCCACGCCACGATCGCCTGATGTGCACAGCCGATTGCCTGGCGATGAGCCGTCGCGCCTCGACAGCGGAAAGGTCGCAAGGC
Source organism: uncultured Alphaproteobacteria bacterium (assembly GCA_963708765.1). Classification (GTDB taxonomy): domain Bacteria; phylum Pseudomonadota; class Alphaproteobacteria; order Rhizobiales; family Xanthobacteraceae; genus VAZQ01. The sequence goes on along the minus strand of CAVPTV010000041.1, from coordinate 104,883 downwards.
TCGGTCATGCGCTCATTCTTCTTCGCTAGTTCTGGCCGCATTACCTGCGACGTCACGCACGTGCGCCCTCGACAACCGTCGAAGGCGCAATCTTGGCCGGCTTGTCGCGATCGACTTCCATCACCGCAGCTGCGGACCTCACTCGGGTTTCAAATTCATGGCCTTGACGATCGGCCACCACCGCTCAATTTCCGCCGCCTGGAAGGCCGCAAGGGCCGCAGGGGTCTGCTGGTCACGAGCTGGAACCTCTTGGCCTAATTCGCCGAGCCGACGTTGGACCGCCGGATTGGAAAGCGCATCGACAATTGCCGCGTTGAGCTTGGAGATGACCGCCGGCGGCGTGCCCTTAGGGGCCCACATACCAGACCAAACAGAAATGTAGAATCCCGGCAAACCTGCCTCGTCCACTGTGGGGACGTCCGGCGCGGAGGCGAGGCGCACCTTGGCGGTGACAGCGTAAGCCTTGATGTTGCCAGCACGCACATGCGGCAGGGAGTTCGGTGGCTGATCGAACATCAGGTCGACATGTCCGCCCACCAAGTCCTGCATGGCCGGGGCTGCACCGCGGTACTGCGCGAATTGAAATGTCGTACCACTTGCGCTCTGGAAGTATGCTCCGCTGACATGCGCCGGACTTCCTATGCCTGCCGATCCTTGTGTGGCCTTTCCCGGATTTGCCTTCAGCCACGCGATGAATTCCCTCAAGTCCTTGGCCGGTGTGGCCTTCTTTGCGACGATCAATTGCGGGTTGCTTGCCAGCAGGGCGATGGGCTCGAAATCCTTCACGACGTCGTACTGAAGACTGTAGATCGCTCCGTTCAGCACATGCGTGCCGAGAAAGCCGACACAGAGCACGTAGCCGTCAGGGGTTGCGAGAGCCACGCGGCCGGCGCCAATCGTTCCGGCGGCGCCGGTGACATTCTCGACAATGACCGGCTGACCCAGGGATGCACTCAACCGCTCCGACATGATGCGTGCGATCGTATCCGTTGGCCCCCCCGCAGGAAAAGGCACGATCATGGTGATCGGTCGCGTTGGATAGACCTGTGCTGAAGCCGTGGCGATGTGAGCCGAGACGGCGGCGCAGGCGAGGGATACCAGCAGCGTTCTTCGCGCAAGCATGATGTTGCTCCTCTGAACCAATGCGCTCGATGCGGCACCATAAAGAAAATTCGGCCGAAGCCCGGTAATGCTATTCTTCGATGAGGTCATATCACTGGCGATATGGGAACGTATGTCATGGACGAGATCGGGCGCATCGAACGTCGCATCGGCCTGCACGACCTACGCGTCCTGATGGCGGTGGTCCAGGTTGGCAGCATGGGCAAGGCTGCAAAACTTCTGGCGACGTCCCAACCGGCCGTTTCAAGGTCAATTGGAGAGCTCGAGCACGCGCTTGGCGTTCGGCTTGTCGATCGTAGCGCCCGAGGGATCGAGCCGACACCCTACGGCCGAGCACTCCTGAAGCGTGGTACTGCGGTCTTCGACGAGCTGCAGCAAGGCATCAAGGATATTCGGTCTCTCGCCGATCCGACTGTCGGTGATCTGACCATTGGTGCATCGATCGCCATCGCCGAAGGATTTATCTGTAGCGTGATCAGCCGTTTGTCTCGCCGCTACTCTCGCCTCACCTTTCAGGTGCACGCGACAGATACGGCGACAGCCTATCAGGCCCTGCTTGATCGCAAAATCGATCTTGCGGTCGTGCATCTTATTCACCCACCGGCCGAAGACCTCATGAATGTAGAGCCGCTATTGCAAGACCCCCACGTCGTGGTGGTGGGCGCGCACAATCCGCTTGCGCGTCGGCGCCGGATCAGCTTGGCGCATTTGATGGAGGAACCTTGGGCTTTACCGCTGGCGGATCAGCCATACGGTAGCGTTGTGCATGAGGCATTTCGCGCCCACGGTCTGACGGTGCCTCCGGTGGTCGTCGGTTCGACGCTGCCTCTCCGCACGGCCCTGCTCATGACGGGACAGTTCTTGTCCATGGTTCCTCGAGTGGTCATGCAGTTCCCACCCAAGAACCGGCTGCTCAAAGTCTTGCCGATCGAGTTGGCGGGGACCGCGCGGCCCCTGGCACTCGTCACTTTGAAAAATCGGACGCTCAACCCCGCCGCCCAAGTCTTCGCTGACAGCGTCCGCGAAACTGCGAAGTCATTATGCAAGGAGTAAGGGTTCGGCGATCTGTCCTATTCAACCGCACCTCCGCCGCCGCTTCGGCGACACGCCGTCAGGCGTTCGCAGATCATGCGCTCGGAGACCGTCGGCGAATGATCCCCGCCGATCTGCCGCCGCTCACGCCGCGCGCCGCACCTCGTCGGCGAGCGCGCGGTAGGACAGCGCCTCGGCCAGATGCACGCGCGAGATCTTCTCGGCGCCGTCGAGATCGGCGAGCGTGCGCGCGACCCGCAGCACGCGGTGATAGCCGCGCGCCGAGAGCCGCATGGCGTCCGATGCGTCGCGCAGCAGCGCGAGCCCGGCCGCGTCCGGCCGCGCCACGTCCTCGAGCACCGCGCTCGACGCCGTCGCGTTGGTGCGGATGTGCGGCAGCCCGATCGCCGCGTAGCGCTGCGCCTGCAGGTCGCGGGCGCGCGCCACCCGCTCGGCGACCTCGCGGCTGCCTTCGGCGGGCGGCGGCAGGATCAGATCGGCGGCGGTCACCGCCGGCACCTCGATGGTGAGATCGATGCGGTCGATCAGCGGGCCCGACAGCCGCGCCTGGTAGTCGGCGGCGCAGCGCAGATTGGGCCCGCGCTTGCAGGCGATAGCCCGGCTCGCTGGCGTGGCCGCAGCGGCACGGGTTCATGGCGGCGACCAGCATGAAGCGCGCCGGATAGGTGACGCGGTGGTTGGCGCGCGCGATCGCCACCTCGCCGGTCTCCAGCGGCTGGCGCAGCGAATTCGAGCGCCTGCGGCTGGAACTCGGGAAACTCGTCGAGGAACAGCACGCCGTGATGCGCGAGCGAGATCTCGCCCGGCCGCGCCCGCAAGCCGCCGCCGACCAGCGCCGGCATGCTGGCCGAATGATGCGGGCTGCGGAACGGGCGGCGGTTGGTGAGCGCGCCGCCTTGCGATCTCGCCCGCCACCGAGGCCACCATCGAGACCTCGAGCAATTCGGCGGGCGTGAGCGGCGGCAGGATGGTCGGCAGCCGCGCCGCCAGCATCGACTTGCCGGCGCCGGGCGGGCCGACCATGAGCAGGTTGTGGCCGCCGGCGGCGGCGACCTCGAGCGCGCGCTTGGCGCTCTCCTGGCCCTTGATGTCCTTGAGGTCGACCAGCGCGCGCCTCGACCTCGCGCACCTTCGGCTGCGGCCGCGACAGCACCTGCGTGCCGCGGAAATGATTGGCGAGCTGGATCAGCGAGGCGGCCGCGATGATCTCCATCTCGGGGCTCGCCCAGGCGGCTTCCGGGCCGCAGGCGGCCGGGCAGATCAGGCCCTCGTTGCGGGCGTTGGCGCCGATCGCGGCCGGCAGCACGCCGGCGACCGCCGCGAGCGAGCCGTCGAGGCCGAGCTCGCCCAGCACCGTGAAGCCCGACAGCGCATCGGACGGGATCGCGCCGATCGCCGCCATCAGGCCGAGCGCGATCGGCAGGTCGTAGTGGCTGCCTTCCTTGGGCAGGTCGGCCGGCGCCAGGTTGACGGTGATGCGGCGCGCCGGCAGCGCCAGGCCCGACGCCACCAGGGCGGAGCGCACCCGCTCGCGCGCCTCCGACACCGCCTTGTCGGGCAGCCCGACCACGTTGAAGGCCGGCAGGCCGGGGGCGACCTGCACCTGCACGTCGACGGCGCGCGCCTCGATGCCCTCGAACGCCACCGTCGCGACCCGCTGGACCATGTCCGCCCCTCACTCGGCCGGATCGACCTTACCGCAGCCGCCGGCCGGCGACAAGAACAATTAGGGAACAAGGCGCCTTGAGCCGGGCACCATGAATGCTCCGGGTACGAGTGGCTCCTGCCGCTGATGAGGAGGCGCGTCGGCGTTGGCTTGCAGGCCTGGCGGAGGCCCCCGGTGATGACCGCTTATGCTGTCCGTCGGCGGATTGCTTCGAAGAGGCCCGGCAAGGCGCCGGTGGGTAGAGGCATCCCCGAATCGAAGAAGGCTCTATGATCGATACCCGGGTCACGCCAAACATAAGAATCAGAATTCTGCGAGTCTTCAGATAACCGGAGCCAGGGAGCGGACGATGCTCGGCAAGGACGCTATAGACGAAGAGCTTCAACGAGGTTTTGGGCTGTCGCTGAAAACAATTGAGCCGGTCCTGCAGGCTGGCGGCGACGCTGCCGAAATGAAGTTTATGGAATGCTGCAGGTACTTGTGGCAGGCTGACGGAGTAGAATTGATCGAGCCTTTTATCGAGGCGGCATTTAACAAATTGCCAGAGAAGTCACGCTGCGTCCTCTTCCAGCGGATGTTGACGATTGTGTACTTGGCACAAGATGTCGAGCAAAGTCCGTAGCGGCGAACTGGACGAGCGCGCAGGTGAAGAAGCCGTTGTCTCCGTCGAAGTCCCGAAGGCGGCATGCTCCATCTGAAATTCGTTTGCAATAAGTCGTGGATCAATAGCCTGCTTGCACACGAGGTCGAGCCGCGGCGCCGAGCTACGGGATTCGGCTGCGGGGCGCGGGCGTTTCAATCGGATAGCCGGCCGGCGCGCGCGGTCCTGCGCTCACGGCTTTCGTGCCAACGCGCAGAACCAGTCGTCTGTCTCGACCACGCGCGCCCGCGCGAAGCCCGCAGCCGTGAGCGCCTCGGTCAATCCCTCCTTCGGCTGCCCCGAATGGCGCGTGAAGCCCAGCGCGACCCTGGCGCCGGGCTTCATCGTCCGCCGGATTTCCCGTAATCCGGCGACCGGATCCGGCCAGACCTGCATGGAGTTGATCGCCAGGGCCTTGTCGAAGCTGTCGTCATCGAATGGCAGGCTCTCCACGGAACCGCGCCGCAGGTCGACCCGACCGCTCTGGATGGCGGCGGCGTTGCGGGCGCGCGCCTGTGCGACCATCTCGGCCGATGGATCGATGCCGGCGACATGGGCGGCCGAGCTCGACAGGCGTCGAATGATCGCGCCGGGACCGAACCCGATTTCCAGCACGCGGTCGTTCGGCCCGAGCTCGAGCAGCCCGCACACCCAGGCGCCGCAGGCCTCGTTCATGCGCGCCATGATGACACCGCCCAGCCGGCCCAGCAGGCCGCGTGGGCGGCCGAACATCCGCATCAAAAGGCTTCGCGTCTTGCTCATCGATTGTCGCTCTGACGGGTTGATCTGCTTGTGCTAGATCAACGAATGCCGGGCGCCGAGTTTCCAATGCGGCGGCCGGAACCTGCAGCGGCAGCGAGGTGCCCGATGGAGATCGCCGATTCGGTTCGGCGTGCGGCGGCGGTGGTCGGCATGGCTGCGGTCGCGTGTGCATCGCTGTTCGCATTCGTGGACGTGAGCTTCGCGCAAGGCACCGCCACCCCGCCGATCTGGACCGTGCCCGAGATCGGCGCGCTGCCGAATGACGCCAATGGACAGCTGGTGCGGCGCGGCCGCGATCTCGTCACCGCGACCTACGCGCATATCGGTCCCGAGGTCGCCGATCCGGCCAAGCGCTTCGCCGGCAACAATCTCGCCTGCAGCAACTGCCACCTCAACGCCGGCACCAAGATGTTCGGCATTGCGCTGTTCGGACTGTTCGGCGAATTCCCGCAATACAGCGCCCGCCTGGGCGCCGAGATCACCATCGAGGACCGCCTCAATTCGTGCATGGTCCGCAGCATGAACGGGCGTCCGCTGCCGGCCGACGCCCCCGAGATGGCGGCCTTCGTCGCCTACATCCGGTTTCTGTCGACCGGGGTGGCGCCGGGCCGGATCCTGCCCGGCCTCGGCGTCGGCAAGATGCCGGAGCTCGCGCGCGCCGCCGATCCGGTGCGCGGCGGCGGCATCTACGCGCGCGCCTGCGTCGCCTGCCACAACACCGACGGCAGCGGCATCCGCCGCAGCCTGCCGACCACCGATCTCGGCTACATGGTGCCGCCGCTCTGGGGCGCCGACAGCTTCAACGACGGCGCCGGCATGGCGCGGCTGATCACGGCGGCGAATTTCATCCACTTCAACATGCCGCACGGCGCCGACTACCTGAACCCGCAGCTCTCGGTGGAGGACGCCTGGGACGTCGCCGCCTTCATGGTCTCGCAGCCGCGTCCCGCCAAAGCCGGGCTCGACAAGGATTTCCCCGACCTGCTCGACAAGCCGGTCGACGTGCCCTACGGCCCCTATGCGGACGGCTTCGGCGCGCAGCAGCACAAATACGGTCCGTTCGCGCCGATCCGCGCCGCGGTCGCCCGTCTCAAGGCCGAGAAGGCCGGCCAACCGCCGCCGCGGTGACGTTGGTGCGCGGCTGCGCGGGTGCCGACCGGGCGATGACGATTTGACCCGACGCGCACCGCGCGCTCACACTGCATCGGCGGCCCAGTAGCAGTCGCGCCGCGATCGCTTCTTGCCATCAAGAACGTTGGCCATGTCCAACACAATCATCTCAAGAGTCACACCTGCGTTGGTGCCGCAGGTTTTCATCAGCTACACGACGAAGGATCTTTTGGCGGCCGAGGCGGCCGCCGGCGCTATCGAGAAGGCCGGCGTAGGCTGCTGGATGGCGCCGCGCGATTTGACGCTGGGTGAAATCTCCGCGAGCGAGATTGTTCACGCTCTTGGTCGCTCCCGTGTATTCGTGATCATCTTCTCCTCTCGCACGAGCCAATCAAAGAACGCGCTGTTGGAGCTCGAGCGTGCCCAGAGTCTTCGAACTCCCGATAGTGCCATTCCGCATTGAGGAATCGGCCCCAGCTGATGCGTTTTACTATTACCTGGCGGGGATGCGATGGCTGGATGCGTTTCCGCCCCCGCTCGATCAGCATCTTGCTCGCCTGGTAGATCGTGGTCGTGAGCCTCTGTGATCGCAACAGGACGCAAGCTGGCCCGCTCCCAACCGAAAGGCCGCCGCAAGAGCATCAAGTCGCGCCAGAGCAAGGAGTCGAAGTCCACCCGTTGGCGGTCATCTCCAGCGATCGATCCCAAAAATTCTCATTTCATACAGGAGATCGGATTCCATCGGAGTTGCCGGTCGCCTGTTCGATCGCCTCGTGCATCGCTACGGGGCCGGTTCGGTGTACATGGATATCGACAGCATCCCGTTTGGGATCGATTTTCGTGCCCATATCGAGCAGGCCCTGCAGGGATGCAAAGTCCTGATTGCGATCGTTGGCCCAAACTGGCTGGGCAAACGCATCTTGTTCAAGTCTCGGATTCTCGATCGGACTGACCCCGTGCGTCTCGAGCTGCAAACTGCACTCATGGGAAACGTGCCGATCATTCCGGTCCTGCTGGACGGGACGAAAATGCCGGAGCCCACGCAGCTTCCCGAGGATCTGCGACGGTTTGTCAACTACAATGCTGCAGAATTGGATTCGGGGCGCGATTTCGATCGACACACGGAAAGACTCATTCGTGCCGTGGATTCTCTGCTGCTCGGTAAGGCCGCCGATCCGGCGTAGCAATTCCGCCGTGTCGCAAGTTGCTGGATGCTCGCTGATGGCAAAGAAACCCGATCCCCGAAACGCTCGACCTGGCGACGCGCCGCGGCCGATCATCAAGACGTCCGCCGCCGCTCAAGCCTACCGGCAAGCGGCCGAAGACCGACGCCGAACGGCTCGACGACACGTTGAAGAGAACCAGCCCCAGCGAGCTCGACGATGGCGGCCGCAAGCTCGGCAAGAAGCACGAGTGACGTTAGCTCCCGTCGCTTCTCGCCTGCGCTATGACGGCAGGGTGCCCGCCACCGCCGCCTTGTCGAACCGGTAGGCCACCAGGTGGTTGAGCTTGACCAGCTCGAGCTCGAGCTGATCGAAGGTCACGGTCGCGCGCGGATTGGCGAGCTCGTAGCGGTCGCGCAGCGCCGTCCACAACGGGCCGAACTGGAACAGCGACAGCTCGCGCAGCCGCAGATTCCGGATCGGCCGCTCGGGTGAAAAGGCGGTGCGGGCGGCGTTGTTCATCAGCAGGATCCAGCCGTCGTCGAGCCGGCGCTCGGCGTCGAAGATCGGATAGGTGACGATCCAGGGACGGCGGCCGTGCTCGAACAGATAGGCGTAGACCTCCTGCTGATGGCTCAGCACCTGCGAATAGCAGACCAGGACCATGCCGAGATGCGCGATCGGCACCGGCAGCACCAGTCGTTCCCAGACCAGGGCGTTTTCCGAGAACGACGACGTGAAGCGCATGAAGATCGGCTTCTCCTGCGCCACCGCCTGCTGATAGGCGTCGATCAGGTCGCGGGCGACCTGATCGTCGAGGCTCGACAGCAACCGCCCGGTGAAGTCCTGGCCGATCGCGGCGCGCACGTTGTCGCCCATGTGCATGTAGAAGAAATCGTCACCCGCCGGGATCATGTAGGAGCTGTTGTCGCGCACGTTGAAGCTCGCGCTCTCGGTGATGCCCTGCAGCGTGAGCTTGTTCATCACCGACAGCGTGTTCCACTTGGTCAACAGGAACTTCATCGCCGGCGTGAGCGCGTCCTGCGGAATCGAGTCGAGATGAAAGATTTCCACGGCCATCGGGGAGTCCATGGCGCAAAGCGGCAGGAATGTCGGACCCGCCGTTGCGGCGTGTCAAGCCGCGCGCGACTTTGAGGTGTGGACGGAATCGAGCGCGACCGCCGCGCCGCCGACAAGCGCGAAGAGCTCGCGGCGCTTCATCACTCGATCACCTCGTCGGCCGCGACCAGCAGGGCGGGTGGCAAGCTGAGGCCGAGCGTTTTGGCGGTCTTGAGGTTGATGATCGTTTCGAACTTGGTCGGCCCCTGTACCGGAAGATCGGCTGGCTTGGCGCCGTGCAGGATCCGATCGACATAGTATGCCGCCTCGCGAAATGAGGCGACGCGGTCGGTTCCATAGGACATGAGGCCGCCGGCCGCGACCCAGAAACGCGCCTGGTAGACTGCAGGCAAACGGTAGCGAAGCGCGAGCGCGATGATGAGATCGCGATGCAGGACTGCGGTCAGGTCCGGCGCCACGAGCAGGCTGCCGTTCGGCACCCGCGCAAAGGACTCGATGGCGTGCTCGATGTCCCCGGCGGTTTCGATCGGGGCATGCACGATCTCGATACCCAGGGATGGAGCAATTGTTTCGGCTGCCCGCCGATAGACAGGAGTACCCGTCTTGGGATTTCCAATCGATCGCAACCCGCGTCAGCCGCGGCGAGATTTCCTTGAGCATGGACAGCCATTTGCCGGCGATGCTCTCTTCGTGCAGCAGCAGGCCTGTGAGATTTCCGCCCGGCCGCGCGAGGCTGCTGACGTAGCCCGACGCGATCGGGTCGGGGATACCGACGAACACGATGGGGATGACGCGGGTCTCCTGCTGCAGCTGCGTCACGACCGCAGTCGCCAATCCGACGAGGACATCAGGTTGCAGGGCTACCAGCTCTTTCGCAAATATCCGCGCCTGGTCCCCGCTGGCTGCCGCAAACCGATACTCGATGCGGATGTTGCGGCCCTCCGACCACCCCAGCCTTTGCAGCCCCTGTCGGAATGCGGCGAGGCGCGCCTGCATTTCGGGATCGCCCTCGGCCCCGCTGACCAGCACGCCGATGCGCCGCATGCGGTCGGGCTGCTGCGCGCGCGCGATGCTCGGCCAAGCCGCCACGGCGCCGGCAAGCGCAATAAAGTCGCGTCGTCGCAATCGATCGAATTGCATCCGAGCTTCCATGAGCCAAGGCTGCGCACGGCAGGATAACCGAATAGGCAGGGCTCGGTCAGGGGATCGTGGGCGCAATCTGCAGCCGAGCGCGGCCTTCTTGACAGCAGCCCTGTATAGAACATATCATGAACATGCTGATTCGCCGAGGCCGCTCCATGGAGCGTCCGAAGCGAAGCGGCGCCGTTGGCGCGGGGAGAACGTGGCCCCGGCCTGAGGCGTCGCAGGTGGAGCGCCGGGAGGCGCCGCACCCCTACGTCACTGGGGTGCGCGCGCCCTCGCAAGGCGCGCGGCGGACCCTCGCAAGGTTCGCCAGGGTGCCTCGCAAGCACCCGGCGCCTCCCGGCGCTCCATTTCCCTTGCGTGCAAGGGAGAAGGAAAAAGGGGAAAGGGCGACGCCCGGCGCCCGAAAATCGAAGTCCCCGGGCGGCGGAGCGTTGTCTATGTATGGCTGTTTGAAAAGTGAATCATGAATCGTGGGCTTTCGCCCTTTGGATTCATTGGCGAAATGCCCGTTGGGTTTGTTCCGCCAAAATCGCAGCCGAGCGGCGCGCGCGCTCAAGGACGCCGCTAGATCGAGCCGGTCGCCGACGCGACGCCGCCCACGATCAGCGCAAGGCACACGAGGTCGGCGATGCCGAGGCGCATCAGCCAGCGCGGCGGCTCGCGCAGGCGCGGCGCAAAGCGAATGAGCCCGAGCATGCCGAAGCCGACCCAGCCGAGAAACGCCATGGTGGCTCCGACGGCGGCATCCGGTCCCTTCGGCAGCAGGAGCCATATCACCAGGAACCCGGCCGCGATGTGCGCCGCATAGACTGCCAGCACCAGCAGGCTGCGATGAACGAAGGCCTTGGTGATGCGCGGATCGGTGAGGATTTGAACGACCGCCGATATGGCGATCGCCACCATGATCGAGACGACGGCGATGCCGGTCATGATCCCGCACCCTCCGCCTGGTCAGGCGCCGCGCCGCTTCGCCTTCGATCTTGTCCCAGATCATCGCCGCCACGTCCGGACCGCCGAGATTCTTGATCGCCCGGATGCCGGTCGGCGAGGTGACGTTGATCTCGGTGAGGAAGCCGTCGATCACGTCGATGCCGACGAACAGCAAGCCGCGCTCGCGCAGCGCCGGGCCGATCGCGGCGCAGATCTCGCGCTCGCGCGCCGTGAGGTCGGTCTCCTTCGGCGTGCCGCCGCGCACCATGTTGGAGCGCAGGTCGTCGGGCGCCGGCACCCGGTTGACCGCGCCCGCGAACTCGCCGTCGACCAGGATGATGCGCTTGTCGCCCTGCCGTCACCGCGGGAAGAAATTTCTGCACCACCCATTGCTCGCGGAAGGTCACCGCGAACAGGTCGTAGAGCGAGCCGAAATTGAGGTCCTCCGGCGCCAGCCGGAACACCGCCTCGCCGCCCTTGCCGTAGAGCGGCTTCATCACGATGTCGCCGTGCTCGGCGCGGAACGCCTTGATCTCGGCGAGGTCGCGCGTGATCAGGGTCGGCGGCATCAGCTCGGGGAATTCCATCACGAACATCTTTTCCGGCGCGTTGCGCACCTGCGCCGGATCGTTGACCACCAGCGTGCTCGGATGGATGCGCTCGAGCAGGTGCGTGGTGGTGATGTAGGCGAGGTCGAACGGCGGGTCCTGGCGCAGCAGCACCACGTCGAATTCGGCGAGCTCGGTGCGCCGCGGCGGCGCCGAGCGTGAAATGGTCGCCCTGGCGTGTCGCGCACCTCGAGCGGCTCGACCGTCGCGAACACGTCGGCGCCCCGCAGCGCCAGCCGGTCGGGCGTGTAGTAGGCGAGCGAATGGCCGCGCGCCTGCGCCTCCAGCAGCAGCGCGAAGGTGGAGTCGCCGCGGATATTGATCCGCGCGATCGGGTCCATCTGGACGGCGACCTTCAGGGCCATTGAACCACCTGGGAAACGGTCCGGTAACGCACACGAGACGTTAACAATTTACCTCCAATCTGCGCGCGCATAGCCGGGATTTCGCGGGTGGGGGATCGCAGGTGAGAGTGCCGCAGCTATCGATTGCGTCGAAGCTCTACGCGATCTTCGCGCTGCTCGCCACCGTGACGGTGGCGCTGGCGCTGGTGGCGGTCTTGAACGCCCGCCGCCACGCCGCGCTCACCGGCGAGTTCGAATCCGCCTTCGCGGGCGCGCTCAATGTCGAGCGGGTGAACGCCCTGATCTATGCGGTCGAGATGGAGTCGCGCGGCATCTTCATGGCGCCGGACGCCGCCGCCGCCAAGCCCTATGCGGCGAGCCTGCGCCGGCTCAACGATCGCATCGGCGACGTGGTCACCGAGTGGCAATGGTCGGTGCGGCCGGAGGACCAGGCCGAGTTCGACGCGTTCGCCGCCCGCATCAGGCAGTTCCAGGACTTCCGCCGCGAGCTCATGCAGCGCGGCACCGAGCTCGGTCCGACCGCGGCGCGCGAATGGGGCGACAGCGAGCAAAACCGCGAGGTGCGCGCCGCCCTCAACAAGGACCTCGAGGCCTTCGCCCGGCTCTATTCGCCAGCGCTCCAAGCACGTCTACGCCAAGATCGAGCAGGGCATCGACACCGCCGCCTGGCTGCTGAGCCTGATCGCCGCCGCGGCGGTGCTGCTGGCGGCGGCGGGCGCCTACATGATCCGCCGCAACGTGGCGCAGCCGCTCGCGCGCATCACCCGCATCACCGAGGCGGTCGCCGCCGGCGAGACCGAGCGCGCCGTTCCCTACGGCGAGCGCGGCGACGAGATCGGCGCGCTCGCCCGCTCGATCGCGGTGTTCCAGGACGCCATGCGCAAGAACGAGGAGCTCAGCCGCACCGTCATCGACGACGCCCAGGCCCGCGCCCACCGCCAGGAGCGGATGTCGGCCGAGATCAGCCAGTTCGGCGCCGACGTCGAGGCCACGGTCTCCGAGCTCGGCCGCATCTCCGATCAGATGCTGTCGGCCTCGACCCGGCTCGCCGGCGCCGCCGACAACGCCGCGATCCGGACCGCGGGCGCCGCCACCGCCTCGGCCGAGGCGTCGGAGAACGTGCGCGACATCGCGTCCGCCGCCGACGAGCTGGCCGCCTCGGTGACCGAGATCGACCGGCAGGTCGCGCAGTCGAACGCCATCGCCACCAAGGCGGTGAGCGAGGCCGAGTGGACCAACGCGACCGTCAAGGAGCTCAACGAAGCCGCCGGCCGCATCGGCGACGTGGTCAAGCTCATCACCGACATCGCCGAGCAGACCAATCTGCTGGCGCTCAACGCCACCATCGAGGCGGCGCGCGCCGGCGACGCCGGCCGCGGCTTTGCGGTGGTGGCGAGCGAGGTGAAGGCGCTCGCCGGTCAGACCGCCAAGGCCACCGAGGAGATCGGCGCGCAGATCGCCGGCATGCAGCACGCGACCATGCGGGCGATCGAGGCGATCGGGGCGATCGAGCGCACCATCCGCGAGATCGGCGACATCAGCGGCGCGATCGCCGCCGCCGTCACCGAGCAGGGCGCCGCCACCCAGGAGATCGCGCGCAGCGTCGAGACCGCGGCCAAGCGCACGATCGAGACCGCCAGCGAGGTCGAGCGGGTCGGCGAGGCCACCACCGCGACGCGCGACAGCGCCAGCGCGGTGAAATCGGTCGCCGACGACCTCGGCGAGGTCGCGGCGCGCATCCGCGGCCAGGTCGACGACTTCTTCCAGAAGCTGCGCGCGGCCTGACGCTGACGCATGCGCTCGCGTTCACCTGCTCGCGTCGAACGCGGCCGGGATGTGCCGCGGCACCCGGCCGCGGCGCCACCAGCATGGCGTCGAAGCGGATATCGCGCACGCTGTCGTCGGGGTAGCGCGCCAGCCAGACCTCGGCGGCCGCGACGATGCGGGCGCGCTGTCGGTCGGTGACCGACCAGGCGGCGTCGTCGAGCGTGTCGCGCGCCTTCACCTCGACGAACACCAGGAGCGCGCGGCGGCGCGCGACGATGTCGATCTCGCCGACCGGGCTCTTCCAGCGCCGCGCCAGGATGCGAAAGCCCTTGGCGATCAGCAGCATCGCGGCCCGGCTCTCGGCCGACAGGCCGGTGCGGAACGCGACCTGACGCTCCGGCCGCGGGCCGCCGCCGAGCACCGGGCTGGGGCGCGGGCGCTCATCGGCCATCGTCGCTGCCCTTGGTCGAGCGCCAGCGCGCGTTGATAGACCTCGCGGCGCGGCCGGCCGGTGACGGCGGCGATCTCGCCGACCGCCTCCTTGAGCGACACGCGCTCGAGCGCCTGGCGCAACAGCGCGTCGAGGTCGGCCGCCTCGGTCGTCGCCGCCTGCGGGTCGGGCGGCGCGATCACGATGACGATCTCGCCGCGCGGCGCCGCCGCGCCCGCGTAGTCGCGCGCGAGCGTCGCGAGATCGCCGCGGCGCACCTCCTCGTAGCAGCTTGGTGAGCTCGCGGCAGACCGCGGCCTCGCGCGCTCCAAGCCCGGCGGCGAGGTCGGCGAGCGCCGCCGGCCAGCCGCGGCCCGGTCTCGAACAGCACCAGCGTCGCCGGGATGCGCGCGAGCTCGGCGATGCGGGCGCGCCGCTGGCCCTCCTTCGCGGGCAGGAAGCCTTCGAAGAAGAAGCGGTCGGTCGGCAGGCCCGCGACCGTCAGCGCCGCCAGCACGGCCGAAGCGCCCGGCAAGCGCGGTGACCGCGTGGCCGGCGTCGCGGGCCTCGCGCACCAGCTTGAAGCCCGGGTCGGAAACCAGCGGCGTGCCGGCGTCCGAGACCAGCGCGACGGCGCCGCCCTCGGCGAGCCGGGCCAGCAGCTTCGGCCGCGCCGCGGCGGCGTTGTGGTCGTGATAGGGCGTGAGCGGCGTGGTGATGCCGTAATGGTCGAGCAGCTTGCGGGTGACGCGGGTGTCCTCGCAGGCGATCAGGTCGGCGGCGGCCAGCACCTCCAGCGCCCGCAGCGTGATGTCGCGCAGATTGCCGATCGGGGTGGCGACCAGATGCAGCCCGGGCGCCAGCGCTGGTGCAGTGGCCGACTGGCCGTGCAGCGCGTAGGTCCGGCCGGCCGGCTCACGGGTTCCACGGGTCATCGGGGCGGCGGGCACGGTGGTCCTCATGCGCCGGCAGTCTTAGCGCCGGCAACCGGCCGCGTCATCCGCGCGCTGGCCGGAACGTAGAATTCATTATCCTTTTCATCCGGTTAACTAATGCGCGAGAAAATGTCTGATGGCCACGGCGAAGTGGCGTCTATAGTCGCGCCGTTTGTGTGAGGAGACGCCCATGTTCCGAGTACTGCAGGCGCGACCCTCTCCGCCTGCGCGACCATCGCTCCGCATGGTTCGCCGCCCTCGCATCGGCGGTCCTGCTGGCCGGCTGCTCGGGCAGTTTTTCCGTCGGCGATCTCATTCCCGGCTCGCAGCCGGCGGCGCCGGCGCAGTCGACGAGCCAGTATCGGCGAG
Organism: uncultured Alphaproteobacteria bacterium; assembly: GCA_963708765.1. Taxonomy (GTDB): domain Bacteria; phylum Pseudomonadota; class Alphaproteobacteria; order Rhizobiales; family Xanthobacteraceae; genus VAZQ01. Next base: position 89,737 of record CAVPTV010000041.1, on the reverse strand, counting down.
GGCAAGGTCAAGGTCGGCCTGATCCTGCCGCTGTCGGCGAGCGGCAACGCGGCGGTGGCCGCGCAGTCGATGCGCAACGCCGCCGAGATGGCGCTCGCGGAATTCAACAATCCGGACATCCAGCTGCTGGTGAAGGACGACGGCGGCAGCGCGCCGGGCGCGCAGCAGGCCGCCCAGCAGGCGCTCGACGAAGGCGCCGAGATCATCCTCGGACCGCTGTTCGCGCTCACCGTCGGTCCGGTCGGGCAGCTCGCGCGCTCGCGCAACATCCGGGTGATCGCGTTCTCGACCGACGCCAATGTGGCCTCGCGCGGCGTCTATCTGCTGAGCTTCCTGCCCGAGACCGACGTCGAGCGCATCGTCGGCTACGCGGCGAGCCAGGGCAAACGGTCGTTCGCCGCGCTCATCCCCGACAACGCCTACGGCACCGTGGCCGAGGCGGCGTTCAAGCAGGCGGTCGGGCGCCGCGGCGGCCGCATCATCGCGCTCGAGCGCTATCCGTTCGACCGCGCGCAGATGGCGGGCCCGGTGCGCACCGTCGCCCAGGCGGCCGCGCGGGCCGATGCGATCTTCATCCCGGACGGCGCCGATACGGTGCCGGCGGTGGTGCAGGCGCTCAACGCCAGCGGCATCGACACCAAGCGGGTGCAGCTGCTCGGCACCGGCCTGTGGGAGGACGCGCAGATCTTCTCCAATCCGGCGCTCGACGGCGCCTGGTATGCGGGCCCCGACTCCGACCGGCTTCCGCAACTTCTCCGCCCGCTATCGCACCCGCTACGGCCAGGACCCGGTGCGCACCGCTTCGCTCGCCTATGACGCGGTCGCGCTGATCGCCGCGCTGGTCAAGACGCAGGGCGCGCAGCGCTTCTCCGAGGAGATGCTGACCAACTCCTCGGGCTTCACCGGCATCGACGGGCTGTTCCGCTTCCGTCCCGACGGCACCAATCAGCGCGGGCTCGCGGTGATGCGGGTGACGCCGACCGGCGGCCAGATCATCAGCCCGCCGCCGAAGGCTTCGGCGGTCGGAGTTCACCCGAGCTGCCCGCGGCTCGCAACGGCTGACGGACTTGTCGGCTGATGCTCACGCCGCCAGATCGGCGACCACCGCGTCGAGCACCGGAAATCCGCTCTGGGTCACCCGCAGCATTCCGCTCGCGGTGGTCTCGACCGCGCCTTCGGCGCTGCAGGATCGCGATGCGGCGCGGGTCGAGCGGCCGTCCGGCGAGCCGCGCGTAGCGCGCGGGATCGATGCCCTCGGCGAGCCGCAGGCCCATCAGCAGGAACTCGTCGGCCATCTCCTCGTGCGTGAGCAGCTCGTCGGTGACGAGGCCATGGCCGAGCGACTCGACCCGCATCAGCCACGCCTCCGGCCGCTTCTCGGTCGCGGTGGCGTAGCGCTCGCCGTCGATGTCGAGCCGGCCATGCGCGCCCGGTCCGATGCCGGCATATTCGTGCGCGCGCCAATACACGAGATTGTGCCGGCATTCGGCGCCCGGCCGCGCGTGGTTCGAGACCTCGTAGGCGGGCAGGCCGGCGGCGGCGCAGATCTCCTGCGTCGTGTCGTAGAGCGCGCGCGCCGTGTCCTCGTCCGGGACCACGAGCTTGCCGGCCGCATGCAGCGCGAAGAACGGCGTCTCCTGCTCGATCGTCAGCTGATAGAGCGACAGGTGCTCGGCCGCTTCCGCGATCGCGCGCTTGAGCTCGGCCGCCCAGGCCGCCGGCGTCTGGCGCGGCCGCGCATAGATCAGGTCGAACGAGTAGCGCTCGAACACCGAGCGCGCGATCGCGACCGCGTCGAGCGCCTCGCGCGCCGAATGCAGCCGGCCGAGCTCCTTGAGCGCCGCATCGTCGAGCGCCTGCACGCCGAGCGAGACGCGGTTGACGCCGGCCGCGCGATAGCCGCGGAAGCGCGTGGCCTCGACGCTGGTCGGGTTGGCTTCGAGCGTGATCTCGACGTCGGGCGCGATCGACCAGTGCCGCGCGACCGCGTCGAGGATCGCGCCGACGGTCGCGGGCTGCATCAGCGACGGCGTGCCGCCGCCGAAGAAGATGGTCGAGACCGTGCGGCCCGGCACCCGCGCGGCGGTCGCCGCGATCTCGGCGGTGAAGGCGCGCACGAAGCGCGCCTCGTCGATCGCGGCGTGGCGCACGTGGCTGTTGAAGTCGCAATAGGGGCACTTCGACAGGCAGAACGGCCAGTGCAGGTAGACCCCGAAGGCGGTGGTGGGCGCAGTCGTCATGGCCGGCGACCTATGGCAGCTTTCCGTCAGGGACACGAATCGACCCTATCCTCGGTGGTACCATGACGGCGCGCCATCGCCCACGCTTTCGCCTCTATATGGCGATCTCGCTCGACGGTTTCGTCGCGAGCCGCGACGGCAGCGTCCGCTGGCTCGAGCCTTACGACGCCTATCAGGTCGGCTTCGGCGAGTTCCTCGCGACCGTCGGATCGATCGTCATGGGCCGCAAGAGCTACGAGCAGATGCTCGGGTTCGGTCCGTGGCCCTATGCGGGCACGCACACCGTGGTGATGACGCCGGATCGCGCTGCGGCCGGCGACACCCGACACCGAGGTCTCGGCCGAGCCGCTCGAGACGCTCGCCGATCGCCTCGCGCGGGAGACCACGCGACGGCGACGTCTGGGTGTTCGGCGGCGGCGAGGTGGCGCGCGCGTTCCTGGCCGCCGGCCGTCTCGACACGCTCGAGCTTTGCGTGGTGCCGGTCCTGGTCGGCGACGGCATCGCGCTGTTCGGGTCGGGCATGTCCGCGAGCAACCTTCGGCTGACGATGTCGCGGCAATATTCCAACGGGCTGGTGCGGCTCGACTACGATATCCTGCGAGAGTACCTAACGCTGCTCTGCGCCCAGACAGGCTTGCGCCAGCTTGAGAAATGCGCGGGCGCGGTGCGACAGGCCTTTGCCGCGCGGCGGCAGGCCGTGCTTTTCCTCGCTCGGCATCTCGCCGAACGTGCGGGCGTGGCCGTCGGGCAGGAACATCGGGTCATAGCCGAAGCCGAGCGTCCCGCGCGGCGGCCAAACCAGTGTGCCGTCGACGCGGTCCTCGAATTCCTCCACGTGGCCGTCCGGCCAGGCGACGCAGAGCGCGGAGACGAAATGCGCCGTGCGCTGCTCGGGCCTGACGGCGCCGCGTTCGCGCGAGCAGCTGCTCGATCTTTTGCATCGCCTGGCCGAAATCCTTGGTCGGCCCGGCCCAGCGCGCCGAGTGGATGCCGGGCTCGCCGTCGAGCGCATCGACCACGAGCCCGGAATCGTCCGCGAAGGCCGGCTGCCCCGATGCGGCGGCGGCCGCCATCGCCTTGATGCGGGCGTTGTCGCGGAAGCTCGTGCCGGTCTCGTCGGGCTCGGCAAGCCCGAGCTCGCCCGCCGACACCGCCTCGATGCCGTAGGCGTGAGCAGCTCGCGCATCTCGCGCAACTTGCCGGGATTGTGGGTCGCGATCACCAGGCGGCCTGCGATCAGGCGATGCCCGGCCGAGGCGAGGGCGCAGGCTCACATCACCGCCATCTTCTGCAGGTCGACCAGCTTGGTCACGCCCTTCTTGGCGAGCGCGAGCAGGCCGAGGAATTGCTCCTCGGTGAACGGGATCTTCTCGGCGGTGCCCTGCACCTCGACGATCCGGCCGGTGCCGGTCATCACGAAATTGGCGTCGGTGTCGGCGCCGGAGTCCTCCGCATAGTCGAGATCGAGCACCGGCGTGCCGTTGCAGATGCCGCAGGAGATCGCCGCCACATGGTCGCGCAGCGGCTCGCCCTTCAGCATCTCGCGCGTCTTCATCCAGGTGATGCAGTCGTGCAGCGCCACCCAGGCGCCGGTGATGGCGGCGGTGCGGGTGCCGCCGTCGGCCTGGATCACGTCGCAATCGACGGTGATCTGGCGCTCGCCGAGCGCCGGGAGATCGAGCACCGCGCGCAGGCTGCGGCCGATCAGCCGCTGGATCTCGATGGTGCGGCCGCTCTGCTTGCCGGCCGAGGCCTCGCGCCGCGTGCGCTCCGAGGTGGCGCGCGGCAGCATGCCGTATTCGGCGGTGATCCAGCCGCGCGCCTGGCCCTTGAGCCAGGGCGGCAGCCGGTCCTCCAGCGTCGCCGTCACCAGCACATGGGTGTCGCCGAACTTCACGAAGCACGAGCCTTCGGCATATTTCACCACGCCGCGCTCGAGCGACACGGCGCGCAGCTCGTCGGGCTGTCGGCGGCTTGGCCGCATGCTGTTCTCCTGCTCAAAGCACGGTGTGGAGCACGCTTTTAGGTGCCCGGGCAGGAGCCGACAAGGGGCGGCAACACTCCGCCATTATTCCGGCTCGATGCCGGCGTCCTTGATCATCTTGCCCCATTTGCCGAGCTGGACCTTGACGAAGTCGTCCAGCTCCTTGGGCGAGCTTGAGAACGCCTCGAAGCCCACGTTGCCGAGCTTCGACTTCACGTCCGGGCTGTCGATGATCTTGCGCAGCTCGGTGTTGAGCAGCGTGACGATGTCCTGGGGTGTATGGGCCGGGACGAAGATGCCCGCCCAGGAATCCATGTCGAACCCCGTGACTCCCGCCTCGTCCATGGTGGGAAGCTCGGGGATCAGCGTCGAGCGCTTCAGCCGCGTCACCGCCAGGGCGCGCAGCGTGCCCGCTTTGACGTGCGGCAGCCCCGTGGTCAGGTCGGTGAACATCATCGACACCCGGCCGGCCAGCACATCGTTGAGGGCGGGCGGCGCGCTCTTGTAGGGGACATGCAGCATGTCGATTTCGGCCCAGTGCTTGAGCGTCTCGCCGGCCACGACGCCGGAGGTGTTGCCGCTGGCGAACGACAGCTTGCCGGGATTGGCCTTGGCGTATTCGATCAGCTCCTTGACCGACTTCGCCGGAATGCTCGGGTGAATGCACAGCATCAGCGTGTAGCTTCCCATCCGCGTGATCGCTGCGAAGTCCTTCACCGGATCGTAGGCGACGTTCTTCATCAGGAAGGGTACGGCCGAATGCGGGCTGTTGGTGCTCATGAACAGCGTGTAGCCGTCCGGCGCCGAGCGCGCGACGTACAGCGCCGAAAGCGCGCCGTTCGCGCCCGGGCGGTTCTCGACCACTACGGTCTGCTTGAGCGCGACGCTGAGGTGCTGGCCGACGACGCGGGTGATCGTGTCGGTGGCGCTGCCCGGACCGAACGGCACGACGATGGTGATCGGCTTGCTCGGATAGGCCGCAACGGTGCCTTGCGCGTTCGCTGCCGTACTGCATAGCGCCGCGCCGGCGGCGATCAGAATGCGAAACAGAATCCTCATGTGCCGTTCCTCCCTGCCTCGTCCCTCGCGCCTCTTTGTTTGATTTTTCTTTGGGCCGATCCACCGCTTGCCGGCGCTGACCTTGACCTGACGGGAAGCTTAGCGAACATGTCCGTCATGGTCGATCACCGCGTGGGACCTGGAGCCGATGACGTTGTCGCAGGCATGATCCCGGCCTGCCCCGCGCCGCGCGAGCCGAGCAGGCCCAGAATCCCGCTGCCGCCCGCGGCGTGCGACACCCACGCCCACGTGTTCGGGCCGGCAGCGCGCTTTCCCTACGCGGACGACCGCAGCTACACGCCGCCGGATGCGCCGCTCGCGAAATATCTGCGCATGCTCGACACCCTCGGCTTCGCGCGCGGCGTCCTGGTGCAAGGCAGCGCGCACGGCCGCGACAATTCCGCCATGCTGGACGCGCTCGCCCATCAGCCGGACCGGCTGCGCGCGGTGGCGGTCGCCGACGAGACCGTGCCGGCGGCGGAGCTGCGCCGCTGGTCGGCGCTCGGCGTGCGCGGATTGCGGTTCAACCATTTCTTCCGCGATGGGCAGCTGCATTACCGCGGCGGCGTGACGCTCGAGGCGGCGCGCGCGCTGGCGCCGGTGATGAAGGAGCTCGGCTGGCATCTGCAGCTCTGGATCGACGTGAAGGATCTTCCTGAGACGATCCCGATCCTGCAATCGATCGGCGTACCGGTGGTGATCGATCACATGGGCCGCGGCGATGCGCGCGCCGGCATCGGGACGCCGGGCTTCCAGAGCCTGCTGCGCCTCGTCGGCGAGGGCGGCTGCTGGGTGAAGCTCTCGGGCGCGCACCGCATCAGCCGCAATCCACCCGACTATCCGGATGCCCAGCCATTCTGCGAAGCGCTGGTGCGGGCGAATCCGGAGCAACTCGTTTGGGGAGGCGACTGGCCGCATCCGCGCATGGACGAGGCGATGCCGGACGTCGGGCATCTGCTCGACCTGTTTCAGCAATGGACGCCGGACGACGCGACCCGGCGCCGCATTCTCGTCGCCAATCCGGCGCGGCTCTACGGATTTGCGGGGTAGCGAGCTTGCAGCTGACCGAGAGCCTGTGGCGGCCGATCCGGGCCTTCCGCCTCGCCTATCTGCCGCTGCTGCTGGTGTATTTCGCCTATGGGGCGCTCGGCCTCATCGACGTCACCCGCGACATGTGGGTGAAGGAGAGCCTGACGCTGACGCCTGCCGAGCTCGCCGGCATCAGCGTGTGGCTGACCCTGCCCTGGACCGTGAAAATGGTGTTCGGGGAGCTGGTCGATTGCGTCCCGCTCTTCGGCTCGCAGCGCAGGTCCTACATCTTGATCGGCGCAGCATTCGTGGCCGGCGGGCTGATCACGCTCGCGGGCGCGGCCGGGAAATGGATCACGGCGCTGCCGGCGGATGAGCTCTATGTCCTCGGCGCCCTGCTGATCGTCGTCGGGACCGTGATCCAGGACGTGGTGGCCGACGCCATGTCGACCGAGGTGGTCTCGCGCCTCGATGCCGCCGGCCATGCGCGGCCGGAGCACGACGTGCGCGCCGATCTCGGCATGGTGCAGGTGCTCGGTCGGCTGACGCTCGTGGCCGGCGTTCTGTCGGTGGCGGGGCTCTCCGGCCTTCTGGCCAGCATTTTCGCTCGCGAGACGGTCTTCCTGCTGGGACTGGTCATCCCGGCGGTTTCGGTCGTGGGTGTCGTGCTGATCAGGTACGAGAGCGCCGAATGGCGGCCGATCGACTGGCGCATCCTCGGCGGCGGGCTCGCCTTCGGTGCCGCGGTTCTCGCGCTCGCGCTCGGCCGCGTCCGGTTCGGCCAGGAGATCATCTTCGTCCTTTCGATGACCGTCGTCTGCGTGATGCTGGTGTTCGTGACGCGCGAGCTCGACCGCGAGACCAGGCGCACCATCCTGTTCGCGGCCATCATCATCTTCGCGTTCCGGGCGACGCCGTCGGTGGGCGACGGATATTTCTGGTTTACGCTCGACGTGCTGAAGTTCGACGAGGCGTTCTACGGCATGCTGCGCCAGACCGGTGCGATCGTCGGGCTGGTGGTCTTGTGGCTGTTCAGCAAGCAGATCACCGAATATTCGGTCGCCAAGACCCTGTTCTGGATTGCGGTGGCCGGAACGCTGCTGACATTGCCGGATATCGGCCTCTACTATGGTCTCGCCGGATGGACCGAGCAGAATTTCGGCTTCGGTGCCCGCACCATTGCGTTGATCGATATCGCGGCCGGCTCCCCGTTTGCCCAGCTCAGCATGATCCCGCTGCTGACGCTGATCGCCTACTACGCGCCGGCCGGACAGCGCGCGACCTGGTTCGCGCTCATGGCCTCGCTGATGAATCTCGCGCTGGTGGCGGGGCAATTGCAGACCAAGTATCTCAACCATGCGCTCACCGTCGGGCGCGGCGATTACCAGGAGCTCGGCCTGCTGCTGATCACCGTCGCGGTGCTCGGCCTGGTGGTCCCGGTCGTCGCCATCGTGGCGTTTGGGCGCCGCGTGTGATCGGCATCTCCGCTTGCACTTCACCGGCCGAATGGCCAATTCTCATGGTGCCTTGCACGGAGCGCTCCTTGTCCCAGGATGTCCCGATCGGCACGACCCAGGTGAGCCTCGCGCAGCTCAACGAGCGCTCGCGCGAAATCTTCCGTCAGATCGTCGAAAGCTACCTCGCTACCGGCGATCCGGTGGGCTCGCGCAACATCTCTCGCCTGATCACGACGCCGCTGTCGCCGGCCTCGGTGCGCAACGTGATGTCGGACCTCGAGCAGCTCGGCCTCGTCTATGCGCCGCACACGTCCGCGGGCCGGCTGCCGACCGAGTTGGGGCTGCGGTTCTTCGTCGATGCGCTGATGGAGATCGGCGACCTCGGCGAGGCCGACCGGCGCGACATGGAGGCCAAGGTCGCGGCCGCCGGAAAATCCATGGAGGCGGTGCTCAGCGAAGCCTCCGGCATGCTGTCCGGGCTCACGCGCGCGGCCGGCGTGGTGCTCGCCGCCAAGTCGAACGTGCGCCTCAAGCACATCGAGTTCGTGCGGCTCGAGCCCGAGCGCGCGCTCGTCATCCTGGTGGCCGACGACGGCCAGGTCGAGAATCGCATCATCGTGGTTCCGGCCGGACTGCCGCAATCGGTGCTGACCGAGGCCTCGAACTTCCTCAATGCCCATGTCCGCGGCCGCACGCTGGCCGAGGCCAAGGGCGAGCTCGAGAAGGCGCTCACCGCCGGCGAGGCCGAGCTCGATCAACTCACCCAGAAGATCGTCGCGGCCGGGCTGGCGAGCTGGTCGGGCGGCGAAAGCGACGAGCGCAAGCTGATCGTGCGCGGCGCCGCCCATCTGCTCGACGACCTCAAGGCGGTCGAGGACCTCGAGCGGGTGCGCCTCCTGTTCGACGATCTCGAGACCAAGCGCGGCGTGGTCGACCTGCTCGGCCGCGCCGAGCGCGCCGACGGCGCGCGCATCTTCATCGGCTCGGAGAACAAGCTGTTCTCGCTGTCGGGCTCCTCCACCATCGTGGCGCCCTACCGCGACGGCGCCGGCAGCATCGTCGGCGTCATCGGGGTGATCGGGCCGACCAGGCTCAACTATGCGCGGGTGATCCCGATGGTGGACTACACCGCCAAGGTGGTGAGCAAGCTGATCGGCGGGTGACTCGTGGTTATCAGGTCGCTCCGGTTCTGATACACAGTCTCCATGGGCGGAAAACCGATGCCGTGGAAAGCTCTGCGCGCCTCGATCACGATCGTGCTCGGACTGGCGGCTCCCGCTCAGGCGCAACCGGTCGAAGACTTCTATCGCAATCGCACCATCACGATCCTGGTCGGTTTTACCGCCGGCGGCGGCTACGACCTCTATGCGCGGCTGCTCGCACGCCATATCGGCCGCCATATCGCAGGCAGCCCGGCGATCTTGGTGCAGAACATGCCGGGCGCCGGCAGCCTGAAGGCGACCCAGTTCGTCTACAGCGTTGCGCCCAAGGACGGCACCGTGCTGGCCACCGTGAGCCGTGGCATGATGACCGAGCCGCTGCTCAACGACGCCAAGTTCGACGCCACCAGGCTCACCTGGCTCGGCAGCATCGTGAGCGAGACCAGCCTCTGCGCCACCTGGCAGACGTCGGCAGTCAAGACATGGTCCGACATGTTCGGGCGGGACTTCACCCTCGGCGGCAGCGCGACCGGCGCCGATCCGGACACGTTTGCGCTGATCCTGCGCAACGTGTTCGGCGCCAAGGTCAAGCTGGTGACCGGTTATCCGGGCGGCAATGACATCAACTTGGCGATGGAGCGCGGCGAGGTCGACGGCCGCTGCGGCTGGTCGTGGTCCAGCATCAAGAGTCAGAAATGGCTGCGCGACGGGAAGATCAATCCGCTGGTGCAATTCGGCATGGAGAAGCACGCCGACTTGCCGGACGTGCCTTTGGCGCTCGACCGCGCCGGAAACGACGAGCAGCGGCAGGTCGTCCGCCTGCTGACCGCAGGCCAGTTCGTCGGACGCCCGTTCTTTGCGCCGCCGGACATTCCCGAGCGACCGCAAGGGCGCGCTGCGCAAAGCGTTCGACGCGACCATGCAGGACCCGCAGTTCTTGGCGGAGGCCGGAAAGCTCGACCTCGAGATCAGTCCGCTCGCGGCCCCGGCGATCGATGCGTTCCTCGCCGATATCTACCGGACGCCGCAGGACGTGGTGCGCAAGGCGGTGTCGGCGGTCCAGAAGTGACCGCGGCAGGTGCGCGCCTTTTCCCTTCGGCAAGCTCGGACTCAACAGACGCGCCCAAGAGTGCGTCCAAGTCGCGGCGCCCATGACGCCGGCTTCGGCCGCTCCTCGGGGTGAAACGGCCTCGATCCAAGCCGGCCTATCCACCCTTTCCGCCTTGATTTTTCGCGCCTGAGCGCTGATATCCGGGGCGAACCGAATGAGCCATGGGAACAACACGATGACGGATTGGACCGCTCGCCGCCCGGACGATGCGCCAGCCGAGCACGAGAACGCCGCGGAGTCCGAGGCGACGGAAGAAGCCAAGATCGCCGCCTTGGTCGAGGCGTTGTCGAAGGAGTCCGCCGACTACAAGGACAAGCTCCTGCGCACGCTCGCCGACATGGAGAATCTGCGCCGGCGGACGGACCGGGAAGTCGCCGATGCGCGCCTCTATGGCGTCTCCAACTTTGCGCGCGACATCGTGACGGTTGCCGACAACATGGCGCGCGCCATGGGAGCGCTCGATGCCGAGTTGCGCGAAAAAGCCGACGCCGGGGTCAAGGCGCTGCTCGACGGCGTCGAGCTGACCGAGCGCGAGCTGTTGAAGGCGCTGGAAAAGCACGGGGTGAGGAAGTTCGAGCCGCTGGGCGAGAAGTTCGATCCGAACCTGCACCAGGCGATGCTCGAGCTGCCCGATCCGTCGCGGCCGGCCGGCAGCGTCGCCCAGGTGATCCAGCCCGGCTACATGATCGGCGAGCGCGTGCTGCGGCCCGCGATGGTGGCGGTGGCGAAAGGTGGGCCGAAGCCTGCTCCTGCCGAGCCGCCGGCGAACGACAACGCCGGCTCGGCACCTCCGCAAGATCCCCACGACGTCAACTGATTTCCCCCGCTATCCTGCCGCGTCCAGATCCTGTCGCATCCAGGTCAAGCCTGCGCTTGAATCGCGCTATGCTCGCTGCCCTGAGCAGCGAGGGCACGATGATCCGCAGCACCGACCGCTTTTTGACGACCCATACCGGCAGCCTGCCGCGGCCCGACGACCTGATCCGGATGATGTACGCCAAGGAGGAGGGCGTGCCGGTCGAGCGCGCAGCTCTCGACGCGCGCGTGCGCACGGCGGTGGCCGAGGTGGTGAAGAAGCAGGTCGAGGCCGGCATCGACCTCGTCAACGACGGCGAGATGTCGAAGCCGAGCTACGCCACCTACGTGAAGGATCGGCTCGCCGGCTTCGGCGGCACCGGCAACACGTTCGTCTATCAGGACCTCGCGGATTTCCCCAATCTGGCCAAGCGCGTGTTCGGCGACCCGGGACGGTCACGGCGCAAGACGCCGGCCTGCAACGCCGCGATCGGCGTGCGCGACGCCGATGCGGCCAAGGCCGACGTCGACAATCTCAAGCGCGCGCTCGCGGCGGTGCAGCGGACCGACGCATTCATGAGCGCGGCCTCGCCCGGCGTGGTGTCGCTGTTCTTCCGCAACGACCACTATCCGGACCAGGAGGCCTATCTGTTCGCGATCGCGGAGGCGATGCGACACGAATACGAGACGGTCGCCAAGGCCGGCATCGTGCTGCAGATCGATTGCCCTGATCTCGCCATGGGCCGGCACATCCAATACGCCGACCTGAGCCTCGAGGAATTCCGCAAACGCGCCGGCATGCATATCGCGGCGCTCAACCACGCGCTCGCCAACATCGCGCCGGAGCAGCTGCGCCTGCACGTGTGCTGGGGCAATTACGAAGGTCCGCACCATCACGACGTGCCGCTCGCCGACATCATCGATATCGTGTTCACGGCGCGACCGGCGGCGATTTCGTTCGAGGCTGCCAATCCGCGCCATGGGCACGAATGGACGCTGTTCGAACGGCTCAAGCTGCCCGACGGCAAGGTGCTGATCCCCGGTGTGATCGAGTCGAAGTCGAACTTCATCGAGCACCCGGAGCTGGTTGCGCAGCGCATCGCCCGCTACGCCGACTTGGTCGGGCGCGAGAACGTCATTGCCGGCAGCGATTGCGGCTACGGCACCTGGGTCGGCCAGGCCGCGGTCGATCCCGACGTGGTGTGGGCGAAGCTCGCCGCGCTGGCGGAAGGCGCGCGGATCGCGTCCAGGCAGTTTTGGGATTGACGCTCGCGATTGGCGAATAGCGTATCGTAGCCCGCAGAGCGTAGCGAATAGAAACGCGCCCCGCGAACTCTATTCGCTACGCGCCATTCGCTATTCGCTGCATCACCTCGGCTCGATGGCGTCGCGCACCTGGCGGAAGCGCGGATAGGCGTCCTTCCAGGCGTCCGCGCGCGCGACGCCCACGAGCTGCAGATAGGCGCCGCCGCCGAACCGCAGCCACTGCACCACCATGAGCGCGGCGCCGGTCCCCGGGTCCCTCGCGTTGGCGAAAATCTGGTGGCCTTGCTGCCCGCTGATCCGCAACGGCTCCGAGGTGGTGATGCGCGCGTCCTTCAGGTTCGGGACGGCCCCGAACACGTCGCGCGCAAAATTCTCGCGCTCGCCGGCCTGCGCCGGCCCGCCGGCCGCGACCGCGACGAAGATGTGAGGCTCGAGGCGTCCTCCCGGCGCAGGCGCGCCCGGGGCGTCGCTGATCCCATCGCTCAGCATGACGGCGCGTCCGGGGACGATCCCGCCCACGCCGAAGCCGGCCAGCTCGCCGACCCTGAACGGCAGCAGGCTGAGCTGCTCCTCGACCGGAATGGTCGTGCGCACCGTGAGGCTGCGTAGCGCGGTGCGGATCGCGGCGTCCGGATAGGCGGCCTTGGCGGGCTCCGGCACTTGCACGGTGACGAGCGCGGTCAGCGTCGGCGTGCCGGCGACCAGGAACCACTTCCGCAGTCGGGTCTTCTCCACCTCCTGGCGGCCGATGACCAGGAACGCCTTGCCGCCGGCAAGCGAAAGCGATTCACGCGTCTCCTGCGTGATGCCCTGCTTTTTCAACGCGTCCACGGTGATCGTTCGCTCCAGCTCCGCATAGGCGTCGACCGGGAGCGTGGCCAGGACGATGCCGACATTCTTGGCGGGATCCTCGTAGCCGAAGAAATTCTTGCTGGTCACCACGCCGGACGGCGGCACCAGCCCGATGCGGGAGCCGGGCGGATAGACGACGTCGGTGGCGTACGCGGCCGTCGCCGCGAGGGTGAGCGCGCCAACCAGCAGGCAGCGGCGGATCGAGATCATGGCGTATCTTATGCGCATTGGGTCGCCGAAAATACGGCGGCGAGAGGTACCTGGGACGGACCGATTCACGCCGGCCGGGTCACGCGCCGCAGCGTCAGATTGATCCGGCCACCGTCCGGCCCTGCTTCGCCCAGAGGGCTTCGCAGGGTCGACCCGTCCTCCGCAGCGCGTAGCGCGTAGGAGGACAGCAGCGTCGAGGTGCCCGGCATGATCCGGTCGACGCCATGGTGGGCGAGCCGCGCTTCGCCGCCGAGCACGAGGGCGTCGCCGGAGGCGAGGCGGAACGTGCGGGTCGGGTCGCTGCGCTTCTCCCCGCCGATGCGAAACAGGCAGGTGTCGCCGAGCGAGAGCGATACCACCGGGGCGGCGAAGTCCTGCTCGTCGCGGTCCTGGTGCAGGCCCATGCGGGCGGTCGGCCCATAGACGTTCACCAGGCAGGCCTCCGGCGGGTGCGGGTAGTCGGCGAGCTCGCGCCAGGCGGCGAGCAGCGATTGCGGGGATCGGCGGCCATGGCTCGCCGGTCTCGGGGTGGTGGGGTTGATAGCGGTAGCCGCGCTCGTCCGTGACCCAGCCGAGCGGTCCGCAATTGGTCATGCGCACCGACATCGGGTGGCCGGTCTTCGGCATGCGCGGGGTGTAGGCGGGCGCTCGCCGCATCACGGCTGTGAGCTCGTCGCGCAGCCGCTCCTGCGCGGCGCGGTCGAGATAGCCGGGCACGAGGCGGAGCCCCGCGAGCGGACGAGGGACAACGGACGACTGACGTCGGGTGGCCATGTTTCGTTCTACTGTCTTGTCCGTCCGCTGTCGTCGGTCCTTCGTTCGCCCGGATCGCTCGCGAATCCGTGAACAGAAGTCTTGCGGCCCAAATGGGCCCTCCTATATGAGCCAAGACGCCGCAGGGGGCGGCGTCTAACGTTTGTTCAGGGGGTCGGACAAGGGGGGAGCCGCGGGTCACGCGGAAGTCTTCCCGGTGGGTGCCGAAAGGGCCCGGCCGACCTGCCGAAAGAGAGAGGAAGTACCATGGCCAAGGTGATCGGCATCGATCTCGGCACCACCAATTCCTGCGTCGCGGTGATGGAGGGCAAGAGCCCGAAGGTCATCGAGAACGCAGAGGGCATGCGCACCACCCCGTCGATCGTGGCGTTCACGGAAGACGGCGAGCGGCTGGTCGGCCAGCCCGCCAAGCGCCAGGCGGTCACCAATCCGGAGCGCACCATCTTCGCGGTCAAGCGCCTGATCGGCCGGCGCTACGACGATCCGATGGTCGAGAAGGACAAGAAGCTCGTCCCCTACAAGATCGTGCGCGCCTCCAACGGCGACGCCTGGGTCGAGGCCGACGGCAAGAGCTATTCGCCCTCGCAGATCTCCGCCTTCATCCTGCAGAAGATGAAAGAGACGGCGGAAGCTTATCTCGGGCAGAAGGTCGAGCAGGCCGTCATCACGGTTCCGGCCTATTTCAACGACGCGCAGCGGCAGGCCACCAAGGACGCCGGCAAGATCGCCGGCCTCGAGGTGCTGCGCATCATCAACGAGCCGACCGCGGCGGCGCTCGCCTATGGCCTCGACAAGCAGAAGGCCGGCACGATCGCGGTCTACGACCTCGGCGGCGGCACCTTCGACATCTCGATCCTGGAAATCGGCGACGGCGTGTTCGAGGTGAAGTCGACCAACGGCGACACCTTCCTGGGCGGCGAAGATTTCGACATGCGCCTGGTCAATTATCTGGCCGACGAATTCCAGAAGGAGCAGGGCATCGACCTGCGCCGCGACAAGCTCGCGCTGCAGCGGCTCAAGGAGTCCGCCGAGAAGGCCAAGATCGAGCTCTCGTCCACCACCCAGACCGAGATCAACCTGCCGTTCATCACGGCCGATGCGTCGGGTCCCAAGCACCTCACGATGAAGCTCACCCGCGCCAAGTTCGAGGCGCTGGTCGACGACCTGGTGCAGAAGACCGTCGAGCCGTGCCGCAAGGCGATCAAGGACGCCGGCCTCTCGGCGGCCGAGATCAACGAGGTGGTCCTGGTCGGCGGCATGACCCGCATGCCGAAGGTGCAGGAGGTCGTGAAGCAGCTGTTCGGCAAGGAGCCGCACAAGGGCGTCAATCCGGACGAGGTGGTCGCGGTCGGCGCCGCGATCCAGGCCGGCGTGCTGCAGGGCGACGTCAAGGACGTGCTGCTGCTCGACGTGACGCCGCTCTCGCTCGGCATCGAGACGCTCGGCGGCGTGTTCACGCGGCTGATCGATCGCAATACCACGATCCCGACCAAGAAGAGCCAGGTGTTCTCCACCGCCGAGGATGGTCAGACCGCGGTCACGATCCGGGTGTTCCAGGGCGAGCGCGAGATGGCGGCCGACAACAAGATGCTCGGCCAGTTCGATCTCATCGGCATTCCGCCGGCGCAGCGCGGCATCCCGCAGATCGAGGTCACCTTCGACATCGACGCCAATGGCATCGTCAACGTCCACGCCCGGGACAAGGGCACCGGCAAGGAGCAGCAGATCCGCATCCAAGCCTCGGGCGGCCTCTCCGAAGCCGACATCGACAAGATGGTCAAGGACGCCGAGGCGCACGCCGAGGAGGACAAGAAGCGCAAGGCCCAGGTCGAGGCCAAGAACCACGCCGAGGCCATGGTGCACTCCACCGAGAAGGCGCTGGCCGAGCATGGCTCCAAGGTCGGCGAGCCTGAGCGGCGCGCGATCGAGACCGCGCTCGCCGATCTCAAGGAGGCCTTGAAGGGCGACGATGCGGCCGCGATCACCGCCAAGACCAACGCGCTGGCGCAGGCCTCGATGAAGCTCGGCGAGGCGATGTACAAGCAGGCGCAGGAAGGCCAAGGAGGCCGGCGGTCCCGGTGGTCCCGGTGGTGCCGCTCCCGGCGGCGACGGCGCTGGCGGCAAGAAGGAAGACGTCGTCGACGCGGAGTTCACCGAGGTCGACGACGACAAGAAGAACAAGAAGTCGGCCTGACGTTTGGCGGGAGGCGCTTGCAATGCCTGCCGGACTTGCCAATCCATCAGCCCCAGGCTCGACACGCAGGTCGGATGTTTCCGGCCTGCGATGTCCGACTGCCGGACCTCGGAGACATCCAGGTCCGGTGAACGTGTTTTTGGGTGGAGCGGTGAACGCGGCCGCGAGGCTGCGGGGCAATTGAGGGGACGCCGGCGCATGGCAAAGCGCTGCTATTACGAAACGCTGGAAGTCGAGCGCACCGCCAATGACGCGGAGCTCAAGACCGCGTTCCGCAAGCTCGCCATGCAATGGCATCCCGATCGCAATCCGCACGACAAGAGCAGCGAGCATCGCTTCAAGGAGATCAACGAGGCCTACGAGGTCCTCAAGGACGCCGACAAGCGCGCCGCCTATGACCGCTTCGGTCACGCCGCCTTCGAGCATGGCGGGCCCGGCCCCGCCGGCGGCTTCGGCGCCGACTTCGCCTCGACCTTCTCCGACATTTTCGACGATCTGTTCGGCATGGGCGGCCGGCGCGGCCGCGGCTCCGGTCGCGAGCGCGGCGCCGACCTTCGCTACAACATGGAGATCAGCCTGGACGAGGCCTACGCGGGCAAGACCGCGCAGGTGCGCATTCCGACCTCGGTGACCTGCGAAGTCCTGCTCGGGCTCCGGCGCCAAGACCGGGACGCGGCCGAAGGCGTGTCCCACCTGCGCCGGCTCCGGCCGCATCCGCCACGCCCAGGGCTTCTTCACGCTGGAGCGGACCTGCCCGAGTTGCCAGGGTCGCGGCCAGGTGATCGACAACCCTTGCCCGTCCTGCTCGGGCTCAGGGCGGGTCACGCGCGAGCGCGCGCTCTCCGTCAACATCCCGCCCGGCGTCGAGGACGGCACCCGTATCCGGCTCGCGGGCGAGGGCGAGGCCGGCGTGCGCGGCGGCCCGGCCGGCGACCTCTACATTTTCTTGTCGCTCGGCTCCCATCCGTTCTTCCAGCGCGAGGGAGCCGACCTGCACTGCCGGGTGCCGATCTCGATGGTGGCGGCGGCGCTCGGCGGCGAATTCGAGGTGCCGACCATCAACGGCAGCAATACCCGCGTGAAGGTGCCGGAAGGCACCCAGTCGGGACGCCGCTTCCGCCTGCAAGGCAAGGGGATGCCGGTGCTTGCGCTCGAAGCAGACCGGCGACATGTACGTTCAGGTGGTGGTCGAAACCCCGCAAAAGCTGACCAAGCGGCAGCGTGAACTGCTGGCCGAATTCGAACGATTGTCATCCAAGGAGACCCAACCTGAATCCGCCGGATTCTTCGGTAAAGTCAAGGAGTTCCTGGGTCGAGCCGGCTCCGCCTGACAAATTTGCCGCTTGACCCCCGAGCCCTCCGGCCTTACCGGTGGACTGTCATAAAATTGCAATCATTGTGCAGCGTTAGCCCCCCATGCCGCTTCCCGCCCTGCAACTGCTCGAGAGGAAATTTGAAAGGCAGAGGCGCCTGTTCGAATTGAAGAAGGGCGAGCTGGGACGAGAGATCGAGCGGCGCATCCTGTTCTTCGAGCAGAAGAAGGGCGCATTCGAAAAGAAGATCGAGCAGCAGTTCGACGCCCACAAGAAGAAGATCGAGCAGAAGCTCGAAATCGCAGAAAAAGAAGATCGAGATACAGATTCGCCGCTTCGAGCAGAAGAACGGCATCCGTCTCGACGACGAGGTCCGTTTCATCCGCTCCTGGTTCGAGAAGCCGTTGGCGATCGGCGCGGTGACGCCGTCCGGCAAGGCGCTGGCGCGCACCATGGCGGCCTATATCGATCCCAAGGTCGAGGGACCGATCGTGGAGCTTGGCCCGGGCACCGGGCCGGTGACCGAGGCCCTGGTGGCGCAAGGCGTCGATCCCGCCCGGCTGGTGCTGGTCGAGTTCAACCCGCATTTTTGCCGGCTGTTGCGCGAGCGCTATCCCACCGCCACGGTGGTGCAGGGCGACGCCTACGGGCTCAAGCGCCTGCTCGCCGGCCTCCTGCAGGCGCCGGCGGCGGCGGTGGTGTCCGGCCTGCCCTTGTTCACCAAGCCGCTGCAGACGCGCCTGCGGCTCGTCTACGAGGCCTTCGGGCTGATGCGGCCGGGCGCGCCCTTCGTCCAGTTCACCTACCACGCGGTGGCGCCGATCCCGAAGGTGCTCGATCGCGTGCGCGCCGAAGCCTCCGAGCGGGTCTGGATGAACATCCCGCCGGCGCGCGTGTGGGTCTACCGCAGGGACTGACGACCAGAGGACGGACGACAGACCGCCGAAGTGGGCTTATCCTGTCCTGCGTCATCCGTCCTCCTATCGTCCGGTCACCGTCGATGTCCTATCCGAAAATCCTGGTGATTCCCGGCTCGCTGCGGGCGAAGTCGCACAATGTGCGGCTCGCCGCGCTCGCCACCAAGGAATTGACCCTGGCGGACGCCGACGTCACCCGCATCTCGCTCGTCGACTATCCGCTGCCGATCTACGACGCCGACTTGGCGGAAAGATCGGGACCGCCGCTCAACGCCTTGAAGCTCAAGCAGCTGATGTCGGCGCATCAGGGCGTGTTCATCGCCAGCCCGGAATACAACGCCTCGATCACGCCGCTCATCAAGAACACCATCGATTGGATTTCGGTGGTGCGCGAGCGCGGCGATCCGCCGCTCGCCGCCTACCAGAATCGCGTCTTCGCGCTCGGCGGCGCCTCGCCCGGCAGCTCCGGCGCCATGCAATCCCTGCTGGCCTTGCGCCAGGTGCTGGCGGCGGGTTGCCGGGCGCTGGTGATCGCCGAGCAGGTGACGGTGCCGAACGCCGAGCAGGCCTTCGACGAGCGGGACGAGCTCAAGGACCCCCGCGTCGCCGGCCCAGCTCAAGCTGGTGGTGCGCAAGCTGATCGACACCGCGAAGCTGTTCGCCTGGGAGAGCACTCGTGCCGCTCGATCCGCGTGAGCGCCTGATCCTGGCGCTCGATGTTCCCTCGGTCGCCGCCGCGGAGGCGATGATCGCTCGTCTCGGCGAGTCCGTGTCGTTCTACAAGATCGGCTATCAGCTCGCCTTCGCGGGCGGCATCGACCTGGCGCGCGCGCTCGCCGGCGCCGGCAAGCAGATCTTCCTCGACCTCAAGCTGCACGACATCGGCAATACGGTCGGGCGCGGGGTCGAGAGCGTGGCGCGGCTCGGGGCGTCGTTCCTCACCGTCCACGCCTATCCGCAGACCATGCACGCGGCGGTCGACGCGCGGGCGGGATCGACCTTGCGAATTCTCGCCGTCACCGTGCTCACCTCCTACGATGATGCCGATCTCGCCGCCGCCGGCTACGATTTCACCGTCCCGGAGCTGGTCGGCGAGCGCGCCGCGCAGGCGCGCGACGTCGGGGTCGACGGCCTCGTCTGCTCGGGCGTGGAGGCCGCGATGCTGCGTCCGATCGTCGGCGCCGGCATGACGCTTGGTGACGCCGGGCATCCGGCCGGCCGGCGCCGAGGCGGGCGACCAGAAGCGGGTGATGACGCCGGCTGCCGCCATCGCGGCCGGTGCCGACTATCTGGTGATCGGGCGGCCGATCCTGGCGGCGCCCGACCCCAAGGCCGCCGCCGAGGCGATCGTCGCCGAGATTGCGCGTGCGACCGGGCAAGGCTGAAGGGAGAACGCCATGGCGAAAGGCTACTGGGTCGCGCATGTCGATGTCCGCGATCCCGACGGTTACAAGAGCTACGTGGCGCTGCTCGGCGATATTTTCCGCAAGCATCACGGACGCTACCTGACGCGCGGCGGCGCATTCGAGTTGATGGAAGGACACAATCGCAGCCGCCATATCGTGATCGAGTTTCCGAGCTACCAGGCGGCGCTGGATTGCTATCGGTCGCCCGAATACGGCAAGGCGATCGCGGTGCGACAGGCCAATGCCGCCGCCGAGCTTCTGGTGCTGGAAGGCTACGACGGCGCGCAGCCGTAGCGAGGTGCGAGCGATGACAGCGAAAGGCTACTGGATCCCGCATCTCGATGTCAGCGATCCGGAAGGCTACAAGGCCTACATGGCGGCCGCGCCGGCGGCGCACCGCAAGTTCGAGTGCCGCTTGCTGGCGCGCGGCGGCCAATGGGAGGCGGTGGAAGGCCGCAGCCGCTCCCGCAACGTGCTGCGCGAATTCACCGACTACGCCACGGCGCTCGCCTGCTACCGCTCGCCGGAATACCAGCGCGCGAAGCCGCTGCGCGCTCCGCATTCGGTCGCGGATTTCGTGATCGTCGAGGGCTATGAGGGCGCGCAGCCGGAGGCGGCCGGCCACGCCGCCTGAACCCGCCGCCCGCAAAGGCTACTGGATCGCCCACGGCGATGTGACGGACCCGGAAGGCTACAAGGCCTATGTGGCCGCCAACGCGGCTGCGATTGCCGCAATTCGGCGGGCGCTTCCTGGTGCGCGGCGGGGCGCGCGAGGTGGTGGAGGGCCGCGTGCGCGCGCGCACCGTCGTGCTCGAATTTCCGAGCTACCACGCGGCGCTTGCCTGCTACCGGTCGCCCGACTACCAGGCGGCGGCCGCGCTGCGCCAAGGCAAGGCCGAGTACGATCTCATCATCATCGAGGGCTATGACGGTCCGCAGGCGTAGCGGTGCGCCCGCGTCGGTAACCTGGTAGTCGCGGCAACTTCGCTAGGTCGGACGGAGGACATCCATGCGGACGGTGCTGCTCGGTGCGATCACGACCGGTCTTGCCCTGGCGATGCTCGGATCGCCCGGCGCGCTCGCCCAATCCGCCAGCGCCGAGCAGAAGGCGCAGATCGCGCCGAGCGGGCAACTGCGCGCCGCGCTGGTCAAGATCCCGTTCCTGGCGAAGCAGGATGCGGCGAGCGGAACGCTCAAGGGCGTGGCGCCCGACCTCGCCGAGGAGATGGCGCGCCGGTTGGGTCTGCCGCTGCAGGCCATTGCGTTCGATCAGCCCAGTGCCGGCATCAACGCGCTGCGCAGCGGCGCGGCCGATATCACGTTTCTCGCGCCGACGCCCGAGCGCGTCGGGCTGATCGATTTCGCGCCGGCGTTCATGGAAATGGAAATGACCTTGATCGTGACGGCGGCGTCGCCGATCAACAGCCACGCCGATGCCGACCAGCCCGGCCGCAAGATCGTCGCCTATGAGCGCACCGCGGTCGAGGAGATGCTGAAGAAGAAGATGACCAGGGCGACGATCGTGCGGGTGCCGATCTTCGGGTACCGGCAGGCCTTCGAGCTGCTGCGGTCCGGCCAGGCCGACGCCTTCGCGGATCTGCGCGACGCCCTGCTGTCGTATCAGCCCGAGCTTGCGGGCTCGCGCATCATCGCGGGCAACTACGGAAGCAACGCGCTCGCGATCGGCTACGCCAAGGAGCGGCCGCTGACCGCCGCCTTCGTCAAGCAGTTCACCGAGGCGGTGATCGCGTCCGGATTCGTCGCGCGCGCGATCGAGAAGGCCGGCGTCAGAGGCGCGCGGCGCCGGGCGGGTACCTG
Organism: uncultured Alphaproteobacteria bacterium; assembly: GCA_963708765.1. GTDB lineage: Bacteria > Pseudomonadota > Alphaproteobacteria > Rhizobiales > Xanthobacteraceae > VAZQ01. Next base: position 68,152 of record CAVPTV010000041.1, on the reverse strand, counting down.
AGCTTGCGGGCGAGGAGGCCGGCGCGCCTGGCCGTACGGGACATCGAAGGGCCTGCTCCGCGCGTCGCGCTTGCGCGCGTTGCGGCGCTCGCCCGCGTGCCTGACGGTGGTCGCGCTCCTCCTTGCTGGCGGTCGGCGTTTGCGCCGGCGTCGTGGCGATCGGATTGTTTCTTTCGGCGCCGTCGCGCGCCGTCATCGGGCCTCCTCCGTCCGACCTGGGCGCCGAGCCGGTGGCGATTGCCTCGGCCTCCGGCGCGACGCTGCACGGCTGGTTCGTGGCCGGCCGTCCGAGTGGCGGCGCGGTCGTGCTGCTGCACCGCGTGCGCGCCAATCGGCTGAGCATGCTGCGCCGGGCCCGCCTGCTGCAGGCGGCCGGGTTCTCGGTGCTGCTGTTCGACTTCCAGGCGCACGGCGAAAGCGCCGGTACGCGCATCACCTTCGGCCGCCTGGAGGGCATGGATGCGGCCGCCGCGGTCGCGTTCGTGCGGCAGCGCCTGCCGGCGGAGCGGATCGGCGTCATCGGCACGTCGCTCGGCGGCGCCGCGGCGCTGCTCGCCCCCGCGCCGCTGCCGATCGACGCGCTGGTGCTCGAAGCGGTCTATGCCGACATCCGTACGGCGGTGGCGAACCGCATCCGCTCGGTGCTCGGCTGGCACCTGGGCGGCGAGATCCTGGCGCGGCCGCTCGGCCGGCTGTTCGAGTTGCTGCTGCCGCCGTTCCTGGGCGTCGGCCCCTCCGATCTGCGGCCGATCGAGCACATCGGCAGACTGAGCCTTCCGGTCCTGGTCGCGACCGGCACGCGCGATGACCGCGCCACCATCGCCGAGTCGACCGCGTTGTTCGAGCGCGTGCGCGGGCCGAAACGGTTCTGGGCCGCCGAAGGCGTCGAGCATGTCGATCTCGAGCTCCATGCGCCCGATGAATACCGCCGCCACGTGCTCTCGTTCCTGGTCGAAAAATTGCAGCAGGCTCGTTAGGCATCGCTAGCCACTTGTGCCCGCTTGCTTCTTGCTTCCCTTCACATCACATCGCCGTCCCGCTATACCGCCTCACGTTCCGGGAGATGATCCATGGCCGACATGCGGCTGATCGTGGTGGGCGCCGGCGGGCGCATGGGGCGCACGCTCATCCACGCCGTTGCGGCGATCGACGGCGTGACGCTGGTCGGCGCGGTCGACGCCGCCGGCTCGGCGGTGATCGGGCGTGACGCCGGCGAGCTCGCCGGGCTCGGAAACAACGGCGTCGAGGTGCGCGCCGACGTCGAGCCGCTGCTCGCGCACGCGGACGGCCTGCTCGACTTCACGGTTCCGGCCGCGACCATCGCCTTCGCGGAGCTCGCCGCGCAGAGCATCGCTGGTTCACGTCATCGGCACCACCGGGCTCAGCGGCGAGAACGACAAGCTCATCGCCGAGGCCGCCAAGCGGGCCACCATCGTCAAGTCCGGCAACATGAGCATGGGCGTCAACGTGCTGGCCGCGCTGGTCAAGCAGGTGGCCAGGACGCTGGGCGAGGAGTTCGACATCGAGATCCTCGAAATGCATCACAACAAGAAAGTCGACGCGCCGTCCGGCACCGCCTTGATGTTCGGCCAGGCGGCGGCGCAGGGCCGCGGCATCGACCTCGCGCAACGCTCGGTGCGCGTCCGCGACGGCCATACCGGCGCGCGTCGTGCCGGCGACATCGGCTTCGCGTCGCTGCGCGGCGGCACCATGGCGGGCGATCACACGGTGATCTTCGCCGGGCCGGCCGAGCGCATCGAGCTCGCGCACCGCGCCGAGGACCGCATGATCTTCGCGCGCGGCGCCGTCAAGGCGGCGCTGTGGGCGCGCGGCCGCCCGCCCGGGCTCTATTCGATGGCGGACGTGCTGGGGCTGAAGGACTTTTGATTGCCCGGTGCGGCGCCGCGCAGCAGCGAGACGCCGCTCATCTCTGCCGGCAGCGGCATGCCCATCAGCTCGAGCAAGGTCGGCGCGACGTCGGCGAGCCGTCCTTCCGCCAGCGCACCGCCGTCGCCGCCCATGAGCAGCACCGGCACCGGATTGGTGGTGTGCGACGTGTGCGGTCCGCCGGTCGCGGGATCGCGCATCAGCTCGCAATTGCCGTGGTCGGCGGTGACCAGCATGGCGCCGCCGGCCTTGCGGATCGCCTCGGCGAGGCGGCCGAGGCCGGTGTCGACCGTCTCCACCGCCTTGATGGCCGCCGGCAGGCTGCCGGTGTGCCCGACCATGTCGGGATTGGCGTAGTTCAGCACGATCAGGTCGTAGCGGCCGGAGCCGATCGCCTCCACCGCCTTGTCGGTCAATTCGGGTGCCGACATTTCGGGCTGCAGGTCGTAGGTCGCGACCTTCGGCGACGGCACCATGATGCGGTCCTCGCCGCGATAGGGCTCTTCCCGGCCGCCGTTGAGGAAATAGGTGACGTGCGGATACTTCTCGGTCTCGGCCATGCGCAATTGCGCGCGGCCGGCGCCGGCGACGACCTCGCCCAGAACGTTCGCCAGGCTCTGCGGCGGGAAGATCGTCTGCATCAGCGCGATCGAGCTGCTCGCTGTATTGGGTCATGCCGGCCGCGACCGCGATCCGGACGCTGCGCCGGCGCGGGAAGCCGGAAAACGCCGGATCGAGAATGGCGCCGAGAATCTCGCGCACGCGGTCGGCGCGGAAGTTGAAGCACAGCACGCCGTCGCCGTCGCGCATGCCGCGGTAGTCGCCGACCACCGCCGGCAGCACGAACTCGTCGCTGAGATCGTGCGCATAGGCGTCCGCGACGACCGCGCCGGCGTCCGGCGAAGCGCGGAGCCTCGGCCTCGACGATCGCCTGATAGGCCTTGGCCACGCGCTCCCACCGCTTGTCGCGATCCATCGCGTAGTAGCGGCCGCTGACCGTCGCGACCGGAACCGATGGCGGCAGCGCCGCAACGAGGCGCGCGATGTCCTCGCCGGCCGATCGCGGCGGCGTGTCGCGGCCGTCCGTGAAGGCATGCACGACCGTCGGCACGCCGGCGCCGGCGAGGATCTTCGCCAGCGCCACCGCGTGGTCCTGGTGCGAATGCACGCCGCCGGGAGACACCAGGCCGATGAGGTGGCAGGTGCCGCCGCTCTGCCGCAGGCGCGCGATCAGGTCGCGCAGCGCCGGCGCCTTCTCGATCTCGCCGGTCGGCGATCGCGTCGGTGATGCGCGGCAGGTCCTGCATCACCAGACGGCCGGCGCCGATGTTGAGATGTCCGACCTCGGAATTGCCCATCTGGCCCGGCGGCAGGCCGACGTCCTTGCCCGACGTGTGCAGGAAGGCGCGCGGGCAGCTCGCCCACAGGCGGTCGAAATTGGGGGTGCGCGCCTGGCGGACGGCGTTGTCGGCCGCATCCTCGCGCCAGCCCCAGCCGTCCAACACGACCAGCATCACCGGACGACGGTGCTGCGGCATCTTCGAGTTCCTTCGTGCTTCACCGGCGCGGTAAAATCGCCGGCCCGCCATGACGGCGCGATGGTGATTGCGGCCTTTGTGTTGGATTGCGCTCGATCGTCAACCCGCGAGCCTGGATGGAGCGCCAGCGAAATCCAGGAGCGTGATGACAGGTTCTTCGCGATGATTGGTTAATCAATACCGCGCAAACGTGCTTTCCGTGCCACACCGCGGCTATTTTTGCCGCCGGCAACCCATCCGTTCCTCCGACTCCGTTAGAGTGATCGGCTGTCACTTTCGGTCGGGGGGCTGGATTGACTGCTCGAAAACTCGTTTGCGCATGGGCGCTGCTGTTCGCGCACGCGCTGAGTCGCGCCGGCGCAAGCCGACGTCGATCGGCCGCCGCAATTCGTCGTCATGGCATTCGACAATTGCACCGAGCTCGAGCGCTGGCAGGAGCTCACCGACTTCGCCGCCCAGATGAACAAGGACGGCGACCGCCTGCACTTCACGTTCTTCGTCAGCGCCATCAATTTCATCGCCGATGCGAGCCGCCACGTCTACGAGGGGCCGCACCAGCGCCGCGGCGCATCGCGGATCAATTTCGGCGGCGCGCCCGAGCACGTGCGCAAGCGCGTCGATTACGTCAACGGCCTGCACCGCAACGGCCACGAGATCGCCTCGCACGCGGTCGGCCATTTCAACGGCGGCGGCTGGTCGGCGGCCGATTGGGACAAGGAGTTCCGCGCGTTCCAGCAGGCGCTCGGGAATGTCGGGCCGAACAACGGGCTTGCCGAAACCACGCTCGCGTTCCCGCTCAGCGAGGTGATCGGCTTCCGTGCACCCTATCTGGCCAAAAGTCCCGGCCTCTATGCGGTCCTCAAGAGCAACGGCTTTCGCTACGACACCAGCGGCGTCGGCCAATCCGATGCCTGGCCGGAGAAGATCGACGGGACCTGGCGTTTCAACCTGGCGATGCTGCGGATTGCGGGCTCGGGCAAGGGCACGCTGTCGATGGACTACAATTTCTTCGTGGCCCATTCCCGTGCCGTGACCGATCCGCGCCGCTATGAAATGGCGCGCGAGCAGATGCTGCAGACCTACCTGCACTATTTCAGGACCAACTACGCCGGCAACCGCGCGCCGCTTCACATCGGGCATCATTTCTCCGCCATGCAGGGCGGCGCCTACAACGAGGCGCTGAAATCGTTCGCGCGCGCCGTCTGCGGCCTGCCGGAGGTGCGCTGCGTGAGCTACGCCAAGCTCGCCGATTTCATGGACGCGCAGACGAGCGAGAAGCTCGCCGCCTATCGCAAGGGCGATTTCCCGCGCGCCGGCACGCCGAGGGTCGCGGAAGTGCGTCCGTAGCGCAGTTCGGCGAGCGGCTCGGCGGACAGCGCGCCAGCGAAATGCGGGGACCGACGCTCCGGCGCGCGGCCGGATTTGCGCGCGTAAACACGCGCGTAGCTTCATCCGGGCTACAGGTCACGGCTTACGCCGCGCCGACCTGCCCGGCCTCCCAGCCGAGCATCGCGCGCTTGCGCGTCAGGCCCCAGTGATAGCCGGTGATGTCGCCGCTCTTGCCGAGCACGCGGTGGCACGGCACCACGAACGAGAGCGGGTTCTTGCCGACCGCGGCGCCGACCGCGCGCGCGGCCTTGTCGGCTCCGATCTTGGCGGCGATGTCCGAATAGGTGGTCGCCCGGCCCATCGGGATCTTCAGCAGCGTGTCCCACACCCGCACCTCGAAATCGGTGCCGATGAGCACGACCCGCAGCGGCCGGTCGGCGCGCCACAGCTTGCTGTCGAAGATGCGGCGCGCGAGCGGCGCCGTGCGCGCGGTGTCCTCGACGTAGCGTCGCCTTCGGCCAGCGGCCGCGCATGTCGGCGAGCGCCGCCGCCTCCTCGCCCGGGTCCGCGAAGGCGAGGCCCGCAAGCCCGCGCTCGGTCGCCATCACCAGCGCGGTGCCGAACGGGGAGGGATGGAAACCATACGCGATGGTCAACCCGGCGCCGCCCGATTTCCATTCGCCCGGCGACATCGCCTCGTGGGTGACGAACAGGTCGTGCAGCCGCCCGGGTCCCGACAGCCCGACCTCGAACGAGGCGTCGAGCACGCTCGCGGAATCGCGCAGCATGCCGCCGCGCATGGTCGAGCGTCAGCGCCTGCAGGAATGCCTTGGGCGTGAGGGAGGCCCAGCGGCGAAACAGGTGATGCAGCTCGGTCGCGGTGCACGCCGGCCGCTTCGGCGATCGCCTCGGTCTCGGGCTGCTCGCGCCAGCGCTCGGAGATGAACGCGATGGCGCGGCGCACGACGTCGTAGTCGGCGGCCGCGATGGCGAGCGGCGTCGCTTCGGAGACGCGGTCGGGCGAGAGCATGGATGCCTCCATTCGTGCTGCTCCCTATCTAGGGCGCGGCCGCCATGCCGCCCACCCGATTCCTGCTTGAACGCGCATGTTCCGGAAAGTGAACCGGTTCCGACAAGAACATGCGCAAAGCCACGAGCTATTGACACCGTCCGGTCGGTCCGCGCTTGGCCTCGCCGAGCGCCGCCGAGAGCGCGAGCGCGAAGCTTTCCTTCTCGCGCGGTCCGAGAAAGGCCGCGATCGGAAGCTGCCGCCCGTGCGAGACCAGGAACAGCCGCTCGATGCCGAACTCCTCGTGCACCACCCGCTCGAGCCGCACCCAGAGCGGGTTGAGGGTCCACTCGCTGATCCGGCCGTGGTGGCTGACCTTGCGCACGGTCAGCTCCGAGGGGGTGACGGTGACCTGCTCGTAGGCCTTGGCGGAGCGGTAGTTCAGCCGGAACGCCCAATAGACCAGCAGCACGTCGAGCCCGAAGAAGCCGAACACCGGCCAGGCGCCGGCCAGCAGGAACACCATCCCGGTGGTGAAGCTGATGCCGCCCAGCACCAGCATGAACAGCAGGAAGCCGGTCGGGCTGAGCGACCGGTGCGGGGTCAGCACCGCCGAAAAGATCGGGGGTTCTTCGCTTCGGTTCCTGGGGCGGCGCGTTGTCGGGAGTCATGGCGCTCACTATACGGGAACAATGGCTCGCAAAAAACCTCGCAGATCGTCGCCTCGCAAGTCGGCCCCGCAGGGCGCCCGCGACGCCCCAAATCCCGCCCGCAACGGCGCTGCGCAAGGCCCGCGCCGGCAAGGCCGCCGACGTCAAAGGCCCGCGCAAGCGTCTCGCCGCCGACGTGAAAGCCGCGGCCGGCGCGCTCCCGCAGTGGACAACCGCCGAAATCGAGGAAGCGTTCCGCCGGTTCCGGGCCGCCAGCCCCGAGCCCAAGGGCGAGCTCGAGCACGTCAATCCGTTCACGCTCCTGGTCGCGGTGGTGCTGTCCGCGCAGGCGACCGATGCGGGCGTCAACAAGGCGACGCCGGCGCTGTTCGCGGCCGCCGACACGCCCGCCAAGATGGCGGCGCTCGGCGAGGCGCGGGTGCAGGAGCTGATCAAGACCATCGGCCTCTTTCGCACCAAGGCCAAGAACGTCGTGGCGCTGTCGCAGCAAGCTCGTCGAGGAGCACGGCAGCGAGGTGCCGCGCTCGCGCGAGGCGCTGGAGGCGCTGCCCGGCGTCGGCCGCAAGACCGCCAACGTGGTCCTCAACATGGCGTTCGGCGAGCCGACCATCGCGGTCGACACCCATATCTTCCGGGTCGGCAACCGCACCGGCCTGGCGACCGGGCAAGACCCCGTTCGAGGTCGAGATGAAGCTCGAGCAGGTGGTGCCGGCGCAATACAAGCGCCACGCCCACCACTGGCTGATCCTGCACGGGCGCTACGTCTGCGTCGCCCGCCGGCCGCTGTGCGAGAAGTGCCTGATCGCCGACCTCTGCAAGTGGCCGGGAAAGGCGGTCGCTTGACGGGCGTGTGTGGCGGTCGCGCTGGTGCCACGATCCTCCCTCAAATAACATCCTGCCGATTCAAAGGGGTTGATCCGCATGCGCCTGGCTGGTGACAAGATTGCCTGGGGAAAGATCGCCATCGGTGCGCTGGTCCTCGTCGTCTCGTTCGGCGGCGCGGTCTGGACCATGAACCTCATCTCCGGCTCGGGCAGCGGCCGGCGGCCGGCGCTGGTCGAGGTGCCGCCGCTCAAGCCGGTGACCCGCAGCTCGGTCATCGTGACGCCGGCGGCGATCGCGCTGACCGCCATCCGCGATGCCATGGAGGCGCAGGCGCCCCGCGACCTCACCGGCAAGCGCGAGAATCCGTTGTCCCAGCTGCTGCAGAACGCCGACATCGGCTGGACCATCGCGCGCGGCCCGCTCGCGGTCACCGGGCGGCCGGAGGCGCTGGCGGTGTCCACCGTGCTCAACGGCAGCTTCCGCGCCACCGGCCAGATCGCCACCCAGGCCGGCAATCTCACCGGCGCGCTCGGCGGCCTGCTCGGCGGCGGGCTCGGGCAAAGCCTCCAGGGTCTCACCGGCAAGACGCTCGACCAGCGCGCCGACATCCGCGGCAACGTCACCGTGACGGCGCGTCCGGCGCTGTTATCGGGGTGGCGGCTCGAGCCCAATCTCACCGGGCAGGTGTCGATCGCGGATGGGTCGCTGTCGATCTTCGGCATCAAGCTCAACGTCTCGAACGAGGTGAAGCCGCTGCTCGATCGTGCCGTCAACGAGCAGATCGCCAAGCTGCAAGAGCGCGTGCGCAACGACCCGTTCCTCGAAATCGCGGCGCGGCGCGAATGGGCGAAGATGTGCCGCTCGATCTCGGTCGGTGCGGCCTCGGCCGGCATGCCGAATCTCTGGCTCGAGCTGCGGCCCACGCGCGCCTTCGCCGGACAGCCGCGCATCGACGCGTCCGCCGTCACGCTCACCATCGGCGTGCAGGCCGAAACCCGGATCGTGCCGTCGGAGACGAAACCCGAATGTCCGTTCCCCGCGCAGCTGGAGCTGGTCCCGCAGCTGGAGCAGGGCCGCGTCAACATCGCGGTGCCGATCGATGTCCCGTTCACCGAGGTGAACCGGCTCTTGGAGGCGCAGCTCAAGGGCAAGACCTTTCCGGAGGACAAGAGCGGCGCGTTCACCGTCACCGTCCGCAGCGTGAGCCTGGCGGCGTCCGGCGAACGGCTGCTGATCTCGCTCGGCGTCAGGGCCAATGAGCAAAAGAGCTGGTTCGGTTTCGGGGCCGAGGCGACCGTGTACGTGTGGGGCAAGCCCGAGCTCGATCGCAACCGCCAGCTGCTGCGTCTCGCCGACATCGTGCTCGACGTCGAATCGGAAGCGGCCTTCGGCCTGCTCGGCACGGCGGCGCGCGCCGCGATCCCCTATCTCGAGACCGCGCTGGCGGAGAGCGCGACCATCGACCTGAACCCGTTCGCGCTCAGCGCCCGCAAGAGCATCGAGACGGCGATCGCCGATTTCCGCCAGAGCGCCGACGGCGTTCGCGTCGACGCCGCGGTCACGGCGCTGCGTCTCGTCGGCATCGAGTTCGACGCCAAGACGCTGCGCGTGATCGCCGAGGCCGACGGCACCGTGCGGGTCGCGGTCAGCGCGCTGCCATGACGAGCGAATAGCGACGATAGGGGTAGCGAGCGGCGCTATTCGCTACTCGCTATTCGCCTCTTCGTCAGCCGCTTGTGCATGTGCACCATGAAGGCGGTGCCGAACAGCGGGGTCGCCAGATTGACGATCGGGATCGACACGAACGCGGCGATGAACAGGCCGGCGACGAACACCGTGCGGTGATTTTGCTTGCGCAGCCGCTTGGCCTCGGCCGCCGGATGGTGGCGCATCGCCGCCAGCTCGAAATATTCGCGGCCGAGCAGGAACGCGGTCGCCAGGAAGAAGATCACGACGCCGATGCCCGCCAGCAGCAGGAACGGCACCGCCAGCAGATAGATGCCGACCGCCAGCAGGGCGGTCTTGACGCCTTCGAAGCCGGCGCGCGCGAGCGGCAGCGGCGTGCCGACCGGCTCGCCGGGGTAGTGGCTGCGCTCGACCTCGAGCGCGATGTCGTCGGCGAAGAAGCCGGCGACCAGCGCGGTGACCGCCGGCATCAGGAAGATCGCCCCGACGACGATGCCGAGCGCGGCCGCGATCGAAAAGATCCAGCCCAGAATGGCGAGCGGCGTGTGCGCGCCGGTCCGAGCAGGCTCCTCGGCCCAGCTTTCGCCGGCGGTCGCGAACCAGGCGAACAGGCGGTGCAGGCCGATCCCGAGCAGCACGATCAGCGCGAGCCCGAGGGAGACCGATTTGAGCAGCACCGTCCGGAACGGCGGCGAGAACATCTGCGACAGTGCCTTGATGGCCGCGGCGAGCATCGTCGTTCTCCGTTGCGCGCAGAAGGTAGCGCATCGTTCCGGAGCAAGTGGGAACCGGTCAAGCACATGACGCGGCAAGCAGCCACCGGCGTGAAGGCGCACAAGATAAGCGCATCGGCCGCAAAGATTTGCCGCGAATTCCGCGTTTCCATGGTAGACGTCGCAAAACGCCAACATCCGCACACCATGAAACGATTGAGCCGCCGGTCGTTCTTGGCCGCCTCCGCCGCGCTGGCGGCTGGGCCGGCGCTCGCAGCGCCGCGCAAGCAGCCCGCGCCGACGCCGGAGGTCGGGCGGTCGGGCAGCGTCGACGTCGTCATCGTGGGCGCCGGTGCCGCCGGCATCGCGGCGGCGCGACGGCTGGCGGCGGCGGGCAAGCGCTTCGCGCTGATCGAGGCGGCGGACACGGTCGGCGGCCGCTGCATCACCGACACCAAGACCTTCGGCGTGCCCTACGATCGCGGCGCCCACTGGATCTATACCGCCGACATCAATCCGGTGGCGAAGCTCGCGCCGCAGACCGGGCTCGACCTCTATCCGGCGCCGCCCGGGCAGCGCATGCGCATCGGCCGGCGCTTCGCGCGCGAAGGCGAGATGGAGGATTTTCTCGCCGGCCTGGTGCGCACCAACAGCGCGATCGCGGACGCCGCCCGCGGCAGGGTCGACGTGTCCTGCGCGCAGGCACTTGCCGAAGGACCTCGGTGAATGGCGCGCCGCCATCGAATTCGTGCTCGGCCCCTACGGCGCCGGCAAGGAGCTTGCGGAAATCTCGGCGGTCGATTTCAGCCGCTCGGCCGAGCGCGACAACAGCGCGTTCTGCCGCCAGGGGCTGGGCGCGCTGCTTGCGAAGCTGGCGCCGGCCGCCGTCCAGCTGGCGACGCCGGTGACGCAGATCGACTGGTGGGCCGCTCGCCCGTCGAGGTCATGACCAGCAAAGGCAAATTCGACGCCCGCGCCGTGATCGTCACGGTGTCGACCAATGTTCTCACCGCCGGCAAGATCAAGTTCGCGCCCGAGCTGCCCAAGCGCGCCCTCGACGCCGCCGCCAGGCTCAAGCTCGGCAGCCTCGATCACGTGGCGCTGGAGTTCACCGGCAATCCGCTCGGGCTGCGCCGCGACGAGCTCATGTTCGAGAAATCGGAGAGCAATCGGACCGCCGCGGTCCTGGCCAATGTCTCGGGCTCGCACGCTCTGCGTGATCGACGTCGGCGGCAAGTTCGGCCGCGAGCTGTCCGACAAGGGCGAGGCGGCGATGATCGACTTCGCGGTCGGCTGGCTCGCCGGGCTCTACGGCACCGACATCAAGAGCGCCGTCAAGCGCAGCCACGCGACCCGCTGGAACAACGAGCCGTGGGTGCTCGGCGCCTCCTCGGCGGCGGCGCCCGGCGGGCAGCCGTCGCGCAAGGTGCTGATGGAGCCGCTCAACAACCGTGTCTTTCTGGCCGGCGAGGCCGCGCACGAGACGCTGTGGGGCACGGTCGGCGGCGCCTGGGAATCGGGCGAGCGCGCCGCCGACGCGGTGGTGCGGCTGCTCGGCGGCAAGAGGGTGTGACAGTCCTTACGCCCGCAACACCCCGCCGGTGCGCTTGCCGACCTCGGCGACGATCTTGCCGGCGACCGCCTCGATCTCCTCGTCGGTCAGCGTCTTCTCGCGCGGCTGCAAGCGTCACGGCGATCGCGATCGACTTCTTGCCGGGATCGATGCCCTTGCCTTCGTAGACGTCGAACACGTTGACGCCGGCGATCAGCTTGCGGTCGGCCGACTGCGCGGCGCGCACGATGTCGGCGGCCTTCACCGCGCGGTCGACCACGAAGGCGAAGTCGCGCTCGACCGGCTGGAACGGCGACAGCTCGAGCACCGGCTTGGCGCGCGTCGCCTTGGCCTTCGGCTCGGGGATCTTGTCCAGGATCACCTCGAAGGCGACCAGCGGGCCCTCGGCGTCGAGCGCCTCGAGCGCGCGCGGATGCAGTTCGCCGAAATGGCCGAGCACGTTCTGCGGGCCGATCTGGATGGTGCCGGAGCGTCCCGGATGGAACCAGGCCGGGCCGCCCGGCACCACCTGCAGCGCCGGCGCCGGCGCGCCGGCGGCGGCGAGCACCGCCAGCGCATCGGCCTTGACGTCGAAGGCGTCGACCTCGGCGGCCGGCGCCGACCAGTGCCGGCCGCTGCCCGACGCCTTGGCCAGCGCCGCGGCGCACGCCCGCCGCGGCGGTCAGCTGATCCTGCGGCTGGTCGCCCCGGAACACCTGCCCGACCTCGAACAGCGCGACGTCGTGCGAGCCGCGGTCGGCGTTCTTCTGCGCCGCGCTGACCAGGCCCGGGATCAGGCTCGGCCGCATGTCGGAGAGATCGGCCGCGATCGGATTGGCGAGCGCGAGCTCGGGCTTGCCGCCGCCGAACAGCTCGGCCTGCGGCTTCGAGACGAACGACCAGGTGACGGCCTCGACCATGCCGCGGGCGGCGAGCGCGCGCTTGGCCTTGCGGGTGCGCACCTGGATCGGCGTGAGCACCGGCTTGCGCGGCGCCTCGCCGCGGTCGAACGGCGTCGACGGGACGCGGTCGACGCCGATGATGCGCACGACCTCCTCGACGATGTCGGCCTTGCCGTGCACGTCCGGCCGCCACGACGGCACCGCGATCTTGACCGCCGGTCCCTGGCCGGCGACGAAGAAGCCGAGATGGCCGAGCACGCGCTTGATCTCGGGCAGGCCGACCTCGACGCCGGCCAGCCGCGCGCAACTCCTCGAGCGGGAAATCGATGATGCGCTCGGGCGCCTCCGCCTTGCCGGCGACCGTGATCGCCGACGGCTCGCCGCCGCAGAGATCGAGCACCATGCGGGTCGCGAGCTCGAGCCCCGGCAGCATGAAGGCTGGGATCGACGCCGCGCTCGAAGCGGTAGCGCGCGTCCGAATTGATGCCGAGCTTGCGGCCGGTCTGCGCGATGTTGATCGGGTCCCACAGCGCCGACTCGATCAGCACGTCGGTGGTGGTCTCCGAGCAGCCGCTGCGCCTCGCCGCCCATGATGCCGGCGAGCGATTCGATGCCGTTCTCGTCGGCGATCACGCAGATGGTCTCGTCGAGCGTGTAGATCTTGCCGTCGAGCGCGAGCGAGGCTTTCGCCGAAGCGCGCGCGGCGCACCGTGAGATCGCCGTGCACCTTGGCGGCGTCGAACACGTGCAGCGGGCGGCCGCGGTCGTAGGTGATGAAATTGGTGATGTCGACCAGCGCGTTGATCGGGCGCAGCCCGATCGCGATCAGCCGGCGCTGCAGCCAGGCCGGCGAGGGGCCGTTCTTGACGCCGCGCACCAGCCGCAGCCCGAAGGCCGGGCAGAGCGAGGGCGTCGCGCCGAAATCGAGCGTGACCTTGACCGGGCAGGGGAAGCGCCCTTCGACCGGCTTGATCGGCGGGGTCCTTGAGCTTGCCCATGTCGGCGGCGGCGAGATCGCGCGCGATGCCGTGCACGCCGGTGCAGTCGGGGCGGTTGGGCGTGAGGTTGATCTCGATCACCGGATCGTCGAGCCCGGCCCAGTCGGCGTAGTTGGCGCCGACCGGCGCGTCGGCCGGCAGGTCGATGATGCCGTCGTGGTCGTCGGAGAGCTGCAGCTCGAGCTCGGAGCACCAGCATGCCGCGGCTCTCGACGCCGCGGATCTTGCCGACGCCGAGCGTCATGTCCTTGCCCGGGATGAAGGCGCCGGGCGGCACGAACACGCCCTTCATGCCGGCGCGCGCATTGGGCGCGCCGCACACGACCTGCACCGGATCGCCGCCGCCGGTGTCGACCAGGCAGACGCGCAGCCGGTCGGCGTTGGGATGCTGCTCGGCCGAGATCACGCGGCGCGATGGTGAACGGCGCCAGCGCCTTGCCGCGGTCGGCGACGCTCTCGACCTCGAGCCCGATCATGGTGAGCTTGTCGACGATCTTGTCGAGCGGCTCGTCGGTGTCGAGATGCTCCTTGAGCCAGGAGAGGGTGAATTTCATCGTGCGGTCTCCCGCACTGAGCGCTCGGTCGTGTCTCCCTCCCCCGCTTGCGGGGGAGGGTCAGGGAGGGGGCGTGACGCCGAATGGCTGCCGCGAATCGTCTCCAGCACGCCTCGCCGATTGGTCATCACGTCGTGATTGTTGAATCGAAGAACGCGATAGCCCTTCGATGCCAGAAACGCATCGCGTCGTGCATCGCGCTTGCAGGTGTTCAGCTTCGAAATGCTGGCCGCCGTCGAGCTCGATGATCAGCGCTGCCGCGTGGCATACGAAATCGACGATGTACGGACCGATCGGCACCTGCCGCCGAAAGCTCGCGCCCTGCAGCCGATGAGCGCGAATGGCGCTCCAGATGATCCGCTCCGCATCGGTCGAATCCTGTCGCAGCGAGCGCGCGCGCTGACGGTGCTTCGTCGATACCTTCCAGCTCGGGGCTGTTTGGGAGATCAACCATGACGGATCTCGCGTGCGTGCCCCCTCCCTAACCCTCCCCCGCAAGCGGGGGAGGGGACGCACCGAGCTCGTGGCATCGGCTGTGAGCTACCCATCATGAGCCATCGCGCTACCCATCACGCGCTCAATCCTCCCGCCAGGGTCGGCAGGTCGAGCGGGCGGAAGCCGTAATGCGCGAGCCAGCGCACGTCGGCCTCGAAGAAGGCGCGCAGGTCGGGCATGCCGTATTTCAGCATGGCGATGCGGTCGATGCCCATGCCCCAGGCGAAGCCCTGGTACTCGTCGGGATCGAGCCCGCAATTGCGCAGCACGTTCGGATGCACCATCCCGCAGCCGAGAATCTCCAGCCAGTCCTCGCCCTCGCCGAAGCGGACCTCGCCCTTGTCGCGCCGGCACTGGATGTCGACCTCGAGCGACGGCTCGGTGAACGGAAAGAACGACGGCCGGAACCGCATCTTGACGTGGTCGACCTCGAAGAACGCCTTGCAGAATTCCTCCAGGATCCATTTCAGGTGGCCGAGATGCGCGCCCTTGTCGATCACCAGGCCCTCGACCTGGTGGAACATCGGCGTGTGGGTCTGGTCGGAGTCGCTGCGATAGGTGCGGCCCGGAATGATCACGCGGATCGGCGGCTTCTGCGCCAGCATGGTGCGCACCTGCACCGGCGAGGTGTGGGTGCGCAGCAGCAGCCGCGAGCCGTCGGGCTTCGGATTGAAGTAGAACGTGTCGTGCATCTCGCGGGCCGGATGGCCTTCGGGGAAATTGAGCTTGGTGAAATTGTAGTCGTCGGTCTCGATGTCCGGCCCCTCGGCGACCGCGAAGCCCATGTCGGCGAAGATCGCCGTGAGCTCGTCGATCACCTGGCTGATCGGATGGATGCGGCCGGTCTCGGTCGGCGGCTCGCGCACCGGCAGCGTGACGTCGACGGTCTCGGTGTTGAGGCGGGCGTCGAGCGCCGCGCCCTTCAAGTGCATCCTTGCGCGCGGCGATCGCGGCCGTGACCCGGTCCTTGAGGCCGTTGATGCGCGGTCCTTGCTCCTTGCGCTCGTCGGGCGTCATCGTGCCGAGCGTCTTGAGCAGCGCCGAGACCGAGCCGTTGCGGCCGAGCGCGGCGACGCGCACCGCCTCGAGCGCAGCCTCGTCGTTGGCGGCCGCGACCGCGGCCGTGAGCTCGGTTTCGAGCGCCGGAATATCGGTCATCGTTGCGGCCCGGTCTTAGGCGGGCAGCGCGGCCTTCGCCTGCTCGACGATCGCCTGGAACGCCGCCGGCTCGCGGATCGCGAGGTCGGACAGCACCTTGCGGTCGACCAGCAGCCCGGCCTTGTCGAGACCGTCGATGAAACGGCTGTAGTTGAGGCCGAACGGGCGCACCGCCGCGTTGAGGCGCTGGATCCACAGCGCCCGAAAGGTGCGCTTGCGCCGCTTGCGGTCGCGATAGGCGTACTGGTTGGCCTTCTCGACCGCCTGCTTGGCGATCCGGATGGTGTTCTTGCGCCGGCCGTAATAGCCCTTGGCGGCCTTGAGGACTTTCTTGTGCTTGGCGTGCCCAGTGACACCACGCTTGACGCGGGCCATGGCTGATCTCCTTACAGATTGCGTGCAACGACGGGTTGGTGCGGACGGCGGTCCGAGGCGGCCTGCGGCGATCAGCCGTTGGGCAGGAAGTACTTCTTGATGTTGTCGCCGTCGGTCTTGAACAGGACGTCGGTGCCGCGCAGCTGACGGATCTGCTTGTTGGTCCGCTTGATCATGCCGTGGCGCTTGCCGCGGTGGGCATACAGCACCTTGCCGGTGCCGGTAATCTTGAAGCGCTTTTTGGCGCCCGACTTGGTCTTGATCTTGGGCATTTGGCTCTCCTTTGCGGCCAAGGCCATGGGCAACCGCCCGGCCAGCCGGATTTGCTCGATTGAGCGTGCTGATTGAGCACTTTACCGTCGCCACGGCAGCCCTTTCGGCCGGGCGGCGGAAGGCCGGCGTTATGGCAGAGGCCCGGGAAAAACACAACCAGCGCCCGGATTCCTCTGCCGAATCGGGCGCGGCCGAAGGTCGCCCGGCATGGGTCTAACCGACCTGCGCCGCCTTCAGGTGGTCGTCGAGGATGCCCGGCAATGCCGCCACCGGGCTGCGGCCGAAGCCGCAATAGGCCGCGAGGCCGAATTCCGGCAGATATTTGCGCGCCAGCGCGAGGCGCTGCGGAAACCGCTCCATGTTGTGGATCGCGCCGAGATAGACCCGGGCGCCGCGCGGCTCGAGGTCCTTGAGCGGCGCGAAGAAGGCCTCGTCCAGGGTGTCGAGCAGCGGGATATGGATCCAGTCGACCCGCCGGCCCGAGGCCTGCAGGAAGGCGTTGGCGAGCTTCACCACTTGGCCGAGATCGGGCGGCTGGAACCGCGGCCAACCGCCGAGCGTGCCGAAGCAGAGGTGGTAGCCGAGCGCCACGTCCTCCGGGATGTGGGGCGAGAGGTTGCGGACCTGCGCGACGTTGCGCTCGATCGCACCGGTGGGCGGTAATTGCGGAATGGCGCCGTAGACGTCCTGCGCCTCGGTGGCGCAGTCCCACTGGATGGCGAGGTCCTTCGCCGGGAATCTTCTCGACCATCTTGGCGACCTCCGCGCGCAGCGCCGCCTCGAAGCCCGGCTTGATCTTGTCGAGGTCGCCTTCGACCGGGAACACGCGCGGCGGCAGCGCGCTGTTGACCATCGGCATCGAGACCTGGAACCGCAGATGCCGGGGCAGCACGCCCTTCTCGCGCAGGGTCTGAAAGACGAAATACGAATTGACGGCGTCGCGCGCGAAGCCGAGCCGCCAGCCCGGGTCGCCGAACCGCACCCGCTCGACGCCGTCGCGCACCTTGAACTGCCAGCGGTCCGAATTGTCGTGCGGAAACTGGCGCTCGATCCCGTTGTCGGGGCGCGGATGCGCGAGAACCTCGAGCTCCGGGTGGGCGGCGAGCACCTGGTAGTGGATGCGGCTGATCCAGTGGCTGCGCGGTCCGACCTCGCCGTCCGGCATCGCCGACAGGTAACGTCCGAGCGGCGCGCCGAAAGTCTCGAACACGTCCTTCGGCGTATCGAGTGGAATGCTGCCCACCAGCAGAAGCTCATCCGCCATCGTCTCTCCCTGAAACCCCGCGCTTTGCGCGTTTCGGTCGCCTTGTTGCTACGCTTTGGGCTGTTACCATGATTGGCGCGGAACGACGCCGTCAAGCCGCGCAAGATCAATGCAGCCAGAACACGGGCGCGGTGTTCGGGAGGACGTCATGATTGGGTTTCTGCGCGCGGTGACGTGCGCGCTTGTTGCTGCGTCGCGGCCGATGGCGCGCGCGCACAGACCGCGCCGGTGCACCGATGCCTGGCCGACGCGGCCGATCAAGCTGATCGTGGCGACCGGACCGGGACTTGCCACCGACATCATGGCGCGGCTCTTAGCCGACGGCGTCTCGCGCACGCTCGGGCAGCAGGTGTTCGTCGAGAACGTCCCGGGCGCGTCCGGCATTCTGGGCGCGCAGGCGGCGGCGCGTGCCGCGCCCGACGGCACCACGTTCTTCTTCGCCAATGCCTCGGGGCTCACCTCGAACATGTTCCTGTTGAAATCGATTCCCTACGACCCGACGCGCGATTTCGCCGCGGTCGCGCTGGTGGCGGCGAGCGGTCCGTTCGTGGTCGCGGTGCATCCGGACTTGCCGGTGCAATCGCTCCCCGAGCTGATCGCTTACGGCAAGGCGCAGCCCGGCAAGCTGTCCTACGCGGTCGACGCCAGCAGCGGCTACGGCGTGGTGGTCGGCAAGCTCCTCAACAAGCGCGGCGGCATCGGCATGGTCGAGGTGCCCTATCGGGCGACCGCGCAGATGCTGCAGGACACCGCGACCGGCACGGTCCAGCTGATGATCAGCGCGGTCGCCGCCTCCGACGCGTTCGTGAAAGCCGGCAAGCTGCGGCGGATCGCGATCAGCTCGGCGAAGCGCTTTCCCGGAATGGACGACTTGCCGACCATCGGCGAGACCCTGCCGGGCTTCGTGATCGACGGCTGGTTTGCGGTGGTGGCGCCCGCCGGCACGCCGCCGGCGATCGTTCAACGCCTCAATGAGGCGATCGGGCAATTCCTGCAGAGCGCCGAGATCCGCCAGCGCATGATCGCGTTCGGGCTGGCGGCCAGCGGCGAATCGACGCCCGAGAGCGCGGCCGAATTCATCCGCGCCGACCAGGAGCGCTGGCGCAACCTGGTCAAGGAGCTCGGCATCGAGCCGCAATGACGCCCGTCACCTGGGCGCCAGCACCATCACCACCTGCCGGCCCTCGAAGCGCGGCTCCTGCTCGACCTTGGCGATCTTGATGGTGTCGTCCTTGACGCGGTTGAGGAGCTGGTAGCCGAGCTCCTGGTGCGCCATCTCGCGGCCGCGGAACCGCAGCGTCACCTTGACCTTGTCGCCTTCCTCGAAGAAGCGCTGCATCGAGCGCATCTTCACGTCGTAGTCGTGGTCGTCGATCATCGGCCGGAGCTTGATCTCCTTGACCTCGACCACCTTCTGTTTCTTGCGGGCTTCCGCCGCCTTCTTCTGCGCCTGGTACTTGTACTTCCCGTAATCGAGAAGCTTGCAGACCGGCGGGGCCGAATTCGGGGCGATCTCCACCAGATCGAGCCCGGCCTCCTGGGCCTTGGCCAATGCGATCTGGATGTCAGTAGGGCCGTGATTGTGGCCGGTCTGATCGATCAACTGGACTTGGGGAACTCGGATCTCCTCGTTGACACGCGGGCCGTCCTTTTGGACGGGCAGCGGGGCTCTCATCGGGCGACGAATGGCTGTGCTCTCCTCGAGTTGTTGCAACGGGTCCGCCAACGCGGACCCGTAAAAGATCGGGATAAACCGTCCATAAGTCAACGGGAATGCGCGTGCTCGGCGGCGGAATGTGGAGGCCTCCCGTGGCCGGGCGGCAGGTATCAATTCGCGGCGAAGGGTCCGGGAGGCGCGTCATTCTCGGCATCGAGCCGCGACAGTTCGCGGCCCGCCTACCCGCCAACCCGCTCGCCGCAAGGGCGGAGCGGAGCACACCGAGATTCGCGCATCGACGATTGCGCGATACGTATCGCGCGCCAGCAACGAGGTATAGACCGCCCGGGTCGCCACCGCGACGCTGTCCGGCGAGAACATGTATTCGGCGAATTGCCGGGCGCGCGCCGACATCGTCTGGTAGGCCCGCTCGTCGAGCGAGAGCGCGATGCTGAGCGCACGGGCGAATTCGATCGGGTCGCCGCGCTTGGCCACCCAGCCGGTGCGCACGTCCTCCGGCATTTCGGGCGGCGTCACCACGTGCTCGGGCAGGATGCCGGTGTCCGCCGTCACCACCGGCCGACCCATGGCCTGCGCCTGCGCCACCACGCGGCCGAGCGGCGGCGGCTCGATCGCCGGCACCACCACCACCTCGGCGGCGGCAAATGCCGCCGGCATGTCGCGGCAGTGTCCGGCCAGGCGCAGCACGGCGTGCATGCCGTGCTGCCTGCGCCTGCTTGAGCACCGTGCGGGCATATTTGCGGTAACGGCGATTCTCGCCGACGATGACGATCACGAAGTTGCGCGCGCCGCTGTCGTGCAGCGCGCGCGCGATGTCGGGCAGCATGATCTGCCCGTTCCACGGCGCCACCCGGCCGGGCGCCAGCACGACGCGCTCGTCCGGTCGGATGCGCCAGGCCTTGAGCAGCGCCTCGATCCGCTCCGGCGTCACCGTCGCCGGGTCGAAGGCGGCGGTGTCGATGCCGCGCGGGATCACGGTGATGCGCTCGCGCGGCAGGTCGTAGCGCTCCATCACCGGCGCGGCCGCGAAGCTCGAGGGCGAGATCACCCGGTCGCCGCGCGCCAGCGCGCTCGCCCAGAACGCGCGCGGCCCGGAGACCGGCGGCACGTCCGGCAGCGTGGTGACGAGCCAGACCGCGATCTGCGCCGCCGCCATCTGGGCGCTCCACGCCCCGCCGATGCTCTGGGCGTGGATGATGTCGATGCGCTCGTGCGCGATCAGCTGCTCGAGGGTCTGCGCGTTCTTTCTGAGCTTGAACGGGTTGATGGTGGCGTTGACGAGCGGGACCCATTCGCCGCCGAACGACTTGAGCTCCGCCGCCAGCGGCCCGTCATCGGCGGCGATCAGGGCGCGCGCGCCGAATTGCAGCAGCGCGTGGGCGACGTTGACGGCGGTGCGGGCGACCGGGTCCTCGCGCAGCGCCGGCACGATCTGCAATATGGTCGCGCCCGCCAGCGTGCGCGGGCCAGGTTGCGACTCGCCGTAACCGTTGCTCACTGACCCTGTCCCTTTCGCCCGGCCCGGGTCCGCGGCGGTCGCTCAACCCCTGAAACGGCGCTCTTGCATTCCCCGGCAGCATACGGCCAAACAGGGCATTCCCGGCCTCGAACCTGATGTCTCTAGACGGCGAAGCACCCGAATGGACGATTTTTGCCTGAAATTCTCAACCGTTGGAACTGGTTCTGAGGCGCGGCGGATCGCCGTCGCGGGCGCGCGAGTGCAGGGCAGCGCGCGCCGCGGCCTGTTCTGGCTCGGCGGCTTCAAGTCCGACATGAAAGGCACCAAGGCCGAGGCGCTCGACCGCTGGGCGCTCGAGCAGGGCCGCGCCATGGTGCGCTTCGACTATTCCGGCCATGGCGAATCGGGCGGCGATTTCGCCGACGGCACGATCGGCCGCTGGCTGGAGGAGAGCCTGGCGGTGCTCGACGCCTTCTGCCGGGGGCCGCAGGTCGTGGTCGGATCGTCCATGGGCGGCTGGCTGGCGCTGCTGCTGGTCCGCGAGCTGGCGCGGCGCGGCCGCCCGGCGGACGCGCCAGGAGCTGCACAGGTGGCCGGGCTGGTGCTGATCGCGCCGGCGGTCGATTTCACCGAGGAGCTGATGTGGAAGCGCTTCCCCCCGGAGGTGCGGCGCGAGCTCGAGGACAAGGGCGCATGGGCGCGGCCCTCGCAGTATTCCGAGGCAGCCCTATCTCATCACCCGCCGCCTGATCGAGGAGGGCCGTGAGCATCTCCTGCTCGGCGGCATGATCGAGACCGGCTGTCCGGTGCGCATCCTGCAAGGCGTGCAGGACCCGGACGTGCCGTGGCAGCACGCGGTCGAGCTCTCCGCGCGCTTTGCGCGCGACGACGTCGTGCTCACTCTGGTGAAGGACGGCGACCACCGCCTGTCGCGGCCGGAGGACATCGAGCGGCTGATCGCCGCCGTGGCGGAGTTTTGATGGGTGTTCGGTTGACGCGTGTTGCAGTTGACTTCGCCACCCCTCGGCTGTCATGCCCGCGTAAGCGGGCACCCAGTAATCACCGGCAAGCATTTGCGGCGAGTCCGCACAGTCGTCTCGACAAGCGAGTGCGGTGTTTACTGGGTCCGGCTCTCGCTCCTCGGGGCGAAGCCCGAGTCGCTCGGCGGAATGACACCGGATGCGATGGACTGCCGCCCATTCCTCCTCCACCACCGGATCGGTCTCGTTCGGGCGATGCGTTGGCGCGAGCGCCGCGAGCCGTTGCGGATCGAGCCGCCCGAGCGCCCACACCGCGGCGCCGCGCACGAGCGGCGAGGGGTCGGCCAACAGCCGCTCGGCTTCGTCCGCGAGCGACGCGTCGCCCGAGTTGCCGATCGCGATCAGCACGTTGCGCACGAAGCGATCGCGTCCGGTGCGCTTGACCGGCGATTTCGCGAACAGCTTGCGGAACGCCGCGTCGTCGAGCCGGGCGAGATCGGCGAGCCGCGGCGCTTGCAGCTCCGCGCGCGCCGCGAGCTTCGCCTCGCGGCCCGCTTGCGCGAACTTGTTCCAGGGACACACCGCCAGGCAATCGTCGCAGCCGTAGATGCGGTTGCCCATCAGCGGCCGCAGCTCGCGCGCGATCGGGCCCTTGTGCTCGATGGTGAGATAGGAGATGCAGCGCCGGGCATCGAGCCGATAGGGCGCGGGGAACGCCGCGGTCGGGCAGACGTCGAGGCAGGCGCGGCAGCTGCCGCAGTGATCGTCTCCGGGCGCGTCGGGCGGCAGCTCGAGCGTGGTGAGGATCGCGCCCAGGAACAGCCACGAGCCGTGTTGGCGCGACACCAGGTTGGTGTGCTTGCCCTGCCAGCCGACGCCGGCGGCCGCGGCCAGCGGCTTCTCCATCAAGGCGGCGGTATCGACGAACACCTTGACGTCGCCGCCGGCCTGCGCGACCAGCCAGCGGGCGATCGCCTTGAGCCGCGGCTTGATGATGTCGTGATAGTCGTCGCCCTGGGCGTAGACCGAGATGGCGCCGCGCTCGCGGCGCTCGCAGGATCGCCAGCGGATCGCCGCCGCTGCCGTAGTTGAGACCGAGCATGACCACCGAGCGCACCTCCGGCCACAGTGCGCGCGGATCGCCGCGCCGCTCGCCCTCCATCCAGGTCATGTCGCCGTGGGCGCCTTCGGCCAGAAACCGCGCCAGCCGCTCCTTGGCGAGCGGGATCGCGTCCGGCCGCGTCACGCCGACGACGTCGAAGCCGTGCTCGCGCGCGACCCGCGCGAGCTCGCGCTTGAGCGTCCGGTCGTCAGAAGTCGAGATCGGCGTAGGTCTTCGACGGCGGCACGCCGGCCAGCGTCTCCGCCAGGATCGGACGGAACGAGGGTCGCGACTTCACCCGCGCGTACCAGTTCTTCGCGGCTTCGTCTTCGTTCCACGGCACATCGCCCAGGTAATCGACCGCCGACAGGTGCGCGGCCGCGGCGAGATCGGCGTAGCTCAGCCGCTCGCCGGCGAGCCAGTCGCGCGTGCGCACCAGCCAGCCGATATAGGCGAGATGATAGCGGATGTTGTGGCGCGCCGCACGCAGCACCTCGGTGTCGGGCGAGCCGCCGCCGGCGGTCGACCGGCATGTGGCGCTTGTAGAACCGCTCCGATGGTGAGCGGGCCGCTCACCTCGGCGAAGAACTTGTCGTGGAACCAGCTCATCAGCCGCCGCACCTCGACGCGCGCGCCCGACTCGCGCGGCAGCAGGCGCAGCTCGCCGAGCTCGCCGCCGCGGATCTCGTCGAGAAACTCGGCGATGATGGCGGCGCCCGGAACCGGCGGATGCCCCTCGGTCACCAGCACCGGCGTGGTGCCGGCCGGATTGAGCACGAGGAAATCCTCGCGGCGCTCCCACACCCGCTCCTCGACCGCGCGCGCGGTGAGGCCGTACTCGCCGAGCGCGAGGCGGACGAAGCGCGAATGCGGGCAGAACGGGTGATGGAACAGCGTCAGCATGCGGACCTTGCGTTAAGGATTGCGGCGATCAGCATCGTTGCGGTTGACGCGTTTTTTACGGCGAACCGGCCTCCGGCCCGGATTTGGTCCGGAAACGCGAGGTGGGCGCGGGCGAGCGTGGCGGCCATCACGTTATGTCGCGCCGGTGCCGCTGGATAGAGGGCGGCCGGAGCAACCTGTGCAATGTTCGCCGTTCCCCGTTGCTCCAGGGTTAATGATGCGGGAAAAGCGGATCGCCGCACCTCCCGCGCCCGTCGGCCGGCGCCTCTCGATACCGCTTCCAATGCCGATCCTGCTGCTCCCCGCGGAGCCCCTCATGTCATTCGATCTTTTCAAGGCGTTCGTCCTCGGCGTCATCGAGGGCCTGACCGAGTTCCTGCCGGTGTCCTCGACCGGGCACCTGCTCCTGGTCGAGCGCTTCTTCGGCTTCGACGACGACGCATTCGGCAAGACCTTCGTGGTCCTGATCCAGCTCGGCGCCATCCTCGCCATCCTGTCGATCTATTTCGGCCGGCTGTGGCGGATCGCGATCGGCATGTTCAGCGATCCGGCGGCGCGCCGCTTCGTCATCGGCGTGCTGATCGCGTTCCTGCCGGCGGCGATCATCGGCGCGGCCGGGCACAGCTTCATCAAGGGCACGCTGTTCAACGTCTGGGTCGTCTGCTTCATGCTGATCGTCGGCGGCGCGATCCTGCTGTGGGTCGATCAGCTGGACCTCGACACGCGCCACCACGACGCCACCCGGTTCTCGCTGCCGATGTATCTGATCATCGGCCTGGCGCAGTGCCTGGCGATGGTCCCGGGCGTGTCGCGCTCGGGCACGACCATCGTCTCGGCCATGCTGCTCGGCGCCGACAAGCGCTCGGCGGCGGATTTCTCCTTCTTCCTCGCCATCCCGACCATGGCGGGGGCGTTCGCCTACGATCTCTTCAAGAACTATTCGTTGCTGACCGTCGACAACACGCTGCTGATCGCGGTCGGCTTCGCGACCTCGTTCGTCTGCGCCTGGCTCGTGGTGCGCACGCTTCTCGATTACGTGACCCGCCACGGCTTCGCGCTGTTCGCGTGGTGGCGCGTCCTCGTCGGGTCGCTCGGGCTGATCGGGCTGGCGCTGGGATACTGAGCAGGTTCGTAGGCTGCGCAGAGGCGCACGCGACCACAGTGCTGCCGCAAGCGTCGAGCGCTCGTCCCCGCTTGCGCGGAGAGCTCGGCGGCCCCGGCCGCCGTTCTTAGCGCCAAAAACGCCGATGCGAAGCATCGGCTAGGCGCCGAGCGGCCCTTCGCCGCGATGGCGGGCGGGTGAGGGGAACTCACCGCGAGTCTCTGAGCGTGTCGAGAGAGTCCCCCTCACCCGGCTCGCCGCCAAGAAGCGGCTCGCCGACCTCTCCCCGCATAGTGCGTCGAAGACGCGCGTAAACGCGCTGATGCTGGGGAGAGGTGGAGCGCGCGGCACTCGCTGGGCTCAAGTTTCGAGCGGAGCGTCTTCTATTCGCTACTCGCTATTCGCTATTCGCCCCCTTGCGATGACGTCGCTCGTCACCGCCCGCACGTCGCGGATGCCGGTCAACGTCATCGCCACCTCGAGCTCGTCGCGGATGATGTCGAGCGCCTGGCGCACGCCGGCTTCGCCGTTCGGCGGCGAGGCCGTAGAGATAGGCGCGGCCGATCAGGCAGCCGTGGGCGCCGCGTCCGAGCGCCTTGAGCACGTCCTGCCCGGAGCGGATGCCGCCGTCGAACAGCACCTCGATGCGGTCGCCGACGGCGCTCGCGATCTCCGGCAGGGCCGCGATGGTGGAACGGGCGCCGTCGAGCTGGCGGCCGCCGTGATTGGACACGACGATGCCGTCGACGCCGGCGGAGGCCGCGGTCTTGGCGTCCTCGACGTCGAGCACGCCCTTGAGCACGAGCTTGCCCGGCCACAGGCTGCGCACCCATTCGATGTCGCGCCAGCTCAGCGAGCGGTCGAAATTCTGGTTCGACCAGGAGCCGGCCTCGCTCATGCCGACGCGGCCGTCGAGATAGGCCTCGACATTGCCGAAGGTCTTGCGCCGCCCGAGCAGCACCTTGGCGAGCCAGGCCGGCTTGGTGGCGATGTCGAAGGCGTTGCGGGCGGTCAGCCGCGGCGGAACGGTCAGCCCGTTCTTGATGTCGGCATGGCGCTGGCCGCGCATCGGCAGGTCGACCGTCACGAACAGCGCGGAGCATCCGCCGCGCGCGCCCGCTCGATGACGATTTGCTGAAGCCGCGGTCGCGGAACATGTAGAGCTGGAACCAGAACGGCTGCTTCACCACGCTGCGCACGTCCTCGATCGAGCAGATCGACATGGTGGACAGGCAGAACTTGGTGCCGGCGGCCTCGGCGGCGCGCGCCGCCAGCATCTCGCCGTCGCCGTGCACCAGGCCGGTGAGCCCGGTCGGCGCGATGGCGACCGGCATCGTGACCGTCTCGCCCAGCATCGGTCGATCCGAGCGACACCTTCGACACGTCGATCAGCACCCGCTGGCGCAAGCGGATCGCATCGAGATCGTCGCGGTTGGCGGCGAGCGTGAGCTCGTCGTAGGAGCCGCGCTCCACATAATCGTAGATCGCGCGCGGAATCTTCCGCCGGGCGATCCGCCGCAGGTCCTCGATGTTGGTGACGATGGGCATGGCGGTGATCGCGTAGCGCAGTGCGACGTGCACCGCTGAGGCGCAATGGTGCGCCAGCTCGCGTGGCGGCCTAGCTCGCAGTCCGGCCGCAGACCGTCGCGTCCGCGCGCCTTGAATTGGCCGGCCTTGCGGAACCGCCACAGATAGGACGGCACGATCGTCGCCATGGCGACGGGATCGATGCCGAGCGCCTCGATCGTGCGGCCTTCGCGCTTGGCCTCCTCCGACACGACGCTGTCGCTGCGCAGCAGCTCGACCTGGTCGGGCGTCAGCAACGGCTTGGGCATGAGCTGCAGGACGGACGCCTGCAGCCTGGCGAGCGCGAACGGGATCGGCAGCAGCAGGCGCCGGCGCGCGGTGGTCGCCAGCACGAATTCCATCAGCTCCTTGAAGCTCTTCACCTGCGGGCCGCCGAGCTCGTAGGTCGCGGCCGTCCTCGGCGCGGCCCTCGATCGCGGCCGCGACCGCGCTGGCGACGTCGCCGGCGAACACCGGCTGGAACCGGGTATGGCCGCCGCCGATCAGCGGCAGCACCGGCGAGATGCGGGCCATGGCCGCGAACTTGTTGAAGAAGTCGTCCTCCGGGCCGAACAGGATCGAGGGCCGCAGGATCGTGGCCGACGGGACGGCGGCGAGCACGAGCTTCTCGCCCATCGCCTTCGAGCGCGCATAGTGCGAGGGCGACTTGCTCGTCGGCGCCGATCGCCGAGACGTGGACCAGCCGCGCGCCGAAGGCGGTCGCCGCCAGCGCCACCGCCTCGGCGCCGAACGCCTGCACCGCGTCGAAGCGTTGCCGGCCGCGCTCGAACAGGATGCCGACCAGGTTGATCACCACGTCGGCGTCGCGCATGGCCGCCTCGACCGAGGCGGGATAGCGCAGGTTGGCCTGCACGGCATGGATCTGGCCGACCCGGCCGAGCGGCTGCAGGTGGCCGGCGAGCTCGGGGCGGCGGACCGCGACGCGGATGCGGTAGCCGAGCTTGGCGAGCGCGCGCACCACGTGGCGGCCGAGGAAGCCGGAGCCGCCGAAGATGGTGACGAGCGTTTCGAGGGGAATGGCGGTCATGCCGCCCGCTTTGGATCGATGCGGAAATCATGCGCTGCGCCGCATGGCCGCCGAATACAGGATCGGTTCGACCCTGTACAGGCGCCGCGAACGGCCATTTGATCAGGCCCAAAACGCCGAATTGACAAGCCCAAGGGCCACCCGTACCTATCGCCGCAAAGCCCAGGTGGCGGAATTGGTAGACGCACTAGTTTCAGGTACTAGCGCCGCGAGGCGTGGAGGTTCGAGTCCTCTCCTGGGCACCAGCCGATCCTTCCGCGGAGATGCAAGATGCGCGAGGACGTGATCGGCCGAGCCAATGTCGCCGATACGCCCGTCGCGCCGAATACCTTGCTCGCCGCGCCGCCGCGCGTCATCAACATCGGTCTCGAGCTGTTTGCCGAGAACCTTGCGAGCCAAGGCGCGCAAGTCGTTCACGTGCGGTGGAGCCCTCCGGCCGGCGGCAATGCTCGGCTTGCCAGCCTCCTCGCCAAGCTCCGAAGCTGACGAGACCCGGAAGACAGCCCTTGAAGAGCATCGATCAGGCCAATCAAGAAGCCTTGCGGCGCATCATCGCCGGCGAGCCGATCCTGGTCGATGTCGTTCCGGCATCGCAGGCCATTGCGGAGCTCGCGGATCGCGTGATCCTGCATGCCGGACCGCCGATCGGATGGGAGCGGATGTGCGGCCCCATGCGCGGCGCCGTCATGGGCATCGCGGTGTTCGAGGGGTGGGCCAAGGATCTCGACGACGCCGCGACAAAAGCCGCTGCCGGTGCATTCTCGTTTCATCCCAACCATCACCATGGCGCGGTCGGCCCGATGACCGGCCTGACGACCGCAAGTCAGCCGCTCCTGGTGGTCGAGAACAAGACTTTCGGAAATCGAGCCTATTGCGCGATCAATGAGGGGCTCGGCAAGGTCATGCGGTTCGGCGGCAACGATGCCGAGGTGCTCGACCGGCTGCGTTGGATCCGCGAGGTCCTGGGGCCGGCGCTCGGACGGGCGCTGCGCGAAACGGGCGGCATCCCCTTGAAGCCGCTGATCGCGCGCGGGCTGACGATGGGCGACGAGATGCACCAGCGCAATGTCGCCTGCTCGAGCCTGCTGCTGCGCCAGCTTGCTCCGGCGCTGGCGCGGACAGCCAAGAGCAACGCGGAGCTGGTCGAGTGCCTGGGCTTTCATCGGCCGCAACGATCAGTTCTTCCTCAATGTCGCGATGGCGATGGGAAAAGCGCTGACGGACCCGGCCCGCAACATCGACGGATCGTCCGTGGTCACCGCCATGAGCCGCAACGGCACCGACTTCGGCATCCGCGTCTCCGGCACCGGCGACCGCTGGTTCACGGCGCCGGTGGAGATGCCGGTTGGTCTCTATTTTCCGGGTTTCAGCGAGCGCGATGCCAACCCCGACATGGGGGACTCCGCCATCGTGGAAACCATCGGGCTCGGCGGCTTTGCCATGGCGGCGGCGCCGGCCGTGGTCGGATATGTCGGTGCCGGACGCGCTTCGGAGGCAGCGGCGTTCACGCGGTCGATGGCGGAGATCATCGTCGGCCCCAATCCCGCCTGGACCATCCCGGCCATGGATTTCGCCGGCGTGCCGACCGGCATCGATATTCGCCTCGTCGTCGAAACCGGGCTCGTGCCGACCATCAATACCGGGATCGCCCACCGCGAGCCGGGCGTCGGACAGGTCGGCGCCGGTGTCGTCAAGGCGCCGCTCAAGTGCTTCGAGCAGGCGCTCGTCGCCTTTGCCGAGACGATGGACGTCGAATGAGCGTGATCCTCAACGAGGTGCGCCGCGTCGACCTATTTCAACTCCATCGTGCTGATGCGCATCTCCCGGCAGATCGCCGCCCTGCCGGGGGTGGAAGAGGCGGGGCTCATCATCGGCACGCCCGCCAACAAGGACATTCTGCGGGAAGCGGGCATCCTCGGCCCGATGGCGACCAGGCCGAGCCCGGCGACCTGATCCTGGCGCTGCGCGCGAAGGACGGCGTCGCCGGCGAAGCGGCGCTCGCGGAGGCGAAGCGGCTGCTCGAGCAGCCGACCTCATCGGGCGCGCCATCGTCGGACAACGCGCCCGCACCATTCGCGCCGCCGTCCAGAGGATGCCGGACGCCAATCTGGCGCTGATCTCGGTTCCGGGGGACTTCGCCCCGGCCGAGGCGCGCAAAGCCTTGGCGCTCGGCCTCAACGTCATGATTTTTTCCGACAATGTCCCGATCGAGGAAGAGGCGGCGCTCAAGCGCGAGGCGCGCGAGCGCGGCCTCCTGGTGATGGGACCCGATTGCGGAACGGCGATCATCGGCGGCATGCCGCTTGCTTTCGCCAACGTCGTCCCGCGCGGAGATATCGGCATCATCGGAGCCTCGGGTACCGGCATCCAGGAGGTGTCGTGCCTGATCGCGCGCGCCGGCGGCGGCATCAGCCATGCGATCGGCACCGGCGGACGCGACCTCAGGGCCGAGGTCGGCGCGATCACGACATTGATGGCGATCGACGCGCTCGACGCCGACGCGGAAACGAAGCACGTCGTGCTGGTCTCCAAGCCGCCGGCGCAAGTCGGTCGCCAGGATGGTGCTCGAGCGGGTCGCGCGGAGTCGCAAGTCCTTCACGGTCTGCTTTCTCGGTGCGCGGCGATCTGGCGTTGCCGGCGAATGCGCGCGCCGCCGCGACGCTCAAGGCGGCGGCCGAGCTCGCGATGGGAACGGCAGTGGTGAACGAGCCGGCGAAGCTGCCGCTCGCTGCGTCCGGATCGAGGCAAGCGCGTGCGCGGCCTGTTCGCCGGCGGGTCGCTGTGCGCCGAGGCCCAGATCGTGTTCAGGCAGGCCGGGCTGGCGGTGGCATCCAACGTGCCGACGCCCGGGGCCTCGCCCATGACCGGCTGCAGAGCGCGGCCATCTCATGATCGATCTCGGCGACGACGAATTCACCCGCGGACGCCCGCATCCGATGATCGAGCCGGCCGTGCGCGATCGTCCGTTGGCCGATGCGCTCGCCGATCCCGAGGTGGGAGTCATCCTGCTCGATGTCGTTCTCGGGCTTGGCGCTCATCCGGATCCGGCGGGCCATCTGGCGAGCGTCCTTGCCGGACGCGATCACGGCCCGCTGATCGTGGCTTCCGTCACCGGCACCGATCGCGACCCGCAGCCGCGCAGCGACCAGGTCCGCAAGCTGGCCGAGGTCGGCGTGATCGTCGCGGAGTCCAACGCGGACGCGGCAATGATGG
The DNA here is from genome assembly GCA_963708765.1 of uncultured Alphaproteobacteria bacterium. Taxonomy (GTDB): domain Bacteria; phylum Pseudomonadota; class Alphaproteobacteria; order Rhizobiales; family Xanthobacteraceae; genus VAZQ01. The sequence continues at coordinate 37,872 of CAVPTV010000041.1, read as the reverse complement.
CGATCGCCGCGATCGGCGACTCGAGCGATGATCCTCGACACCGACAGCGGTACCGAGCGCGCCGGTCGGAGCCCGCGACCTCGGACGAGGTCCGAGGTCGGATATCATCGTCCCGATCCTGCGATCGGGCATTCTGGCGCGAGAATTCTGCCGACACGGCCCGCATGCAGAGGTCGCAGCCGTGTTCGAGCGCAGCATTTATCTCCGCTCCGCGGACATGTTCGTCTGTCTCGGCGAGCCGGCCATCGGCAATGGCCCGCTGACGCTGATTGCGGATCTTGATGTCTCGCGCCGTTTGATCGGATCTCGGGTTGTATCCAGGTCAGCCGGCTTCCATTTCGGACCGATGCATCGCGATCGGCAACTCGGCTCGGTTCACCTTCGACCGCTGTGAGCTGTGGCGCCCGCCGCGCTGGCCTCGCTCCCGGTCGCACCGCGAGCTGAATGATGTCTGTAGCGCCATTGCACGTCTGATCGCAGCCGAGGCTCCCGCCGGAAGGTCTTGGCCGAGTGTATTGCCTGCACGAATCGGGCACGGGCGAGACGCCACTGGCGCGCATCGCACGTCCGCGCATTGCGCGGCTTCGAAGTCCTGGCTGTGCGACGCGCTCGAGACTGATCGCGTCGCAATCTCTGCATCGTCGGAGCCCATTGCGGGTTTGATCGGACTGGGTCCCGGGCTGACGCCGTCGGGGGACGATTTCCTGGTCGGCGCGCTTGCACTCCTCGACGCGCTCGCAGAACGGAAAGCTCACGCGGCATTGGCGCGTGCGATCGCCGCTACTCCGCGCGGATTGACCTCCGCCGCTGAGCGATTGCTTTCTGCGGGCCGCCGCCGCCGGCCATCTGGGCGAGCATCTCTGCTGCGCCGTTTCGGCGGTCATTTCGGGAGCGCCCGACCAGGCCGTCGCCGCGATCCGAAAAATCGGCCATAGCTCCGGATGGGACATGCTGGCCGGGGTCGCGACCACGCTTCAGGTTGTCGCTGCCGCGCGTAACGCTTATTGTTGCCCGCTCCTGGACACGAGCTGATTTTCGCCGGAGACGCAGCATGCGCGAGGACGTGATCGGTCGGGCCAATGTCGACGACACGCCGGAGCTCGACGCCTACTACGCCGAGCTCGGGCGCCAGCAAGGCTACGCGCTGTGGACGGTGGCCAATTCGATCGAGCCCTGGCAGCCGCAGCCCGCGTCGGTGCCTACGCTCTGGAGCTACGCGTCGTTGCGCCCGCTGGTGCTGCAGGCGCTCGACCTGGTCAGTCCAGAGAAGGCCGGCCGGCGGGTGATCGCGCTCGAGAATCCCGGCCGCAAGGGGCTCTCGGCGTGCGTGGGCTGGCTCTACACCGGCCTGCAGGTGATGCGGCCGGGCGAGTTCGCCACCGCTCACAGTCATGCCTCGGCGGCGCTGCGCTTCGTCATGGAAGGCGAGGGCGCCTACACGGTGGTCGACGGCCACAAGATGGATTTGTCGGCCGGAGACTTCGTGATCACGCCGAACGGGACCTGGCACGACCACGGCGTCGATGCCGGCGGCCAGGTCGCGATCTGGCAGGACGGCCTCGACATGTTGCTGATCAATCAGCTCGATGCCAACTTCTACGGCGTGCATCCCGAGCTGCGGCAGAAGTCCAACTTCCCGGTCAACGATACGGTCTCGATCTACGGCGGTCCGGGCTTGCTGCCGGTCGGCGGCGAAGCGTGGAGCAAGCCGTATTCGCCGCTGCTCAAATACGAATGGGGTCCGACCTACGAGATGCTGGTGAGGGCCTCGCGGGCGAGCGACGGCTCGCCCTACGACGGCATCATCATGCAATACGTCAACCCCGCCACCGGCGGACCGGTGATGAAGACGCTCGGCGCCTGCATCCAGTTGCTGCGGCCGGGCGAGCGCACCCGCGCCCACCGTCACACCGGCTCGATCGTCTACAACGTCGCCAAGGGCTCGGGCTATTCGATCATCGCCGGCCGCCGCTTCGACTGGCGCAAGAACGACATCTTCGTGGTGCCGTCGTGGGCCTGGCACGAGCACGCCAACGGCTCCGATCGCGAGGACGCGGTGCTGTTCTCGTTCAACGATCTGCCCTCGATGCAGGCGCTCGGCCTCTACCGCGAGGAAGCCTACGGCGAGAGCGCGGGCCACCAGCAGGTGGTGCACTGAGCGCGACCGCGACGCCAGAGCACGTTTAGGTGAGATCGATGCACAACATCGCTGCGAACTCGGTCGGACTCCCCTCCCCCTTGTGGGGAGGGGTTGGGGGTGGGGGTCGTGCAATGTGGCAACGCACGTGCCGTCACTCGCGCCACCCCCCTCCCCAACCCTCCCCCGCAAGGGGGGAGGGGAGCAGACCGAATTTGTTGCAGCCTTGGACACCGATCCGGGAGCCGCAATGACCATCCGCCTGCACCGCGGCGACCTGCCCGACCTGGCGCGCTACCAGGGCGGCGCGGTCGCGATCGACACCGAGACCATGGGGCTCGATCCGCACCGCGACCGGCTCTGCGTGGTGCAACTGTCGCCCGGCGACGGCTCCGCCGACGTGGTGCAGATCCCGCCGGGCGCCGCCGCGGCGCCGAACCTCACCAAGCTCCTCGCCGACGGCAACGTCCTCAAGATCTTCCATTTCGCCCGCTTCGACCTCGGCGTGCTCTGCAACGCCTTCGGCGTCATGCCGGCGCCGGTCTATTGCACCAAGATCGCCTCGCGGCTCGCCCGCACCTATACCGACAAGCACGGCCTCAAGGACCTGGTGCGGGACCTGCTGGGCGTCGATCTGTCGAAGCAGCAGCAGCTCACCGACTGGGGCGCCGCGGCGCTCAGCGATGCCCAGGTCGCCTATGCGGCCTCCGATGTGCTGCACCTGCATGCCCTGCGGGAGCGGCTCGACGCCATGCTGGCGCGCGAGCGGCGCGACGACCTGGCGGCGGCCTGCTTCGCCTTCCTGCCCGACCGGGTCCGGCTCGACCTGGCCGGCTGGGCCGCCGAGGACATTTTTGCCCATTCGTAGAGCATGATGCCGAAAAGTGGGCACCGGTTTTGGAAAGGATCATCCCAAACAAGCCGTCCCTGCCCCGGCTGGGCCATATTTTAAGGCCACTATCCCCCGGGGAAATCGTTAATATGGCCCGGGGGACCGCCTGATTCTCTGGCAGGCGGCGGGGCACGGGGATGAACCAGTTGGCCGCCGTATCCGATTTCGATCACGCTGGGTCGCATGTCTTTGCGGCGGTTGGTCGCGGCGACGAGGCGCGCACGTTCCGTGCGGCGGTGCGCCACAGCCGGCAGGTGCGTTTCCTGCGGATAGCGATCCCGACGACCGCGGCGCTCGCCGTGCTGGCGGGCGTGGCGGCGAATAGTTGGTTCCAGCCGCTGCGCGCGCTCACCAAGGTTCCGATCGAGCTCGGCAGCCTGGTGGTTTCCGGCACCAAGATCACGATGCAACAGCCGCGGCTGGCCGGCTTCACCGCCGACAATCGCCACTACGAGCTGACCGCCCAGGCGGCCGTACAGGACCTCACCAAGCCCGGCGTGGTCGAGCTGCAAAACCTGCGCGCCGTCATGGAGATGCAGGACAAGGTCTCCTACACGATATCGGCGAAGATCGGCGTCTACAACAGCCGCACCGAGATGCTCACCCTGCAGCACAACATCGTGGTGACCTCCTCGGACGGCTTCCAGGCGCGGCTCAACGAGGCGGCGGTCGACATCAAAAGCGGCAAGATCGTCTCGGAGAAGTCCGTGGAAGTGAAGGGGCTGCAATGGACGGTGACGTCCGATCGGCTGGAAGTCACGGACTCCGGCGCGTTCATTCGTTTCGATCGTGGGGTGACCATGACGCTGATGCCGATCGGCGATGCGGCGCGCCTTGGTGGCGCTGGACGCACGCAATGAGCGCCTCGTCCACCTTCGCCCTGAAATGCCGGCACGCGTTGCTCGCGGCCGCGACGCTCGTCGTTGCGTTGCTGGTCGGCGGACCGGGTGCGAGTGCGCAGCAGAAAAATCAAGGCCCGCAGAACGCGCTGCAGGGCTTCTCGCAGAACCGCGACCAGCCGGTGAAGATCCAGGCGGCGACGCTGGAGGTGCGCGACAAGGACAAGGTCGCGACCTTCAGCGGCGACGTGCGCGTGCTCCAGGGCGATACCGAGATGCGCTGCAAGTCGCTGACCGTCCACTACGACGAGGGCGGATCGGGCGCGAAAAGCCTGAAGGCGGCCGACCCCGGACCGGCCGGCCAGCAGCAAATTCGCCTCATCGAGGCCAAGGGCGGGGTCACGGTGATCCAGAAGGACCAGAACGCCCAGGGCGACACTGGCCTCTTCGACATGCGTGCCAATACCGTCACGCTGGTCGGTAACGTGGTCGTGACCCGCGGCCAGGACGTCCTGCGCGGCCGCAAGCTCACCGTCGACCTGACCAGCGGCACCTCGAAGATCGATGGGGCCGAGGCCCTGTTCCAGCAGGGCGGTCGCGGCCTCGAAAAGAAGTGATCCACGTTGAACAGCCAGCCGACCATGGCCACCTGACCACATGGGGGCGATCGGATCGGCGGCGATCGGATTGTTGTCCGATCCGTGAAATGCGACTATCGGCCCCGGGGCAGGCCCGGTCCGACAGCGTCGGCGTGCTGATACGGTGGCGGGGTAATGTTTCCGAATCGCACCTGACGAACACAGTCGAATCAGCGGTTTCGAGGCAGGCGTGCTCAATATCCTGACGATGTTCCGAAACCGTCGCCTGCCTCGGCGGAAGCGAACATCCGCGAACGACAGCTGGCACATCAACCTGGGGTCGCTCGGCGGATCGATCGCCGGACGTTCTTGCGCGGCGCGACGGTGCTCGCCCGCGCGGGGGCCGCAGCCCCGTCCCGGACCGAAAGCCCGTCGCGGGCAGAGCCGCGCCGGCGGCGCAGCGCGGAGCCCCAACGGCCGGCGAGCCACGCTACCGATGGCTATCTGGCCGCCCATGGCGTCGAAAAGAGCTATGGCGGTCGCAAGGTGGTCAAGGACGTGAGCCTCTACGTGCGGCGCGGCGAGGCGGTCGGCCTGCTCGGACCGAACGGCGCCGGCAAGACCACCGCGTTCTACATGATCACCGGGCTGGTCAAGGCCGATCGCGGCCAGATCGAGCTCGACGGCCACGACGTCACCCACCTTCCGATGTATCAGCGCGCGCGGCTCGGGATCGGCTATCTGCCGCAGGAAGCCTCGATCTTCCGCGGCCTCAACGTCGAGGACAATATCCGCGCGGTGCTCGAGGTGGTGGAGCCGAACCGCCGCCGGCGCGACGCCGATCTCAACGCCCTGCTCGAGGAGTTCGGCATCACGCGCCATCGCAAGACCCCCTCGATCGCGCTCTCCGGCGGCGAGCGCCGGCGGGTCGAGATCGCCCGCGCGCTCGCCAGCCGGCCGAACTACATGCTGCTCGACGAGCCGTTCGCCGGCATCGATCCCAAGGCCGTGGTCGAGATCCAACGGCTCGTCCGGCACCTGACCAACCGCGGCATCGGCGTGCTCATCACCGACCACAATGTCCGCGAGACCCTGGCGCTGACCGACCGGTCCTACATCATCTATTCGGGCGAGGTCCTGATGGAGGGCCGCCAGGACGATATCGTCAACGATCCCGAGGTCCGGCGGCTCTACCTGGGCGAAGAATTCCGCATCTGAGCATTTTCCGGCGACGCTCGGCCCGGGCACGTCCACGGGACGCCGGGTCGCCTGAGAAAATGCGATAAAATCGAATGGTTTTGCCCGGGATCAACGGCCGCCATTAAGACAGCCCCGCAGAACTGGTATACACCGGCGTCAGAACCGGATAAGCAAGAATCGGACCAGTTAAGCAGGCAGTATGGCGCTTACCCAAAGACTTGAGATCCGGCAGAGCCACGCGCTCGTCATGACGCCGCAGCTGATGCAGGCCATCAAGCTGCTGCAGCTCTCCAATCTGGACCTCGCCACCTACGTCGAGGGCGAGCTCGAGCGCAATCCGCTGCTCGAGCGCCCCGGAGACGGTGAGGGCGACGGCCCGGCGGCGTCGGCGGCCGAAACCAGATCCGAGCGTGATGGCACCGCAGCCGCCGAGAGCGGCAGCGCCGACTGGCAGGGCGACGACGCGGGCGAGCCTCGCGTCGCCACCGAGGATGCCCGCGAATCTGCCACTCGATCATGGCGTTCGACGAGGCCGACGCGGTCGCCCCGCGCGCCATCGCCGAGATGCCGCCGGGCTACTCCGAATGGTCCGGCACCGGCTCTACCCGCCGCGAGGATGGCGACTACAACCTCGAGGCCTTCGTCTCGATCGAGAGGACGCTCGCCGATCATCTCGCCGAGCAGCTCGCGCTGGCGGTCGCCGATCCCGCCCGCCGCATGATCGGGCAGTATCTCATCGACATGGTCGACGAGGCCGGCTACCTGCCCGGCGATCTCGCGCACGGTCGCCGAGAAGCTCGGCGCGCCCTTGCGCGAGGTCGATGCCGTGCTCGAGATCCTGCAGGGCTTCGATCCGCCCGGCGTGTGCGCGCGCAATCTCACCGAATGCCTCGCCATCCAGCTCAAGGAGCGCGATCGCTTCGATCCCGCCATGCAGGCGCTGGTCGCCCATCTCGATCTGCTGGCGAAACGCGACCTCGCGGCGCTGCGCAGGATCTGCGGCGTGAACGAGGAAGATTTGACCGACATGATCGGCGAAATTCGCCAGCTCAATCCGAAGCCCGGCCTGGCCTTCGGGACGACGCTGGTGCAGCCGATCGTGCCCGACGTATTCGTGCGCCCGGGACCGGACGGCGGCTGGGTGGTCGAGCTCAATTCCGACACCCTGCCGAAGGTGCTGGTGAACCAGAGCTACTACGCCGACGTCGCCAAGACCGCCAGGAACGACAAGGACAAGACCTATCTGGCCGATTGTCTGCAGACCGCGACCTGGCTGATCCGCGCGCTCGATCAGCGCGCCAAGACCATCCTCAAGGTGGCGACCGAGATCGTGCGCCAGCAGGACGCCTTCTTCGCCAACGGCGTCCAGCACCTGCGCCCGCTCAATCTCAAGACCATCGCGGATGCCATCGGCATGCACGAATTGACGGTGTCGCGGGTGACGGCCAACAAATACATGGCGACCAGCCGCGGCATCTTCGAGCTGAAGTATTTCTTCACCTCGGCGATCGCGGCGGCGGACGGCGGCGAGGCGCACTCGGCGGAAGCGGTGCGTCACCGCATCAAGCAGCTGATCGATGCCGAGAGCGCGCAGGACGTGCTGTCCGACGACACCATCGTGGAGAGGCTGCGCGAGGCGGGCATCGACATCGCCCGCCGGACCGTCGCCAAGTACCGGGAGGCGATGCGCATCCCGTCCTCGGTGCAGCGGCGGCGCGAGAAGCAGGCATCGTGAATCAGCGACGGGCCACCGGGTAAGGCAGATCCGGCCTCGGCTTGGCCGTCCTCCGTTGTTCTGTCCTCCGTCGGCTGTCTTCCGTCGGCTGTCTTGGGTATGATCGATCGGGAGCGGGTATGGAGGCCGAGCATGCCGTTTCGCGTGTCGGGCAAGAATATCGACATCGGCGAGGCGTTGCGCGCGCGCATCAACCAGCGGGTCGCCGAGGCCACCGGCAAGTATTTCGACGGCGGCTTTTCCGGTCACGTCACCATCGGCAAGGAAGGCTTCGGCTTCCGCACCGAATGCGTCATCCATCTCGATTCCGGCATCGTGCTCGAAGCCGAAGCGCTTGCGGCCGACGCCTATGCCAGCGCCGACCAGGCGGCGATGCGAATCGAGAAGCGCCTGCGCCGCTACAAGCGGCGGCTCAAGGACCATCAGGCGGCGCGTGCCGACGGCCAGGCTCTCGACGGAGGCTCGCGCGAGCGCGCGACGATCGAGGCGCCCAGCTACGTCATCGCGGCGCCCGAGCACGATGCCGAGGAAGAGGTGACCGAGTGGAACCCGGTCATCATCGCCGAATCGACCACCGCCTTGAAGCGGCTGTCGGTCAGCGAAGCGGTGATGGAACTCGACATGATCGGCGCCGCCGTTGTGGTGTTCCGTCACGCTGGACACGGGCGCATCAATCTGGTTTACCGCCGCGCGGACGGCCACATCGGCTGGATCGATCCGCCGACCATCGACCAGGACGCCCATTGACGCGGTCGGAGCGCCTTCTTATGGTCCGCCGCCTTTGGCGACGTCATTCCCGCTGAGCTCCCGGATTGCTGGAACGATTCCATGCTGCTCACCGATCTCGTCGCGCCCAATGCCATCATTCCGGCGCTCAAGGTCAACGGCAAGAAGCAGGCGCTGCACGAGCTCGCCGCCAAGGCGGCGAGCTCTCCGGCCAGAGCGAGCGCGCGATCCTCGAGATCCTGCAGCAACGCGAGAAGCTCGGCTCGACCGGCGTCGGCAACGGCATCGCCATACCGCACGGCAAGCTGCCGAAGCTCACCAAGCTGTTCGGACTGTTCGCGCGGCTCGAACGGCCGGTCGATTTCGAGGCGCTCGACGGCCAGCCGGTCGATCTGGTGTTCCTGCTGCTCGCGCCGGAAACCGCGGGCGCCGATCATCTCAAGGCGCTGGCGCGCGTGGCGCGGCTGCTGCGCGATGCGGACATTGCCCGCAAGCTGCGCGAATCGCGCGACGCCGAGGCGCTCTACGCCGTGCTGGCGATGCCGTCGGCAAGCGCCGCGTAATTCCTTGCATACGCGTTGTGGTCATTGCCGGGCTTGACCCGGCAATCCATCATTCGCGAAGAGGATGGATGCGCGGGTCAGGCCCGCGCATGGCGACGATGTGGAGTGGGCCGTTGAGATTGTGCAGCGTCAGTGCACGCTGACGGTTTCGAGCTGGTTGCTCGCGGCATCGGCCATCGCCGATTCGCGGCTGTCGGCGAGCAGGATCGGGCTGCCGTCCGCGGCGTGCAGCACGAACACGCGGTGCCCGGCGTCGAGCATCGGCGCCTCGGCGCAGAGAAACGCGACATCCTCCGAGCGCATCGCCTTGATGTAGGCGAGCCGATTCTCGCCCAACGTCGCGAATGTCTCGGGCGACATTGCCGGGCGGCGGGCTGCGGACGATTCGAACATGACACCTGCTCCTCGCGCTAGGGGTCGCGCACGGAGGCACTATCGTTCAGTTCGTGGGACCCGACTGTGCTCGGGATCACACAAATGCTGGAAATCAGACGACAGAAGGCGGACGACAGCGGGTTAGTTCCGCGTCTACGGCGCTTTTTCCGGTGTGTCCCAGATCACACAGAGGTCAGGAAACGGACGGCAGTCGCCCGAAATCGCTCGAACGATCCGCGGTCTGTCGACTGCCGTCCGTCCTCGATCAGTGCACGCTGACGGTCTCGAGCTCCTGGCTCCAGGCGTTGGCGAGCGCCGCCTCGCGGCTGTCGGTCAGCATGATCGGCGTGCCGTCGGCCGCGTGCAGGGCGAACAGCTGCATGCCGGGCTGCGAGCTCCGGCGCCTGCGGAAACATCGCATGCACGTCCTCGGAGCGGATCGTCTTCACATAGGCGATCTTGCCGCCGCCGAGCAGCGCGAGCGCCTCGGGAGAGATCATCGTCTGTGGTGAGGTGATCGTTGCTTGTTCATGGCACTCGACTCCTTTCTACGTAACGCGTCGAGCCCTGTTTGAGTTCAGTCGCGATCCGTGATGCTGATCGTCTTCACGATCCGTTCCGGCTCCGGCCGGGCCAGATCGATCGACAACAGCCCGTTCTTCAGGTCCGCGCCCAACACCTCCATGCCTTCCGCCAGCACGAAGGTGCGCTGGAATTGGCGCGCGGCGATGCCGCGGTGGAGATAGTGGCGGGCCTTGTCGTCCTGCTGCCGGCCGCGGATGACGAGCTGGTTTTCCTCGATCGTCACGTCGAGTTGATCGCGGTTGAAGCCCGCGACCGCCAGCGTGATCCGCAGCCGCTCGGGCTGGCCGTTCTCGCGGGCGATCCGCTCGATATTGTAGGGCGGATAGCCGTCCGCGGCCTTGCTGACGCGATCGAGCGCACGCTCGATCTCGTCGAATCCGAGCAGGAACGGACTGGACAGCGACGGAACTCGGGACATGGTCTCAAAGCCCTCGTAAGCGACTTTGACGGGGCCCTTGCGGCGCCCCCTCGACCGTCCTGTGGGCAGGCTTTGCGCTCGCCCTCAGGCCGGTCGGTTCCAATATGGGGAGTTACCGGTTAAGGCTTCAAGAACGTTGAAGAAAGCCGGGCGCGGCCCGGATGGCGCTGGCCGGGTCGCCAAGGCGCGGCGCCGCGAACCGGCGACCGGGAGCACCGATTGAGCCGCGACCGCCAGCGCAGTATTGATCCGGCCTGTCTGCGGTGTCCTGGCCGGGGGAGAGCACCTTGCGAATTGCGATCATGGGGTCGGGCGGCGTCGGCGGCTATTTCGGCGCCCGCCTGGTCAAGGGCGGCGCCGACGTTCATTTCATCGCGCGCGGCTCGCATCTCGCCGCCATGCGCGAGCACGGGCTCGCGGTCGAGGGCGGGCCGGAGGCGATCCACCTGCCCAAGGTCAACGTCACCGACGATCCCAAGACCATCGGGCCGGTCGACATGGTGATGTTCTGCGTCAAGCTGTGGGACACCGAGGCCGCGGCGCGCCAGCTCGTTGCCGATCATGAAGCCCGACACCGGCGTCATCTCGTTCCAGAACGGCGTCACCAAGGACGACATGCTGCGTCCGATCTTCGGCGACAAGGCGCTGCTCGGCGGCGTCGCCTATGTCGGGACCGCGATCGGCCGGCCGGGCGTGATCGCGCAGACCGGGCCCGCTGCAGCGGCTGGTGTTCGGCGAATACGACGGCCGCCGCTCGTCGCGGGCCGAGACGTTCCACGAGGCCTGCAAGCGCGGCGGCATCAATGCCGAGCTCAGCGACGACGTCCGCCGCTCGCTGTGGGAGAAATTCGTGGTGCTGGTCGCGCATGTCGGGCGCGACCACCGCCATGCGCCAGACCATCGGGCCGATCCGCTCGAACCCGCTGACCCGCGCATTCCTGCTCGATCTCGCCCGCGAGGTGGTGGCGGTCGGCCGCGCCCATGGCGTCAACCTGCCCGCCGACTATGCCGAGCAGCGCATTCCGTTCTTCGACCAGTGGCCGCCCGAGATGACCACCTCGATGCACCACGACCTCAAGGGCGGCAAGCCGCTCGAGGTGCGCTGGCTCGCCGGCGGCGTGGTCGATCTCGGCGCGCAGGTCGGGCGTGCCGACGCCGATGAACCGCGCCGTGCGCGACATCCTCCTGCTGCACGCCGAGGGCCGCCCCGCCGGCGCGGCGATCGTGATGTTGGCGAGCGCGCCGCCTCACGGTCCGCGCCATCCGCGCCGTCGGCGTCGAGGTGCCGATGACGCTACGCGCTCGGCACCAGTCGCGGCACCATCACCAAGGCGCCGCTGCTGCTGATCGACCTCGAAACCGAGGAAGGCGTCACCGGCCGCTCGTATCTCTGGTGCTATTTCCGGCCGCGATGCCGGCGATCGCCAGCATCCTCGAAGAGGTCGAGCGCGTGGTGAAGGGCGAGCCGCGTTGCGCCGGTCGACCTGTGGGACAAGCTCGCCGCAGCGCTTCGCGCTGATCGGCGTGCAGGGCATCGTGCGCATGGCGATGGCGGGGCTCGACGTCGCCGCCTGGGACGCGCTGGCGATCGCCTCAGGACTTGCCGCTCGCGACGCTGCTGGGCAGCGCCCCGAAGCGCATCCCCGCCTACAATTCCTGCGGGCTCGGCCTGATGCGTCGCCGGAGGCGGTCGCCGACGAGGCCGAGAAGCTTGCTGGCCGGCGGCTTCCGCGCCGTGAAGCTCCGGCTCGGCTATCCGACCCTGCAGCAGGATCTCGCCGCCGTGCGCGCGGTGCGGCGGCGCGATCGGCGACGCGATCGACGCTGATGGTCGACTACAATCAGGCGCTCAGTCTCGTCGAGGCGCTCGAGCGCGGCCGCGCGCTCGACGACGAAGGCCACATCTATTGGCTCGAGGAGCCGATCCGCCACGACGACTATGCCGGCAATGCGACGCTTGGTGCGCGAACTGAAGACGCCGATCCAGATCGGCGAGAATTTCTCCGAAAGCACCGCGCATGGCGGCTCGCGCTGGCGGCCGGCGCCGCCGACTACGTGATGCCCGATCTCGAGCGCATCGGCGGCGTCACCGGCTGGCAGCGCGCCGCAGCGCTCGCCGCCACCCACCGCATCGAGATGTCGTCGCATCTCTTTCCCGAGGTGAGCGCGCATCTCCTGGCCGCCACGCCCACCTGCCATTTCCTCGAATATGTCGACTGGGCCGACAAGCTCGTCGAGCAGCCGCTCGAGATCGTGGACGGCTTTGCCGTGGTGCCGGATCGGCCCGGCAACGGCCTCACGTGGGATAACCGCAGGCGGTCGAGAAATATCGGATTGGCTAAATCTTCACCCAGCCGGGCGGCGGCTTCTTGCCGGGATGGATGGCGCCGCAGCTCTTGCACTTGCGCGCCGCCTCGTCGGCGTAGAACGCCTCGTAGAGCGGCGGCAGGTCCTTCACCAGATGCTGCACCTTCACCTCGATGCGGTGAACGAGCGCGTCGCATTCGAAGCAGTACCACTCGAAGGCATCGAGCTCATGCGGCCGCGCCGCCTCGACCACGAGGCCGACCGAGCCTTCCTGCGGCCGTTGCGGAGAATGGCGCACATGCGGCGGCAGCAGGAACACCTCGCCCTCGCGGATCGGCACGTCGTAGAACTGGCCGTTGTCGACGACCTTGAGCACCATGTCGCCCTTGAGCTGGTAGAAGAACTCTTCCACCGGATCGTCATGATAGTCGGTGCGCTCGTTCGGGCCGCCGACCACCTGCACGGTCATGTCGCCGTCCTCGAACACCTTCTTGTTGCCGACCGGCGGCTTGAGCAGGTGCTGGTTCTCGTTGATCCAGTTCTGGAAGTTGAAGGCCTGCAGGCGTCCGGTCGCCATGGCGTTCTCCTCTTCGTTACGCCGCCGACGAGCGTACGCTGGTCAAGCTTGAGCCCGCAGCCCTCGAACGCGCGGCGGGTCGCGTCCTTCTCGGCGTCGGTGAGCTCGAGCATCGGCCGGCGCACCGCGCCGCCGACCTGGCCCAGCAGGTCCTGCCAGTATTTCGAATGCGAGTGGAATTTCTCCGCCGGCCGCGTGCGCCGGAACGCCTCGCGCACCGGATTGAGGCTGTCGCGCACCGCCTTGGCGCGCGCCACCTCGCCGCGCATGGCGAGGTCGGTGTATTCGCGCATGCGCCGGTCGGCCCTGGTCTGCAAGAGATAGGGCGGCGACGAGCACAGATAGAGCTGCCAGCCGAGCTCGACGATGTTGTCGAACCATTCCTCCTCGGAGGCGGTGCTGACCAGGATCTTGTCGCCGGCGAGCCGCGTGAGCCGCGCGTACATCTCGCGCGGCACGCTGTACTTGATGGCGACCACGTTCGGCAGATCTCGGCGATGCGCGCGCACAGCTCCGGGCTCATCAGATAGCCGCTGTCGGGATGGCTCCACAGCGCGATGCCGATCTCCACCTGCTCGCTGATCGTGCGGTAATACTCGTAGAGCGTCTCGTCCTGCTTGTGCAGGAAATGCAGCACCGGCGCGTGCACCACGATGTAGTCGGCGCCGATCGCCTGCGCGTGCCTGGCGAGATCGATGACCACGTCGAGGTTCTGGTCCGAGCACGACAGGATGGTGCGGTGCGCCGCCGATCTCGTCGACGGCGATCTCGAACGTGCGCTTGCGCTCGGCGACCGACATCGAGAAGAACTCGCCCTGCTTGCCGCTGACGAACACGCCGTCGATGCCGAGGTCGTCGATCCAGTGGCGCAGGTTGCGGCGCAAGCCGGCCTCGTCGATGGCGAGATCGGGCGCGAACGGCGTCAGCGCCGCTGCCCAGATTCCCTTGAAGTGCGCGCGGGCATAGTCCTTGGCGTCGCGTCTGCGGTATTTCATCGCTTGCTTTCCTTCGCGCCTCGCGTTCGTTTCGAGCATCCTACTTCAGCAGGTTGGCGATCCTATCGACGATCGGTCTCGGCGTCGCGTAGATTTTCGCGATCAGCGCCGCCAGGTGCTCGCCGTTTTCCGGGTCGAGCTCGAGCTTCGACTTCTTGGTCTCGGCGACGAAATCCGCGTCCGTCATGGTGGCGTTGAAGGCGTCGCGCAGCATTTTCAGCCGGCCGGCGGGCAGGTCCGGCGGCGCCACGAACGGCCGGCCGATGCCCTGCCCGGCATAGAGGAATTCGATCGTCTTTCTCTGCTCGTCATTGCGGGCAAGCTCGAGCACGAACGGAACGCCCTTGAGCTCGGGGTTCGGCTGCTCGCCGCCCTGGAACAGGATCGCGATCTTCTTGCCCGGGATCCAATCGGGACGCCGGTTCTTGATGCTGTCGAGGCTCTCGCAGATGCCCTCGACCTCGCCGCGCTCCATCGCCAGGAAGACCTCGACGGACGACGGAAACCCGCCGACCAGCCTGAACTTGAGACCGAGCACGTCGTTGAGCGCCTTCGGATAGGAGCGGGTGCCGGTGCCGGGTCCGGTGTCGCCCAGGATCAATTGCTTGTCGTACAAATCCTGCACGGTCTTCACCGCCGCGGTGTGGAACGCGATGCAGACGTTGGTCTCCTTGGTCGGAGTGCCGATCCACGACAACCGGGTCGGATCGAAGCGCGCGCCGGTCACGCCGGTGAGCGGCCCGAGCGCGGCGTCGCGCGCGATGATGCCGAGCGCGCTGCCGTCCTTCGGCGCGATGTTGAAGATGTAGTTCGCGGCCGTGTAGCTGCCGGCGCCCGGCATGTTCTGCGGGATCACGTTGGGATTGCCGGGCAGGTGCCGGCCGATGTGGCGGCCGAGCGTGCGCGCCCACAGGTCGTAACCGCCGCCGGGCCCAAAGCCGATGATCATCTGCACCGTCTTGCCGGCAAGGGTATCGGCTTGAGCGGCGGCCGGCGTCGCATCTGCGGCGACGAGCGCTGCGAGCAGTGGCACTGCGAAGAGCATCGGGCGAGCGGTCATGTGGTGTCCTCGCGTCGGCGTCCGTATCCCGCCTTCACATTCCATGAACCACGGCGTGTGAAGAACCGTTGCAGTTTTATCACGTGCGCAAGCATCTCGATCGGCGCATCTTGATTTTGTCGCAATAATCTGACATACGCCTGCACCCGCGAGCCGGATGTCCGGCTGGCGAACTGCCGCCGAGCCACTATATCGGCGGCAAGATGAGAAACCCGATGCGCCGCACTGGCACACATACCGTCGCGCTCCGCGCCGCCACCGCCCGACCGAATTATCGGTCGAGCGATTGCGGCTGCGTGTGTGCGATGAGTGGCGGTTTCCTATCAGAAGCGAAGCAACCCGGATCGGGTTCGAGAATACCGGACTAACCGGCGGCGGGCCACAACCCTCCGCCGAACAGGCAGGAGGGACCAGATGGCCCGACAAAGCTCTCTAAATCAAAGGTTTTCGCCTTCACGCCACGCGCAACGTCCGCGTTCGGACACGCGCGCGAGCACGTGTTGGCGATCGTGGTGACGCGGCGCGCCTGACGCGGCCCGCGTGAAGGTTACGTGCATTCGAAGTTCGACGCCGAAACTCATCGTTTCGGCGAACGTGGAAGCTTTGCTGTTTGACATCGTGAACGTCCAGAATTGGCCAGCGGCGCCGCGCCTCGCACAAAGCGGTAGTCCCTGTTGCAAGGTCGCTTTCGATTGCGGAAGCGCCGCCGCTGGCCATTTGTCAATTTTCGCCGGTTTAGCTCAGACGGCAGAGCGCCGCCCTCGTAACGCGGAGGCCGCGTGTTCGATTCACGCAGCCGGCACATAGCGATATTTTTCGGACCTGCACGCCGACGTCTTGCACGCATTTGCAAAACTCCGCGCGCTCGTCGTTTGCCCGCATAGCTCAGCCGGTCAGAGCACCCGCCTTGTAAGCGGGAGGTCCCAGGTTCGATTCCATGGTGCGGGCCCCATTCATTTCATTTTCATTCTCGCCTTCGTAGCTCAGTCGGTGGAGCAGCCGTTTGGTAGGCGGCAGGCCGCGTGTTCGATCCACGCCGAAGGCACCATCGCTCAACTTCGCGCCAATAGCCCAACACGGTAGGAGGCGACTCCCTCAGAAGGAGTACAGTGCAGGTTCGAATCCTGCTTGGCGCACCAATCCTGCCATTTCTACGCTTGCATTCCGCCCGCCATGCGGATGCAATCGGCGAGCTTCGGCAAACGACGAATTGGTGGCGCGAATGGCCGGATGGGTCGGCAGACGAATCGCCAGAGCGCCCGAAAACCAACGGGGTGACAGCGCCGCGCTGGTCGGTCTCGTTGTGCTGGCGGTCGCGCTCGCCTTCTATGGATACAAGCATTGGCATGGCGAACCGCTGGTCGGTGGGGCGTGGTACAAGCACTGGGACGCCAAGCCGCTGGTCGGCGCGGCGTCGGTGGTCGACGGCGACTCGCTCGAAATCTCGGGGACGCGCATCCGCCTCACCGGGATCGACGCGCCCGAAATGCATCAGACCTGCACCGATGCGAGGCGGGAGACGTGGTCCTGCGGAAGGGCCGCCGCGCGCGAGCTGCGTGCGCGTATCGGCGACCGCGAGCTCAAGTGCGAGCAAAGCGGCATCGACCGGTACCGGCGGGCGCTGGCGGTTTGTTTTCTTCCTGACGGCTCGGACGTGAATGCCTGGATGGTGCGGCAAGGTTGGGCCGTCGTCTCCGGCTACGCCCCGAATTATCGGTCGCAACAAGCCGAAGCGAAGGCTGCCAAGCGCGGCATCTGGGCCGGCACCTTCCTGCTGCCGGCGGAATGGCGCCAACGCTACCAATAGACAGGGTTGATGATGCGCCGTCTTGCGCTCGCTGGAGTAGTCCTGACCGCCGCCTGCGCCGCGCCGGCGGCCGCCAGGGTGGAGCGCGTCGAGATCCTGAGCCGGCAGCCGTTCGCGGCCGGCGCCGAGTTCGGTCCTGCCGGCGCCTACGAGAAGCTGCGCGGCCGCGCATTTTTCGCGCTCGACCCGAACGCCGTCGCCAACGCGCCGATCGCCGATCTCAAGCTGGCGCCGCGCAATCAGCGCGGCCTGGTGGAGTTCAGCGCCGACTTTCTCATGTTGCGTCCGGTCGATCCGGCCCGCCGCAACGGTACGCTGCTCTACGAGGTCAACAACCGCGGCAATATCGTGATCCTCCGCCAGCTCAACGAGGCGTCGCTCAGCAACGATCCGAACGTCGACCGCGGATGCCGGCGACGGCTTCCTGTTCCGTCAGGGCTTCACGTTGCTCTGGTCGGCATGGGCGACCGACGTCGCAGCGATGCCGAGCGACAATCGCCTGGTCCTGCGGGCGCCGATCGCCACCCAGGACGGCGCGCCGATCACCGGCAAGGTGGCGTACGACCTGATCGTCAACGTGCCCACCGCGCAGGCCCGTTTCACCGGGATTTTCGGCATCGCTTATCCGCCAGCGAGCGACGGCGCGCCGGATGCCGCGCTCACCGAGCGCGATCGGCCGGACGGCGAGCGCCGGCCGATCCCGCGCACCGCTTGGTCGTTCGTCGAGGCGGGCGAGCGGTGTGGCGCAACCGAGATCAGGCTCGACGGCGGCTTCAAGCCCGGACGCATCTATCAGCTCACCTACACGGCGCGCGATCCGATCGTGGTTGCGCTCGGAATGGCGGGCATCCGCGACCTGTTGTCGTATCTGCGCGGCCATCCGCTGGCAGGGGCGCCGGCGCCGCGCAAGACCGCCATCTTCGGCATCTCGCAATCGGGCCGCCTGATTCAGACCATGCTGCTGCGCGGACTGCACGTGGACGAGGACGGCAGGCCGGCGTTCGACGGCGCCTTCATCCACGTCGCCGGCGGCGGCAAGGGCGGCTTCGACTATCGCTTCGCCATGCCGACGCGGCATTTCAGCGTGCTCGAAGACCACATCTATCCGACCGACTTCTTTCCGTTCGCGACGGTTACGGCGCGCGATGCGGTGACCGGGGCCGAGGGCTCGGTGCTCGATCGGGCACGCGCGCTCGGCGTGGTGCCGAAGCTGTTCTACGTCAACAACTCGTCGGAATACTGGAACCGGGCCGCCTCGCTGATCGGCACCGATCCGGAAGGCCTGCGCGACCTGCCGCCGGCGCCCGAGGCGCGCATCTACCTGATCGCCGGCGCGCAGCACTACGTCGGCGGTCTGCGCGAGCGCGGCATGTTCACCAACTGCGTGAACACGCTCAATCATTACCGCGCCATGCGCGCGCTGATGGTGGCGTTCGACCGCTGGGTCCGTGACGGCGTCGAGCCGCCGCCGAGCGCCTATCCGCGCATCGCCGACGGCACGCTGGTCACCGCTTCCGCCTACAGGGAAGCGTTCCCACGGATTCCGAATATCCGGCTGCCCGACAGCAACCTGCGTCCGCCGCGGCTCGATTTCGGCAGCCGGTTCGAGACCGAGCGCATCGCCGACCAGGTGCCGCCGACGATCGGCAAGCCGTTCGAGGCGCTGGTGCCCAAGCCGGACGCCGACGGATTGGACCAGGGCGGCATCATGCTGCCCGAAGTGCTGGTGCCGCTCGGCACCCGGTTGGGCTTCAACACCCGCAACGACGCGGTCGGTTTCCCCTGGGCCACCGGGCGCTGGGACGGCTCGTTCGTGCCGTTCCCGCGCACCGAAGCGGAGCGGCGGGCATCCGGCGATCCGCGTCCGTCGCTCGAGGTGCGTTACCGCGACCGGTCCGACTATGAGGCGAAGCTGCGCGCGGCCGCCGCTACGGTCGTCGGCCAGGGCTTTCTGCTGCCGGACGACGTCGATGCGCTGGTGCGTGACGGCGGCGGTCTCTACGACCGCGTGATGGCACACGACCCGGCCGACCGGAGTTGCCAGTACATGTTCGGCCGCTGACTTGCATCAGCATCTCAACGCGGCGCGATGCACCGGCCTTTTCCGGCGGCCAATATCGCAAGAACTTTGCGACGAGGCGCGGACGGGTAAGCGCGCAGCGACATGCCGCCTACCACGGTCAGTCGATCACCTCGTCGGCGCGCGCGAGCACGATTGGCGGCACGTCGACACCGATCGCTTTGGCGGCCTTGAGGTTGAGGATGAGCGTGAACTTGGTAGGCTGCTCGATCGGCAGTTCGGCGGGCTTGGCGCCTTTGAGTATCTTGTCCACATAGATCGCGGCGCGCCTGTGCATGTCCTCGTAGCTCGGCCCAAACGACATCAACCCGCCCGCCTCGACCAATTCGCGGTACGCATTACATTTGGCAGGCGGTGCTGGGTGGCGAAATCCATCATGCGCGCGCGGTTATGCAGGAACACGCGATCCGCCAGGATGAGAAGCGCCTCCGGCCGCTCCTTGAGGATGGCGGCGAAGGCGGCGTCGAGGTCTTCCGACGCGCGCACGTCGAGCAGCTGCAGTTTTTTAAACGGATTGACCGAATTGGTGAACAGGCCGACCTGCGACAGGTTGGGAAGAATTTCTCTCGGAGAAGCCCCATCCGCTTGCCCTCGAGGTCTGGCGCGATCGAGCTTAATCCGGTGAGATCGCCACCGGGCCGCGCAAGGGTCGGCACGAGCCCGGTGCCGACCGGATCGCCGACGGCGATCATGACAACAGGGACCGAGGTCGTCGCCTTCTTGATGGCGAGGGAACAGGCGTGCCGGCAGTGACCAGCACTTCCAAGTTCAAGGCGAGCAGATCGGCGACGAGCGCGGAAAGCGCGCGTAGTTTCCTTCCGCCCATCGGTACTCGATGACGATGTTGCGCCCCTCCTCGTAGCCGAGCGCGCGCAACCCTTCTCGGAACGGCCCGATGAGATTGGTTTCAAGGGCGGCAGTGGAATTCCCCAGAAGCCAATCCGGCGGACCTTCGCCGATTTCCTGTGTACGGGCGGCGAGTGGCCGAAGAATCCAAGGCGCCGCCGCCGCGCCGCCGAAAAGCCTGATGAAATCTCGTCGTTGCATTGGATCAATGGGTAAAGTGGAGGATCAAAGCTCAGCCCGGGAACACTACCAGACTTGCCGGGGACGCGTGTGAAAAAGGGCAATGGTCGCCCAGAGCATCTGCCCTCCTGACGGCCGGCGTGCCGCAAATGTCACGACGCGACCCATGCGATCTCCTTCCAGGAGACGGCAATCGGTGGTCGGTCATCAGCACTCAAGGCTCGGTTCTGACAACCGATTACTGATCGCGGATCAGCAGGCGATCCGAATCGTCCTTGAGCCGCACGCCCGACAGTCGGTGCGAGCGCATGGCGCGCAGCAGGTGCAGCAGCGTGAAGGCGGCGTCCGCGTAGCCGACGCCCTCGGGCCGGATGTTGGAGATGCAATTGCGCTCGGCATCGGTCGATTGCGGTCCCGGCTGCCAGGTCAGGTAGGCACCCATGCTGTCGGGCGCCGACAGCCCCGGCCGCTCGCCGATCAGCACGGCGACGATGTCGGCGCGCAAGGCGGCGGCGATCGGGTCGCCGATCGCGACCCGGCCGTGACGCGCGACGACGAGCGGCGCGATCCGCCAGCCCTCGGTGCGCAACGCGGGAAGTACTTGCGCCAACAGCGGCGCGGCATGGCCTTGCACGGCGCGCGCCGACAAGCCGTCGGCGACCACGAACGCGACGTCGTGCTCGTGGCTGCCGTATGGCGCCAGCGCCGCCTCGGCGTCCGCCGTGAGCCGGCGGCCGAGATCGGGCCGCATCAGGTAGTGCTGCCGGTCCTCCACCAGGCTCGCAACCGTGAGCACTGGCAGCCCGAGTTCCGCCAGGTCGGCCACCAGCCGGGCCTGATCCAGCGGCTCGTGCACGGCGTCGCGCGCGCGGGCATGGGCGAGGCGGAAATCCAGCAGCGGCTGGGTGGCGAGCGAGGCGCCGCTGCGCGCCAGCCCGATGCGCGCGGCCGTGAGTTGGCGCAGGGCCGCCCACGGGTCGTGCGGCGCGCTGCTTTCCGCAATTGCCGGCGGCGGAGCCTCGCTGGGTCGTTGCTTGCGGCTCACGGTGCCCCGTCTATCACGCCGGCAGCAGCGCGCGAAATCGATTTGGCATGGCGCACGGGCGGACCCGGTCCTCGCTGTCGGTGAGACCTTGTCGGCGCAGCCAGGCCTCGAACTCCGGCGCCGGACGGCGGCCGAGCAGGTCGCGCATGGCGAGCGCGTCGTGGAACGAGGTGCTCTGGTAGTCCAGCATGATGTCGTCGGCGCCCGGCACGCCCATGACGAAGTTGACGCCGGCCGCGACCAGCAGCGTCAGCAGCGTGTCCATGTCGTCCTGGTCGGCCTCGGCGTGGTTGGTGTAGCAGACGTCGACGCCCATCGGCACGCCCAGCAGCTTGCCGCAGAAGTGGTCCTCGAGCCCGGCGCGGATGATCTGCTTGCCGTCGAACAGATATTCGGGGCCGATGAAGCCGACCACGGTATTGACCAGCAGCGGCTCGAAGCGCGCGCGCCACCGCATAGGCGCGCGCCTCCAGCGTCTGCTGGTCGACGCCGTGATGCGCGTCGGCCGACAGCGCGCTGCCCTGCCCGGTCTCGAAATACATCACGTTGTCGCCGACCGTGCCGCGCCCGAGCGCCAGCGCCGCCGCGCGCGCCTCGTGCAGCAGCGCGAGGTTGACGCCGAAGCTCGTGTTCGCCGCCTCGCGTGCCGGCGATCGACTGGAACACCAGGTCGACCGGCGCGCCCTGGCGGATCAGCGGCGAGCGTCGTGGTCACGTGCGCCAGCACGCAGCTTTGCGTCGGGATCTCGAGCTTGAGCCTGATCTCGTCGAGCATCGAGAGCAGCGCATGCGGCGCGCTCCGGACTGTCGGTCGCCGGGTTGATGCCGATCACCGCATCGCCCGACGCCCAGCAGCAGGCCGTCGAGGATGCTGGCCGCGATGCCGCGCGGCGTCGTCGGTCGGATGATTGGGCTGCAGCCGCACCGACAGGCGGCCGGGCAGCCCGATGGTGTTGCGGAAGCGGGTGACGACCGCGCACTTGCGCGCCACCGCCATCAGGTCCTGCTCGCGCATGATCTTGCTGACCGCCGCCGCCATCTCGGGCGTGATGCCGGGCGCGAGGCCGCGAGCGCCTCGGCGGTCGGCCATCGGAGAGCAGCCAGTCGCGCAAGCCGCCGACCGTCAGATGCGCGATCGGCGCGAACGCCGCCTGCGTCATGGCTGTCGACGATGAGCCGGGTGACCTCGTCGGTCTCGTAGGGAATCACCGGCTCGTGCAGAAAGGTCCGCAGCGGCAGGTCGGCCAGCGCGTATTGCGCGGCCACGCGCTCCTCGCCCGATCTCGGCCGCGAGGCCGGCGAGGCAGTCGCCGCTGCGCAGCGGCGACGCCTTCGCCAGCAGCGTGGCGAGATCGGCGAACGGGTAGCGGCGGCTTCCGATCGTGGCGCTGTACATCGGCGGTCCTGCAGACGGCGATCCGGTCGACGCGCGAGTCGACGCCATGCAGTATATCGCGAACGCGTGCCCGCCGTGGACCGGCTTTCGAACGATTCACCCGCATAGCCCAACGGCAGAGGCGGTCGGCTTAAATCCGAATCAGTGCGGGTTCGAATCCCGCTGCGGGTACGCGCTGATAGCCCAATCGGGAGAGGCAGCGGATTCAAACCCCGCTCAGTGCAGGTTCGAGTCCTGCTCAGCGCACCAACCGAACTTGATCTCACCTCCTTAGCTTAGCGGCCCAAAGCTCCGCGCCCACATCGCGGGATCCGGGGTTCGAATCCCTGAGGAGGTACGCGTCCTTAGCTCAGCTGGTCAGAGCGTCTGCGCGACATGCAGAAGGCCCGCGGTTCAAATCCGTGAGGACGCACCACCCTTCGCCCGCCGAAGCGGCGGGCTTCGGCTGGCAAGCCACCCGCAAAAGTGGCGAGGCTGCCCGCCGAAGCTTCAGCGAAGGCGGGCTATGTGAACTTGTCAAGCGTTCCCTTCCTTAGCTCAGCAGCAGAGCGCTCGCCCGATAAGCGAGAGGCGCCAGGGGCAGCACCTGGAGGAAGGACCAACTCGACCAAGGAGGAGATCATGACGCTGTTCAAACCGGGGCGGCTCGCCGCCGCAGCCAGCATCACGCCTGGACCCGGAGCCTTAAACCCGAATGGAGAGGGAGCGGACTTTTAACCCGTCGGCATGTGGCTCGAAACCACCCGGGTCCGCCACTCGCCATCTCGAGATCATTGGACCAGTGACCGTAGCGGCCGAACGGAGCGACTCTTAATCCGCTGGCTTGCGCCCACCGCAGGTTCGAATCCTGCCTGGTCCTCCAACCTTCCTCGCGACCGTGACCGCGACGGGAGCGAAAATGACGCGTCTGTACCCCAATTGGCAGAGGGAGTGCGTTGAGAGCGCATTCAGTGGCCGTTCAAGTCGGCCCAGACGCACCATCTCGCCTGCGCGCCGCGCGGCGCACGACTTTCCGCACCTTCCTCGCTTCAGCGAGGAGGCCCGAGCTCAAGCTCCGTTACGCATCTGGTGAGGCGGCCGGTCTGTCTAACCGGTGAGAGGGATTCGATCTCCCTACGGAGCGCCAACCGCTTGCCGCTGCTGCTCGCAGCGCCGCATTACTTCTTTCTCGTGCTTTATTTCTTTTTCGCGCTCTCGGCTTTGCTCTTGCGCTTGACGTCGGAGCCATGCGCCCGCTTGTAGCTTTGAATGTCCTCGAACTTGCCGGTCTTATCGCGCACGGCGTAGAGCTTGGTGCCCTTCGTGCTGCGATGCGTGGTCCGCTTGGCCATGAGTTGCCCCTCTTGATGCCAGGATAACGTCGACGATTGAAGTCTACGGAGCGGCCGGCAGACTGGCAATACGCCGCGACCGACCGCGGCGCGCGATCGGCATTGATGACCGCCCAGTCGCCGCTTGAAATCTCAACAGGGTGTAGCTCAGCCCGGCGAGAGTGCCTGCCTCGGACGCAGGAGGCCGTTGGTTCGAATCCAACCACCCTGACCATTTCGCACGCGCCCATAGCTCAACTGGCAGAGCGGACGGCTTATACCCGTCGTGAGCTCCGGACCGGAGCGCGGTTGGAGGTTCGAAGTCCTCCTGGGCGTACTTTCTTTTGTCCCGTAGTCCGTAGGTTGGGTCGAGCTCTTTGCGAGACCCAACGCTTTCGAGCGCGCGGAGAGATGTTGGGTCTCGTGAAGAACTCGACCCAACCTACACCAACTTTTTGTCCCGTAGCTCAGTGGATCAGAGCACCGTCGTCCGAAGGCGGGGGTCGCGCGTTCAAGTCGCGCCGGGACAACCAATACGGATGGTGAACCGGCGGGGTCGCCGGCGCGGATTTGAACTCCGGCGGTCCCGCAAGGGATGGGCTTCGATTGCGCCCGCCATCCGCCAAAATCTGGAAGGTCAACCGGTCGGGCGGCCGGCATCGCTTGGAAAGCGGTTGGGTGGCTTGCCACTGCGGATCGAGACCGCGGCCTTCCTCCATTCACGGCGCGTCAACTGGAGCGGCCTCCAGTCTCCGTTCGAAGCGGATGAGTGCCTCCGGGCATGGCGATCGACACGTCGGCGCGCCGCCAATTCGCTAGAGCAGCCTGGCTGCGCCGAGACTTGATGCGGGCAGTCTTGATGCGGGCAGTCCTGGGGACCACGCGGTCTCATAAGCCGCGCTGGCCACGTTCGAAATCGTGGGCCCGCTACCGTTCCTGGGAAGTGCCAATAAGGACAGGCTGGTGCCGTCGCCGCGCTGTAAACGCGGTCCCTGCGGGCAAGAGGTTCGATTCCGTCCACTTCCCACCATTCTCCGGCCGCTCGCGTCGAGATAGTCCAGGGACTGCGACGCGCGGCGCCGACAGATATGCGGATGTAGTTGATTGGTTCAATGCCGGAGCGCCACTCCGGCGAAAGGAGTTCGATTCTCCTCGTCCGCACCAATTCGCCTGGGAAGCTAATCTGGTGAAAGCGCCGCGCCGAAAACGCGGAGAGGTGGGCTCGAAACCTACCCCAGGCACGGGATGATAGCTCAATCGGGAGAGCCCCCGCCTTGCAAGCGGGTGATGCGGGTTCGAGTCCCGCTCGTTCCACCAAATCCGGGATCACCTGATCCCGCTCGGGGCCATCGCTCAGTCGGAATGAGCGCTTGCATGGCTTGCAAGAGGTCCGGGGTTCGACTCCCGTGGCTCCACCAATTCGTGCGGCGAAGCGGCTGGCTTCGTCGGCCATGACAGACATGGGCTCCTAGCTCATCGGGCAGAGCGCCTCGTTCGCACCGAGGAGGCGGCGGGTTCGATTCCCGCGGGGTCCACCAATTCCAGGTGCCAGTCATCAGTAGTCGGTAAATCAGACATCCCATTGGATACTCCTGGATGGCGGAAACGGTAAACGCGCCTGACTGTTAATCAGGTGCCGCAAGGCCTGCAGGTTCGAGCCCTGCTCCAGGAGCCAACAAAACCAAAGAGTTACGATGGACACCTCGCCGCAGCGGCGAAAGGAAAAGGCATGTCCGTGTAGTGTCCGTGCGCCATGGCCTCGCCAGTGGCCGAATCGACCTCGTGCAAAGTACAACCATCACAAGGAGGATGGCCAATGATCGTGTCGCAGTTAATCACCGCCGCGTTTGCCCAAGCTTCGCGGAAGTACCCCGACCTGCACCAGCTCTGGACCACGGTCTCATTTCGGATCGGCGGCGTATTGCCCAACTCTCTCTTGTTGGTCGGCGTCCAACGAGACGGCTGGCTTGATCTCGTCCTGCGGTGCATGGAGGACGACGCAGCGGCCGCTGTCCCGAACCAAGCGGTCGCTCCGAACATGACGTTCCTCTTTCAAAAGATGTTGTCAGAGATGTGGGTTGGTGGCGTCTATGAAACGCTTCGCTTGCTGATCGAGCGCAAACTCGCACCGGACACTGATGAGTTCCGAACTTTGGCTCATCACTTGAGATTGCTGCGGATCCCCCTGGAGAAGCACGAACTCGCTATGCAGGGGCAGTTGCAGCAACCAATTCAGATGCAGAAGTCTCCGCCAAACAACGACCAAACTGACATCTATCAGTATGACAAGAGCGATCCCAGGCGATCGCACATCATGCCGAGCGGCCTCTCGCCACGAGGCTCACTGATGTGGCAGGTGATCGACGTGAAGGCCAACCAGGAACAATGGCTCGAGCGCCGCGATTTGGCAGACCGCCTGCTATCTCTTTGGGGTGGTGCGCAGCCGGCGGCGGCGTAAAGGCTCAATAAGCCACAAAGCCGGTTCGAACTCTGCTCCCCAAAGGGGCCAATATATTCGTCGTCGCCGAGTCGTCGTGCTTCCTTGGTTTCGCCGACTTTACGACCCAGTCGTGAGTCTGAGCCAAGGTCGTCAAGCACGCTGCCAACTGGCATCTGGGATTGACCCGGGACGGCATCACCGTCGAACCCTTCGCTCACCGGAGACTTCACCAATGAATGGTCAAAATGCTGTCTTGCCCTTCATGGGCAAGGGTCAGGACAATTCTGCTACCTGGATCGACGATGGTGAGAAATATGCCATTGTCGCCCTCAACGTCAAAGTAGACGGGCAAATTCCGCAGACGCCAGTCGCGCCTTACCTTTGGGCGCTGGCCAACACGCCTTTCCATGTCCCTTCGGATTGGCGGGAGTGGCTTGGCAGCATTCGAGCCCGCGAGGTCGAGAATTGCAACTTGATCCTGCTGAGTAAGTTGCGCTCATTAACTCCCGACATTCTCGACGATGAAAACAAGCTGCTCCAAAAGCGCGTCAGGAATTTCTATATCGGCCTCTTGCTTGCGAGTACGTTTGCGCCAGGACACAAGCCGGTCATGCTCACGGGAACCCGACGTGATGGGGAAATAGGCGTCCGTCAGCAGCAGGACCTGAATTGCCCAATCCCGTGCTTGTTTCATCCCTACCCGCCGATTGTCGCCGATGATGTTCAGCTAGCCGGTCGAACTCGGGGTAAATCTTGACGCGCTTGCTGCGTCGCCACCTCTTGGCGGCCCTTGGAGGTTCTTTCGGACGCTGCACGTCTACACGCAAGCACGTACGACTTCGGAAATGCTCGATCGGCTTCACCAATACTGCCGTTGCATAGACGGCCTCATCTTGCCTGATGCCGGACAGACTAAGAAGCAGTTCAAGAGCAAGACCGAACTGTTTATTGGCCCCCGTCACCATAACATGATGGGCGAGATTTACGACGTGCGAAGTGCGGCCGAGCATCTTCACGAGTACCGGTATCTCGAAATCTTCGATCGAGCAAAGCGCCTCGATGTCGTAAGGAAGGAAGCGATTGCGGGGCACATCGCGCGAACCGCTATTGCTCGGATTGTTGGCGACAGTAATCTTTGGCCGCACTTTGCGAATACGCCCGCTCTGGAAAAATTTTGGGCGTTGCCGGATGGTGAGCGGCGAAGGATTTGGGGTGATCCGATTGATCCACTGGAAGCCATCACGAACTTCGATCCGGAGTATATTTCTGATGGGCATTTGGGCGCAACGTGACTGTCAATAACCCGCACGCAAAAGCAAGGCCCGGCGCAAAGGCCGGGCCAGTTTGCCGCCTGATGATTTGAGGCTCAGGCCAAGCCCCTTTCCGGAATGGTCTGTGGCATGGCCGCCAGGACTTGGGAACAGGTCCGACGCTCCCGGTGGCAATCGTGATACGTGTTCCGGCCATGGCACCGCGCAAGCGGACAGTTTGCGAGCCGGTCTTGGTCGCCCGACGACACCAGCCTACTGGGGCGTCTGGCCGGGCACACAGCTTAGCCCCATCGGAAACAGTCGCAACGGTGACACAACATGGACAAGCACGCATTGGCGATGGCGCGAGTTGAATTTGACCGCGCCTTCCAAAGTATGACCGACCTCGCCTCGGCGGACCACTTCGCGGAGATTGAGCGGCATTGGTCGGCGTTCTTGGTAGCGGCCGGCCGCGTCTATACCAAGCTGGAGCAGGGGTCGAAGGCCAATTCAAAATGTTCTGCTTGGTGGGGGCGCAAGTTGCATGAGAGACGTTCCGAAGAACTACTTGCCTACATCTGGCATGCTCGCAACGCCGATGAGCACGGTTTGTCAAAGGTCACACAGAAACATCCTGGCAGCTTCAACTTGACCAAGCCACCGGATGGTCGGGGATATGGAGAAGTGGAGGTGGTTTACCCTCACATTCAACTCGTCGATGTTGTCGACAGAGGCGTTCGTTTCCCAGTGCCACAGACCAGCCGAGGGCAGCAAATTAACAACCCACACCCAAACAACGTTGGCTTGCTCGCTCTAATGGAGTTGGAAGTGTTGCTGAAAGAGGCTGAGGATCTAACCGCGTAAGGGGGGCGGCCACAAATGGAGAAGACCCTGCCGGGGCATCGCCCCGGCAGGAGATGGTCGGTGAAGGCGCGGGCGTTCTTCGTGCCCGCGTCACCCCGGTGTCACAAATCGCGGCCTCCCGAAGTCGTGAACACTTCCGGGAATAAACCGCCGGACCCCTAAGTCTTGGTCTCGTCGCGCAGGGCGGGCACCACAGCCGCCGCCCGCGTGCTCGGATGTCCAAAGGGAGACGGATCATGCTCAATATGTCGCGCCGCGACTTCGTCGTGTCGACCGGCCTTGCGGCCGCGCTCGGCCTCAACGCCCGCCTGGTGGTGTCGCCGGCCTTCGCGCAGAAGACCGCGGACCCCGCCAAGCCGTTCGTGACCTACAAGGTCGGCACTGCCGAGGTCACCGCGATCTACGACGGCATCTGGGAGAAGCCGCACGATCCGGCCTTCATCGCCAATGCCTCGGTCGAGGACGTCAAGGCCGCGATGGTGAAGGCCGGACTGCCGGCCGACTTCGTCTCGATCCCGTTCACCGTCGCGGTGGTCAAGAACGGCGGCAAGACCATCCTGTGCGATAGCGGCACCGGCGGGCAGGTGCAGCCCACCGCCGGCAAGCTCGCCGCCAACATGAAGGCGGCCGGCATCGATCCCGCCAAGATCGACACCATCCTGATCTCGCACTTCCATCCCGATCACATCTTCGGGCTGATGGAGAAGGACACCAACAAGCCGGTCTATCCGAACGCCGAGATCGTCGTCTCGGACGTGGAATACAAGTTCTGGACCGACCCCGCGGTGATCGATCGCCTGCCGGAGGCGCGCAAGGGCCTGGCGCGGCGCATCCAGGCCACGTTCCCGACCTGGAAGAACATCCGCCAGGTCGAGGGCGAGGCGGAGGTGGCGCCCGGCATCCGTTTCGTCAGCGCGCCCGGTCACACCCCCGGCCACCGCGCCTTCCATCTGGCGTCGGGCGCGGGCCAGCTGATGATCTCGAACGACACCGCCTATGTGCCGGCGCTGGTGGTCGCCAATCCAGGCTGGCGCGGCGCCTACGATCAGGATGGCGCCACCGCCGAGGCCTCGCGCCGCAAGCTGCTCGACCGCGTGATCGCCGACAAGCTCATGATCTGCGGCTATCATTTCCCGTTCCCGGGTGCCGGCACCATCGCCAAGGACGGCACCGGCTATGCGCTCACCGTGATGAAGACGTGAGCGGCGCGGCGCCATCGACTTCGAGGCTATCTTGGACGCTATCTGGAGGCCATCATGAGACCCTGTGTGCTCTTGCTTTCGGTGGTGCTCGCCGGCGCGGCGTTCGGCGCCGGCAGCGCACTCGCCATCGACACCGTCGTCTCGCGCGACGCGCCCGACCTCACCTCGGTGCGCGCCAAGATCAAGGCCAAGGATTTCAAGGCTGCGATCGCGGAGCTGACCCCGCTGCTCGAGACCCATCAGCACGCCGACGTCTACAATCTGATGGGCTTCAGCCTGCGCAAGCTCAAGGACTACAAGCAGGCCTACACGTTCTACCGCAAGGCGCTCGAGTTCGATCCCGAGCACAAGGGCGCGCTCGAGTATCTGGGCGAGCTCTACGTCGAGACCGGCCAGATCGACAAGGCCAAGGAGAATGTCGCGCTCCTCAAGAAGCTCTGCCCGAGCGGCTGCGAGGAGCTCGCCGATCTCGAAGAGGCGATCGCCGCGGCGCCGAAGGTGAACTGAGGCGCACCGATGCGGTCAGCCAACATGGAGGCGGCCGCGGCACTCGCCGGCCGCCTCCTGCTTGCGGCGCTGTTCCTGCATGAGGCTTGGGCCAAGCTCACCGGCTATGCGGGGGCGCTCGCCTACATGCAGGCCTTCGGCGTGCCCGGGCAGCTGTTGCCGTTCGCCATCGCGGTCGAGCTCGGCCGGCGGGCTGTTGATCCTGCTCGGCTATCAGACCCGCTTGGCGGCGCTGGTCCTCGCCGGCTTCTGCATCGCCACCGCGGTTCTGTTCCACACCAAGCTCGGCGACCGCAATCAGCTCCTGCATTTCGAGAAGGACCTGGCGATCGCGGGCGGCTTCCTCGTGCTGTTCGCGCGCGGCGGCGGCGCCTGGGCGCTGGATGCGATCCGGGCCAATCATTCCGTTGTCATTCCGGGGCCCGAGCCAACGGGTCCGCGCAAAGCGCGGCCCGATGACAAGCTCCGCGAGGGAGCCCGGAATCCATAATCCCCGCCTGTGAGTATGGATTCCGGGCTCGCCGCTTCGCGGCGCCCCGGAATGACGGCTGCGGGGTTAGCTGTCGTCGTCTAGCGGCCGAGGACTCCGGGCCCTCAACCCGGCAATCGCGGGTTCGAATCCCGCCGACAGCACCATCCAACATTGGAAAGTGAACCGGCCGGGCGGCCGGCGCCCGTTGGAAGCGGGCTGGGCGCGCGAGCGCTACGGATCGAGACCGTCGCTTTCCTCCAGCTTGGAGAGTCTATCGACGCAGGGAAGAGCACCGGTCGCTCGCCAGCCTCATACGCTGGAGGAAGCCTGTTCGATTCAGGCCCCTGCAACCAAATCACGGGGGGACAGCACAAGAGTGCAGATGATCCTTGCAAGATCGTCGCGGTCGCAAGTCGGGCTTGCCCGACTTGCGCATGATGATGCGCAACCCGGGCAGGCCCGGGTTGCGTGGCGTTACCGACTGTCTCCACCAATCTCACGCGACGTTCGGCTAGCGGCCAGGCCTCTGCGTTCTCAGCGTAGCAACATGGGTTCGAGTCCCATACGTCGTACCAACAGCCCCGCGTAGCTCAGTGGATGAGCACCTCTCTACGAAAGAGGACGACGTAGGTTCGAATCCTATCGCGGGGTCCAATTCAAACAGGGTGTAGGGGAGCCCGGAGTCCCTGCCTCCCTTGGAAGCAGGAGACCGGTGGTTCGAATCCACCCGCCCTGACCAATTCGAGATCCGCCGCAACCGCGGCGGACAGCGCATGTCCCGGAAAAGTGGGAACCGGTTTTCCGAAAAGGACATGCGCAAACGTCAGCGCGTCGCCGAACGGGACGCGCTTAGCGGCGCCTGCGCTGAAGGCCACGGTTACTTCGTCTCCCAGAGCAGCCGGGATGACGCCCCGGCAACCGTGGCCGCTGCTTGCCAGGCGTCGCAAACGGAGTCGACGCTGGAGAGCGCGGTTACTTCTTCCTTCCACGGAGAATGGGCTTCGGCCCGGTCACCGCTCTCGCTGCTTGCTCGGCTCCGCTTGCGGCCCGTCATGCCGCGCTTCGCCTCGCATGATGTTTCGACGTCATGCGTTCTCAACCCGTCGTCATGGCGGGACTTGCGCTGAAGAGCACGGTTACTTCGCCTTCCAAGCGAGAGGTCGTTGGTTCGAATCCAACCCGGCAGACCAACCTGCCGGTAGCTCAGCGGATAGAGCACTTACGTGCCGTTCTCGCCCCTTGCCAAGTCCCGCCATGACGACACGTCAACCCAGGAGGTCGACATGCGTTTGAATGTTGTTGCCCGCAATGCCGCGCGCACGCACGAGGGCGCGCCGGCAGTCCCGGGTCTGTCGGATGAGAAGATGCTGCGCCGGTCCGTCCTCTCCTGCCTGCTGTGGGAGGACGAGTTCTACGAGGACGGCCAGTCGATCGCGGCGCGGATCGCGGCCGCCGCCGAGAAGGTCGCGCCGGCGGCGCTCGCCGCCCTCGCGATCGAGGCGCGCGACGGTCTTCAATCTGCGCCACGCGCCGCTGCTGCTGCTCGAGGTCCTCTCGCGCACCGGCAAGGGCGACAAGCTGGTGGCCGACACGATCGTGCGCGTCATCCAGCGCGCCGACGAGCTCGGCGAGCTGGTCGCCCTGCACCACAAGCTGGGTGCGCAAGAAGATGCTCCCGGCGCAGATGCGCAAGGGCCTGGCGCGTGCGTTCGCCAAGTTCGACGCCTATGCGCTCGCGAAGTACGACCGCGACTCCGTGGTCAAGCTTCGCGACGTGCTCCGGCTGGTCCGCCCGACCCCGAAGGACGCCGAGCAGTCGGCGCTCTGGAAGGGCGTGAAGGACCGCACGCTTGCAGGCGCCGGACACCTGGGAGGTCGCGCTCTCGGGCGGCGCCGACAAGAAGGCAGACGTTCGAGCGTCTGCTGCGCGACGGCAAGCTCGGCTACCTCGCCCTGCTGCGCAACCTGCGCAACATGGCGCAGGCCGGCGTCGACGAGGAGCTGGTGCGGCAGGCGATCGTCGCCCGCAAGGGCGCGCACACGCGTGCTGCCGTTCCGCTACGTTGCGGCGGCCCGTGCGGCGCCGCAGTTCGAGCCGGCGATCGACCAGGCGCTGCAGCGCGGCGATCGCCGGCATGCGGCCGCTGCCGCGGCAGGACCATCGTGCTCATCGACGTCTCGGGCTCGATGGATCAGCGGCTGTCCGCGAAGTCCGACATGAAGCGGATCGATGCGGCAGCGGCGCTCGGTGCAATCGTGCCGGGCGACGTCCGGCTGTTCACGTTCTCCGACCGCCTGGTCGAGGTGCCGCCGCGGCGCGGCATGGCCGGCGTCGATGCGATCGTGCGGTCGCAGCCGCACGGCGGCACCAACCTGGGTGCGGCTTTGGACAAGCTCTACAGGCTTGCCCACGATCGCCTGATCGTCGTGACCGACGAGCAGTCGCATGACCAGGTGCCGGAGCCGGTGGCAAAGCGCTCGTACATGATCAACGTCGGCTCCTACAGGAACGGCGTCGGTTATGGCCGGTGGACCCACATCGACGGCTTCTCGGAGGCGGTGATCCGCTTCATCGCCGAGGTGGAGAACGATTGACAAGCATTGCCGGCGGGGTACGCCCCGCCGGTTTCAGGGTGTAGGGGAGCCCGGAGTCCCCGCCTTCGCTAAAGCTTCGGCGGGCTCCGCAAGGAGCGCGGTGCCCGTCGTAGCCCGCAGGGCGAAGTCGGGCTGCCTCCCTTGGAAGGAGGAGACCGGTGGTTCGAATCCACCCGCCCTGACCAGTTTGAACGTAAGATCAACCCTCGGGAGCGAGCCATGACCGACGTGAAGATTTTCGGCGAGCACGACGACCGCACCAAGGAGCAGATGGTGCGCTGCATGCAGTACGGCAGCGTGGTCGGCGGCGTGCTGTGCGCGGACGGCCACCTCGGCTATGCGCAGCCGGTCGGCGGCGTGATCGCCTACGAGGAGCACATCTCGGTCAGCGGCGTCGGCTTCGACATCGGCTGCGGCAACATGGCGGTGCAGCTCGACCTGCCCAAGACAGGCGATCGCGGACCGCGTCGGCCCGCTCGTCAACGAGATCGCCGCCCATGTCAGCTTCGGTCTCGGCCGCCGCAATGCCGAGAAGGTCGAGCACGAATTGTTCGACAGTCCGCTGTGGCAGGAGGCCGAGGCGATCGGCCACCTCAAGGGCATGGCGCGCGACCAGCTCGGCACCGTCGGCTCCGGCAACCACTATGTCGACCTGTTCGAGGACGAGGACGGCCTCGTGTGGATCGGCGTGCATTTCGGCTCGCGCGGGCTCGGCCACAAGACCGCCACCGCCTTCATCAAGGCGGCCGGCGGCAAGGACGGCATCGACGTCGCGCCGACCGTGCTGCATCAGGACTCAGACCTCGGCCGGCAGTATCTCGCCGGCATGACGCTCGCCGGCCAGTACGCCTATGCGGGCCGCGAATGGGTGGTCGAGAAAGTGCGCTCGATCATCGGCGGCGAGGTGCTCGACAGCGTCCACAATCATCACAACTACGCCTGGCGCGAGCGCCACGGCGATCGTGACCTGTGGGTGGTGCGCAAGGGCGCGACGCCGGCGTTCCCGGGCCAGCGCGGCTTCGTCGGCGGCTCGATGGGCGACGACGCCGTGATTCTCGCGGGTGTCGAGAGCGACACGGCGGCGGCGAGCTTCTACTCGACCGTGCACGGCGCCGGCCGCGTGATGTCGCGCACCGAGGCGCGCGGCCGCTTCGTCAAGGACCCGGAGACCGGCAAGAAGGTGCGCCAGCCCGGCCGCGTCCGTCACGACGAGATGCAGGCCTGGCTGCGCGACAAGGGCGTGCATCTGCTCGGCGGCGACCTCGACGAGGCGCCGCAGGCCTATCGCCGCCTGCCCGACGTGCTCGCGCACCACGCCGGCACGGTGAGGATCGAGCACACCTTGCGGCCGTTCGCGGTCGTGATGGCGGGCGCCGACGTGTTCGATCCGTTCAAGGATTAGCGAATAGCGAATGGCGTAGCGAGTAGCGAGTAGAGCGTCGCCATTCTATTCGCCACTCGCTATTCGCTATTCGCTCCCTTCCAGGGTCGTCTAACGGCAGGATGCGACGCTCTGAACGTCGTGATGTAGGTTCGAATCCTACTCCTGGATCCAAACACATGTTGCGGTGACCGGAACGGCAACGGCCGCGCCTGCAAAGCGCGTACATGCGGGTTCGAGTTCCCGCCCGCAACTCCATTTGCCCTCGTAGCTCAGCTGGAAGAGCGCCGGATTTCTACTCCGGGACCGCGCGGGTTCGAGTTCCTGCCGAGGGCTCCAAGCGCTCGCTTTCACGTGCTCGCGTAGCTCAGCCGAACAGAGCGCCCGAATCCTAATCGGGAGGCCGCAGGTTTGAGTCCTGCCGCGAGCCCCACTTTTCGTATCGTCACGTCCACGTAGCTCAACGGATCGGAGCAGGGGCGTTCGACGCCTCAGGTTGCGTGTTCGAGTCGCGCCGTGAACTCGTGCTCGCGTCGTCGTGGCGCGACCGGAATGACACAAGAGAATCGGAGGGTTGGCCGAGCGGCAAGGCACCGCACTGCTAACGCGGCGAGACCTTCGGGTCGGGCAGGTTCGACTCCTGCACCCTCCGCCATACGGCATTGATAATACAGAAAACTATATGATCAGCGAGATCTGTGTCTGGTGAGGCGCGCCGGGGCGATTACAGGGACGCGAACGCCTCACCCTTCCTCGTGCACATTGACGATCCGATGCGGCGACGCATGGATGCCGTAGGTCTTCAGCGGCGCTTGGCCCAGCGCGCGGAACCAGTGCCGCACGTTCGGCGGCATCACCAGGGTGACGCCGGGCGCCATCCGGATCAGACCATCGTACCCTTCGATCCACGCCTCGCCCTCGCCTTCGACGACCGTGAGCGCCTCCATGTAAGGATGCGAATGCAGCGGCGTCCGGTAGCCCGGCGGCGAGGTCTGCAGGCCGAGCCGGAACGGCGTCGAGCCCTGCTGATCTCCCACCAGGGTCTGGTAGGTCGCGCCGCCCGGGAAGGGCTCGCGCTCGACATCGGAATGAGGAACTACTGGCATCTTCATCTCCTCCGGGTCGATCGGCGGACAGTGAAAGCATACCTGTAGCAGACGTTCCGTGGACCCTCCGCCATCACGAAATGTCGAGCCGCAGGGAACCGACCGCCACGTCGGCGGTTGGCCGATCGGGGGAGAGGGCTCTGCGGGAGGGCTTCATGCGTCATGATTTCCGAATAGTTGCGGTGGTCGCCGTCCTTGCACTCGTGCTGGGCGCGGCCGGACTGTCCGCCGGCGATGACCGCGGCGAACCGCAATCGCGGGAGGCCGCACAGACGACGGGAACTTCGGCCGAGAGCGCGCCGGTCCGCGCCCCTGCGGAGGCAGCCGCAATCGTGCTCAACCAGCAGAACGTCCAGGGGATCCTCGGCAGGCAGGTCCTCAGCGCCGCCGGGGAGGACATGGGCCGGGTGATCGACGTCGTGGTGGACCGGGCCGGGCAGGTGCGGGCGGCCGTCATCGACTTCGGCGGCTTCCTCGGGGTCGGCAACCGCAAGATCGCGATCGATTGGGGTGCGTTGCGCTTCTCGCCCACCGGCAGCAATTCCGACCGGATCACCTTGGACCTGACCCGCGATCAGGTGAAGGCCACGCCGGAATACAAGGACGGAAGGCCATTGGTCGTGGTGGGCGCTGCGGAGAGCCTCCAGTCGTCTCCACCGCCCAATTAAGCCAGCCGGCTGCGCCGGAGCGCCAGGCTGCCCGCACGATCTCCCGCCAATCCTTCGCCACGCAGCCTGCGCGGACTCGATTGGTTCGTCTTTTTCGTCGCCGACGTGCTGACCGGATTCGGTCCCTTTGTCGCGGTCTATCTCACGTCACAGAAGTGGACGCAGCTCGACATCGGCCTGGTGCTGACGATAGGCGGCCTGGTGGCCTTGGTCGGTCAGATGCCGGGCGGCGCGCTGGTCGATGCCGTCCGATCGGAGCGGCTCGTCGCCGGCCTGGCCATCACCGCCATCGGGGCCAGCGCGTTGGCGCTGGCGGCGTGGCCGATCGTCCCGATCGTGCAGGGCGCCGCGGTGTTGCAGGCCGCCGCCGCCTGCGTGCTGGGGCCGGCCATCGCCGCGATCAGTCTCGGCCTGGTCGGTCATGCCGCCGCCGGCGAGCGGTTCGGGCGCAACGCGCGCTTCGCCTCGCTCGGAACCGGTGTTGCGGCCGTGGCAATGGGCGCGAGTGGATACCTGCTCTCGAACCAGGCCGTCTTCTTCGTCACCGCCGCCTTTGTCATCCCCGCCGTGCTCGCGCTCAGTCTCATCAGGGCAAAGGAAATCGATCCGGAAACCGCCCATGGCGGGATCAACGAGGAGCCCACCGAGCCGCGCCCGCATCAGCGGGCGGTGAGCGTGGCGAGCCTGCTGCGCCGGCGTCCGCTCGTGGTCTTTGCCGCCTGCCTCATGCTGTTCCAGCTTGCGAACGCCGCGATGCTGCCGCTCGTGGGGAGCGTGGTGACGATGCGCTCGAGCCAGTGGGCGACGGTCTTGATCGCAGCTTGCATCGTCGTGCCGCAGCTGGTGGTCGCGGCGATGGCGCCCTGGGTCGGTCGCCGCGCGCAGCGGCACGGGCGTCGACCGCTGCTGCTGCTCGGTTTCGCCATGGTGCCGATCCGCGGCATTCTGTTTGCAGTCGTGACCGATCCGTACCTGCTCGTCGCCGTGCAGCTGGTCGACGGCGTGGCCGCGGCGGTGTTCGGCGTCATGGTGCCGCTGGTCATCGCCGACGTCACCCGCGGCACCGGACGCTTCAACCTCTCGCAGGGCATCGTCGGCACAGCGACCGGGCTCGGCGCCGCGCTCAGCACGTCGCTCGCCGGATATGTAAGCGATCACTTCGGCAGCCCGATCGCGTTCCTCGGCCTGGCGGGCATCGCAGTCGCGGGTCTCGTACTGGTTTGGGCGCTGATGCCGGAGACGCAGCCCGATCGGCCCACGGCGGATGCATGCCGCACCAAACGCTCAGACCACGGTTGACGGACGACCGAGACCGACAATCTCGCTCTCTCCTTTCGCACATTCGATTTCGTTTTCTGCTGCGGGTGTAGCTCAAAGGCAGAGCCGCTGGCTTCCACCCAGAAGATGCGAGTTCGATTCTCGCCATCCGCTCCAACTCATCCGACCTTCGTCTAGCGGCCCAGGACACTCGCCTTTCAAGCGGGATGGCAGGGGTTCGAATCCCCTAGGTCGGACCACTTCGCTCCCCCTTCGTCTAACGGCAGGACGCCGCACTTTGAATGCGGTGATCGTGGTTCGAATCCATGAGGGGGAACGCCGGTGTAGCTCAGCGGAAGAGCGGCGCTCTCATACGGCGAAGGGCGGTTGTTCAAATCAACCCACCGGCACCAATTTCGAGTCAGAGTTAATCCCTGCGGTAGTTCAGTGGTCAGAACGCCTGAATGTGAATCAGGTAA
>CAVPTV010000040.1:0-105254 GCA_963708765.1 uncultured Alphaproteobacteria bacterium | reverse complement strand
GGCAGGCCGTTGATTTCCGGCAGCATGGCAAACACGGTCTCGTCGGTGATGTCGTCGCCGATGAAAACCGGGCGCCGGCCGGCGAACGGCGGATAGCTCATCAATTCACGAACGCCCGAGGCCTTGTTGAAGCCGACCTGCTTGATCTCGACCATCGATTTGCCGGGCAGAAGCTCGATCGGCGCGCCCGGCAACCCGGCGCAGATCGCCGCGACCGCCCGCAGCACGATGTCTTCCTTGTCGGGCGCCAGGCGATAGTGCAGCGCCAGCGAATAGCCCTTGTCCTCGATGATGATGCCGGGACCGGCCTCGGCGATCTCGGCGAACATGCGCTTGACGCGGGACTCGAGCGGCGGGATGCGCGGCTCGCCCGGCGGCGTGCCGGCCAGCACCCGGATCTCCGCCCCGTGGCCGCCGACCGCGGGCAGTTGCAGCGGCGTGAAGATGAGATCGAGCTCGCTCAGCGGACGACCGCTCACGAATGCCAACGCCCCGTCGGTGCGATCCCACAGCCGCGCCAGCGTCTCGCGCAGCGAATGCGGCACCCAGACCTCGCGCGGAGTGGGAGCGAGGTCGAGGAGGGTGCCGTCCACGTCGAGCAGGATGGCCAAGTCATGGGGATCGGCGGGCAGCGACGGCATCACGCGCGCCGGCGCGTCGTCGGATGGTTGCGGGCTCAGCTTGTGCACGGGAGGACAGCTCCAGGCTGCTGACGATGATCGGGATCGTGGGCGAATGGTCGGCGGACGCAAAAATGCCTTGAGATAACCCGTTGATTCTCTGATGGTTCCAAACGCGGGCGAGAGTCGCCACGCGGCCGGGCACAGCCGCAAGTCAATGCCAGGTCGGCCGAATTGCAAGCGGCATTTTTGTGTCGGAGGTCGGCGTTCCCGGTTTATCCTTCGTTTCGGCAGCGAGAATTCGCGACGTGCAGCACGTGGTCGCATTTTCGCGGAAACCGTGCCCGAGTCTTGGTTTTCGGGAATGCGCTAAAGCGCCATTCCGCCGTCGACCAGATGCGGCTGCCCGGTGATGTAGCTCGCTTCGTCCGAGGCCAGAAACACCGCCAGCCAGGCGACTTCTTCCGGCGTGCCGAGCCGGCCCATGGGCTGGCGGTCGATGAATGCCTGGCGGACGGTGTCGAGCGACCGTCCGGTATGGGCCGAAACATCCGAGATGCGCTCGCCCAGCGAAGGGGACTGGATCGTTCCCGGGCAGATCGCGTTCACGCGGATGCCCTGGCGGATGAAGTCGGCGGCAACCGCCTTGGTGAGCCCGATCACCGCCGCCTTGGTGGCGCCATAGACGTAGCGGTCGGGAACGCCGCGGATCGACGAGACCGCGGAGGACATGTTGACGATCGAGCCTGCCTTTTTCTTGAGCATCCCCGGCAGGAACGCCTTGATGGTCCGGTGCATCGACTTCACGTTGAGATCGAAGGAAAAATCCCAGTCCTGCTCGGAGCAATCGAGCACGTTGCCCTGATGCACGTAGCCCGCGCAGTTGACCAGCACGTCGAGGGCGCCGAACTCGTCGGCGACGCGCTTGGCCAGCGCATCGACGGCATCGTTCGAGCGCACGTCGAGCTTGAGGGGCTTCGCGCCTTTGATGTCCTGAACCTTCTTCTCGTCGACGTCGGTCGCGATCACCTGCGCGCCCTCGCGCACGAATGCCTCCGCGATGGCGCGGCCGATTCCCTGTCCGGCCGCGGTGACGAGCGCGACCTTGCCTTGCAGACGTCCGGCCATGGGCTTCTCCCTTTAGAGTGGCGCATGTTCTTGTCGGCGAACCGGTGTCCACCCCGGATCAGTCCGGGGCAGGCTTCGCCGGAACATGCGCTAATGATTGTCCCGCGGCACGAATTTCTCCGCCACGCGCTGATACTTGACCGCGGGCCTGAGCACCATGCCGTCGGCGAGCTGGTCGACCATGCCGCGCTGGATCTCCTGCCAGGGCGTCTGGCTCTCCGGATATTTGTAGCCGCCGCGCTGTTCGAGCTCGGCGCGGCGCTGTGCGAGCTCCGCGTCCGATATCAGGATGTCGGCCTTTCCTTTGCCGAGGTCGATGCGCACACGGTCGCCGTTCTTGAGCAGCGCCAGGCCGCCGCCTGCCGCCGCTTCCGGCGATGCATTGAGGATCGAGGGCGAGGCCGAGGTGCCCGACTGGCGCCCGTCGCCGATGCAGGGGAGCGAGGTCACGCCCCGTTTGATCAGCGCCGCCGGCGGCTGCATGTTCACGACCTCCGCCGAGCCCGGATAGCCGATCGGCCCGACCCCGCGGATGAACAGCAGCGTGTTCTCGTCGATCTGCAATGACGGATCCTCGATGTGATGGTGGTAGTCTTCCGGGCCGTCGAACACGATTGCGCGGCCCTCGAAGGCGTTCGGGTCCTTCGGATTCGACAAATAGCGCGTCCTGAACTCGTCCGAGATGACGCTCGTTTTCATGATCGCAGAATCGAACAGGTTTCCCGACAACACCTTGAAGCCCGCGGTCTTCTTCAACGGCGTCCCGTACGGGCGGATCACGTCCGGGTCCTGCGCCTTCGCCGCCTTGACGTTCTCGCCCATGGTCCTGCCGTTGATGGTGAGCGCGTCGGCGTGGATGCGGCCGGCTTGCAGCAATTCGTGCATCACCGCCGGCAATCCGCCGGCACGGTGATACTCCTCGCCGAGATATTTGCCCGCCGGCTGCATGTTGACGAGCAGCGGAACGTCGTAACCGACCGTTTCCCAGTCCGCGATCGACAGCGCAACGCCGACGTGGCGGGCGATCGCATTGATGTGGATCGGTGCATTGGTCGAGCCGCCGATCGCCGAGCAGGCGACGATGGCGTTCTCGAACGCCGCCCGCGTGAGGATGTCCGACGGCTTGAGGTCCTCGCGCACGATCTCGACCGCGCGGCGGCCGGTCTCGTAGGCGATCTGTCCGCGCTCGCGGTAGGGCGCCGGGATCGCGGCGCAGCCGGGCAGCGACATGCCGAGCGCCTCCGCCAGCGCGTTCATGGTCGAGGCCGTGCCCATGGTGTTGCAATGGCCGGCCGATGGCGCCGATGACGCCACGATGTCGAGGAATTCCTGGTAGTCGATCTTGCCGGCGGCGTGATCCTGGCGCGCCTGCCACACCACCGTGCCGGAGCCCGCGCGCTCGCCCTTCCACCAGCCGTTGAGCATCGGTCCGCCCGAGAGCACGATCGCCGGAGTGTTCACGGTCGCGGCCGCCATGATCGCCGCCGGCGTGGTCTTGTCGCAGCCGGTGGTCAGCACCACGCCGTCGAGCGGATAGCCGAACAGCACCTCGACCAGGCTGAGATAGGCGAGGTTGCGGTCGAGCGCCGCGGTCGGCCGCTTGCCGGTCTCCTGGATCGGATGCATCGGGAACTCGAAGGCGACGCCGCCGGCGTCGCGGATGCCCTCGCGCACCCGCTTGGCCAGTTCCAGATGGTGGCGATTGCAGGGCGACAGATCGGAACCGGTCTGCGCGATGCCGACGATCGGCTTGCCCGAGGCCAGCTCTTCCTTGGTCAAGCCGAAATTGAGGTAGCGCTCGAGATAGAGCGCCGTCATGGCCGGATTGTCGGGATTGTCGAACCAGAGCTGGGACCGCAAGCGCCGGTCACCTGGTTCTTGTCCATCGTTGCGCATGACGTCCTCCTTGCGCGGTCAAGGTTTCTTCCGTGCTCGCGCTCTATATAGAACGATCGCCCGCATGCGTCCCGTGCGTTTCAGCCATGTGAAATGAGACGGTGCAGTCGGGTCAGGTCGGGCCAGCCATAGGCGACCTCGATCAGAGCGGTTCCTTCGCTGATGTCCTCCTTTTCGTCAACGACTTCGCCTCCGATCTGCTCGTAGAAGCGTCGCGCCACCGCATTGTCCCGCAGCACCCACAAGCTCACCGCGCGCAAGCCGCGACCAGACAAGTGCAAGGCCATCGACTGCATCAGCGCGGCGCCCACGCCCTGCTTCTGAAACGAACGGAGGACATAGATGGCGCTGACCTCTCCGTCATAGCCCTTCTCCTCGAGGGCGGCGGTCCGCTGCGAGCCGCACGCGCCGAACCCGATGACCTCGCCGTCGCGTTCTACGACATGGACGGCGGTGAGGTCGGACGGGTCGTTGAGGATGCGCGTCCACATCGCTGCTCGACGCTCGATCGAGAGCTTCGCGAGCTGCGCGTCGGGTACGATGCCGGCATAGGTCTCCCGCCAGGCAGTCACGTGCACGCGTGCCAGCGCCGGCGCATCTGCCGTGGTGGCGGCTCGGATCCTGTCGGAGCCATGATGCTCCATCTTTTTTGCGACCCTGTAAGGTGCGATGACCGACGCGCGTCGAGGTGCCCGGTTGCGATTGTCTGTCGTCGCCTCACGCCGCGGCAAGTTTCTCATAGGCGCCGGCCCGGCGCAGCGTCTCGACGATCCGATCCGGCGTCAACGGCGCCTGCGTGAAGCGAACGCCGAACGGCGCGAGCGCATCCTCGATGGCGGAGATGATCGCGGCCGGCGCCGGGATGGTTCCGCCTTCGCCGGCGCCCTTGACGCCGAGCGGATTGAGCGGGTTCGGCGTCTCCACGTGCTCGATCAGGCAGCCCGGCACGTCGGGCGCCGCCGGCAGCAGGTAGTCCTGGAAGGTCGTGGTCAGCGGCTGCGCGCCGGCGTCGTACTTCATCCATTCGAACAGTGCGTTGCCGATGCCGTGCGCGACGCCGCCCTGCACCTGGCCGTCGACGATCATCGGGTTGATGACGTTGCCGCTGTCATGCGCCACCGTGTAACGGAGCAGCTTGACGCCGCCGGTCATCGGATCGACCTCGACCTCGACCACGTGCGTGCCGTTGCAATAGGAGGCTTGCTGCGGCGTGAAATAAGCCGTGTGCTCGAGGCCGGGCAGCTGGCCGGGCGCGAACGAAAAGCCCGGCATGCCTTGCGCAATGCGCGCAAGCTCGCCGAGCGACATCGACGGCTTGTTGCCGGTGCGCGCGGTGGCGCGGCCGTCCTCGACGTCGATCTCGGCCTCCGGCACGCCGAGCGTGCGCGCCGCCAGTGCGAGCACCTGCTTGCGGACATTGTCGCCGGCGAGCAGCGCCGATGAGCCGGCATTGATCGCCTGCCGGCTCGCGAACGCGCCGATGCCCTGCGAGATCGCCGCGGTGTCGCCCACCGTCATCACGATGTCCTCGAGCCGGCAGCCGACCTGGTCCGCCACGATCTGCGCCAAGGTCGTGCCGGTGCCTTGGCCCTGGGTGGTGGCGCCGGTCGCGACCGCGACCTTGCCGTTGGGCAGCACCCGCACGGTGACGCCCTCGAACGGTCCGAGCCCGGTGCCTTCCACGTAGTTGCCGATGCCGATGCCGAGATAGCGGCCGTCGCCGCGCGCTTTCGCCTGGCGCGCGCGAAAGCCCTGATAGTCGGAGAGCGCGAGCGCGCGCGCCTGGCTCTTGGGAAAATCCCCGCTCGCATAGACCAGCGGCTTGCCGTCGCGGAACACGAGCCCGACCGAGTAGGGCATCTGCTCGGGACCGATCATGTTGCGGGCGCGCACCTCGGCGCGGTCGAGCCTGAGCTCGCGCGCGACGCGGTCCATCAGCCGCTCCATGGCGAACACCGCCTGCGGCCGGCCGGCGCCGCGCACCACCGTGGTCGGCACCCGGTTGGTGAGCACGACGGTGGTCTCGATCTTGTAGGCCGGCACCACATAGGGTCCGGGGAACGTGGTCGCCGCGATATAGGGCACGATGATGCCCCACGGCAGGAACGCGCCGGTATCGTGCAACATGGTGCCGCGCAGGCCGAGGATTTTTCCGTCGGCGTCGACCGCGATCGCCACCTTCCAATGCTGGTCGCGTTCCTGCGTGGCGGTGAGGAAATGCTCGCGCCGGTCCTCCTGCCATTTCACCGGGCGGCCGAGCTTCATGGCGGCGGCCGGGATCACCGCCTCCTCGGCATAGAACGGCGCCTTGGTGCCGAAGCCGCCGCCGACGAACGGCGCGATCACGCGGATCGATTCGAGATCGCGCTCGAGCAGATCGGCGAGCGTGCCGCGGCCGAGATGCGGGGTCTGCGTCGCCGACCACACCGTCAGCAGGTCGGCGGCCGCGTCGTAGCTCGCCAGCACGGCGCGGCCTTCGAGCGTCATGGCGCCGCCGCGATGGAGGAAGATCTCCTCCTCGAACACGTGCGCCGCGCCGGCGAACGCCGCGTCGGGATCGCCATAGCTCATCGGGACGAAGGCGGCGACGTTGCTCGCAAGATCGCTGTGCGCGCGCGGCGCGTCGGGCTTCGCGGCGTCGCGGCAGTCGCTCACCGCCGCCAGCACGTCGAAGTCGACCGCCACCACGGCGGCGGCGTCCTCGGCGAGATAGCGGTCGTCGGCGATCACCACCGCGATGCTCTGGCCGACGTAGCAGACTTCGCTGCGCGCGAGCGCGAGCTGCGTGCGCGGCGTCTTGATCGAGGGGTTCGGCACCAGCATCGGGATCTGGCCGGTCGCCATGCGCGGCGGCAGGTCGTCCGCGGTCAGCACCGCGTGCACGCCCGGCATCGCGCGCGCCGCCGCAGTGTCGATCGATCTGATCCTGGCATGCGCGTGCGGGCTGCGCACGAAGCAGGCGGCGAGCATGCCGGGGAGCTTGATGTCGTCGACGTAGCGCGCGCGTCCGGTCAGCAGCACCGGATCTTCGAGGCGCGCGACGCGGGCGCCGAAATGCTTCGCGCCCATGGTCGGTATCCCGGAATTGCGCAACGCGGCGGCGACGATACACCGAAAGCGTTGCATTGCAATCGCGGCCGGTCGTGCGCTATGACCGCGGAGAGGTTCCGACCATGCTCGACGTCAGCGGCGACGCACGCCCATCCGCGCGAT
Organism: uncultured Alphaproteobacteria bacterium; assembly: GCA_963708765.1. GTDB lineage: Bacteria > Pseudomonadota > Alphaproteobacteria > Rhizobiales > Xanthobacteraceae > VAZQ01. Next base: position 98,397 of record CAVPTV010000040.1, on the reverse strand, counting down.
CCGGCGACGGACCGCCGCTCGATTTCCAAGCGCACCTTGCCGCGCTGGAGGCGCAGGGCCTGCTGGTGCGGGTCGCGCGCGCGATCAACAAGGACACCGAGCTGCATCCGCTGGTGCGCTGGCAGTTCCAGGGCGGGCTTGCCGAGGCGCAACGGCGCGCGTTCCTGTTCACCAACGTGGTCGACTCCGGCGGCCGCCGCTACGACATTCCGGTCGCGGTCGGCGCGCTGGCGGCGTCGCCGCGCATCTATGCGGTCGGCATGGGACGCCCGGTCGAGGAGATCGAGGCGGCGTGGCTCAACGCCATCGCCCATCCGATCGCGCCGGTCGCGGTGTCGGCGCCGCCGTGCCAGCAGGTCGTGATCACGGGCGACGAGCTGCGCGGCGCCGGGCAAAGGTTTGGCGCGGCTGCCGGTGCCGATCTCGACACCGGGCTTCGACGCCGCGCCCTATCTCACCGCCACGCTCTGCGTCACCCGCGATCCCGAGACCGGCATCCAGAACATGGGCACCTACCGCGGCGCGCTGAAGGCGACCGATCGGCTCGGCGTGCGCATGGCCTCGCGCATCGGCGGCGCCGGCGGCTACCTGCATTGGAAGAAGCACAACAAGCGCGGCACGCCGATGCCGTGCGCGATCGTGATCGGCTGCGCGCCGGTCGCGATGTTCACCGGCGGCATGAAGCTGCCGATCGATCTCGACGAGATGGCGGTCGCCGGCGGGCTCGCGGGTCAGCCGATCCGGATCGCGAAGGCCGTCACCGTCGACCTCGACGTGCCGGCCGACGCCGAGATCGTGATCGAAGGGCTGGTCGATCCCGAGCTGCTCGAGCCGGAAGGCCCGTTCGGCGAAAGCCACGGCCACGTCGCGCTCGAAGATTTCAACATGTCGATGCGGGTGACCGCGATCACCCACAAGCAGGCGCCGGTGTTCGCCTCGATCATCAGCCAGGTCACGCCGAGCGAATCGAGCGTGCTCAAGAAGGTGGCGATGGAGCCGCTGTTCCTGACCCACCTGCGCGACCAGCTCTCGATCAAGGGCGTGCGCCGCGTGGTGCTGCACGAGCCGCTCTCCAACCTGCGCAAGGTGATCTTCGTGCAGTACGCGCAAGGCACCGCGCGCACCGAGGTCTGGCGCGGGCTCCACGGCGCCTCGAGCCTGCTCGCCGACTGCGGCAAGATCTGCATCGCGGTGAGCGAGGACATCGATCCGACCAACACCGACGCGGTGTTCTGGTCGCTCGCCTATCGCTCCAACCCGGTCGAGGACGTGCACATTGCGCCGCATCGCTCGGCCGGCCACGGGCCGAAATCCGGCCCGCGCAACGAGGAGTCGTCGATCCTGATCGACGCCACGCTCAAGCACGTTGCGCCGCCGCTCGCGCTGCCGGCGCAGCCAGTTCATGGAAGGCGCGCGCGCGATCTGGCAGGAGCTCGGCCTGCCGGCGCTCACGCCGCAGCCGCCCTGGCACGGCTATTCGCTCGGCGACTGGTCGGAGAGCTGGGACGTCTACGCGCAGCGCGCCGTCGCCGGCAAATGGGAGCAGAGCGGCGCGGAAACCTTCGCCCGCCGCCGCGGCGGCCTGATCCCGGAGACGCCCGTGCGCGAGGTGGAAGGCCGATCTAACAAGAAGCCTTGATTGCCCAGCGCGACTGCCGCTGCGGCCGGGGGACCAGCTCTTTGATCTCACCCAGATCGAACCGACATCTGATCAGGCTCATGCCTCTTCCTATGAACTCCTGCAACAAGTTGCGGCCTCGAAGCGTCCCGTAATTGGAATGCGATCCGGTCTGTTCAAAGACGCCGAGAACGTTCGAGACGGAGGATGAGTCCTCGAGCGTGACAAAACACATGGGCAGGCTCCTCCGCTTGTCACATACGGCGAGAACATATCGGTATCTGATGACGTTGCCGCCTCCGATCGGGCCAACGTCCTCGACAAGGCGCAGCACATACATGCCGGCCAAGTATACCTTGCTGGGTCGTTTCTCGGTTACGTCGGGCATCCTTGGGGTGAGCGGCAAGGGCATAAAAGCATCTTCGTCCTCGGTCTGCGGCGCGTCGGCCGCACGCGAGCCGGTAGCAACGATTGCGGATACGGTGTTGTAATTGACTGCCAGGAGGTCTGCGATCACCGCGACCGCAGCAGGGTGATATGTCTTCGCGCCATAATGAAAAAGGAGCTGCTCTGCAACAAGGTAAAGCTTACGCGGACGGTCCGATCGGCCGATCGCATCAACGTATTCGCGAAGGCGATGTACGACGACGAGATCAAACAGCGCCAGCATCGTTGTCGCCGGCGGAGTGACGTCAATTCCGGCTGCGCCAGATTGATCCAGTTGCTGGCGCAGAACGGCAATGACTAGATCTCGTTCGGCTGGAGATACGACGAGCTCGGAGAACTGAACCTGTGACTTCCTGCGGGCATAAAACGCTCGAGCTCGATCGTTCAATTGGTCTATTGATGTTTTCTGGAGGGAAGAATCCTCAATGCGCGCCGTGATGGCGAGGCAAGCCAAGAAATAGAACGCGATCTGAAAGCAGAATAGACCTCTTTCGAGCTCGGCGTCGGATAGCAGACGGTTGTCGATTTCCGATAACAGTTCGCGGACTTTTTGCTCATCTCCGAACGGGTTGGTAAGGAACTCGCATAGGAGGTTCGTCCTGGTCATCAGCTACTCCCAAGGCCGCCTTCACTCGCACTTGCACTGGACGTTTGTTCAGACGCGCTCGTGCGTACTCCAACAAACATCGCTGTTGTAAGTTCGCGACAATCGGAACAGAAAATCCGTCCAGCACTGTGACCGGATCAAAAAAATTGCAGAGCGTTGCAGAAATCCCACAGGTCGCGCCCACGCGCGCCACATACCTGTGGGCAACCCGCCGCGCACCCGCTTGACGCCATCATCACGGCGTCCAGTGAGCGGCCGTCGTTGAAAATGAGGAGGTGCCATGCGGTGCATAGATTGCGGTGCGGAGATGCGCATGCTGCAGGTGGCCCGGGACGACACCATGATGGTATCGGGCTATGAACATCACACGTTGGAGTGCGCGGGTTGCCACAAGGTCGAGCGCCGGCTGGTCTTCAGTCGGGCCAAGAGGTCCCCGACCGGCCGCAACGTGCAAATTGGTCGCGACCCTGACGAAGCCGACATACGCTGCCACCGACATCAAGTCTGGTCGGGTTGTCATGCGGCACCAGGATAGCGCGCGCCTGCGGGTGCTGTGTGACTGGATTGGATGGTATGTGGTTGACGACGCAGTGCCCGGCGCCGACGAGATGACGAAAGCTTGACCGAGCGGTGCTAGGAAGAGGCCTTACGCCGATGGATGAAGTGGCGGGCCAGGCAATTCACGTTCGACTTTCGCCAGCAGGCGTTTCTCATAGCGCAGAATGAGTGCCGGCACTGCCAAGACCATCAGTGCCGCTGCGAGACCGAGGAAAACTGCGGCCGGTGACGCCAAGTTCGCAAATGCCTCACCAAAAGAATAGGCTGCGAAACCGTAGCACATGATCCAGGCAACGGCCGCCGTGCCGCTGGCGAAATAAAAACTGTGCTGCGCCATGGAATTCGTACCGGCAAGCACGGCAGCCATGTTGCGGAATACCGGCAAAAAGCGAGCAATGAAAACGAACCTGCCGCCGTATTGCACGAAGAGCCATTGACCGATTTTTATCCGTCCTTCGGTCAATCCGAGGCGAGCTCCATGTCTCTTCAACAGCTGATATCCGAACCGCCTGCCGATCCAGAAGCCGACGATCTCGCCCACAACGGCTGCAAGGATTGCGACAGAGATCAAGAACCAAATATTGACGTCATGTGTTCTGGCGGCGAAAAACGCGGCCGTAATCAAAGCCGCCTCGGCAGGCAACGGAAACCCGATGCTTTCGAGCGCGACGAATGCTGCTACCAGCCAGACCCCGTAGATCGTGATGAACTCAGCCATTTTCCGAGGCTGCCCGACCGGGAGATGGATCCCGACCCGCGGGCGGACGCCCTCCACCTGGGACCGGAAGCAAGCTCCCACAGCTTGCTCGATGCCAGGATGATACTTTTACCGAGGCGTGCGTAGGGCAAATGCACGATCATTTCAAAATCAGGCGCGAAATCTTCGATGTGTGACCTGCAGGTCACACCACGTGCTCCACGCCGGTTTCCTTCACACCACCACCGTCAGCCGCTTCGCCGCCCGGGTCACGCCGGTGTAGAGCCAGCGCTCGCGATTATCCGAAAACGCGCCGGACTCGTCGAACAGCACCACGTCGTCCCATTGCGAGCCTTGCGCCTTGTGCACGGTGAGCACGTAGCCGAAGTCGAACTCGTCGAAATGCTTGCGCTGCGGCCAGTCGAGCTCCTCGATCCCGCCGGTAAAGCATTCCGGTCGCACCGAGACTTTGACCAACCGCTCGCCGAAATCTTCGTCGGGCTTGAGCCGCATGCTGAGGATCTGGCGCCGCGCCTTCGGCCGTTCCTTCACCACCCAGAGCCCGCCGTTGAACAAACCCTTGCGCCGGTTGTTGCGCAGGCAGACGAGCTTGTCGCCCGCCATCGGCAGCGCCTCGGCAAAGCCGCGGCGCTCGCGCAGCCGCGCATTGTAGGCGCGGCGCGTGACGTTGCGGCCGACCAGAACCTGGTCGGCGCCGAGCACGCGCTTGGGGTCGAGCTCGGCACGCCGCACCACCTGGGTGTCGCCGTATTGGCCTTCCGCCAGTGCAAGGCCGGCGCGGATGTCCATCGACAGGCGGATGATCGGATTGTCGCGCGCCTGGCGATGCACCTCGGTGAGCATGGCGTCGGGCTCGGCGTCGGTGAAGAAGCCGCCGCCCTGGATCGGCGGCAATTGCGCGGGATCACCGAGCACCAGCAGCGGCACGCCAAACGACATCAGGTCGCGCGCCAGCTCGGCATCGACCATCGAGCATTCGTCGATGATGATGAGCTTCGCCTTCGAGGCCGGCGCGTCGTTCCACAGCTCGAAGCTCGGCTGCTCCTCGTTGCTCTCGAGCGGCTTGTAGATCAGGCTGTGAATGGTGGAGGCGCCGGGGCAGCCCTTGCTGCGCATCACGCAGGCGGCCTTGCCGGTGAAGGCCGCGAACAGCACCTTGCCGTCGATCCCCTTGGCGATGTGCTTGGCGAGCGTGGTCTTGCCGGTGCCCGCGTAGCCGAACAGCCGGAAGATCGATGTGCCGCCGCGCTGCGCCTTGAACCACTTCGCGGCGGCGGTCAGCGCGGCATCCTGATGGGGCGTGAAGACGGGCATGACCCTTGGTTGCTACCAAGCCGAGGCGCCGCCAATACAGAACGAAATGAGAACAATGTCAATCTCGCGTGTTGCGCCTGCTCACGCGAACAGGAAGCGCATGGTCGCGGCCGCCGCGAGTGCCGCGCCCAGCGTCGCCAACAGATAGCGCAGCCAGGAGGAGTCGCCCGGCTCGGGTTCCCTCGCAGCGAGGTCGATCTCGTTGACCTCGTCGGAACTGACGAAGCGCACCGCCTCGGTCGCATCGGACCGTATTCGCTTGCCCGACCGTCGCGAGCTCGACGCCCGGACCCGTGCGGGGGTCATCGGTCGGCAAGATGATCCAAGCGCTGGCTGCCGCAAGCGCCGGGCTGTCGGTCGGCGCGGCCATGGCCGGCGCGGGGGCGGCATCGACCAGCGACTGCGGCAGCAGCACGGCTGCATCGACGGTCGTCGTCCCGCCCAACGCCGGGCTCGCCGGTTGCTCCTGCGCCGCCGTGCGGATCGCCTCCGAGCCGGCGCGAGGTTTCTCGGGCCGCTTGGCGACGCGAGCTTTGCGTTTTTTCGCCGGCGCGGTGACCTGGGACGCCGGCTCGGCCGCCGCTTTCGCCTCGGTGGATTGTTCGCACAGCATCGGGTAGCGGTCGCAGTCGTGCGACTGCGCATGCGCCAACGGCGAAGCCACGAATGCGGCCGCTGCCGCAATCACCCAAACGCGAATGGTCCGCATGACATCCTCCCCGGTTCAGACGACCTCTATCGTGCGTCCTCGGTCGTCTGAACCGATGGCCTCAGGTTGACGCAAACGGGGTATTGTCGTTGCAATCCGGGGCCGCCAAGGCGGCGCTTCGGCGGCGAGTTCCCGGGTATAATGGCGCAAAGGAGGCGATCATGAACGAGGACGTGTTCAACACCAGCATCCGCAAATTTCTCAAGACGCTCGGCGTCAGCGCCCAGCGCGAAATCGAGAAGGCGGTGCGCGAGGCGCTCGCGCAAGGCCGCATCAAAGGCAACGAGAAGTTCCCCGCGACCGCCGATCGTGACGCTCGGCGGCCTCGGCCTCTCGCACGAGATCAAAGGCGAGATCGAGCTGGAGTGACGGCATTGTCCAAACGCCAGGTCGCTTGGATCGTCGTCGCAGTCGTCGGGGTGCTCTCGACTGCCGGTCTGCTCTGGACCCTGTTCGGGACCAGCAAGCTCGTCTTCACCGAGGCCGAGCTCCAGGCGCGCCTGAACCAGCAACTCCCGAGGACGGTGAGGGAAGTCACGATCGAGCGCGTGGCCGTGCAGCTCGTAGAAAATCGCATGGCGCTGCGAGTTGAGGTAAAGGGCACGGCCATGCGCCAACCGGTTTCGGCGGTCGTGTCGGCCCGAGGCGTACCGCGCTACGAGGCGCCAAAGGGAGAAATGTACTTCGACGCCGATGACGTAAAGCTCGAGCAACTCACGATTGGCGGCAGGAGCGTCGCGGGCGACGAGGATGCAGCCACGCGCAGGCGCTTGACCGAGGCGGCCGGCGCGGGCGTGCAGCGCCTCGCCGAGACCGCGATAAAGGCCTATCTGGCGGCGCGGCCGGTTTATCGCTTCAAGGACGACTTCAAGGGAATCGTGCTGAAGGCCGCGCTCGTCGATGTCACCATCGAGCAGAGCACAATGGTGGTGACGTTCTCGGTTTGGAGCTTGACCGTGACGGTTGCGATCTTTGCTTTGGTACTGATTGCCTTGTTGTTGATCGTATACTGGCTCATTCGCCACCCGTTGTGGGGCCTGCGGACGATCGCCGACCTAGCCGATACAGGCTGAGACCTGCGACCCGATCAATCGACCGTCACGCCGCTCGCCTTGATCGGCGCCGCCCATTTCTCGATCTCGCTCTTGAGGAACTCGCCGAGATATTCCGGCGTCGCACGGTCGTCGGAGACGATCTGGGCGCCGAGCGCCTGCAGGCGCTCGCGCACCGCCGGCGTCTTCATCGCCTGCACGGCGGCATCGTTGAGCTTCTTGACGACGTCCGCGGGCGCACCCTTCGGCAGGAACAGCGCGTTCCAGGTATAGGCCTCGAGCTTCTCGGTGCCCTGCTCGGCGGCGGTCGGCAGGTCCGGCAGCGCGGGCGAACGCTTGCTGTCGAAGATCGCCAGCGCCCTGCACGGTGCCGCCGTCGACCTGCGGCTTGGCGGTGGTGATGATCTCGCACAGGAAATCGATGCGGCCGCCCTGCAGATCCTGCATCGCCGGTCCGGTGCCGCGATAGGGCACGTGCGTGATGTTGGTGCCGATGATGTAGTTGAGCAGCACGCAGCCGAGATGGGTCGCCGAGCCGGCGCCGGCCGAGCCGAACTGCATCTTGGCCTGGTTTGCCTTGGCGTAGGCGACGAATTCCTTGAAGTCCTTCACCGGCAGGTCCTTGCGCACGGTCAGGATGATCGGCACCTCGGCGATCAGCGCCACCGGCGTGAAATCGGTCGACGGAGTTGTAGAGTGGCTTCTTGTAGAGCGTCTGGCCTTGCGCGTGGGTGCCGACGGTGCCGAGCACCACGGTGTAGCCGTCGGGCGCCGCATCGGCGACGCGCTTCGAGCCGGTCATGCCGCCGGCGCCGCCGATGTTCTCGACCACCACCTGCTGGCCGAGGATCTCGCCCATGCGCTGCGCCAGCGACGCGGCCGAGCACGTCGGTCGGACCGCCGGCCGCGAACGGGATGATCATCGTGATCGGCTTGGTCGGATAGCCCTGCGCGAGCGCCGTGCCGGTGAACGCGAGCAGCAGGGCAAAAGCAGCGACCGCCTAATTTCTTGAGCATTTTGTTTCCTCCACGAACGTTGCGGCACCCCTTGGCCGTAGTCGCGATGCTGGTCAAGTCGCTGTTTGACGCGGGGTTCCCTTGCTTGTGACGGCGCGCCGCGCCCGCTATGACCGGAGGTGGAGATCACCAGGGGTCCCGCATACCCATGACGCGCGTCGCCATCGCCGGGCTGGGTGCCATCGGGCGCGTGCTCGCCCGCAAGCTCGCCGACGGCATGCCGGGCCTCACGCTCGCCTGCGCGGCCGCGCGCGATCACGCCAAGGCGCAGGCCTGGCTCGAGGCCGAGCAGATCAGCTGTCCGCTGGTCGAGCCCGAGGCCTTTCCGGCCCATGCCGATCTGGCGATCGAATGCGCCCCGGCCGCCGTGCTCGAGCGCATCTGCCGGCCGATGCTCGAAGCCGGCAAGACCGTGATGGTGCTCTCGGCCGGCGCGCTGCTGCCGCGGCCCGAGCTGATCGAGCTGGCGAAATCCCACGGCGGCCAGATCATCGTGCCGACCGGCGCGCTGCTCGGCCTCGACGCGGTCACCGCGGCGGCCGAAGGCCGGATCCATTCGGTGCGGATGGTGACCCGCAAGCCGCCGAATGGCCTCGCCGGCGCGCCCTTATCTCGAGGCAAACCGCATCTCGGTCGAGGGGCTCAACGAGGCCAAACGGGTGTTCGCCGGCACCGCCCGCGATGGCGGCGGCGGGGTTTCCGGCCAACGTCAACGTGGCGGCGGCGCTGTCGCTCGCCGGGATCGGGCCGGACCGCACCATGATGGAGATCTGGGCCGACCCGACCATCGAGCGGAACTGCCATATCATCGAGGTCGACAGCGATTCCGCCCGACTGACCCTGAAAATCGAGAATATCCCCTCGGAAAACCCGCAGACCGGGCGGATCACGGCGCTGTCGGTGCTGGCGGCGCTGCGCAAGCTCCACTCGCCGCTGCGTGTTGGCACTTAGGTTAACGAGGCCTTGCCGCCCGCAACCGCCGGTCCGGGCAGGGGCGGGCGGTAACGGGCGGCGGCGACTTGGGCTCGATTCCACGCGTTTTTATCTAACCAGCTCTATTCGCTAGGGTATTTCTGCGGCTGGGCGTCCCCGTGGGCCGTTCATTGGCCACAATCCTGGTCCGAAACCACACTCCAGGGCTGGCGAGCTCGCCCCGAGCGGGATACCGGTCGCAGTCATCTAATATGGCAGAACCGTGAACCGGACTGCTGCCCCCTGCGACTAACCCCACGAGTGACCGTCGGGAGCGATGCAAGCCACATCAGACGAGGTGCTGATCGGACGTATTGCTAACGGCGACCGGCTGGCAATGCAGGTGCTGTTCGCACGGCACCATGTACGGGTCTTCCGGTTCGTAGTGCGTCTGGTGCGTAACGAGTCGACGGCAGAGGACCTGATCAGCGAAGTGTTTCTCGACGTGTGGCGTCAGGCTGATCGGTTCGAAGGGCGGTCCGCGGTCACGACCTGGTTGTTGTCGATCGCACGTTTCAAGGCCCTCTCGGCGCTGCGGCGCCGGCCGGACGAGGAACTGGACGAAGAGACGGCGGGGGCGATCGAGGATCCATCGGATGATCCGGAGGTCGCCCTGGAGAAGAAAGACAAGAGTGCCACCATCCGGAAGTGCCTGACGGGACTTTCGGCAGAACATCGGGAGATCATCGATCTCGTCTACTACCACGAGAAATCGGTCGAAGAGGTAGCTGAGATCGTCGGCATCCCGGAGAACACAGTGAAGACGCGCATGTTCTACGCGCGGAAGAAGCTGGCAGAGCTGCTCAAGGCGGCAGGAATTGAAAGAGGTTGGCCATGAATATGCTGAACAAAGAGCCAGAGCGCTTTGAGATCGAGGCGCTTCTGCCGTGGCATGCGGCAGGAACGCTCAGCCGGCGCGATGCCGACCGCGTCGAGCAAGCGCTCGCGAGCGACCGCGAGCTGCAGCGGCGCTACGCCCTCGTCCGCGAAGAGTTCGCGGAGACGATCCACCTCAACGAATCGCTCGGTGCGCCCTCGCTCGCGCGCCATGGAGAAGCTGTTCGCCGCGATCGACGCCGAGGAGGCGCGCGCCCCGCGCCGTCGCGCCTCGCTTCGATCTCGCCGGCCGCATCAGCGAGTTCCTTGCGAGCTTCACCCCGCGCACGCTGGCCTGGTCGGCGACCGCCGCCGCGGTGGCGATCCTCGTGCAGGCCGCCGTGATCACCGCCGTGGTGGTCAAGGACCGCGACGCCCCGGGCACCATCGGCCTCGCCAGCAAGAGCCAGCACGTCGACGGTTCCTTCGTGGTCGTGAGCTTCGTTCCGCAAGCGACGGTGGCCGAGATCACCAAGTTCCTCGGCGCGCACAAGGCCACGGTGGTCGAGGCGCCAACGAGGACCCCGTTGGGCGGCTACCGCATCAAGGTCTCCGACGCCAATCTGCCGAACGACGAGGTCACCAGGATCGCCAAGCAGATGCAGGACGAGTTGAAGATCGTCAGCTTCATCGCGACAGTGCCGCGGTGAAGTAAGCCCCGGCGGTTTGAGGGGTGCATCGGCGCGGCCCCAGGGGCCGCCCGCGGGTGGGAGGGACTGCCGCATAAGGCCGCTTCACAGGGCTCAGCTCTGGTTGGCTAGGAGGCGAGGCCATGCGCGCAAATAAAGTTCATTCATCGACCGGACGGATCGCGTCGCTCGCGCGGTTGCCGCTTGCGCTTGCGGTGATCGCCGCGGCGGTGTCATTGGCGTCACGGCCGCCGACGCCGCAGGCTTCGGGCGGGGCGGCGGCGGTGGGCACTTCTCGATCGGCAACGGCGGCAATCGCGGCCCCGCCAGCATCATCAATCCCGGCGGCAAGAAGCTCGACTGGAAAAAACCCTCGATCGGGAGCAGCAGCGGCGGTCGTGGAGCCGTCACGGGCGACGGCAATCGCGGCGGCAGAGATCGTCCGCACCGGCCGCGCTCGCCCAAATGGCCGATCATTCCGGTCATCGTCGGCACGCCGCCGCTCATCGGCACCGTCACCACGCCGGTGCTCAGCACCGCCAAGCCGGCGGCGCTGAGCGTCGCCAATCCCGGCGGCAGCGGTCCGTCCGGCCGACAGGCTCGCCGGTCCACAAGCGGCATGCCGCCCGCCGGTGAGCGGCGCTACGTGCCGGATGAGGTCGTGATCCAGCTCTCGTCCAGCCTGGCGGCGCAGACCATCGATGCGCTGGCGCTGCGGCATCGGCTCAACCGGATCGAGTTGCTCACGCTGGCGACCGGCTCCACGCTCTTTCGCTGGAAGATCCAGGACCGGCGTTCGGTGCCGGAGGTCATTCGCTCGCTCGAAGCCGACCGCCTGGTCGAGAATGTGCAGCCGAACTACGTTCACACCACGCAGGAGCAGCAGTCGCAGGAGCAGCCGGGCGCGAGCGGCGAACCGTCGCCGTCCGAGCAAGCCGTCCCGGAGGGTCCACGGCAATATGCGCCCGACAAGCTCCGCCTGCCGCAGGCGCACGCGCTCGCCAAGGGCGACAAGGTGCTGATCGCGGTGATCGATTCCTGCATCGACACCGCCCATCCGGAGCTCGCCGGCATGGTGGTGACGAGCTACGACGCGCTCGGCACCGCCGAGAAGCCGCATAGCCACGGCACCGCCATCGCGGGCGCCATCGTCGCCCATGTCCAAGCTGACGGGAGCGGCGCCGCAGGCGCGCATCCTCGGCGTGACCGCGTTCGGCGCCACCGCCACCAGCGCCGAGGGCACCACCTTCGCGATCGTCAAAGGGATCGACTGGGCGGCCGCGCAGGGCGCCCGCATCATCAACATGAGCTTCGCCGGACCGCGCGATCCGGCGCTCGGGCGCAAGCTCGCGCAGGCGCGCCAGCAGGGCATCATCCTGGTGGCGGCCGCCGGCAATGCCGGCCCGAGATCGCCGCCGCTCTATCCGGCCGCCGATCCCAACGTGATCGCCGTCACCGCCACCGACGTCGACGACAAGCTGTACCAGAGCGCCAACCGCGGCAAGCACATCGCGGTCGCCGCCCCCGGCGTCGACCTTCTGCTGCCGGCACCGGCGGCCGGCTATCAGATGACGTCAGGTACGTCATTCGCCGCCGCCGAGGTGAGCGGGATCGTGGCGCTGATGCTCGAGCGCAAACCCGATCTCGGCCAGGACCGGGTGCGCCAGACGCTGACCGCCTCCGCCCAGGACCTGGGGCCGAAAGGGTTCGACCCCCAGTACGGGGCCGGGCTGGTCGACGCCTACCGCGCCATTCTGTCGCTGGTCCCGGCTGCGGGCGAGACGACGGGTCGGGCCATCCCCGCTGCGGCGCGCCAATAGCTTGAAATTACTCGACTTTTCCGCCTGGTGGAGGTCAATCCGGAGGCGCTGGCGGGCGGGGCTTTAAAATTCGAGCGGGAAATCACACATCTTCGTTGAACCTTTTTCGGCCCGGCAGCGACAAATGAGCAAAAGAGCCCAATAAGGCCCACGGATTTCACAGCCCCGATCGGCGCTCACGCCCCCCCGATCCCCTGCGCCGATCTGCGACCCGCCCGGATTTCCCCGTCCGGGCGGGTCAGTTTTTGGGGGGCAGCCATGCGTTGCCTCCGATGCCGTCGCCTCACGCTTGCCTGTGACTCTGGTGCCACGGCGGTCCGCAAAACGCGCAAAAGACGCTCGATTTGGGTGTGAAAGCTGGGCACAACCGAATACGGCGCTGCCGCCGCCGATTGCGTGATCGCAACCGTGACGGGACGATGCACAAGCCGGATTTGCCGGCGCTGTGGCTTCTCCCATGTCGGAACGGCAACCCGCGCGCGCCCTCGATCAGGTCGCGCAGAAATGGCGCGATCTGGCCGACCGTCGCCGCGCGCATTTCGTCGAACTCTACCACAGCGGGCGCTGGAAGCATTATTACAGCGAGGAGCAGTTCCTCCATCGCATGCGCGAGGCCATCCGCGCTGCCGAGACCTGGGCGCTGATCGCTCCCAGGCCCGCCGACCCAACCGCGGCCGAGCAGCCCGCGCGCCGGTCCGCGCGAAGCGCCCCGCACGGCGGCCTGAATTAACCGGTTTCGAGATTCCGATCCCGCATGGGCCGCTGGTATCAGCTTGCTTGCCGGGTCGGCACGCCCACCCCTATGCTGCCGCTCCGCCTCCGACGGCCCCGCAACATCATCCCGTGTGACATGCCCAGTGCTCTGTTCTCCCCGATCCGGCTCGCCGACCTCGAGCTTGCGAACCGGATCGTCGTCTCGCCCATGTGCCAATACAGCGCCGACGACGGCGTCGCCTCCGACTGGCATATCAACCACCTCGGCATGCTGGCGAATTCCGGCGCCGGCCTGGTCATCGCCGAGATGACCGACGTCGAGCGCCGCGGCCGCATCAGCCACGGCTGCCTCGGGATCTATTCGGACGACTGCGAAGCTGCGCTCGCGCGCGTGGTCGCCCATTGCCGCCGCTTCGGCACCGCCAAGATCGGCGTGCAGACTCGCCCATGCCGGCCGCAAGGCCTCGGCGCAGCGCCCGTGGGAGGGCAGCGGGCCGCTCGCGCCGGGCGCCGATCCCTGGCAGACCATCGCGCCGTCGGCGATCCCGTTCGGCGCCGACTGGCCGGCGCCGCTCGAGATGACGGCGGCCGATATCGAGCGCGTGCGCGAAGCCTTCGCGACCGCCGCCAAGCGCGCGGTGCGCGTCGGCTTCGACGCCATCGAGCTGCACGGCGCGCACGGCTACCTGCTGCACAGCTTCGTCTCGCCGATATCCAACAAGCGCACCGACGCCTATGGCGGCCCGCTCGCCGCGCGCATGCGCTTCCCGCTCGAGATCGCCGCGGCGGTGCGCGCCGTCGTTCCGAAAGGCACGCCGCTCGGCGTACGCATGACCGGCAGCGACTGGGTCGAGGGCGGCCTCACGCCCGACGACGCGGTGACCTTCGCCAAGGCGCTCAAAGCCGCCGGGCTCGATTACGTCGTGCATCTCCTCGGGCGGCATCACCGCCGACACGCGGCCGACCATGGTCGCCAACATGAACGTCCAGTTCGCCGAGAAGGTGAAGCGGGAGGCCGGCATCGCCACCCGCGCGGTCGGGCTGATCGCCACGCCCAAGCAGGCGGAGACGATCGTCGCCGACGGCAAGGCCGACATGGTGGCGATGGCGCGCGCCTTTCTCGACGATCCCCATTGGGGTTGGCACGCGGCGCACCGCGCTCGGCGCCGAGGTCGCGCGTCCGAAGCAATACCAGCGCGCCGCCCCGAAAGTGTGGCCGGGAGCGGCCTACCGGGACCAGTAGTCAGTCGATCAGTGGTCAGTAACGCAGTGGACACCCTTTCCGATTACTGACTGCTGGTTGCTGATCCCTGGAGGGAGGGAGCGAGCATGCTGCGCGTCAACCTCATGATCGGCGACCGCGAAGTGGCCGCCGCCGACGGGCGGACGTTCGAGCGGATCGACCCGCTCACCGGCCTGGTCGCGAGCGAGGCCGCGGCGGCGACCATTGCGGACGCGATCGCGGCCGCCGAAGCGGCGTCGCACGCGTTTCGCCGCCTGGTCGGCGCTCGGCCCGGGCGAGCGCCGCGCCAAGCTTCTCGCCGCCGCCGACGTGATCGCAGTCGCGCGCCGAGGACTTCGCCGAGGCGATGATGGCCGAGATCGGCGCCACCGCCGGCTGGTGCGAATTCAACGTCCGGCTCGCGGCCGGCATGCTGCGCGAAGCCGCCGCCATGACCACCCAGGTCACCGGCGAGGTGATCCCGTCCGATCAGCCGGGCCGCATCTGCCATGACGGTGCGGCAGCCGGCCGGCGTGGTGCTCGGCATCGCGCCCTGGAACGCGCCGATCATCCTCGGCGTGCGCGCGATCGCGATGCCGCTCGCCTGCGGCAACACCGTGATCCTCAAGGCCTCCGAGCTGTGTCCGGCCACCCACCGGCTGATCGGCACTGCGCTGCGCGACGCCGGCCTGCCGGACGGCGTCGTCAACGTGGTCACCAATGCGCCGGAGGACGCCGGCAAGGTGGTCGAGGCGCTGATCTCGCACCCGGCGGTGCGGCGCGTGAGCTTCACCGGCTCGACCCGCACCGGCCGGCTGGTGGCGGAAACCGCGGCGCGCTACCTCAAGCCGATCCTGCTCGAGCTCGGCGGCAAGGCGCCGCTGATCGTGCTCGACGACGCCGACCTCGACGCGGCGGTGAACGCGGCCGCCTTCGGCGCCTTCGTCAATCAGGGACAGGTCTGCATGTCGACCGAGCGCATCGTGGTCGACCAGAAGGTGGCCGATCGGTTCCTCGAGAAATTCGCCGCCAAGGCGCGCGCGCTGCCGGCCGGCGATCCGCGCGAAGGCGACGTGGTGCTCGGCTCGCTGGTCAACCAGGACGCGGTCGCGCACGTGCGCGCGCTCATCGACGACGCGCTGGCGAAAGGCGCGCACGCTCGTCGCCGGCGGCGAGGTCGCCGGCACCGTCATGACCGCGACCGTGCTCGACGGGGTGACGCCGGCGATGCGCATCTACGGCGAGGAATCGTTCGGTCCGGTCGTCATCGTGCTGCGCGCCACGGATACCGACGACGCCGTCCGCATCGCCAACGACACCGAGTACGGGCTCGCGGCGGCCGTGTTCGGCCGCGACGTCGCGCGCGCGCTCGAGGTGGCGAAGCGGATCGAGTCCGGCATCTGCCACATCAATTCGTCGACGGTCGACGACGAGGCGCAGATGCCGTTCGGCGGCACCAAGGCGTCCGGCTACGGCCGCTTCGGCGGCAAGGCCGCGATCGACGAGTTCACCGAGCTGCGCTGGATCACGATCGCGACCGGACCGCAGAGTTATCCGTTCTAAGTGGACGCCTTCGTCTTCGCCGCCGTGCTGTTCGCCGCCGCCTGCCATGCGGCGTGGAACGCGACCATCAAGCGCGGGCTCGATCCGCTGGCGACCACGGTGCTGATCTCGGTCGGCGCCGCGCTGATCGCGGCGCGTGCTCGTGCCGGTGGTCGGCTTGCCGGCCGCCGCGCGCGTGGCCGTGGTGCGCCGCGTCGGTGCTGATCCACCTGTTCTATTTCGCGGCGCTGATCGAGAGCTATCGCACCGGCGACCTGGGGCAGGTCTACCCGATCGCGCGCGGCTCGGCGCCGCTGATGACCGCAACCGCGACGACCGCTGCTGATCGGCGAGCGGCTCGGCCTGCCGGGCTGGCTCGGCATCATCCTGCTGGCCGCCGGCGTGCTGCTGCTCTCGCTGCGCGGCGGCCGCGACCTGGCGCGGCTCGATCGCAAGGCGGTCGGTTTCGCCTTGTTCACCGCCGTCACGATCTGCGCCTATTCGGTGGTCGACGGCATCGGCGCGCGCCTTGCCGGCAGCGCCAACGCCTATTCGGTCGCGCTGTTCGTCGGCATCGGTCCGGTCATGGTGCTCTACGCGCTGGCGCGCGGCGGCCGCGCGGCGATCACCGCCGATGCGGCAGCATTGGACGACCGGCCTGGCGGGCGGCGCGCTGCAGGCTCGGCTCCTACGGCATCGCGATCTGGGCGATGACGGTGGCGCCGATCGCGATCGTGGCGGCGCTGCGCGAGACCAGCGTGCTGTTCGGCGCGCTGATCGCCGTGGTCTTCCTCAAGGAGCCGCTGCGGGCGAGCCGCATCGTCGCGGCGCTGATGATCGTCGCCGGGCTGGCGTTGATCCGCTTGCATTGATCGACGCGTCAGGCTTTCGCCGGTATCAGATCCTGCCATCCGGCCGCGCGCAGGCGTTCGAGATCCTCCGGCACGTCGACGTCCCACAGCGTGGCCGGCTCGCGCCAGGTCAAGCCGAGCTCGGCGAGGCGGCGGCGCGTCTCTCCCATCACGCCTGCGCGTGCTCCAGTGCATGTCGCGAAACAGCGCCGGCTGGGGCATCCGCGCGCCGATCAGCACATAGCCGCCGTCCTCGGCCGGGATCAGCACCGACGTCGGTGCCTGCGCGCAGCACATCCGCGGCCGTGCGCAGATGGTCGGCGGTCAACGCCGGACAATCGGTGCCGATGACGAGGGCAGGGCCGTTGGCCGCGGCGAGCGCCGCCAGCATGCGGGCGCCGAGATCGCCGTCGTCCTGGCGCGCGAGCCCGATGCGCGAAGCGCGCGGCAAGCTGCGCAAACGAAGGATGACGCTGCGTCGGGCGCCGCCCACAGCGTCACCGGCCCGGTGCCGGCGGCCGTGGCGGTCGCGACCGCGCGTTCGGTCAGGCGCGCCTGCAACGTCGCGGCGCCGGCCTCGCCGAGCGCCGGAATGAGCCGGGTCTTGGCAAAGCCCGCGATCGGCGCCTTGGCGAGGATCGCGATCGCGACCGGCTCGGTCGGATCAGCGGCCATGACCGTAGTGCCGCGCCAGCTCGGTCGGGTCGGCGCCGAAGAAATAGGCGAGCCGCAGGCGCCACATCAGCACCATGGTGCTGATCACGCCGTGTTCCTCCCAGCGCCGCGCCGGAGGTGACGACGCGCTGCGCGCAGACAGAGCGGCCGGCCGACCCGCTTGAGGCGCTTGCGACAGCGCGATGTCCTCCATCAGCTCGATCGCCGGAAAGCCGCCGACCGCCTGAAACGCGTCGCGCTTCACGAAGATCGCCTGATCGCCGGTCGCGATGCCGGTGAGCCGCGAGCGCAGGTTCATGAGCGCGCCGACGACGACGCAGCAGCGGATGCCGGCCGTCGATCTTGACGTCGAAGCGGCCCCAGGCGCGGCCCGAGCGTTGCGAGCGCGTTGAGCACGACGTGATCGGCGTCGGACGGGCAGCCGGGTATCGGCGTGCAGGAACAGCAGCACGTCGCCGGTGGCTTTCTCGGCGCCGGCATTCATCTGCGACGCGCGCCCGCGCGGCGCCGAGATCACGCGGTCGGCGCGCAGCCGCGCGCGCTGGACCGTGGCGTCGCGGCTGCCGCCGTCGACCACGATGACCTCGACGCCCGAGCGCGCGCAGGTTGGCGAGCGCATCGAGCGTCGCGGCGATGCGGTCGCCTTCGTCGAGCACCGGCACGATGATGGAAAGCTTGTGCATGCGCTAGTCTTAACAGCGGAGCATGCCGGCAATCCGGTCATCGCCGCGACGACGGCGCTTGCCTGCGCGATCTCGTAGGCGGGGCCCGACGTCGATCCGCTCGGCATAGGACGCATGCGCCGCCGAGCCCGCGGGCCAGCGCGCCAGGAAACGGTTCGAGAAACGCGTCGTGGTCGTAGGCGATGCGGGATGGCGTCGATGTGAACGCCGTCGCGCGTGAGCCCATAGAGCGGCCGGTGCGGCGAGGGCGTGGTCGCGATGCGCGAGACCAGGCCGAAACCGCGTCCCGGAGAAATTGGGCATGCCGGCCGCGCCGTTGTTGATGATCGTCAGGCGGCCGGCGCGCAGACGAAAATCGCGCAACGCGGCGAGGCAGGTGTGGGTCGAAGCGAAAACGTCGACGTGCGCGGCCCGGCGGATGGCGTTCGAGCACCGCAGGCGCGGCGGGATCGTCGAGCGCGTCGTGCGCGAAGGACCAGCCGGCGAGCCCGGTGGCGTCGCCGTGCACGATGCCGATCCGCAATCCGCCGACCTCGCGCCACCAGATGCATCGGCAGCGCGGCCAGTCGTGCGGCCGCGCCGGGCAGCGTCGTCGGCAGTGCGGCGCAGATCGATCAGGATTTCGTTCGAGCGCCGCACCACGTCCTCGCCGACCGAGGCCGGATAGGCGCAGCCGCAGCCGGCGCCGATGTCGTTTCGCCGCGCGATCTCGGTCTCCACATTGCCGCGGATCGCGTGGTGGCGCGCCACGCGTCGCGCGATCTCGGCGAACCAGTTCGGCTCGGCGTCGAACCAGTGAAAGTCGCCGTTGAACACCACGGTCGCGCGCTCTTCGCGCGGCCAGCCGCTCGACCTCGTCGAGCGCGGCGAGATTGCCGTAGAGCCCGCCGACGACGTAAAGCACGTCGGCGGTCAGCTCGGGCGGGCGGTCGAACACCGACGGCGGATAGCGATAGTCGGCCGGGCACATCCGCCCGGCGCGCCGGTCTGCGGGTGCTGCGCGGCGCGGGCAGGCCGACGCCGGCTTCACTCGGCGGCTTCCTTGAGCGCGCCGCCGCAGCTCGATCCCTGGCCGGCGGTGCAGCCGTAGCAGTGGCCGGCGACCCGGATCGGCTGCCCTTCGAGATCGGCGTCGAGCAGGTCCGACAGATGCGTGCGCTCGCGCGCCGCCGATGCGCGAGCGGCAGATCGAGCATCTGGTTGAAGTCGCAGTCGTAGACGAAGCCGCGCCAGTCGACCGAGATCAGGTTGCGGCACATCACCGCCGTCGAGGTTGGCGTCGAGGTGGGCGTGCCGGAGCAGGTCGAGATAGCGGTCGAACTCGCCCTTGGCGATCAGGATCGCGCCGAAGCGCTGGATCGGCATGTTGGCGAGCGTGTAGAGCCGGTTGAACACGATGCCGTGGCGCTCGCCGAGCACGCGCTTGTAGTCGGCCTCGAGCTCGTCCTGCGCGGGCGGCAGCGACGGGCCCTGCGGATTGTAGACGAGGTCGAGCACGAGGCCGCTGCCGTCGCGGCCGTAGCCGAGCGCGTTGAGCCGTCGCAGGCCGCGGATCGAGGCGTCGAACACGCCCTTGCCGCGCTGGCGATCGACATTGTCCTCGAGATAGCAGGGCATCGAGGCGACGATCTCGACCTGCTGGCGCGGCGAGGAATTCGGCCAAGTCCTCCTGGCCGGGCACCTCCAGGATCGGTGAGATTGCAGCGGTCCATGACGCGCACGCCCATGTCGCGCGCCGCGGTCACGAGGCGGCGGAATTGCGGCATTGAGCTCGGGCGCGCCGCCGGTGATGTCGAGGGTGGAGACGCGCCGGCGCTCGAGGAAGGCGAGCACGACGTCGGCGACCTCGCCGGTCATCTCCTCGGTGCGGCTCGGGCCGGCATTGACGTGGCAATGCACGCAGGACTGGTTGCAGCGGTAGCCGACATTGACCTGCAGCGTATGGAGCGGCCCGCGCCGGAGCGGCGGAAACGCAATCTGCTCGAGCAACGGCCAGGTGTCGCGCATCGGCGCCCCGTCGCACGCGTCGTTCCGCGCGCGCGGGCAAACTGCGCACAATCGCCGCCCGCGTCACGCCGACGCGCGGATGGCTTCGGACAACTTGGTGTGAGAGGCCGGTGACGCGATCGTGATGCCGAGCAGCTACTTGGTGGAGGGCGCCGCCACGGCGGTGCCGTCGTCGATGCCGATGCGCCCGAAGCCCGGGAGCTTGATGCCCGGATGGCGCAGATCGAGACCGGCGACCAGTCCGAGAAAATTGAACTCCACGCCCTCGACCCAGCCGAGCTTGAAGCCGAGCAGGCCGAACAGCGAGGCCTCGACGCCGGTGCGGCTGTCGGTCAGGCCGACATAGGGGTAGGCGCGAAAATCCTTGCCGACCGCGTTCGGCGGCAGCGTGGTCTCGAGCTCCGGCACGGCGCGCAACACCGTCGCCACGAAGGTGTTGCTGTTCGGCCCCGGCCACATCCGGTAGTCGCCGAATTGGTTGTAGCCGTAGTCGGCGATCGTCGCCTTGACCTTCGGGATCAAGGCCTCGGCCTGCGCGCCGCGCACGTCGAGCAGCACGACCGGGATGTCGCCGAACCAGCGGCCGTCGGGCGCCCAGCCGTTGCTGCGCACCGGCTGGCCCCAGCCGACCACGTCGTAGCGGCTCCAGGTGGTGGCGTTGGCGGGCTTGAACACGACCCAGCTGTGGACGCGAGAAAATGCCCTTCCAGCGGCCGGTCCGGCCGGTGAAGACGAGCAGCCGTGCGTCGCGGTCGGCGGTCGCGGGCGGCAGCATTCCGACGCTCGACCAGTCGGCGTCGCGAAAGCTCGCCGGCCGATCCTTGCTGGCATAGAGCGCGGCATGGACCGCGAGGGGAAACAGGAACAGGGCGAGGAGTCCGATGAGCACTTTTTTCAACGTGAGGCGCATGGGGGAAGATGAAGTCCGGTTTGAGACTGGAAATATGGCGTGCGATGGCCGGTCGCGCAATGGCGCTGCGTCACAGGGGCGCATTAAAAGCCGGCAATGTTAAGGAAGTCATTGCTCGGGCGTCACCGCACCCGGTTTCCGCTCAGCGTGAGGTGGGCGTAATAGCTGGCGCCGGCCTTGGTGAGATCGCCGGTCACGATCTTTGCCCGGTCGAGTCCCGATGATGGCGCCGCGCCGCGCCTCGGCGATCACGTTGTTGGCGATCAGCGCGGTGCCGGCGCCGGGCACCACCGAGACCGCGATGCCGATATCGGCCTTGCGCACCACGTTGCCGGTGGCGGCGACGTCGCGCAGGTAGTGGCCCCAGCCGAGCATGATGCCCGCGGTCGACGCGTTCTCGACCACGTTGCCGGTCACCGCCGTGTCGGCCTCCACCGCGATGCCGACGCCGCCGGAATCGCCCGGATCGGTCCCGGCCGGCCGGATCGGGATCAGGTTGCGGATGATGTTGCCCTGCACCACCGCCAGCCGTCCGCCCTCGTTGAAATTGGTGACCGAGATGCCGATCGCGGCGCCATCGACCGTATTGTTGGCGATCAGGGCGCCCTCGAAGCCGAACTCCGAATAGAGCGCGACCTCGCGCACGCCGCTGACGCTGTTGCCTTCGATGTGGATGTTGGAGGCGGCGTTGCCGCGCACCGCCGAGAACGCGCAGTTGCCGATGCGGTTGCCGCGCACGATCACGTTGCCGGCGCGAAACACGTTGACGGCGTTGCCGTACTGGCCCGAGCCGCCGGAGCGGTTGTCGATGTTCTCGATCCGGTTGTCGACCACGATGGTGCCGTCGTCGCCTTTCTGCGAACGCCAGACCTGGATGCCGTTGTTGCCGGCGCCGTTGATGGTGTTGCGCGCGATCACCAGGCCGCGCGCATCGAGCGAGTGGAGCGCGACGTCGGCCGCGCCGGTGATGGTCGTGGCGGTGATCTCGCCGCCGCTCGCGACCAGCACGATGCCGTTGCCGCCCGAGTCGGATGATCTCGCAATCGACGATCTTGAGGCTCGCGCAATTTTCCAGCTGCACGAGACCGCGCCGCTCGGGCAGCGGCCGCCGGCCGCCGTCGAGCACCAGGCCCGACAGCGTCACCTGATCGGCGCCCGCGGCGGCGAGCAAGGACGGACCGTCCGCGAGCACGAGCCGCGTGGCGCCGCGCACGCCGATGAGCTGCGCGCCGGCCGGTAGCTTCACACCGCCGACCCGATAGACGCCGGGCGCGATCGCCAGCGGCGCGCGCGTGCGCGCGGCCTCGTCGACGGCGCGCTGCAGCGCGCGGCTCTGGTCGTCGGGGCTGCCCGGGCGCAGACCGAATTGGCCGGCGTCGAGGCCGAGCGCCGAGATCGGCGGCGCGGCCGGCGCCGCCATCGCGGGCGAGCCGGCGCCGGCGCCCAACGTGGCGGCGGTCAAGGCGAGGAGGCGGCGTCGATCGATGTCCATGGTACGGGCTCCCATACGGGATTCCCGTACAAATCTAGGGCCAGAAGCCGTGTCCCCAATTGGGACGGCGGGCCGAACTGCGCTTAGCGTTAACGCCGCGCTCGCGCCGCCGCCAGCGCCGCCAGCACGATCGCCTCGCCGGCACGGGCGAGATCGTCGAGGGTGATCGCCGTGCGGCGCCGCCGCGATCGGGCGGGCGGGGCGCGGCTCACGCGCGGGACATGGATGAAGGCCGCGACCCGCAGCCGGTCCGCCCGCGCCGAGGCTTCGGCGGCCCGCCAGCACAGATAGTTGCAGAGATAGCGCCCGGCGTCGTGCGAGAGCGCGGCCGGCACGCCGGCTCGATCGCGCCGCCATGAGCAGCCGCTGCGCCGGCGCGGGCAGCGGCAGCGCGGCCGCCGCGCCCGGCACGATGGTACCGGAGAGGGGCCGGTTACCTCCGGCATCCACCACCATGCGCGCGAGCGCATTGCGCGCGCGCGTTTCGATGCGGATGTGCTGGCGTACGCGCCGCAAGCCCGAACATGACCAGCACGTCGGGCTGCTCGCGCGCGAGCAGTTCCGGCAATTCGCGGTCTACCGCCTGGTAGCTCACGTGGAAGACGTGCGCGACGCGCCGCACGCCGGCGAGAGCCGGATGGCGCCGGCGCAGCAACTCGCCGACCAGCGGCTCGGTCGGATTGTACGGCGCGCCGGGAAACGGTCCGAAGCCGGTGATGAGGATGGTGGCCGTCATTCGTCCGCATTCGTAAACGGTGGGAAAGATTCTAGGCGCGTCACGCATCAAGGAACCGCCAACACTCGGACGGTATATCGGGCCCGCTTCGCAGAATTCATTGCCGGCCGGAACTAAGCGCCGCGCTCGCACTTTCGCAAGAGCGCGAACCCAGGCGCGCGTCCGGACGACACATCTCCAAAGCCTCCGCCTCGACCCTCGCGACCAGGCCATCCGATGCCGCCCATCGATCCGGAACGCGAGGCCGTTGGCCGCAGCATCGCTGCCGTCCTGATGGCGAGGCAGATCAGACAGGCGGGCCAGATCCACGCGGAGACCGTGCTGACCGAGATCGGCGCGCTCGCCGGCTTTGCGGTGCAGATCTCGATCCGCAAGGGCGTCATCGAGCCGCAAGGTCTCGATCCGAACGCGGTACTGGCCGAGATCGTGACCAAGAACGACGAAAAGTACTATTTCAGCGACCTGCTGAACTGGATCCTGTTCGAGAATCTGGACGCGCCGCCCTACAGCATCTGGGCCTATGTCCGCGACGCGGTGCCGGAGCAGAGCCGGGCCCTGTTGCCGGACGTGGCCGAGATCGTCGGACGCGCCGCGCGCACCATCGGCACGGCCCGGTTCGGGGTGCCGCGGCTGCCGCCCGAGCACATGCCGCACACGCCGCCGCGCGCCGCCTTGCACGCGCATTGGCGCGCGGTGCAGAGGGAGCTCGAGGGGTCGAGCCGCGATCCATCGGAATGGCCGTACGATCTCGCATGTGCCGCGCAGTGGCAGATGCTCACCAGCCGCGACCGGCTCGCGCTGCCGCTGGCGGCGACGATCGTCATGGAAGCAGCGATCCCGATGTCGAAGATCGATCCGCGCAAGGTGCCGGGGGCGTAGGGCGCCCCTTGTGGGCGCCCACGACGGGCGCCATGAACGGGCGACCACAAGGGTCGCCCCTACACCCATCAAATGCCCAGCGCCGCGGCGATCTCGTCGACCGCCACGGCGGGCGACATCCGGCCCTCGGCGACCGCCGCCTCGAGCTTCGGCAGCTTGGCCTTCAGCGCGGCATCCGATTTGAGCCGCGCGAACACGCGCTCCTCGAGCATCGCCCACATCCACTTGACCTGTTGCTCGCGCCGGCGCGCCGCGAGCTCGCCGGCCTTGGTCAGCCGCTCGCGATGATCGAGGACGGTCGTCCACAATCGCGCGATGCCGTCGCCGGTGAGCGCCGAGTAGGTCACCACCGGCGGCGTCCAGCTCGACGAGCGCGGCGTCAGGATATGGAGCGCGGCACGGTATTCGGCGGCCGCCGCCTTGGCGCGCTTGATGTTGTCGCCGTCGGCCTTGTTGACCGCGATCATGTCGGCCAGTTCGACCACGCCCTTCTTGAGGCCCTGCAACTCGTCGCCGGCGCCCGGCAGCATCAGCACCAGGAAGAAATCGGTCATGTCGGCGACCACGGTCTCCGACTGGCCGGTGCCGATGGTCTCGACCAGCACCACGTCGTAGCCCGCCGCCTCGCAGATCAGCATCGACTTCGCGGGTCTTGGCGGCGACGCCGCCGAGCGTTCCGGAGGAGGGCGAGGGCCGCACGAAGGCGTTGGGGTCGGCGGCGAGCCGCGCCATGCGCGTCTTGTCGGCGAGGATCGAGCCGCCGGTGCGGGTCGATGACGGATCGACCGCGAGCACCGCGACCTTGTGGCCTTGCCCGGTCAGGTAAGTGCCGAGCGCGTCGATGGTGGTCGACTTGCCCACCCCGGGCGCGCCGGTGATGCCGACGCGGACC
The DNA here is from genome assembly GCA_963708765.1 of uncultured Alphaproteobacteria bacterium. GTDB lineage: Bacteria > Pseudomonadota > Alphaproteobacteria > Rhizobiales > Xanthobacteraceae > VAZQ01. The sequence goes on along the minus strand of CAVPTV010000040.1, from coordinate 73,457 downwards.
GCATTGCCGGTCTGCGGCAGCAGGTTCTGCACCAGCCGGCGCGCCGCCTTCTGGTGGTCGGCGCGGCCGCTCTCGACCAGCGTGATGGCGCGCGCAATGACGGCGCGCTCGCCCGCGGCGATTCCGCGGGCGAGCCGCGTCAGGTCCGGCGCTACCGGCCGGGCGGACATAAATTCGCCCCAGAGCGTGCCGCCGTCGGGCCGCCAAGATGCCGGCTCGGCCGGCCGCCGGGAGGGGAATTTCGCATCGATTTCAAGGAGATATACAAGGCCGCCGCACGGCCGTCCCCACTGGTTAACGATTGGTGAAGTTTCCTCTCGCAGCCGGCAACGAACAGGTATTATAGCGCCCGGATGGGGTCGGGGAGGGGTGTATGCGTCAAGCGCTCGTCGCGACCGCTTGGGCCGTGTCTCTATTCGCCAGCCTGGCAGTCGGTTCCAGCCAAGCCGCCGATCTGATCTGGGAGGTCGAGAACCCATTCCGGTTCTTCAAGCCCACGAGATCGTTCGCCTGCACGAGGCCGCGTTCAACGCGGTGCGCGGCGATGCGGCGGCGCCGCTGCCGACCGACATCATCTGGCGCACCGAGCGCCGCCTCAACGATCCCGACTGCAAGGATGCCTCGCACCCGGACAAGTGCGCGGCGACCGCCGGCAAGCGCTATGAGCAAAGCCGGCTCGGCTGGGCGGCGCAGACCGTCGGCGAGACCTGCTACGACAGCAACGGCCGTCCGCGGCGCTACTCGGCGGTGTGCGAGCGCAAATATTCGTGGGGCTCGCGCGAAGGAAGACTACGTGCTGCCGGAGGCGCACACGGTCGCGATCCGCATCGCGCCCGAGCAGCTCGCGGGCGTCGCCGGCGACTGCACCTGGAGCTGGCAGCCGCGCAAGGCCGGCGGCAAGGTCGGAATCGAAGCGCCTGCCCTGCAAGGACAAGCTGACCATCGCGCGCGTCCCGTATTCGCTCGACCGCGCGAGCTCCGGGCGTCTCGGTGACGGTGAAGCTGCCGGACGGCCGCGAGCTGACCGAGCGCGAGGTGGTGGTCGAGGATCTCTTCATCGTCGCGCTCGGCGATTCGTTCGCCTCGGGTGAAAGCAATCCCGACCGGCCGGTCACCTTCAGCGCCGTGCGCGAGATGGTCTACGACCCCACCCTGGTGCGCGAGGATCGATCTGGCGGCGCGAGCGCCGACCACGCCGCAGCAGCAGGGTTTCGGCCTGGCGTCGGCGCCCGACCAGTTCAATCCCAAGGTGCTGCCGCGGCGTTTCATGGAGACGAGGCGGCGAGCGCTTCCACAAGCTGTCGTCGCCGGAGTTCGCCGCCGCGTTCGAGAAGGCGTCGGCGCGCTGGCTCAGCCGCGACTGCCACCGCTCGCAATACGGCTACCCGTTCCGGGTGGCGATCCAGCTCGCGCTGGAGAATCGCCATCGCTCGGTGACCCTGGCGAGCTTCACCTGCTCGGGCGCCGAGGTGGCGGAAGGGCTGTTCGGCGAGCTCGATCCGCGCGAGGGCAGCGACAAGGTCCGCCCGCAGCTCGACCAGTTGAGCGAGCTGCTCTGCCGCGGGCGCGCGCTCGCAGAGCGCGAGCTACACGCTGCCGGTGTTCACGCCGGGCAGCACCCAGATCACGCGCGCAGCGTTTCACCAAGGCCTGGTGCCCGCCGCAACAGCGCAAGCGGCCGATCGACGTGGTGCTGATGTCGATCGGCGGCAACGACGTGGGCTTCGGCGCGCTCGCCGCCTATGCGCTGACCGAGGACGCCGGCGACCTGGCGCCGATCGCCGGGCTGGTCGGCCACAAGGTCCGTTTCGGCCCGCCGGTCTCGCGCGTCTATCTCGAGGTGCTCGACGAGCGCATGAAGGCGGTCAAGGACGCGCTGCACGACGGCTTCGGCGTTCCGCCGTCGCGGGTGCTGCAGTCGTCCTACGAGCCGATCCAGTACGACGAGAACGGCGCGGTGTGCGGCGCGCTGCCGACGCTCGGCGTCGACGTGCATCCGGGCTGAGCCTCAACCGGCAGCGCATGCAGGAGACCGCCGACTTCCTGCGCGACTTCCTCGGCCGGCTCGAATGCATCGCCACCGGCAAGAGCCGCGCGGGCTGTCCGGCCAATCTGGCGACCGGCGCCGGCACCGGCTTCACCCTGGTGACGAGCCACATCCCCGAGTTCACCAAGCGCGGGATGTGCGCGCGCGATCCCAAGCGTGCGCTCGCCGACGGCATCGCCATGCGGGTGCCGCGCAAGCCGTTCAACGGCGACGACTTCAAGCCCTATTCGCCGGCGGCGGCGTTGCCCTATGCCCACCACTGGCGGCTGGTCCGCACGCCGAACGACGCGTTCCTCGCCGCCCATACGCACCGCGACGGCATCTCGCTGTTCGACATCCTGCAGCCGGCCTGGGCCGGCCTCTACAGCGGCGCCATCCATCCGACCGCCGAGGGCGCACGCGATCGTGGCCGACCACGTGGTCCGCCACGTGCGCGCCGATCGTCGACAAGCGCGACGTGGCCGAGCACGCGGCGCGGTAACCGCTTTCGCGGAACGCGATTGCGTCTATCCGTCGTCATGCGCGGGCTTGACCCGCGCATCCATCCTCTGCGTGCAAGAACGGACATGCCTACTCGCGCACCAGCTTCGACATCGGCTTGCCGAGATCGAGCTGCTTGAACAGCCCGATCGGATCGGCCACGCGGTCGATGATGCACTCGAACTGGCCGATCACCTCGACGCCGAACGTCTGCGAGCATGGCCTTGTCCTGATCGTCGCATTGCGGGGCGTAGAGCAGCGCCTCGCTGCCGGCGACGCGGAACACCACGTAGGCGTAGCCCGGCTGCCTTGTCCTTCTCCTGCTCGCCTTCGCCTGCCCGACGAACAGGTCGCCGCCGATCGCGTGCAACGAGATCGTCGATGACCTCGCCTTTCTCGTTGACGAAGTCGTAGGCGCGGTCGGGACGGCGCTTGATGACGAACACCTCCTGGCGCTGGTAGCGGTCGTCCTCGACGCGCTCGTACACCACGTAGCGGCCGCCTTCGCCGAACGGCGCCGCGGCGGACGCGAGCGGAAGCTTCGGCTGCTCGGATCGAAGCAGCCGCGAGCAGGACGACGGTGACCGCGAGCACAAGCGGACGCCATGCGTGGCGCCTTGACGAGGTTTCGATGGCGTGCGAAGCGCTCGTCAGAGCTAATCTGGCGGAAAATCTACTCCGCCGCCTCGCTGCCCGTGGCCGAGCCGCGCGTTGAGCTTGCGAGCAGCGCCTCGGCCGCCTCCGCGATCACGGTGCCGGGCGGGAAGATCGCCTCGGCGCCGGCGCGCGTGAGCGCGTCGTAGTCCTGCGGCGGCACCACGCCGCCGACCACGATCATGATGTCGTCGCGGCCCTGCTTGATCGAGCTCGGCCTTGAGCTCCGGCACCAGCGTGAGATGCGCGGCGGCGAGCGAGGAGACGCCGAGGATGTGGACGTCGTTCTCGACCGCCTGGCGCGCGGCCTCCGCGGGCGTCGCGAACAGCGGGCCGATGTCGACGTCGAAGCCGAGATCGGCGAACGCCGAGGCGATCACCTTCTGGCCGCGGTCGTGGCCGTCCTGGCCGATCTTGGCGACCAGGATGCGCGGCCGGCGGCCCTCGTTCTCCTCGAACGCGGCGACCAGCTTCTGCACCCGCGCGACGGCTTCCGACATGGCGCCGACCTCCCGCTTGTAGACGCCGGTGATCGCCTTGATCTCGGCGCGGTGGCGGCCGAACACCTGCTCGAGCGCCGATGAGATCTCGCCGACGGTCGCCTTGGCGCGCGCGGCGTCGATCGCGAGCGCCAGCAGGTTGCCGTTGCCGCCGGCGGCGTTGCGGGTGAGCGCGGCGAGCGCGTCCGCGACCGCCTTCGGATCGCGCTCGCGCTTGAGGCGGCCGAGCTTGTCGATCTGCAGTTGCCGCACCGCCGCGTTGTCGACCTTGAGCAGGCTCGACCGGCGCTTCCTCGCTCGGGCCGATACTTGTTGACGCCGATCACCGACTGCTGGCCGGCATCGATGCGCGCCTGCGTCTTGGCGGCGGCCTCCTCGATGCGCAGCTTGGGCAGGCCCGCCTCGATCGCCTTGGCCATGCCGCCGAGCTCCTCGACCTCCTGGATGTGGCCCCAGGCGCGTCCTGGCGAGCTCGTAGGTCAGCCGCTCGACGTAGAACGAGCCGCCCCAGGGATCGATCATGCGGGTGGTGCCGGATTCCTGCTGCAGCACGATCTGGGTGTTGCGGGCGATGCGGGCCGAGAAATCGGTCGGCAGCGCCAGCGCCTCGTCGAGCGCGTTGGTGTGCAGCGACTGGGTGTGGCCCTGCGTCGCCGCCATCGCCTCGATCGCGGTGCGCACCACGTTGTTGAACACGTCCTGCGCGGCGAGCGACCAGCCCGAGGTCTGGCAATGGGTGCGCAGCGACAGCGAGCGCGCGTCCTTCGGCTCGAACGGCTTCATCAGCTTCGCCCAGAGCAGGCGCGCCGCGCGCAGCTTGGCCACCTCCATGAAGAAGTTCATGCCGATCGCCCAGAAGAACGACGAGGCGCGGCGCAAACTTGTCGATCGCGAGCCCGGCCTTGAGGCCGGCGCGCACATATTCGACGCCGTCGGCGAGCGTGTAGGCGAGCTCGAGGTCCTGCGTCGCGCCCGCCTCCTGCATGTGATAGCCGGAGATCGAGATCGAGTTGAACTTCGGCATCTGCGCCGCCGTGAAGGCGAAGATGTCGGAGATGATGCGCAGCGACGGCGCGGGCGGATAGATGTAGGTGTTGCGCACCATGAACTCTTTGAGGATGTCGTTCTGGATCGTGCCGGAGAGCTTTTCCGGCGGCACGCCCTGCTCCTCGGCGGCGACGATGTAGAGCGCCAGCACCGGCAGCACCGCGCCGTTCATGGTCATCGACACCGACATCTGGTCGAGCGGGATGCCGGCGAACAGCGTGCGCATGTCGTAGATCGAATCGATCGCGACGCCCGCCATGCCGACGTCGCCGGCGACGCGCGGATGATCGCGAGTCGTAGCCGCGGTGGGTGGCGAGATCGAAGGCGACCGAGAGGCCCTTCTGCCCGGCGGCGAGATTGCGCCGGTAGAAGGCGTTGGAATCCTCCGCGGTGGAGAAGCCGGCATATTGCCGGATCGTCCACGGCTGGGTGACGTACATGGTCGGGTAGGGGCCGCGCAGATAGGGCGGGATGCCCGGATAGGTGTCGAGGAAGTCGAGGCCCGGCGAGATCGTCCGGGCCGTAGACCGGCTTCACCGCGATGCCTTCGGGCGTGAGCCAGGGCGCGGACGGCCGCGTGTCGGCCGCCACGGCGCATACCTTCCACGAAATCGAGCTCTGGAGAAGTCGGAATTGCTGGTCATCGTCAGTCCAAGTCTAATGCCAAGTCGCATAGGCCGGCAGCGTCGACGGTAGCTCATTCAACTCCAGAATATCATGCGCCGGTCCGAGCGTCGCCATCGCAGCGCGCTCAATGTCTATGCAGCAATCTATGCTCGCGGTGAATCATTTGGCCAATTCTACGCCATGATCATCTGGCATTCGGTCGTACCCGCCCTGAAGAGCCCGGCCTGCCCCGGCATCCGCGTGCCCCACCGCCTGCCCGACCCGCCCAAGACCAGCGCCGCCGCCCTCTGGGCGCCGCTCGCCCGCTTCATCGCGGCCGAGGCGCGCATCGGCCACTGGGCCGAGCAGCGGCCTGCGACCGCCTTCGCCTACGAGTTCGTCCGCTTCGGCCTCAAGCAGGGCTGGGCCTGCCTGTTCGGCGGCGCGATGGTGGCGCTGCATCGTCGGCACGTATCTGTGGTATCCGCGCGGCGCGGCGCTGGCGCGCTACGATTTTCTGTTTCTCGCGGCGGTCGCGATCCAGGTCGCCATGCTCGCGTTCAAGCTGGAGACGCTGGAGGAGGCCAAGGTCATCCTCCTGTTCCACGTCGTCGGCACGATCATGGAGGTGTTCAAGACCGGCGTCGGCTCCTGGATCTATCCTGAGCCGGCGTTCTTTCGCATCGGCGGCGTGCCGCTGTTCTCCGGATTCATGTATGCGTCGATCGGCAGCTACATGGCGCGTTGCTGGCGGCTGTTCGATTTCCGCTTCACGCGCCATCCGCCGCTGTGGTCGGTCTATCTGCTCGGCGCGGCGATCTACGTCGAATTTCTACGCGCATCATTACACGTTCGACATCCGCTACCTGTTGTTCGCCGCCGCCGCGCTGCTGTTCGGCCGCACCTTCATCTACTACAAGGTCTGGCGCAGCTACCGGCGCATGCCGCTGCTGCTCGGCCTGTTTCTCGTCGCGCTGTTCGTCTGGATCGCCGAGAACCTCGGCACCGTCACCAGGACCTGGCTCTATCCGCACCAGGTGGCGGGATGGTCGGCGGTGTCGCTCGGCAAGCTCGGCTCCTGGTTCCTGCTGCTGATCATCAGCTACGCCCTGGTCGCGGCCGTGAACCGGCCGGAGGGGTTGGAACGGTCAGCCGAATGATGGATGGGCCGCCGTCATGGGTCGCACGGCGTCAGCGCGGCTCCTGCTGCCGCAACGCGTCCAGCGCCGCATTGACGTCGAAGATGGAGGCCCGGTCGCCGTGCTTGTTGAACAGTCCAGCCGCAGCAAAATCCGGCGATCAGGCCGACGACCGCAAACGCGACGCTCAAGGCGGGCTCGAAGGACGGTCCGAGCGGATCGAGCGCACACAATCCGCGCAGCGGAAATCTCGGCTCGAACAGCATGCACCAGGCCGGCGCGGCGAGCGTGGGCGATAGCAGGCCGCCGGCCATCCCGATCACGTGAAGCCACTTTCGGCGCCGCGGATGATCCCTGAGCAAATGGAAAGCGGGAGGCAGCACCAGCAGATTGAGCGGCGCCGCCAGGGCGAGCGCGGCCGGATACAGCACGAAGAAGAACATCACGAAGAGCGGAAAAAACGGGCTGAGCGAAAAGCACGCAAGTCCAATCAGGCCGCCAATGGCGGTCGTGTAGATGCTCAGCCAGAGATACCAGCCAAAATATCGCTTGATGAAGTGCTTCATCGCGTGCGAGCGCGTGTGGACCGCTGTCAAACCCGAAGCTCGAGAGTACCAATGGCACCTCGCCTCTGCGGCAAGGTCTCACGGCCAACGTAAACGATCGATTGAAGTGCCTCGAAGTGCCGCTGCGGGCTCAGCTGCAACTCGGGCAGCGTCACTCCACCTGCAGGCCGAGCTTCTGAATCAAATCCCGGAACTTGACGTAGTCCTTGTCCAGGAACTCCGCCATCTGCTCGGGGCTGCTCGATCTCGCCTCGAAGCCGCGCACCGCGAGCGCCTTCTTGAACTCGGGGTCGGCGACGACCTGCACGATGTCGGCGTTGAGCTTCTTGATGATCGCCGCCGGCGTGCCGCCCGGGACCAGCACCGCGAACCAGAGGCTGACATCGACGCCCGGCAATCCGGCTTCCGCGAAGGTCGGGACGTCCGGCAGGCCGTCCACCCGCTGGCCTGCGGTGACGGCGAGCCCGCGCAGCGCCCCGCTCTGGATGTGCGGGACCGCGGTCGAGGTCCCGACCAGGAACATCGCGACGTCGCCGGCAAGCAGCGCCGTGATGGCCTGCGCGGAGGAGCCGCGATAGGGCACGTGGGTGATGTCGACCTTGGCGACCGACTTGAACAGCTCGGCGCCGAGATGGGGCGCGCTGCCGATCCCGATCGACGCATAGTTGAGCGCGCCCGGCCGCTGCCGCGCGAGCGCGACGAGCTCGGCCACGGTGCTGCGCCGGCAGCGACGGCCTGACGATCAGCACCTGATAGCCCATCGCCAGCATCGACACCGGCGCGAAATCGCGCTTCCAGTCGTAGGGCACGCGCTTGTGCAGCGTCGCCGCGATGGTCAGCGGACCGTCGGTCGCCGAGATAGAGCGTATAGCCGTCGGGCTCCGAGCGCGCCGCGAACTCGGTCCCGATCAGCCCGCCGGCGCCGGCCCGGTTGTCGACCACGACCTGCTGCCCCCACATGCTCGAGAGCTTGCTGCCGAGCAGGCGCGCCAGCAGATCGCCGCTGCCGCCCGCCGCGTAGGGCACGACGAAGCGCACCGGCCGCGACGGAAAATCCTGCGCGCGCGGCGCCGGCGAGCGGCGCGAGCGCGAGGATGAGCGCCGCGATGGCGCGTATCGAGATGGCTCTCATGTGAGCCCTCCGTGCCGTCAACGCTCGCTGCGTGGAACGGCTCGGTAGCGATATGTAATCATTACCTGTGGCTATGTTTTTTTCATACTGGTCGCATATTTCTCATCTTTATGTCGGTAGCATTTCTTCTCGAATGTTCCGGTTTCGCTAAACCATCGCAGCCGAGCGCTCGCCTGCCGCTCAGCCATGCGCCGCGACTGCGGCACCCGCACCGTTGCTCAGGCTCGCCATCAGCCGGCCATGACCTTCGATGCGGTCGTGGATGCCGAGCGAGCGGAACGCCTCCCAGTAGTCGGCATGCGCGCCGGTCACCACCGGCACGCCGCATTCCTTCTCGATCAGCGGCGCGGCATCGGCGCCGACCACTGATTGCAGGGGATGTAGATGCCGTCCGCCGACGGCGCCGACGCCAGCACGCGCTTGGCCGCGGCGGCGATCTGCGCGGGGGTGACGTCCTGCAGCTGCTTGAACACGACGTCCTCGGTGTGATCGGCGACGACGTGGAAGCCGCTCGCGGTCGAGGAAGGTCCAGCGCCGACTGGTGCAGCTCCTGCGGATAGGGCGTCAGCACCGCGACGTTGCGGACGCCGAGATGGGCGAGCGCGCGGATCGCCGAGCGGATGCTGGTGGTGGCGGGCAATCCGGTCGCGTCGGTGATCTGCTTGACCAACTCCTCCTCGAAGCCCTTGCCGCGCGTGGTCACCACCGGCATGCCGGTGTGGATGATGTAGTCGACGTGGCGCGACGCGAGATACTTCACCGCGGTCACGAGCGGATCGAGCACGTGCTGCTTGAAGTTCTCTCGGCTCCAATGGTCGATGTTGGAGGTGGTGGCGCACATCGAGACGCCGTCGGGCGCGAGCCGATAGAAGTCGTAGGCGGCGGTTTCGATCACGGTCGGGCTCAGCAGGCCGATGCGCTTGCGCCAGCCGAAGGCGTCGGTCGGGATTGCTCATCGTTCGTTACCGGTCCTTGGGTGAGGGAGACGTGCGCGTCCGACGGCAGTCTGATGGCTTTGCGGTCATCTGGCAATGAGCGCGTGCGCCGCCCGCAGCGCGGCCAGCGCGTCGCAACCGGCGAAGATGAAGCCCTCGATGCCGGCGGCCCGCAGCGCCTGCTCGCGCTCGCCCGGCCGGCCGGCGAGATAGACGCGCGGCGCCGGCCGCCGCCAGCGCCTTGGCGGCGTCGGCGGCCTCCCGCGCATAGACCTCGTCGGACGAGCACAGGCAGGCGAGCTGCGCGCCCGAGGCTCTTGAATGCCGCCACCATCTCGTCGCGGCTCGGCGAAGCCGTCGTTGCTCACCGCCTCGATGCCGCCGGCCTCGAAGAAATTCTTGGCGAAGGTCGCGCGCGCGGTGAAGTCGGCGGGCGTGCCGAGATTGGCGAGAAAGATTTTCGGTCGCGCGCCGGTCTGCGCCAGCATCCGGTCGGAGGCGTCGCGCAGCTGCTCGAACGGCTCGGCGAGCCGGATGCTGCGGCAGCGGCATCGAACTCGAGCGCGGCCGGATAGGGCGGCGCCGACCGGCGCGACGTCGAGCACCGTCACCGGCGCTTCGGCGAGATCGGGGAAATCGCTGGTGCCGGTGAGCGCATCCTTGCGCCGCGCGACCGCCTGCTCGCGCTCGGCGCGCACGGCGGCGACCTTGCTCTGGATCAGGCCCTGCTCGAGCGCCGCCGCAGGCGCCGCCGGCCTGCTCGATCTCCTGGAACAGCGTCCAGGCCGCGCGGCAGAGCTTGTCGGTCAGGTCCTCGAGGCCGCCGGAGCCGGCGGCCGGATCGGTCACCTTCGCGAGGTTCGATTCCTCGAGCAGCACGAGCTGCGTGTTGCGCGCGATCCGGCGCGCGAACCGGTCGGGCAGGCCGAGCGCCAGGGTGAACGGCAGCACGCGTGATCGCGTCGGCGCCGCCGAGGCCGGCCGAGAACACCGCGATGGTCGCGCGCAGCATGTTCACGTAAGGGTCGCGCCTGCGTCATCATCCGCCAGGCGGTCTCGGCCGCGATGAAGGCCGGCTCGGGCGCGAGCCCGCAGGCCTCCTCGACCCGCGCCCACAGCTTTCGCAGCGCGCGGAACTTGGCGATGGTGAGGAACTGGTCGGCGTCGGCGGCGAGCCGGAAATAGATCATGCGGCGCGCGGCATCGAGCGCGATGCCGCCCGCTTCGAGCGCGCGCAGATAGGCGACGGCGACCGCGAGCACAAAGGCGAGCTCCTGCGCCTCCGAGCCGCCGGCATTGTGGATGACCCGGCCGTCCGCCGGCGCGAACGGCCCGCGGAAGCCTTGGCCGGCGAGATCGGAGATCACCGCGTTGAAGATCGGCACGAGGTCGCGCCAGGGCAGCGGACTGCCGCCGCCCACCGCCGCGGCGCCGATCGGATCGAAGCCGAAGCGGATGTCGGTCGCGGCCGGCGCGATGCCGCGGCGCTTGCACCAGCGCGGCGAGCAGCTGCCCGGCATCCTTGGTCTGCGGGCTGAGATCGAGGTCGAGCGCGATGCCGGCGTCGAGATGGACGCCGTCGAGCGCGCGCGCGATCGTCGCTTCGGACGCGGCGAGGCCGTAGCCGTAGGCGCCGACCGAGCCGGCGAACACCAGCGAGAGGCCGGTCGCGCCGTTCTCGAGATCGTGCAGCGCCTGCGGCATTGGCGGCCGCCGGATCGGGATGGTCGACGCGCTGCATGATCTGTCCAGGCGGCGCCCGGCGCGCGCCCGGCGACCGGCCGCGCGTCGGCGGCGCGCGCGTAGAGCGGCTCGATCGCGAGCCCGTCATAGGTCTTGGCGACGAGCTTCTGCTCGAACGGCGCGCCCTTGAGCACGCCCTCGCACCAGCTTCAGCCATTGCTCGCGCGTCGCGGGCGGAAACTCGGCGGCGAGCGGGAGGTCGTCGTGTCATCGCCACAAAATGCCACGGTCGGGCAGGACCGCCAATGCGCCTGACGGTCAGGCAAGTTACGTGCCATTCGCGATCGGTCGATGGCGCCGTCGGCAGTATCCCCGCATGGTCCTGGTCATGGAGTCTCAGCGTTCCGGCGCGTCACGCTGCTCGTTCGCTCGCGCGTCGCGTAGCGGTCGCCGCGTGCGCGGCGATGCCGTCGGAACCCGGCATGGTGCGGATCGCCGGCGGCACCTTCGTGATGGGCAGCGATCGCGGGCTCGCCGACGAGCGGCCCGCGCATTCCGTCACGCTCAAGTCGTTCTGGATCGACCGGCGCGCGGTCACCAATGCCGAGTTCGCGGCGTTCCTCGAAAAGCTCGGCGGCACCTCCAATGCGCGCGGCCAGCATCTGTTCGATTGGGACGATGGCGACGCGCGCATCCACAAGGTGCAGGGCCGCTGGCGCGCCGATCCGGGCTTCGAGCAGCATCCGGCGAACGAGATGACCTGGTACGGCGCCCGCGACTATTGCGCGGCGCTCGGCAAGCGGCTGCCGACCGAGGCCGAGCGGGAATTCGCCGCGCGCGGACCGCAAGGCCGCACCTATCCCTGGGGCGAGGCGCCGCCCGATCCGACGCGCGCGCGCTATGGGGTCGGCTGGATCGAGACCGTGCCGGCCGGCTCGCTGCCGGAGGGCGCGACGCCCGAGGGTGTGCTCGACCTCGCCGGCAATGTGCACGAATGGACGTCGAGCATCGCGCTGCCCTATCCCTATCGCGCCGACGACGGCCGCGAGGATCCCGACCGGCGTGGCGGACCGCGTGGTGCGCGGCGGCGCGGCCGATACCGGGCCGGAGACGCTGCGCAGCGCCTGGCGCGGCGCCAGCGTCTCGCGCGGCGCGACGCGCCGGCCATCACAACATCGGCTTCCGCTGCGTCAAGGATGCGGAGTAGCGCTTAGCTGCGGCGGCAGCTTCTCGATGCCGGCCGTGATCGACCTCGCGCCAGCGCGTCGCGCACGCGAATGCCGGCGATCATGCGCTCCGGCGCGATCTCGGCGAGCGGCACCAGCACGAAGGCGCGCTCGAACAGGCGCGGATGCGGCAGCGTCAGCTCCGGCTCGTTCGAGGACAAGATCGTCATAGGCGAGGAGATCGATGTCGACGGTGCGCGGACCCCAGCGGCGCTCGTCGCGACCGGTCGCGGCCGAGCGCGCGCTCGACCGCCTGCGCGCGCGCCAGCAGCGCATGCGGCGTCAGGCTGGTCGTCGACCGCGATGCACAGATTGACGAACGGCGGCTGGTCGGCGACGCCCCAGGGCGGCGTGCGGTAGTCGGAGGAGCGCGCGAGCAGGCGCACGTCGCTGCCGTCGCAGAGCATGCGCGACCGCGCGATCGAGCGTCTGCGCGCACGTCGCCGACATTGCCGCCGAGCGCAAGCAGCGCCTCAGCCATGACGTCGCTGGCGGCGTGCGCGCGATGGTCACGCCGACATCCGCGAAGGTCGCGGCGATCGGCGCATGCGGCTTGTGCACCGTCACCCGCACGGCCGTGACCTGGGGGAAGCGCTCGAGCACGGCATCGGCGACCGCGCCGGCGGCGGCCTCCACCAGCCGGTAGCGCCGGGCGCAGAACGCGCGGCTCGCCACGTCGACCACCTGGTCGTAGCCCACGGTGTGCGCGAGCTTGTCGGAGCGCGAGGCCTGCGGCGAGGTCGATGTCGAGCACGAGGTCGAGCTTGAAGGTCTGCCCGACCTTGGCCTCGTGCTGCATCACGCCGTGATAGGCATGCAGCGCGAGCCCGGTGACGAACACAGTGTCGGTCATCGGGCGCTCCGGATGGCGGCGGCGACGCGCAGCGCCTGCACGGTCTCGGCGACGTCGTGGGTGCGGACGATCGCGGCGCCGTCCGTCGACCGCGGCGAGATGCGCGGCGATCGATCCGCCGAGCCGCCGGTCGGGCGGGGCGGGCGAGACCTTGTCGATGAAGCGCTTGCGCGAGGCGCCGACCAGGAGCGGCAGGCCGAACGACTTGAGCTCGCCCAGCCGGGCGATGGCGATGAGGCTCTGCTCCGGCGTCTTGCCGAAGCCGATGCCGGGGTCGAGCACGATGCGCTCGCGCGCGATGCCGGCGCGCTCCGCGATCGTCGAGCGAGCGCGTGAAGAACGCCGTCGATGTCGGCCATGATGTCGATCGCCGGATCGGCGCGGCTCGCGGTTGTGCATGATGACGACCGGCACGCGCGTGCTCGGCGACGACGCGGCGCCATGTCGGGATCGCGCTGCAGGCCCCAGACGTCGTTGACGATGGCGGCGCCGGCCGCGAGCGCCGCGGCCGCGACCTTCGCCTTGATGGTGTCGATCGACACCGGAACGCCGAGCGCCACCACCGCGGGCAGGACCGGCTCGAGGCGGCGCATCTCCTCCTCGAGCGGGACGTCGACCGCGTCGCCATAGGGCCGGGTCGATTCCGCGCCGATGTCGAGGATGTCGGCGCCCTCGGCGACCATGCGGCGGGCCTGCTCGATCGCCGCGCCGGGATCGAGGAAGCGGCCGCCGTCGGAAAAGGAATCCGGCGTCACGTTGAGCACGCCCATCACCAGCGGGCGGCCGCGCGCCAACAGCCGCGCGAGCAGGTCGGGCGACGCGCGTCGTCGTCGCGATCGGAATGCACGGCGGAGCGGCGGGCGAGCGTCATGACCGTGGCTTTGCGCCGCGTCACGGCAGGGGTGTCAAGCGGCGTGCACGCACCTTTGCGCGAGGCCGCGCCCGGAGCGTCGATGCTCAGCGATAGGTGATCTTCAACGGCAGCTTCTTGGCCTGGTCGATCCAGCGCGTCACCAAATTCACGGTGGGCAGGAAGCGGACCAGCTTGCGCTTCTTGTTCAGCTCGGCGATGGCTTTGGCGAGCTTCTCGGGATTGCGATATTTCAGCTCCTTCACGGTATCGACGCCGACCGCCGGCAACATCTTGGCATATTCCTTGCCGAGGCCCTTGATCCGCATGCGGTCGGCGCAGTTGGCGAGGCACAGCAGTCGTTTCTCGTCGATGCCGGTGTCCTCGGCGAGTTGCCGCCGCCCCTTTGCGGTCCTCGCAGCCTCGAGCAAGCCCTCGGCGGTCCTGATCCGCCGCGCTCTGAGCTTCTTGGCCTCGTCCGCGTCGGCCCCGATGACGGTGATGGGGTACGACATCGAATTCTCCTCGCGCCCTGCAGGATCGCTGCCGGGCGTCAGACGAACCGGCCGGGGACCGCGCCGACGCTGTCGCCGACTGCGTTCTCCCCAGCCATATGACGTGCACAGCCGAGCGCTTCGCGGGCGACGGCCGGCACTCGCGATGCTCGATCCCGCCGCCGTGACGCGAATGTCGCCGGAATTCGAATTCGTTTGTGATATCGCCGCCGCCGCGCGTGCGCCGGACGCACGGTCGCTACGGGATGTCGCGCTGCGGACGGCCTCGTCACGGCGCCGCAACGGCAAAACGATGCCGACGGCCGTTCCCGCGGCCGTCCGGTCGACGCCATGAGTGGCGACGAGACGTCCGATCAGTTTGTGCATCTGCCCCTCGCCAGCCCCGCACTCGCGGCAGGTTAACCATATATTGTCCGGCACCGACTGAGAAAACAACGGTAGCGGAGGACGAAAGTGACGATGCGTTGCATTCGTGCATCAGGTCGGGCCAAGCCCGCGTCATGCAGCGCATGCGCGTTTGTCGCATTCGACCAACTGCGTGGACGTGAGCGGCAGAAACAATGCGATGCGCTTCGTGATCGGCTGGTGTGGCGGCTGCAAGGGAATCGAACGATCGATCCGCGGACAGCTCGGCCACGCGCGACCACGGAGCGGTGCATCGGCAGCCGCGGTTGACCGTGGAGGCGGGACGGAGAAAATGGCGCTAAGGCTAATCGTCGGCCAGAGGAACAAGTCGATGTCGGAGATCGACACGGACGGCACGATCTTCGTCGGCAAGGGCACCAAGCCGGAATTTCTCACCCTTGCGCTGGCCAACCGGCACGGGCTGGTGACCGGCGCCACCGGCACCGGCAAGACCGTCACCCTGCAGGTGCTGGCGGAGGGCTTGTCGCGCGCCGGCGTCTCGGTGTTCGCGGCCGACATCAAGGGCGATCTCTCCGGCATCTCCGAGCCGGGCGAGGCCAAGGAAGCCTTCGTCGCGCGCGCCAAGAGTCTCGGTTTCGACTACGAGCCGGACCAGTTCCCGGTCGTGTTCTGGGACCTGTTCGGCGAGCAGGGCCATCCGATCCGCGCCACCGTCTCGGAGATGGGACCGCTGCTGCTGTCGCGGCTGCTGGATCTCAACGAGGTGCAGGAGGGCGTGCTCAACATCTGCTTCCGCGTCGCCGACGAGCAGGGGCTGCTGATCCTCGACCTCAAGGATCTGCGCGCGATGCTCGGCTACGTCGCCGAGCATGCGGCCGAGCTCACGACCCAATACGGCAACGTGTCGAAGCAGACCGTCGGCACCATCCAGCGCCAGCTGCTGGTGCTGGAGAACCAGGGCGGCACCAAGTTCTTCGGCGAGCCGGCGCTGGCGCTGAAGGATTTCATCCGCACCGACCGCGACGGGCGCGGCATCATCAACATCCTGGCCGCCGACAAGCTGATGGAGAACCCGCGGCTCTACGCGACCTTCCTGCTGTGGCTGCTGTCGGAGCTGTTCGAGGAGCTGCCCGAGGTCGGCGATCAGCCCAAGCCCAAGCTCTGCTTCTTCTTCGACGAGGCGCATCTCGCTGTTCAACGACGCGCCGAAGGCGCTGCTCGACAAGATCGAGCAGGTGGTCCGGCTGATCCGCTCGAAGGGCGTCGGCGTCTATTTCGTGACGCAGAATCCGCTCGACGTGCCCGACAAGGTGCTCGCCCAGCTCGGCAACCGCGTGCAGCACGCGCTGCGTGCGTTCACCCCGCGCGACCAGAAGGCGGTGCGGGCGGCAGCCGAGACGTTCCGCGCCAATCCCAAGCTCGACACCGCCAAGGTGATCATGGAGCTCGGCAAGGGCGAGGCGCTGGTGTCGTTCCTCGAGGGCAACGGCACGCCGTCGATGGTCGAGCGCTGCATGATCCGCCCGCCCTCGGCGCGCGTCGGCCCGATCACGCCGGAAGAGCGCAAGGCGTTCATGGCCAAGAGCCCGGTGAAGGGCAAGTACGACCAGGCGGTCGATGCCGAATCCGCCTACGAGGTGCTGCAGAAGCGCGTGCAGCAGACCGGCTCGACCTCGCCGCCGCCCGCCGGGGCGGGACAGCCGGGAGCGCCCGGGCGGACCCGCGGAGGCGTCGTCCACCGGCGGCGGCCTCGGCGGCTTTCTGAGCGGCATCGGCGCCGTGCTGGGCGGCATTTTCGGCACCAGTCGGCCGCGCGGGACGCGTCTCTCGACCGGCCAGCTCATCGCGCGCGAGGTCACCCGCTCGGTCACCAACCGCGTGGCCGGCCAGATCGCGGCCGATATCGGCAAGTCGGTCGGCGGCAAGATGGGCAGCTCGGTCGGCCGCGCGATCGTGCGCGGGACCATGGGCGGCATCCTGCGCCGCTGACGGCCCGTCGTGCGGGGGTAAGAGATGGATGCGCAGTCCGCGAGCCGGCCGATCCGAGCGGACCTGGTGGAGCGGGCGCGCGCCTTGGTCCCGGCGCTCCGCGCCAAGGCGCTGCAGACCGAGCGCGACCGCGTCATTCCGCTCGAGACCCATCGGGCCTTCCAGGAGGCCGGCTTCTACAAGGTGTTTCAGCCGGTCCGCCACGGCGGCTACGAGATGTCGATCAGCATGCTGGTCGAGATCGGCGGCGAGCTCGGGCGTGGCTGCGGCTCGAGCGCCTGGATCTTCACCAACCTCGCGACGCAGAACTGGATCATCGGCATGCACCAGCCGCAGGCGCAGGACGACGTCTGGGGCCGCAATCCGGACGCGCTGTGCGCCTCGTCGTTTCCGACCCAGGGCGGCAGCGGGCGCTATGTCGACGGCGGCGTCGTGCTCAACGGCATCTGGAGCTTCGCCAGCGGCATCGACTTCGCCGACTGGGCAAATCTCCAGGTGTTCATCCCCAAGGAAGGCGGCGCCGCCCGATCACCGCTTCGTGCTGGCGCCGAAGACGCGACTTCACCATCAAGGACGACTGGTTCGTCAACGGGCTGTGCGGCACCGGCAGCAAGTCGATCGTGTTCAAGGACGTGTTCGTCCCGGAGCCACCGCGTGCTCAATACCCAGCTCATCGGCGGCGGGCCGTCGCCCGGCAGCGCGGTCAATCCGGGTCCGCTCTACAAGGTGCCGCCGTTTTCGGTCGGCACCAAGGTGTTCTCCGGCGTCTGTCTCGGCCTCGCCCGCGGCGCCTTCGAGATGATCGTCGAGGAGATGAGCACGCGCCTGTCGGTCGGGCGCGTGAAGATGTCCGAGCTTCCGACCGTGCAGATCCGCGTCGCCGAAGCGGCGGCCGAGATCGACGCCGCCGAAGCGCTGCTGCTCAAGGACTGCGAGGACGCGATGCGGATCGGCGCCAGCGGTGAAAAGCCGCCGCTCGCGCTGCGCGCCCGCTGGCGGCTGAACAATGCCTTTGCCGGCCAGCTTTGCCTGCGCGCGATCGAGCGGCTGCACCCGCTGATCGGCGCGCGCGGCCTCAACCAGGACAGCCTGTTCCTGCTGGCCTGGCGCGACATCCATGCCGCGGTCTCGCAGATCACCATGGCCTGGGATATCCAGGCGGTGAACGCGGGCCGGGTCCGGTTTGGATTGCCGGCGCAAGACCCGCGGCTCTGACCGCCTTGCCGTCGTTTCGCCAAGTGCCTTATTGAAGGGCCAGTGGTGGTGCATCGCCCCCGGCGTTGCCTTCCTCGTTGCCGTAACCGAATTGGAACCCGGAATGAACCCGACGCAAGCCCTTCCCGCCGTCCTCGACAAGATCGACGCCGATCTCGACAACAGCCTCGAGCGGCTGTTCGACTTCCTGAAGATCCAGTCGATCTCGACCGATCCCGCCTACAAGGATCAATGCAAGGCGGCCGCCGAATACGTCGCCAAGGATCTCGCGGGCATCGGCTTCGACACCAGCGTGCGCCCGACCGACGGCCATCCGATCGTGGTCGGCAAGAGCGACGCGCAGGCCAACGGCAAGGCCCCGCGCGTTCTGTTCTACGGCCACTACGACGTGCAGCCGGTCGACCCGCTCGACCTGTGGGAGACGCCGCCGTTTGCGCCGCGCATCGCGACGCTGCCGGACGGCCGCAAGATCATCGTGGCGCGCGGCGCCTGCGACGACAAAGGCCAGGTGATGACCTTCGTCGAGGCGTGCCGCGCCTTCAAGGCCGTCACCGGCAGCCTGCCGCTGCCGATCACCATGATGATCGAGGGCGAGGAGGAGTGCGGCTCGAACCACCTGTTCGGCTTCGTCAAGGACAACGCCGACGAGCTCAAGCTCGACCTCGCGCTGGTCTGCGACACCAGCATGTGGGACGAGCAAGACCCCGATGGTGACGACCTCGCTGCGCGGCCTGGTCTACGAGGAGGTGAAGGTCACCTGCGCCGACCGCGACCTGCATTCCGGCCTGTTCGGCGGCGCGGCGCAGAATCCGCTGCGCGTGCTGGCGCGCATCCTCGCCGCCATGCACGACAAGAACGGGCGCGTCACCATTCCGGGCTTCTACGACGGCGTGAAGGAGCTGCCGGCCGACATCAAGGCCGACCTCGAAGCGGCTCAAGCTCACGCCGAAGGAGTTTCTCGGCGGCGTCGGCCTCAAGGTGCCGGCGGGCGAAAAGAACCGCATGCTGATCGAGCAGATCGCCACCCGCCCGACCGCCGAGATCAACGGCCTGATCGGCGGCTACACCGGGGAGGGGGCGAAGACCGTGATCCCCGGCCAGGCGACCGCGAAGGTCTCGTTCCGCCTGGTCGGCGCGCAGGACCCGAAGAAGATCCGCGATGCCTTCCGCGCCTTCGTGCGCGCGCGGCTGCCGGCCGACGCCAAGGTCGAGTTCGCGAACTTCGCCTGCGCGGCCGCCGATCCAGCTGCCGTTCGACAACCCGGCGCTCGGCAAGACGCGCGCCGCGCTCGCCGCCGAATGGGGCAAGAAGGCGGTGACGGTGGGCGAGGGCGGCTCGATCCCGATCGTCGGCGACTTCAAGCGCGTGCTCGGCATGGACACGATCATGGTCGGCTTCGCGCTCGACGACGACCGCGTGCATTCGCCGAACGAGAAGTACGACCTCACGTCAGCTTCCACAAGGGCACGCGCAGCTGGGCGCGGATACTGGCGGCGCTGGCGGGGTGAGTGAGCGCTCCAAGTGCCGATGCGGCGACGTCCAATATCCGGAACCACCCGCGATTGCCGCGAGTTATCCCTGCAAATGAATGGAGGCTCGCATGGTCGCACCAGCTATGATCAAGGAACACATGGAAGTGCTCGGTTCCGACGGCGTTCATGTCGGAACGGTGGATCATCTGGAAGGTCGGGACTTGGTGAAGCTCACCAAGGACGACCCGGACGCCGGCGGCGAGCATCACTTCATTCCGCTCGCTTGGGTCGATCACGTCGACGACCACGTGCACCTCAAGCAGGCTGGCGCCGAGGCGAAAGCGCGCTGGAAGAGCCACTGACGTCGATCGCACCGATGTCCCGGGCACTTGCCGGTCGAGGTGCGGCCTGAGCGGTCAGCTGCACCATTCAGTCCGGCTGCTTCCGTGGGATCGACCGTTGCGCGCTCGCGGGCGCTGCCGGCTGCGCCGCGTAGAACGGGCTCGCGTAATACTGCGCGAGCGCGAAACGCACGAGCACGCCGATCGCAGCCGCCAGCGGCACCGCGATCAACAGCCCGACGAAGCCGAACAGATAGCCGAACGCGAACAGCGCGAACATCAGCCAGACCGGATTGAGGTTCACGCGCCGGCCGACGAAGTAGGGCGACAGCAGATAGTCGGCGATCGACTGGCCGACGAAGAAGATGGCCGGGACCGCCGTGATCAGCGCCCAATTCGGCCAGAACTGCGCGACCGCCACGCAGGTCGATACCACCATTCCGGTGAGCGAGCCGAGATACGGAACGAAGCTGATCAGCCCGGCGGCAAGGCCGATCAGGACGCCGTGGTTGAGCCCGATCAGCGTCAGTGTCGTCGCGTAGAACACGCCAGGATGAGACAGATCGCGCTCTGGCCGCGCACGAAGCCGCCGATCGTGTCGTCGATCTCGCGCGCCAGCGCCCGCACGGTGTCGCGCCGCGCCGGCGGCACCCAATTGTCGACCACCGCGATCATCTTGTGCCAATCGTAGATCAGATAGCAGGCGACGATCGGGGTCACCACCGCGAGCGAGAACACCGAGATCAGCGCCTGGCCGCCGGACCACAGCGAGCGCAGGAAGGCTGGCGAGCCAGCCGGCCGCCAGCGTGGTGAGCTCGCCGATCGACTTCTCGGCGTGGCCGAGGCCCTCTCCGACGATCTTGCTGAGCCACGGTCGGCTCGGATCGGTGGCGAGCGACTGCAACTGGCCGACATAGCGCGGAAAGTTCTCGATGAAGTAGGCGAGCTCGCGCGACGATGATCGGCGCCGTCAGCACGATCAGGGCGACAACGCCGCCGATGAACAACGCGACGATGGCCAGCGTCGCGATCAGCCGGTTCATGCCCAGGCGCTCGAGCCGGGTGGCGAGCGGGTCGATCAGATAGGCGAGCACCATGCCGGCGACGAAGGGCAGCAGGATCTCGCGCAACAGCACGACCGCCGCGATGACCGCCGCGAGCATCGTGATCCAGAATGCCATGGGTCGCGTCAGGCTCATGGATCGGCAGTGTGAAGGGCATGCCCTTCACGAGTCAAAGCAGATTGCTGCGGCGCTTCTTTCGCCGGTCACAGCGCCCTGTACAGCCGCTCGTCGTAGAGCGCGCCGGTCATGGGCGTGAGCTGGTCGCGGAATTTCCTGGTATGCGCCGCCGTGATGTGGGTGTCGTAGGCGCGTCTGGCCTTTCCAGACTTCCACCACCGAGAAGTGGTTCGGCCGATTGCCCTGCTGGAACACCTCGAAGCGCACGGCACCGGCTTCCTTGCGGCTCGTCCGCGACCAGCGCCTTGAGCGCCGCAATGCATTCATCCTTGCGCGGCGGCGGGACGTCGACATGCGTCACCACGTAGATCGCGCCGCGCGCGGGGGTTGCCGCGGCCGCCGGCGATCTCCATGCCGGTGTGCACGCGGTCGTCGATCGCGCTGATCAGGTGCGGCTTGATCTTGTCGCGAAATTCCTTGGTGTGGGCGGCGGCCACATGCGCCTCGTAGGCCTTCTGGTCCTTCCAGATCGCCACGATCGCGAACTGGTTGGACGGCGCGGTGCGCTGCAGGATCTCGAAGCGCATGTTGCCGTCGTCCTTGCGGCTGGCATTGGCGAGCTGCCGCAAGGCGCCGGCCGCGGTGCCGCGCGCCGCCGGCGCGACGTCGATGTAGCTCACGACATAGACGGCGGCGTCCTGCGCGTGCGCGGCTCGGGATGGAAACGATCGGCGTCAACACCATGGCGAGCAAGAGCGAAAGAGCAAGGCGCATGTCATCCCCCCAATATTTAGTTGGTTTTGGCTGATAGTATAGCGATTCCGGCGACTGGGAACCGGTCGACAGCGCGCTTTGGCGAGCGTCTATCCGAGCGAGTTATGCCATCGCCATGAGCCCGTTGAGGTCGGCGAGCACCGTGTCGGGCGCCGGCCCATATTCCTCCGGCAGCTTGGCGCGATTGACCCAGGCGGTGCGGAAGCCGAAAGCCGCCGCTCCCATGACGTCCCAGCGGTTCGAGGAGACGAACACGATGTCGGCGGGCGGCAAGCTTGAAGCGCTCGG
Source organism: uncultured Alphaproteobacteria bacterium (assembly GCA_963708765.1). GTDB lineage: Bacteria > Pseudomonadota > Alphaproteobacteria > Rhizobiales > Xanthobacteraceae > VAZQ01. The sequence goes on along the minus strand of CAVPTV010000040.1, from coordinate 51,597 downwards.
TGACCAGCGCATAGACCTCGGGCCGCGGCTTGTAGATGCGGATCGCATCGACCGAAAGCACGGCATCGAGGTCGCCGCCGATCTTGGCTGCCTCGACCGCGGCGGCGAGCATCTTGGGCGAGCCGTTCGACAGGATGGCGGTCGGTCTCGCCGCGGCGCTTGAGCTCGCGCAGCACCGCGCGCGCATCCGCAAAGGCGTCGAGCGTGAGATAAGCGTCGAGCAGCTTGGGCTTGAGCGCCCGGTCGACCGAGGCAAAGCGCGCAAACGCAGAAATCGAGCGCGCGCTCGGTCAGCGTCCAGAAATCGACGTAGCGGCCGGCGAGCGTGTAGCGTCCAGGTATATTCGAGCTGCTTTGCTGCGCCAGATCTCGGAGAAGCGGTCGGCGTCGGGACCGGCCGCGGCGCGATGCCGGCCGATCGCGGCATGCACGTCGAACAGCGTCCCGTAGGCGTCGAACACGAAGGCGCGGGGCATGGCGGGCTCCTTCTCGCAGCGTCATCGTCCGCGGCTTGCGGCTGACGCGAAGAAACTAGACTATCGTGGGACCAGCGCGGCGACCCATCGGAGCAGCAAAATGCCAACCAGCGACGGCTGGTCGAAGACCTGGACCTTCTACGAGGGCGACTGGCACGAGGGCAATGTGCCGATCATGGGCGTGCGCAGCCACGCCGCCTGGCTCGGCTCCATGGTGTTCGACGGCGCACGCGCCTTCGAGGGGGTGGCGCCCGACCTCGACCTGCACTGCGCGCGCGTCAACGCTTCGGCGAAGACCATGGCGCTCAAGCCGATCGGTTCCGGTCGATCAGTGGGTCGGCCTGGTGCGGGAGGGATGCGGCGCTTCGAGCCCGACACGACGCTCTACATCCGGCCGATGTATTGGGCGGAGCGCGCGGGTCCGCAGGCGATGCCTCCGGACCCCGATTCCACGCGCTGGTGTCTCACGCTCTATGACGCTCCGCATGCGCAAGCCCGAAGGCTTCTCGGTCACGCTGTCGCCGTTCCGGCGCCCGACCCTCGAGACCGCGCCGGTCGACGCCAAGGCCGGCTGCCTCTATCCGAACAACGCGCGCGCCCTGCTCGAGGCGCGCTCGCGCGGCTTCGACAATTGCTTCGTCTGCGACATGCTGGGCAACGTCGCCGAGCTCGCCAACTCGAACGTCTTGATGGTGAAGGACGGCGTGGTCTTCACGCCGATGCCGAACGGCACGTTCCTCAACGGCATTACGCGGCAGCGGGTCATCGGGCTCCTGCGCGCGCAGGGCCTCACGGTGATCGAGACGGCGCTGCGCTATCGCGATTTCGAAAGCGCCGACGAGATCTTCGCGACCGGCAATGCCTCGAAGGTCCTGCCGGTCACCCGCATCGGCGAGCGCTCGCTGCAGCCCGGGCCGCTCTATCCGCAAGGCGCGCGCGCTCTATTGGGAGTTCGCGCACGGCTGGTTCATAGCGGCTTGCAGGCCCGGCTGGGTCAGCAGGCTCGGGAACGATCGTCCGCGGATGTCGTAGACGCGCGCATAGACGACCCCGTCGCGCACGATCTCGACCAGCACCGGCGCATCGAACTTGGCGCAATAGAACACGCCGAGCATCATGGCGAAGTCGGCGCCCTGCGGGTCCCAGGTGGTCTCGAAGTCGGGACCGAGCTCGACCTGCGGCGAGCGATGCGGGCCGCAGACCGCGATCTTCCAGCGGCGGCCGGCGGGCTTGCTCTCGTGCCGCTCGGCGAGCTTGGCGAGCAGCGCTTGCGAAGCCTGCTTGAAGGCGAGCCCCCAGTAGTCGAGCATGTAGCGGTCGTGCGCGCGCTTGACGCCGCCCGCCAGCCAATTGAAGTGCGTGTACTCGTAAGGGTGCAGCCGCACCATGCCGAGCACCGGCAAGGCGATGCCCGGCGACCAGGACGACGGCAGCCAGCAGCGGCGCAAGGCGAAAGTGCCGCGACGCGGCCTGCGTCAGCCAGGCGCCGGCGAGGCCGCCGAGCACCGCGAGCGGCGGCAGCACGAACACGAAATGCCGGATGCCGTTGTACATCGCCGGCCGCAGCGCGATCGTGACGGCGAGCGGCAGCAAGGCGGCGAGCGCGACCAGGAACAGAACCGCGCGCCGGTTGGCCGCAACGTCGCGCCGCAATGCCGCGATCAGCGCGCCCGCCGCGCCGCCGAAGCCGAGCAGGAGGAAGATTTCCGGCAGCTTGAGCGCCAACAGCACCGGCACGTAGCTGCGCGGCATGTCGGGCACCGAAATCAAGGCGCCGCCGAACAGCTCCTCCCACGGCTCCTCGAAGAAGCGCGAGAAATATTCGAGCGCCCGGAACGGATTGCGCGGATCGACCACCGACCAGGGCCAGACCAGCGCCATCACCGCATAGGCGAGCAGCATGGCGGGCACGAGCGACAGCACGAACCGCCCGCCCCGCATGCCCGCCGGCCGGATGCCCTCGGTGCGCGTCTCGACCGCCAGGATCAGCGCGAGCGCGGCGAATGCGTCGATCGCGCCGAACGCGCCCATGATGCGCGATCCGAACGACAGGCCGAAGCCGATGCCGACCAGGGTGCCGGTCGTGATCGTCACCTGCGGATATTGCTCGAACGCGCGCACGAGGCCGAGCAGCAGGATCGCCATCGCGACCGCGAACGGCGAATCCTTCGGGTTCATGAACATGTGGCCGTAGTAGAGCGGGCAGGCCGCGAGCAGGACGAGCGCCACGAGCCCCGCGGGCGGTCCGCCGATGCGGCGGCCGATCCGCCAGGTGACGAACAGTCCGAGAATGCCGACCGCCGCGCCCATCAGCCGGCGCGTCTCGAACACGGTGAACGGCAGCACCTTGGCGGCGAGCGCGGCCAGGAGGTCGAAGCCTCCGCCGTACATGTAGAGGTTGACCCACGACAGCGCGCGCTGGTCGCGCAATCCCGACGCATAGAACGCGACCAGGAGGTCGCCGTATTCGGAATGGGCGTAGTCGTCCCAGCTCAGGCCGTAGTCGCGGAAGGTTGCGAGCGCGATGACCGTGACGACGACGAGCACCGCGACGGCGAGCGCAGTCGAAGATGCGGCTCGCGATCAGCTCGCTCGGCGCAGGTGCGGGGATGGGCGCTGCGATGGCCACGGGCGGTCGGCTCGAGTCTGCTCGCCGGAAACCTATTCGCCGACTATGGCGCGATTCTCACCCGCCAGCGCTGCGCGCACCGGCGCAATCAGCAAGCGCGACGCGGCGCCCGCTGCACGTAACGCTCTAGGTTACCTTGCCGGCCTCGTTCCCGGCGCGCGGCGCGAGGCCGCGCGCCACCAGCGCGGCAACTACTTGATCGCCGCGTCGTACATCTTGGCGACGTATTCCCAATTGACCAGATGGTCCATGAAGGCCTTGAGATAGTCCGGCCGCCGGTTGCGATAGTCGATGTAGTAGGAGTGCTCCCACACGTCGCAGCCGAGGATCGGCTTGCCGCCGTGCACCAGCGGGTTCTCGCCGTTGGGGGTCTTGGTGACGACGATCTTGCCGTCCTTGACCGCAAGCCAGGACCAGCCGGAGCCGAACTGGGTGACGCCGGCCTGGATGAAGTCCTCCTTCATCTTCGCCACCGAGCCGAGATCGGCGATGATCTTTTTCTCGAGGTTGCCGGGAATCTTGTCGCCGCCGCCGTTCGGCTTCATCCACTGCCAGAAATGCAGGTGGTTGTAGTGCTGGCCGGCATTGTTGAAGAGGCCGGCATTCTTGCCGAACGAGCCCTTCACCACCTCCTCGAGCGATTTTCCCTCCCACTCGGTGCCTTTGAGGAGGTTGTTGCCGTTGTTGACATAGGCGAGGTGGTGCTTGTCGTGATGATATTCGAGCGTCTCGCGCGACATGTAGGGGGCGAGCGCGTCGTGGGCGTAGGGAAGATCGGGCAGCGTGAAAGACATCGGCTAACTCCTCAATGATCGGACGAGACCGGCGGGTTTAGATCTCAACCATCGCGCACCGGCCTCGGTTCCGGAATGAACTCATTAGGCCGGAGCGGCGGCCGGGGCAACGCTTGAACCGTGTCCGCGGAGGCCTCGGCACCGAGATCGGGTCGGCCGCCCTCAGGCCGGAGGCGCCCATTGCCGGGTCAGGGCGGGCCCGACCATCGGCCGAAATGCCGCCCGGAGCCCGGGAAACAGGGGCCGCAGCCTTCGTTAATCAAGATGAGATTTGGGCTTGGCTGTGTCAGATTTGTCATTGCGGACAGCGCCGGAAGAGGATCAAAATTCTTTGGTAACCATAGCAGCGCGGGCTGCCGCGGAGGTGTTCGATTGGGCCGGGGCGTAGCGTTATGTCGGTGATCTTGTTGGTGGTCGGAATTCTGGTCGCGGGCGCCGGCCTCGTCGCGATCGGATTCGGCATTCCAATCAATCAGTTCAGCCTCGGCACCACGCTGATCATGGCGGGCACGACCGCGCTCGCGGGCGGCCTCCTCCTGATCGGTCTTGCCACCGTGGTGAGCGAGCTCAGCCGCCTCGGCGAGGCGCTGCGGTCGCGTCCCGCGGCGCGTCCCACCCGTCAGCCGGCCGAGGCCGCGGAGCCGGCCGATGCCGTGGTGCCGGCCCCGGCGGCGACCGCTGTGGCGGCCACCGTCCCCATCCTGCCCCCTCCGCGTCCGGCGCCCCCGCCGGTGCCCCAGCGGCCGAAAATGGAAGCCGCCGCCGCGCGACCTCGGTCCGCCCGAGCCCCGTCCGGTGAGCCCGTCGGCGGTCGAGGTGTCCGCCGCCGCCATCGAGCGGCTGCGGTCGAGCATTCCGCGGGTGGACCGAGCCAAGCCGGAGCCTCTGCGGAGGCCGAGGTCGACGAGGTTCCGCTGTCTCCGAATGGATCGGCGCTTCCCGGCCAGCGCGGCGCGTCCCGTCATCGCCGAGGCGCCCGAACCGAGAGTCGCACCGCCGCCGCCGGCGCGCCCGGCGGATGCCGCCGCGGTCGATGCGCTCAAGGCGTCGCGCCTCGACTTCCTGTTCCGTTCCAAGCCGGCGCGCCCGGCGCCGAACGAGAATTTCGATGCGTTCTGGGCCGCCGATGGCCAGCCGGCCAAGGGCGCGCCGCGGGACGCCGAGCCGAGGCTCGAGGCACCGGCCAGGCGCCCCGCCCAGGCAGCCCCGCAGCTCGAAGAACGGTACGTCGAGCCTGCGCCTGCTCCGCCGGCCGAGGAGCCGACCGACGTTGCGATCCTCAAATCCGGCGTTGTCGACGGCATGGCCTATACGCTCTATGCCGACGGCTCGATCGAGGCCAAGCTTCCGCACGGGACGGTGAGGTTCGGCTCGATCGCCGAGCTGCGCGCGCACATCGAGAGCAACTCGTAAACGGACCAAGGTCGACGGCGGAGCCCGACTATTGCGTTCCGTGATCGGTCACGTGCCCGGTCGTCCGTCGTTCACGTCTTCGCGGTCGCTCCAGCGGCAAACTTCAGCGCCACGCCGTTCATGCAGTAGCGCGCGCCGGTCGGCTTCGGGCCGTCGGGAAAGACGTGGCCGAGATGCGCGTCGCAGGTCGCGCAGCGAACCTCGGTGCGGCGCATGAACCACGAGCGGTCGTCGTGCTCGCTCACGGCGTCCTTGCCGATCGGCGCCCAAAAGCTCGGCCAGCCGGTGCCGGAATCGAACTTGGTGTCGGAGGAAAACAGCGGCGCGCCGCAGCACACGCAGTTGAACATGCCGGCGCGCTTTTCGTTGTTGAGCGGGTTCGAGAACGCGCGCTCGGTGCCGTGCTGCCGGGTGACATGATACTGCTCGGGAGTGAGCTGCTTGCGCCACTCCTCGTCGGTCTTGGTGACTTTCACGCGCTGATCGGAGTTCATGGTCGCAACCTCTGCGGGGTGTGGTGGCACGGCCGAGGCCAGCATCATTTAGGTCGACGCACGCAATAGACAACTCACATCTACTCACCCGCGCGTGAATGTTTGCCGGCGCGCGCTGCTATCGGTGCTCGCGCGAATTTGATTGATGAATGCCAGAACATACTAATAATTCACAAGGATTAAGCGGTCGAAATAGCCAAACTCTTCTTGCGTTGACCGGAAGACAAGAATAGTAGTACAGATCAATCAGGTGTTGCGGTCTGATGCGCCGATTCGTCATTGCGAGAGTCGTGGCCGAAGACGGCTGAATACGCACGACCGCAGCTTCCGGTTCGCGGACTTGCAGATCAATCGGCGGCAGGAACAATAGTAATGAACGAGAATACGTCAGGCGGAACGTTCATCAAGCTGACGGCGGACATCGTCTCGGCTTATGTCAGTAACAATTCGGTGCCGTCTTCGGATTTACCGGCCCTGATCGGGCAGGTGCACTCGGCCCTGACGCGGGTGTCGAGCGGGCAGGGCGAGAGCCCGGCCGAGCCGCCGAAGCCCGCCATATCGGTCAAGAAGTCGATCACGGCCGACCATATCGTCTGTCTCGAGGACGGGAAGAAATTCAAGTCGCTCAAGCGCCACCTGCGCACCCAATACAACATGACGCCGGAGCAATACCGCGAGAAATGGGGGCTGCCGGCGGACTACCCGATGGTGGCGCCGAACTACGCGGCCGCGCGCTCCCACCTCGCCAAGCAGATGGGACTGGGCCAGCAGCGCCGTCGGCGCAAGTAGCCGATCAGGCCGCCGTCGCCAGCGCCGCGCGCGCGTCGGACCGGATGCGCTCGACCATGGAGCGGAAGCCGTTCGAGCGTTGCGGGGTCAAATGCTCGCGCAGCCCCAGGCGCTCGAACAGAGCGATGGCGTCGGTTGCGAGGATCTCGCGCGCCGGCTTGCCCGAGAACAGGGCGAACAGGATGGCGATGAGCCCGCGCACGATATGGGCATCGCTGTCGCCCGAGAACGTCAGCGCTGGTCCGGCCGCGCCGTTGCGGCGCACCGTGGTCGCCAGCCACACCTGGCTGGCGCAGCCTTGCACCTTGTTGGCGTCGTTGCGGTCGCGCGCGTCGAGCGGCGCCAGCGCACGGCCGAGCTCGATCACGTAGCGGTAGCGGTCGTCCCACTCGTCGAGCAACGAGAAATTGTCGACGATCTCGTCGATCGTCGGCACGGTGTCGGGGGCGGCTGTGGTCATCGCATTGGACATAGCCAATATATAGGGCCGATGATAGGCCTTGGCGATTGCCACAAGCGACAAAGAATGACCCGCACGCGGGCCTTTTTTGGCCGGCGATCGGGAACCCATGCGGAGAAGGACTTCGCAGACTGGCGGATTGCGCCTCAGGTGGCGCGATCGCGGCGCGCTTCACGATGCGGCTGCGGACCCTGCCAGGACGGCGCGAGATCGGCCGGCGTGAGCGTATGCTGCGATGGCCGTGCCGGCGGCAGCGGCACCGCCTTGCCGCTCGCGGTCTTCGTCAACGCGCCGGTGTCGTGCGGCGCGAGACGCTCGTTGAGGAATTCGTAGAGCATCTTGGCACCGGCCTGCGCCCGGTGACCGAGCGCGACCGCCACCTGCGATCCGACCGCGCAGGCTTCGGACTGCCGGCCGCAAAACTGCTTCATGTCGGAGACGGTCGCGCCCGCCGCCGACATGGCGTCGATCGCGCTGACGTCGACCTTCGGCGCAGGCTGCGATCCGCCACTGGGCAGCAAGACCAGAACGACGGTGAGCCAGAACGCCATCCGCAGGAGAAACCGCATGACCCCGCCCTGAAGTCCCCGCGGCTCAATTCGCCGCATTGGAGAGGAGCCTAGCAGCAGGGCTTGAAATGCCGGTTGGCCGGAAGCCGCGCTTTTTGCGCTTATTCGAGGCGAATGCGCCACGTATTTTCCTAAAAGTCGAATGATCTGCAATTGACTAAAATTTGCATCAATGGCGCGCAGCCGCCAATCACGGGCACAAGTCCGCCCTCGGGCCGTGGCTGCCGGCGCACCCGGCATCGCCGCAGCGTGCGATCCGGCAACCGACCGTTCACCATTCCGTGCGAATGCGGCCGCCGGACCCCGGCGAAATGAAGTGCAAACAGGCTCCCGCGCGGCGGCCCGGCCGCGCCCTTAGCGTTCGCTTAAGCGGCCTCTGAGACGATCCCGCCAGAAAATGAGGGGAGCGCGTCTCTGTTCGTCGGACGTGCGCAGGGAACGTGAATCTGTTCGCGCCGATCAGGAATTATGTCGATGGCCTGGTGCATCCGTCGGCCCAGCAGGACGCGCTGACGGCCTCCCGCCACCGTGCCTTCATCGCGCCGCGGCTGCTCGGCAGCCTGGTCGCGCTCGCCGCCTTCCCGGTCTATCTGGCCATGCGCGGGGTGCCGAGCCTGCTCGAAGTGCTGGTCTTCGCCTGGCTGGTCGCGCCCATCCTCATCGCCTATTTCCTTTCGCGCACCGGCCAATACGAGAGCGCGCATGTGCTCTCCTCGCTGTCGCTCACCGGGCTCGTCACCGCGGTGGCGGTCGGGACCGGGGGCATCGGCTCGTTCTCGGCGATCTGGCTGGTGGTGGTGCCGCTCGAGGCGTCGCTCTCGTCGTCGCGCCGCGTCGTCGCGCTGGCGTCGACCTTCGCGCTCGGCGCCGCCGGCTTCCTGCTGCTGATGGGCGGGCTCGATCTGCTGCCACCGGTCACCGAGGTCGCAAAAGAGCAAGGTGCGCTGGCGGCGCTCGGCATCATCTCGGCGGCGCTCTACGCGACCGGGCTCGCGCTCGGCGCCGAATTGCTGGCGCGCACCAGCTTCTGGCTGCTCTACGCCGAGGAAGACCGCTATCGCCTGCTCGCCCGCAACATGACCGACGTCATCACCCGCCACGGCCGCAGCGGCGCGGTGCTGTTCGTGTCACCGGCGGCCGAACCGCTGTTCGGCGCCAAGGTGCAGGATCTGCTCGGGCGCGGCCTGTTCGACCGGGTCCACGTCACCGACCGTCCCGCCTATCTCACGGCGCTGGCCGACGCGGCCGCGCACGGCGAGGATCGCTCCGCAGAGTTCCGCGTGCGCCGCGACGCCGCCGAAGGCGCGCCCGCGACCGCCGCCCAGTTCATCTGGATCGAGATGCGCTGCCGTCCGCTCGCCGTCGGCGAGGGCGACAACGGCCATGACCGCGAGGTCGTGGCGGTCATGCGCGACACCACCGAGCGCAAGGCGCAGCAGCAGGCGATCGAGGACGCCCGCGCCGAGGCCGAGCGCGCGAACGCCGCCAAGAGCCACTTCCTCGCCACCATGAGCCACGAGCTGCGCACGCCGCTCAATGCCATCATCGGCTTCTCGGAAATGCTGACGAAGGAAGACTCGCTGCTGATCGGCCCCGAGCGACGGCACGAATATGCCCATCTGATCAACGAGTTCCGGCCACCACCTGCTCTCGGTCGTGAACGGCATTCTCGACATGTCGAAGATCGAGACCGGCAATTTCGAGATCAGGCCGGAGACGTTCGCGCCCCGGTACGTGATCGACGACGCCTGCGATCTGCTGCGACATCAAGGCGCGCGAGGCCGGCATCGATCTCGTCACGCGGTTGCCGGAACGGCTGCCGGAGATCATCGCCGACAAGCGCGCGCTCAACCAGATCATGCTCAACCTTCTCTCCAACGCGATCAAGTTCACCGATCGCGGCGGCAAGGTCACGGTCAGCGCCAAGGCGCAAGAGTCGACGCTGGCCCGACCGTGGTGGTCACGGTCGAGGACACCGGCGTCGGCATCGGCCCCGACGATCTTCCGCGCGTCGGCGATCCGTTCTACCAGGCGCGCTCGAGCTACAACCGGCGCCACGACGGCACCGGGCTCGGTCTCTCGATCGTCAAGGGGCTGCTGGCGTTGCACGGCGGCGACCTCGACATCGAGAGCCGCCTCGGCGAAGGAACCCGCGTCACCTTCCACCTGCCGCTCGATTGCGAAAGCGCCCGCGCCGCGGGCGCGCCGTCCACGATCGAGCAGTCGACGATCGAGCATCTGTTGCCGCGCGGCGCCGCCGCCGAAGCGGCGAACGTCCTGGTGAAGAAAAGTGCGTAGCCAAGCCGCTCGCGCAAGTCGCGGAAGGGGAGCGCCGGCCGATGAGGATCCGGACGGCCGCCGCGGCATGCTGCAGGCGCTGGGGTGGAGCGCGCGCGATGCCGTCGGCTTCGTGGTCGGCGGCTTCGCGACCGTCGCGATCCTGATCAACGTGCTGTTCCTGCAGACCGGGGTGCACCCGGCGCCGATGTTCAAGGCCGCCGTCGCGCCGGCGGCCAAGCCGGTCGTCACGTCGGCGGGCAAGCCGGCCGTCGTGGCGATGGAGATCCGCCACCGCCACGGTCCCGCGTCCGCGGCCGGCCGATCCGACGCCGGTCAAGGCGCCGCCGCCGGCGCCCGCGCGCACCCGGCGAGATCATCACCGACATCCAGCGCGAGCTCGCGCGCCGCGGCTTCTACGAAGGCGCGGTCGACGGCCTCTACGGTCCGAGGACCGACGGCGCGATCCGCGACTTCGAGCAGACGGCCGGCCTCAAGCCCAGCCCTGAGCCGAACGAGGCGCTGCTTGCGGCGATCACACGGTCGCCCGCCAAGCTGGCGAAGGGGGCAAGCCCCGCGGTGCCTGCGGCGCGTGCGCCGGTGGTCCGCAACGACGCGGCCGCCGGATCGTCCGACACCGTCCAAGCGCGTGGTCGCGTTGCAGCGGGCGCTCGCCGACTACGGCTACGGCCAGATCAAGCCGACCGGCATCGTCGATGCCGAGACCCAGGCGGCGATCGAGAAATTCGAGCGCGAGCGCAAGCTGCCGGTCACCGGCCAGCCGTCCGATCGGGTCACGCGCGAGCTCGCGGCCCTGACCGGCCGCCCGCTGGAGTGATCACCTCACTGCGGTGTCAGGCCCAACTCCTTGACGATCCGCTCGGCGACCTTGCGTTCGTCCCGGATGAAGCGGGCGAATTCCTCGAGCCGCAATGCCGAAGGCTCGACGGCGCGATCGGTGAACATTCGCCGCCGGAAGTCGCGGTCGTCGAGGATGCGCCCGACCTCGCCCGCGAGCTTCGCGACGATCGGCTTCGGTGTGCCGGCCGGCGCGAACAGGCCGAACCAGGTCGAGGGATATTCCGCGCCGCCATAGGCCTCCGCGAGCGTCGGGATATCGGGAAACAGCGGCGAGCGTGACTTGCTGTTGATCGCCAGCGCGGTGATGTGGCCGCTCTGCATCTGCGGGACCATGTTGGACAGCGCCAGGATGGCGACCGGAGTCGAGCCCGACAACACCGCGGTGACCACCTCGTTGCCGCTGCGGAACGGCACCCGCACGATGTCGGCGCCGGTCTCCTTCTTGAGCTTCTCCATGAAATGCGCGAGCGGGAACGCGAACGTGCCGTAGCTGAGCGTGCCGGGCTTCGCCTTCGACAGCGCCACGAGCTCGGGGATCGTTCTCACCTTGAGGGAGTTGTTGGCCACCAGCGCCAGCGTGTTGACGAACAGGTTGGTGATCGGCTCGAAATCCTTCTCGGGATCGAACGGAAGGGTCTTGAACACGAACTGATTGTAGATCACCGGCTCGCTCGACAGCACGCAGATCGTGTAGCCGTCCGGCGTCGACTCCGCGCAGGCGCGTGCTCCGATGTTGAGCCCGCCGCCGGGCCGGTTCTCCACCACGACCGGCTGGCCCCAGGCCTTCTGCAACTCGTCGGCGAGCGCCCGGGTGAACACGTCTCCGCCGCCGCCGGGCCCGAGCGGGATGATCACCCTGATGGTGCGGGTGGGATAGTCCTGCGCCGGCGCCGTCGCACCCAATGCGAGCCAAGCGGCGCTGGCGGCGACCACGGCTCTGATCCAAAATGGCGCCACGGCATCCCTCCCTTATCTTCAAGGCTTTGCAATCGAGGATAGGCCGCGGGCGATGCCGGCGCAAAGCGCGAAACGAGGCCTGCGACCGATCCTACTCCGACCCATGCCGCAATATTCGACCTATGACGAGGAAGCTCGGGAATTCTCGGCTCCGTCATGCGCCAATGCGAGCCTCACCTGCGATCTTCTGGTCGCCGGCGGCGGTCTTTCCGGGCTGAGCGCCGCGGAAGCCGCAATGCGGCGCGGCCTCGATGTCATCGTGATCGAGAAGGGACTGTTCGGCAAAGAAGGGGCGTCCGGACTCAATGCAGGGCAATTCCTGACCGGGTGGGCGAAGTCCGTCGATGTCATGTTGGCGGAATTGACGCACCAGGAGCTACGCAGCGGTGCGTCGACCGATCAGGCGCGGCTGCGGGCGCAACGGCGGGTGAGGGCGTTCCTGCGTCGCACGGTCGAGGGATGCCAGCGCCTCGCGGAGCTCGATCACGACTACAACCTGCGCGCTTCCGTGCAGCATGGTGCCGTCATGGCGGCCATGAACGATGCCGACATGGCCAGCCTTCAGGCTGATTACCGATTCATGGAGCGCAGCGGCTTGCGCGCGCTGATGCCGCTGGTCGAGAACCGCCGGCGGTCGTTTTTCGACGTTCTTTCCGCACGACAGCTGCAGCAGCGCTACGGCACGGCCGACGGTTTCTATGCGGGCGGCGTGGTCGATCGTTTCGGCGGCAGCTTTCGTCCGCGCAAATTTCTCATTGGATTGGCGCGGGCTCTCCAGAAGCGGCGGGTGCGCTTGTTCGAGCAGACGGAGGCGCAGGCGCTCGACTTCTCCGACCATCGGGTGACGGTTTTTTGTGGCAACGGCGCCCACATCCGGGCTAGCACGTTGTTCATGGCGAATGCCTATGCCCGCCACATCAATGCCGAGGTGCTCGAGCGTGCGATTTTCGAATACGACTACGTCGTGGAGGTGGAATTGCCGGAAGGGGCGAAAACGCTTGCGTCGGGAGCCGTGCTCGCCGACACGCGCGAGCCCTGCTTCTACGCGCGCCGCCACGGCCGACGCCTGTACATGGGCCATGAGGAAACCGCGGAAACCTCGCCTGAAATCACGCAGGCCGTGGCCCGCAGGACCCTTGCCGAAGGCAAACGCGTGTTTCCCGCGCTGCGCACCCTCGATGACCACGACATCAGGAGCGCGTGGTCTGGCCGGGTCTTCTACACGTTGGATGACTATCCGTTTGTGGAACGGCGGCATGCGGGACGGGTGATCACTTTTGCTGCGCCTTCCGATCACGGCAACTCGCTGGCGGTGCGCATGGGGCAAATCGTCGGTAACTTCGCCGCCCATTCGCCGCTCGAACGAAGCGACGACGAGCACATTCGCCAACGGCGCCGCAACGCCCGACAGCTGCGGCTGTTTGAAGGTTTTCCAAAGGGGCTGCGCCTGCGCCCCGGCATGCGTTATCAGGAGGCGGCATCCAGAGATCCCGACACGTCCGTCCAGGAAAGGTCTTGAAGGGCCCCATGCGCCTCAAGTCTGCAATCTGGGTCGCGGCCTATGTCCGCCGCTGCCATCTGGAAGGCGCCTTTGCGGCGGTGCGGCGGCGCGGCGCCGAGGAGGCCGGGGCGATTTTCGTCAAGCTGAACCGTCTCGACGGCACCGCAGAGCTGTTCGGTCCGGCGCCGCAGGCGGCGTTCGACGATGCGCGCCCGGGCCGGCTGTTCAGCGCGTGCATCGCCGGGCAGCCGGCGCCGGAGGCAAAGATCGAGGAACGGCTGACGCGCGAGCTGCGCTTCGATCCCGACGTCTGGATCGTCGAGGTCGAGGATCGCGCCGGCCGCCATTTCCTCGATCAGATCGTCGCGTAAGTGGACGGCAACCGACGGACGACGGATGCCTATGGCATCGTTCGAGCGCTTGGCGTCCGATCGGTCCGCTGGCGTCCGTCTTCCGTCGCCAGATCCGAAGGCGCGCCTGCTCCGGCGCCGGCGGGCGGTGCGAGACATCGGACAGCGCGCGGCGTGCGTTCTCGGCGGCCGCGCGCCAAGGCGATGCTTCGTGACGGACTTCTCTATTCACCGCCAGCTCGGCGTCGCGCCAGATCGCGATCAGCCGGCGCGCCGCGTCCACGCTGATCTCGCCGTACAGCGTGGCAAGCTCGTAGACGCGGTCGACCGACTGCCCGACCCGCGGATTGACGAACAGCAGCATGCGCTGCAGGACGTCGGCCGGCAGGCTCATGGCCTTGGCGGCGACCACGACCGGCTCGCCCAGCTCGTCCTGCACGATCCGACGGGCTTGGTTGCGCGATACGCCGAGGGCGCGTTCGAGCTCGCGCACCACCGCTTCCGAATTGTGTTGCAGCGCCGCCGATTCCAAGCGCCACACGTCGGTGCGCTGCATCGGGGAGGGCGGCTGCGAGGGCGCGATCGAGGAGTAGTCGAGGTTCAGCAGGATCAGGCGGCGCTCCGGCCCGCCCGCCGCGAAGAACAGCTCGCAGAGCTCGACCGCCTCCGATTCGGGGGAGGCGTTTGCTGGCATGGGCACGGGGCTCTCGTGCTCGATCGGCAGGGCGGGTTGGCCGCGGGTCGCAATGATCGCCGCGTAGGTCGGCCCACGCTCCTCGGCGATGGCCTTGAGGTCGGCGGGCGTGAGGCACGGCGATTGCGTCAGGATCGGCTCGGCCACTTCGAGCACGTCGCGGGCGAGACGCGCGATCACCGCGCGCGGCGCTGCCGGATAAGGCGCAAGCCGCGCCGCGAGCGCCTTGCGCGCGGGGAGATCGGTGGCATCGATCAGCCGCAAGGCGAGCTCGGTGTAGTAGCGCTCGTCTTCCGGGGGATGCGTTCGCTTCTGCAGATAGAGATCGGTCAGCACCCGCAACAAGGTCGGGCGCATATCGATGCCGTCGTGCCGATCGAGCTCGAGCAGACCTTCGAGGCTGGAAAAAGCGGTTGGCGGCTTGAGCATGGTCACTGCGCTTTTGCGGCAACACTTTCAATTTGAATGACCCTAATGGGGGTGCGTTAGCGGACCGTTAACCTTGCACGTCGCTAAATCGGGTGTAGGAGCCGATGGAGTGGATGGTTGTCCGGCCGTCGGGGCGGGGGAATGCGAAATGGGAACAGTGATCAGTTTTCCGGAAGTCGAGCGTAGCTGCGCGAGCCAGCAGAGCAATCGCAGGCAGGCCCGAGTCGGCAACCGTCATCATCCTTCCGGTCATCCGGATCGAGCGCTACATGGATGATCCGTCGGGCGGCATGGAGCCCGACGCGGGCAGCACGCCGCGGCGGCGCCGCCGTCGCCGCGCCACGCGATCGTAAGCTCGCCGATCCGCGCAGCCGTTCTTGCTCACCCCCGCCGAACAAGCCCGCAACGACACGCCGCCGGTCGCGGCGCCTATTCGTCGATGCGTCGCTTTGCCTGTTTATTCTCGTCGGCTGTCCCAATGGCGATTTCGGGCGGGTGCGTCCCTCGCTCACCGCCGACGACATCCACAATTGGGTCGGGCGCGATGCTGCCCGCGACGCCGGCGCGCCGATCTCGCTCTATCCGTTGACCGACGATGAGCGGCTGCTGCGCGACCTCGCCTATCCGCTGATCGAGCCGGCCTACGATCGGCAGCGCTGGTACAGCGTGCTGAACGAATGGGGCGTCACGCGCGTCTTCCAGCCCGATTGGTGGCGCTGCGACCCGACCGCCTATGCGGCGCGATTGGTGACCATGTGGGTTCGCTCCGAGACCACCCGCTACGCCCGCCTGATCGAGGACGCCCGCAACGATGTCGCGCGCATCGAGCAGTTCGTCCCGGTCGCGCGCCGCGTGCTCGACATCGACGTCAAGCGGGAGAGGAGCCTGAGCCACATTCCGGTGTTGAGCGGGGCCGAGGTCGCCAATGCGCTCAGCCGGGTCGGCGAGAACCTCCTGATCGTTGGCTGGGTGCAGCGCTCGCTCGTCGAGCGCGCGGCCGCCTACCAATTCGCGCTCGAACGCCTCATGGTGGCGGTGCCTTCGCCGCTGGCGGTCGAGGCCGAGCGCTCGATCAGGCTGCTGCAACAGCGTACTGCCGAGAACGTTCTGGTGCCGACCGCCGATCTCGGGATCCCGGTTGCCGCGGCGCCGGTGCCGGCGCCGGTCCCGATCCCGCGCAGACGCGCGGTCGTTTCGAAGTAGGCGTCATTGCGGGCGGCATTGAGCGGCCGCGAGCGCGGCCCGCGCCGCCGACATCAATCCCGGCTCGGGCGCCAAGGCCCTGATCACGATCAGGCCGGTGCTGGTCGGCGAGGTGACGATCAGCCGGTCGGCGGCGGTGATTTCCTGGTCCTCGGGCAGGGCGGCGCGTTGCTCGGTCGTCATCAGATCGAGCTCGATCACGCGGCGTCCGGCGGCGCGATCATTGATCGCGTAATAGGCGATGTCGGTGCGGGTATAGAACGACACCGACGTGTAGGCCGGGCTGATCGGCACCGAGAATTTGAGCGTGCCCGCGCGACAAGTCGTAGCGGCACACCGACACCGCGAAGGCCGGGTCCATGAACGGCATCACCGCCTTCTCGGGCGTGGGCGGCGGCATCGGGATGACCGCATTGACCGGAGCGACCGCTGAGACCCGCGCATAGGCGTCCTGCGTCGCCATGCGCGGCAGCATCAGCACGGTGGCGAGGTGGACGATGCCGCCGAGCAGCAATCCTCCCAACAGCCATAATGCCAGGCGGATCACAGGCAGGCCCTCTTGGTGATCGACAGGCATCGGCGCGTCGCGTCCGGTGCGGGTCGCGACCCCGATCGGCGTGTCGTAGAGCCGCAGCACCAGGACGTAGCGCTCCACCCCGCCGGTCGGCAGCCAGTTGCCCGGGCGCGCGCGCGGGCCGACCACGATCTCGAAGCTTCCGTCCGACCGGCGGATGATTTCCTGGCTGGTGAACCCCTGTCGCTGCACCGAGTTGGCGACGAGTCGGCCTTCGGGGTCGTACAGCGTGATGGTCCAGAACCGGGCCTGCGGCGTGATCCCGCTCATGAGCACGTCGCAGCGTCCGTCGAGCGCCTGACCGGCGTCGTCGTTGCGTGCATAGAACGCGACCCCGTCGCCCGAGCCGACCGGCAGCTCGCCGGTGCGCGCCACCATCGCGCGCGCATAGGGATCGATCCCAGGGGTCCCGCTCTTCGGCCAAGCGGTCCACACGCCGATGGTCACGCCGCCGTAGGCGGTGCCGCGCGTGAGCGCGATCCAGGTGGCGCCGAGGCCGATCGCCGCGGCAATGGCGAATGCGAATACCGATCCAAAAAGCAGACGCACGGTCGATCCGATGGATGGCGGAGCTATTGACCCGCTCTGGTAACAGGAAACGCCCGCTCGCGCATCAATTGCCGCGGACCGAGCCGGCCGGCTTCTGGTCGGCGGCCACCGCCAATGTCTCTGGACGGCGTGGAGCCGCGCCTTGCGCGTCGGCCGCGGTCGACGGGGCGCCGCGCACGACCAGCGCACGGGTGGCGTCATCCATCAGCCGCTCGACCCGCACCAGGACGTCGGCGCCGCGCCGGGTCAGCACTCGCGGCCTCGGCCGGCGCGCCGCTGTCCCTCCTGGTGTCGGCCACCACGCGTGCGCCCGGTCGGCTGCTGCGGCCCGACGCCCGGGATCGGCTTGAGCTCGACGCCCTGATGGGCGTAGGTCATGATCTCCTTCCAGGTCATCGCCGGCAGCGAGCCGCCCGTCATCTGTCCCATGGGGGCGTAATCGTCGTTGCCGTACCAGACGCCCAGCACGAAGTTGCCCGTGAAGCCCACGAACCAGGCGTCACGATGGGCGTTGGTGGTGCCGGTCTTGCCCGCGGCCTTGATGCCGTCGAGCTGCGCGCGCTTGGCGGTGCCTTCTTCCACCACCTTGTTCATGATCATGTTCATGTCGCTGGCGACCTGCTGGGTGAACACCTGCTGCGGCTTCTTGCCGTCGCGGTCGAACCGCCAAATCAGGTCGCCGGTGCCGGTGCGCACCTCGAGAATGGCGTGCGGCGTCGTCGCCATTCCGCCGTTGACGAAGATGGCGTAGCCGCCGGTGTGATCGAGCACGGTGACTTCGTTGGCGCCGATCGGCATCGACGGCGTGTCGATCAGCGGGCTACGCAGCCCCATCTTGCGCGCAAGATCCCTGATCTTCGCGCGCCCGAGCTTCGGGTTGCCGTTGCCGAGCGCGATCGACAGCTTGACCGGAATGACGTTGATCGAGCGCACCAGCGCATGCGTGAACGTCATCGAGCCGGAGAAGCCGCCGGAATAGTTCTTCGGGCACCAGTTGCCGATGCAGACCGGCGAGTCGACCACGATCGAGGTCGGCTTGAAGCCGCCGCTCGCCAGCGCCGCCGCGTAGACATAGGGCTTGAACGACGAGCCGGGCTGGCGCAGCGCATCGGTCGCGCGGTTGAACTGGCTTTCGCCGTAGTCGCGGCCGCCGACCATGGCGCGCACCGAGCCGTCGATGTCCATCAGCACGGCGGCCGCCTGCTTGGCTTTGTATTCGCGGCCGTATTGGCGCAGCATGCTTTCGACCGTCTTGTCGGCGTGCTTTTGCAGGCCGACGTCGAGCGCGAGCCGCACCACGAAGACGCGGTCATGCACCGTTTTCGGCAGTTTATCGGCGAGCTTCTTCATCTCGTCGAAGGCCCAGTCGAGATAGTAGTTGGGCGAGCGCTCGTCGCGCCGATCGACCGCGATCGCGGGATTGCGGCGGGCGCCGAACACCTGGCCTTCGGTCATGAAACCGGCCTCGATCAGGTTGTCGAGCACGACGTTGGCGCGCGCGCGCGCGGCCGGCAGATTGATGTGCGGCGCGAACCGCGACGGCGCCTTGAACAGGCCCGCCAGCATCGCGGCTTCCGCCAGGTTCACGTCGCGTGCCGACTTGTTGAAGTAGTACTGCGCCGCCGCGTCGACGCCGAAGGTGCCGCCGCCCAGATAGGCGCGGTCGAGATAGAGCTTGAGGATCTCGTTCTTCGGCAGCCGCACCTCGAGCCACATCGCCAGGAACGCTTCCTTGACCTTGCGCTCGATCGTGCGCTCGTTCGACAGGAACAGGTTCTTGGCCAATTGCTGGGTGATCGAGGAGCCGCCCTGCACCACGCCGCCGGCGCGCGCATTGGTCAGCATGGCGCGGAACAGGCCGGGGATGTCGATGCCGAAATGCTCGTAGAAGCGGCGATCCTCGGTCGCGAGCGTCGCCTTGATCAGGTGGTCGGGAAACTGATCGAGCGGGATGGCGTCGTTGTGCCGGATGCCGCGCGAGCCGACCTCGTTGCCGTAGCGGTCGAGGAAGGTGACCGCGAGCTCGGACTTCTTCAGCCAGTCGTCGTCGGAGGTCTCGCGGAAGGCCGGGATCGCGAGCGCCAGCATCAGCACCAGGCCGCCGGTGCCGAGCGTCAGGCCCTCCGACACCGGCTCGACGCAGTACCAGCGCCGCCAGCCGGCCACGTGGAACCGGTCCATGAACACGGTGAAGCGCTCGTAGAGCTCGCGTCCCCAGGTCTTGGCCTGGTACATGCCGAAGTCGATGCGCGAATCGAGATCGAGCAGGAATCGGCGCAGCCGCGGCTTCCAGTGGTCCCGGTTCTCGTCGTCGTGGAAGAGGTCGCGCAAAGGTACCCTCGGGGCGAGCCGCCACGCCGGCCGGGCGGTGCCGCCCAGCCGGTGCTGATTAGTCTTTTTAACCGATCCAAAGGTTCGGAACTATGGCGCGATCGACACAAGGTGAATAGAAAGCGCAGATAAATTGGGGGACGAATCCGGTATTCCGTCACCCGCAGGCAGGCGGCGGCGGCAGCCCCTTGGAGAGCGGCGCTCATGGCTCGTGACGAGGCTCCGTTCTGGCAGCGCAAGTCATTGGAGGAAATGACGAATCCAGAGTGGGAGAGCCTCTGCGACGGGTGCGGGCGCTGCTGCCTGGTCAAGCTCGAGGACGCCGACGACTCATCGCGCACTTTTTTCACCGATGTCGGCTGCAAGCTCCTCGACGGCGAGACCTGCCGCTGCCGCGACTATCCCAACCGGAGCAAGAAAGTCAGCGATTGCGTCCGCCTAACCCCCCGAAACGTCAAGCGAATCGTCTGGCTGCCGCCGACCTGCGCGTATCGGCTGCTGGCCGACGGCCGCGACCTCTACTGGTGGCATCCGCTGGTGTCCGGCGACCCCGAGACCGTGCATTCGGCCGGCATCTCGGTGCGCGGCCGGGTCGGGGCCGGGGAGGACGAGGTCAGGGACGAGGACCTCGAGGACCGGATCGTGAGTTGGCCGGTGCGGATGCCCAAGGCCGCGCGCAAGCCGCCTCGTTGAGGGTGCAGAGCCTGACCGATGGGCGTCGCTTTGCTGTGCGCGACGGCGATCCTCGCGCTTGTCCTGCCAGCCGGTAATCCACACAACCCGTTTGCTCCTGTCCCTCGCTCCGCGCATAGCTCGCGCCACCTCCTTCTCCTATAAGATGCTTCGCGCCTTCGCCGCCCGGGACGGCGCGAGGCCACGTTGATGCGCGATCCTGTTCCGCACGCGCCGCTGCCGGACTACCCCACGCTCGGCCACGCCGCGGCGCGGCGCATCGTGGTCGGCGTGCTCCTCACCATGATGCTGGCGGCGCTCGACCAGGTGGTGGTCGCGACCGCGCTGCCGACCATCGCGGCGAGCCTTGGCGACGTCGACAACATGCCCTGGGTGGTCACCGCCAACCTGCTGTGCGGAACCGCGGTGACGCCGCTCTACGGCAAGCTCTCCGATATCCACGGGCGGCGCACCATGCTGCTCATCGCCATCGGCATTTTCGCGCTGGGCTCGATCGCCTGTGCGCTGGCGCCGACCATGCTGGCGCTGATCGGCGCGCGTGCGCTGCAAGGGCTCGGCGGCGGCGGCCTGATGCCGCTGGTGCAGACCATCATCGGCGACGTCGCCTCGCCGCGCGAGCGCCCGCGCTATCAGGCCTATACCTCTGCGACCTTCATCGTCTCGATGGTCGGCGGACCGCTGCTCGGCGGCTTCATCGCCGAGCAGCTGCACTGGTCGTGGATCTTCTGGATCAACGTGCCGCTCACGGCGCTCGCCTTTTTGCTGACCAACAACGTGCTCAAGCGGCTGCCGCGCCATGATCGCCCGCACCAGCTCGACGTGCTCGGCGCCTTCCTGATGGTGGGCGGCGCGATCGCGCTGATGCTGGTGCTCACCTGGGGCGGCCGGCGCTACGGCTGGGGCTCGCCGCAAATCCTCGCGCTGTTGATCGGCTCGGCCGCGTTGTGGAGCTTGTTCGCATGGCGCGTGATCTCTGCGACCGAGCCGTTCATTCCGCTCTCGGTGCTGCGCGACGGCGCCGTGCGGGTCGGCACCATAGCGGGCTTCTTCGCGGTCGGTCTCGTCGTCGCGCTCACCATCTTCCTGCCGCTCTATGGCCAGCTCGCGCTCGGCCTCTCGGTGAGCGGCTCGGCGCTGACCATCATCGCGCTGCAAGGCACCGCCACCATCACGTCGATCGCCGGCGGCCGGCTGATCGCGCGCATGCGCCGCTACAAGCGCGTGCCGCTCGTCGGCGCCGTGGTGGCGATCGCCGCATTCGTGCCGCTCGCGATCGCGCCGACCGGATTCTCTCCGGCAGTCGCGCTCGCCCTCATCGCGGTTGCGGGTTCGGGGCTGGGGCCGATGTTCCCGTTCACCATCGTGGTGGTGCAGAACGCGGTCCCGATGCACCAGCTCGGCGTCGCCACCGGCACCATGAACTTTTTCCGCGCGCTCGGCGGCACCTTCATCGTCACCGCCTTCGGCGCCATCGTGCTCGCGGGCGCGCCCACCGTCCGCGGCCTGTCGGCGGGTGCCGTGCTCGCCGGCGCCGAGGCCGCCGAGGCGTTCCGCTGGGTGTTCGCCGCCGCCGTGCTCTGCCTCGTCATCGCGCTCGCTGCCGTGATCGCGCTCGAGGAGCGGCCGTGGCGGGGATCAGGAGTCGGTAATCAGTAGTCAGTAATCGGAACGAATTCGAATTGCTCTGATTGCTGCGACTGATTACTGACTCCTGATCGGCATAGCTGCCTTGCCCGCGCGCACATTGTCATCCGCGGTCAGGCGAGCGATACCGAAGCGCCGGGGCACAGAAATCGACCGCTGCCCGTTGAACAATCGATGACGTCCTACTCGAATCGCGCCAAGGCGCATTCGACCGCGCCGCTCGGCAAGGCGGACGTGCGCAACATCTTCTATGGCCTCATGCTGGCCATGTTCCTCTCGGCGCTCAACCAGACCATCGTCGTCACCGCCTTGCCGACCATCGGGCGCGAGTTCGGCGACTTCGAGAACCTGTCCTGGATCATCATCGCGTATCTTCTGTCCTCCACCGTGGTGTCGCCGCTCTACGGCAAGCTCAGCGACATCCACGGTCGCCGCGCCATGATGCTCGCGGCCATCGGCCTGTTCATCGCCGGCTCTGCGGTCTCGGCCGCGGCGCCCAACATGGCGATGCTGATCGCCGGCCGCACGCTGCAAGGCATCGGCGGCGGCGGCATCGTGCCGCTGGTGCAGACCGCCATCGCCGACATGGTCACGCCGCGCGAGCGCGGACGCTATCAGGCCTATATGGGCACCTCCTGGATCGTGGCCGGCGTCGGCGGCCCGGCGCTCGGCGGCTTCGTGGCGGAGCATTGGCACTGGTCGGTGATCTTCTGGCTCAACGTGCCGCTCGGGCTGATCGCCGCGCTGCTGACCCACCGCTCGATGAAGCTGCTCCCGCGCCACGACCGCCCGCACCGGCTCGACCTCGTCGGCGCCGCGCTCATGATCGCGGCCGCGACCCTGTTTCTCATCGCGCTCACCTCCGGCGGCACCCGCGTTCCCTGGCTGTCGTCCACCATCCTCGTGCTGCTCGCCGCCTCGGTCGCGCTCGGCGCCGCGCTGGTCTGGTGGCTGCGGCAGGCGCCGGAGCCGTTCCTGCCGCTCAACGTGCTCGCCAATCCGGTGATGCGCATGGGCACCGCGGCGACCTCGTGCGCGCTCGGCGCGGTGCTCGGCCTTACCGTCTACCTGCCGCTCTATTTCCAGGTGGTGCATGGGCTCTCGGCGGTGGAAGCGGGCCTCGCGCTCATCCCGATCGTGGTGATGACGGTGCCCGGCTCGATGCTGTCCGGCCGCTCGATGATGCACCTCACCCGCTACAAGGTGTCGGCGATCGCGGGCGGGATCATCGCGATCGCGGCGACCGCCGCGATGGTGCGCTGGCCGGCGATGCCGCTCGCGGGCGTCGTCATCGCGGTGACGTTGATCGGCTTCGGCGTCGGCACGGTCTATCCGGTGGCCACGGTCTCGATCCAGAACGCGGTGCCGATGCATCAGGTCGGCACCGCCACCGGCGCGATGAATTTCTTCCGGGCGCTCGCCAGCACGCTCGCGGTCGCCGTGATGGGCGCGATCCTGCTCGCCGGGCTCGGTGCGACGCCCGAGCGCGGCGCCGGCGTCGAGCTCATGGTGGAAAGCGCGGGCGCCGCCGGCCTCGACGTGGCGTGGATCTTCCGCTGGGTGTTCGTGGCCGCGGGTGTGTTCCTGGTGCTGGCGCTGTTGGCGATCGTGCTGCTGGAGGAGCGTCCGCTGCGCGGCCCTGCCGCCGAAGGCGCCGCCGCTGGCGCCGGAACCGCCGCCCGAGCCGGCGGAATAGGTGCTGTCCTATTTGCTGCGCACGATGTCGTCGTAGGCGGGCGCATCGCGCAGGAAGCCGCGGTCGACCATCCAGTCGACCTTCTCCTTGAACTCGGCCGGCGCGTAGCCGGTCACGCCGCGCAGCTCCGGCAGGAGCCCGTCCTTGCGCTGCTCGGGCGTGAGATCGCGCAGGAGCTCGTCGCGCGAACGCGCTTCGTTCTCGGCGAGCCATGCGACCGCGCGGTTGAGCGCGCGGCGCAGCTTGGCGGCGGTCTCGTCGTCGACGTCCGCGCCGGCGACGATGCCGCCGCGCCAGCGCAGATCGGCGATCTTGCGGCAGCCGGCCGCGGCGGCGCGCGACACCAGCGGCTCCATCAATGCGGCCGCCTCGGCCTCGCCGCCGAGCAGCGCGTCGAGCCGCTCGCTGGCGTGGACGAGCTTGATCTCGCTGAACGGTACGCCGGCCGCTTCCATCACCTCGATCGCCGCATAGAAGGTGCCGGCGTGCCAGGTGACGGCGATCGGCAGGTTGCGCAGATCGGCGAGCGTCTGCACCTGCGAGTCACCGCGCACCATGATGGCGCCGGTGCGCACCGTGGTGTCGAGCCCGATGATTTTCCCTCGCCCCAACTGCTGCACGCGCTCGATCGCGCCCCATTCGCACACCGGATAGACCTCGAGCGCGCCGTCCCTGAGCTGGCTCTCCTTCCAGCGGTCCGCGAAATCCTTCACGCGCCCGGCCGCGCCCTTGGGATTGTCCTCGTGGTATTCGACCTCGAGGCCCTCGTCGGCGAAGAAGCCCTGCTCGACCGCGACCCGCCAGGGGCGGTCATGGGCATTGCTGTCGCTCTGCAGGCGGATGGTGCGGGGCATGGGGCGGTCCAATGGGGCGGTCCTCGTCATGGCCGGGCGGTGTGCCGGCCCTCCACGTCTACGACGGCGTTGCGAGTATCCGGAACGGGGATGCCCGGCACAAGGGTCCACACTCGCTCCCACTGTTCCGCCATGGACCTCGCGTGCGACATCGCCGGACATCGCCATGCCTACGCTGTGTGATTGCCTTCGGCTGTGCGCGGTTTCATCATTGCCTATGGCGAATCAAATGGAACTTTCCATGGTTAAGGCTTTCTGTTGTCGCACCTGCCTGGTCGAGATCGAGCCGATCGCGCTCGCCGACGGCAGCGCGGCGCTCGTTTGCATCGATTGCGATCTGATCGGCATCGAGCATGACGTCGTCCTCGGCGCTCCGATGCAGCCAGCCGGGCTGCGCCGCCGCGACCTCGATCGGGCCAAGCCCGCGCGTTGCATCGGGAAATAGCGGTTGTCGGGCTCGACTGCGCCGCCAAGCAACGAATTGTTTTGATTAAATGCAATTAGAATCAATTTTAGCGGATGTCACAAGGGTCTCGTAGAACCTCATTGCTATGTTGCGGCTCTCGCGCAGACAACGGGAGTTACTCATGAAGACGCTGCTTGCACGCTTTGCTAAGGACGAATCGGGTGCCACTGCCATCGAATACGGCCTGATCGCGGCCGGCATTTCGGTCGCCATCATCACGGTGGTCGGCACGCTCGGCACCAAGCTGAACACGACCTTCACGTCGGTTCAGACCGCGCTCAAGTAAGCGCCTTGGTCTTTCACGTGGCTTGCATTTGCCCCGGCTTGGCCGGGGTCTTTTTTTCGGCTACGCCGACGCCGTGTCGGGTCGGAGCAGCCTCGCGGCACGACATGACTAACAGACTAAAGCTTGCTTCCCATCTTGCGCGCCGTCTCAGTAATCCATTCGCGGAACGGCGCCAGCGGCGTCGCGCCGGTGAGGCCGCCGCAACCGCCGCCGCCGCGCGCGCTGGTCGCCCAGCTCACCACGCCCATGATGATGAGGCGGCCGCCGGCGTCCTCGAACACCGGCCCGCCGGAATCGCCCGAGCAGGCGCCGAGGCCTGCGGTCTCACCGCGCGTGACCGGATCGGCGAGCTGGAAATGCCGCTGGGAAGGCGCGCGCACCGCCATCAGCGTCGCGGTGCGCAGCGGGCCGAGGCGGCTGTCGCCGCCGTCGATGGTCACGCCGTAGCCGGCGACCGTGAACCGCTCGCCGATCAGCACGATCGTGCGCTCTCCCAGCACTGCCGGCAGGCGCTGCGAGGACAATGGCTCGGCGAGCTTGAGCAAGGCCAGGTCGGCGGTCTCGCCGCGCGCCACCGCGGTGTCGAGATCGAAGCTCGGATGGCGCTCGCCGACGGCGACGCGAACGAGCCGCGGGCGCCGGCCGTCGTCACGCTCCACCACTGTGGCGCTGGCGCCCGCCGCCAGGCAATGCGCCGCGGTGAGCACGAGATCGCGCGCGATCGCGGTGCCGGTGCAGGCCATGCGGCCGTTGCCGCGCGGCCCGAGCACGAGCACCACGTGCCGCGCGACCGAATGGTCGGCCGGAATGGCGCCGCCGACCAGGGCGGCAGCGGGGGCGCCCACGACGAGCATGCAGGCGATGGCCGTGGCGGCGCGGCGGAGCATGATTGGTCGATTGCGCCGTGCCACTGCGCTTGTCAACGTGACGGCCGAGCTTGCCCGCGGTCGTGACGATCCAATCGCGGTAGCGCGCGAGCGGCGTGACGCCGGTGAGGCCGCCGCAGCCTTCCGAGAGCGCCGGGCCGGTGCTCCAGCTCACCACGCCGAGGACGCCGAGCTGGCCGCCTGCGTCCTCGAGCACCGGCGCGCCGGAATCTCCCGTGCAGGCGCCGAGCCCCGGCCGATCGCCTTTGGTGGCGGGATCGACCAGGCGGATCTGCAGCGTTCCGGGCTGGCCGGTGACCGCAAGCCGCGCGGCGCGCAGCGTGCCGCCGCTGCGGCCGTCGCCGGGCGCGGCGAGGCCGTAGCCCGCGACCAGCAACCGGTCGCCGACCGCGACCGGCCGCCGCGGCGCCGCGAGCGGCGCCGGCACGAACCGCGCTGCAAGCGGCTCGGCGAGCTTGAGCAAAGCCACGTCCGCGGTCACGCGCTGGCGCAGCGCCGCATCGGCATCGAAGCCGGGATGGCGTGCGACGGTCGCGACATCCTTGAGCACCGGCTGGCGCGCGGCGTCGAATTCGGCGAGCTTGGTGTCGGCGCCCGGCAGCACGCAATGCGCGGCGGTGAGCACCACGTTGCGGGCGATCGCGACGCCGCTGCAGAAGCCGCGCGGGCCGACCAGCATCACCACGTGCCGCGCCACCGCCTCGTTCGCGTTGGCGGCGCCGCCGACCATCGCGGACGCGGGGCTGCAGCTGAATGCGGCATGCGTGCAGAGGATCAGCGAGCAGGCGAGGGCGGCGAGCGCGCGCGGCAGGCCGCGATGCGCCTCCTCTGCACCGGTTTGGTCACTGGCCACCGATTGCTCCCTGATGCTCGGCCTGCTCCCCAGGCGAAGGCTTAAGGGGATAGCGCCGCCTTTTTGCAACGAGCTGCTCCAGCTCTACTCTCTATTTCATTCTCTTGTCCTGCGCAAAAACGGGCGCAGGCGTCCTCAACGCGGGCTACGACCTGACGCTTCATCCGTCCGCTGCGCGGATCGCAACGGCGCAGAGCTACCCGGCGCGGCCGGTGCGCATCATCGTCGGCTTTCGCGGCCGACATCGCCGCGCGCCTCATGGGCCAATGGCTGTCGGAGCGGCTCGGCCAATCATTCGTCGTCGAGAACCGGCCGGGCGCCGGCGGCAACATCGCCACCGAGACGGTCGTGAACGCCAGCCCTGACGGCCATACGCTGCTTTTGGTCAATCCGGGGGCGGCGATCAACGTGTCGCTCTACGACAAGCTCAACTACGATTTCATCCGCGACATCGCACCGGTCGCCGGCATCATCCGCGTGGCGAACGTCATGCAGGTGAATCCGTCGGTTCCGGCCAACTCGGTTCCCGAGTTCATCGCCTATGCCAAGGCCAACCCGGACAAGATCAGCATGGGGTCGGCCGGTGTCGGTTCCTCGAACCATGTGTCCGGCGAGCTGTTCAAGATGCTGGCCGGGGTGCGGATGGTGCACGTGCCCTACCGCGGCGCCGCGCCCGCGCTGACCGATCTCATCGGCGGGCAGGTGCAGGTGCTGTTCTCCGCCGTGACCTCGTCGATCGAGACCATCAAGGCCGGCAAGGTTCGTGCGCTGGCGGTGACCACCGCGACGCGCTCGGAGGCGCTGCCGGACTTGCCCACCGTGGCCGATTTCGTGCCCGGCTACGAGGCGAGCAACTGGTGGGGCATCGGTGCGCCCAAGAGCACGCCTGCCGCAATCGTCGAAAAGCTCAACAGCGAGATCAACGCCGCGCTCGCCGATCCCAAGATGAAGGCGCGGCTTGCCGAGCTGGGCGGCACGATGCTGGCGGGCTCGCCCGCCGACTTCGGCAAGCTCATCGCCGATGAGACCGAGAAGTGGGCCAAGGTGGTCAAGTTCGCGGGCATCAAGCCGGGGTGAGCAACCCGCACTGCACAATGCCGGTTCCGCCGCCCGCCGGCCGACGTCCTGCTTTCGCCGCCAATTCTCCACCGCCCTTCCTCAATCTTCCCCCTCGTCATATCTAATGGCACACTGGCACCCGCGACCGTCGATTCCAGGCCTGGGACCGGTGTCGCAGGCCAGCAGCGGAGGCTAGCGTGCGTCTCCTCGTCATCGAGGACGATCCCGACCTCAACCGGCAGCTCGCGACCGCGCTCACCGATGCCGGCTACGTGGTCGACCGCGCCTTCGACGGCGAGGAAGGTCACTTATCTCGGCGAGAGCGAGCCCTACGACGCGGTGATCCTCGACATCGGCCTGCCGAAGATGGACGGCATCTCGGTGCTGGAAGCCTGGCGGCGCGCCGGCCGCGCCATGCCGGTGCTGATGCTCACCGCGCGCGACCGCTGGAGCGACAAGGTGCAGGGCTTCGACGCCGGCGCCGACGACTATGTCGCCAAGCCCTTCCATCTCGAGGAGGTGCTGGCGCGCATCCGCGCGCTGCTGCGCCGCTCGACCGGGCACGCCAAGAGCGAGCTCAATTGCGGCTCGGTGCGCCTCGACACCCGCACCGGCCGCGTCACCGTCGACGGCAATCCGGTCAAGCTCACCTCGCACGAATACCGCCTGCTCTCCTATCTCATGCATCACACCGGCCGCGTGGTCTCGCGCAGCGAGCTGGTCGAGCATCTCTACGACCAGGATTTCGACCGCGACTCCAACACGATCGAGGTCTTCGTCGGCCGCATCCGCAAGAAGCTCGGCGTCGACGTGATCCAGACCGTGCGCGGACTCGGCTATCTGCTCACGCCGCCGCCCGGCAATGCGCGCTTAACTCGCTCGCGATTCGGCTGTTCTTCTCGGCGACGACCTGGACCGTGCTGATTCTGGTGGTCACCGGGATCGTGCTGTCCTCGCTCTACCGCGCGGCGGTGGAGCGCGCCTTCGACCGCCGGCTCGGCGTCTATCTGCGCACGCTGGTCGCCGACGTCGCGACCCCGCAGGAGAACGCCGACAAGTTCCCGCAATCGCTCGGCGAGCCGCTGTTCGAGCTGCCGCTGTCGGGCTGGTACTGGCAGGTGACGCGGCTCGACATCGCCGACGCCCGACGTGCGCTCGTCGCGCTCGCTGTGGGACGGCAGGCTGCCGCGTCTCGCGGATGGCGCCGGCTCGCTCGACCGCCGGCGGCACCCGCCAGGGTTATGCGCGAGGGCCCCGAGGACCAGCAGCTTCGGATGGTCGAGCGCACCATCGATCTCGGCGACGAGGGGCGCTTCCTGGTCGCGGTCGCGCGGCGACGTCGGCCGAGATCGACGAGGAGACGCGCAGCTTCGACGGCACGCTGCTCTTCAC
This sequence comes from uncultured Alphaproteobacteria bacterium, assembly GCA_963708765.1. GTDB lineage: Bacteria > Pseudomonadota > Alphaproteobacteria > Rhizobiales > Xanthobacteraceae > VAZQ01. The sequence goes on along the minus strand of CAVPTV010000040.1, from coordinate 22,417 downwards.
CTTCGCGCATGCTCGGCGTGGTGCTGCTGCTGACGACCACCTTCCAGGTCCGCTTCGGCCTCGCGCCGCTCAAGCGCATCTCCGAGGGCCTGGCGGCGATCCGCTCCGGCACGGCCGAGCGGCTGGAGGGCGCCTTTCCGGTCGAGATCGCGCCGCTCGCGCGCGAGACCAACGCGCTGATCGACGCCAACCGCGAAATCGTCGTGCGCGCCCGCACCCATGTCGGCAATCTCGCGCACGCGCTCAAGACGCCGCATCTCGGTGATGCTGAACGAGGCCGACGCCCACGGCGACGATCCGTTCGCCGCCAAGGTGCGCGAGCAGACCGAGATCATGCGCGATCAGGTCACCCGCCATCTCGAGCGCGCGCGGCTCGCCGCCCGCGTCGCCGTGATCGGCACCGTCACCGACGTGCGGCCGGTGGTGACGGCGCTCGCGCGCACCATGGAGAAGATCCACCAGCGGCGCGGCGTCGCCATCGACATCGACGCGCCCGAGGAGGCGCGCTTCCGCGGCGAGCAGCAGGACCTCGAGGAGATGGTCGGCAACCTGGTCGACAATGCCTGCAAATGGGCGCAGTCGCGGGTGGCGATCGAGGTGTTCTCCGAGCGGCCCGAGCCGGCCGGCGACCGCCGCACCGTGCGCATCCTGGTCGACGACGACGGGCCCGGGCTGTCGCCGCAGCAGCGCGAGCAGGTGGCGCGCCGCGGCCGCCGCCTCGACGAGACCAAGCCGGGCTCCGGGCTCGGGCTTTCGATCGTGGTGGAGCTCGCCAGCCTCTATGGCGGCGGCCTCACGCTCGGCACCGCGCCGATCGGCGGCCTGCGCGCCGAGCTGGTGCTGCCGGGGGCGTGAACACCGCGTTAACCCGCCGGGAACAGAGTTTTGCCCCAATTTGCGCCATTAACTGAAGGGCCGGCATGGGCGCAGTCGCCGATCGGGGATCGCCGGCTGCTCGAGCGGGGACGTCATGGACGGGGGCTTGACATGTATCTCGTTCGCCTGGTGCTGTTGCGCTCGTCGCGCTGGCGATGGCCGCCTGCGCGGCAATCCCGAGACCGGAACCGGACCGAGGGAGAACACCGGCACGCTGGTCGGCGCGGTCGCCGGCGGGCTGATCGGCTCGCAGTTCGGCGGCGGCACCGGCGAGCGGGTCGCCGCCGGCATTGCGGGCGCGGCGATCGGCGGCCTGATCGGCAACCGCATCGGCGCCGGCCATGGACGACGAGGACAAGCAGCGCGCCTATGCGGCGCAGATGCAGGCGCTCGAAACGCGGCACGTCGGGCGCGGCGGTGCCGTGGAAGAATCCGGATTCCGGCCGCTATGGCTCGGTGGTTCCCGGCCCGGCCTATCAGTCGCAACGGGCTGCAATGCCGGGAGTACACCCACACCATCTATATCGACGGCCGGCCGCAGATCGCGCGCGGCGCCGCCTGCCGCAATCCCGACGGCACCTGGACGCGCGGTCGGCTGACGACCGTCTCGCCGTCTGCGACGCCTGCCATCCCATTGGAATCACGTAAAAATCACGTAACGAGTTCTTAAGCTCGCGGCGGTATCAGAGCGCCTTGGCGGCATTCGAATTTGCCCTGGGGTGCGGGGATGGCCGAGGGTGGGCAGCCCGTCGAGCGATTGCGGCAATATCTCCGGCAGCTTTCGCCGGGAGCGCGCGCTCTGCTGATCGCGGAGCTCGAACGCGCATTGCTGCGCGGCGACGAAGTCCCGGGCGGCGATCTCGTGCTGCAGGAGGTGCGCCGGGCGGTGCGCGAGTCGGGCGTGCCCGCGCCGCGCATCGGCAATCCCGCCCGCCTGTTCTTCCGGCCGATCGAGCCGTTCCTGGTCGACGATACGGCTGCGCACAAGCATCAGGGTCGCATCGCGCGGGTCTCGCTCGAGCCGATCTGGGCCTGGATCGGCCGCGATCTTCTGCCGGCGGAGGCGAAGACCTTCGCCGAAGAGGTCAGCGCGCGCTCCTCGCGGACGGCACCGCCGCTGCGAGCGGCTCAGCTGCGACTTCCAGGACCGTGTGGTCGACCGCATCCGACGACGTGCTCGCCGCCGCCGCAGTCCGACGACAAGGCACGCCGGCGGCTCGCCGGCCAGATCGGCACCGCCGCAGGCGCTCGACGACGTGGCGCGATGCTGCGCAACCTGCTCGAGGCGAGGGACATGCTGGCGCTGATCGCGCGACCGCCTCCCGCGCCATATCCGCAATCTCGCCGACGCCCAGCTCGATGCCGTGAAGGCGCTGCTCGATTCTCCGCGTCTCGCGGCAGGCCAGACATCTTGCCCTATGCGCTCGTGCTGGTGATGAGCCGGCTGGCGGCGCCCTGGCAATTGATCCGGCTCGCCGTCAAGGCGGCGCAGAGCGACGATGCGGCGCGCATCGCCGCCACGCCTTATGCTGCGGCCGTCGCGATCGTGCTCGCCGAGATCGAGCGCATGGTCGGCGAGCTCAAGACCGACCTCAAGCGCGGCGGCGGGGTTCGCGGTGACGTCGCTGCTCAAAGGCCATCCACGACGCGCGCCCGCGGCTTGCGCACCGAGCTCGATCTTGCGGTCGACTCGCCCTGGGGCCGCCGGCTCGCCGCCATTCGCACCGAGATTTCGAGCCTGCTGAAGGCCGAGATCGAGTCCGCACCGGGCCGCGTGCGGCGCCTGTTGCGGCCGCGGCCGGCCGAGCGAGATCGCGTCCGGCAGCGCGCTCGACCCGGGCGACGTCGCCGACACCGAGGCGCTGATCGAACTGGTCGGCGCCTGTCGCAACTATGCGGGCGAGCTTGCCATCAGCGAGATGACGACGCGCGCTCATGGCGAGCTGCAGCAATATCTCGACACCGGCACCAAGACGCTGCTCGATGGATTGCGTAGCGCCGGGCCGGCGGATCGGCCATTCCGGCAATCGCAGGTCGATGCGGCGGTGCGCTTCTGCGCCAAGGTGTTCGGCCGGGACTACGCCTCGCTGCTCACCAAGGCCGCCGAGGTCGCGGCCCAAAGCAAGGCCGCCGCGCGGGCCTGACCGGCACTACAGCGCTTTCCGAATAGTTTGCGCTGACCTCTCCGCTGTCATCTCCCCGTAACAGATCGCGGCTCATTGCGAGACTTGCCGGGGCGCTGGGCGACTTGCTCGTTCATCGCTATCCGCCGGCGCAACACCCGCAATTCGCGGGCGGAAATGCTGGCGGCCGGCGCCGCCGGCGTGCCAAGCTATCTCGTCGCGCAACCAGGAGACACCCATGCTCAAGACCCTGAGCGTTGCCGCCCTCGGTCTCGCTTTCTCATTCGGAGCGGGGCCGGTCCGTGCGGCCGACGCCATCTGCTACAACTGCCCGCCTGAATGGGCCGATTGGGCATCCGTCCTCAAGGCGCTCAAGGACGACGTCAAGCTCGACGTTCCGCACGACAACAAGAACTCCGGCCAGACGCTGTCGCAGCTGATCGCCGAGAAGGCGCGGCCGGTGGCCGACGTCGCCTATTTCGGCGTCACTTTCGGCATCAAGGCCAAGGCCGAGGGCGTGACCGAGGCCTACAAGCCCAAGGGGTTCGACGAGATCCCGGCCGGCCTGAAGGACCCGGACGGTCACTGGTCCACGATCCATTCCGGGACGCTCGGCCTCTTCATCAACAAGGACGCGCTCGGCGGCAAGCCGCGGCCGCAATGCTGGAAGGACCTGCTGAAAGCCGACTACCGGGGAATGGTCGGTTACCTCGATCCGTCCTCGGCGTTCGTCGGCTATGTCGGCGCGGTGGCGGTGAACCGCGCGCTCGGCGGCTCGCTCGATAATTTCTCCCGGCAATCGGCTACTTCAAAGACCTGCAGAAGAACCAGCCGATCGTGCCCAAGCAGACCTCCTACGCGCGCGTCGTCTCGGGCGAGATCCCGATCCTGTTCGACTACGATTTCAACGCCTACCGGCCAAGTACAAGGAGAAGGGCAACTTCGAGTTCGTGCTTCCCTGCGAGGGCACGGTGATCGTGCCGTACGTCATGAGCCTGGTGAAGAACGCGCCGAACGCCGCCAAGGGCAAGCAGGTGCTCGACTACGTGCTGTCCGACAAGGGGCAGGCGCTGTGGACGAATGCGTTCCTCAAGCCGGCGCGGCCGGTGAAGCTGCCGGAGGCGGTCAGCAGCAAGTTCCTGCCCGACAGCGAGTACGCTCGTGCCACGCCCATCGACTACGCGAAAATGGAGCTGGCGCAGAAGGGCTTTTCCGATCGCTATCTGGCGGAAGCGCGCTGACCGATGCTCGGCGCGGGGCCGGCACGACCGGCCCCGCGCCCTTGCGATGTGTCCATGAGCCATGACCGCCGCGCGCAGCTTCACGCTTCTGTTGTCGCTTCCGCTCGCCATCGTCGTCGGCGCGTTCTTCCTCGTGCCGATGGGCGAGCTGTTCCTGCGCAGCTTCTTCACCCGGGAAGGCGCCTCGACCTATCTCAACATGCTTGTGACGCCGCGCTACCTGTCGAGCCTCGTGGCCACCTTGGCGCTGGCGGCGGCCACCACCGCGATCACGCTCACGCTGGCGACGCTCGTTGCCTTGCTGCTCGCCCGCCACCGTTTCCCGGGACGCTCGCTGCTCACGGCGCTGCTCACCTTTCCGCTCGCGTTTCCGGGGGTCGTCGTCGGCTTCCTGGTGATCCTGCTCGCCGGGCGGCAGGGTCTCATCGGCGAGATCTCGCGGCAGATCACCGGAGAGAAGATCGTCTTTGCGTATTCGATGATGGGCCTGCTGGTCGGCTATCTCTATTTCTCGATCCCGCGCGTTCTGCTCACCGTCATGGCAGCGGCCGAGAAGCTCGATCCCGCGCTCGAGGAGGCGGCGCGCTCGCTCGGAGCGACGCCCGCACAAGTGCTCGGCGACGTCATCCTGCCGGCGCTGCGTCCCGCGCTCATCGCCTCCGGCGCCATCTGCTTCGCCACCGCGATGGGCGCCTTCGGCACCGCCTTCACGCTGGCAACCAACATCGACGTGCTGCCGATGGTGATCTACACCGAGTTCACATTGAACGCGAATGTCGCCATGGCGGCCGCGCTGTCGATCGTGCTGGGGCTGATAACGTGGCTCGCGCTGGCGCTGGCGCGCACTTTCGGCGGCACCAGCGTGGCGGCGGCCGGGTAAGGCAGCACCATGTACCGTCCGAGCCCGCTCATTCTCGGCCTGCAAATCCTGGTCACCGCGCTGGTGAGCGTGTTCCTGATCGTGCCGGCGATCCTCTCGATGATGGCCGGCGTCACCGTCAATTACTTTCAGGGCATTTGGCGGAGCGGCGTCACGTTGAGTCTGGATCGGCGAGGTCTGGCGGCTCTACGACGCAACCATTTTCCTGTCCCTGCAGATCGCGCTCGCGACGCTTGGCGTCACGCTCCTGGTCGGCGTGCCGGCGGCCTATGTGCTCAACCGCAACCCGGGCCGGCTGACACGCGCCGTGGAGGAGATCATCACGCTTCCGCTCGCGATCCCGGGCCTCGCCATCGCGTTGGCGCTGATCATCACCTATGGGAGCTACGGTGATTTCCGTAAGAGCTGGCTCTTCATCCTGGTCGGTCACGTGCTCTACACACTACCGTTCATGGTGCGCTCGGTCATGGCGGTGCTCGCCGCCATCGACGCGCGCACGCTCGAGGAAGGCGCCGCGAGCCTGGGCGCCGGCCCGTGGGCGCGGTTCAAGGACGTGATCCTGCCCAATGTCAGCCCCGGCGTTCTGGCCGGCTCGCTCATGGTCGTCACGCTGTCCATCGGCGAGTTCAATCTGACCTGGATGCTGCACACGCCGCTCACCAAGACGCTGCCGGTCGGGCTCGCCGACAGCTACGCCTCGATGCGGCTCGAGATCGCCAGCGCCTACACGCTGTTTTTCTTCTTCATGATCATTCCGCTGCTGTTGCTGATGCAGGCGGCCGCCGTGCTGACCGGCGCTGTTGCCGGCGGCAGCATCGCCGGCACGCGGTGACGCCGTGCGGGCAACGGGCGCACAGGTGGTGGTCGAGGCATGCGGCAAAGTCTTTGCGGACGGCACGCGCGCGCTCGAGCCCGTCAGCTTCGAGATCGCGCGCGGCGAGACGGTGGTGATCCTCGGACCGTCCGGCTGCGGCAAGACCACGGCGCTGCGCATCATCGCCGGTCTCTTGAGCCCCGACCCGGGCGGCGCGGTGCGGTTCGACGGCGAGGACGTGACGCACCTGCCGATCGAGCGCCGCAATGTCGGAATGGTGTTCCAGTCCTACGCGCTGTTCCCGAACATGACCGTCGCCGGCAACGTCGCCTACGGTCTCAAGGTCCGCAAAATCGCGCCTGCCGAGCGCGACGCGCGGGTGCGCGAAATCCTCGACATGATGCGCATCAGCGAGCTCGCCACGCGCCGCATCGATCAGCTTTCGGGCGGCCAGCGTCAGCGCGTCGCACTGGCGCGGGCGCTCGCCATTCGGCCGCGGTTGCTCCTGCTCGATGAGCCGCTGACCGCGCTCGACGCGGCATTGCGCGAGAGCTTGCGCTCCGAGATCGACGCGCTGCTGCGCGGTCTCGGGATCACCGCCGTCTACGTCACCCACGACCAGACCGAGTCGATGGTGCTCGGCGACCGCATCATCGTGATGGAGAAGGGCCGCATCGCCCAGGTCGGCAGCGCCGAGGACATCTACTTTCATCCGCGCACACGCTTCGTCGCCGAGTTCATCGGCACCATGAACCGCCTGGAAGGCACGATACGTGACGGCTGCTTCGAGACCACGGCCGGTCGCATGCCGGTCGATCGTCCGGACACCGCCCAAGTGGTCGCGTTCTTCCGTCCGGAGAGCGCCGCGCTGGCCGACCCGGTGTCCGCGCCGTTTCACCTCACGGTCGAGCGCGTCCATTTCCTCGGCGCCAATCAGCGCGTCCAGCTGCGGGCAGGCGAGGCAGTGATCACGGTCGACACCGACAATCGGCGAGCGATCGTGCCCGGCACCGACGTCGGGGTGAGCATCGCCGCGGAGGATCTCCTGTTCCTATGACCGGCAGCCGGGTGATCATTGCGCAATTGACCGATACGCACATCCGCCCGCCCGGCCGGCTTGCCTATGGTTTGGTCGATACCGCGGGTCACCTCGAAGCGGCGATTGCGCTTCTCGCCAACCCCCCGGCGCCGATCGATGCGGTGATCGTGACCGGCGATCTCGTGGATTTCGGCACCGACGAGGAGTACGCGCACTTTCGGCAGCTGGTGGCCCCGTTGTCGTTGCCGATCCATCCGATCCCCGGCAACCACGACGAGCGGGCGGCCTTCCGCCGTGCATTCGCGGATCGGATCGATCTGCCGCCGGCCGGTCCGATCTCCTATGCCGCCGACGTCGGAGCGCTGCGCCTGATCCTGCTCGACTCGACGGTGCCGGGTCGCCCGCATGGGGAGATGACGCCGGCGACACTGGATTGGCTTGACGGGGTGCTGGCCCAAGACGCGTCACGGCCGGCGCTCGTGGCGCTTCATCATCCCCCGTTCACGACCGGCATTCGGCACATGGACCTGCAGAATTGCTACGGCGCCGAGGCTCTGGAGGAGGTTCTGCGACGCCATCCGCAAGTGCTCGCCACCGTGTGCGGCCACATCCACCGGACGGTGCTGACCACCTTTGCCGGGCGTGTCGCCGCCATCGGCCCGAGCCCTGCGCACGCGGTCTCGCTCGACCTGCGGCCGGACGGCCCGCCGACCTTCACCATGGAGCCACCGGCGCTGCTGCTGCACGTCTGGGATGCCGCCGTGCCCGGGCGGCTCGCGACCCATTGGCTCCCGGTGGGCCATTTCAGTGGGCCGCATCCCTTCTTCGATGCGGAAGGTCGCTTTGTCGAGTAAGGCGTTCGTATCGTCCTTGAATCGCCCATCCATCGGGCGTTACGACAAATTTACGCAACTGCGCCGCTTCCCCATGTCGCGGTTCTGAGCACCCTTCGCGGTTGCGGGGTGTCGGTGGCCGTGATGTAAAGCCTTGAGCGGCGACCCCCGATCCCCACAGCCCCCCGGTTTTCGGCCGCGTCGCCACCGCAATGTCGGATTCGAACGGTGAATTGACGCCATGACCGTGTGGTTCGTGCTGGCGCTGATGACGGCCGCGGCGATCTTCGCCGTGCTGTGGCCGCTTGCCCGCCAGGGGCGAAATCTGCGGTCCGGCAGCGATGTGGCGGTCTATCGCGACCAGCTCGACGAGATCGAGCGCGACCGCGCGGCCGGGCGGATCGCGGAGGGCGAGGCGACCGCCGCGCAGGTCGAGGTTTCGCGCCGGCTGATCGCCGCGGCCGACGCGCAAGCCGCGCTGCTCGGCACGGCGTCTCCCGCGTCGGCGGTGTGGCGGCGCCGGGGCGCCGCTATCGCTGCTCTCGTCCTGCTGCCGCTCGGCGCCGCGGCACTCTATCTCGCGTTCGGCTCGCCCGGGCTGCCCGACCAGCCGCTGGCGACGCGCTTGGCGGTCGCCAAGCAGAACCAATCGATGGAGAGCCTGATCGCGCAGGTCGAGGCTCACCTCGAGCGCAATCCCAACGATGGCCGCGGCTGGGAAGTGATCGCGCCGATCTATCTGCGGCTGGGCCGCTTCGAGGATGCGGTGACGGCGCGTCGCCACGCGCTTCGCCTCAACGGCGAGACCGCCGAACGCCAGACCGCGCTCGGCGAGGCGCTGGTTTATGCCGCAAACGGGATCGTGACCGCCGAAGCCAAGGCGGCGTTCGAGCGCGCGGTCGCGCTCGACCAGGGCGACGTGAAGGGACGCTACTTCCTCGGGCTGGCGGCCGAGCAGGACGGCAACCTCGAGCAAGCGGTCGCGATCTGGCGCGCCATGCTCGCGGGTGCGCCCGCCGATGCGCCGTGGGCCGAATTCGTGCGCCAAGCGCTCGCCCGCGTCGGTGGAATGCGCGGCCCGAGCGACGATCAGGTCGCTGCCGCCTCGGATCTCAGCCCCGAGCAGCGTGCCGCCATGATTCGCGGCATGGTCGAGCGGCTCGCCGAGCGGCTCGCGCGCGACGGCTCCGACCTCGAGGGCTGGCTACGGCTGGTGCGTTCCTACATGGTGCTGGGCGATCGCGAGAAGGCGCGTGAAGCGGTCGCCGATGCGCGACGTGCGCTCGCGAGCGCTCCGGACAAGCTGCGCCAGCTCGACGAGCTGGCCAAAGGACTGGGTCTCGAAGGCTGACCGTCCAAGATTGACGACAAGGACTAACGGGACCAGAGAAGGCGAATGACCCGCAAGCAACGACGTCTCACCCTGATCGGCGGCGCCCTCGGCGTGCTGACGCTTGCGGTGGTGCTCGTGCTCGCGGCGCTCAAGGACTCGATCGTCTTCTTCAGCTCGCCGACCGACGTGGTCGAGAAGCAGCTCAAGCCGGGCGTGCGCATGCGCATCGGCGGACTGGTCACGCCGGGCAGCATCGTGCGCAGCGAGAACCTCACCGTCCGCTTCGACGTGACCGACGGCAAGCACACGCTCGCGGTCGCCTATCAGGGTTTGTTGCCCGATCTGTTCCGTGAAGGGCAGGGCGTGGTGGCCGAGGGCGCGCTCGAGCCGTCCGGCACGTTCAAGGCCGACAGCGTGCTCGCCAAGCACGACGAGACCTATATGCCGAAGGAGGTCGCCGACGCCTTGAAGAAGCAAGGCCATTGGAAGGATGATAGCGCGAAGAAGACAAGCGCAGGGGCGCCGCGATGATCGCCGAGCTCGGGCATTACGCTCTGGTGCTCGCGCTGGGCCTGGCGATCGTGCAGGCCTGCGTGCCGATCATCGGCGCGCGCAGTAACGATCCGGTGCTCATGGGCGTCGCCGGGCCGACCGCGCTCGCGCAATTCGCTTTCATAGCGTTCGCGTTCGGCGCGCTGGTCGCCTGCTACCTGCGCTCGGATTTCTCGGTCATCAACGTGTTCGAGAACTCCCATTCGCTCAAGCCGCTCGTCTACAAGATCAGCGGCGTGTGGGGGAATCACGAAGGCTCCATGCTGCTGTGGGTGCTGATCCTGGCGCTGTTCGGCGCGCTGGTCGCGCTGCTGGGCGGCAATCTGCCGGCGCGGCTCAAGGCCAACGTGCTCGGCGTGCAGGCTTTGATTGCGGTCGCCTTCGTTCTCTTCATCCTGATGACGTCGAATCCGTTTCTGCGCATCGCCGACGCGCCGCTCGAGGGCCGCGATCTCAACCCGATCCTGCAGGATCCGGGGCTCGCGATTCATCCGCCGCTGCTTTACGTGGGCTATGTCGGGCTTTCGATCTCGTTCTCCTTCGCCATTGCCGCGCTCATCGACGGCCGTATCGATGCCGCATGGGCGCGCTGGGTGCGGCCGTGGACGCTGCTGGCCTGGATCTTTCTCACCCTCGGCATCGCGATGGGCTCGTACTGGGCCTATTACACGCTCGGCTGGGGCGGCTGGTGGTTCTGGGACCCGGTGGAGAACGCCTCGCTGATGCCGTGGCTCGCCACCACGGCGCTGCTGCACTCGGCGGCCGTGATGGAGAAGCGCGACGCGCTCAAGATCTGGACCATCCTGCTGGCGATTCTCGCCTTCTCGCTGTCGCTGATCGGCACCTTCCTGGTGCGCTCGGGCGTGCTCACCTCGGTCCACGCCTTTGCCACCGACCCGACGCGCGGCGTCTTCATCCTGGCGATCCTGGTGCTGTTCATCGGCGGCGCGCTCGCGCTGTTCGCCTGGCGTGCGCCGCAGTTGAAGCAGGGCGGTCTGTTCGCGCCGATCTCGCGCGAAGGCGCGCTCGTGCTCAACAACCTGTTCCTGGTGACCGCTTGCGCGACCGTCTTCGTCGGCACGCTCTATCCGCTCGCGCTCGAAGCGCTGACGGGGGAAAAGATTTCGGTCGGCGCGCCGTTCTTCAACGCGACCTTCGGACCGCTGTTCGTGCCGCTGCTGCTGGCGGTGCCGTTCGGACCGCTGATGGCGTGGAAGCGCGGCGACCTGCTCGGCGTCGCCCAGCGCCTCATCGGCGCGATCGCGGTCGCCCTGATCACGGTCGCGGTGATCTTTGCGGTGGACGGCGGCGGCGGGCCGATCCTGGTGCCGTTCGCGATCGGGCTGGCTTTGTTCGTCATGGCCGGCGCCGTGACCGATCTGGTGGAGCGAACCGCCTTGCTCAAAGTGCCGGTCATGACCGCGCTGTCGCGCGCTGTCGGACTGCCGCGCTCCACCTGGGGCACGGCCTTCGCCCATTTCGGGCTCGGCATCACGCTGCTCGGCATCATCGGCGAGACCCAGTGGGGGGCCGAAAGGATCGCCGAGCTCAAGCCCGGAGAGTTGATCGCGATCCGCCGTTATGAGCTCGAACTGAACGGCATGACCACGCGCCAGGGTCCGAACTACCGCGAGATGGCCGCCCATTTCACGGTGCGGCGCAACGGCGAGATCATCGGAACCATGGAGCCGTCGAAGCGGCGCTTCACGTCACGCGGGACTTCGACCACCGAGGCCGCGCTGATGCGGCGTGGCTTTGCTCAGCTCTATCTTTCGCTCGGCGATCCCAATCCGGACGGCTCGATCGCGGTGCGGCTCTATTACAAGCCGCTCGTGCTGCTGATCTGGCTCGGCACCGTGGTGATGGTGATCGGCGGGACGCTCTCGCTCTCGGACCGGCGCCTGCGCGTCGGCGCGCCGCAGCCGGCCAGGAGCAAGCCCGCGCTTGCGCCCGCGGAGTAATCGCCATGCGGTGGTTGCAGTTCCTGCTGCTTGCTCTGGCGCTGCTGCGGCTGCGTCGCATGCCGTGGCCGTGCAACCCGATGAAATTCTCGCCGACCCGGTGCTGGAAGCGCGGGCCCGCGCGCTCTCCAAGGAATTGCGCTGCATGGTCTGCCAGAATCAGTCGATCGACGATTCGGATGCGCCGCTGGCACGCGACCTGAGGATACTGGTGCGTGAACGGCTCAAGGCCGGCGATACCGATCAGCAGGTGATCGATTATCTGGTCGCGCGCTACGGCGATTTTGTGCTGCTCAAGCCGCGCTTTACCCCGCATACGGCGGTGCTGTGGTTGATGCCGGCCGTGGTGTTCGTGATCGGCGCGCTGGCGCTGGTCTTGGTCTCGCGGCGGTATCGCTCGCGGACCGCGCTCGCCGGCCGCGATCCGGCCAAGCTCACCGCCGCCGAAGAGGCCCGGCTGAGCGATCTTCTGCGCCGCGGCGAGCCCTGAGCGTTGTAATCGTTCAATTTATTGAATTTGCTGGATATTTACCTCCGTCCCCACCTTACCAAACTTTAATCCTGCGGTCAGGCCGCGGTAAGGCGCCGCTCCCCATCCTGCCGGTCAATCAAGGTGCACTGTCGCACCCGCGTCAGGAAGGTGGAGAAAATCATATGTCCGAGAGCGTCAATCCCGCTCCGAAGCCGCGCGTTCTTACTGCGCGTCGTCTCGTACTGCTTGCCAGCGTCGCTGGTCTTGGTGTGACCGTCCTTTTTGGCGGTGCCAAGCTTGTTTCGAAGGCGCCCGATCTTTCGCTCACCAATATCGCTTATGCCCAGGGCCTGCAGCGGCCGGTTGGATTTGCCGACATCGTCGAGAAGGTGAAGCCCGCCGTCATCTCGGTCCGCGTCAAGGTCGAGGCCGGCGCCAAGATGATGGGCATGGAGGGCGGCTCGCCGTTCCCGCCCGGATCGCAGATGGAGCGCTTCTTTCGCCGCTTCAACATGCCCGAAGGCGCCATTCCCGACGACCAGCGTGCGCAGCCGCGTGGCCGCATGGTGACCGGGCAGGGTTCCGGCTTCTTCATCTCGGCCGACGGCTATGCGGTGACCAACAACCACGTGGTCGACAAGGCCGCCACCGTCGAGATCACCACCGACGACGGCAAGACCTACACCGCCAAGGTGATCGGAACCGATCCGCGCACCGACGTCGCTCTGCTCAAGGTCGAAGGCCGCAGCGACTTCCCGTTCGTCAAGCTCGGGGACAAGAACCCGCGCATCGGCGACTGGGTGCTCGCGGTCGGCAATCCGTTCGGCCTCGGCGGCACCGTCACGGCCGGCATCGTGTCGGCACGCGGGCGCGATATCGGCGCCGGCCCCTATGACGACTTCATCCAGATCGACGCGCCGGTGAACAAGGGCAATTCCGGCGGCCCGACCTTCGACGTCGACGGCAACGTCATCGGCGTCAACACCGCGATCTTCTCGCCCTCCGGCGGCTCGGTCGGCATCGCGTTCGCGATCCCCGCCGAGACCGTCAAGACCGTGGTGGCGCAGCTCAAGGACAAGGGCTCCGTGACCCGCGGCTGGATCGGCGTGCAGATCCAACCGGTCACCGCCGAGATCGCCGAGAACATCGGCCTCAAGACGCCGCAGGGCGCGCTGGTGGCCGAGCCGCAATCGGGCGGTCCGGCGGCGGAGGCCGGCATCCTCGCCGGCGACGTGATCACCGCGGTCAACGGCACCCCGATCAAGGATGCGCGCGACCTCGCCCGCCAGATCGGAGCGCTCGCCCCGAAGGCGACGGTGAAGTTGACCGTATGGCGCAAGGGTGAGGAAAAGAGCTTCTCGCTGACGCTCGGCGAGTTGCCGAAGCAGCGCGAAGCCAAGGTCGAAAGCGAGCGCCGCAAACCTTCCGCCGACACCCAGGTGCCGCGGCTCGGCCTCACGGTCGCTCCCGCCGGCACGGTCGCCGGCAGTGGCTCCGACGGCCTGGTCGTCACCCAGGTCGATCCCAACGGGGTTGCCTCCGAGCATGGCTTGAAGACCGGCGACGTCATCCTCGAGGTGGCCGGCAAGAAAGTCGGCGCCCCCGGCGACGTGACCGATGCGATCCGCGACGCCCACAAGGACGGCAAGCGCACGGTGCTGATGCGGGTGAAGTCGGGCGAAGGGACCAGGTTCGTCGCCCTTCGGCTCGGCAGCGCTTAACCGAATGGGGCGTACCGCTGGCATCCGTCGCCCCCGCCGGCGGTTCGAACCAGGGGGGCGGGCCGGTGGTCCGCCCCCATCCTTCTGACTCCGACCGGCATCCGTCGCCCCCGCCGTGAGGAGTTGGTTGAGGGGGTGGTGGGCTTCGGCCCGCCGCCCCCTCGCGTCTTTTGGCTGGGGCGGAGCGCGCTTTCTCAGCCGCTCCACCCAAGTCGGCGGTAGCCGACTTGGGCAATATTGAGCGCCGATCTCGGGTAAACCCGAAATCGGTGAAAGCGCGTCACCTTTAGAGCGCGCGTCCGGACGCGAAATTGGGTAGGATCGGATTCGCCGACGAAGCGGCCGGGCTGGTCTCGAAGGGCGCTGGCGCATAGGTCGGCAATGACGGCTCTGCTCGGGCAACCGCAACACGAGCCTCGGACGGGTCGGATCGCCATGCGGCTGTTGATCATCGAAGACGACCGCGATGCCGCCGATTACCTTGCCAAGGCCTTCCGCGAGGTCGGGCATGTCGCCGAGCTCGCGGCCGACGGCGAGGAAGGGCTCGCGCATGCGCTCGACGGCCAATACGACGTGCTGATCGTCGACCGCATGCTGCCCAAGCTCGACGGCCTCTCGGTGATCGGGACCCTGCGCAGCAAGGGCATCGAGACGCCGGCGCTGATTCTCTCGGCGCTCGGCCAGGTCGATGACCGGGTCAAGGGACTGCGGGCCGGCGGCGACGACTATCTCCCCAAACCCTATTCGTTCTCCGAGCTGCTCGCGCGTACCGAGGTGTTGGCGCGCCGGCGCGGCGGCCGTGAGGAGACGGCCTATCGGGTCGGCGACCTCGAGCTCGACCGGATGTCGCGCCAAGTCTCCCGCGCAGGCAAGGAGATCGACGTGCAGCCGCGCGAGTTCCGCCTGCTCGAATATCTGATGAAGCACGCCGGTCAGGTGGTGACCCGCACCATGCTGCTCGAGAACGTGTGGGATTATCATTTCGATCCGCAAACCAACGTCATCGACGTGCACATTTCGCGACTGCGCTCGAAGATCGACAAGGGGTTCGCCCAACCGTTGCTGCATACGGTGCGCGGCGCGGGCTATGTGATCCGCGACACCAAGCAGTAGTCAGTAATCCGTAATCGGTGATCGGATGATGGCCCCCGTTACTTCTGGGCCCGACAGGTGGCACCACTGATTACTGACCTCTGAGCCCTGGCATGACGGCGTTCGGCAAGTTCCTCCGCACGACGGCGTTCAAGTTGACGCTCGTCTATGTCATCGTGTTCGCGCTGTTTGCCGCGTTCCTGCTCGGCTATTTCGCCTGGAATACCCGCCGGCTGATCACCGAGCAGATCACCCAGACGGTCGACGCCGAGATCACCGGGCTGAACGAGCAATATCGCCTGGGCGGCATCCGTCGCCTCGTCTTCGTGGTCGATGCGCGCGCGCGCCGGCCCGGCTCGAGCCTCTATCTCGTCACCACCGCCGCCGGCGAGGGGCTCGCCGGCAACATTTCCTCGCTGGCGACCGGCGTGCTCGAAACGCCCGGCTGGACCGAGACCGCCTACCGGCGGCTCGACGATCCCGAGGGGTCCGGCCACCGCGCGCTGGTGCGGGTGTTCCAGCTGCCGGGCGGCTTCCGTCTTCTGGTCGGACGCGACCTCGAGGAACGTGATCGCCTGCACGACATCGTGCTCGCCGCCGGCCGCTGGTCGCTGGCGGCGATCGTCGTGCTCGGCCTCGCCGGCGGCTTCTTCGTGACCCGCCGGGTGCTCAAGCGCGTCGACGCCATGACCGACACGACCCGCACCATCATGGACGGCGATCTCACCGGACGGCTGCCGATCGCCGGCACCGGCGACGAGCTCGACCGGCTCGCCGGCAACCTCAACGTCATGCTCGAGCGGATCGAGGCGCTCATGCACGGCCTCAAGGAGGTGTCCGACAACATCGCTCACGACCTCAAGACCCCGCTCACGCGGCTGCGCAACCGCTGCGAGGAGGCGCTGCGCCTGGCCGAGGACGAATCGCAATACCGCGCGGCGCTCGAGACCACGATCGAGGAATCGGACGGGCTGATCCGCACCTTCAACGCCTTGCTGATGATCGCGCGGGCGGAATCCGGGCAGGCGCGCGACAACATGAGCGAGTTCGACGCCGCCGAGATCGCGCGCGGAGTGGGCGACCTCTACGAGCCGCTCGCCGACGACAAGGGCCTCGTGCTCAAGGTCGAGGCGCCGGTGAGCGCGCCGGTCCGCGGCAATCGCGAGCTGGTCAGCCAGGCGCTCGCCAATCTCGTCGACAACGCCATCAAGTACGGCCGGCGCAATGGCGCCGGCGAGAACGGAGCCGAGGCCGACATCGTGGTCAAGGCGATGGGCGAGGGCGACCGGATACTGCTCACGGTCGCCGATGCAGGGCCGGGCATTCCCGAGGCCGATCGCGGCCGCGCGGTCGAGCGGTTCGTGCGTCTGGAGCAGAGCCGCTCGCAGCCGGGCTCGGGGCTGGGCCTCTCGCTCGCCTCGGCGGTCGCGCGGCTGCATGGCGGCGAGCTCAAGCTCGAGGACAATCAGCCCGGACTGCGCACGGTCATCTCGTTGCCGCGGGCCGGCCCGGTGCAGGCGACCGCGTAGCGAGGTTTCATCACCAGAGCGAGTTCATTCTTGGCGGGCCTTGCTATAAGCACTGGCCATGAATGAATCCGGAACTCTCGAAACGAAGGGCGTGCTCGCGCAGCGCATCACCGCCGCGCCGCAGCTTGTCGGCCGCCGAGGCGGCGCATGCGCGCGTGGAGCAATGGCTCGCGGAGATCGCCGCCACTGCCGCCGGAAAGACGCTCGCGCGCCTGCTCGCCGCCCATTCCACGTTGAGCACGCTGATGGCCGCCGCTGGCGGAGGGCTCGCCCTATCTCTGGGAGCTCGCACGCGCCGCACCGGAGCGGCTCGTCGCCATCCTCGAATCCGCGCCCGAGCGCCGCTTCGAGGACCTGCTCGCCGACGCGGCGCGCCTGATCCCCGCCGCCGGCGACGAGGCGGAGGTGATGCGGCTCCTGCGCCGCATGAGGGCGGAAGCCGCGCTGCTGATCGCCCTTGCCGACATCGGCGGCGTGTGGCCGGTGACGGAGGTGATACGGCGGCAGACCGCGCTCGCCGACGCTGCGGTCGGCGCGGCGGTCGATTATCTGCTGCTCGAGGCCCATCGCCGCGGCCGGCTCAAGCTCGCCGATCCGACGCGGCCGTCGCAGGGATCCGGCTACATCGTGCTCGCCATGGGCAAGATGGGCTCGAACGAGCTCAACTATTCGAGCGACATCGATCTCATCGTTTTCTACGACGCCGACGCCCCGGCGCTCGTTCCCGGAACCGAGCCCGGCGCATTCTTCGTGCGGCTCACGCGCGCGCTGGTGAAGCTGCTGCAGGAGCGCACCGTCGACGGCTATGTGTTTCGCACCGATCTGCGGCTGCGTCCCGATCCGGCCTCGACCCAGATCGCCATCTCCACCGCGGCGGCGCTCGACTACTACGAGAGCCGCGGCCAGAACTGGGAGCGCGCCGCGCTGATCAAGGCGCGGCCCTGCGCCGGCGACATCGCGGCCGGCGCGGCGCTGCTCAAGGAGCTGTCGCCGTTCATCTGGCGCAAGTACCTCGACTTCGCCGCGGTCGCCGACATCCACGCCATGAAGCGGCAGATCCACGCCTATCGCGGCCACGCCGAGATCGCGGTCGAGGGCCACAACATCAAGCTCGGCCGCGGCGGCATCCGCGAGATCGAGTTCTTCGTGCAGACCCAGCAGCTCATCGCCGGCGGGCGGCATCCGGAGCTGCGCGTACGCGAGACCCTGGCGACGCTCGACGTGCTCGCCGACGGCGGCTGGATCGACGCCGCCGCGCGCGACGATCTCGCCGCCGCCTATCGCTTCCTGCGCGTGATCGAGAACCGCCTGCAGATGGTGGCCGACGAGCAGACCCATACCTTGCCGGCCGATCGCGCGGCGCTCGAGCGGTTTGCCCGCTTCGCCGGCTTCTGCCGGCCGCGACGGCTTCGCCGACGCGCTGCTCGGGCATCTGCGCAACGTGCAGCGTCACTATGCGACGCTGTTCGAGCACGTGCCGGTCGCCGAGGCCGGACGAAGGACGTTGCTCTTCCCGCCCGCCGCCGACGACCGCGAGACGCTCGACAAGCTCACCGAGATGGGCTTTCGCCAGCCGCTCGAAGTGTCGGCGCTGGTGCGGCGCTGGAACGCGGGCGGCTATCCCGTCGCTGCGCGGCACGTTCGCCCGCGACCAGCTCGCCGAGATCGTGCCGATCCTGCTGCATCAGTTCGCACGCTCCGCCAATCCCGACGCCGCGGTCATCGCCTTCGACCGCTTCCTGGCCGGCGCTGCATGGCGGCGGCCGGCTGTTTTCGCTGCTGCGGCAGAACCCCGATCTGGTCGCGCTGATCGCGCTCGTGCTCGGCACCGCGCCGCGGCTCGCCGACAGCCTCGCGCAGTTTCCCGACGTGATGGACGCGGTGATCGATCCGAGCTTCTTCGGCGCGCTGCCCGAGGAGGCGGAGCTGACGGCCGGGCTCGACCGCTCGCTCGGGCAGGCCGACCTCCTACGAGGACTTTCTCGACCGCATCCGCATCTTCGCGCAGGAGCAGATGTTCCTGATCGGGACGCGCATCCTCTCGGGCACGGTCTCGGCCGAGCAGGCCGGCGAGGCGTTCGCGCGCCTCGCCGATGTGCTCATCCGCTCGCTCCACCGCGCGATCGAGGAGAACTTCGCCAAGCTGCACGGCCGCGTTGCCGGCCAGGAGACCGCGATCCTCGCGCTCGGCAAGCTCGGCGGGCGCGAGATGACCGCGACCTCCGACCTCGATCTCATCGTCATCTACGACTTCGATCCCGAGCATCCGGAATCGAGCGGCCCGCGCCCGCTCTACGGCAGCCAGTATTTCTCGCGCCTGACGCAACGCCTGATCAGCGCGCTCACCGCGCAGACCAATCACGGGCTGCTCTACCAGGTCGACATGCGGCTGCGGCCCTCGGGGCGCTCCGGCCCGCTCGCGACCCAGATCGACGGCTTTGCGAGCTACCAGGAGACCGAGGCCTGGACCTGGGAGCACATGGCGCTGACGCGCGCGCGCGTGGTCTCGGCCTCGCCGCGCATTCGCCGCGCGGGTCGAGAGCGTGATCCGCGCCGTGCTCTGCCGGCCGCGCGACGTCGAGATGGTCGCGGGCGACGTGGTCGAGATGCGCCGCGCGATCGCGACCGAGAAGGGCGACAGCGACCGCTGGAACCTCAAATACGTCGCCGGCGGGCTGATCGACATCGAGTTCATCGCGCAATATCTGCAGCTCGTCCACGCCGCCGAGAAGCCCGACATTCTCGACACCTCGACCGCGCGCGTGCTCGACAAGGCGTGGCGGCTCGGCGTGCTGGCGACCGAGGACGCGGAGGTGCTGCGCCCGGCGGTGCGGCTCTATCACGACCTGACCCAGGTGCTGCGGCTGTGCCTGCCGGGGCCGTTCGATCCGAAGTCGGCCGCTCCCGGCCTGGTCGGACTGCTGGCGCGCGCCGCCGACGTGCCCGACTTCGCCACGCTCGATGCGTTCATCGTCGAGACGCAGGCCAAGGTGCGCCGCAGCTTCGTGCGCATTCTCGGCGCGTCGCCTTGAGCGCGAGCACGCGGCATTCGAGTACCGGTCGCGGCAAATCTTACCGTCTCTGAATCGACGCGTCGCACGCTTCGAATGTTTTGATCTTGCGATGCGCGCGCTCTGATCTCCGACATCGCGTCGCATCATCGCGCGTTTGCAAGCTGCGCCATGATTCCGACACGCATGCGATCATGAATGAAAAATGATCGCACCGATGATCGTTACCGACTTACCTGCGGTGCGAATCTCACAGTCCGCGCTGCGCGATCGAGACTCGCGAGGGAGAGAGCAACACCAAACAGAATAGCAAGCAGTTGCCGTTGACAGTGCAGTGATGATCGATGTCAGCCTTGGTGGAGGGGAATGATGCGTACGATCATGCGAAGCAGCGTTCGTCGATGCGATCGCCGCTTTCTTGTTGATGGCCGCAGCGGCGCCCGCGCTCGCCCAGCCGCTCCCGGTCAGCCGGCCGGTCGACCAGATCTTTCCCGGCGGCAAGCCGATTGAAATGACCGTGATGTTCGGCGCCGGCAGCGCGGCCGACGTGACCGCGCGCTACCTGGCCGACGGCATGGCGAGGCTGCTCGGGCGTGCCGGTCCCGGTGGTGAACCGCACCGGCGGCGGCGGCGCCATCGGATACAGCCACGTCAAGAAGCAGAAGCCGGACGGCTACTCGATCATCTGGAACTCGAACTCGATCTCGTCGACCTATCATTCCGGAACGCTGCCGTTCGACTACACGGCCTTCGACGCGGTGGCGCGCGTGAGCGTCGAGACCCCGGTGATTGCGGTGCGCGCCGACGCGCCGTGGAAAACCCTGAAGGAGCTCATCGATCACGCGCAGGCCAATCCCGGCAAGGTGCGGATCGGCAATTCCGGCACCGGCAGTCATACGCACTTTTCCGCGTCGGCCCTGTTCGCCACCGGCGGCGCCAAGATCATCGACGTGCCGTTCGGCGAGGGCCAGGCGGTGGTCAACCTGCTCGGCAGCAGGATCGAGGGCGTGGTGCAGCTGCCGGCCGCGCTGGTGTCGCACGTCAAGAGCGGCGATCTGCGGGTGTTGGCGGTGCTGGGCTCGAAGCGCGATCCGGTGTTTCCGGATGTGCCGACCGCGAACGAGCTCGGATATGCGGTCACCCTCGACATGTGGCGCGGCATCGCGGTCGCCCAAGGGCGTGGCCAGGCCGATCATCGCCAAGCTGCAGGACGCGATCAAGCAAACGGTCGAGTCGCAGCCGTTCAAGGACGCCGGCAAGGCGATCGGGTTCGTTCCGGCGTACCTTTCGGCGGACGAGTTCAGCAAGGTGATCGCCCACGACGACGCCAGGCTGGCGCAGCTCATGACCGATCTGGGCCTGAAGAAGAAGTAGCGTCGGCGCAGCAGGCGTCACATGCGACGTCTTCCGCGCGCGTATCAGCGCCCGTGGCGGGGAAATGCTCGTCGCCGGCGTGCTCGCTGCTGCCGGCGCGGTCTTCGTCTGGCAGGCCGCGCTGCTCGATCTGGGCAATGTCGCGCTGCCGGGACCGGGGTTCTTTCCGTTGGTGCTCGGCGCAGCCGTGACGATGCTTCGCGACCGTGATCGGCATCGACTGCTGGCGGAGCGCCGGAGCCGAGACTGTCGAGCTCGGGCATCGTGACGTGGCGATCGTCATCGTGGCCCTGCTGGCGGTGCCGCTCGTCTTCGAGCTTCTCGGCGCCAACATTACGCTCGGCCTGTTGGGAACGGTGCTGCTGGTGCTGATCGGGCGCGTGCCGCTGCCGTTGGCGATCGCGGCGGCGGGCTTGGGCATGGCGGCGTGCTGGTATTTCTTCCAGGTGCTGCTGGGGCTGCAGCTGCCGGCCGGGCCATTGTGAGATGGCGGGCTTCGATCACCTCATCGGCGGGCTTTGCGGTCGCGCTCTCGTGGAAGGGGCTGCTGTATTGCTTCCTCGGCTGTCTCTGGGGAACCATTGTCGGCGTGCTGCCGGGGCTCGGGCCGCTCGCGGGCATCACGCTCCTGCTGCCGCTGACCTTCGGGCTCGATCCGACCATCGGCATCATCATGCTGACCGGTATTTTCTACGGTGCCATGTACGGCGGCTCGACCACGTCGATCCTGGTGCGCATCCCCGGCGAGGCGGCGTCGGTCGTCACCTGCATCGACGGCTACGAGATGGCCCGCAAGGGTCGTGCCGGCCCGGCCTTGATGATCGCCGCGCTCGGCAGCTTCGTCGGCGGCACCGTCTCGATCCTCGGCCTCATGCTCATCGTGCCGCCGCTGGCCAAGGTGATGATCGCGATCGGCCCATCGGTGCAGGTGGTGCTGATCCTGCTCGCGCTCGCCGTGATATCGGTGGTGTCCGCCGGCTCGCGGATCAAGACCGCCACCATGGTCGCGCTCGGTCTCGCGCTCGGCACCATCGGCCTCGACAAGCTCACCGGCGCGCCGCGCTTCACCTTCGGCAGCGCCGACCTCACCGGCGGTTTGTCGTTTGCGGCGTTGGCGATCGGCCTGTTCGGCCTTTCCGAAATCCTCTTGAACCTGGAGAAGACCGACAAGATCAGGGCGATCGCGCCCAAGCTCAGGGAGCTGGTGCCGCGCTGGCAGGATCTCCGGGACTCGGCGCCGGCGGTCGCGCGCGGATCGGTCATCGGCTTCATTTTCGGGATCATCCCGGGTGTGAGCCACGTGGTCGCGACGCTTCGTGTCCTACGCGGTCGAGAAGCGGTTCTCGAAGCACCCGGAGGAGTTCGGCAAGGGCGCGATCGCCGGCGTCGCCGGACCCGAGACCGCCAACAACGCGGTGACCGGCACTGCGATGATCCCGCTGCTGGCGCTCGGCATCCCGTCGATCCCGGCCACCGCGATCCTGCTATCCGCGCTGACCATTCACGGCGTGCAGCCCGGACCGCTGCTGCTGACCGATCATCCGCAAGTGTTCTGGGGTCTGGTCG
>CAVPTV010000039.1:0-42163 GCA_963708765.1 uncultured Alphaproteobacteria bacterium | reverse complement strand
CTGATCGCTCCTCCTGAGCTCCCCCTCCCTTGCAGGGAGGGGCTAGGGGAGGGTCGACCGACCGCAACATGATTTCAACCATTCGCCGAGTTGAAACGTCGGGAATCCCTCCCCCGTCCCCTCCCTTCGAGGGAGGGGGATTCGACAATCTCATGCATCCTGGCAGCCTCTTCCCTCGCGCTCGCCGCGATCGCGTTCGCCACGCTTTGCCTGGCAAACGTGGCGTCGTCCGCGGCCGGCAGGGACTACTTTCTCGCGATCGGCGGCGGCTACTGCGCCCTCCGGCAACCAGGCGTCGATCGAAAAGAACGTGCTCTTCTTCGAGCGCGTGCTCGCGGAGCACGCCGTCGCTCCCGAGCGACAAGCCGTGTTCTTTGCCGACGGTCTCGACGCCGACGCCGACCTGCAGGTGCTCGACGTGCAGTCCATGCCGCAGGCCAACCGGTTGATGGCGGAGTTCTTCGGCGACGAAGACGACCTCGGCATGTCCTACCGCAATCACGCCGTGCCGATCGCTGCGCGGTTCGACCAGCCCCGCGAACATCCGCAAGTGGTTCCACGAAGTTGGCCCGACCTTGCAGGCCGGCGACCGGCTCGTGCTGTACGTCACGGCGCACGGCGAGGCGTCGCGGGACCGCGGCAACCCTACGAAACGTCGATCCTGCTGTGGGACGACCAGCGGCTACGGGTGCGAGCTCGTGGATCTGCTCGACGAGCTGCCCGAGGGCGTCAGCGTCGCGGCGATCATGGTCCAGTGCTACACGGGCGGGTTCGCGCGGTTCATCTACAACGACGCCGATCCCGAGCAGGGACTGTCGACCCAACGGCGGTGCGGCTTCTTCGCCACCGTGCACGACCGCGTGGCGGCCGGCTGCACGCCGGACGTCGACACGACGAGCTACGTGGAATACAGCTCGTATTTCTGGGAAGCGCTCGGCGGCCGCAC
Source organism: uncultured Alphaproteobacteria bacterium (assembly GCA_963708765.1). Taxonomy (GTDB): domain Bacteria; phylum Pseudomonadota; class Alphaproteobacteria; order Rhizobiales; family Xanthobacteraceae; genus VAZQ01. The sequence goes on along the minus strand of CAVPTV010000039.1, from coordinate 41,217 downwards.
GCAGGCGGGCGACGCGGGTGGTCGCGGCCCGACTACGACGGCGACGGCCGCATGTCGTTCGACGAGGCGCACGCGTACACGGTGCTGCACGCCGAGACGATCGACCTGCCGGTGAAAACGTCCAGCGAATTCCTGAGCGTCGAAAGCCAGTTTGCCGATCGCGAACATCCCGAGCTGCTCGCGGACGACGCCGCATACGACGAGGTGCTGAAGCTGGCGACGCCCGCGGAGCGGGCGATTCTCGAGGGATTGTCCGCTGAGCTGGAGCTCGCGGGGAATGATCGGATCGACCAGGCCGAGCTCGCGCGAGACCCGAGCGGCGCGGGCGGCGCTTTCGCGGGCGATCGGCCGGTCGCGGCCTGCGGCGGCTGCGGGGGAACATTGCCGACGATCTCGAAGATGCTGGCCGGAGCTTGCGAACGTGCTCAACCCCGGGGCGATCGAGCTGGTAAACCAGCGAGCAGCGCGGAGTTTGTCGCCGCGGTGGAGCAGCACCCGAGTTACCGGGACTACCGCGCTCAAGCGGGAAGCTGCGGCGGGGGCGCCCGATCCGCAGAAACGGCGCGGGTTCGAACGCTTCGTGGCGACGGCCGAGGACGTCATCCTGCGCGAGAACCTGCGGCGCCCGGGCCACGGCCAGCGGATCGCCCAGTACGAGGCGATCGTGGCGGCGGAGATGGAGGGGCTCGTCGCGGCGGATCCCGGCGGCGCCGAACACTGTTCCGTCGACGAGGCAGTAAATTGGGGAGGTCCGTAAGGGTGCCACTGCTGGCTCGTCCAGCAGTGGGCGCCGGGTACCCGCTTCGCACTGCTGGGCAAGCCAGCAGTGGCACCCGCGGCTCCGCCGAATCCGCGATAGTCGCAGCAGAAGAACGCACGCTGACTTTCTCTTGGTAGTCTTCTTGGCGCTCTTGGCTTTGCGAGGAGCTGCGCCCTCCTTGGCCGCGTGGGTCGTTTTTCTCGCGATCTTTTTCGCAGGCTTCTTGGCCGACGCGGATTTCTTTTTGGCGGTCTTCATTTTGGCAGGCGCCTTCTTGCCAGGGGGCGGCAACGCCGGCCGTCTTCTTCGCGGCGGCGCTGGTGCTCGTGAGTGCGGAGCGGACCGAGGCGGCGGGCGCGCTTCACGGGCCGCTTGCCCTTGGCCGAGGCGTTGCCGAGGATCGCGCCCGCCACGCTGCTGGTGATGGCGCCGAGCGGTCCCGCGATCATGCCTCCCAGAACGGCGCCGCCGACGCCGCCGGCGGTCTGCTTCGAGACCTGGGGCAGGTTGGCCTGTTTTTCGCCGGCGGTGGCGCACGCTGTCCGATCGTTTCGTTTTCTTCGCCATGGGGCGTCTCCGAAGGTGCGTGTGAAACCGGGCGAATCATACGCCGGCTCGCTGTCGGCGGAAGCGGGCGCCTTAGGAGTTTATCGCAAACGTGACCGTACCCAGCAGGAGCGCGGTGACTGTCATCGCGATCAGCAGGCACGGACGCTGAATCGCGTGACCAGTGGGGCGCCGGCCGCGAGCGCGGCGAGGAACCAGTACGGCAGGTACACGGAGTGCAAGGTTTGCGAGGGGTTCACGGGTCTACTCATCCCCCCGCGCGTGGACACCGCCACATACACGTCGGGCTCGATTTCATCCCGGAAAAAGTGCACCGACCCGTCGCCCAGCAGGTGGGCACGTGCCGCCGGGGTGCATGCTCGAGGGGCCGTACATGCACACGATGTCGCCGTCGTCGTAGTACGGCGTGTAGTTGAGCGACGCACGCTCGACGCCGTCGCCGTCGGCGTCGTACCGCAGGGCGGTGATGGCTGCGGTGCGGCCGTCGATCCACACGCGCATCCGCTCCTCGCGGCTCTCGGCAATGAGCATCGTGTTCGACAGGCCGTCGGTCACCTCGGCGGGCGTGACGGCCGAGAGCGGGAAGATCACGCCTTCGGGCTCGACGCCTGTGCCCCAGATGTGGTCGACGTCGGTGGCGCCGAGCGAGACGTAGTTGCCGATCGCGTACTTGCCGTCGTCGTAGTGCGAATCGTCGGTGAACTCGTCGCCGGTGTAAGACGGGCAGCGGTAGATCGTCACGATCTGACCGGCCGCCGCTCGGTTCTTCGGGTGCATCGCCGACTTCGAGTAGTCGATGGTCGCCTCGAAGAATCCGCATCTCCACGTACGGCAGAATCACGCTTGACCAACTGTGGTTGAAGATCAGGCCTGAGGCGTCCCAGTTGTTCAGCTCGTCGGTGTTGCTGGCGGGGTAGACGGTGTGCGCGACCTGGTAGCCGGCGATGGCCAGGCCGATTTGCTTGAGGTTGTTGGTACAGCTGGAAGCGTCGCGCCGCTTCGCGGGAGGCTTGCAACCGGGGGTAGCAACAGCGCGACGAGCAGGCCGATGATCGCGATGACGACGCAGCAGCTCGACAAGGGTGAAACCTCGCAGGGGCCGGCGAGTGGCGCCCGCGCGCTGGGTGATCCCACGGGTGATCAAGGGGGCTGGCACGCTGGTCATGGAAGAGGTGAGTTCCGGGAAAGTGGCGCTCGGGCAAGCGTCCGCAACGTTCAAGTTAGCGGATGCGGCGAGATTTTGGGAAGCAGTTGGCGGATTGACTCGCGCTTCAAGGCGATCGGACGCAAGCGTCGACTCCGCGCCCGGCATGGCCCACACATTCGGAATAGGCGGACGCGAGGCGCTCGGCCGGCGGTGCGCTGACCGGCGGCGGCGCGCTCGGTTCACGGCCTGGCCTAATCTTCAACTGCGTCGGTCGTTGGTTACCAGCGGGCGGTCCTCGCACCGCGTGGCGCGCTGCCGCGCCCCCAAATACGGAGCGTTGAGTCATGGCGTCTTTTCGAACGCACGGGTTGTCGGCGTCGACGGTTCTCGGTCTCGCGGCGATCCTGGCGGCGGCGCCCGCGGCGGCGAAGTTCACGCCGCTCGCTGGGTTCGATCAGCAGATCTTTCCCTCTTACATCATTGCCACCGCGCCCATGCGGCCAGGCGGCGACGATGCGAACAACGACCACCGGCTGGGCGATCCGCGGGGACTGCTCGGCGTCGAGGTCGTGGCGCCGGTCGACGCCTCGCCCTGCGCCACGATCGAGTGCCCCGACTGCCTCGAGCCCAGTGTGTTCGCCCGCCGGGCACGCTGCGAAGGCCGGCGAGACGTACCGCGTGTTCCCCAAGGTGAAGTACAAGTACGCCTGGCTCGGCCGGCGCGTGCAGGCGCGCCCGTGAGCATGACGTTCCGCGTGAAGCTGGGCGACGCGGCCGAGGAAGAAGACACGGTCGCCTGCACGGTGCGGGCCGTGAACGATTGCCCGTTTACGCTCTACGAAGGCGACAACTCCACCGATGTGAGCTACACGTTCGCGGCCTACGTGAACGAGCAGCACCCGTTCGTCGACAAGCTGCTGCGGGAGGTGCTCGACCGCGAAGTCGTCGAGGGATTCGACGGATACCAACAGGGCAACCCAGAGGCGGTCATGCGGCAGGCGTACGCGCTGTGGCACCTGCCGGCTGCGGCGACATGCGGTACAGCAGCATCACGGTGAGCGCGGGCCGACTCCGAGACCGTGGCCAGCCAGCACGTGCGGCTGATCGAGGATTCGGTGAACAACTCGCAGGCGAACTGCGTGGATGGCAGCGTCCTGTGGGCATCGCTCATGCAGCGGATCGGCATCGACTCGTTTCTGGTGATGGAGCCGACGCACTGTTACGCGGGGTTTTTCACCGACCCGGAGCATGAAAATGCCTACGCGATCGAGACGACGATGCTGGGCGCGGATCTTTCGGAGGAGGATTACGAGGCGGCGCCGATCATTGAGGAGGCCGTGAGCGAGGAGATCCTCGCGACGATTACTCGTTCGCCAGCTTTGCCGTGGCGGTGAATTACTCGACGTCACGGCTCGTGAAAAGCCTGGCGAAGAACGCCGCCGCGGCCGAAGGCGAGGAAGCCGAAGCGGAGGCGTCGGACGAGAGCGACGATGGCATCCCGCAGTGCCAGATCATCGAGATCCCGCAGGCCCGCCGGATGGGCGTGCTGCCCATCGCGTTCACCAACGGCGAGGAGTTCACCTGGTACGACTACAGCGAGGATGAAGACGGCGAGGAGCTGACGGCCGAGGAAATGGAGGCCGAGGACGAAGCGGAAGCCGAGGAGTACTACGAGGAGGAGGAGGACGCCGAGGACGACGAATCGGAGGAGGAAGAGTACAGTGCCGACGAGGAGGAGGACGAGTCCGAGGAGGAGTACGACTCGTATGAGGAATCGGAGGAGGAGGAAGACGCGGAGACGGCGGAGGAGTATTGAGCGGCCAAGGAGCCCGGGCCGCGGGGCGTGCGTCGATCCCGCCCATGAGGTGCATTTCAGATTGACATATTACCTCACACGGGAGCCTTAAATCGATGCCACGTCCCCTTGGCGCGGCTCGTCAGGCTAGAAAGCCTGACGTACGTAGGTCAGGCTTTCTAGCCCTGACACTGGCGCCGGATTAATTCGCGCTTCTGAAAGAACGACTCGCCGAGGGCCCAGCCGTCCCGAAATCGGGCCGACGACCAGCGAAAATCTCCGGCCGCCTCGCACAAGCTTGCCTTAACGGGATTGGTCTCGACATACGCGACGATGCACCGCGTGAGTTCGTCCGGATCGCGGATCCAGTGATCGTAGGATTCATCCTGCCAAAAGATGCGGCCTGCCTGATGCTGCAACCGATTGATTTCGCGAGCCGTGAAGCCCTTGACGCCTTGCGTGATCTGACGAAATGCCCAAATGGGCGTAAGAACCACGTGGACGTGATTGGGCATAACGCACCAGGCGAGAAGTTCGTAGCGATCGCCAGCGCCAAAGACGACCGCCGATTCGACCAGCGCGGTGCAGTTGAGTCCGCGAGGTGCAGCGGACCGGTCTTGGCCATCTGAGAAGTCGTCGGCGGTCGCGAAGAGAAGTTTGCCTTCGCGGGTGCGGCGTTCCGCAGGCGACTCGCCGGTGCGGGGCGGTTGTCGCTGAAGTTCCTCGCGCTGAGCACGCAGGCGAAGAGCGACGTGCTGCGGGAGCTCGCCCTCGAGATTCCACGTGAGAAGAATGGGTCGGCCGTCGAAGGAACCTGGTGCGGCAGGTGACGGCGGTATTGCTGCATGGGATGCAACCCCATTCGTCAGGCTGGAAAGCCTGGCGTACCGTAGGTCTGCCTTTCTTGGCTGACGGGCAATTTAAACGACGTTGTGTCCAACTGCGCGCTTGTCAGGCTAGAAAGCCTGACCGTACGACCCGCCATTGCGGCTCGCGACTTCAAGATTGCCTTTCCGGAAGGCGTCGGCCATCGCCTTGGGCACTTCGGCCTGGGCGAGGAATACGCCCGGCTATTCTCGGCCACCTTGGCCTTCATCTCCTGCTCAAACGCAATCGCGTTGCGCGGCGCTGCTCGGCGAGGGCCTGCGCCTTGCGCATGTCGGCCTCGGCCTGGTCGGCTTGCAGGCGGGCGCGGATGTTCTCGCCGACGTCGGATGGTGCCGACATGGAGCGCGGTATCGATGCGCTGGGCGACGATCATCTGGGTCTGCAGGTTCTGCGCGTAGTACATCTTGTTGCCGGCATATCCGACCCAGCCGGGCGTGTGCACGTTCATGACGTGGCTCATGTCGATGATCTTCATTGCTCGTTCCTTCCAGGCTCCGGGTCTGTTGATGTTTCTCGCCGCCGGGCACGTGCACCCATAGATCGACCTGCACGCGCGCGCCGGGAACCGGCAGCCAGGCGACCTCGATCGCCGACAGCGGCAGCGGCGCGTTGTCCATCGTCTCGGCCCAGACCTCGATCGCCGCCGGCAGATCGGCGAGATCGGTGTGGAATTGCTGGATGCGCACCGCGTTGCGGATCGAGGTGCCGGCGGCGCGGCAGATCGCCTCGGCCTGCCGGATGATCGAGCGCAGCTCGGCCTTGACCGGAATGCCGTAGAACGGCTGGCGCGGATCGACGCGCGCCTCGTCGATCAGGCGGCCGCCTTCGAGCGCCATCAGCCCCGACAGGAACAGGAGATCGCCGCACTTCACCGCCGACACCCAGCCGTCGAACAACGGCGGCTCCGGGCCGCGGATCACCTCCCGCTTGGTCTTGCCCGTTGGTCGCCAGCGAGATCGTGTTGATCTCGATGCGCAGATCCGAGATCGCGAAGCCCGGCGACGAGGTGGCGATGATCGTGGTCGCCGGCGGCGTCTTGAAATGCGACAGCCAGACCTCGTTGAAGCCGGGCACGTCCTCGCGATCGCTCAGATAGACCTGCGCCTTGACCACGGTGTCGAGGCTCGCGCCGGCGCCTTCGAGCGAGGCCTTGAGCTTGCGTTTGATGATGAAGTCGGTCTCGAGCTTGATCGGCCATTCGCGCCACAGCGTGCGCGCCGAGCGCGCTTCGGGATCGAGCGGCCCCGGGCCCTTCGCGCGCTTCCGCGGTCTGTCCGGGCACGAAACGGAAATCGCCGACGCTCAGCGCCGGGCTGTAGCCGGACACGGGCGAAATCTTGTAGCTCGGCGTGAAGGTCTCGTGCTTGACCGTGAGGCCGGCGCCGGGCACCGCCGCCATGACCTGCACCTCGATGGTCTGGCCGGTGCGCGTGAAGCGCTGATGCAGGTTGGACGTCGAGGGCGGAATCGTGCCTTTGAACACCTCGCGGCGAACCTCGTGATAGGGATGCATCGCGCGCACGGTCGTATAGTACTGATCGACGCGCACGACGTCGGGAAAGCCGGCGCCGACCTCGGCCAGCACCTCTCCGACGTTTTGGTAGAGCCGCCGCGACTCGCGCTTCGAATGCGACTCGCCGTTGAGCGGACGGTCGGCCTGCACGACCTCCGGTGCGAGGCCGTTGACATAGTCGGTGCCGCTCTGGCCGGTCGCAAACACCCAGCGGCCGGCGCGAATGCCGCGCGCGAGCTTGGCGGTCGGTGTGCGGGATCGGGACCGGCAGCAGCGGCTCGACGGAAATCCGCTTGCGCGGAAGGCTTCTGTCGTCTTGCTGGCGGGCGAACCTCGTTGCCGGAAGCGGCCGCTTCATGTCGATCTTCCCCCTGTTGCGGCGACCGAGCGGATCGGCCGCGGCCCGTCGGCCATCGTGATGGCAGGAAACAGTCTGCGCAAGCCGCCAAGGCGAGACGCGGCGCATGGGGCACCAGCGCCGTGTGCAGGGCGAACACGACGCGGCGGCGGCTCGCACGCTTGACATCACGACTGCCGATTCTCGACACTCGCTCGGGCGCTTTCACGCGCGTATCGGAAACTGCGACTGATGGCCAGTCATTCCGCGACAGCCACGCCGGCCGCTCCTGCGCCGGTGCAACCGCCGACGCGCCAGAGCCCTCGCCAGTCCGATGTGGTGATCTCGATCGCGCGTCGTCGGTCACGTCTTCCGCAGCAAGGGCCGGCGCGTGCAGGCGCTGCTCGAGACCGACCTCGAGATCTACGACCGCGAATTCCTCACCATCGTCGGGCCGTCCGGATGCGGCAAGTCGACGCTGATGAACCTGATCGTCGGGCTGTTTCCGCCGTCGAGCGGCGAGGTGCTCTACCGCGGCAAGCGCCACGCCGGCGTCAACCGCTCGATCGGCTACGTCACGCAGGCCGACAATCTCTATCCGTGGCGCACGCTGCGCCAGAACGTCGAGTTTCCGCTCGAGCTGCGCATGGTCGGCAAAGGCGAGCGGCGCGAGCGCGCCGAACGGCTGATCCACCGGGTCGGCCTCGGCGGCTTCGAGGACAGCTACCCGCATGAGCTGTCCGGCGGCATGCGCCAGCGCGCCAACATCATCCGCACGCTGGTCTACGAGCCGGAAGTCATCCTGATGGACGAGCCGTTCGGGCCGCTCGACGCGCAGACCCGGCTGATCCTGCAGAACCAGCTGCTCGAGCTGTGGCACGAGGAGCGCAAGACCATCATCTTCATCACCCACGATCTGAGCGAGGCGGTCGCGCTCGCCGATCGCGTGGTCGTCATGTCGGCGCGCCCGGGGCGCATCAAGACCATCGCGCCGCGTGCCGATCCCGCGGCCGCGCAACCTGTTCGAGATCCACGCCGACGAGCGCGTTTCGCGAGACCTACCGCGCGATGTGGGCGAGCCTCGAGGAGGAAGTCAAGAAAGGAGCCGCGCGATGGCAAGCACGGACCTGAGCAAGGCGCCGGACCTCGTGCTGCCGCCGGGCGCCGCCAACGTCGAGGACGACGTCAAGGCGTTCGAAGCCGAGGAGCGGCGCGACAAGATCAAGATGATGGTCGCACGCGTCGTGCTCGCGTTCGTTCTGCTCTCGCGTGTGGGAATACGGCACCGACCGCTGGTTCGACGCGCTGTGGTTCTCGAGCCCGCTGCGGGTCGCGCGTCATTTCATCGTCTGGGTGCAGGACGATCTCGCTCTCGCATCTCGTCATCACGCTGCGCGAATGCTTCATCGGCTACACCGATCGGCACGCTGGCTGGGGATTTTCACCGGCGCGCTGCTCGCGCGGTTCGATTTTCTCGGCCGGGTGCTCGACCCGTTCATCCTGGCGCTCAACGGCATTCCGCGCATCGCGCTCGCGCCGCTGTTCATCATCTGGTTCGGCATCGGCGAGCCCTCCAAGATCGTGCTCGCCGGCATGCTGTCGTTCTTCCTCTGCTTCTATGCGACGCTGTCCGGGCTGCGCAGCGTCGATCCCGCCTACCTCTCGATCGCGCGCGTGATGGGCGCCAACGATCGGCAGGCGTTCTTCAAGGTCGTGCTGCCGGCGGCCTCGCCCTGGATCCTCACCGCCATGAAGGTGGGCGTGCCGTTTGCGCTGGTCGGCGCCATCGTGGGAGAGTTCATGGCGGCGACCGCGGGGCTCGGATTCAAGATCCAGCTCTACACCGCGCAGTTCGACACCACCGGCGCGGTCACCGGAGTGCTGGTGCTGATGTGCGTGGTGATCGCGTTCAACACCGTGCTCAATCGCCTGGAAGCGCATGTGCTGCGCTGGCGGCCCGACTGCGTCGGCCGGCGGCGGCAGCGAGATACAGTGAGACGATGAGGAGACTCCGACGATGACCTGATCGCCGCATCGCAATGGGCCTATCCCGCCGCAGCTTCGCGCTCGGCACCGCGGCGCTCGCCGTCGCCGCTCCCGCGATCGTGCGGGCGCAGGGCCTGACCAAGGTCAAGATCACGCAGCCGTCGGAAAGCCTGAGCTACATGCCGATCTATGTCGGGCGCGCCAAGCAACTTCTTCAAGGAGGTCGGCATCGACGTCGAGCTCGTCGTCACCCGCGGCGACGGCCCGGACGTGCAGGCGCTGATGGCGAAGGAGGTCGAGTTCGTCGCCACGCCGCCGCATCACCTCTACACGCTCTATCTGCAGAACCGGAAGCTGCTCGGCGTGTGCGGCATCCTCGGCCGCTGCGGCATCAACATGGTGATCTCGAAGGAGGCGGCGGCCGAGCGCAACGTGTCGGAGAGCTCGCCGTTCGAGAAGAAGCTGGAGGCGCTCAAGGGGCTGACCTTCGGCGTCTCGACGCCGGGCTCGCTCACCTACAATATGGGGCTCTATTACGTCCTGCGCGCCGGCCTCAAGCCGCAGGTCGACGCCAAGGTGGTCGGCACCGGGGTCGGCCTGGCGGCGCTCGCGGCGATGAAGAACAAGATCGCCAACGCCTCGATGTTTCCCTCGCCGACCGCCGACGAGGCCGTGCATCAGGGCTTTGCCGACTGGCTGATCAACAACACGCGCGGCCAGGACCCCGACCTCAAGGAGTTCCTGCACGCGGTGATCTATGTGCGGCCCGGAATACCTCAGCGAGAATACCGATCTCTGCAAGCGCATGATCGGCGCGATCGTCAAGAGCGCGGCCTGGATCCGCTCGTCTCCGGTCGACGAGGTGGCGAAGGCGATCCGGCCGTTCTTCGCCTCGCTCGACGAGCGGGTCTATCTCAGCGCGCTCGGCAACGTGCGCGAGGCCGTCATCCCCGACGGCCGGATGACCGCGGCCGCATCGGATGCCTACCAGAAGGTGCTGCTGCAGACCGGGCACCTGAAGGAGCGGGTCGCGTTCGACGCCGTCTTCACCAACCAGTATCTGCCGGCTTGAAGGGGCGACGGAGTGCGTAGGGTGGGCAGTAGGTTGGGTCGACGCGGTCTTGCGAGACGGCAACACTTCGCGCGCGCGCCGTGCTGGGTCGCGCGAAGACGGCTAGCGATTTTGCCCACCCTACGGATGACGCGCGGGCCGCGCAAGACAAGGAGAATCCCATGGGTGCGATCGAGGACAAGATCAAGGCGATGGGCTACGCGCTGCCGGAGCCGTTCAAGTTTCCCAAGCCGAACCGGACCGGCTGCGTGGTGGTCGGCTCGATCGTGTTCGTGTCCGGCCATGGCCGCTACAACGGCCCGACGCCCGGCATCAAGACGGTCGGCAAGCTCGGGCGCGATCTCACCATCGAGGAAGGCTACGCCACCGCGCGGCTCGCCGCGCTGTCGATCCTGTCGAGCCTCAAGCAGGAGCTCGGCGACCTCGACCGCATCAAGCGGCTGGTGCGGCTGTTCGGAATGGTCAACGTGGCGCCGGGCTTCGACCGCATGCCCGAGGTGATCGACGGCGCGTCGGACTTCTTCTACGAGCTGCTGGGTCCGAAGAACGGCCAGCATGCGCGCTCGGCGGTCGGGATGGCGGAATTGCCGCACGGCATCCCGGTCGAGATCAACGGGGAATTCGAGATTTGAACCTGCAAGCCGCGACGCTGATCGGTCAGTCGGTCGACCGCGCGGAGGATCGGCGCTTCCTCACCGGTACCGGCAAGTTCGTCGATGATCTCGAGCGCGCGGGCATGCTGCACGCGGTGGTCCTGCGCAGCGGCGTCGCGCATGGCCGCATCCGCAGCCTCGACGCTTCCGCCGCGCGGGCGATGCCGGGCGTGCATGCGGTGATCACCGCCGCCGAGATCGGCGACGATATCCCGGTGATCCCGCTGCGGCTCGCGAACCTGCCCGAGTTCAAGGCTTATTTTCAGCCGGTGATCGCCAAGGACAAGGTCCGCTATGTCGGCGAGCCGATGGCGGTGGTCGTGGCCGAGACCCAGGCGCTGGCCGAGGACGCGCTCGAAGCGATTGCCGTGGACATCGAGCGGCTGCCGGCGGTGCCGGATCGGCACGCGGCGGCGAGCGACAAGTCGCTGCTGTTCGAAGAAAGCGGCAGCAACCGCGCGGTGCGCTATGCGGTGTCGTTCGGCGATGCCGACAAGGCCTTCGCCAAGGCCGACTACACCCGGCGCGAGAGCTTTCGCTGTCACCGCCTGACCGGATTGCCGCTGGAGACCCGCGGCCTGATCGCCGAATGGGACGCGGCCAAGAGCAGGCTTACGGTTTTCGGCGCCACCAAGGTCCTGTTCTTCAACCGCCGCGTGCTCGCGCCCATGCTGGGGCTCGCCGAGACCGCCATCGACATGATCGAGCCGGATGTCGGCGGCGGCTTCGGGGTGCGCGGCGAATTCTATCCCGAGGATTTCCTGATCCCGTTCGCGGCCCGCCGGGTCGGCCGCCCGGTGAAGTGGATCGAGGACCGCCGCGAGCACCTGATGGCGACCAACCACTCGCGCGAGGTCGACTGCGACCTCGAGATCGCCTGCACGCGCGACGGCGTCATCCTCGGCCTGCGCGGTCACGTCTATGCCGACATGGGCGCCTATATCCGCACCAACGGCGGAGTGGTGCCGGCGAAGGCGGCGCAGTTCCTGCCGGGCCCGTACCGCATCCGCGACGTCGCCATCACGGTCGAGGTGCTGATGACCAGCAAGACGCCGGTCGGCACCATGCGGGCGCCCGGCCGGTTCGAGGCCAACTTCTTTCGCGAGCGGCTGATCGACATGGTGGCGCGCGACCTCGGCCTCGATCCGATGGACTTCCGCCGCAAGAACCTGATCACCGACGCCGAGATGCCGTTCGCGACCGGCAAGCTCGTGCCCTACGAGGGCGAGACCGAATTCGACACCGGCGACTATCACGCGACCTTCGAGCGGGCGCTGCAGCGAGATCGGCTGGGCCGAGAAGAAGTCGATGCAGGGCCGCCTGGTCGACGGCCGCTACCACGGCCTGGCCGCCGCGCCGTTCGTGGAAAGCGGCGGATCGGGCAAGGAGAACGTGCGGGCCGCGGTCGAGCCGGACGGCTCGGTGACCGTCTATGTCGGCTCGTCGGTGCTGGGGCAGGGGCTCGAGACCACCCTGGCGCAGGTCGCGGCCGATACGCTGCGGCTGCCGTTCGATCGGATCAGGATCCTGCACGGCTCGACCACCTATCTGCGCGAAGGCTTCGGCACCTTCGCCTCCCGCTCGATGGTGGTCGGCGGCTCGGCGGTGATGGACGGCTGCAACAATCTCATCGCCGCGATCCGCGCGGCGGCGACCGAGCGCTTCGGCTTGCCCAACGAGGAAATCACGATCGCCGACGGCGTGGTCAGCGCCGGCGGCAAGCGCGCGATGCTCGCCGAGTTCGCCGGCATCGAGGCGGAAGGCAGCTTCGCGACCACGATCCGCACCTACAGCTATGGCGCGCATGCCTGCCACGTCGCGGTCGATGCGCGCACCGGCGAGGTCGAGATTCTCGACTACGTCGCCATCGAGGACGTCGGCCGCGCCATCAATCCGCACATCGTCCACGGCCAGGCGATCGGCGCGCTGGTGCAGGGACTGGGCGGCGTGTTTCTCGACCAGCTCATCTACGACGAGGACGCGCAAATCCTCAATACGTCGCTCGCCGAGTATCTCGTGCCGATCGCGTCGGATTTTCCCAACATCCGCGCGATCACGATGGAGCTGCGGCCGTCGAAGACCAATCCGCTCGGCGCCAAGGGCGCCGGCGAAGGCGGCATGGTCGCGGTGGCGGCGACCACCGCCAACGCGGTCGCGGCGGCGCTCGCTCCGCTCGGCGTCGAGGTGCGCGAGCTGCCGCTGTCGCCGGCACAGCTGTGGAAGCTGGTCAATGCCGGGACGGCCGAGCCGGAATGAACGAAAGTGAAGGTGCGCAGATGACGGATCGCAGGTCGAAAGAGGAATTCATGACTGAACAGCTCGCTGGCGCGCGGCGTCCGGCTCCGACGCGCCGCGCCATCCTGAAGGCCGGCGCTGCCGTCGCGGCGAGCGCGGTCGCCATGCCGCTCATTGGGCATTTCAGCCCGGCGGTGGCGGCCTGGCCCGAGCGCCCGGTGAAGCTCCTGGTGCCGTTCGGTCCGGGCGGCCCGGTCGACGTGATCGCGCGGGTGCTGGCGCCGGCGCTGAGCGAGGCAATCGGAGCGTCGTTCGTGGTCGAGAACAAGCCGGGCGCCGGCGGCAATATCGGCGTCGGCCTCGCGGCGCGCGCCGAGCCCGACGGCTACACGGTGCTGGTGACGTCGAGCACGCTGGTCGTCAACCCGATGCTCTATGCCAGCGTGCCCTACGATCCGGTCAAGGATTTCCTGCCGCTCGTCGACATGGCCGGCTCGCCGACGGCATTTGCGGTGCAGCCGAAGCTCGGCATCGCGACGCTCGCGGAGTTCGTCGCCCTGGCGAAGCAGCGCGCCGGCAAGCTCAATTACGCGAGCTCGGGCTTCGCCACGCCCGCTCACCTCGCCGGCGAGTTCTTCAAGATCCGCGCCGGCATCGACATGGCGCATGTTCCGTTCAACGGCGGCGGGCCTGCGGTGCAGTCGCTGCTCACCGGCGCGGTCGACATGGTGTCGACGGCGCTGCCGGCGGCGCATCCGCACATCCAATCCGGCACGCTCAAGGGCATCGCCGTGACCGGCGAGAAGCGCTGGTTCGACCTGCCCGATGTGCCGACCATGGTCGAGGCCGGCTATCCGGGATTCGTGGTCGACACGTTCACCGCGATGCTGGTGCCGGCCAAGACCCCGCCGGAGATCGCCGAGCGACTGACCAAGGAGACGGTCGCGATCCTCAAGCGGCCGGAGTTCCAGGCGCGATTGCGCACGCTCGGCTTCGAGGCGTCGGCCGGCGGTCCCGATGCGCTGCGGGCACGGATCGCGCGCGAGCTGCCGATGTGGGGCGACATCATCAAGCAGGCCGCCATCAAGCCGCCGCAGCAGTGAGCTCGTCCGGCAAGCCGGAAGACTCGTCCGCGATCATGACCACCGAGCCGCAGCTTCGCCGCCTGGCGGCCGGGGTCCATGCCTGGATCGGCGCGCGCGGCGATTCCAACGCCGGCGCGATCGAGACCCCGGATGGAACGCTGCTGATCGATGCGCAGCAGCACGAGGGCCTTGCGCGCCAGTTCCGGGAAGCCGTGCGCGAGCAGATCGGAAAGCCGATGCGCGGCCTGATCAACACGCACTACCACGCCGATCATGTCGCCGGAAATGTCGTGCTCGCGGACGGCTTGCCGATCCTCGCGCACGAAAAGACCCTGGCCAAATTGCAGGCGCTGCTCGGCCCGATGCCGGCCGAAGGCTGGACCGTGACCGACGTTCCGACCAAGGCCGCCATGTTCTATGGCGAGAACATCCAGGAGCTCGTCCCCCGAACCGATCCGGCCTGGAGCTTCTTCGAGTCCCGCTTTGCTCCGGCGGAATACCAGACGCTGGTGATCAAGCCGCCCACCGAGACCTTCGCCGACCGTTTCACCTTTAGCCTGCCCGCCGACACCGTGCGGCTCGAATATTGCGGGCCGGCGCATTGCGACGGCGACATTTTTGTCCTGGTCGAGAAGGCGAAAGTGATCTTTCTCGGCGATCTCTTCTTCCATGGGCGCTTCCCATGGCTCGGCGATTGCGATCTCGACGGCTGGATCAGGACGCTCGACCGGATCCTGACGCTCGACGTCGATATCGTGGTGCCGGGGCATGGCGTGCCGACGACGTTGCAGGAGCTGGCATCGTTCCGGGAGTTGCTGCTGGCGCTGCGCACCGCGGTCGCGGCGGCGATCAAATCCGGTGCGTCCGAAGCCGCCGCGGTCCGCGAGGTGACGCTGCCGCAATACGCCACGCTGCCGCGCTACGCGGACTGGATTTCCTTCAACATCCGAAGCGCCTATCGCTATCTGCGGCGTTCCTGACGCCCCACCGCTGCGATCCTCCCGCCTTTTGCCAGTGGACCGATCTCCTGCTTCGGCGGGACTGTGCTCGATTTGCGGGGGATATATCCTTCCGAGCTCGATTTCCGATATAGCAACCGTGCGCGGCTTGGTATTGATGCTCCGGCCCGCGCCGACCGCGCGCCAAAGAGCGTCGTCGACCGCATCGTCAAACAAATGACACGCACGAAACCCATGAGATAGACCAACCAACGAGTAGTCGCGAAGCGAGGAGGTTCAATATGGTCGCCAAAGATGATCCTGCCTGGAATGCATGGGACGCCGCCATGAAGCGGGTCAATGCAGCGGCGGCTGCCCTCAGAGAAATGAGTGGTCAGGCCCAAAAGACAGAGAAAACAAAGGACGCGGAGGATGAGCTGGAAGATGCACTGGACGCCCTCGAGGAGGCGGCCGACAAGATCACAGGCGACGACGATGACGATTGAGTGAGTACGGGAACGATCACATCCTCTCGTTTCAAGGGCGCGTACAGAAGTGGCCCCGGAGGTTGCGCCTTGGCGCTATCCTCGCCGTTTTCTGATCTCCGGCATCCCCGGTGCCGT
The DNA here is from genome assembly GCA_963708765.1 of uncultured Alphaproteobacteria bacterium. Lineage (GTDB taxonomy): Bacteria > Pseudomonadota > Alphaproteobacteria > Rhizobiales > Xanthobacteraceae > VAZQ01. The sequence continues at coordinate 25,618 of CAVPTV010000039.1, read as the reverse complement.
CCGGATCATCAGATGAGGTTCAAGTGGCCAGCAAGGTGAAGCCCTTCGTCGTCACGCTCGAAGAGCACTACTGGGATGCGGAATTGCTGACGCACTTCGGCGGCCGCGACGGCAAGCGGATTTCCGCCGTCGAGCAGCGTCTCCAGGATCTCGGCGAGCTGCGGCTCAAGGAGATGGACGAGGCCGGCATCGACCTGCAGGTGCTCTCGCACGGCGCCCCGGGAGCGCAGAAGCTTCCGGCCGACATCGCCGCGCGGCTCGCGCGCGAGACCAACGACCGTCTCCATGCCGTCATCGCCGCGCATCCGAAGCGGTTCGCGGGATTTGCCACCTTGCCCACGGCAGATCCGAAGGCCGCCGCCGACGAGCTCGAGCGCACCGTCGCCAAGCTCGGCTTCAAGGGCGCCATGGTGCATGGGCTCACCGGCGGCCGGCTGTTCATCGACGACAAGCAGTTCTGGCCGATCTTCGAGCGGGCGCAGGCGCTCGATGTCCCGATCTATGTCCACCCGGCGTTCCCGCACGCCGCCGTGATCGAGGCCTATTACCGGGACTACGCGTCGCAATATCCCGAGCTGCTCGGACCGGCGCTCGGCTTCACCGTGGAGACCAAGACCCAGGCGATCCGTCTCGTGCTCAGCGGCGTGTTCGAGGCCTATCCGCGCCTCAAGATCATCCTCGGCCATCTCGGCGAAGGGCTGCCGTTCCTGCTCTGGCGCATCGACCAGGCCCTGTCGCGCCCCGGCAATGCCGGGCTGGCGTTCAAGGATACGTTCCGCGAGCACTTCTACGTCACCACCAGCGGCAACTTTTCCGACTCGGCGCTGCTCTGCTCGGTGATGGAAATGGGAGTCGACCGCATCCTGTTCTCGGTGGACTGGCCGTTCGTCTCCAACATCGACGGCATGACGTGGATGGAGACCGTCTCCTTGTGCGCCGAGGACAAGGCGAAGATTCTCGGCGGCAACGCCAGGCGGCTGCTCAAGCTGCCGTAGGCTGTCGTTGCGGGAGCTGCGTTCTCGGTTGAAAACACGCAACCATCCTGTCTGCTTCTGATGCCGGAGACGGCTTCTCCACCGGCATGCGAGACATGCGTGTAGATACTGCTAGAGATCGCACGATTCGAAGGAGCCAATGATGGGAGCGGCGACCGACACATTGCCCGGCATTCTTGCGATTTTCAACAATGTCGCACCCGGCCGCGAGGCCGAGTTCGAGGAGTGGTTTCAGCACGAGCATCTGGCGGAGCGGATCGCGGTACCGGGATTCGTAGTCGGGCGACGGCACGAGGCGATATCGGGGCAGCCGCGCTACTTCAATTTTTATGTCACGCAATCGGTAGAGGTTCTCAAATCCGCCGCGTACCTCGGGCGGCTCGACGAGCCGACGCCGATGACGCGTACGATCATGTCGGAAGTCTTCAAGGACATGATCCGGACGGTCTGTCATCGCACTTTCCGGCTCGGCGCGGTGCGAGGCACGGGCGTGGTGACCGTGCGGTTCGGCGACCGCCCGGCTGAAACCGCCTTGAAGGCGGCAATCGAACGGTTGATGCGAGACAGGGCGGTCGCTTGCGGAGAAATCTGGCGGGCGGCGGACCCACTCGAATTCCCGATATCCATGGAAGAACGCTTGCGCGGCGGTGATCGCAAGATCGAGATGTGCCTGTTGGTGGAGACACTCCGCGTGCCGGAGGCTGAGAGGATCGCAGTAGCGCTCGGGAATGAATTTCCAAGTACCGAGATCGGAGTTTATCGGCTTCTTTGTGAAATCACCGCCGACGGCCGCCCTTGAATGTGAAAGCGCATGCTCCAAGAAGCATTGCTGCGATCACGCTCGCCAGTGTCCCGGTTGCCCACGTTCGTATCCCATTGAATGTGGACAGCCCCCGCACGCGGCTGGCAGCGCCGACCCATTTCACCTATAGCGAATGCATGAGCCAGATCGTCACCAGGTACCCGCGACGCGAACCCCGATTCCTCTGGCTGTTCCTGGGCAAGGTCGTCCTGCTCATGACCACCATCGTGGTGGTCTGGGCGCTTTATGCCTATCTGCACGCCTATCGGCTCGACTGGCTGGGCTGGATTTACGTCAAGCTGCAGCCGTTGACCCTCACCCTCTACGCATTGGTCGACGCCTATCTGCCCGATGACGTGAAATACAAGATTCGCGGCGCGATCAGCGACGATCTCGGCCAGCGGTCGCTCTTTCTTCTGCTGCTCACGGCCACCGTCGAGCTCACGCTCTACAGCGCGTTCAAGTTCGTCAAATACCTCGTCGTCGGCCCGCGATGACCCAGCGAACGGGGTTCGCGTCGGTGCTGTGGTCGTCGTGCCTGGCGATGCTCGCGGTCGGCACCAACAGCACGGCGATCATGGCCGCCTTGCCGACCATGCAGACCGAGCTGTCCCTCGGCCCAGCCGGCGTGCAATGGGCGGTCAATGCCTATCTGGTCGTCTCCGCGGCCTGCATCGTGCTCGGCGGCCAGGCAGCGGATCGGTTCGGCGCACGGCTGGCATCGATGGCCGGATTGGCGCTGTTCGGCGTCGCGTCCTGCATCATTGCCACCGCCGACACCCAAGCTGCGCTGCTGGCCGGACGGGCCTTGCAGGGCCTCGCGGCAGCGTTCGCGGTGCCCAGCACCCTGGCCGCGGTCGACACCAGCGCGGCGCCGGAGCGCAGGGCAGCGGCGATCGGCGCCTGGACCGGCTTTCTGATGCTCGGCTTCAGCATCGGGCCGCTGCTCGGCGGCGCGCTCACGCACTTCACCGGCTGGCGCATGATCTTCTGGCTCAACGTCCCGCTCATGTTGACCGCCATTGCCGGTCTGGCCTGCGCCGGCTCGGCGACCGCGCGCGCTGACGGTGCGCAAAGCCGGCGCGCGGATTGGATCGGCTTTGTCCTGGTGGCCACGTTGATGGTGTCGCTGGTCTTCGGACTGCATGAAGTGCCGCATGCGCGGGCGGCACCGCTCTCCGTTGTCGTCCCGTTCGCACTGGCGGCGGCCGCGTTCGTCCTGCTGCTGACCGTGGAGTCGCGCGCCGAGGCGCCGCTGGTCGACCTGGGCTTCTTCGCGCGGCGCGGGTTCGTCATGGGCGTGGCCATCGGCTCGCTGGCGATGTTCAGCATCATGAGCCTGCTGCTCTACTTCAACCTCTATGCGCAGAGCCGGGAAGGACTCGGCCTCACGGCGCTGGAGGCGGGCGCCTCGCTGCTGCCGCTGAGCGCGGCACTGCTGGCGCTCGCCCTGTCGGCGTCCGCCGTGGCGGCACGGGTCGGGCTGCGCAACGCCATGACGGGTGGCATGGCGCTGATCGCGATCGCCAGCGCCATCATCGGCGCGGCCGTCGCCGGGGGCGGGATGGTCCTGCTGGCGGTCGGGTTTTTCGTGATGGGCGCCGGTCTGGCCGTGCCTTATGCCTTGGCACCGCGGCTGGCGCTGGCGGCGCTTTCGCCCGCGCAAACGGGGCAGGGCTCGGGCGTCGTCAACGCCTGCACCTTTCTCGGCGGCAGCGCCGGCGTTGCCGGCGGCGCCATCGCCATCGCGCTGGGGGGCTTCGTCGGCGTGCTGACGATGATTGCGCTCGCCGGCCTGATCGGCGCCGCCCTCAGCCGCGGGATTGCAGAGACGGTGTAGGCGGCGGCGTTTCCTGCTCGGTCGGCGGCACCCTCCTTGCCAGCGCCGACGAGGTCATCGAATGTGCCTTGCGTGCCGGCACGCTGCGAGCGCCACGCACAAGATCGATCAAATCCAGCGGAGCAGACGGTTCGCCATCGCCGCGCCACGCCACGTGCTGGTCGGGACGGACGAGCACGAGCTTGCGCGCATAGAGGGCTCTGCGCTTCGGGCCCATCAACGTCGAGGACAGCGAGCGGGACGCCTCGCTGCGCGGCAGCATCGACCAATGCCCGAGACGTCGCACGGTCGGATCGAGACGAATGAGCGTGTATCCCGGACCGAGCGCGTCGTAGAGCGAGCGGCCGTCACCGAGCCACAGGTGCGGCGCGCGGCAGCCGGGAACCGTCGACGATGTGAAATCGCGCATCGTGTAGGCTGGATGCGGCTCGCCGTCGTAGGCGATGATCGGCGAGCCCTCGTAGAAATATCCGAAATTGAGGCCGCCGCAGCATTGCCGCTCGAACGTCGAGATCATAGGCCTCGCTGGCCGATGCGCGCGCGCATGGCATCGCCGATCGGCCCCGGCCATTCGATCTCGGCGGGAATCTCGCGCCGCTGCGTCATGATCCTGGAGCCGCTGTCCTGCGTGAAGCGCGACACCTGGTCGGTGACGGGCTGGCGCTCCGCCTCGTAGGCGTCGAGAATCGCCGGCGGCGCCCAGCCGCTCAGCGTCGCAGCGATCATCCAGGACAGGTTCGCCGCATCGGCGATGCCCGCGTTCATGCCGTAGCCGCGCGTGCGGAATCCACAAGTGCGCGGCATCGCCGCAGATGAAGACGCGCCGATCCGAAACCGGTCGGCGACGAGGCGGCGGCCGATCCAGTCCTCTTTCGAGATCACCTCGTAGCGGAAGTCCGGTCCGACCCCGAGGATCGTGCGGATCGCCCAGTCGCGATCGACCGAATCGAACTCCGTCTCGCCGTCGTAGAGGGTGTTGTGGATGAGCCACGTTTCCCGCCCGTCGATTGCGATCGTGGTTCCGCAGCGGCGCGGATTGAGCGAAAAATACATCCATGCGCGCTTTCCGGGCAGCAGATCGATGAGCTCCGGCGCTCGTATGCAGGTTGATTGCACGCGCTGGACTTCGGGCGTGCCGGCGAGCTTGGCGCCGATCGCTTTTCGGATCCTCGACTTGCCGCCGTCGCAGCCGACAAGATAGCTGCAGGCGATCGACAGTTGCTCGCCGCTGTCGAGATTGCGGGCAACGGCAGTGACGCCGTGCTCGTCCTGCACGAAATCTTCGACAGCCGTGCGGTTGAGAATGCGAATGCGTGGATGGGATGCGGCGCATGCGAACAGCACGGGCTCGAAATATATCTGGTTGATCCGGTGCGTCGGCTCCGGCGTCGGCCACGACGTGTCCGGGCCGCTCTTTCGCGGTGTATCGCTCGGCCCGCGAGGGGATGGGAACGCGCGCGAGCTCGATCCCGGTCACCGTCGTTGCCGACACGACGTCGTTCGGATAGTCCGCCGGAAGCCCGGCTTCGCGCAGTTTCCCGGCAATGCCGAGGCGGCGGAAAATCTCCATGGAGCGGGCCGAGATCTGGTTGCACTTGACGCTCGGCGGCTCGCCGGCGCGGGCGAAGCTCGGCGACCGTGACATCGACGCCGCGCCAGGCGAGGTCCATGGCGAGCGTCATTCCGACGGGCCCGGCGCCGACGATCAGCACTTTGGTTTCGATCCTGCTCAGCATGTCTTCGCCCGGAAGCGCGAGTGGTTCTTCAGCCGCGAGGGCGCGACCGGTGACCCGTTGTTGATTGCAATACTGCGGTGTGTGTCGGCGGCCAGACGGCGATGCCGCTCATTCCGGCTTGATGTTCGCCGCCTTGATGATCGGCCACCACTTTTCGATATCGGCTTGCTGCAAGGCGGCGAGCGCCTCCGGCGTCTGCTGCTCGCGCGGGAAAATTTCCTGGCCGAGATCGGCGAGACGACGGCGCACCTCCGGATCGGCCAGGGCATCGACGACCGCGGCATGCAGCTTTGCGACGACGGGCCCGGGCGTACCCTTGGGCGCAAAAAGCGCCTGCCAACTGGCAAAATGGAATCCCGGCAATCCCGCCTCGTCCACCGTCGGTATGTCGGGCGCCGCCGGCAAGCGGCTCTTGGCGGTGACGGCATAGGCCTTGATCGTGCCGGTGCGCACGTGCGGCAAGGTGTTGTTTGCCGCGTCGATCATCATGTCGATATGCCCGGCCACCAGATCGTTGATCGCGACGGCGGTGCCGCGATAGGGCACGAACGCCAAAGCGTGTGCCGGTTTCTTTCTGAAAGAAGACGCCGACAAGATGCGGCACGCCTCCCGGGCCACCGGTTCCCTGCACGGCCTTGTCCGGATTCGCCTTCAGCCAGGCGATGAGTTCGCTCAAAGTTCTTCGCCGGCATGGCTTTCTTGCCGACGATCAGGAACGATTGTGTCTGCGAGCAGCGAGATCGGCTCGAAATCCTTCTGCACATCGTACGGAAGCTTGAAGACAGCCCCGTTGATGACGTGCGTGGACAGAGTTACCGTGCACGAGCGTGTAGCCGTCCGGCGCCGCGCGGGCGACCCGGCCGGTGCCGGCGCTGCCCGAGGCCGCCGCTCACGTTCTCGACAATGACGGGTTGACCGAGCGATACCCGCATGCGCTCGGCCAGGACGACGTGCGGGTCCGTCGGACGGACCGCCCGTAGGCCACGGCACGACGATCGTGACGGGGCGTGACGGATAGACCTGCGCGCCGGCGTCGGCGTTCACGCCCGCAAGGCCGCAGGCTGTCAGAGCGATCAAGCAAGTCCGTCGCATGATGGTCTCCCGAACGCATGTTGACGTGCGTTCGGGTCCAACATGAGAGGAAGGATTTCATTTGTCCAATGCATAATTTATCTAGATTTCCATAACGTTTTGGTATAGATCAGGCGCATGGACCTCAGGCGTCTTCGCACGTTCGTCACCGTGGCCGAGCAGGGTTCGGTCTCGAAGGCCGCGATGCGCCTGCATATCTCGCAGCCCGGCCTTTCACGGCAAATTCAGGAGCTTCAACAGGAACTCGGGCTCCGGCTGTTCGATCGGGTTGGCCGCCGTCTGGTGTTGACCGCCGAAGGCGAACAGTTGCTGGGCGGTTGCCGCAACCTGTTGGGCCACGTCAGCTCACTCAGCGAGCAGGCACAGTTGCTCAAGCGCGGAGATACCGGGTCGCTGCAGTGTCGCGGCCTCGCCGATTCAGATCGAAACCGCCTTGTCGACGTTCCTGCCGCGATACGCCGAACGCTATCCCAACGTGCAGGTGAAGTTGATCGAATTGGCTGGCGCCAACACGCTGGCCATGCTTGAACGCGGCGAAATTCATCTTGGCATCGCCTTGCTTGATGCTGTTCAGGCCGACGATCGCCATCTTGCAATTCTATCCGGTGAAGCCGCTCGAGCTGATGGCCGCGTGCCATCCCTCGTTTCCGCTCGAGCGCGGCAGCGAGATCGACATCAGCCGCGTCGCGTCGCATCCGCTGCTTCTGTGGGACACCAGCTTTGCAGCCCGCAAGAAATTCGACGCGATCTGCCGTGTTGCGCGGCCTCAAGCCCAACGTCCTCATCGAGAGCCGTGCGGAGCACACCAAGCTCGCGCTGGCCGAAGCAGGCCTTGGAGTCGCGATCATTTCGACCACCGTGCAAACTCATCGCTACAACTTGCGGACTGTCCGGATTACGTACAAGCGCAAACCGATTTTGGAGCCGCTCGCCGTCGTATGGGACAAACGGCGCATGCTTCCGCGCTATGCCCAGGATTTTTGCGAGTTGCTTGCCGCGCACATGCACAAGCTCTTCCCGACCAGGCAACTGTCGGCGCGCAAGGCGGGCGGAGCGGCGAGGAAATCTCGCGATCGGGCTCGCCTTATGATTGCCGCGGACACCAAGTGAAGGCGCTGACGCGCAGCAAGTTTACGCTGATTGGGTAAACTTGCCTGAGTGGGCGCCCCGGAAATTCGGTGGATGGAGCGGATTCATGGAACCGATGGTCTAATCCACCTTCACGTTCGCGTCCTTGATGACCTTGGTCCATTTCGCGGTGTCGGCCTTCATGAATTCGGCGAACTGCTCGGGAGAGCCCAGGAGCGGCTCGTACCGGTTCGGCACCAGGAATTTCTCCTTGAACGAGGCATCGCTCAGAATGCGCTGCACGTCGGCGTTGATCTTGCGCACGATCTCCGGCGGCGTGCCGCTCGGTGCCACGAGCCCGAACCAGGACGCGGCTTCGAAGTCCGGCAGCCCGCTCTCGGCAACCGTGGGCAATTGCGGGAATTCGGCCACGCGCTTGCGGCTGCCGACCGCGAGCGCGCGCACCTGGCCGGCTTGCCACGGCTGCGCCATCTGGCCGAGGCTGATGAACAGCGTATCGGTGTGGCCGCCCATCACGGCGGTGAGCGCCGGCGCCCCGCCGCGATAGTGCACGGCGCGCAACGTCACGCCGGCCATGCCCTGGAACATCTCCATGTTGAGATGGCCGGAAGAGCCGATGCCGAACGTGCCGTAGGTCAGCTCGCCGGGCTTGGCCTTCGCCAGGTCGATGAGCTCCTTGACGGTGGTGGCCGGCACCGACGGATGCACGATCAGCGCCTGATTGATCATGCCGAGCCCGCTGATCGGCGCGAAGTCCTTGGCGGGATCGTAGGACAGCTTGCTGTAGAGGCTCGGATTGACCACGAAGGTGGTTTCGGCGCTCGCGAGCAGGGTGTAGCCGTCGGGCGCGGACTTGGCGACCTGCTGGGCGCCGATCTGCGTGTTGGCGCCTGATTTGTTCTCGATCAGCACCTGTTGGTTCCAGGTTTCCGCCAGCCGTTGCGCAACGGCGCGCGCGATCGTGTCGGCTGCTCCGCCGGCCGCCAGCGGCACCACGATGTGAACGGGCTTGGACGGGTAGCTCTGCGCCTGCGCTCCGGAGCACAAAGCCAACGAAGCGAGCAAGGCAAGCGCGTGCTTGTGCATTCTCGTTCTCCTTCGCAACCTGTGGCTTGAAGTATGACTACATTTCGTGCCTTGAGCCGATGATTTGTCGTCCTCGTTGAGCACCGGCGGTTGCTTTCCTGCAGAAGCACGTCCGTTGGTTCTTGGCTGAAGCTCGCGGGATGATTGACCGCCATACAAACTTGGACCACCCTTTCGATCATGGCGGCAGTCCCGCCTGACCGGAGGTGGTGATGGCGGCAGCCAACGGGCTGAAAGTGGTCGGCTATTTCGATTGTCCGGGCGGCGGCCAAGTCGTGGTGCGCGACAACGTCGCCTATGTCGGCCACGTCATGCCGCCGGACGGCACCACCATCATCGACGTCAGCGATCCGGCGCGTCCGCGCCAGCTCGCCGAGATCAAGGTGCCGGAAGGCACGCTCTCGCACAAGGTGCGCGTCGAGAACGGCGTCATGCTGGTCAACCGGGAGATCTTTCCGATCGGCCGGCAGGATCCGAATTTCCGCGGCGGGCTGGAAGTCTTCGACGTCAGCAAGCCGTCGTCGCCGCGGCACATCACGACCTACGCGACGCGCGGCATGCATCGCTTCACGTTCGACGGCCGCTACGTCTACGGCTCGCCGGAGCTCGACGGCTATCTCGGCAACGTCGTCGCATCATCGACTTCGAGGATCCGGCGCGGCCGCGAGGAGGTCGGCCGCTGGTGGATGCCGGGGCAATGGACCGCCGGCGGCGAGACGCCGACCTGGAAGGGCACCGACCATCGCTGTCATCATCCGATGCGCGTCGGCAACCGGCTCTACGTGAGCTACTGGCACGGCGGCTTCGTGATCCTCGACATCGACGACATGAGCAAGCCGAAATTCGTCTCCGGCCTCGACTGGAGCCCGCCGTTCCCGTGGCCGACCCACACCGCGCTTGCCGGTGCCGTTCCCGCTGCGCGGCCGGCGCGTCATGCTGGTCGCCGACGAGGACGTGGTGCGGCTCGGGCCCGGACGCCGCCGGCGTTCCTGTGGCTCGTCGACATCACCGACGAAACGCGGCCGATCCCGTTCGCCAGCTTTCAGGTGGCCGAAGAGGACGGCACGCCGAAGCCCGACTACACCGGCCTGCATCAGTTCTGCGAGGACATCCGCAGCACCGAAATTCCGATCGCCTGGTTCGCGCACGGACTGAGCATCGTCGACATCGCCAATCCGCATGCGCCGCGCGAGGTCGCCTCGTTCATGCCGCCGGTGCCGCAGGGCGCCAAGCGCGTGCAGAGCAACGACGTCTGCTTCGACGACCGCGGCCTCATCTATCTGATCGACCGCACCCGCGGCCTGCACATCCTGGAACGCACGTGACGCCGTGACGCGACAGCATGGAGCACTCAATAGTCTCGTCATCCGCAACGCCGCGCTCCGCGGCCAGACAGCAGCTGGTCGACATCGCGATCGAGAACGGCCGGATCGCGGCGGTCGGCCCGAAGCTTGCCGGGAAAGCGCCGCAGGAGATCGACGCGGCCGGCAGCCTGGTGCTGCCGGGCTTGTTCAATCTGCATTTCCACGCCGACAAGTGCCTGCTCGGCGAGGTCATGCGGCCGAACCTGTCCGGCACGCTGCCGGAAGCGATCGAGATCACCAACGACTTCAAGCGCAAGTACGACCCGAAGGAGGTCGCGGCGCGCGCCGTGCGGGTGCTCGAGACCGGGGTGAAGAACGGCACGACGTTCTTCCGGCTGTTCGCCGACGTCGGCACGATCGGCGGCCTGCGCGCGGCGCGCAGGGACTGCTGCTCGCGCGCGAGCAGATGCAGAAATACTGCGACATCCAGGTGGTCGCGTTCCCGCAGGAAGGGATCGTGCGCGATCCGGGCGCCGCCGAGCTGATGGAGGAGGCGATCAAGGAAGGCTGCGACGTGGTCGGCGGCCTGCCCTGGTACGAATACACCGACGAGGAAGCGCGCCAGCATATCGACATCTGCTTCGATATCGCCAAGCGGCACGACCTCGACATCCACATGCTGGTCGACGACACCGACGATGCCGAATTCGCGCAGCCTCGAATATCTCGCGCTCAAGACGATGCGCGAGGATTTCCACGGCCGCGTCGCCGCCAGCCACTGCGGCGCGATGGCGGGCTACAACGACGTCTATGCCGCCAAGGTCATCGACATGGTGGCGACCGCCGGCATCACCATCTCGGTCAACGCGCACATCAACCTGGTCTGCTCGGCGCGCCTCGACCGCGAGCCCAAGCGCCGCGGCATCGCGCGCGTGAAGGAGCTGCTGGCGCGCGGCGTCAACGTCGTCACGTCGCAGGACGACGTCAACGATCCGTACTATCCGTTCGGCAAGCCGGACCCGCTCGAATGCGCGCTGATGATGGCGCATGTCGCGCAGCTGACGCTGCCGCACGAGCTGGAGCAGGTGATGGACATGATCACGGTCAACAGCGCGCGCGCGGCGCGCGTGTCCGACTACGGCATCGCGCCCGGCTGCCGCGCCGACCTGGTGGTGGTCGGCGCTCCCTCGGTGCACGAGGCGCTGCGGCTCGCAGCCGGCGCGCAGCACGTCATCAAGGATGGGCGCGAGGTCGCGCGCACCACGGTCACGCACCAGTTGCTGGCCTTGTGAGGGAGCGATGAACGCCAAGCTCCCGGCTCCGAGACTGGTCGTTGGGACAGGCGCTCGCCCCTTCGTCGAAATCCGCAAGGTCGAGAAGACCTACCTGGGGCGCGGCGCGGGCCTCAAGGCGGTCGACGGCTTCACGCTCGATCTCGCGGCCGGCGAATTCCTCTCGATCGTCGGTCCGTCCGGCTGCGGCAAGAGCACGCTGATGATGATGGTGGCCGGGCTCGCGCCGGTCACCGCCGGCGAGATCGTCATCCAGGGCCAGCGCATCAGCGGGCCGCACACCGACATCGGCGTGATCTTTCAACGCGACGCGCTGCTGGAATGGCGCACCGTCCTCAACAACGTGCTGCTGCAGATCGACATCCGGCGGCTGACCGCCGCCGCTACGAGCCGGTGGCGCGCGACCTGCTGGCGCGCGCCGGCCTCGCCGGCTTCGAGAAGTACTATCCATGGGAGCTGTCGGGCGGGATGCGCCAGCGCGTATCGCTGTGCCGCGCCTTGGTGCACGATCCGTCCCTGCTGCTGATGGACGAGCCGTTCGGCGCGCTGGACGCGCTCACGCGCGAGCAGATGAACCTCGACCTGCAGCGGATCTGGCTCGACAATCGCAAGACCATGCTGTTCATCACCCACAGCATCTCGGAAGCGATCTTCCTCGCCGATCGGGTCATCGTGATGAGCCCGCGCCCCGGGCGCATCGCGGCCGAGCTTCGCATCGAGCTGCCGCGCCCGCGCCGCCTGGCGGTTCGCGAGACGCCGGCGTTCGGGCGCTACGTCGCGCAGATTCGCGAGCGGTTCCAGGAATTCGGGATACTGAAGGAGAGCTGAGCAGCGGTGACACCGACAACAGGCACGCCGGAAATTCCCGACAAGGTTGCCGTCCCGAGCGGACGGATCAGCTCCTACGTCTATCCGCACGCTCACCGCGGTGGCGCTGTTTCTGATCTGGGAGGCGGTGGCGCGGCTCGGCGCGATCTCTCCGCTGCTGCTGCCGGCGCCGAGCGAAGTCCTGATGACGACGGTCAAGGATTTCCCGCTCCTGTACCAGATGAGCGTCGTCACCGCCGCCGAGTTCCTGCTCGGATTCGGACTGAGCGTCGTCGTCGGGCTGCCGGTCGGCGCTCTCATCGTGTACGCGCGGCCGGTCGAGCTCTCGCTCTATCCCTTGCTGGTTGCGTTTCAGACCATGCCGAAGGCGGCGATCGCGCCGATCTTCGTCGTCTGGCTCGGGACCGGGATCACGTCCAAGGTGCTGATCGCCTTCGCCATCGCGTTCTTCCCGATCGTGATCGACACCATCGATCGGCCTGCGCGCCGCCCAGCCCGAGACGATCCATCTCGCTGCGATCGATGGGGGCGAACGCCTTTCAGGTGTTCTGGTACGTGCGCTTTCCGAACGCGCTGCCGGCCATCTTCGGCGGCCTGAAAGTTGCAAGCACGCTGGCGGTGGTCGGCGCGATCGTCGGCGAGTTCGTCAGCGCGGATCGAGGCCTGGGCTACCTGGTGCTGGTCGCCAACGGCGAGCTCAACACCCGGCTCGTGTTCGCCTGCGTGCTCATGCTGACCGTGCTCGGCATCGGCGTTCTACTTCCTGATCGAGGCGTTCGAGAAGGTCGTGGTGCGCTGGCATGTCTCGTCGCGGCAAATGGAGTTGGCACGGCCAGAGCGGATAGGAATCATGGTGCGGCATCACCCGAGAAGGAACATGGCAATGGACAGGAAATCCAAGACGTTACTGACATCGCGACGCGCGTTCCTGACGCAGGTCGCGGGCGCTCGGCGCCGCGCTCGCCGCCGGGATCGCGGATCAGGCCGCGATGCGCGGCGCCCGAGAAGATCAACTTTCAGCTCGACTGGATCGCCTACGGCCGCCACGCGCCGTACTACGCGGCGCTCGACAAGGGCTTCTACCGGCAAGCGCGACCTCGACGTCAACATCGCCCAGGGACGCGGCACGCTGCAGGGCATCCGCACCCTGATGGCCGGCCAGTCGCAGTTCATCTTCCACGACATCGGCGTGATGCTGAGCGTGCGCGCGAGGAGGACGCGAAGATCAAGGCGCTCGCCTGCATGTACCAGAAGCGCCGCACACGCTGTTCTACATGAAGAACAAGGGCATCGCGAAGCCGAAGGATCTCGAAGGCAAGACGGTCGCGTTCTCGCCCGGCGACTCGCCGCGCCTGATCTTCCCGGCCTTCGCGCAAGGCGAACGGCATCGACGAGTCGAAGGTGTAGTGGCTTTCGGTCGATCCCAACTGCAAGAACGCGGTGCTGCTGAACGGACAACGTCGACGGCATGGTGACCTTCATCTTCACCCTGCCGATGCTGCAGAAGGCGGCCAAGGCGGGCGACGAGGTCGGCACCTTCGTCTACTCCGACTGGGGCGTGGACTTCTATTCCAACGGCCTCGGTGCTGGAGGACTACATCAGGCGAAGCCGGACGTCGCGAAGCGCTTCGTGCAGGCGACGATGGAAGGCGTCGCGTTACACGCTTGGCGAATCGCGAGGAAGCGGTCGCGATCCTGAAGAAGTATCAGCCGCAGCTCGATGAGGAGCGCCGCGCTCAAGGAGATCGAGATCCTGCGCAACCTGATCGCTCGGCAGATCCCGCAAGAAGGCACGCTCGGCAGCATGACGCGCGAGAGGATGCAGCAGACCGCCGACCTCATGGTCAAGTATCTCGACCTCAGAGGCGCGACCGGTCGAGGATGCCTTCACCAACGAATTCCTGGCTAGCGTGAGATCGGCCATGGCGAACGGCAGCGGCGCAGGCAGGTTCGACCTGGTGGTCCGCCACGGCACGCTCGTCATCCCGGGCGTCGGGCTCGGTCACCGCCGACGTCGGGATCGCCGGGGGCCGGATCGTGGCCCTCGGCGACGACTTGTCGGGAACGGCCGAGGAGATCTTCGACGCGCGCGGCAAGATCGTGCTGCCCGGCATTTTCGATCCGCACGTCCATATCGGCAACGAGCGATCGTTCGAGGAGGAGGCGGAGACCGAAACGCGCGCCGCCGTGCTCGGCGGCGTCACCACCATCGGCATCTTCCTGCGCAGCCTCGAAGACTCCTACCTCGACCATCTGCCGGCGTTCCGCCGCGCCATGGACGAGCGCAGCTATGTCGACTCGGTGTTCCATCCGCAGATCTTCACCGAGCAGCAGATCGCCGAGCTGCCGCGGCTACGCCGAGCGAGTTCGGCATCCGCTCGTTCAAGTTCTACATGTCGGGCATGCCCGGCATCGTGAAGTCGGTCACCGACGATTTCCTGCTGGAGGGCTTCCGGCAGGTCGCCTCGCTCGGTCCGGATGCGATCGCCTGCGTGCACTGCGAGACCGGCGCGCTGATCGACCGCGGCGCGCAACGAGCTGCAGCCGCAGCAAGCCCGAGGGCACGCTCGCCGACTGGGAGAACGCGCATCCGGCCGAGGCGGAGGCGCTGGCGATCCAGACCGCGGTCTATCTGGCGAAGCTGCGCCGGCGCGCATCTCTATGTCGTGCACCTGTCGAGCCGTCAGGGGCTCGAGGTGGTGCGCGCCGGCCGCGCGCGCCGGCGTCCGCTTCACGGTCGAGACCACGACGCCCTATCTCGGGATTTCGAGCGACGATCCGAACGGCTTCCTGGCGAAGATGGTGCCGCCGGTGCGCACGCCGGAGCATCAGCGACGCGCTGTGGGAGGGGCTTGCGCGACGGCACATCCAGACCGTCGGCACCGACAACACCTCGCGCGCGCGCGCCACCAAGAAGCCGGAGGCCGGACTGCATGGATCGCGGCCCGGGCCTGCCGGTGCTCGGCACGCATCTGCCCGCGCTCCTGCACTACGGCCGCGAGCGCGGCGTGCCGCTCGAGATCCTGGTGGAGCGCGCCACCCGCGCGCCCGGCAGGTCTACGGCATCTATCCGCGCAAGGGCACGATCGCGGTCGGCTCGGACGCCGACCTCGTCGTCGTCGACCTCGACGCCGAGCGGGTGGTGCGCGCCGACGACCTCAAGGGCATGTCCGACTTCTCGCCGTTCGAGGGCAAGACGCTGCGCGGCTGGCCGGTGGCGACGATCAAGGCCGGGGAGATCGTCGCGCGCGACGGCAAGATCGTCGGGCCGCCGACCGGCCGCTACATCCCGCGCCCGGCGCCGAAGCAACCGGCGCCGGCAGGCTGGCCGAGCTGACGGTGTCGTCGAGCGTTGCCTTGCGAGCGCTCACCCGCTCAGCTGTCATTCCGGGCGCGCCACCGATCTCGGGCTTGCCCGAGATCGGCGGATAACTGCCCAAGTCGGCTACAGCCGACTTGGGTGGCGCGAGCCCGGAATCCATATTCCCAGGCTGTGGTTATCGATTCCGGGCCCGGCGCTTACGCGCCGTCCCGGAATGACGACTGTGAGGAGCTCAGGTCCTGGCCGCGAGCGCCGCCTTCACGCGTTCGGGCGTCATCGGATATTGCCGAAGCCGCACGCCGGTCGCGTCGAAGAAGGCGTTGGCGATCGCGGCCGTGGTCGCGCCCATCACCTCCTCGCCGGCGCCGGTCGACGGCTCGTCGAGGCGCTGGACCACGACCGGGACCACGTCGGGATGCTCGGCGAAGCGCAGCACCGGATATGACACCCAGTCGAGGCTGGTGACGCCATTCTTGTCGAAGGTGACCTCCTCCTTGAGGGTGCGGCTGACGGCCTGGATCGACTGCCCGACGATCTGGTTCTCGACCAGCGCGGGATTGATGATCTGGCCGGCGTCGAGCGCGGCGTAGACGCGCTTGGCGACGATATTGCCGGTGCGCCGGTTGACCTCGATGTCGGCGACCGCGGCGCCATAGGACACGTGGTGCGTGCCGAGCCCGATGCCGCGGCCGGTCGACGACCTCCGCGCTCGACAACGCCGAGCCCGAAACCTTGGGCTGCCAGCCGGCGGCCGCGGCGGCGGCATTGAGCACACCGAGCCAGCGCTGGTCGCCGATGTTCTTGCGCCGGAACTCGAGCGGATCGAGCTTGGCGGCGACCGCGAGCTCGTCGATGGTCTGCTCGGAAGCGAACGCGAACGACAGATCGAGCGGCGAGCGCAGCGGCGCCCCCTTCAGGTATCCGACCATCGGTACGGCGTGGCTCACCACGCGCCGGTTCGCCACGGCGTACATCGAGCCGGTGCTCATCCGGTTGACCGGGATCGACATCGGGCCGCTGGCGCGTTCCTTCGGCGGCGTCAGCAGCACCAATTCGTGCGTGGTCTCGTTGATCATCCAGCCGTGCTGCCAGCCGTGATACTCGTAGGCGACGAGCTTGCCGCTCGCATCGATGGCGGCGCGCACGTCGGCGAGATGGGCGGGACCGTAATCGTCCCAGCCGAGCTCGTCCCAGCGCATGAACTGCACGCGCACCGGCTTGGCCGACCGCCTGCGACATGACCGCCGCGGCCTGCGCGGCGTCCTCGTAGCAGCTGCGGCCGAACGTGCCGGAGCCCTCGTGATACTGGACGCGGACCTTGTTGACCGGCAGCCCGAGCACCTCCGCCAGCATGGCGCGCGAGTTGTAGATGTCCTGGGTCGAGGACATCACCACTGCGCCGTTCGGGCCGACGTCGGCGAGTGCGCAGTTGGGGCCGAACGGTGCATGCGACTGGTACGGGCAGCGGTAGGTCGCCGACGCGACGTGCGCGGCTCGCGCCGAAGCGCCTTGGTGGCATCGCCCCAGTCGGCGATCACCGTATCGGTGCTCTTGCTGGCGCGCATGTGGTCGAACAGGCCGGCATTGTCCGGCAGCGCTGTGCTCTCCCGCCACGTCACCTTGAGCTGCTGCGCGGCCTTGACGGCGTCCCACTCGCGCTCGGCGACGACGCCGACGAAGTCGCCCTTGCGCACGATCCGCGCCGGGATGTCCTTGATCGAGCTCTCGTCGATGTGCACCGGCTTGGCGCCGTCGCCGTAGGCACGCTGCCCGCGCGGCCGCACGACGCGGCCGTGCAGCATGTCCGGCAGGCGCACGTGCTGCATGTGCACGTATTTGCCGCTCGCCTTGTCGGGGATGTCGACGCGCGGCACGCTGGTGCCGACCAGCTTGTAGCGGTTGATCGGCTTCTGCGGCGCCGTGCCGGTGAACTTGACGTTGAACGGCTTGTCGCCGAGGAGCGCGCCGTAGCTGACCGAGCGGCTGCGGGTGACCGTCGATCGATACCACGCCTTTCGACACGACCAGGCTGCCGGCCTGCACGCCGAGCCGGGTCGAGGCGCGCGCTGAGCAGCGCCTGCCGGGCCTCGGCGGCGGCGGCGCGCAGCTGCGGTCCGCCGCGGTGGATCGACGAGCTCGACGTGGTGGCGCCCTGGTTCGGCGTCACGTTGGTGTCGAGCTGGACCCATCGCAGCTGGCTCATGTCGAGGTCGAGCTCTTCGCCGGCGATCTGCAGCAGGCCGGTGGTGTTGCCCTGGCCGAGCTCGCCCTTGCCGAGATAGATGGTCGCGGTGTTGTCGGCATGCACCGCGATCCAGGTGTCGACCGTGCGTCGGATCGGGCGGACCGGCGACGTCGCCGCGCGCTGCGGCGGCCGGGCCGCCGGTGCCGCCGGCGAGGCTGAAGCCGACGATGAGGGCGCCGCCGCCCTTGAGCAGGTCGCGGCGGGAGAACGTGGTGTCGGTGAGGATGTCGCTCATTTCGCCGCTCCCGCCATTCTGGTGGACGCGAGCTGGATCGACTTCATGACGCGCGGATAGGTCCCGCACCGGCACAGATGGCCGTCCATGTGCGCGCGGATTTGCGGCTCGGTCGGGCGCGGATTCTGCGAGAGCAGCTCGGAGCCCTTGATGATCATCCCGTTGTAGCAGTAGCCGCATTGCGGCGCCTGCTCGTCGATCATGGCCTGCTGCAACGGATGCAGCGCCGGCGCCTGCGCCAGCGCCCGCTGCTCTGCGTATAGAGCCGGCAGGCCCTCGAGCGTCGTCACCGACTTGTTGGCGACCGAGGCGACCGGCGTCACGCACGAGCGAATCTCGACGCCGTCGGCGAGCACCGAGCAGGAGCCGCATTGCGCGAGCCCGCAGCCGAAGCGCGGTCCTTGCAGCCGCAGCTCGTTCGAGAGCACGTAGAGGAGCGGAGTGTCCGGGCTCGCGGCCACCGGCCAGGTCTTGCCGTTCACCTTGATCTTGAGGTCGTCCGCCATTCGCCGTCCTCCCGTGTCGTCCAGCGTGATGCGATTTATTCGCATTCTACTTGAGGCTATCGAACGATCTTCATCCGAACAAGCAGCAGTGCTGCCGGGTCGCGCGAGCGGGCTCGCCGCTCTTGGTGTAGGTTTCGAACCATCCGCCGTCATTCCGGGGCGCGCCACCGCTTGGTGGCGCGAGCCCGGAATCGATAACCACCGGCCTGGGAGTATGGATTCCGGGCCCGGCGCTTACGCGCCGTCCCGGAATGACGGAGCTTCACTGGATCGTCAGATTGCCGGTCTTGATCACATCGGCCCAGAGCGCGCTTTCGGATTTGATCAGCGCGCCGAGCTGCTCCGGCGTCGATCCCACGGCTTCGGCGCCGATGGTCTTCATCTGCGCGATGCCCTCGGGAGAATGCAGGTAATCGGCCATCGCCTTGTTGAGCTTGTCGATGATCGGTTTCGGGGTGCCGGCCGGAACCATGATGCCGTGCCAGGAGAAGACCCCGCCGAAGCTCGGGACCAGCTCCTTGACCGCTGGCAGCTCCGGCATGTCGGGATAGCGCTCGGCCGTCATCACGGCGAGCGGGCGCACGCTGCCGCCCTTGATGTATGGCAGGGCCGACGTGATGCCGAAGACGGCGGCGTCGATATGGCCGCCGATCAGCGCGGTCGCCTGATCGCCGCTGCTCTTGTACGGGACGTGGGTCATCTTGGTCCCGGTCTTCAACAGCAGCAGCTCCATCTCGAGATGATTGAGCTGGCCGGCGCCGGACGATGCGTAATTGTATTTGGTCGGATTGGCTTTCAGCAGCTTGATGAACTCGTCGAGGGTCGCCACCGCCATCTTGCCGGGATTGACCAGCAGCAAATGCGGCTGTGTCGAGATGATGCCGACCGGCGCCAGGTCACGCTCGACGTCGTACGGCACCTTGCGAACATGAGGGACGATGCCGAGCGGAGCGATCGCGGCGATCAGCAGCGTGTAGCCGTCCGGCGGCGCCTTGGCCGCGGCTGCCGTGCCGATGAGGCTCGCGCCGCCGGCGATATTGTCCAGGACGAACGGCTGGCCGAGGCGCTTCGAGAGCGCCTCGCCCAGCAGGCGCGCCACGGCGTCCGCGATGCCGCCTGCCGTCGCCGGCACGATGATCCGCACCGGCCGCGACGGCCAGCCGGACGCATCCTGCGCCAATGCGGGAATTGCCGCGAGGCTCGCGGCCAAGGCCGCTGCCGGCAAAGTCACGAATTTGGATCGCATGATCTCCGCCCTTCGTTTCGTTGGCGTCATTGTCGGGGAGCATCCTTGAGCAGCGTTGCCCACTTCGGAATGTCCTTGGTCATCATCGCGGTGAACTCCTCCGGCGTGCTGGCGACCGGGGTGAAGCCGGCTTCGGCCATGCGCTGCTTGACCTCGGGCGACATCAGCACGTCGGCCAAGTCCCGGTGGAGCTTGTCGACGATGGCTTTCGGTGTCCCGGCCGGCGCCAGCACGCCGGTCCACTGGCTGTCCGCCGCATCGAAGCGCGCCAGGCCGGCGGCCTCGGCGACCGTCGGCAGGTCCGGGAGCATGGGCGAGCGCTTGTCCGAGCTCAGCGCCAGCGGCCGCAGCTGGCCGGACTGGATGTGCCCGAGCATCGTCGCGATCACGCCGAAATAGCACTGCGTGCTGCCGGTCAGCACCGACATCACGGCATCGCCGCCGCCCTTGTACGGGACGTGGTTCAATTGGATGCCGGTCTGCTTCATCAGCATCTCCATTTCGAGAAATGGAGCGCCGCCGGTCCCGACGCTGGCGTAGTTCAGCTCGCCGGGCTTCGCGCGGGCGAGCGCGATGAACTCCTGCAACGTCTTGGCCGGGAAGGCGGACTGCACGATGAGCACGTCGGGCGTCCGCGTCACCTGGGTAATCGGCGAGAAGCTCTTGATGGCGTCGTAACCGAGCTTGAGCAGGCTCGGCGTCGCGGTATGGGCGTTCGAGACCCATGCGATGGTGTAGCCGTCGGGCGGCGCGCGCGAGACGAACTCGGCCGCGATGCTGCCGTTGGCGCCCGCCCGGCTTTCGATCACGATGGTCTGGCCCCACTTCTTTTGCAGAGCATCGCTGACGATGCGCGCCTGGATATCGACCCCGCCGCCGGGCGAGAAGCCGAGGATGAAACGCACGGGCTTTTCCGGAAAATCCGCCCGCGCGGCGGTCCCGCCGATCGTGAGGCCGAGTGCCGCCGCGAGCAGCAACAGCCGCCGTGTCCGGTGGATCACGTCTTCCTCCATCTTCGGCGCGTGTCCGCGCTCTCTCTCGAACTATATCAAGCCAGCTGCAGCCGGTAAGCATGCGCCGCGGTCCCGCCAACAGCGCCGCCTTCTCGTCCGGCGAGCAGCCCGCAGCGATCCGCTTGAATGCGTTCCAGATCACCGTATAGCTGCAGACGTCCTTGTCGGGTGGAAAGTCGCTTTCGAACATGCAGCGGCTCGCACCAAACGCCTCGATACACGCTTCGAAATAGCGACGCCAGGCGTCTGCGAGCTCGAGCGAGGATGCCTGCGGCACGCGGCCGTGGAAGCCGAAGCCCATGACCGGGAGGCCGAGGCCGCCGAGCTTCATGAAGACGTTGGGACATTGCGCCAACTCGCGGATCTGCGTTTTCCAGAACGCGAAGACCTCGTCGCGTCTCCCGGCATAGGGGCCGACGCCGGCCGGACCGCCGGTGTGATCGACGATGATCCGCACGCCGGGAACCGCGCGCACGAGCTCGATCAACTCCGGCAACTGCGGATGATAGACATAGGCGTCGTAAGATAGGTCATAGTCGGCAAGACATGCGAGCCCGGCGCGAAATCCCGCGTGTTGCATGAGGCCGGGCGGACCGGTCCGCGCTTTTCGCAGCTCGGTGGAGTCGTGCCAGGCGAGCAGGTTGCGCACCCCGCAGAAACGGCCGCCGCCGGCCGCGATGCAGGCCTCGATCACCGGCCGCACCCGCTCTCCGAGCCGCAAGTCGGGGCAGCCGACGATGCCCGCTCCGCCAGCGTCGCTCCGTATTTGCCGCTGGCGAACATCGCCGCGACACCGTTGAGAAACTCGGTCTCGCCCACCGGCCGCAGCTCGGGCGGACCACCGGCACGAAACATGTCACCGCTCTCGATCATCACGGTCGCGCGAATGTTGTGCCCGCAAGCGGAGAGGTCCGCCAGGAAGTCGTCGAACAGGTAGCGCGCGCCAGCGCGATCCCGGACGTGATGATGCGGGTCGATGATCGGCAAGCCGGGCTCGAGCGGCGCTTCGGTGGCGTGCGGTTGGGACATGTGGAGAAGCCCGCGAGGAGCGAGTAGCCCTATTCGCTATTCGCTTTTTCTCACACCGGCGGCCAGATGCGCTCGGCCAGTACCGGCGAGCGCGGCGCGTGGGTGAGCGCGGGAATGAACTGATTGGTCCAGGCGATGCCGTCGGGGTGGCGCCGCTCAACCTCCGCCTGCACGCGCTCGCGTCCATCGCGCGAGGCGAACTCGTACATGATGACGTGCTTCACCCATCCGGACGTGGCCAGCAATTTGCGTGCCCCGATGAACTCGCGCGCCTCCTGCACGGCCGGGAGACGGAAATCGGCATACCAGGCCAGCAGCTGATCCTCCGACTCGCGCGGACAATTGAAGCTGCCGAGCTGGATGCAGGGTCCGGGCGGCATGGTGTCGCCGGCCGCTCCGCGCGCGGGCCCATGCACGCGGATTTCCTCGGTGAGCACGCACTGCCGCTCACCCTGTCGCATGGCGAGCATCTTGCGGTCTTGCTCCGACAGATCGCGATCGAGGCGACTTCGGGGCGTTGTTGCGGAACGCATCCACGCCCTTGGTGAATGCCGTCGTGCTCTCGCCACCGAAGATCAAGACGTAGTCGCTGCCGTTCGGAACGGTGGGGTCTTTGGTTCGATGCATGTGCGAGCCGGGCGCGGTCACGGCGGTCTTGAAATGGGCACCCCACAGGATGCCTGGCTTGCGCAACATGCTTGGGATGTAGGTTTCATGCAGCCAGGAGATGTGCTCGCCGCAACTCTCGTTCGGAAGATCGTACCAAGAAATCCAAAAGCCTCTATCCACCGCCCGCTCCATGATTGCATCACCCCGTTTGCGCGTTATTGCAACGTTGAGTGCCGACTAAAGCCGATTGCGCGCAAGGTCGCAAATTCGTATCACCCTCGCGGATCAACCGCCGCATTGAGGCCGCAGTTTCACGCGGCCAAAATGTTCCAACGAGAGGAGCTCCATGCCGCGGGCATCGTCGATCACCCGGCGCACTGCATTGGCCACCCTTGCGGCAGCGCTTGCTTCGATGCGCTCGGCGGCGGCGCAGTCGGGCGTGCCGGCGGACTTCCCGAAGCGGCCGCTGACGTTGATCTTGCCGCTCGCGCCCGGCGGCCCGGTCGATACGCTCGGCCGCCTGCTGGCGCAGGAATATCAGGCGCGCTCCGGGCACCCCGCCGGCGTGGAAAACCGCACCGGCGGCGCCGGCAATATCGGGATCGACGCGGTGCGGCGGGCGGCGCCGGACGGCACCACGTTGCTGGTGATCCCGGCCGGCAATCTCACCATCAATCCGACGCTGATGTCCAACCTGACATTCGACGTGGAGCGCGACTTCGCGCCGATCACCATCCTCGGCACCGCGGCCAATCTGCTCGTTGCCTCACCGCAACTCGGCGTCAGGACGATCGCGGAGCTGATCGCCAAGAGCAAGCAGGCGAAGATCTCCTATGGCTCGCCCGGCGTCGGCAGCCAACTTCATTTGGCGGTGGAGCTGTTCAAGCAGAAGACCGGCGTCGAGATCACCCATGTGCCGTATCGCGGGACGCAGCCGGCGCTGACCGACCTGCTGGGCGGGCACATCGATCTCCTGGTCAGCAATCTCCCCGTTGTCCTGCCGGCCATCAAGGAGGGCAGGGTGGTGCCGCTCGCCATGACCACGGCCGAGCGCAGCCCGTTGACGCCGGACGTCCCGACGCTCGCGGAGGCGGGCGTGCCGGGCATCGACGTCACCTCCTGGTACGGACTGCTGGCGCCGCGCGCGACCCCTCACCCGGTGCTCGAGGCGATCTTCGCGGTCACGAGCGACATCCTCAAGTCGCCGGCGCTGCAGCAGAAGCTCGAGGGGCAGGGCCTCAACGTGAAGATCGAGACGCCCGACCTGTTTGCCGAGCGCATCCGTCGCGAGACCGCCATCTGGCGAGAGCTGATCCGGCAACGCAACATCACGGCCAATTAGAGCTTAGCCGCGGGCGCGTCCCTGAACCAGGCGCCGGAGGCGACCGCCGTGAGCACGGTCACTCCATAGACCACCAGGCCGAGCGCAAGCGCGGCGAACAGCCATTGCAACGAGCCGGTTACGCGCAGCGCCACCCAGCCGCCCACCATCACGATGGCCAAGCGGAGGAATCCGGCCGACAGCGGCCAGAATAGTCGCCCCGCGCCCTGCGATGCGAAATAGAGCGCAAGCCCCATGCCGAAGAACCCATAGGTCGGCCCGACGATGCGCAAGGAGGCGACTCCCGCCTCGACCACGCTGGGATCGGTGCTGAACAGCGCGATCCAAAGATGCGGCCAGATGGCTGCGGCGATGCCGATCGCCTCGGTGACCGTGAATGCGATCGCGCCGCCGACCAGTGCGATGCGCAGCGCGCGCTGCCGTTGGCCGGCGCCGATATTGGTCCCCACCAGGGCGACCAGCGGCGCCCCGAGGCCGAAGACGATCGGTATCAGCAGATATTCCAGCCGCGCGCCGGTACCGTAGCCGGCCGCGGCGCCAGCTCCGGCGGCAGTCGCGACCAATGCGGTGGCAAGCGCAATGATCACGTTCGTCTGCAACGAGGTGATCGCAGCGAAGGCGCCCACGCCCAGGATGTCCCGGAACAACGGCCAGCGCAGACGCGACAGCCGCAAGCGGGCGAGATTGCGTCCGGACAGGATGTACCAAGCGAGCACCGCGGTGCCGGCCGCGTAAAACAGGAGGATCGCCACGCCGCCGCCGGCAATGCCGAGCGCGGGGAACGGGCCGATCCCGAAGATCAGCATTGGCGACAACGGCACCAGAACGACCACGCCTGCGTAGATCCCCACGCCGGCCGGCACCAGCATGTTGCCGGTGCCGCGGATGACGCTTGCCAGGCCGTTGAGCAGCCAGAGCAGCACGATGCCGGCAAACACCACGTTCGAGTAGCTCAGCGCCGCCTCGAGCTCGCCGCCTTCGCCCCCGAGCGCGCGGTAGATCGGCCGCCCGAACACGAGCATGATGATGGAGAACAAGCCGCCGAGCACGACATTGATGACCACCGCGGTCAGCACCAGCGCGTCGGCTTCGTCCCGCCGGCCGGCCCCGAGCGCCCGCGCGATCGCGGACGAGATGCCGCCGCCCATGGCGCCGGCGGAGATCATCTGCATCAGCATCACACCCGGAAAGACCAGCGCCATGCCGGCCAGCGCATCGGTGCCGAGCCGCGACACGAACCAGGTCTCGATCAGTCCGGTCGCGGCCTGCGCCAACATGACGAGGACATTGGGCCACGCCATCCGCAACAAGGTCGGCACGATCGGGCCTTGCAGCAGCACGCGGGTGCGCGGATTGATGGCCGGCGCTTTGGCGACTGCCGCGCCGCCAGGATCGAGGTTCATGGCTTTGCCTATCGCGATAACGCTCATCTCGCAGTCCTGGTTCGCGTGCCGCGTTCGGGCACCGGCGCTGGATCCTGCTCCTGCGATGCTGCCCTACGGCCGGCCGACGCGTACCTTCGTCGCGTGCGCTCGCCGGCGGCGGGACCAGGGGCGAGTGCGTATTCGGGTTGCTTGATCGGCCGCCCGGTGGCCCGATCCACCAGGATCGGCTCCACGGCGGCGCCGGTCCTGGTGTCGATGAGATGCACGCTCGCGCCCTCGGGCGCGAAGTGCCTGTTGCCCCAGGCCATCAGCGCGATGAGGACCGGGCGGAAATCGCGTCCGCGTGCGGTCAGCACGTATTCGTCGCGCGGCGGCCTTTCGCTGTAGCGGCGGCGCTCCAGCAGTCCGGCCTCGAGCAGGGCATCGAGCCGCCGCGTGAGCATGTTGGGCGCGATGCCGAGGCTTTTCTGGAACTCGTCGAAGCGCGTCATCCCGTGCAGTGCGTCGCGCAAGATGAGCATGCTCCACCACTTGCCCACCCGCTCCAGGCTGCGGGCGATCGGACACGGCATGCTGCCAAAGCTCTTGCGCTGCATTGACCAAGCATAGGCTTGTGACTATC
>CAVPTV010000038.1:0-110120 GCA_963708765.1 uncultured Alphaproteobacteria bacterium | reverse complement strand
AGAACAAAACAGGAACGATAGGTCAATAGGCAAGTTGAAGGCGCGCGGTGATGACGGGCGACGACGACGACCTGGAGAGCCTGAGGGGAGAGCTGTCCGGACCGTTACATGCAGCGCCGCTGCAACGGCCTGACGGCGCCGAGATGGTGAGCTGGGTGGTGCTGTCCAATTCCTACGTCGAGCTCACAGCCGATGCGCTGCGCGAAAGCCTGGACCAGCTCTATCCAGGCCAATTCCTGCCGCCGCGCGAACAGGGCAATTTCGTCGTCGACGGCAACCTTCCCGGCGTCGAGTTCCTGAATTCAATGCAGCGTACC
This sequence comes from uncultured Alphaproteobacteria bacterium, assembly GCA_963708765.1. Classification (GTDB taxonomy): domain Bacteria; phylum Pseudomonadota; class Alphaproteobacteria; order Rhizobiales; family Xanthobacteraceae; genus VAZQ01. Next base: position 109,803 of record CAVPTV010000038.1, on the reverse strand, counting down.
CGGCGCGGCCGGGCTGTTCCTGCTCTACAGCGTGCCTGGGCCGTACACGGCGTTCTCGGACTTCGCCGACCACATCGAGGACGCGTCGCTGCGCGAGCTCGCGCGAGCGCAAGAGTGCTGGCTATCGGTCGATCTCGCCCACGCTCACAAGACCGAGGCGGACGGTTACCGGTTCATAGGACAGGTGCTTGCCAAGCTCGCTCCCCGCGACGCCGCGGTTCTGGTTCACCCTTCGCGGCTGATGACGATGCGCTTCGATGATGAGGTGCGCCGCAAGCTCGCGGCCGGGGAGCAAATCCTCTGACTGGCTGATCCAGGCCACGAACGGTCGCCGCGCGCAGCCTCCAGATCGGCGGTTGCCGCCCAATGATGATGCGTGGCGCCGGCGCAGCAAGCCCCCACTTTTTTGGACTGGCGAAAACGCCGGCAGCACCTATATCACCGACGTTCCTGGACCGCGCGATTACGGTGAGGCTTCAGGGCAGCACGAGCTGAGAGACGGACGTCGGCGCGCAAGCTTTTGAGCGGTGAGCGGTCGGAGATCGTCACCTGACTCCAGCCTGCCGCCCCTCCATCCGGAACCTGACTGACGGGGGCGCCTGCGGCGGCACCTCACGGGTCGCGGTGTTGACCGACATGAAGAGCATTTTCGGGATATGGCCATGAGTAGACCGCAATTTCTCGCACAGCGTATCGCGGCGTTTCTGCAGAAGCGCAACGCCGCCTATTGCAAGTCGTGTCTGATCGAGCGGCTGTTGGTGGCCAGTCGAGCAACCATGAGAGCCGCCCTCGGAATGGATTGCTTCGCAGTCCGCGTCGGCGTGTGCGCCGACTGCAAGACGCGAAAGCAGGTGGTCAGCCGTCGCGCCGGGAGCCTGGCAGCCTAGGTTTGCGCGACGCGCGACGGCGGCAATGTTGGTTTGCTAGTTCGTCTTGATGCCGAGCTCCTTCACCAGCCGCGCATATTTTGCCGAGTCCGCCTGCGCGAGCTTCGCGAGCTCTGCGGCGCTGCCGCCGACCGGCTCGACCGCGCCCTTGGTGAAGGTCTCGCGCAGATTCGCATCGCCGAGCGCCTTCGCCAACTCGGCGTTGATCCGCGTCACCAGCGCGGGCGGCGTGCCGGGCGGAACGAAGGCCGCATACCAGGCTTCGAGCACCAGGCCCTTGTAGCCGGCCTCCTCGAGGGTGGGGATTTCCGGCAGCGTCGGCGCGCGCGCGGCCGACGATTGCGCGAGCAGGCGAAGCGTCCCGGCCCGGTAGTGCGGGACCAGCGCGGTCGGTCCGAGAAAGGCGATCTTCACGTGCGCGGCGATCAGGTCGTTGATGGCCTGGCCGGCGCCGCGATAGGGCACGTGGTCGAGCTTGAGCCCGGCCGTCTGCTTGAACCATTCGCCGATCACGTGCTGGTTGGTGCCCACGCCCGAGGTCGCATAGCCCATGCCCGGATTGGCCTTCACGTGATCGACCAGCTCGGCGACCGTGCCGACCCCGAGCGAGCGATGGGTCGCCAGGATCTGCGACTGGCGCGCCAGGTGCATCACCGGCACCAGCTCCTTGGTGTAGTCGTAGCTGAGATTCATGATATGCGGCGCGCTCGCTGCGTTGTCGTTGGTGATCAGCACCGTGTAGCCGTCGGGCGCGCTCTTGAGCGCCATGTCCATGCCGATCGTTCCGCCGGCGCCGGTGCGGTTCTCGACCACCACCTGCTGGCCGATGCTGCGCGACATCACGTCGCCGAGCGCGCGGGCGATGAAATCGATCGCGCCACCGGGCGCGAGCGGCACGATGAAGCGCACCGGACGATTCGGCCACGCAGCGCCGGCGGCGTCCTGCGCGCGCGCCGCGCCGATCCCGGCGGCCGCGAGCCCGGCGGCGGCCGCGCCCTTGATGAATCCACGGCGTGCAATCACGCTCATTTTCATTCCTCCCGTGACGTTCGTTATCGTGCGGCAACCGCCGCACGCGGGACGATTTTCGCCCGCAGACGCACAGCTGCGCGCTGTTCATCCGGGGAGTCGTCCCGAGCACGCATCCTAATGCGACGCGAGCGGCAGATCGAGCCGCAAATCCGGCGATGGGGGTGCGCATCGGTCGCATTGACGGGGCGATAACCATCGCCCTCGCCGGTTCCAAGGTGGGTCCAAGTCAGACTTCGTTCAGGACCCCGCCGTACAATCGGCGGCTCGACCAGCCCGCATGGCATCAGACCGGTCCGCACCCGTGAAAACGTCCGCCGTCGCCCGCTTCTCCGAGCTGCAGCTCGTGCTCGAGCCAGCGCGCGCCGAGCTGGTGCGCGCCTTCGTGCGCGAGGCATCACTCGCCGAGGGCGTGCCTGCGCCGGTTGCGAGCCTGATCGCCGACGACACCGCCCACGCCTGGCAGGCGCTCTGCACCCCGGCATCGGACCCGGAGCGCGCCCGCATCGCGCTGCTGTGCTCGCGCCGCGACGTCAGGGCGCGGATCTTCCTGCACGGCCATTCGCGTTTCTCGAGCATCGTGGCGTCGCTCGCCGGCCGCATCGGGCGCGACGCGGGCATCTCGTGCCACGAGCACGGCATCGACGGCTGGGAGGTCAGCCTGCACCGCAGCCTGAGCGTCGACGGAGAGCCGCCTCCCCCGCCGGCGACCGAGGAGCCGTTGTCCGCGCCCGCCGCGGCAGCGGCCGCGAGCGACTACGCCGTCGACCTGCCGCAGAGAAGCGATGCGGCGGCGATCGCCCGCTGCTTCCTCGCAGTCTATGGCCACCACTACGTCCACTCGGAGGTGTTCTCGCCGCACCGTTACTGGGACAAGGTCGAGAGCGGCGAGCTCATTCCGGCGGTGGTGCGTGACGGCGCGGGCGAGGTGATCGGCCACGTCGCGCTCGAGCGCGAACCGGGCTCGCGGGTCGCCGAACGCGGCGAGGCGGTCGTGCTGCCGGCTTACCGCGGCCATCATCTGCTCGAGCGCATGACCGAGCGCCTCTCGCAGGAAGCGCCCAAGCGCGGCCTCTGCGGAATTTACGCCGAGCCGCTCACCATCCACACCTTCTCGCAGCGCAACGACGAGCGCGCCGGCATGCCGGTCTGCGCGGTGCTGCTCGGCGCCAATCCGGAGAGCTTCCGGCCCAAGGGTCTGCCCTGCCCCACCGCCGGACAGCGCCAGAGCTACCTGCGCACCTTCCGTTTCGTGCAGAAGCCGCCCGCGCGCACCATCCACGCCCCCGCGCCCTATCGGGAGATGCTGCTCGAGCTCTACGCGAGCCTCGGCGTGGCCGTCACGTTGGCGGCGCCGGCGACCGCGGCCGCCGCGGGGTCGCGCACCGCCATCAAGGTGAACGATCGCGGCTACGGGGCGATCTCGTTCGAGCGGATTGGCCCGAATGCCTCAATCGAGCTTGCCCAGGCGCTGCGCGACGTGCGGGCGCTGGGTGCGAGCTCGGTGCAGCTCTCCGCCCCGGTCGGCGATCCCGGGCTTCCGCTGCTGACCGATGCCGCGCGCGCGCTCGGCTTTTTCTTCTGCGGGCTGGGACCGGCCTTCGCGGACGGCGTCGACACGCTCTTGCTCCAGTCGCTGAGCGAGCCGCTCGACACCGGCAAGCTTCAGCTGTTCACCGACCGCACGAAAGAGCTGGTGGCTTTCATCGATCGCGATCGCGCCGCGACGGCGCCGAAGCTTTGAAGAGGAGCAGCGACCTTGGTCAACGTTCATATCCATCAGTTCCAAGCAGGCGGCGCGGTGGTGGACGCCGCGGCGCTCGAGCAGTTCCAGCAGCAGTGGGCGACCTACCGCAAGCTGGTCGAGAGCGATTGCCTGGCGCAACGCGAGGTCGGCGGTATTCTGAGGAACACCCTGAACGAGGTTTTCCCGTCGCCGTTCTCGTTTCTCGACATCGCCTGCGGCGACGCCAGCATGATGAAGGTGGCGCTACCCGGAACCAAGGTCCGCCACTATCACGGCATCGACCTGTCGCAAGCCGCCCTCGAGCTCGCCGCCGGCAATCTCGCCGGATTGCCCTGCGAGGTCGATCTCGACCACCGCGATTTCGTCGAAGCCATGATGCGCCGGCCCGAGCACGCCGACGCGGCCTGGTGCAGCCTGTCGATCCATCACCTCTCGACCAGCGACAAGCTCGCCCTGATGAAGGCGATCCGCGGCGCCGTCGGTGCGCGCGGCATGTTCCTGCTCTACGAGCCGACGCGCCGGAACGGCGAGGACCGCCCCGCATGGCTCGATCGCTTCCTGCGCGTCAACAAGCCGTTGTGGAGCGTCCTGGAGCCGGCCGAATGGGCGCAGATCTGGCACCACGTCAGCACCTGCGACTTCCCCGAGACCGCCGCCGTCTGGTGCGAGCTCGGCCGCGAGGCCGGCTTCGGCGAGGCGCGGCAGGTGTTCGTGGATCCGACCGACTTCTTCCGGCTGTTCCGCTATACGGCGTGAGCGGTGACGCTGCCGCGTCACCGAAGCCGCTCATCCTGATCGGCGAAGGCGAGTTGCTCGGCTTGCGCGCGGTCGTGCCCGGCGTCGTGATCGCGGTGCACGGCGTCGACCTGCTGGCGCAGGCGCCGCCCGGCCTGCCTGAGCAGGGCTTCGATCTGCGCTCCGAGCGCCTCGACGTCGGCCACCGCGTATCGCTCCACCGCTTCGCTGCCGGCGTTACGCTCGGCGACCGGCGGATAAAGAAGGTGGAGCGCGGCGGGCTCGACCTGCCATTCGCCGAGCTCGTCCTTGGTGCCGGTGATTTTTCCTTCCTTGATCGCTCGCAGGATTGTCGTCTTGTTGAGGCCGGTGGCCGCGGCAGCCGCCGCGAGGCTATAGGACATACGCATACGCACACCATCGTTACTGTTGAACAAGGGATACGACGCTGCTCCGCAATTGTTGCCGGAACTGTGTAAGCCGGCCGGAATTGTTCCTGCCGTGCCGGTATGCATGTGCCCGACGAGGTTCTTGCGTACCGCCGGGCACGGCAGGAATGCGGTCGCGGCGCGCCGACGCAGTCGCGCGTCCGCCGCGGCCACGACGCGCACAAGGCGGGTCGTCGCATTTGCCGCAATGACATTCCCGTCCACATTGACGTATGCTGACCCCGCGGCGCCACCTGCAGACACACTTCAAAGAGCAATCTCATGAAGACATATTGTCGAGATCGATTTGCCGTCACGCTGATCGCCGCGATCCTGCTCGCACTCACCGGCCACGGCGCATGGTCGCAGGCGGCGCGGACGGTCAAGATCGTCGTTCCCTACCCGCCGGCCAGCGGTCCCGACATCCTGTCGCGCCTGATGGGGGACCAGATCGGCCGGGCGCAAGGGCCGTCGGTGGTGGTCGAGAACCGCCCGGGTGGCGGCACGGTGATCGGCACCGAAGCAGTCGCGCGCGCCGCGCCGGATGGGAGCACGGTTCTGCTGGTGGCGAATTCCTTCGTGGTCAATCCGGCCTTCAAGAAAGGCAACTACGACGTATCGACGAGCTTCGAGCCGATCTGCTACCTGGCCTCGACGCCGCTGGTCCTCGTCGTCCAGGGCACATCGCCCTACAAGACGCTCGCCGATCTGATTGCCGCCGCGCGCGCCAAGCCCGGCGAATTGGCGCTGGCAGCGGCGCCGACGTCCTCGCTGCACATCGCCTTCGAGGTGGTCAAGCGCGCGGCCAACATCAACATGACCTTCGTGCCGTATGCCGGCACGGCACCCGCGATCAATGCGCTGATGGGCGGCCACGTGACGGCGGTGTTCGCCGACTACCCGACGGTGGTGTCGCACTTGAAGTCGGGCACGCTACGCGGGCTGGCCACCGCTTCGGCCGCGCGGGTCGAGGCGCTGCCGGACGTGCCGACGCTCGCCGAGACCGGCGTCGTCAAATACGAGGCGGAGATCTTCTACGGGATCGTGGCGCCGGCGAAGACGCCGGCCGACATGGTCGCGCAGCTGTCCGGCTGGTTCAGCGCCGCGCTCAAGGCCCCCGAGGTGAAGCCGAAGCTTGCGCAGCAAGGGCTGTTTCCGGTCGGAACCTGCGGCGCCGAATTCGGCGCCTACATGCGAAAGCTGGTCGACGAATACGGCCGCGTCATTCGCGAGGCCGGCATCAAGGCCGAATAGGGCCGAGCATCCGATCCTCGGAGCGTGTTGGGGTCGAGCCACCGTCCGGGCATGTACGCCCGTCTTCCGTCACGCGGGGAACAATTCCCCGACCGTGAGGTCGATCCCGGGCGGGTCGAGCCGGAGCCCGCCTGCGTTGACGATCTGCGTCGCGATCACGTCCCTCTCGCCGCGCGCATGATGGACGACGAGCCGCGTGTCCGGGTCGACGATCAGGTAATGCTGCACGCTCGCGACGCGGAAATAGCCCACCAGCTTGGCTGAAGCGTCTACGTGCCGCGTGGAGGGCGAAAGCACCTCGACGACGATGACCGGGTTCGGCGCCTCGACGGCGGAATCAGGAAGCTTCTGACCGCAATAGACCAGCGCGTCCGGCTCGTGCGCGGTATCCCGATCGACACGGACCGTCATCCCGTCCGGCAGCATGTAACAAGACAGCCCAGCCCGCCGGATTCCGGTCAGCAGCGCCGTCTGCACAGCGTACTTGACATTGGCGTGCCCCGACCCGCTCCGGCGTCATCGCATAGACGGTGCCCGCATAGAGCTCGAAGCGCCCCGGCCGGCCCTCCGCCCAGGCGAGGTACTCGTCGACGGTCATCTTGTTCTTCGGCAGCGCGGTCATTGGGGCCAATCTAGCATTGCAAGCATAGACGCAACATACCTCGTCCGGGGCACCCACGACAGAATTCGATCGCCCTCACGTGCAGCGAGAGATTAGAATTCTCGAGCACGGCCTGGTGAGCACACCCGCTTCACTAAAACGACGGCGCGCCTATATACCAGGCTCGCTCTTCAATGCGTCCGTGCGGCGCGCAAGGGGTTCTCCATGGCAGGTTCGCGTCAACTCAGGCTGACCGCATTCATGCGGCCGGCCAGCATCCATACCGGCGCCTGGCGCTATCCGGGCGCCTATCCGGACGCCAATTTCAACTTTGCGCATTTGAAGCGTTTCGCGCAGAAGCTCGAGCACGGCAAGTTCGACGGCTTCTTCATGGCCGACCACATGGCGGTGCTCAACATGCCGTTGGAGGCGCTCAAGCGCAGCCACACGGTGACGTCGTTCGAGCCGTTCACGCTGCTGTCGGCGCTGGCGGTGGCGACCGAGCATATCGGCCTCCTGGCCACCGGCTCGACCACCTTCGACTCGCCCTACCATATCGCCCGCAGGTTCGCCTCGCTCGACCACATCAGCGGCGGCCGCGCCGGCTGGAACATCGTCACCACCTCCAACCCGGATGCGGCGCTGAACTTCGGGCTCGAGGAGCACATGGAGCACGGCGAGCGCTACGCCCGCGCGCGCGAGTTCTACGACGTGGTCACCGGGCTGTGGGACAGCTGGGCGGACGACGCCTTCATCCGCGACGTGGAGCACGGCATCTATCTCGATCCCGCCAAGCTGCACGTGCTCGACCACAAGGGCAAATATCTCTCGGTGCGCGGCCCGCTCAACATCGCGCGGCCGATCCAGGGCTGGCCGGTGATCGTGCAGGCCGGCGCCTCCGAGTCCGGCCGCCAGCTCGCCGCCGAGACCGCGGAGGCGGTGTTCACCGCCCAGTCGAGCCTTGCGATCGGGCGCGCGTTCTATGCCGACGTGAAAGGCCGGGCCGAAAAGGCCGGGCGGTCGCGCGACCACATCAAGATTCTGCCGGGCTGCTTCGTGGTGGTCGGCGACACGGTGGAGGAGGCGCGCAAGAAGCGCGCGCACCTCGACAGCCTCGTGCACTACGCCAACGCCATCGGCTCGCTCTCGATCGCGCTCGGCCACGATGCGTCGAAATTCGATCCGGACGGGCCGCTGCCCGAGATCCCCGAGAGCAATGCCTCGAAGAGCGGGCGGCAGCGCGCGATCGATCTCGCCAAGCGCGAGAACCTGACCGTGCGCCAGCTCGCGCAGCGGCTCGGCGGCCATTCCGGCCTCGCCATGATCGGCACGCCCAAGACCATCGCCGACGAGATGGAGGAATGGCTGGAGACCGAAGGCTCCGACGGCTTCACGGTGCAGTTCCCCTACCTGCCCGGCGGGCTCGACGATTTCGTCGACAAGGTGGTGCCCGAATTGCAGCGGCGCGGGATTTTCCGGCGCGACTACGAAGGCAAGACCTTGCGCGAGAATCTCGGATTGCCGCGGCCGAAGAACCGGTTTTTTGAAGGCGCGGTCCGCCAAGACGAGCGCAGGATGGGCTGAGCGCCAGCGAACCCCATCCTGCGACCCTTAAAACCTCAGCATCCGGAACCAGCGCGCGACGTCGAGCAAGGTGGCGAGCGCCGCCGCCACGTAGGTCCAGGCCGCGGCACGCAACACGCTGCGCGCCGCCGGCAGATCGGAGGCCGCAAGATAGCCGCCGCGCTGCAGCACCGGCAGCGCCTTGGCGAAGCTGGCGTCGAGCTCGACCGGCAAGGTGGCGACATGGACGGCGATGCGGATCGTGAGCAGCAGCAGTCCGGCGATCACCTGAACCGCGAGCAGGAGCGGCGCCTTGACGAGGACGAACACCACCGGCGCCAGCAACAAGATGCCGCTGGCGATGCGGTCGATCCAGGTCAGCCTGTTGACCAGAGCGAAACGAAGCGCAAAGGCCCGTTCGCCGCGCGCATGCTGGAGGGCATGCGACACCTCGTGCGCCGCCACCGCCACCGCCGAGACCGAACGCCCATCGTGATGCTGCGGCAACAGGCGCACGGCGTGCTCCAGCGGATCGTAGTGGTCGCCCGCGTCGGTGCGCTCGACCTTCACCCGGCTCAGGCCCGCCTCGTCCAGCAGGTGGCGTGCAAGCTCGCTCCCCGTCCCCGGGAAGTCCGGCCGGTCGTCGCCGTGCCGCGCCAACACGCGTCGGATCCACCACTGCGGACCGAACACGACCGCAAGCATGATCAGCAATGCAAGTCCGAGAATGATCGGCATGGTGCGATGCCCACCGCTCTTACGCCGGAAGCGTAGCCCATCCCGCCCCGCGCCGGGTAGCGGGGAATGACGAAGCGTATTCCATCGCGTCACCAGCGACCTTATGTATGTGTGCATGTATGTCCGGATCGGACACGACCACTTGGCATGACAGCGAACGGATGAAAAAGGCGGGGCGCGCGGCGATCTTCGCGGCGGGTGGCATCGTGGTGCGTGGTGGCCCGCAGCCGCTGATCGCGATCGTGCAACTGCGCAAACAGAACGACTGGGTGCTGCCGAAAGGCAAGCTCATCGGCAACGAAAGCGCGCTTGCTGCGGCCAAACGCGAGGTCTTGGAAGAGACCGGTCATGACGTCTCGGTGCACGAGTTTCTCGGCACGATGTCCTACGACGTCGGCAGCCGACCAAAAATCGTGCAGTTCTGGCGGATGCAGGCCATCGGCGGGCCGGTCCGCAAGCTGATGCACGACGTCAAGGCGGTGCGCTGGCTGCCGCTCGATGAAGCGCTGGGGCAGCTTACCCATTCGCGCGAGCAGGTGTTTCTCGCCAATGTGGGTCCGATCGCGATTGCGCCGCCGAGCCGCCGGCCGCGACGCCCGCTCACCGGCAGCGGGTCGAGCCGGCCAAGCCGCTCGTCCAGCAGGACCTGGTCGAATTGGCCGCCGCTCGATCCGCGCGGGACGATGTCCGCGAGATCGCCGAGCCGGCTGCTCCCACCACCATGGTCGGCAAAGCCTGGGCGTGGTTGCGAGCAAGAATGCTCGCAGGCTGAGCCGTTCGCCGCCCCGCTCGACATCCGGATTTCGTCCGCGCTCTATCCAGGCTACCTTGACTGGCCTAGCAACGGCCCGCCAGCTCTCCACCAACGGCTCATCGCCCAGGACGACACATCATCATGAACCGAATTCTCGAAATCCCGCCCGAGAAGCTCACCCCGGAGCAGACCACGGTCTTCGACCAGCTCACCGCCGGCCGCGGCCGCATCCTCGGCCCTTACAAGATCTGGATCCACAGCCCGACCGTCGCGGCCGGCATGGAGCGGATCGGCACCTTTCTCAACAAGCACGCGTCGCTGTCGAAGCGCGAGGTGGAGATCGTGATCCTGGTGATCGCGCAGCATTGGAAGGGCGACTACGTCAGGCAGGCGCATATCCGCGAAGGCAAGGCCGCAGGGCTGTCGCAGGAGGCGATCGACGCGATCCTCGCCGGCGGCGATCCGAAGCTCGCCGAGGCGCACGAGCGCGCCGTCCACCGGTTCGCCGCGGCCCTGGTCGGCGGCTCGAAATTGTCGGACGCGGAGTTCGCCGAGGTCGAAACGGCCCTGGGCCGGGAAGGCATCGCCGAGGTGCTCGTGCTGCTCGGCTATTACACGTCGGTGGCGCTGGCGATGAAGGTGCACGACGTGCCGATTCCGCAGCCGGCGTAAGCCGTAGCTTTCAGCAAGGGAGGAAACCATGAAGTGCACGAATCTGAACCGTGCCGTTGTGCTCGCGTCGGTCATCGTGGCCGGGATCGGAGCGACATCGCTGTGCGGCACCGAGGCAGCCGCCCAAACATCTCCGGCGCCGGCGCGCAGCGTGCCGACGTTCGAGGTCGATCCGGCGTGGCCGAAGGTGCCGCCACAGTGGAAGCTCGGAGACGCGTCCAGCATCGGCGTCGATGCCCAAGACAATCTCTGGGTCCTGCACCGGCCGCGCACGCTCAAGCCCGAGCAAGCCGGGAGCGCGGCGCCGCCGATCATGGTGTTCGACGCGGCCGGCAATTTCATCAAAGGCTGGGGCGGCGCCGAGAGCGGCGGCGAATGGCCTGAGCGCGAGCACGGCATCCATATCGACCACAAGGGGTTCGTGTGGGTGGGTGGAAACAATTGTGCGGGGCGCGCGCTTCGCGGGCTCAAGCCGGTCGGCGACGACCAGGTGGTGAAGTTCACGCAGGACGGCAAGCTCGCGCTGCAGATCGGCCGCAGCTCGCAAAGCAAGGGCAACGCCGACACCACCAATCTGCACCAGCCCGCGGACGTCTGGGTGCATCCGGCGACCAACGAGCTGTTCGTCGCCGACGGCTACGGCAATCACCGCGTCATCGTTTTCGATGCGGATACCGGCGCGTTCAAGCGGATGTGGGGCGCCTTCGGCAACAAGCCGCTCGACAACGACCAGTGTCCGCCGCCGAGCCTGAGCAGCGTGCCCGACGGCCCCGGTCCCGATCAGTTCAGCATCGTGCATGCCATCCGCGTGTCCAATGACGGAACGGTGTACGCCGCCGATCGGGAGAACCGCCGGGTGCAGATGTTCACCAGCGACGGCAAATACCTCAAGCAGCTGGTGCGCGGCAGCGCGCCGTTTGCGCGCAACCTCGCCTTGTCGCCGGACCCCGAGCAGCAATTCCTCTACGTCGGCGGCGGCACCGACATCGTGATCGCCGACCGCAAGACGCTCGAGGTCGTGGGGTCGATCCAAGGCCCCGGCATGCTGGGCGGCGGCCACCAGATCGCAACCGACGCGAAAGGCAACATCTACGTGGCCGCGACCACGCGCGGGCTGCAGAAGCTGGTGTTCAAGGGGATGTCGGCGCCGCCGACCCGCTAGGGCGAAATAGCGTAGGGCGAAATGGCGCAGCGTCGTCGCGCCGCCGGCACATGAACGCGACGAGGCGCTGCGGTATGCTCTGCCGCCGCGCCTCGCGATTCACAACACTTTCCAAGGAAAACGACCATGACCACGCGCCGCCGATTCCTCAACCTGGCCGGGGCCGCGCTCGCGATGCCGGCGCTTCCCCGGCTTGCGAGCGGGCAGAGCTGGCCGGCGAAGCAGCCGATCCGGGCGATGATCCCGTTTTCGGCCGGCAGCAGCCTCGACATCGTCGGGCGCATCGTGCTCGATCCGCTCTCGAGCCAGCTCGCACAGACGATCGTGGTGGAGAACCGCGGCGGCGCCGGCGGGTCGATCGGAACCGCCGCCGTCGCCAAGGCGGATCCCGACGGCTATTCGATCCTGATCAACGCCTCCGCGCATTCCTCCGCCCCGGCGGCCTATCCGAACATCAGCTACGATCCGGCGCGCGATTTTTCCGCGGTCATCCCGTTCGGCACCATCCCCAACGTGACGGTGATCGCGCCCGCCAAGGGCATCAAGACGATCCAGCAGTTGGTGGCAGGCCGCCAAATCGGGCTCCCTCACCTATGCCTCCGCGGGCGTCGGCAGCGCCACCCATTGGGCGGCCGAGCGCCTGCGCGTCAGCGCCGGCTTCACGGCCGTCCACGTTCCCTTCCGCGGCGGTCCGGAAGCGCTCACCGAGGTGATGACCGGACGGGTCGACTTCTCCTGCATGGGCATGGCGGCCGCGCTCGGCTTCATTCGCGACGGCAAGCTCATCCCGCTCGCAGTCAGCTCCGCCAAGCGCTCATCGGCGCTGCCCGACGTGCCGACCACCTTGGAGGCGGGGTTGGCCGACTCCGACTACAATTACTGGATGGGGATGTTCGTGCCCGCGAAGACGCCGCGCGACATCGTCGAGCGGCTCTATCAAGAGACGCAGAAGGCATTGCAGACGCCCGGCGTGACGGAGAAGTTCAAGCCGCAGGGGATCGAGCCGATGCCGATGACGTCGGCCGAGTTCGATGCGCTGATCAAGAAGGAGATCGACGACCAACATCGCGCTGGTCAAGGCGGCGGGCCTCAAGTTCAACTGATCGAGTTCTTGGCGACTTCGGCAATTCGGCAAGCAGGCGGTCGATAGCTCGCGCGTCGGTTGCCTGCTCGTGACGTTGCGCGCCGATATTGCACCCTTGCTCACTCCCGGGCTGCGAGGCGCTGCCGAAACTATCATGCGGGAAGTGTGAACCGGCTCACATTCGGTCGCGGCCGGCCATGTCAATCATGGTGCGCGGCAATCCTGCTTGAAGGGGTAGGCAATGGGTAAACAAGTGCAAGTGGCTGACTACGTAGGCACGACGGCGTACGAGCTTTGCAAGTTGTGTCGGGAGGCGGCGCTGCCGGACTTGGCGCATCTCTTGGAGATGGCCGCGCTGGAGGCGTCGAACATCACGACACCCAGGCTCGTCCGGGAAGCGGCCGAATAAACCGGCCGACAAGCCCCAGCGAGGGCAGTCTCGGAAACAAGGCTTCGCGACCTCATCCTCCCGGATGAGGTCTTTTTTGTTTCGATGGTGCGCCGCAACATCGGGCGCCGTGCAACCGCGCATGTCGATGAGCCGGCATTCATTGTCGGTTCACCGTGGACGTGGAACATTCACGACCGGGGGCGCGTTGAATGTTATCCTAACACTTCCCTGTGTGAGGTGACCCCCATGACCAAGACCCTGACCGCTCTTGCCGCGGCAGCGACCATCACCGTCGCCGCGGTCGCTACCCCCACGACGGCGGAGGCCCGCCGCGGCTGGTGGGGCCCGGCCATCGTCGGCGGTTTCGCCGCCGCCGCCATCGCGGGCGCATTCGCGCGGCCGTACTACGGCGGATACTACGGCGGGTACTACGGCGGGTACTACGGTGGATATGGCGGATACGCCTATGCCCCGGGCCCGGTCTACTACGACTACTACACGCCCGCCTACGCGCCCGGTCCGGCGTACTACTACGCCCCCGGCGCGCCTATTACAGCTGCATCCGGTGGCGTAACGGATATCGCGTGCGGGTCTGCTGATCCGGCCGATCAGCGAGCGGACTCCCGGACCACGATCCACGCTGGCGCCCCCGCGCTCGGGGACGCCGGCAATTTTGTGTCGCGAACAAGGTAATTCCTGCACCAGCAAGGTATTTCCTGCACAAGGTAGCGCGCTGCTGACCCAAATTCCGACAAATTAAACGGGATTATCGTAACCGGCTCATTCGGGGGCCATGGCTAATCGGGGATATCTGGACAAATCGCCAATCCCTCCGCGCTCGGCGGCGGCCGACGCTTGCAAGGAGATTCTGAATGAAAAAGGCTCTTACTGCGGTACTGGCGGTCGCGACCATCGCGGTCTCGCTCGCGACTTTCGCCACTGAGGCGTCCGCGGGACGTCGCGGCGGTCTGGCGGCCGGCGTCGCCGTCGGCGTCGTCGGCGGCCTCATCGCCGGCGCAGCGATCGCGAATTCACGGCCCGCCTATGTGGTCGAGCCGGCGCCGGTCTACGTGGCGCCGCGCTACTGCATCGTCGACCAGCAGGTCTGGTCCAACCGCTACCAGGCCTGGGTGGTGCGGCCGACGCGCGTGCCCTGCTGAGCGGCGACGCAACGCATCCATCCAAATCGGGAATGCTGTCATGGCCGGCTCGCACGAGCCGGCCATGATCATTTGCGGCGCTCGTCGACGGCGGCCCGGGCGAGCATGTGCTCGAGCACGGCCGCGGTCGGCCAGCAATCGAGCTTGAGCCGGTTGGCCTTCTGGTAGGCGCCGAGCGCGGCGCGCGTGAGCATGCCGGCCTTGCCGTCGATCTTGTCCTTGTAGAGACCGAGCCGTGTCAGCGTGCGCTGCATGGTCTCGACCTGGGCGGTGCGCAGCTGCGTATTCTTGCTCCACGGCGTCTCGAACGGGCGCGGATCGCCGATGCGGTCGCTCAGGTGGCCGACGAACAGCACGTAGAGATCGGAGAAATTGTATTCCTTGATGACGTAGTAGTTCTCGCAGCGTCAGGAACGCCGGCCCGTAGATGCCCTCGGGGAGCAGCAGCGAGGCCGGCTCGGCCAGCTCCGCCGCGGTCGGGCTTGCGCGCGTAGGCGGGAACGAATCCCTGCTTGAGCCATTCGCCGACCGGCCGCGTGACCTCGGGAACGCCGATGGTGCAATCGATGCCCTGCGGCGCGCGCACCTCGTAGGCCCAGCGCGTGCCGCGCTGCCAGCCCTTGCTGACCAGCTGCTGCGCGGCCGAGGCGAGCGCGTCGGGCACCGAATGCCAGATGTCCTTCTTGCCGTCGCCGTCGAAATCGACCGCGAGCTTGTAGAACTCCGACGGCAGGAACTGGGTGAGCCCCATGGCGCCGCCCCAGGAGCTTTTCATCTCGGCGAGCGTGACGTGGCCCTCCTCCAGCATCTTGAGCGCGTAGAGCAGCTCCTGGCGGAACATGTCCTTGCGCCGCCCGTAATAGGCCTGGGTGGCGAGCACCGTGATGCCGTGCTTGGGCAGCTTGTAGCCGCCGAAGGCGGTCTCGCGCCCCCAGATCGCGAGCAGCACGTTGGGCGGCACGCCGAATTTCTGCTCGATGGCGGCGAGCGTGCGGCCGTGCTCGCCGGCGAGCTTCTTCGCCTGCTCGGCGAGCCGCGCGATGTTCGCCTCCTTGATGTAGTCGGCCGGCGTCTGCACGAACTCGGCCTGCCCGCGCGGCGGGATGCCTTCCCGGCCCGGAAGATCGAGATCGGGCAGCGTCAGATCGGGCTTGACCCCGTGCGTCGCCGCCTCGAAGGTCTTGCGCGACACGCCCATGGCTTGCGCCTGCGGCCAGAGATCGGCGAGCCACTTCTGAAACGCGGCGTCGGCCGCCTGCGCCGAGGTCGCACCGCAAGCCGCAAGCCAGGCGGCGCCGACGGCCACAGCGACGAGCGCCGGTTGCAACGATCGGCGGATCACCCCAAGTTTAGTCACCCTACGTCTATTGATGAACGTCATTTCGATTTGCCCGCGAAGGAGCCCACCCGGCATAGATGGGCTGTACCCCCACTTTCCACTGCAACGATTCGGATTGGCCAAGCGTTAACACAAGCGTCCAAATGCGCCGAAGGTAAGGAGTTGCCCCCCATGCTGCAGGTGCCGCTCGAGATTGCCTTCCACAATATCGACAGTTCCGAGTGGGCGGAGCAGGAAATCCGCAGCCGCGTCGCCGAGCTCGAAAAGCTCTACGATCGGTTGGTCTCATGCCGGGTGCGGATCGACCAGCGCGCCAAGGACTTGACCGGCACCATTCCGCCGGTGGTCCATATCGAGCTCGGCATTCCCGGCCGCAAGGACCTCGTGGTCAGCCACGAGCCGGAGCATCTGCTGCGCAAATACAAGCACCCCGACCTGCGCAAGGCCATCAACGAGGCGTTCCGCCTCGCCGAGCGGCAACTGCTGGAGCTCAAGCAGCAGCGCAACAGGCGCACCAAGGACGGCCATCACGACGCCGGCAATCAGTCGCTCGGTCAGGTCGCCGAGATCACCCCCGAGCAGGACTTCGGCTACCTCATGACCAAGGAAGGCGGCCTGCTCTACTTCCATCGCAACGCCGTGCTGTCGGGAGACTTCGATGCGCTCGAGCGCGGCGATGAAGTGCACTACAACGAGGACGTCGGCGACACCGGTCCGATCGCCACCAAGGTGCGGGTGAAGAGAGAAGCGGCGAATAGTGAGTGGCGAATAGCGAATAGAAAAAGCCCGCTACGCTACTCGCTATTCGCTTCCTATCGCACCGCGACGATGAACAGCCGCGGAAATCTCAGCAGCACCTTGCCGTCGAAGCGCGCCGGGTAGGCGCGGGCGATCCGCGCCGTGTAGGCGGCGACGAAATCGTCGCGCATGTCGCCATCGAGCGGGGCCAGGAACGGCCGCAGCGCCGAGCCCTTGAACCATTCGACGACACCTCTCGGGCCCGGCCATCACGTGATTGTAGACCGTGTGCCAGATGTCGAGGTGCCGGCACAGGCGGCCGAGCAGATCGTAGTAGCCGCCGGGCTCGGCAGATCGTTGCGTGCGGCATTGGCGGCCGCGAGCGTCGCGGCCCACGGCCCCGCGCGCGCCACCTCCTCCATCAGCAAGAGCGCCGGCTCGTTGGTGTTGTCGGGCATCTGCACCGCCAGCACGCCGCCCGCCGGCAATGCCTGCAGCAGTCGCCGCAACACCGCGGGATGGTCGGGCACCCATTGGAACACCGCGTTCGCGAACAGCAGGTCCGTGCGCTCCTGCGGGCTCCAGGTGGCGAGATCGGCTTGCGCGAAGGTGCGCTTGGGCAGCCGCTCGCGCGCCTGGCGGAGCATGTCCGGCGAGGAGTCCAAGCCGATGACGTCGGCGTCCGGATAGCGCTCGATCAGAAGCTCGGTGGAATTGCCGGGGCCGCAGCCGAGATCGATCACGTGGCGCGGCTCGGATGAGCGGCACCTGCGCGAGCAGATCGCGCGGCGGGCGGGTGCGCTCGTCCTCGAACTTGAGGTACTGGCGCGCGCTCCAGTCTTCGGTCATGGGAGATTTCCGCAGTGTGCAGGGAGCGTGCGAATGCGAATAGGGGCTACCGCATTCGCTATTCGCTGTCAGCGGGAGAACTTCTTGTACTTGATCCGATGCGGGATGGTCGAATCCGTCCCCAGGCGGCGCATCTTGTCCTGCTCGTAGTCCTGGAAGTTGCCCTCGAACCATTCGACGTGGCTGTCGCCCTCGAAGGCGAGGATGTGGGTGGCGATGCGGTCGAGGAACCAGCGGTCGTGGCTGATGATGACCGCGCAGCCGGCGAAGTCCTCCAAGGCCTCCTCGAGCGCGCGCAAGGTGTCGACGTCGAGATCGTTGGTGGGCTCGTCGAGCAGCAGCAGGTTGGCGCCCGACTTGAGCATCTTGGCGAGATGCACGCGGTTCCGTTCGCCGCCCGAGAGCGAGCCGACCTTCTTCTGCTGGTCGCCGCCCTTGAAGTTGAAGTTGGAGCAATAGGCGCGCGAATTCACCTCGCGCTTGCCGAGCAGGATGATGTCCTGCCCGTTCGAGATCTCCTCCCACACGTTCTTCTTGCCGTCGAGCGAGTCGCGCGACTGGTCGACATAGCCGAGATGCACCGACTCGCCGATCGCGATCGTGCCCGCGTCCGGCTTCTCCTGGCTCGTGATCATGCGAAACAGCGTGGTCTTGCCGGCGCCGTTCGGGCCGATCACGCCGACGATCCCGCCCGGCGGCAGCTTGAAGGTGAGGTCGTCGATCAAGAGATTGTCGCCGTAGCCCTTCTTGAGCCCGGTGAAATCGACGACGTTCTGCCCCAGCCGCTCCGCCACCGGAATGATGATCTGCGCGGTCTGCGGTGGTCTTTTCCGCGGCCTGCTTCACCAGGTCCTCATAGCGCTGATAACGCGCCTTGGATTTCGCCTGCCGCGCCCTCGGTGAAGCCGCGATCCATTCCTGCTCGCGCGCCAGCGTGCGCTGGCGCGCCTCTTCCTCGCGGCCCTCCTGCTCCAGCCGCTTGCGCTTCTGCGACAGCCAGGCCGAGTAGTTGCCCTCGTACGGAATGCCGCGGCCGCGGTCGAGCTCGAGGATCCAGCCGGTGACGTTGTCGAGGAAGTAGCGGTCGTGGGTGACGATCAGGATCGCGCCCGGATAATTGCGCAGATGGCCCTCGAGCCAATGCACCGACTCGGCGTCGAGATGATTGGTCGGCTCGTCGAGCAGGAGCAGCTCCGGCTGATCGAGCAGCAGCCGGCAGAGCGCCACGCGCCGCCGCTCGCCGCCGGACAGCTTGGTCACGTCGGCGTCGTCGGGCGGGCATCGCAGCGCGTCCATGGCCTGGTCGACCTTGGAGTCGAGGTCCCACAGCCCCTTGGCCTCGATCTCGTCCTGCAGATTGGTCATCTCGTCGGCGGTCTCGTCCGAGTAATTGGCGGCGAGCTCGTTGTAGCGGTCGAGGATCGCCTTCTGCGGGGCGACGCCCTCCATCACGTTCTCGCGCACGCTCTTGGCGGCATCGAGCTGCGGCTCCTGCTCGAGGTAGCCGACACGGGCGCCCTCGGCGACCCAGGCCTCGCCGGTGAACTCGGTGTCGATGCCCGCCATGATGCGCAGCAGGGTCGACTTGCCGGAGCCGTTGACGCCGAGCACGCCGATCTTGGCGTCCGGATAGAACGACAGGTGAATGTCCTCCAGGACCTTCCGGTTGCCCGGATAGGTCTTCGAGAGACCCTCCATGTGATAGATGAACTGACGGGCCATGAACCGCCCTGCCCTCATTGTCTGGGCGCCACTGAGCGCCGATTGGTGGGAATGTCGGCGCTGATGTAGCGAGACGCGCCCGCAAGAGCAAGCTCGCCGCTCGCCCAGCTCGCCCATGTCCCACGGCCAAAAGCGAAAACACGAAAACGTGTGACGCGCAGCACATCCGCGGCGGCGCCGGCGACGTACATCCGAGCAGGCAGGAGTACTGACCGCGTAACTACGTAGGCCAATTCCTACCAGGTGTTAATGCGATCCGGCCGATCGTCCGCTGAACCCGGACGCTTCGTCCGGTGACCAAGGATCAGAGCCGGCAAGAACAACAACAAGCCGATCGGAGCGTGTCATGTTCACGACCACGAAAGCAGCCCGAGCCTCCACCAGCCGCCGCCAGGCGCCCGGCCTGACGGCCGAGTTCGCCGCCCTCGTCCGCAACCTCGCCCAGGCGCTGTTCGATCCCTACCGGCCCGAGCTGCACTACATGCGCGGCCGCGGCCCCAAGTGGCACGCCAAGCACGACCCGGCTCCCGTCGCTGTGCGCGCGGTCCTCATGCCGGCCCTCGTCCGGGTGCGCGTGCAGCGCTGATTCCCCTCTTCCCGAGAGCCGCTGGACGCAGCCGCTGCGCTCGATCCGAGATCGAGCCGACGCCCCCGTCCTCGAGCCCGGCAGCGGTGCGGCCGACCGGCGCGCAAGTGTGTCTTTCGGGAGCCACCCGTTAACCCTAACTGTAACAATTCCGCAACGGTAGCGGACAAAAGCGGAATCGCTGGCGATTTCCTACTCGTTTTTAACAAATTTCGCCTCAAGATGGCTGGCGAATACGGTCGCTCCATGTCACGAGCAGCAGAGCGACCGAGACAACCGGCAAAGCCAACCAGCCGTCCGGAGAGTGTCATGGGCAGAAAGCGCAGTTCGGAAGTTCGCCGCCCGCCGCAAGGCATCGGGACCCGCTGTCGACCTCGCCGAGCTCGTCCACGGCCTGGCCCACGCTCTGTTCGACACCTATCGGCCCGAGTTGCACTACATGCGCGGACCCGGCCCCAAGTGGCACGCCAAGCATGATCCGGCGCCCGAGGTGATGCATCGCGTTCCGGTGCTGGCCCGCGTCCGCGTGAAGGCCTGACGCACCCCGTCGCTGCCCAACTCCAAGCCCGTCACGTCCAACCGGTCATCGAAGCTTCGGCCCGCTCGCATTGGCGCGGGCTAGTGTCCCGATTCCGAAGTTCGCATCATCCTGCGGCACCCTCGTTTGCGAACTTCGGAATCGAAGGACACTAGCAAGCTACTGATCGAGTGTGGCTTTGGTTCAGAAGTCCGCATTTCGGACTCGCCGCAAGAATGATGCGGCTTCTGAACCGCCACCTAGGTTCGGCTGTGCTATCATCGGCTGCCCTGCCCTCCCGCCGTTCTCAGCCGGCCAACCCAACGGACCTTCGCCATGACCAGCCACCGCTGCGCGATCCTCGACGACTATCAGAACGTCGCCCTCAAGATGGCCGATTGGTCGAAGGTCACCGGCGACGTCGACATCAAGGTGTTCAGCGAGCACCTCGGCGGGGCGGACAACGTCGTCAAGGCGCTGCAGGGCTTCGACATCGTCTGCGCCATGCGCGAGCGCACCGGTTTCCCGCGCGCCGTGATCGAGAAGCTGCCGGACCTGAAGCTCCTGATCACCACCGGCATGCGCAACGCCTCGATCGACGTCGCGGCGGCGAAGGAGCGCGGCGTTCTGGTGTGCGGCACATCCGGGCGTCGGCAATCCGACCTCCGGCATCGCCATCGGGCTGATGCTCGAGCTCACCCGGCGCATCGGCTACGAGAACGCGCGGATGAAGGCCGGCGAGCGCTGGCAGACCACGATCGGGCTCGACCTCGAAGGTTTGACGCTCGGCGTCCTCGGGCTCGGCAAGCTCGGCGCCCGCACCGCCCGGATCGCCAAGGCGTTCGGCATGAAGGTGATCGCCTGGAGCCAGAACCTGACGCCCGAGGCATGCAAGGAAGCCGGCGTCGACTACGCCGGCAAGGAGGACCTGTTCCGCCAGGCGGACTTCGTCACCATTCACCTGGTGCTGTCGCAGCGCTCGCGCGGCCTCGTGGGCGCCAAGGAGCTCGGCCTGATGAAGCCGACGGCCTACATCATCAACACCTCGCGCGGCCCGATCATCGACGAGGCGGCATTGCTGGCGGTGCTGCGGGACAAGAAGATCGCCGGCGCCGGCCTCGACGTGTTCGACGTCGAGCCGCTGCCGACCGACCATCCGCTGCGCAAGATGGACAATGTCGTGCTCACGCCGCATCTCGGCTACGTGGCGATCGCAGAACTACCGCACCTATTTCGACGGCGTGGTCGGCGACATCCGCGGCTTCCTCGACGGCAAGCCGGTGCGCGTGCTGGAGTGACGGGTGTGCATGTAGGGGCGACCCTTGTGGTCGCCCCGTTCGTGGCGCCGCCGCGGGCGCCCACAAGGGGCGCCCCTACGGTTGATGCTCAGCGCAGGAACGGCGGCGGCGGGAACCGACGCGGGGTCTCGACCGGCACGGCATCCGGCGGCGAGCCGGGCGGCGACATCGAGACCGGCGGAGCAGCACCCTGCCCGGGCGGCGCGATGGAGGTCGCGGCGGCGGTCGTCGGAGGCGCCCGGCCCGGCAACACCACCACCCGCGTGCCGACCTTGACCCGCGTGTAGAGGTCCGCGACGTCCTCGTTGGTGAGCCGGATGCAGCCCGAGGACACGAACGAGCCGATGGTCGACGGCTGGTTGGTGCCGTGGATGCGGTAGATCGTCTTGCCGAGGTAGAGCGCGCGTGCGCCGAGCGGATTGCCTTCGCCGCCGGCCATGAAGCGCGGCAGATACGGCTGGCGCTCGATCATCTCCGGCGGCGGATTCCAGTCCGGCCACTCCGCCATCTTGGTCACTTTTTCCGCGCCCGCCCAGGTGAAGCCCTCGCGGCCGACGCCGACGCCGTAGCGCATCGCCTGGCCGTTGCCGAGCACGAGATAGAGATAGGTGTTCGACGTATCGATGATGATGGTGCCGACCGGCTCCTTGGTGCGGTACTCGACCAGCGTGCGGCGGAACTGCTGCGGCAACGCCTTGACCGGACCGGTCTCCGGCCGAATGTCGGCCGGCAGCGCCGCCATGTGCGTGCGCGGATCGCCCCTGACGGCGCCGGTCACGCCCTGCTCGCCGGGCCCGATCGGCAGCGGCGGGCGAACGCCGTCCTGCGGCTCGCCGGCGCCGGGCGCGACCGCAACGCCGGCCGGCGCTCCCGGCACGCCCGGATAGGGTCGCGAACCTGCGGCGGCCGGCTCGAAGCCACGCGGCTCGGGGGGCGGCGGCTCGACCGCGCGCGGATCATGCCCGCGCGGCGGGAGATCGTCGCGATAGATGTAGCCGGCGGCGGCGGACGGGTTGCAGGTCGGCCGGCGGAAGCGGGCCGACGCGGCCATATTGGGGACCTGGCGGCGGTGCTTCGATCGCTTGCGGCGGCACCTCGGTGCCGGGTGCGAGCCGCACGGTGCCGGGCGGGACCGGCCGGCCGTAAACCGGCGGATCGTAGAACGGCGCATCCTCGCTCGGCGTCCACCGGCGGCAGCTGCCGCTGCGGCGGATAGGCCTGTGCGGCGGGCGCGGATAGGCCTGCGGCGGAGGCGGCGGGTAGGCCTGCGGCGGCGGCGGTTGATACTGCGCCAAAGCACGCTGGGCAACGGCCGGTTGCCGGCCAAGCCGATCAGCAGCGCCGCAATGGCACAACTTGTGCGGAAAATCATTCCCCCTCCCCGCGATCACGCCTTGGAGCGACCCCGAAATCGCCCACGAACAAGGCACATTCAAGACCATAGGCGGCGAAAATGACTAACAGCTTGATAATTCGGCGATTGTGCGATTTCGCGCTGGGCCAGGCGGCCGGAAGGCGGGCCCGGCGAGACCGTTTGATTGAGCTTGGGTCGCCGTTTCTTGCCACGCCCGGGCAGCGCGCTCCTACCCTCCCCCTCGTGGGTCCCACAAGCGGGAGGGGTAAAGGGCTGCGGCTCGTGCGACCTTCCTGCGCTGGCCTCACCCGCCCTTGCTCTCGCTCAGCACCTTCTTGGCCAGCCGGAAGCAATCGACCCCGACCGGGATGCCGCAATAGACCGCGATCTGGGTGAGCACCGCGCGGATCTCGTTGGGGGTGAGCCCGTTCTTGCAACGCGCCGCGCACGTGGGTCTGGAACTCCTCCATCTTGCCGAGGCTCGCGATCATGCCGAGATTGAGGATCGAGCGCTCGCGCGGGGTGAGCGTCGTGTCGCCCCAGGCCTCGCCCCAGCAATACTGGGTGACGATGCGCTGGAAGTCGCGGTTGAAGTCGTCGACGTTCTCGAGCGCGCGGTCGACATATTCCTCGCCCAGCACCTTGCGGCGCATGGCGAGACCGCGGTCGTAGGTGTCCTGATCCATGGTCATTCCTCCGATTTGTGCTCGAGGCTCGTAAAGGCTGCGAGCAGGGTTTCGACGGCGGGCTTGGGAAACGCGGCGGAGCAGATCGTCTCGTAGGCCGCGATATTGGCGCGCGCCGCCGCCTCGGGCGAGGCCGCCGCGGTGCCGAGCGGCGACGCGCGGGCGAGCTCGTACATCGCCTCCTGCTGCAGGCGCTCGGCCTCGAGCTCGACCGCCTTGATCCGGGTGCGGAACGCTTCCGCCGCGCCGGCCTGCACCAGCGCGGGCGGCGATCTTCAGCGCGCGGCGCAGCGCGCGCAACGGCACCACCGTCATGTTGCGCCAGGGGCCGATGCGGCGCTCGAGCTCGTCGACCTCGGCGGTCGAGAACGCCCGCTTGCGCGTCGCGTGCCAGAGCAGGAACAGCAGCAGGTTGACGTCGACGCCGGCCTCCTCCTGCAGCGCGATGCAGGCGTCGGCGACCTGCGGCTGGCGATAGAAGCGCAGCGAGAAGCGCCAGAACGGCGACCCCTGCGAGGCTGGCGTCTCGGCCGCGCTCATGCGCGCGCGCTGAGCGGCGTGACGCCGAGCGACTTCGCGACCTCGTCGACCTGGGCGACCAGCGCCGCGCCGAGCGGCACGCCGTTCGCCTCGCGCTCCTTGCGGCGCGCGACCCGGCCCTGCCCCGGCACGCGGATCTCGTCGACCCCCGGCAGCCGCTGCGAGGACGCGAGGTCGCGGATGTGGCGATCGACCTCGGCCTTGAACACCTCCGGCGGCAGGAAGCGCGCGACGTCGAGCGCCACCACGAACTGCCCGACATTGAGCTCGCTCGCGGGCGGCGCCGCGAAATCGTTGATGTCGCGGCCGAACGCCGCGCGGTTGAGCGGCCCGGCCAGCAGCCCGATGACGAGCGAGAGGCCCGCAGCCCTTGTAGCCGCCCATCGGCAGATAGGTGCCCTCGGTGATGCGGCTCGGATCGGTGATCGGCGAGCCGTCCTTGCGGCTCTGCACCCAGCCTTCCGGCATCGGCCGGCCTTCGAGCTGATGGGTCCTGATTGCGCCGTTCGACGCCACCGACGTGGCGATGTCGAAGATGACCGGCGCCTCGTTGCCGGTCGGGATCGCGACCGCGATCGGGTTGGTGCCGAGCAGCGGCTCGGTGCCGCCCCACGGCGCCATGTGATGCACGCTCGACGCCGCGCCGTAGATCCCGACCATGTCGTGCTCGAGCGGGATCGCCGCGTAGATCGCGCCGGCGCCGGCATGATTGGAGCGGCGCGCGCCGACCCAGCCGACGCCGGACTCGCGCGCGAGCTCGATCGCGAGCCTGGCCGCGTGGCTCATCACCACGTGGCCCAGGCCCTGGTCGCCGTCGATCAGCGCGGTCGCCGGTCCGCGCTCGAGCACCGTGATGCTGGCGCGCGGATTGAACACGCCGCGCTTGAGCTGGCGCACATAGCCGGCGAGGCGAAAGACGCCGTGGGCGTCCGAGCCGGTGAGATCGGCTTCCAGCATGCCCCAGGCGACGGTCGCGGCGTCGGCCTCGGGGAGCCCGCAGGCGCGGAACACGTCGGTGAGGAAGGACTTGAGCGACGGCGGCGGAAAAGCGCCGGGTTGCTTCGGGTTCGGTCTTGGTCAGCACTTGAGGTTTCACTCGAACTTCAGGAATGGGCGACGGCGATCTCGAGCGGGAAATTGTCCACGCATTCATGGCCGTCGCGGGTCACGATGAAGGTGTGCCCGAGGAAGATCCCGAACATGCCGTCGGGCGTGATCGGATTGGGCTCGGCCATGATGATCATGCCGGGCTTGAGCACCTTGTCGATCTCGTCGGCCTCGGTGCGCTCGGCGAAGACGTGCGGCTTGTCGGTGACGATGTCGATGCCGTGCACCTGCGTCGGGCGCGACTGCACGCCGTGGTCGCGGAAGAACTTGCTGGCGAGCCGCATATTGTCGGTGGCATTGCCGGGCCTGATCTCGGCGACGATCTTGTTGTAGCCGGGCAGCGTGATCTCCTCCCAGAACTTGCGCACCATGTCGGTCGGCGGCGCCGAGCGTGATCGGCGAGCCGATCTGCGCCGACATGCCGTTGTAGCCGGCGGCGAGCTCCATGTTGATGATGTCGCCCTGCTGCAGCTTGCGCTGCGACGGCCGCGGATTGCCGAACACCAGCGCCGGATTGGCCATCGGCGTCGAGCCGATGATGAGGAAGTCGATGTCGCCGCCGCCGTCGAGGATGGCGGCGCCGGCGGCGGCGCGCAGCTCGTATTCCGGCACGCCCGGCTTCGCCCGCGCGATCATCGCCTCCATGGCGCGCTCGCAGAGCACGCCGGCCTTGCGCACGCAGCGCAGCTCCTCCTCGCTGTGCACCACCACCAGCTCGTGCATGAAGCCGTGCGTGAACACGAGCTCGGCGTCCGGCAGCGACTGCCGCAGCACGTTGTACTGGTTGACCGGCAGATAGTCGTTGTGGCGCGGGTCGACCTCGATCAGCCCGATGCGGCCGCGCTCGAGCTTGAGCTCCTTGATGCGCTCGACCATGACCTCGGCATATTTGCCGCTGCGGCTGTGGCGCACGTCGGTCAGCGCGTTGGCGCATTCGCGCCGGCAGGCCTCGGCATGGGTGCCGCCCATCGAGAACACCAGCGTCGGCTCGCCGTCGAGCGGCACCACCACGTAGGACGCGATCGCGTGCCATTCCCAATGGCCGGTGAGCCATTGCATGCCGCCGCCGAAGCTCCAGTGGCTCGGGCCGCCCGGCACGATCACGCAGTCGAGCTTGTGCTCGCGCATCTTGTCGCGCAGCGCCGCGTAGCGGCGCGCGTATTCCTGCTTCGAGTAATGGTCGTAGACCGCGTCCCGGTAATAGGGCGTGTCGTACATGTTGGAGAACGGCCCGTTCTGGTCGAGGCGCGAGCGCACCTGCTCCCAGGGCTGGTGCGTCTTGGGCAGCGGGGTTTGGATGTTCATGAATGCTCAGTCCTTGCAATTGCCGATGGTGACGGGGCCGCCGGCCGCCTCGACCGCCTCCTTGGCGAGGGCGAAATTGGCGACCTGCTCCGCCGACGGCTTCTTGTCCTTCTCGATATCGCCGTTCTCGGCGCTGTTGTCGATCGTCCATGCGGTGCGCTTGGGGTCGAGGCCGCCGTTGACCGACCAGACGCAGTTCTTGGTCAGCACGTCGATGGCGTACTCGACCGCCTCCTTGCGGCTTCTCGGTCGCCTTCTGGATGATCGGCACCACCTTGGCCTTGTCGCCGATAGATCGCGCGGTTGGCCTCGATCATCGCGGCCGCG
This sequence comes from uncultured Alphaproteobacteria bacterium, assembly GCA_963708765.1. Classification (GTDB taxonomy): domain Bacteria; phylum Pseudomonadota; class Alphaproteobacteria; order Rhizobiales; family Xanthobacteraceae; genus VAZQ01. The sequence continues at coordinate 83,230 of CAVPTV010000038.1, read as the reverse complement.
GTGTCGCGCAACAGCGCGCGGTCGCGCGCCGATCCAGTCGAGCGAGGCGCCGTAGGCGTTGAACATGTAGTTGGGCATCAGCTCGACCAGCTGCACCAGGAGATTGAGCGTCGGCTTCGCCTTCTTGGCGAGAAAGACGTCCTCGGGATGGAGCGCGACGCCGTCGATCTGGCCGGCGATCAGGCCCGGCAGGCGGCCGGCCGTGGCGGCCGGAATGAACTGCGCGTCATCGACCGTGAGGCCGGCGGTCTTGAGCACCTCGCGGCCCATGCGCCAGTTGAAGCCGCCGACGCCGCCGCCGGTGGCGCTGAGCCTCCTGCCCTTGAGGTCGGCCGCGGTCTTGATGTCGGGCGCCACCATGTAGGCCTGCGGCATCCGGGGCGCCAGGCCCCAGAACTGCTGCACCTTCATGCCGCGGCCGATGGCGACGTCGCCGACGCTCACGATCGCCGAGCCTTGCGCGGCGGCCGCGTTCGAGGTCGCCGACTGGCCGCCCTCGAACTGCAAGATGGTGGCGTCGATGCAGCGCTTGGCGAAGAAGCCGAGCTCCTTCGCCACATAGGGCGAGGTGTGCACCACGTTGGGCGGCGCCACCGAGACGCCGATCATTGATCGTGCGCATGGTGGTGCAGGCCGGCGCGGTCTGCGCAGCGGCGGCGCTCGCATCCGCCAGCGCGAGCAGCGCCCGCGATGAGCGGCAGCAGGTGGATCGATCGATACCCATTCGACATGGCACGTTCCCTTTGTTTCTTCGTTGAGCCTAGTGCGGTAATTCGAAGTTCCTGTCAGTTCCGCGGGCGAGTCCGTTCACGTACTTCGAATTCAGAACCGCACTAAATCGTAGAGTGGCCAGTGACTCAGTCCGTTCCGAAGTTCGCAATCGACTCGCCGCGATATGACGCGAACTTCGGATCGAGCACTAGTCGTCCTGCGATGCCGCGGTCCACGGCGCCACGTATTTCTCGGCGAGCCGCAGCAGCGCGGTGAGCGTCACGCCCAGCAGGCCGAGCGTCACGATCGGCACGAACATCTTGTCGACCTGGTAGGTCGAGGCGGTGCGCACGATCAGATAGCCGATGCCGGAGATCGCCGTATAGAGATCGGCGAGCACCATGCCGATCAGGCCGCGCCCGAGCGCGAGCCGCAAGCCGGTGACGATGAACGGCAGCGACGCCGGCAGCACGATGTTCGCCCACAGCTGGCCTTCCGAGCAGCGGAACGCGCGTCCGACCTCGAGCAGCTTCGGATCGACGCTTTTCACGCCCTGATAGGTGTTGATCACCATCGGGAAGAAGGCGAACAGGAACAGGATGATCACCTTGGCGGTGGTCTCGAAGCCGGCCCACAGCACGATCAGCGGCACCAGCGCCACCGACGGGATCGAATAGAGGAAGGTGATGTAGACGTTGAGCGCGACGTCGAGCACCCAGAAGCGCGCCAGCAGCAGGCCGATGCCGATCCCGGCCACCACCGCCAGCGAGAAGCCGATCGCGAGCACCACCAGGCTCGGCCACAGATAGGTCCACAGCTCGCCGCTGAGCACCATCTTGTAGGCGGCGACCGCGACCTTGGTGGGCGAGGTGAACAGCACCGGATCGACGTTCCAGGCCGCCACCTCCCACAGCAGCAGCGCGATCGCGAGCGAGACGAGGCGGATGGTCAGATTGATGCAGCGCGCGGCGATGCCGGCGCTCGGCGGCGGCGCGCTCGGCGCGCGCCTTGTCGTCGGAGAGACCGCGCGCCGGATCGACCAGGTCGCCGCGGGTTTGCTCGACGGTGGTCACGCAACCTCCCTCGGCGCCGTGGCGGCGCGCGGCCTCGCCGTGTGCAGCTGATGCCAGATGTGCAGGCGGAACTCGGTGAAGCGCGGATCGGAGCGCACCGCATCGGCGTTGCGCGGCCAGCCGAACGGCATGTCGAGCACCTCCTTGATGCGGCCGGGGCGCGCGCTCATGACCGCGATGCGGTCGCCGAGCAGGATCGCCTCGTCGATCGAATGGGTGATGAACACCATGGTCTTGCGCTCGTCCGGCCGCTCCATGAGCTGCAGCAGTTCCTCCTGCAGGATCTCGCGGGTCTGCGCGTCGAGCGCCGCGAACGGCTCGTCCATCAGCAGGATCGACGGGTTCATCGCCAGCGCCCGCACCAGCCCGACGCGCTGCTGCATGCCGCCGGAGAGCTGGTAGGGATAGTGCCCTTCGAAGCCGGTGAGCCCGACCAGCTCGAGATAGTGCGTGACCCGCGCCTTGATCTCGGCGCGCGGCATGCCCGCCATGGCGAGCCCGAAGGCGGCGTTGTCGAACACGGTCTTCCACGGCAGCAGGCCGAAATGCTGGAACACCATGGCGACCCCGTCGGGCGGCCGACCGGCGACCGGCTTGCCGTGGACCAGGAGCTGGCCGCTGCTCAGATCGGTGAGGCCCGGCGATGCAGCGCAGCAGCGTGGTCTTGCCGCAGCCCGACGGACCGACCACGCACATGATCTCGTTGCGCCTCACCGCGAGCGACAACTGGTGGAACGCGACCACGGCGCCGTCGAGGAACAGCTTGCTGGCGTTCTCCGCAACGATCGCGGGCTGATCTGCTGCTTCGGGCATGCTTTCCGTCCCACGCGACCGACGCCAACCGGATGGCCTCGCCGGCGATCTTTATCATGTCTTTGCGGCGGTCAGTTTCCGGGAAATGCCTTCGAAACGCAATGCGACATGCCGATGCCTGGCGACCGTCTCCGGCGCAGCGGGCACATGTGCCGGTCAAGCCCGTCGCGCGTGATTGAGCCGGGCCGATGTGCGCTGATGGTCAAGAGCACTCGCGATGCACGAGCCTGGCAAGGTTCCATCGATGAGCTGCGACTGTCCCATCCGCCCTTTCGCGCCGAGCATATCGGCAGCCTGTTGCGGCCGCCGGAGCTCCTGCACGCGCGCGAGCGGCATGCGGCCGGCGCCCTCGATCGCGACGGCCTGACGGCGATCGAGGACGGGCCATCCGCGACGTGGTCAAGCTGCAGGAGGACATCGGCCTGCAGGTCGATCACCGACGGCGAGTTCCGGCGCGGCACCTATTCGGATTCGTTCACCAGCTCGGGCATTTCCGGCGTCAGCGTCGAGGTGACCGAGCCGGAAGGCTGGACCGCGTCGGCCAGCCACGGCCACCGGATGGCGCGGCGCATCCCGCAGGTCGTGGACCGCATCGAATGGAAGGGCCCGCAGAACGCCGGCGATTTCCGCTACCTGAAATCGCTGACGAGCCGCACGCCCAAGATCACGCTGCCCGGCCCCTGCTACATCCACTATCGCGCCGGGCGCCGCAACATCAGCCGCGACGTCTATCCCGACCTCGACACGTTCTGGTCCGACCTGGTCGAGGCCTATCATCGCGAGATGCACTCGCTCGCCGAGGCCGGCTGCAGCTATCTGCAGATCGACGAGACCTCGCTGATCAAGCTCGGCGACCCGCGCGTGCGCGACTTGCTGGCGGAGCGCGGCGACGATTGGCGCGATCTGCTGCGCATCTATATCGGCGTCATCAACGCGGTGATCGCGGGCGCGCCGGAAGGCATGACCATCGGGATTCACATCTGCCGCAGCCAGGATCCGAGCTGGCAGGCCGACGTCGGCTACGACGCCGTCGCCCGGCCGCTGTTCAACGACATGAATGTCGGCATCTATTTTCTCGAATACGACAATGTGCGCGCCGGCACGCTGATCCCGCTGCGCTGGGTTCCGGCCGGCAAATTCGTGGTGCTCGGCCTCGTCGCCACCAAGGTCGCGCAGCTCGAAACGGTCGACTATCTCAAGCGGCGGATCGAGGACGCCAGCCGCTACCTGCCGCTCGACCAGCTGTGCCTGAGCCCGCAATGCGGCTTCTCGACCAGCGCCGCCGAGCACGTCGCCGTCACCGAGGAGCATCGAGAAGGCGAAGCTCGCGCGCATCGTCGAGGTCGCGCGACAGGTGTGGGGGACGGCGTGATGGCAACGGCGCCGATGTTGATCCGTCATCACTCCACCTTGATCCCCGCCTCCCTCACCACGCGCTGCCATTTGGCGTAGTCGTTGTTGATGAAGGTCGAGAATTCCTGCGGCGTGCTGCTCGCCGCGATGGCGCCGAGCTTGAGCATGCTCTGCGCGAATTGCGGGTCCTGAGCGATGCGCCTGATCTCGTCGGCGATCTTCGCCACCACCTCGGCGGGCGTGCCGGCCGGCGCCAGCATGCCTTCCCAGGAGGTCACGTCGAAGCCGGGCAGCGTCTCGGCGATCGTCGGCAGGTCGGGCGCCGCCGGCGTGCGCGCGAGGCTCGCGACCCCGAGCGCGCGCAGCTTGCCGCTCTGCACGCTCGGCCAGATCGACGGCATGGTGTCGAAGATCATGTCGACATGGCCGCCCGAGCAGCGCGGTGACCGCCGGCGCGCTGCCGGTATAGGGCACGTGCACGATGTCGGTCCTGGTGGTGAGCTTGAACAGCTCGGCACCCAGATGAATCGAGCTGCCGTAGCCCGAGCTCGCATAGGTGAACTTGCCCGGATTGGCCCTCGCCGCGTCGATCAGCTCCTTCACGTTCCCCGCCGGGAAATCGCCGCGCACCACCAGGATGTTCGGGAACGTCGCCATCAGCGAGACCGGCGCGAAGTCGTTGATCGGATCGAAGGCGAGCTTCGGTTTCAGGACTTTGAGAATGGCGGTGGTGGTGCCGACGCCGGTGAGGAGCGTATAGCCGTCGCGCGGCGCGCGCGCGACCTGGGCGGAGCCGATCGCGCCGGTCGCTCCCGCCACGTTCTCGATCACCACCGGCTGCTTCCAGGCCGTGCTCAGCCGCTCCGCCGTCGCGCGCGCGACGATGTCGGTGGCGCCGCCGGCCGGGAACGGCACCACGATCCGCACCGTCCGCTCGGGATAGGGCGTCGGCGCGGTCTGCGCCTGGGCGCTGACAGGTTTGCGGTGACGAGGAGAGCGGCGGCAAGGATGGTGAGATGGGGAGGCTTCATCGCATGGCTCTGCGCTATGCCCGAACAACGTCGGTGCACCGATCGGGCCTCGACCTTATCGCCCGTTTCGGCGCAATGCCATCGTCCGGTTGTGCGCACTATTGCTGCCGCCGATGTGGGCGTCGGCGATCAATACTGGCACGCCAGCCTCCGGAATGCCTGGTCCCCCGCTTTCGCGGGGACGACGGCGGTGTTAGCCTTGCGACGACGCGGTTGCTGCGGGCGGCTGTTCGAAGGAGCGACGACATGTTGGCAGGCCAGAAGAAGAACGCATCCGATGCGGCGCGTCGCCTTCCCAACCGGAAAGCCGCGCTCGATGCGCTCTACGGCGACATCTCGCGCCAAGAGCATGTTTCCGTTCTGGGCGACCTCGACCGACGTCGAGCATGACGAGATCAAGCAGCTGATGGGCACGCAGAAGGCCGTTCCGCATCTGCTGGAGCTACAAGGACGACATCGAGCCGATCCTGTTCCGCGCGGCCGAGCTGGTCACGATGGACGATTCCGAGCGCCGCTCGCTCATCCTGGTCAATCCCGGGCTGTCGCCGCGGCGCGCGACCGTGAGCACGATGTACACCGCCTATCGGCTCAACGACGCCAACGAGGTGATGCCGCCGCACCGGCACTCGCCCAACGCCATCCGCTTCGGCCTGACCGGCAAGGGCAATTTCACCGGCGTCGGCGGCGAGGACATCACCTTCGGGCCGGGCGACATGGTGCTGACCCCGGTCGACACCTGGCACAACCACGGCAATGTCGGCAACGAGCCGGCGGTCAATCTCTCGGTGCTCGACCTGCCGCTGGTCGAGACCCTCAACGCGGTCTATTTCGAGCACGACTACGCCGAGATGGTCGACGGCAAGCCGGTCAAGAAGAAGCAGCAGACCGCGACCGTGCCGTCCGACTATTCCGCCCGCGCCTACGACCACGGCGGGCTCAAGCCGCGCTTCCTCCAGCATCACCGCGGCGCCGGCTTCTCCTCGCCGATGTACGTCTATCGCTGGGAGATGATGCAGGAGCTGATCGAGCGCTTCAAGGACTGGGACGGCGATCCCTACGAGGCGCTGTCGATCGAATATGTCGACCCGCTGACCGGCGGCCCGGTGTTCAAGACCATGACCTTCTTCGCGCAGATGCTGCGCCCGGGCGAGAAGACGCGTCCGCTGCGGCAGACCGCGAGCCTGCTGGTCGCGCCGTTCGAGGGCAAGGGTCACTCCATCATCGACGGCAAGCGCATCGACTGGAAGGCGTTCGACACGCTGGCGGTGCCGGGCGGCTCCTGGTTCGAGCACGTACAACGGCTCCGACAAGCAGCCGGCGATCCTGTTCGTGGCCAGCGACGAGCCGGCCTTGAAATGCTTCCACCTGTTCAAGAAGTGGGGCCGCGACCCGGCGCGGCGACATCGTGAAGATCGCCTGACGCGTCGGCGAGCGTACCGTGCCGAGCCGATCGAACACCACGCTGGTGTCGCACTTCGACTGCCCGGGCGGCGGCCAGGTCTGGGTCGAGGGCACGACGCTCTATATCGGGCACATGCGCTGGCCGAGCGGCACCAGCATCGTGGACGTGGCCGATCCGCGCCATCCGCGCCTGCTCGCGACCATCGACCTGCCGGAGGGCTGGCATTCCCACAAGGTGCGGGTGGCGAACGGCATCATGATCGTCAACCACGAGAAGCTCGGCCAGACCGGAGCGGCCGAGTTCGGCGGCGGCATCGGCATCTACGACGTGTCGCGGCCGAGCGCGCCGAAGCTGATCACCAAATGGCTCACCGCCGGCCGCGGCGTGCACCGCTACGATTTCGACGGCCGCTACGCCTATATCTCGCCGACCGCCGAGGGCTATGTCGGCAACATCATGATGATCCTCGACCTCGCCGATCCGGCGCGCCCGGTCGAGGTCGGCCGCTGGTGGATTCCGGGCCAGTGGAAGGCCGGCGGCGAGCCCTATCCGTGGGACGACTGGGTGTCGCCGCGCTGCCATCATCCGCTGCGCATGGGCGACCGTCTCTATGTCAGCTACTGGCACCACGGGCTCTTCATCCTCGACATCTCCGACATGTCGCAGCCGAAAGTCGTGTCGCACACCAACACCAGCCCGGCCTTTCCGCATCCGACCCACACCTGCCTGCCGATCCCGCAGCCGCTCAAGGGCCGCCGCATCATGGTGGTGGCGGACGAGGACGTCGCCAAGCTGCGGCCGGCGGCGCCGTCCTTCACCTGGATCTACGACATCACGGTCGAGCAACTGCCGGTGCCGATCGCGACCTTCCAGGTGCCCGGGCTCGACGTCGACGGCAGCCCGCAGCCGCCGATGAGCGGCTGCCATCAGCCGTCGGAGCGCTTCAACGGCACGCGTGATCCCGTTCGCCTGGTTCGCGCAGGGCCTGCGCCTGGTCGACATCGCCGACCCGTTCGCGCCGCGCGAGGTCGGCCATTATCTGCCCGATCCGCCCGACGGCGAGGAGCGCGCGTCGTCCAACGACGTCACCATCGATGACCGCGGGCTGATCTATCTCGTCGACCGCGTCCGCGGCGTCGACATCATCGAGACCACGGCATCTCGGTCTGAGGATCAGCGCCATGAACGACGCCGAGCGGCGCCGCAAGGACGTCTATCCGATCGGCAAGAAGAACCCGAACCTGCCGTTTCATCCGGCGGTGCGCGCCGGCGACTTCATCTTCGTCTCCGGGCAGGTCGCCAAGGATGCCGACGGCAACATGATCTCCGGAACGATCGAGGAGGAGACGCGCGGCACGATCGAGTCGATCCGCCGCATCCTCGCCGAAGAGGGCGCGACGCTCGCCGACGTGGTGCGCGTCACCACCTATCTCGATGACGCCCGCGACTTCGGCCGCTACAACCGGGTGTTCGCGGAGCACTTCAAGGACGCGGTGCTGGCGCGCACCACCGTCGAGGCGCGCGCCGTGATCAGCACCAAGATCGAGATGGATGCCATTGCGTACAAGCCGCGCGGCCGGTGACGCGCACCTGGTGCGCGAAGCCAGACCGTTCGGGCGAGTGAGTGGAGGAGACGACATGATCAGATTGCTCGGCCGACAGACCTCGGGAAACGTGCAGAAGGTGATCTTCTGCCTGGAGGAGCTCGGCGTTCCCTATGTGCGCGAGGACTACGGGCGCCAGTTCGGCAACACGCTGACCGACGCCTACCGCAAGCTCAATCCCACCGCCAAGGTGCCGACCTTGATCGACGGCGACCTGGTGATCTGGGAGTCGCACACGATCCTGCGCTATCTGGCGGCCGTGCATCGGCCGACGCTGACCGGCGCGACGCCGGCCGAGCGCACCATGGTCGAGCGCTGGATGGATTGGCTGCTCGGTGCCCTCAACACGCCCTATGTCGCGGTGTTCAAGGACGCCAAGAAGGCGCCGGCAGGAGCGCGCCGCCGATTTCGCCGCGCAAAGCGCCGACCTCATCGCCCAGCTCAAGATCCTCGACGGCCACATCGCCGGCCGCGATTGGTTCGCGCTCGATCGTCTCACCATCGCCGACATGGCGCTCGGCACGATCGTCAAGCGCTGCCTGGAGTTCCCGATCGAGCGCCCGGCCTATCCCGAGCTCGAGCGCTGGCAGGCCGCGATCGATGCGCGCCCGGCCTTCGCGGTGGCGATCGGCGCCAAGCCGAGCGCGCTGACGCCGGCGGCGTGACCAGCGCCGGGAACTGCGGCCTGGCGGGCGCTAGTCGATCTTCATGGTCTGGTCGGAGAAATCGACCGTCACCGTGATGCGGCCTTCGTTGACCCGCCATTTCTGCAGCGTGAAGGTGCGCAGCCCGGCCTTGTGCAGCGGGTCCTCGTTGGCGATGGCCTCGGCTTCCTCGAACGAGCTTGCGCGCAGGACGAACATCCCGGCTTCCGGCGTTTCCGAGCCGCGGGGATAGAGCGGTCCGGCGGCGAACATGATGCCGCGCTTTTCCAGGTCGACCTGGTGCGCCAGATGATCCGCAAGCCGCTTGGCGATTTCCGGTGACCGCACCGGCCTGGCAATGACGAGGTACATCTCCTTGCCGAGAAAATTCTTGGTCGACGGATCGACGTTGCTGGGCACATCGGCCATTGTCGTTTCTCCATTCTTTGCTCGTATGATATTCAGCAGCCTCGGCAATACGATACACTTGGGCCCGATGGACAGCGACAGCGATCGAACGAGCGGGCATCTAACCGCCTTTGCCAGCGCGGAGGCAGCGCTGGTCGAAAGCTGCGCCGCGGCGCCCGTCGACGGCGCCGCTTTTCGCCGCAAGCTCTCCCGTTGCTCGCTGAGCAATTGCCACGGAACCTGCTGCTACGACGGCGTCCACGTCGACGATGACACCGGCACAATTCTCCAACGCCTTGCAGACCAACGGGCCGACGAGTTTCGCGAGATGGGCTTGAGCCTGCCGGATGCGGTGATCGTCCACGAGCAATGGCGCGGCTCGGACCCGGCCGCCAAAACGGCGGTCAAGCCATTTCCCTTCAGCTCGGTTGTCGAGGACTACCCTGCTCACTTCAACGACACGGCATGCGTCTTTCTTCTCGACGATGCGCGCTGCGGACTTCAGGTGCTGGCGGAGCGCGATGGCGAGCATCCCTGGTACTACAAGCCGTTCAGCTGCTGGCTGCATCCGATCTCGGTATCGCCTTCCAAGATCACCTTGCCGGATGACTCGACCGACCCGTTTCGCTTTCCCGATTACGACGGGTTCGCGAGCAAGACATTCTGCGGACGCACCTGTGATGGCGGGCAGCCTGCGGCGGAGGTGCTGCGAGCCGAGCTCGAATTTCTCGGACGCGTGCTGCACCGGGATATACTTGGAGCTATTGTCCCGTAGAAGTTATCGACCCGTAGAGATGAACTCCGCGCGCAGGCGATCGCGGGCGATCATGCCCGTCTGCAGGTCCCAGCCATTGACGACCGCGAGCCTGAAGCCTCCGGGCGGCATGGAATGGCTTTCGGGGCTGCGATCCTCATGAAACGTGATCTGCACGCTCGATACGCCGGAAAGCTTCAGCGCATCTTGAATAGCCGCGGCGGGCGGATGGCGGTAGTGGCGCCCCTTGGGACCGAACAGCACGACGCTGTAGCCATCGCGACGATCGCGATCCGGAAACTCCCAAACGCCCCGATGATAGAGCGCGACCAACGCATCGATCCAGCCGGCACCGTATAGGTCTGGCCATTGGTCGCTGAACCGCAAATGGACTTCGATGATCGACCCGGCGATCGTCTCGCAGTTGAGCATGCCGGTATAATCGGACAGATGCCGCCGAATCCAGGCGCCGCAGCGGACCTCGATCTCGGCGTCGTGCTCGGCATGGACGGTCCAATAATCGAATGTCCCTTCCGGGCCCGGCCGCCCGGTGACGTGCCGCCACCAGCGCGGCTCGCCGGCAATCACCGCGACATCGGAGCTGACATGCCTGCCTTCCAGCAGCGTCATCCACATGTGCCCCGGAGCGTGATGATGCTCGTAGTCCTCCATCGAGTGGATGACCCGGCTGCCGGCGCCCATACCCCTGAGATTGGTGATCGGCTTCGAGAACACCGGGAAGCGAGGCGGAATGATGCCGTGCGGGCCGGCATCAAGATTTTGACTTAATGCCACCGCCACCTTGTCGTAGATCCATCGATGCCGCGGGTACCATGTCCAGGCATGCTCATCGTCGGTCGGAATATTGACGTCGGGCGGACAGACGGCACTCTCGAAATATTGCAAGCGCCATGGATCGGCTTCCTGGATCGGCATTTGGCTCAAAATCCGGATACGGCGGGGCGTGTCTTTCGTCGGCAACCCAAACTATTGGCACGCCGGCGGCTTGGGAAGTCGCTTCTGCCGTTCGCTTGGTGAGAGCTGCCGCCGGATCGCGCGTCGAGCGGATTCACCATCGGTCGCGCCGCGGATTGAATGGACCCATGGTTCGGATAGTCTGAGCCGACCAACGTTGCACGATTATGGCCGATATTTTCTTCAGTTACAAAAGTGAGGATCGGGCCGCGGTAGAGCCACTCGTGCGCCTGCTCGAGGCCGAGGGGTTCACCGTCTGGTGGGACCCGAGCATCGTGCCGGGCGAGCGCTATGCCGCGGTCATCCGCCGTGCGCTCGACGAAGCCGCCTGCGTCGTGGTGGCGTGGTCGCACCGCTCGGTCAACTCGATCTGGGTGCAGGACGAAGCCGGCTTCGCTCGCGACCGCGGCGTGCTGGTGCCCGTGAGTCTCGACGGCACCGATCCGCCATTGGGTTTTCGCCAATTGCAGACCGTGACCCTGACCGACTGGCAGGGGCGGTCCGATGATCCACGCGTCGTGCGTTTCCTGGCGGGCGTGCGCCGGCTGGTCGGTGGATCGGGCAAGGTCGAGCCGACCGTGGTCGCGCCCGCGACATCGCCCGCCGCAGCGATCCCGAAGGCTCGACCGCGCAAGGCCGCGGGCTTCTGGCACGCAAGAACCGCCGTTCTCGTCGGCGGCTCGATCGCAGCGGTGCTCCTGATCGCCGGCACGCTGGTCGTCCTGACCCAACGCGATCAGACCGCATCGACGTTCAATCCCGCTCGTCCCAGGGGTCCGGTTCCGGTCGAACGCTCGTTCAGGGACTGCGGCGCCGGTTGCCCGGTCATGGTGATCGTTCCGACCGGATCGTTTCTCATGGGGTCGGTGGACCGCGAGCCGCAACGGGGCAGCGACGAAGGCCCGCAGCACGAGGTGACGATTTCAAAAGTGTCGGCGATCGGCAAATTTCCGGTGACGTTGGACGACTGGGATGCCTGCGTTGCCAACCGCGGCTGCACCGATTGGCCGTTCGTCGCGAAGTGGGGCCGCGGCGCGCAACCGGTCATCAACGTCTCGTGGGACGACGCCAAGGCCTATGTGGCGTGGCTGTCGCGCTTCACCGGCAAGGCCTACCGCCTGCTCAGCGAGGCCGAACGGGAATACGTCGCGAGGGCCGGCACCACCACCCCGTTCTGGTGGGGCGCCTCCATCTCGACCAAACGCGCCAACTACGACGGCACCCAAAGATACACCGACGAGCCGACCGGAGAGTTCCGGCAGCACGCGATGCCGGTCGATGCATTCGAGCCCAATCCCTGGGGCTTCTACGGCGTGCACGGCAATGCCTGGGAGTGGGTCGAGGATTGCTACCACGACAGCTACGAAGGCGCTCCGTCGGACGGCTCGGCCTGGACGACCGGCGACTGCAATCGTCGCGTCCTGCGCGGCGGCTCCTGGGCGAGCCAGCCGAGGAACCTGCGCTCGGCGGCGCGCTTCCGGCTCAGCCCCTTGATCCGCGGCGAGTGGTACGGGTTTCGGGTTGCCAGGACGTGCGAGCCGTCGTGCACCTCCGACCGGTGATGCGCACGGAGCGCAGCAGCGTCGTCAGCGGGCGCCTGACGCCGATCGAACGGCCTGCGCGATCTGCTGGGGCTTGATCGGCGTCCGATTGAACTCGACCTTGAAGGGGCGCAGCGCGTCGGCCACCGCATTGGCGATCACCACCGGCGGCGCAATCGGGCCGCCCTCGCCGACGCCCTTGACGCCGAGCGGATTGAGCGGCGACGGCGAATGCTGGTGAATGATCTGCATCGGCGGGATTTCGCAGGCGGTCGGCAGCATGTAGTCCATGAATGAGCCGGTGAGCAGCTGTCCTTCGGAATCGTAGTTGAATTCCTCCAGCAGCGCGCCGCCGATCCCTTGCGCGGTGCCGCCGACGATCTGCCCCTCGACCAGCATCGGATTGACCACCACGCCGCAATCATGCGCGATGACGTATTTCTCGATGCTCACGCGCCCGAGCTCGATGTCGACCTCCAGCACCGCCACATGCACCGCATAGGACCAGGTGACCGTCGGCGGCTCGTAGTAGAAGGTCTCCTCCAGTCCGGCATCGACGCCGCGCGGGCGGCCGTGATCCCAGCCGGGACGCGCCGCCTGCGCCACCTTGGCGAGCGACACGTCGGCGCCCGGCACGCCGACGATGCCGACGCCGCCGTTGCGCAGCTCGAGGTCGCCGGCCGCGCATTCCAGCAGATTGGCGGCGATGGCGAAGACCTTCGCGCGCAGCCGCTCGCTGGCGCCGTGAATGGCCGCCGACAAGGTCACGGTGCTGCGGCTGGCGATGGTGCCGAACCCGATCGCGATCGCCGCGGTGTCGGCGAGCGCCATCACCACGTCGTCGGGCTCGACCGACCAGGCGTCGGCCACGACCTGCGCGAAAATCGTCTCCATGCCCTGGCCCTGCGGGCAGGCGCCGCCCGACACCAGGATCTTGCCGGACGGATCGATCCGCACCGTCGCGCTTTCGAACGGGCCGACGCCGGTGCCCTCGACGTAGCAGCCGATCCCGAGGCCGAGGTAGCGGCCGTCGTCGCGCGCCGCGCGCTGGCGCGCGCGAAACGCCGTCGATGCCGCCGATCGCCGCGAGCGCCTTGCGCAGCGCGCCCGGATAGTCGCCGCCGTCATAGACGATCGGCTCGCCGTCGCGATAGGGAATGCCCACCCGATAGGGCATCTCGTCGGCGCGGATCATGTTGCGCAGGCGCACCTCGGCGGGCTCGAGGCCGAGCGCGCCGGCGACGAGATCGATCGCCCGCTCCATCGCGAAGGCGGCTTCCGGGCGGCCGGCTCCCCGATAGGGCGCGTTCGGGACCTTGTTGGTGGCGGCGATCCGGGCGCTGATCGCGATGGCGTCGATCTTGTAGGGGCCGGTGCAGATGGACGGCGGTGTTGTAGACCACGCCGGCGCCGATCGGATTCCAGGCGCCGCAATCGACGATGAAATGGTCGCGCAGCGCCAGGATGCGGCCGTCGTCGTCGAAGCCGACCTCGACGTCGTGGGTCTGGTCGCGCGAATGGCACGAGCACATCAGATGCTCGCGGCGGTCCTCGATCCATTGCACCGGCCGTCCCAGCCGGCGCGCCAGGAACGGGATCAGCAGGTCCTCCGGGTAGACGTGCCCCTTGAGGCCGAAGCCGCCGCCGACGTCGAGCGCGAGGCAGCGGACGCGCGCTTCCGGCAGCCGCAGCACCGACGCCGCCTCGCGCCGCACCCAATGCACGACCTGGGTGGACGACCAGATCGTCACCGCATCGGTGCGCGGATCATGGGCGCCGACGACGCCGCGGCATTCCATCGGCGCGGCGGCGTAGCGGTGATGATGGAAGCGGCGCTGCAGCCGGTGCGGGGAGCGCGCGAGCGCGGCGTCGATCTCGCCCTTGCCGATGGTGAAGGCGCCGATCAGGTTGGTGGCGAACTTGTCGTGGATGATCGGCGCGCCCGCGCGCAGCGCCGCCTCCGGGTCGACCACGGCCGGCAGCGGATCGAGATCGAGGCCGACCAGTTGCGCCGCATCCTCGGCGGCGTAGCGGCTCTCCGCCACGATGACCGCGACGGCCTCGCCGACGTGGCGGACCTTGTCGTGGGCGAGCAGCGGCTGCTGCGGATTGATGAACTTGTGCTGGACCTGCGCCGTCCATTTGCGCGGCAGCGAGAGCTGCGTGTCCGGCACCGGCGGCAACAGCCGCGCGAGCTCGGCGCCGCCGAGCACATAGGCCACGCCCGGCGCCGCGGCGGCGCGCGACAGATCGACCGAGCGGATGCGCGCATGCGCGACCGGGCTGCGCACGAACACCGCGTGCAGCATGTGCGGCAGCTCGAGATCGGCGATGAACTGCCCGCGGCCGGTCAGCAGGCGATGATCCTCGCGGCGCAGGATCGAGCGGCCGACGAACGGCGCTTTCTGACGATCGTTCATGCGGGAAATGTCATTCGGACGAGACTGGAGCCTTTCCCCGGCATTGCCGGGCTTGGCAAGCCCGAGTTCCGGTGCAATCCATCATCTCGCAAGAAGATGGCGCCCCGGGTCAAGCCCCAAAGATGCCAGCATTCTTCTGTTGGGTACCACATCGACGTGTTGGCGCGATACTGTTGTGCCGGAGCCATAGATAGAGAGACCGATGCCGCAACCTGCCCTGGCAATGCAGCTCAATCTTGCCGACAGCTACCGGGACGAGATCGAGACCCTGGTCGGCGAGGACCTGGTGCCGGACGCGCTCGACAAGCTGCAGGACTTCGTTCGTGACCTCGCGCCGCAGCTCAAGCATGACGCGCTCATGCTGCGCCGGACGTTCAGCAACCTCACTCGCGAGCTGCGGCGTGGTCTCGCCAAGCGCGAGGACGTCAATCCGGTCATCGCGCGCGTGCTCGACTTCACCTCGGAGGTCCACCGGTCGGCCACCGAAGAGCACGGCGAGCACGACGCCGCCGTCCTCGACGCCGGCAGCGGCCCCCCTTCCGCCAAAGCGATGAAGGCGGCCCCGCGGCCGGCACCGGTCGCGCTCAGGCTTGTTACGCGTGACGACGACGCCCGCAACGGCCACCAGCGCCACGCGTCCGGCCGCCCCACCGCCCGGGGCGTCAGAACCCGCCCGCGCGTCGACCGCCGGCGACCGCACGCGCGCGGCCGAGCCGGGTGGCGCGTTCGAGAGTCTCGACGATCTGAGGCGCGTCTATTGGCGACAATTCTGCAAGGATCGGCCGCCCAGCGACACCGTCGCCTTCAAGTGCGAGGGCATCTCCAAGAGCTACGGCAAGGGCGGATTTCGGCTCGAGGAGATCTCATTCGAGTTGCGGGCGGGCCAGATCACCGCCGTGGTCGGCCGCAATGCCAGCGGCAAGACCACCCTGCTCAGGATCGTGCTGGGCGAGCTCATGCCCGATACCGGAACGACCGATTACCCGCTGCTGACGCGCGACCAGCGCGGCTGGAACCACATCAAGCGTCAGATCGCCGACATTCCGCAGTTCCCCGGCAAGTGGCACGGCCGGCTGCGGCCGACCCTCAACTACGTCGCCGCCAGGCACGGGATCAAGGGCAGGCGCAACCGCGAGCTGATCGACTGGCACATGGAGCGCTATGGGCTCACCCAGTATGAGGATGCCACCTGGGACGAGATTTCCGGCGGGTACAAGATCCGGTTCGAGCTGGTGCGGGCGCTGATCTCGCACGCCCAGGCTGCTCGTGCTGGATGAGCCGCTCGCCTATCTCGACGTGATGGCGCGACAGGAGTTTCTGCGCAACCTGTCCGCCGTCGCCACCTCGCTGGAGGCGCCGGTGCCGACCATCATCACCTCTCAGCACATCTACGAGATCGAGGCGGTCGCCGACCAGATGATCCTGCTCGACGACGGCAAGTGCCTCTACGCCGGGCCGCAGGCCGAGATCGGCCGCCACGTGCCGTCGCGCATGATCGAGATCACGATTGCGCGCGCCCAAGCCGCAGGTGGCGAGCCTGACCGAGCCGCTCGGCTTGCAGTCGATCGACGCCACCATGGAGGGATATATCCTGGCGTTCCCGAAGGAGACCAAGGCCGACATCGTCTACCAGGCGCTCTATCGTGCCTACGGCGAGGGCTCTCGTCGATTTCCGGGACATCACCAATTCGGCGCGCAGCCTGTTCCAGGAAAGAAACGTCGCCCAACGTGAAACCATCCCGCGTGAGATTCACTCTGCGTGAAGCCACCTGTATGAAACTCACCTCGCCTGATGAGTTATGCCGATGTCCCTGACCCTGCCGTTCCGGCCTTTGAGCAATTATGCGGCTGCCAACTGGCCGCTCGTGTGGAAGCTCAAGCTGCACGTCTGCGTTCTGTACAGCCTGTTGGGCATCGGATTTGGACTGGTCCTGTGGCTTGCGACGTCCACGGTCCTCGAGGTCGACAAGCAGATGTCCACCGGCCTGCAATCGTCGATCGGCGTCTTGTTCGTGATCATCCTGACGATTCCCATCGTCGTGTGGATTCGTGCCACCCGGCATGCCCCCTTGCTGCGCTCGATTCCCTCCGATCGCTTTTCGCCTCGCTTCACCTTCGTCATCCTGGGCGTGATCGCAATCTGGGGCGGATTTCTCGTGATCACGGATTATGTCGGCGTCAAATCCATCTATTTTCCGACGATCGACCAGAACGCTTTTATCGACGACCATGTTCTTCATTCCGTACTGTATCGCGGTCGTCGCGATCCTCAGCGCCTGGTTTTCGCTCGGGACGACGTTCATGGTCTTTCTGTTTTGTCTCGTGATCTTCCTCGCTACGGGAACATTGGCGAAATTGGGGGCCGGATACGTCGGCGTTACCAGCGACACGCTCGGCGATCTCATCAAATTTCTCGTTGACGTTCGCGAGCCTGGTTATCGTTCTCGGCTATTTTTTGCGCGGCTATCGGACGAGGCTGACCGGTCTGGCGATCGTCTACTTGGTGGTCGCCGTCCTGGTGTTCCCGTTTCCACTCGTCGGCAAGTTGGATTTCATCCGCGCGTCGCTGTTTCCGGACGGAATATCCGCGGACAGCTTCAAGACGGATATGCGGTTATCTGCTGGCATTGGCGGCCGTCGAAATCGTCTGCTGGCTCGCCGGCAAGGTCGAGGCGTTGCCCGAGCGCTGACACCAGATGACCGCCACGGAAATATCGCAACTCTCGATCATTGCCGACGCCCTCGCGGCCGGCGAGCTTCGATTTGCCGTCGACGGAATGAAGCAGACGCTCGAAGCCGAGCCGGCCATGCGCTCGACCGACGGGCTCGCGCGGCTCCATCGCGAGGTCATCCAGCACAAGGGCGTGGTGGCGCGCCTCGAACGCGACAGCGCTGCGCGGCAGATGACCCGCGAGGACGAGCGGCACGAGCGCGCGCGCCTCGCCGCCGTGCTGCTCGACGTGCTCGACGACATGACGCTGATCGAGGCCAAGCTCGGCATCGCCTTCCGGGTCGAGGCGCCGGTCGCGGACAGTCGGCCGTCGGCGCCGGGCGACACCCGGCCGAGACCGCTCGGTGCGGAGCCTGCCGACATCGACGTGTTCCTGAGCTATGCGCGCGCCGACCGCGCCCACATCGTCGATCTTGCGGTCGCCTTGCAGGGTCGCGGCTGCGCGGTCTGGTTCGATCATTTCATCACCGGCGGCGCCCGCTTCGGCGAGATCATCAATGCCCGCCTCGATGCCGCGCGCGCGGTGGTGGTGCTGTGGAGCGAGAATTCGATCGGGTCGGACTGGGTGCTCTACGAGGCCGACCGCGCCCACAAGGCCGGAAAGCTCGTGCCGCTGCGGCTGCCAGAGCTGGCGCTCGACCGCGTGCCGGCGCCTTATCCGGCCGTCCTCAACATCATCGCGCACGGCGACGACGACGCGTTGACGCGCGCGCTCGAGCGGCTCGGGCTTTTGCAAGCCCCGCAGTGAATGTCGCTCGAGCTCAAACGGCGACGAAGCTTGTCCCGCATCCAGTCCGCCTCCAACGGCAGCGAGAGGCGCGACGGGCCGCCATGGCCCTTGCCGGGAAAGGTCACGACCTCGACCGGTCCCTTGACGCGCTGCTGCAGGATCATGGATTCGGTCGTCGGCATGGTCTCGTCGTCGGCCGAGCACACCGACAGGATCGGGAAATCCACGCGGTCCGCGACGCCTTCGAGCGTGAGCTGCTCCCGCACCAGGCGCGTCCCCTCCTCCAGCGTCGTCGCGCCCAGGAAGCTGCACATCTCCAACCGATGCGACACCAAGGTCGGCAGGAACGCCTGGTCGAAGAAGTTGGCGAAGTCGAACGCCGCCGGATGCGCCACCACGGCCCGAAACCGCTTGTCCAAAGCGGCCGCGTGGATCGCCAGCATGCCGCCGGTCGCCCGCCCGTAGATGCCGATGCGCTTGCCGTCGACCCGGCTGTCGCGCTCCAGCCAGTCGGCCACCGCGCTCAGCGCCCGATCGTAGTCCTTGACGCGCAACGCCCGGCCGGTGCGCGCGCGGAATTCGCCCTGTCCGGGCCCATCGAGCCCGAGCGCCGCCATGCCGCGATCGAGATAGTACTCCGACACCCCGTGCATGTTGATCATGTTCGAGTTGGCGCCGCCGATGAGGACGACGCAGGGCGGCCGCTCCACCCCGCGCGGCAGCCGCAGGAACGGCCGCAACGTGGTGTCGTCGAAAGCAATCTCCACCGGGATGGAAGGCGGCGAGAAATGCGGCGCCGCTTCCCAGTAGATTTCGACCGCGCGAAGCATCGATCGCCTGGTCTCGGGCAGCAGGCGGCCGATGTCGTGGTGCATATAGCCGGCGAGATGGTAGCAGACCGCCGCCGAGAACAGCATCTGGGCGGCGGTCTGCGGGTGATTGCCCGCCAGCGCCGTGCGGCCGCGTTCCAGGTACTGGTCGCCCGCCTTGAACCATTGCGTCGGCCAGTCGCGGTAGCCGCCGCGGTAGAAGCTGTCGACGCCGGCGATGACCCGATCGATCTCGGCGAGATCGAGCCCCAGCGGCAAGGCCCGCCCGTGCGGCAGGTGGTGGGCGTAGCGCAGCGTGGCCGCCGCCCCTTGCGTCTTCCACATGGCGTTGACCAGCGCGTAGCCGTCCTCGACCCGCTTGCGGTCGGCCAGCGTTGCGGCGGACTCGTTCTCGCTCGACACGCGACCTTCCCCCTACTGCGGCTTGATCCCGGCCGCCTTGATCGCATCGGACCATCGGCGGATGTCGGCCTGCAGGTAGTCGGCGAATTCCTTCGGTCCCATCACGATCGGGTCGCCGCCATTGGACTTGATCTTCGCCTGCAGCTCGTCCGAGGCGACAGCCTTGGTGGCCGCCGCCGCCAGCCGGTCGACGACGTCGGCGGGCGTTCCGGCCGGTGCCGACAGCCCGTTCCACATCGACACCTCGTAGCCGGGCAGGCCGGCTTCGCTCATGGTCGGCACATCCGGGGCAAGCGCGGTGCGCGCCTTGCTCGTCACCGCGATCGCCTTGAGCTTGCCGGCCTGGATGTGCGGCATCGCGGTCGAGGCCGGAGCGAACATGCGCATGGGTCCGGCCCCCCAGCACGTCGGCGATGCCTTCCGCCGAGCCTTTGTAGAACACGGTGGTGACCTTGATGTCGGCCTGCTTGGCAAGCATCTCGACCGCGAGATGATTGGCGGTTCCCGAGCCGGTCGATGCGAAGTTCAATTCACCCGGATGGCTCTTCGCATAGGCGATCAGCTCCTGCAGGTTCGATACCGGCAGCGACGGCGCCACCGACAGGATGAAGGAGCTCGCGGCGATCATCGCGATCGGCTGCAAAGTCCTTGACCACGTCGAACGGCAGGTCCTTGAACAGGCTCACGTTCATCGCGTTCGAGTTGGTGGACAGCAGCAGCGTGTAGCCGTCCTTCGGCGCGCGCGCGGCCGCCTGCGTCGCGATGTTGGTCGCGGCGCCCGGCCGGTTCTCGACGATGAACGATTCGCGCAAGTCTGCGCGCAGGCTGTCGCCGATCAGCCGCGCCGACAGGTCGGTGAAGGTCCCGGCCGGCATGCCGACGATGATCTTCACCGGCTTGCTCGGATAGGCCTCCTGCGCCGAGCGCTGCGCCGACGCAAAGCGTTGCGACCCCCAGAGCACCGATGAGAATGCCGCGCTTGCTCCAGCCTTGCGTCGGATGGTTGCGGTGCATGGATGTCCTCCCTCGGGCCGATGTTGGTTCTTGTTCATGGCGCTGCGGTGCGATTGCGGCAGCAAACGGGGTCGCGGAAACGAGCGCAAGTCAAATCATCACGGCGACCATCGACGGCGTCAATCTTGTTGATGGAGATTTGCCATTGTTGCTACTTTGGTGCCGGTCGTAACGTTGCTCTGCACGCCCGAGACAGCGGTCGCCAGAACCGCGTGCATGCCGAGAGCGGGAGGACGGATGATCATCGATCGCAGAGCTTTTCAGGCTGTCGTCATCGCAACCATGTCGGTGATCGGCCTGGTGCCGGCCGCGGCGCAGACCGCCTATCCGACGCGGCCGATCCATCTGATCGTCGGATTCGCCGCCGGCGGGCCGACCGACGTGCTCGCGCGCATCATCGGCGCCGAGCTGAGCGAGAGGTTGGGCCAGCAGGTCGTGGTCGAGAACCGAACCGGGGCTTCGGGCAACATCGCCACCCAGTCGGTCGTGCGCGCGCCCAGCGACGGCTATACGATCCTGATGGGCGCCAACAGCAACGCCGTCAACGAGAGCCTGTTCAAGAACCTGTCGTTCAAGTTCGCCGACGATCTCGTTCCGGTCGCCCCGCTCGCGGAGGCGCCGACCGTGCTGGTGGTCCACCCCTCGCTCGAGGTCAAATCGGTCAAGGACCTGATCGCGCTCGCCAAGTCCAAGCCGGGCGAGATCATGTACGCGACCGCGGGCAAAGGAACGACCACGCACCTGGCCGGCGAATTGTTCAACCTGATGGCCGACGTGAAGCTCACGCCGGTGCCCTACAAGGGCAGCGGCGAGACCACCAGGGACCTGCTGTCGGGCCAGATCAAGGTGATGTTCTCGCCGGTCCCGCCGGTGATGTCGTTCATCCAGAACGGCCAGCTGCGCGGGATCGCCTCGACCGGGCCGACGCGCGCGGGCGTTGTTCCGACCCTGCCGACGGTCGCCGAGTTCGGGCCTCGACGGCTTCGACATGCGCATGTGGTTTGGCTTGATGGCGCCGGTCGGAACCCCGACCGATATCGTCGACAAGCTGTCGCAGGCCGCCGGCGCCGCGCTCAAGTCGGAGACCGTGAAGGCCGCGCTGGCGAAGCAGGGCTACGATCCGCTGCCCGGAACGCGGCAGCAGTTCGGCGTCTTCATCCGCGAGGAGATCGAGAAGTGGCGCAAGGTGGTCGCGACCTTCGGCCCGGCCGAGCAGTGAACCACGGGAGGTCAGCGTGGATCAGGTGATCGATCGGCCGGGCGCGCATGTCGAGCGGCGCGGGACCACCGAAACCCGCGACGGCATGGTCGTCGATTGGGACGTCGCGGTGCCGATGGACGACGGCCTGGTCCTGCGTGCCGACGTCTATCGCCCGCTCGCGCGCCGGCCGCTACCCGATCATCCTGTCCTACGGGCCCTATGCCAAATGGCTGCTGTTCAAGGACGGCTACTCGACCGCCTGGGACATCATGGTGCGCGAGCATCCCGACGTCGCCGCCGGCTCGACCAACGCCTACCAGAGCTGGGAGGTGGCCGATCCGGAGAAATGGGTGCCCGACGGCTACGTGATCGTGCGCGTCGATTCCCGCGGCGCCGGCCGCTCGCCCGGCTACATCGATCCGTTCTCGCCGCGCGAGACGCTCGACCTCTACCATTGCATCGAGTGGGCCGCGCTCCAGCCCTGGAGCAGCGGCAAGGTCGGGCTCGCCGGCATCTCCTACTACGCGATCAACCAGTGGCAGGTGGCCGGACTGCAGCCGCCGCACCTGGCGGCGATCTGCGTCTGGGAAGGCGCCGGCGACTGGTACCGCGACAAGAACCATCACGGCGGCATCCTCTGCTCGTTCCAGACCAACTGGTACGACATGCAGGTGAAGACCGTGCAGCACGGGCTCGGCGCGCGCGGGCCGGTGAGCAGCATCAACGGCGACCTGGTGTGCGGGCCGCGAGACGCTGCCCGAGCACGAGCTCGCGGCGTTCCGCTGCGATTTCGGCGGCGAGATCGCCGCCCATGCGCTGGTCGACGATTATCACCGCGCCCGCTCGGCCGATTGGGACAAGATCACGGTGCCGCTGCTGTCGTGCGGCAACTGGGGCGGCAACTCGCTGCACCTGCGCGGCAACGTCGAAGGCTTCGTGCGCGCGGCCTCGCGGCAGAAGTGGCTCGAGATCCACGGCGGCCGCCACTGGACCTTGTTCTACACCGACTACGGCAACGCCCTGCAGAAGCGGTTCTTCGGCCATTTCCTCAAAGGCGAGGACACCGGCTGGGATCGGCAGCCGCCGCTGCAGCTGCAAATCCGCCATCCGGGCGAAAAATTCGTCGAGCGCCACGAGCACGAATGGCCGCTTGCCCGCACGCAATGGACCAGGTTCCACCTCGATCCGGCGAACGGCAGCCTCGGGCGCGATCCGATCCAGGCGGACAACGACGCGCGAGCTTCGACGCGCTCGGCGACGGCCTCATGTTCCTCACGCCGCCGCTCGAGCAGGAGACCGAGATCACCGGCCCGTCGGCGGCCAAGCTTGTCGTGTCGTCATCGACCAGCGACGCCGACCTCTTCCTGGTGATCCAGGTGTTCGCGCCGGACGGCAAGGAAGTGGTGTTCCAGGGCGCGCTCGATCCCCACACCCCGATCGCGCAAGGCTGGCTGCGCGCCTCGCACCGCAAGCTCGATCCCGGCGCTGAGCAAGCCCTACCGGCCCTACCATTCGCATGACGAGATCCGGCCGCTCACGCCGGGCGCAGCCGGTCGAGCTCGACATCGAGATCTGGCCGACATGTCTCGTGATCCCGGCCGGATACCGCATCGGGCTCTCGGTCCGCGGCAAGGACTACGTCTACAAGGGCGCCAGCGGCGGGCGTCTCTCCAACATGAAGAACGAGTTCACCGGCTGCGGCCCGTTCCTGCATGACGATCCGCAGCGACCGCGCGCCGGCGATCTTCGGCGGCCGGACGACCATTCACTTCGGTCCGGGCCGCGACAACTACGTCCTGCTCCCGATCGTGCCGCCCAAGCGCTGAACCTCGACGTTCCTGCGCTTCAACGGCGCCATCTGGGTGCCGACCACGGCATTGCGCACGATCACGGCGAACGATTTGGCCGCCGCCGTGGGCTGGTGGTTGCGGTTCCATAGAATCCCGGGCGTGCGCAGCGGCGTCGGGATTCTCGATCGGGATGACGCGCAGGTCGTCCACGTTGGTCAGCGCTTGCCGGGAGATGATCGCGCCGGCCTCGATCCGCCGCACCAAGGCCAGCACCGGCGCAATCGGGTTCATCTCCACCACCACGACCGGCTCCGCCCCGACCGAGCGGAACCATTCGTCGAGCAGCTCGCGCGTGGTGGTGTCGCGCGTCGACAACACCAGGGCTTGCCGGTGCAGCTCCACCATCCGGATGCGCTTGCGGCCGGCCAAAGGATGTTCGGGGGAAACGACCAGCGCCATCTCGTCGTTGCACAGCGGCTCGAACGAGACCGCCGCGGCGTTGCGCGGGCGGTAGGCGATGCCGATATCGTAGGCTTGCGCCTCGACGCCGCGCTCGACCGCCTCCGCGCTTTGCTCGTGCACCGTGACGCGCACGGAAGGGCTCTTGTGGAAGAAGGCGTCGATGCAGGCCGGCAGCAGGCTGACGTTGAACGTGTGCGTCACGCCGATGCGCAGATTTCCGCTCAATTGTTGGGTCGAGCCGCGCAGCGCCCGCAATCCGTCGTCGATCTCGGACAGCGCATGCTTGACCTTGCCGAGCAGCTGCTCGCCCGCTTCGGTGATCACGATGCGCTTGCCGATCCGGTCGAACAGGCGGCAGCCGATCTCGGTCTCGAGCTGCTTGATCTGGTGCGAGAGCGTCGATTGGGTGACGTGGACGGTCTCGGCCGCGCGCGTGAAGTTGAGCTCCTCGGCGAGCGCGGTGAAATAGCGTAGGTGGCGAAGCTCCATCCTGCGACCCTGCCCGACGCCGGCCTCGATGCCGCGGCATCATCTATTGATGCCATCGATCGGTTCGATGGAAAACTATCATTTTTCATGGACGAAGCGCCCGGCCATAAGGTCGCGGGGCCGCATCGCGGATCGAGGCAAGCACGCCGGCAGGGCGTGCCACGCCGCGCCTTCAGGTGTTACATCGGCCGGACCAGCCTAATGTGTTGTCCGCAATGGCGCGCCGCGGTGCAGGGGGATGACGCCTTGAAGGAACGCTTCGTCGAAGTGCCAACCAAGGACGGCCGGATGGAGACGTTCGTCACCCATCCGCAGCAGGACGGTCCGTTTCCGCCGGTCATCTTCTACATGGACGTCTGGGGCGTGCGCGAGGAGCTCTACGACCTGGCGCGCCGGGTCGCGACCGTCGGCTACTATTGCATGGTGCCCGACTTCTATTACCGGCAAGGCAAGGTGCGCAGCACCTTCGTCAACGACAAGGGCGAGCGCATCTCGCATCAACCGGTTGAGCAAGGAAGACCAGGCCAAGGTGCTGGCGCCGGCGAGCAAGCTGTCCGACGCGATGGTGGTGGCGGACAGCGGCGCGATCCTCGAATTCCTGCGCGACGGCGGCGAGCCGGTGAAGCCCGGCGCGGTCGGCTCGATCGGCTATTGCATGGGCGGCCGCCACGTGATGGCGGTGGCCGTGCAATATCCCGAGCACTTCAAGGCCTCGGCGAGCCTGCACGGCACCACGCTCATCTCCGATAAGCCGGACTCGCCGCATTTGCGCGTCGCCGACCTGCAAGGCGAGCTCTATTGCGGGTTCGCCGAGAACGATCCCTACGCACCGCTTCCGATGGTGCAGCAGCTCGCCGGGCTGCTCGAACCGTGCCGGGTCAGATACACCCATCAGATCCATAAGGGCGCCGAGCACGGCTACGCGCTTCCCGACCGCGATATCTTCGACAAGCAGGCCGCGGAGCGCGACTGGGAGCTCATCTTCGCAATGTTCCATCGTCAGATACCGCCCTATGCGCGCTAGAACGCATGCCTCCGTGCTTGATGCACGAGGATGATCGGCCGGCCAGGCCTATCTCTGCGGAGGGCGTTTCCAATTCAACCAAACGGAACGCACTCTGGTGACCACGGCGGCTGGCACCTGCTGCTCGCCGACAAGGCCGGGCGCGCCGCGCGCGGCCGCGACATTTTGTTCGACTGGGACGACATCCACGTCCTGTTCCCGGTCATCCGCGAGCGCTTCGACACGCCGGTCGGCCTCCTGAGCGGCGGGCAGCAGCAGATGGTGGCGATCGCGCGCGCGTTGCTGCTGCAACCGGATTTGCTGATCATGGACGAGCCCTCGACCGGTCTCGCCCCCAAGGTGGTCAAGGACATCCTCCACGTCATCAAGGACCTGCGCGAACGCGGCATGGCACTGCTGCTGGTCGAGCAGAACGTCGGCGTCGCTGCCGAGATCACCGACCGCGCCTATGTGCTCACGCTCGGGCGGATCGCGCATGAAATCGAGGCAGGAGCATGGGGCGCGTTTCTCGAGGATGATCGACTGGTGAAGGCTTATCTCGGTGAAACGACAATGCGGACATGACCATCCAACAAGCCACATCGCACCGCGTGGCAGCACCTTCCTGCTGCGCGGCGGCTTCGTCATCACGCTCGATGACGCGCTCGGGGAATTTTTCGGCGACGTTCTCGTGGCCGACGGAAAGATCCGCGAGGTCGCGCGCACGATCGACGGCGGCGACATCGAGGTCGTCGATGCGGGCGCCTACCTGGTGCTCCCCGGCTTCGTCGATTCGCACCGCCACACCTGGCAGAGCCCGATCCGTCACACCGGCACGGATTGGGACCTCCCGCGCATGTTCGTCGAGCTGTTCAAGCGCTTCGGGCCGAATTTCCGGCCCGAGGACGTCTATGCGGCGACCCTGTTCGGCCGACTGGCCGCGCTCGATGCCGGCGTCACCACGCTGCTCGACTGGGCCCACATCCAGAATTCGCCCGATCATGCCGACGAGGCGGTGCGGGCGCTGCGCGAGGTCGGCGGGCGCACGGTCTATGCCCACGGTCAGCCCGGTGTCGAGCCGGAGCGCTGGATGAAGGACAGCACGCTGCCGCACCCGGCCGACATCCGCCGCCTGCGCGAACAGCGTGCTCACCAGCGACGACGCCCTGGTGACGCTCGCCATGGCGGCGCGCGGGCCCGAGTTCACCACCATCGAAACCGTGGAGCACGACCTGCGGCTCGCCCGCGAGCTCGGCTTGCGCATCACGATCCACATCGGTCTCGGCGCCAACGGGCCGAAGTATCGCGGCATCGAGCGCATGCACGCGCGCGATCTGCTCGGGCCGGACGTCACCTTCGTCCATTGCTGCAACTCGAGCGACCACGAATTCCGCCTGATGGCGGAGACCGGGACGACGGCCTCGGTCTCGGCGCAGATCGCCACCTTGTGCGGAGGCTTCGGCCTGCCGGCCACCGGCCGGCTGCTGGCGCACGGCGTGCGTCCCAGCCTGAGCGTCGACAGCGAGATGTCGGCGAGCGGCGACATGTTCTCGGAAATGCGCGCCGCGCTCGGGATCGAGCGGGCGCTCTGCCTCAATCATTTGCAGGCGCGGCCGCGCCCGGTCTCGATCACCGCGCGCGACGTTCTCGGCTTCGCCACCCACGAGGGCGCCCGCACGGTCGGTCTCGCCGACAAGGTCGGCACCATCACGCCCGGCAAGTCCGCCGATCTCATCCTGGTGCCGCGCCATGCGCTCAATCTCGCGCCGATGGGCGATCCGATCGGCGCCCTCGTGCTCGGCGGCCACGCCGGCAACGTCGAGGCCGTGATCGTCGCGGGAGCCGCCGGTCAAATGGAACGGCCGCATGATCGGCGCGGACGCGCGCCGGGCGCTGGAGCTGCTCGAGCGCTCGCGCGAATACCTTTATGCGCAGGCGCTCGCGCATGACCGCGCCGCCGCCCGCGCCGGATGAGCTCGCCAACACCCGACACAGCAACGCAAATCCAAGGAGAACAAGCCATGGAACCAAGCAAGGTCGCCGACGCCGCCCGACTCCTGATCGACGCGCGCCGAACCGGGAAGCCGATCAAGGAGCTGCCGCAGGAGTGCAGGCCGGTCGTCGCCGCGGATTCGAATGCCATCGTCGACGAGATCACGCGCCAGCTCGGCGAGCAGATCGCGGGCTGGAAGATCACGTTTCTCTACAAGCCGCGCGAGGTGCCGTTTCGCTGCCAGTTGTTCGCCTCCCGGGTGTTCGCGAGCCCCGCCAAGATCCCGGTCTCGTTGACGCCATCGCTCTGCATCGAGCCCGAGATCACGTTTCGCCTGTTGAATGACCTTCCGCCGCGCGCGCAGGTCTACAAGCCCGAGGAAGTGGCGAGCGCGGTGGAAGCCTGCCCCTCCATGGAAGTCGTCGATACCCGCTTCGACACGCAATATCGAACCATCCGCCAACGCTTGAACGAGCGCGCCACACTGGTCGAGGCCTATGCCGACCACATCACCAACGGCGCCTTCATCATCGGCCAGGGGCTCAGGAATTGGCGCGACATCGATTTCGGCGCCATGCGGGTCAAGATGAGCGCCGACGACAAGCCGATCGTCGAAACGATCGGCGGCCACGCCTTCATCGACCCGTTCCTGCCGGTCGTGGTGCTGGCCAATCAGCTGCGCCGCGGTCCCGGCATGAAGGCCGGACAGGTCGTGGCCACCGGATCGTTCAGCGGATTCTTTCCGGTCGAGGTCGGCCAGGTGATCGTCGCCGACTTCGACGGCGTGGGCCAGAGCCGACCTGCCACGTTTGTTGAACGTGCGAATCGCCCTACCCGATCGCGACCGGCTTGCCGAGTTGCGCCGACTTCGCGATCGCCTCGAACACCTCGACGCCGTGCAGGATCTCGTCCGCAGCAATCGGATACGGCTTCTTCTCCCTGACCGCCGTCGCGAATGCTCGCAGCTCCGCCTGCAGCGTGTCGAAATCGGCCGATACGATCGTCTCCGGCTTGGCCAACGCCAGGTGTCCGGCCTTGGGATCGGTCGGCGGCGCGAAGCGAAACTCCTCGAGCGTCGGCTTCAGGACCTCGGCGATGCCGTTCGATCCGTAAACCGCGAACCGATAATTCGGAACCGTCACGAACGAGCAGAAGAATATCCCCGACAAGCCGTCCTTGAATTTGACCAGGACGGCCGTCGTGTCGTCCACCAGCGGCGCCGCGCGACGGGTCGCGATGCAATGCACCTCGCCGATGCGCCCGAACAGATCGATCATGGCGTCGACGATGTGGATGCCGATGCCGGTCATGGCGCCGGCCGGCGTCTCCTGCGGGTTGGCGCGCCACTCGTCCGGACGGATGTTGACGCCGCCGCCGGCCGTGTGCTCGACGATGCAGCCCTCGATGATGCCGAGCCCACCGCCGCGCACGCGCTTGCGCAGCTCGGTCATCGAGGGATGAAAGCGCCGGTTGAAGCCGACGGCGAGAACGACGCCGGCCGCCTTCGCCGCCGCAAGCGTCGCTTTCGCGTCGTCGGCGGTCAGCGTGAACGGCTTCTCGACGAAGACATGCTTGCCGGCGGCCGCCGCGCGCCGCGCCTGCTCACCGTGCTGGCTGGGCGGCGTTGCCAGGACAACCGCATCGACGTCGGGATCGGCCAGCACCGCGCCGTAGTCGTCGACCAGCGCGATGCCATGGTCGCGGCAGAATTCGGCGGCTTTCGCCCGATTGCGCGTGTGGCCGACGACGAACTTGATGTCGTCGGTCTTGCCTTGCACCGAGCCGACGAGGTTTCGTCCCCACCAACCCAGGCCTACGATCGCTGCGCGCAGCATGAGCGTTGCTTCTTGTTGGCGCGCAGTTCACGCACCTCGCGAATCCACGTAACGTTGGCCTTGCGGACGTGTCAACATCATAAGAACATGCCTCCCCCTCACCCATGGAATCAGCATGCCGACGACAGCACACGCCGTGGAGAGCGGCGACGCCAAGCCTCTCGTTCTGCTCTGGCTCGATGAGGCCGACCTCTACTTGAAGGCGGCCGCCGACGCCGGTCTCGACGCAAAAGCTCGAGTTCGCCAAGGTGCCGGCGAAGGAGCGGCCGGAGGCGGAGCTGTTGGCGCGCGCCGCCGGCGTGCTGGCGTGGAGCCTGCCGTCCGGCATCATCCCGTCGATGCCGAAGCTGCGCTGGATCCAGACCCAGTCCGCCGGCGTCGAGGGCTGGCTGGCCCGTCCCGACCTCGATCCCGCCATCGACCTGACCTGCGCGCGCGGCGTCCACATGGAGCAGATGCCGGACAATATCATCGCCGCCATCTACCACGTGGCCAAGCCGTACGATCAGGCCCGCCGGCAGCAGGAGCGGCGCGAGTGGAAGCGGCTGATGCCGGAGCCGCTCACCGGCAAGACGCTCGGGATCATCGGCCTGGGCACGATCGGCGCCGATCTCGCCCGCCGGGCGGCGGTGCTGGGCATGCGCGTGATCGGCGTGAGGCGCACGCCTGAGCCGGTGCCGAACGTGGAGGCGGTGCACACGCTCGATCGGCTCGACCTCGTTCTCGCCCAGTCGGACTTCGCGGTGCTGCTGCTGCCGGTCACGCCCGCGACCGAGAACGTGATCGATGCACGCGCGTTGCGTCACATGAAGAAGAGCGGCTGGCTGCTCAACTTTGCCCGCGGTGCGCTGGTGGTGGATGCCGACCTGATCGCGGCGGCGGAAGCCGGGACGATCGCCGGCGCGGTCCTCGATGTGTTCCGCACCGAGCCGTTGCCGTCGGAGCATCCGTTTTGGGTTGCGAAGAACATCGTCGTGCTGCCGCATGTCGGCGGCGTG
Source organism: uncultured Alphaproteobacteria bacterium (assembly GCA_963708765.1). Classification (GTDB taxonomy): domain Bacteria; phylum Pseudomonadota; class Alphaproteobacteria; order Rhizobiales; family Xanthobacteraceae; genus VAZQ01. The sequence goes on along the minus strand of CAVPTV010000038.1, from coordinate 53,023 downwards.
CACCCCCAGCGCGACAAATTCGTGTCGGCGCTGTTCGTCGAGAACGCGCGGCGCTTCGCCGACGGCCGGCCCCTGCAGGCGCTGGTGGACCGCGCCCGCGGCTACTGATCGCTCTCAGCCCTGCGCCGAAAAGCCGCCGTCGACCGCGATCGTCGCCCCGGTGACGAAACCCGACGCCGGGCTGGCGAGGAAGACCGCGACGCCGCAAAGATCGTCCGGGCTGCCCCAGCGTCCGGCCGGCGTGCGCGCGAGCACGCGCTCGTTGAGCCCCGGCACCTCCTGCCGCGCGGTGCGGGTGAACTCGGTATCGATCCAGCCCGGCAGGATCGCGTTGGCCTGGATGTTGTCCTTGGCCCAGGCGCACGCCAGCGCCTTGGTCATCTGCACGATGCCGCCCTTGCTGGCCGCATAGGCGACCGCGAACGACGTGGCGAAGATCGACAGCATCGATCCGATGTTGATGATCTTGCCGCCGCCGGCCCGCACCATGTGCGGATAGGCGGCGTGCGCGCATACGAACGCTCCCGTCAGGTTGACGTCGATGACGCGCTGCCAATCGGCGAGCGTGTAGTCCTGCGGCTGCTTGCGGTAGGCGGTCCCGGCATTGTTGACCAGGATATCGAGCCGGCCCAGGCGTTCGACCGATCGTGCTATGAGCGTCCGGCACGAAGCTTCGTCCCGCACATCGGCCTCGACCGCCACCGCAGTCGCACCCGACGCCGTGAGCTGCTGCACCGCCTCCGCATTTTTTTCGGGCCGGCGTCCCGCAACGACGATCGCGGCTCCGGCCTCGGCGAGCCCGCGCGCAATGCCCAAGCCGATGCCTTGATTGCCGCCGGTGACGACGGCGACGCGGCCGGTGAGATCGAACAGCTTCATCATTTGCAAGATCGCGCTATCGCCAGTCGTCGACCGAGATGGTCTTGCGGTATTTGGCGCCCATGATGCGCCAGTAGCCGTTGGTTTCTCCGCCGACCACCACGACATTGATCTCGTTCTGCGGAAAATGGCGGATCATCTGGTCGGGCGCGGCCTTGAGCCAGGTGGCCATCGGCTCCTTGCCGAAGGTCGCCCACGGATAGACGTAGTTCTGCACCAGCTGCAGGTCCCAGTAGCGGCCGGCCGGCATTTCGGCGGTCTCGTGGATGAAGCGGATCAGCTTGTCCTTGGCGTCGAAGCCGCCGCGGTCGATGAACTGCCGGGCGGTGAGCGGATCGAGCAGCAGGCACGGCGCCGAGTTGCCGTCGATGCCCGCCAGCATATCGCGCACGTGCTCGCGCCAGTAGGTCTCGCGCAGCCCCAGGCAAAACGTGGTCGACCGGCAGCCATAGAAGATGCTCACCGTGCTGTCGGAGGCCTTGAAGCCCTTCTGCACGTGCAGCGGCTCCCAGGGGCTGCGTTCCTCGTTCTCGGCAAAGGTGATGTTGTTGTAGGTGTAGTTGTTGCCCTGCGAGCCCATGAAGGTCTCGCCCGGCACCGACCCGCCCTGCAGGTTCTGCGAAAGCAGACCATAGGCCCGGCCGATGGTCGCATTGGCATGATTGTAGGGACCCATCGCGCCGATGCCGGCGTTCATGCCGATCTCGTGGCGAACCGGGCCGTTGACCACCACCATGGCGGAGGCCGAGCTCGAGGTCGAGCCGCGCGCCGACACCTGCGAGGCCGCCAGGGCGAGAATGACCGGGAAATAGTCCGGCCGGGCGCCGGCCATCACGGCGTTCACCGCCACCTTCTCGACGGTGTATTCCCAGGCCACGCGAAATTCGGTCGCCTGCATGCGCCCGACGATCTCGTCCGGCTTGCGGCTGGTGCACGCCAGCATCTCGGCGACGCGCTTCTCGGTCGGCAGGACGATCGGAAGCCCGTCGGTCCACTTGTTCTCGAGGAACTGGCGCTGAAGATTGTCCTCGCTGTCCGGCTCGACCAGGCGCGGCGTCGTTCGCTCGAACCCTGTCATTCTTCGGTCAGCACGCTGGTGAGCGCCGCCACGACCTCCTGCATCACCGGCTGACCGGTGATCGGGTCCTTGCCATAGACGTAGGTCTTGAGCTCCGCGGCGGTCTTGCCCATGACCGGTTGCGGCACGAAGGCGCGCCGCGCCTCCGGCAGCCCCGCCATCTTGGTCACCGATTGCACCACCTTGTCGAACTTGTCGGTATGCAGCGCCACTGTCGGCACTCCATACCTGGTCTCGAGCGTGATCGCGTGGGTGGCGACGCCGGGCGCGCAGGTGCTGCAATGGCCGACGCCGACGATCGCCGCGTGCCCGTTGGCCTTGATCTCGTCCCAGGTCTTCGGATCGTCGTGCTGATACGTCGCCGAGAGCGAAATGATCGGCGTCTTGACGCTCGGCATGTGCTCGGCGAACCAGGCCTGCACCTGCTTCAACAGCTCGATCGAATCGTCGAAGCGGCAATCGACCAGATAGATCGTCTTGCCGTCGAGGCTCTCGAGCCGCGGCGCCGCCGATTTCCTGGCGACCTTCGGCGGATAACCGACCGGATTGAGAACGGTGATGCTCTCGCGGGCGGAATCGAGCACTTCCACGGTGGAGAGGTCCGGGGTTGCGATCTTGTTCATTTTTCGATCCTGTCGAGGCAGGTTGCGAGTTGCGATCCGCGCCAAGTATAAAGCGACCAGGTTCGCAAGTATAGGCGCGCGTCCGAAATGAGATGCCGGCGGGAGCAAGCGATGGCGGACGTCAGAGTCGTTCTTTCCGTAATCGTCGCGCTCGCGCTGAACGCCGGCACCGCCGGCCTCGTGCGCGCGCAGGGCTATCCGGATCGGACCATCAAGCTGGTGGTGCCGTTCCCCGCGGGCGGAGCGACCGACACCACGGCGCGGCTGGTTGCGCAGCGGCTGCAGCTCGGTCTCGGGCAATCCGTCATCATCGAGAACCAGGGCGGCGCCGGCGGCACCATCGGATCGAAACAAGTCGCGGCTGCGGCGCCCGACGGTTACACGCTGCTGATGGGATCGATCGGCACCTTCGGCAGCCAGCCGCTGCTCTACAAGCTCGACTACGATCCGCACAAAGCCTTTGCCCCGGTCGCGACGGTCGCGGTCGACAAGCTCGTGCTGGTCGCCGGGCCGTCCCTGCCGGTGAAGACGATCGAGGCACTGGTCCGGCACGCCAAGGCCTATCCGGGCAAATTGAATTACGGCAACGCCATCGGCATCGGTCCGCATCTGGTGGCGGAATTGTTCAAGATCAAATCCGGGACCAACATCGTCCACATTCCCTATCGCGGCGGCGCGCCGATGATCGCGGATCTGATCGCCGGCCAGATCGACATGACCGTCAACGGCAAGTCGGTGCTGCTCCCGCACATTGCGGCCGGCAAGCTCACCGCCCTCGCCGTCACCGGCACGGAGCGCTGGCCCGAGCTTCCCGCCGTTCCGACCCTGGTCGAGCTCGGCTACATGGACGCCCCTTACGATGCGATGTTCGGGGTCGTGGCACCCATGGGCACGCCGGCGGCGGCGATCGACCGGCTCAATGCAGTGATCAACGAGGGGCTCAGGTCACCGGACATGCGCGCGAGCTTTGCCAAGCTCGGCATCGAGCCGACCATCACGACGCCCGAGGAGTTCGCCGCCGTCATCGCCCGGGAAGTCCCGAAATGGGCGGAGGTCGTGCGCATCACGGGGGTGAAGATCGCGCAGTGAGATAGCGGAACGCGGAGATGGCGGCGGTCGCGCCGTCGCCCGCCGCCGCCGTCAGCTGAGCGACGGAGCCCGCGCGGATATCACCCGCCGCGAACACGCCCGCGAGCGAGGTACGCATCATGATGTCAGTCTCGATGTGGCCGGCGGCGTCGAGCGCTAGCACGCCGCGCAGGAAGGCGGTGTTCGGCTCGAGGCCGACATAGACGAAGACGCCATTGATCGGCGCAAGCCGCGTGGTCCCAGTCTCGAGATCGCGCAGCCGTACGCCTGAGACCGCGTCCTCGCCGACGATCTCCTCGACCATGGTTTGCAGAACGATCGCGATCTTGCGATTGGCGGCCACCCGGTCGCGTAGCGCCTGTTGGGCGTCGAGGCGTTCGCCGCGGTGCACGACCGTCACGCGCGACGCATGCTCGGCGAGCACCAGCGCCTCGTCGAGGCCTGAGTCGCCGCCGCCGATGACGCAGACCTGCTGGCCCGCGAAGAAGACACCGTCGCAGGAGGCGCAGTGCGACACGCCCCGGCCGAGAAATTTCTCCTCGCCGGCTATTCCGAGCGAACGCAGCGCCGAGCCGGCGGCGACGATGACCGCGCGCGCCTGCAAGCTCTCGCCCGCCCCGCGCACGATGTGGTGCTCGCCGCTTGCCTCGAGGCGCTCGACTGTGTCGAGCGTGAATTCGGCGCCGGCGGCCTCCGCCTGCTCGTGCAACAGCGGCCCGAGCTCGTGGCCGCCCACGCCTTGCGGGAATCCGGGAAAGTTCTCGATCCGCTCCGCATTGATGATCTGGCCGCCCGGGCCCATGCGCTCGACCACCGCCGTTTTGAGCCCGTAACGGCCCGCGAACGTGGCGGCGGTCAATCCCGCCACGCCGGCGCCGATGATAACGAGGTCGAATTCCCGCATCTGACAGGGCGGCGCCGTCAAGCGCCGCGTCTCCTGATCGCTCGCCCGAGAGCGGTGTGAACTTTAGGCCATGACGGCTTCCGGAGCCGCCCGCGCCGCGGATGTGCTTTCGCGTAGACCGTAGCGGCTGTTATCATCTCTCGCACAGATTTCAAGCATCTGCCCACGCCGCCGGTCGGGCGGCCATTCCCGTGAACGATCAGGACATCGAAGACCAGCCCCATGCCGGGGCCGGGAGTTGCTACAAAGGATACCGAGATGGACGCAGAATGGGACTTGATCGCCGTGGGCGCCGGGCTCGCCGGGCTCACGGCCGCCAACCGATCGCTCGAGCTTGGACGCCGAGCGCTCGTGCTCGAACGATCGACCGTGCCGCGTCACCCTTGCGCCTCCCGCGCCAACGGCGGCGTCTTTCATGTCGGGTTCCGCAGCATCGCGACCAACCCGGACGAGCTCATCCGCGTCATCGACGAGGCGACCGGCAATTTTGTTGAGCGTTCCGTCGGCCGTGCGCTGGCGGACAATTGCGCCCGCTCGATCCAATGGCTCCAAAGCTTCGGCACCACGTTCGTCCCGATGGAGCCGACCGACGGCTGGAAGGACCATGTCCTTCCGCCTCTCGGATTCCACAACAAGACGACCATGGAGTGGGAGGGGCTCGGCGCCGACCGCCTGATCGATCGCCTCGAGCAGCGCACGAAGGAGCTCGGCGGCGACAGCATCCGCGGCGCGAAGGTTACCGGACTGATCGTGGAGAATGGGACCGTCCGGGGCGTGACCGCGGAGACCGCCGACGGTCGCAAATCATACCGCGCCAAGGCGGTCGTGCTCGCCGACGGCGGCTTCGAAAGCAACAAGGACATGCTGCGGCGCTTCATTACGCCGCATCCGGAAAACCTCCACATCCGCGCGCCGGAATCCGGCAATGGCGACGGCATGCGGCTGGCGGAAGACGCGGGCGGCATGCTGATTGGCATGGAGGCCTTCTATGGCCACGTGCTGAGCGCCGACTGTCTGCGTCGGGAAGGTCTCAGTCCGTTCCCGTTCCTCGAATTTCTCGCCGCCACGGGAATGATGGTGGACTTCAACGGCGAGCGGTTCGTCGACGAGACCAAGGCCGGACATTTCACCTCGAACGCGCTCGCCCGCCATGGCAACGGACTTGCGTTCGTCATCTTCGACGACGCGATGTGGAACAGCATCGGCCGGCATTTCTTCTGCCCGCCCAATCCCAATCTGGTGAATGCCGGCGGCACCTTGCACAAGGCGAGCGACATCGAGACGCTGGCGCGCAAGATCAACCTCGAGCCGAAGCGCCTGCGCGAGCTCGTCGACGCGCAAAACAGGAAGGTCGAAGCCAACCGCGCGCAAGACGAGCTGCTGGCGGCCGCGCGCGCGGCCATGCCCTCCTATGCGAAGGGCAAGCACCCGTCCCGGGCGTTCGATACCCCTCCGTTCTATGCAGCTCCGGCCTGCGCTGCCATGACCAGCACGCTCGGCGGCATCGCCATCGACGCTCATGGCAGGGTCCTGCGCAAAGGCGGCGGGGCGATCCCGGGGCTCTATGCCGCAGGCTCGACCGCCGGCGGCATCGAGGGCGGCCCGGAGGTCGGCTATCTCGGCGGGCTGATCAAGGCTCTGGTGTTCGGGCTGCTCGCTGCGGAGCACAACGCCGCAGCGCATTGAGCGGGCGCGTCGCTCTCGGCCGTTCATACCGCAGACCTGCTATACTTGCTCGAGCGCTTACGAGTGGACTGTGCTTACGTTACACTCGTCGCCGATCGGAAAAGTGTCGCAAACGTCTCTCCAACTATTGATCGAGGATCGAAAATGGCAGCCACGAGCAGCGAGCAGGTCGTGCGCGAGTGCGCATTCGACATCATCCGGATCGCCGAGCAGCACAAGGACGACAACGCCAAGCTGGTCGCGGCGCTCGAAGCCCCGCTCAAGCGCATCGTCGCGCAGCCCGACCTGCTGTCGCTCGGCGTCAAGCGGCAGGGCAATCACATCGACAACACGAAGTACCTCTACTATGACGGCCAGCTGGTCATCTCCTTGGACGAGTTTCCGAAGGGCAAGCGCATCCCGCCGCACGACCACGGCATCTGGGAAGCGCTCGCGGTCTACAAGGGCAGCTTCGACCACACCGTCTATGAGCGGAAGGACGATGGCTCGAAGGAAGGTTACGCCGACCTGAGCGTAATCGACGATCGCGTTCTCAAGCCAGGCGATGTCGCAATCGTCGCGCCGCCCGCGGAGATTCACACCTTCGTCGCGCTCGAGGAAGGCACCTATTCGATCGTGGTCGTCGGCGGCCACTACGCCGAGATGCGGCACTACTACAAGCCGGAAGAAAAGACCTGCGTGCTTCGCAAGCCGAAGGTCGTGAGTTGACCGCGTGCGAGGCTTCACCAGGTTGCGAGTGAAGCGGCCGCACACCGGCACAAGCGCGACACGCTCGGCATCGGGTCGACCGCAGCCCGGGCGATGGAATGACAGGGCGTGCGCCCTCGACGGCGCAAGACCCAAGAAAAAACTCCATAAGAAACATCAATTGGGAGGATGGAATGAAATCGTGTCTGCGCGCCGTCTTGATCGGCCTGCTGCTTGCGGCGCCCGCCGGCGTTTCGGCACAGACCGCCTATCCCGATCGCACGGTTCGCTTCGTGGTTTCGGCGTCGGCCGGCGGCGGCACCGACATCATCGCGCGCCTGGTGGCCCAGCAGCTCCACGCGCTGTGGGGACAGCCGGTCATCGTCGAGAACAAGGCGGGTGCGGCGGGCAATCTGTCGGCGCAGCTGGTCGCGCGCTCGCAGCCCGACGGTTACACGCTGTTCGTCACCTTCGGCGGCGTTCTGACCATCAACCCATTCCTCTTCAAGGAGATGGGCTTCGACCCGGACAAGGACTTCGTCCCCGTCACGGTGCTGGCGTCGGCTCCCTACCTCATGCTCGTCAATCCGAGCGCGGTCCCAGCCAAGACGGTCAAGGAATTCATCGACTTTGCAAAGGCTCAGCCCACCAAGCTGAATTGGGGGTCGACCAACAAGGGCAGTCCCGACCATCTCGCCGGCGAGCTGTTCAGCATCATGACCGGCATTCCGATGAACCACATTCCCTATCGGGGCGCGGCGGACGCGTTGCTCGACGTCCTCGGCGGCCGCGTTCCGCTCGGCTATTTCTCGATCCCGTCATCGCTGACCCATGTGAAGGCCGGCAAGCTCGTGGCCCTCGGCGTGAGCGACACCACCCGGTCGCTTCTCCTGCCGGAGGTGCCGACGATTTCGGAAGCCGGCCTCCCCGGCTACGAGATGCAGACCTGGTTCGCGGTCTGGGCGCCGGCCGGAACGCCCGCCCCCGTTGTCGAAAAGCTCTACTCGGGAATCCGGACCGTCCTCGAGGACGAAGCCGTGCGGAAGCGGCTGATCGAAAGCGGCTACCGGCCCGGCGGATCGCCGCCCGCGGAGTTCGCCAAGTTCGTCAAGGCCGAAACCGAAAAGTACGGGAAGATCATCAAGACCATCGGCCTGGAGAAGAACTGAACCGAACGCAGATGAACGTCGATCGCGAGGTCGATCTGCTGATCGCGGGCGCGGGCCCAGCGGGCATGACGGCCGCGCTCGTCGCCTCGCTGGAAGGTCTCGACGTCCTGCTGTGCGAGAAATCGGATCAGGTCGGCGGCACCGGCGCGACCTCCGCCGGCACACTATGGATTCCGGGCAACAGCGAGAGCAAGGCCGCCGGTTACGATGACAGCGCCGAAGCCGCCGAACGATATCTCGACGCGCTGATCGGGCGCTCCACCAATCGGGAGCTGCGCACGGCGTTTCTGCAGACCGGCCCGGTGGCGATCGACTATCTGAGCGCCAGAACCGACGTGAAGTTTCTCGCCTGCGGCACGCATCCCGACTATCGCAGCAACATGCCGGGCGCCGCGATCGCTGGACGCGCCATCATCCCGCAGCCGTTCGATGGCAGGCTCCTGGGCGAGGATTTCCGCCGCGTCCGCCCGCCGATCCCGGAGTACATGGTTTTCGGCGGCATGATGGTCGGCAAGACCGATATCCCTCCCCTGATCGGCCGGTTCCAGTCCGTCGCCAATTTCATCTATTGCGCGAAGCTGTTCGCCCGCTACCTTGCCGACCGCCTGAAATATCCGCGCGGCACGAGGCTCATGATGGGCAACGCGCTCATCGCCCGGCTGCTCTACAGCCTCAAGAAGAGGAAAGTGCCGATCCTGTTCGATGCCGCGATCGCCGACTTCATCGGAGATCGGCACGGCATTTCAGGCGCGCGCATCGTCCTCGGCGGCAGCGACATCGTGGTCAAGGTCCGCAGGGGCGTCGTGCTGGCGACCGGCGGCTACGCGCACAACAAGAGCTTGCGGGCCGCGTTCATGCCGCAACCGGTGCCGCGGCATTCGATGAGCCACGCTGGAAATTCCGGAGACGGCATCAGCATCGGCCAGCGCATCGGCGCCCGCATCGCGCCCGAGGAGCACGGCAACAGCGGGTTATGGACGCCGGCTTCGATCACGACGCGGCCGGATGGCAGCCAGGGGCTCTACCCGCATCTCGTGCTCGACCGCGCCAAGCCCGGCCTGATCGCGGTGAACTCGGCGGGCCGCCGCTTCGTCAACGAGGCCGCCTCCTACCACGACTTCGTGGAGGCCATGCTCGAGAGCCACAAGAGCGTCCCCTCGATTCCAGCCTATCTGATCTGCGACGCGCCCTTCATCAAGACGTACGGCCTGGGGCTGGTCTATCCGGGAGCGAGCAATCTCTCGCGGCTGCAGCGCACCGGCTATCTCCTCCGCGGCAGCACGCTGGACGAGCTGGCCGGCAAGATTTCGGTCGATGCGGCTGCATTGCGCGAGACGGTGGCGCGCCACAATCGGTTTGCGGAAACGGGCGTCGACGTCGATTTCGGCAAGGGCGAGACCGAGCTCAATCGCTTCAACGGCGACCCCGACCACAAGCCCAATCCATGCATCGGCCCGCTCGTGACGGCGCCATTCTATGCGCTCGCGGTCTGGCCGGCGGACATCGCCGTCAGCACCGGGCTGTCGACAGATAGCGATGCGCGCGTGCTGGACACGGACGGCAAGCCCATTCCGGGACTCTACGCATGCGGCAACGACATGGCGTCCGTGATGGTCGGCTCCTACCCCGGTCCGGGCACGACGCTCGGACCCGCCGTGGTATTCGCCTATCGCGCCGCGATGCACGCGCGGCACCAAGACCGCGCGGGGACCCCATGTTGAAGCTCGAGTACCTGGATTGCGTTGACCATGACCGAGGACCTGACGAAAAAAATCGTCGACTGGGCGACCGAGATCGCCGGTGACGCGGCGCAGCTGCCGTCAAAGCAGGCGCGCGACGCCTATCTGGCCGAGCGCCACCGCGAGCTGGTGGCGGGCGCGGTGGCGGAAGGCGCGGCGGATGGCGATGCGGCGATCCTGGCGGACGCCTGCGTGAACGCGGCGCGCCGGATCATGACCGAGTTGCTGGCGCACCGCGCGGGTGTGCCGAAAGGGCAGAGCCTGACCGGCCCGCGCTCGTCGCCGAGGTGGCGCCCGCGTCGGAACATCGCATCGCAGGGAACAGTTCAGTCGGTCGGGTGTTCTCCCAGCGCTGGGGCGGCGAGGCGAGGCTCGCAGGAGTTTGCCATGCCATCGACGCAGTATCTGCATCCGGAATTTGGCTATTTGGGATCGACATCGCGTTGGCGCCGCGACCTGAAGGTGGCGGTTGTTTCCATTTTCGTCGGAGCGATCGCGGGCGCGAGTGGTCTGGCCGTATTGATGGCTGATCGCGACCTCAAGACCGACGGCACGGCAACGACCGCACGTGTCGAGGTTCCCGAGACACAGTCGGTATCGGAACCAAGCCCCACGCGCAGCCTGCGGCGCAAGCAAGCCGCGCTTCGCTTCCCTCGACCGAAGCAGCGCCCACCCCGACGGACGGCGCCAATACGGCTCGCCTCGACACCGACGGCAAGTCCAACGCCGCCAAGCCGGAGGCGACCGGCGCGGCCGCCAGCAAGGCGGCGTGCGAGGACAGCACGTGGTCTTATCTCGACGGCAAATGCGTTGCGCAGGACAAGCCACGCAAGCGCCTGCGTGCGGCCAACGACGCTCCCGCGATCGGTCGCACTCCCGTGGGTCGCAGCACCACACCGTCCGCTCCCGCTGCGAGCGGCTCCGATGACCCGCAGGGCTCGGCCTCGCCGCCCGAGCGCGGTGCAAGCCAACCCGGCCGACGCGGCTGCCCCGCCCCAACGGAACCGCCGGCGCCGTCAGCCGCGCCTGCCAAGAAACCTCAGAAGACGGCGCGCAGCCACAGCCGCCGGCGCGACCAGGACCGGATCGAAGCTCCTTCCTGGGGTGAGATGCGCGGCGATGAATGGAGCGCGCGCGGCTACGCAGGCTACGGCAACGAGCGCTATGGGCGCGGCGGATACGGCCACGAAGGCAGATACGTCCGCGACGGCTTTTGGTCTTGGTGACGCCGAGTCGCGGCGCGAGCGAGACCGCCAGGGCGCGCGCTTAACCTGTGATAGCCGCATCGGGCTTCGCCGCCGGCGGCGGCTCGTCGCCGAAGATCGAGCGCCCGCCATACGCGTGCGAGCGCTCCCGCTCTTGCGCGATCAGCTCCTGCACGGACGGACCGCCGGCATGGCGCTCGAGCATGCGCGCCTGCTCGTCGAGCCGCCTGAGCGCCGCGAGCTCTTCGTCGCGGCCGAGCTTCGCCTGCCGAACGGCTGACTTCATCACCCTGATCGTCTCGTCGTAGACCTTGAGCGGCACCGGGAACGGATGCCGGTCCTTGCCGCCGTGCGCGAGCGAAAACCGCGCCGGATCGCTGAAGCGGTACGGCGCGCCGTGCACCACCTCGGCCACCATGGCGAGCGCGCGCACGGTGCGCGCGCCCACGCCCGGCGTCAGCAGCAGCTCGGGAAAATCCGCCGGTCCGCGGTCGGCCGCCGCCGCCAGGGTTGCGTGCAGTCGCCGCGCGAGCACGTCGCTTGGCGCGAACGTCGTGATGCGCCGGCATGATCAGATGCGGCAGCAACGGTTGCGCCGGCTCGGACGGCTCGGGCTCGCGCCCTTCCAGCTTGCGCGAGCTCGCGCGCGATCCTGTCGGGTCCCAACGACGAAAGCAGATCGAGCTGCGCACGTCGCGACGTCTGCGGCACGACGATCGGCGAGGTTGACGATCTCGCCCTGGCTCGGCCCGTCGATCGCGGCGTGCGGGTCGTCGACGAAGCTCTGCAAGCCTTCCGACAGCCAGTGATAGCGGCGCGCCTGCTTGCGCTCGCCGTTCATGCCCTGCTGCACCACGACCCAATGGCCGTCGTCGGTGACGATGAAGCCGTGCAGGTAGAGATCGAAGCCGTCCTGCACGGCGGCGCTGTCGACCTTGGCGACCAGACGGCTGGCCTGCGCCAGCGCGGCGCCGTCGAAGCCGACGCGATCTCCGATCGCGACCAGCTCCTGCGGGGTCTGCCGCGAATGCCTGCCGCGGCCGCCGCACACGTGGATGCCGAGCTCGCTTTGCAGCGGCGTCAGTCCGCGCTTGAGCGCGCCGATGACGCTGGTGGTGATGCCGGAGGAATGCCAGTCCATTCCCATCACCGCGCCGAACGACTGGAACCAGAACGGATGCGCCAGGCGGCGCAACAGCTCGTCACGGCCGTAGTGGTGAACGATCGCCTGGCTGATGACCGCGCCCAGGCGCGTCATGCGGTCCGCCAGCCATCTCGGCACTTGGCCGCCGTGCAGCGGCAGGTCGGCGCTGCCGGATCGTGCGGGCATCAGCTGAATTTCCCTGGTCCGAGTCTTGTCGGCCATGTTCTCTGGCGAATTGGCCAACCCTAACAGCAATGATCATATATTCCGACACGCGGCCGATGCGAGCGCAGCCCGGGTTGCGAGCAGCCGAAGCTCAGTCGTTGAAATTCTCGCGCAGTGTCGATCCGCCGTATTTCTTCTTCGACAGGCCGCGCCGCTGCAGCTCGGGCACGACCAGATCGACGAACTCGCGGATGTTGTCCATGGCATGAAATCCGCGGCCCAGGATGAAGCCGCCGTTGGCGCCGGTCTCGTAATGCAGCTGCTCGAGCATATCGACGATTGCTTTCGGCGTGCCGGCCGCGACCAGGATCCGCCGCGTCATGAAGTCGTGCCCGAATTCCGTGACCGTCATGTTCGGATCGGTCGTCTTCAGCATTTCCTCGAAGCTTCCGAGATTGCCTTTCTGCGATTTGACGTGGTCGGCAAAGTCGACCAACCGCATGCCGGGCTTCGCGGTCGAGAAATCGACGCCGAATTGCTGCGACATCTCGATCAGGCCGGCCTCCGGGGGGATCGAACTCGAGGAACCGTTGCTCCTTTGCGCGCGCCTCCGAGTCCGATTCGGCGACCTGAATGCGGATCGACCAGAGAATTCCGAGGTCGCGGGGCTTGCGCCCGAATGCCGCCAGCTTGGCGTCGATCGCGGCGCGATGCTGCTTCATGCTGGGGAGCGTCCGCCGGGTGCTGAACTGCATCTCCGCGTACTTGGCGGCGAGATCCATGCCCGGGCCCCGATTGCCCCGCCTGGATGATGACCGGCCGCTGCTGCGGTGACGGCAAGGCAGGCAGCGGACCCCGCACGTTGAAAAACTGTCCGCGAAAATCCAGCCGATGCACCTTGGCGGGATCGACGAACACGCCGCTCTCGCGATCGAACACGAGCGCGTCGGGCTCGACGCTGTCCCAGAGCGCGCACGTCACCTGCAAGTGCTCCTGCGCGCGCACGTAGCGCTCGTCGTGATCCATCATGACGTCGAAGCCCCAATTGGCGGCTTCGCCCTTGTAGGCCGACGTGACCGCATTCCAGGCGATCCGGCCGCGCGTGACGTGGTCGAGCGCATTGAATATCCGCGCGACGTGGAATGGATGATGATAGGTCGTCGACATCGTCAGCGCGAAGCCGACGCCGGATGCGACCCGCGCCAGCAGCGGGATCATCGGCGTCATGTCGTGCCGCGGCCACTTGGCGCCGAGGCGGACGACGGCGTGATGATTGCCGCCGTAATCCTCCGAGGTGCCGCCGTTGTCGCCGAAAAACAGCATGTCCATCATTCCGCGCGCGGCGATGCGCGCGATGTCCTCGTAGAAGTCCGACGTGCTGTAGTACGGATAGCCGACCCAGGAGCCCGGCATCCGCCACAGGTAGTCGGTATGAATGAACGAAATGTCGGCGGCCAGATGGATCGTTTCACGCTCGGACATTCTCTAGGCTCCGACTCGTTGCGGGCCGACGCCCTTGACCGCTCGGGTCTCCGCCGCGAGCCGTCCGAGCATCGGCGCAAGCTCCCGGTTGATGTCGCGCGCAACGCTCCAACCCTGATAGATGAATGCCGAATAAAGATCGACGCAGGTGGCGCCGGCGCGCAGCATGGCGACGACATCGCCGGCGCTGCTGACGCCGCCGTTGCCTTTGATGGCAATGCGGCCGCGCGCAAATTCGGCCGCCCGCGCGACATTTTCCAGTGCCGCATCGAAAACGGCGGGGCCGTGGAGCGTCCCTTGCTTCACGCCGAGGCGCGGCTCGGGCACCGGTCGTCCGCCCGCAACCTTCAGGCCCTCGACGCCGGCCTCGACGCAGCGCTCGATCATCTCGGCGACGCGGTCGGACGAGCGGGCGGTATCGTTCGGAACCCGGACGATCGCCGGCTTGCGCCGCGCCGCAATGCGCCCGAGGAGATCCTTGAGCAGCCCGATGTCGTCGAAGTGCTCGCCGGGGCGCAGAAGGTTCGGGCACATCAGGCTGATCTCGACCGCATCGACATACGGCTCGACCGCGAAGCAGGCTCGCCGCGATCGTCTCCGCGGAGAACCCGCCGATATTGGCGAAGACCGGCACCCTGCGCTCGTTCAGGCGGCTGAGGCGCTCGACACAATAGGCGAGGCCCCGGCTCGGCACGCCCATGGCGTCGGCAAGCGACTGGGTCTGCGGATAACGAACCAGGCGCGGAAACGGATTGCCGACACGCGGCTCGGGCATGATCGAGCCGACCGTCAGGAAGCCGAAGCCGAGACAGGACAACGCGCCGATGAGCTCGCAGTTCTTGTCGAAGCCCGCCGCCAGTCCGACCGGACTGGGGAGATCGACGCCGGCGAACCTGGTTCGCAGCCGCGGGTCGTCGACCTCCAGTCCCGCAAGCGCGGCAAGTCCCCGCCACGGCAGGCTCGCCCGCAATGCGAATTGCCCGACGGCATGGCTTCGATCCGGCGAGAGCCGGAACAGGAGCGGCCGGGCGACACTGCGATAGAACGACATCGGCGCCTCTCACTCGGATCGCAGCGGCAAGGTCACGCGAGCCCCAGCACCGCGGCGTTGGCAGCCGTCCGCCGCGGGATCGCCAGGCGTTCGGCCCATTCCACCAGGAAATACAGCACGACGCCCTGGACCGTCAGCGCGATAAGCCCCGCAAACAGCAGCGGCGTATCCATGTTGCCGTTCGCCACCATGAGCAGATAGCCGAGCCCGGCGTCGCCGCCGACGAATTCACCGACGACCGCGCCGACCACGGCCAGCGTGATCGAAATCTTCAAGCCCCCGAAGATCGAAGGCAACGCGCTCGGCAGACGGATCTTGAAGAAGGTCGCGGCGGCGGAGAGCCCCATCGAGCGCGCGAGATGGATCTTTTCCTGCTCGATCGATGCGAGCCCGACCACCGTGCTGATGACGATCGGAAAGAACGCGATGAGAAACGCGATCAGCACTTTCGGAAGCAGGCCGAACCCGAACCAGACCAGAAGCAGCGGCGCAACCGCAACCTTCGGCATGGCTTGCGACGAGACGAGAAGCGGCAGCACCGAGCGGGAAAATGCCGGCCACATGAAAATGGCGAGCGCCAGCGGGACGCCGACCACGATGCTGAGCAGATATCCCAACACGATCTCGATCGTCGTCACCCAGCCGTGCTTGAGCAGCAGAGCCCGCGTGCTCGACGAACGCAACGACGATCTTGCTGGGTGCCGGCAGCAAGATAGGCCGGGACGCCGAAGACGCGAACTCCGACCTCCCAGGCTGCGAGCGTGCCGATCACGGTCATGATCGGATAAATGACGGCCGAGACGCGGGCATGGGATCGATGCCGGGCCCGGCGATCCTGGACCCGCGCCTCCACCTCCTCGATGGTCAGCGGCGCATCGTGATGCGCCTTGACCTGCAGTCCAGCCGTGTCGGTCATGATCGCGCGCTCAGTGCTCCCGCAACACGCCGCGTGCGAGAAGCAGGTCGAGAATCTGCCGGTTGTAGCCGTTGAATTCGGGGGACTCGCGCATGGCCAGCGTGCGCGGCCGCGGCAGCCCGATGTCGATGATCCGATCGATCTGTCCCGGGCGCGGCGTCATCACGATGACCCGGTCCGACAAGAACACCGCCTCGGCGACGCTGTGGGTGATGAACAGCACGGTCATCCGCGTCTCGTTCCAGAGCCGCTGCACATCGAGCCCCAATTGATCCCGCGTCAACGCATCGAGCGCCCCGAACGGCTCGTCCATCAAGAGCTGCGGCGGATTGTGGATCAGCGCGCGGCAGATCGAAACCCGCTGCCGCATGCCGCCGGACAGCTCGTCCGGGTATTTGTGCTCGAACCCGCTGAGCCCGACGGCAGCCAGCAGCTCGCGGGCGCGCCGCTCGGCAGCCTTGCGATCGAGATTGCGGGCCTCCGCCTGCAGCATGACGTTGCCGAGCGCCGTGCGCCATTCCAGCAGGACCGGGCTCTGAAAGACGATGCCGACGTCGGTGCGCGGTGCCACCACGCGTTGGCCGCGCACGGCGACGAGACCATCCGAGCCGGGGAGCAATCCCGCGGCGATCATCAGCAGCGTGCTCTTGCCGCAGCCGCTCGGTCCGAGAATCGAAAGAAACTCGCCCTGCCGTTGAATCACCGAAACCTGGTCGAGCGCCCGCACCGGACCGTCGTCGGTCGCATAGACTTTGGTCAGGTTGCGGAACTCGAGATAGGGTGGTTCCGACGACGCGGCCGGAGGAGGTGCAAGCGGCTCTGCTCCGGTGCTCAGCGCGAGATCAGCCATGCGCAGCCGCGACGCCGCGATCCGCAGATTGGGCGCCGCACTCCCAGATGTCGATCAGGTCATCGGACGTGACGACGGCACCGTAATCGCGATCGAACCGTTTCGAGCGCTCCGAGGTGATCGCCTTCGTTGAACGCACCGCAACAATCCGCGACCAGCGTGACGTAGTAGTCCATGAAATACGCATCGCGCGCGGTCGAACTCGACACATGTATCGGTCGCAACCCCGGTCAGCAGCAGGCTGCTAATCCCGCGCCGCTTCAGAACCGCATCGAGCTCGGTATTGAGCGATCGCGCTGTAGCGATGCTTGATCACGACCGGCTCGCCGGGCGCCGGCCGGACGCCGTGAAAGTCTGCGCCCCAGGATCCCGTCAGGCAGCGCGGCATTTCCGACCTGCCGGCGCTTGTTGCGTTCGCGCATCGGCGCCGAAAGGTATTGCGCGATCGTAGATGGCCTGCACGAAGACGACCAGCACGCCGGCCGCGCGGGCGCTGTCGATGCAGCCGCGCCAGCGCCGGGATCACGGTCGCCTGGATGCTGCGGACGTCCGCGCCGATCTGATCGAAGAACCCGCCGTCGGCCGCGAAGTCGTTCTGCACGTCGATCGACCAGCAGCGCGCGCGTCCAGGCTCGGCTTTTTGCGCCAGGGTGGTCAGCAATCCGTCGGAAGACACCCGCGAGATTCTCCTCGTTAGCGGCCCACGGTCATTCAAGCGTGAGTCATGTTTCGAATCGATGATCTGTCGGCAAGCTCGGTGGCTCCTGCGCCTATTTCGGCTGCGGCGGAACGAATTCGGCGCCGGTCGGAACGAGCTCGTTCGTGAACAAGACCGAAGCCTCGAGCGGCGTGCTCACGCCGCCGTATTGCTTGAGCACGCGCACGGTCGATTCCCAGTCCTTGTCCGACATCCATCCCAGCGGCTTGCCGGCGGTGTTGGGCGTCACCCAGGTGTCCCAGGACATTTCCAGCTCGCGACGTGCAATCTCGGGGACGACGGCCTCGGAGAATTTCTTGGTGATGGCGACCGCCTCGTCGGGATGCTGACGGGCGTACAAGAAGCCCCTGATGCTGGCCTTGACGAAGCTCCGGATCAATTCCGGGTCTGCCTTCAACATATCCCTGTGCACGATGATGCCGTTGCTCACCGCGTCGACGCCGCAGTCGGCATACAAGAAGATCCGCGCTTCCTTTTTCGCGCGGATTTCCACGCCCGGCACATATCCCTGCGCATAGCCGGCGATCGCCTGCACCTTGCCGGTCACCAAGGCCGGGACGCTGCCGGCCGGGTCGATATTGGTGACGCTGATCTTGCTGCCGTCCAGGTTGCAGCCTTTGACGACGGCCGGCCACTGCTGGAATTGCGTGGCTCCGGTCGGTATGGCGATCGTCCTGCCTTCGAGGTCCTTCAGCGTCTTGATGTCGGAATCCTTGAGCACGACGACCGCGGTCGGATTGCGGCGATAGATCGCAGCCACCATCGCGAGGTTCATATCCTTGGCGACGCTGTTGCCGACCACGTATCCGTCCGCGAACCCGAACATGGCGGCCTTGCTGGCGACGAGCTGCGCGGTGCTTCCGGATCCGCGCCCCGGTCCGATGTCGACATTGAGACCGGCCTCGGTGTAGTAGCCCTTGTCCTTCGCGACCATGAAGCCGGAATTGGGCCCTTGGAACAGCCAGTCGAGCCGCAGGGTCACGTCTCGCGTGGGCGATTGCGCATAACCGGCTGGTACCCACGCAACCGCCACGAAGCCGGCGGCAACAGCGATGATCGGAAGCACAGATCGTCTGGTGGTGGCCGCATGATCGGACACGGTCAATTCTCCCTGGCTCGATAAGGCCCTGCGACGCGGTACGGCGAATTTACGCTGCAACACGCCCCCAACGCATTCAACTTCCATGCCAATGCTATCGTAAAAGGCGCGCAATCACGAGTGCCTGGTGGGCCCGGCAGGACTCGAACCTGCAACCAGACCGTTATGAGCGGCCGGCTCTAACCATTGAGCTACGGGCCCGGCATTGCGTTGGAGCCGTGGCGGCGGCGCGCCGCACCGCGACGGCCCAACCCCATACAATGCCGCGCCCCGAGCGGCAATCGCGGTCGGTCCGCCCGCCGCTCGAACTCGTCATGCGTGCTGCGAGCGAGGCCCGCACGCCAAGGGCGCCGCGGCTCGGCCAGTGGCCGATCAGCAATGGAGATGCGGCGCCGGTTTTCTGTTCGCCGCGAGTCACCGACTCAGCTATGAGCATGGATTCGCACGACGAATCACCGGCGGGGCGACGCCGTGCAGGCGTCGATATTGCGGGAGTCGGCCGCGTGCCGCTGGCGATGCGACACGAGGCGCGGGACGGTGAGGGATGCTGCCAAATATCCGGTTTGTCATCGGCGCGATCCTGGCGACGACGTTTCTGGTCGTGGCGTCCGTCGGCCTGTTCGCGACGGTGCGGCTGTCGCACCAGGCGAAAGTCGGACCGATCGAGACCTCGCGGACCGAGGCCTTCGGCGATCGTGCCGATTGGAATCAATTCGCCGATCCCGATGCGGCGCGGCGCTTCGGCAGCTTGACCCGCATGGCCGAGGCCATCGAGATCGCGCCGCAACCTGCGCCGGCCGAGCCGACGCCAGCCGTACCGTCTGCGGCAGCGCCGGCAGAACCGGCCGACTACGACCATCAGCCCGAGAGCTTCCCCGCGCCTGCCAAGGCGCCCGCCGTCATCGAGGAGAAGACCGCCGAGCCTGCGGTGCCGGCCGATCCGATGCCTGCCGCGGCGGCGAGCGCGGCTCCGCCCGATCAGCCGAGCGAGGCGCCGCCGGTTGCCGTCGCGGCGCCCGCTCCCGTGGTGGCGAGCACGCCCGCTCCGGATCGGCCGAGCGAGTCGCCAGCGGTCGACATCCCGAACGTCGCTCCTGCACCCGCGGTCGCCACCAATGCACCGCTGCCCGAGAAGCCGAGCGAGACGGCTTCGCCCACGCTCCCCGTTCCCGATCCCGCCCCCGCTGCTCCAGTCGCGACCAGCGCGCCGCTGCCTGAGCAACCGAGCGAGACGCCGTCGGCCACGCTCTCCGCTCCCGCTCCCGCCGCTCCGGTCGCGGCGACCACGCCGGTCGCGGACGATCCACGCAGCACCGGTGCCATCGGCGCTCGACCGCCGACCGAGCCGGGCGTGATGGCGTGGGACGAGGAGCCGAGTTGGACCGCGACCGTCGACCCCGCGGTCGCAGGCACGGACGTGCCCGTGAGCGTGCCACCGGCCGCCGCCGAGCGCATCGCGGTCGCGCCGGTGCCGCCTGCGGACGCCGCCAAGATCGAGGAGACGCCGGTGCCGCCGGCTCCCGCACCGCCGCAGGCAAGCCCTGCGAAACCGGCGAAGGCGAAACCGCAGCCCCGCAAGGCGGCGCCGGTCGTCCAGCGCCGCGTGGTGGAGGATGATCCGCCGGACCGCCCGGCGCGCCGACGCGTGGTGCGACGGCCGCAATACGCGCCGCAACCCACGCCGCAATCATATGACGCCCAATGGAACCGGCAGCAGCAATACCCGCCGCGGCAACCGGTCAGCAGAGATTCGTTCGGGCAGCCCTACAGAGGCCAGTTCTGATGCCAGTGAGTGGCGAGTAGCGAATGGTGAGTAGTGAGTAGCGAGGGGTGGCTTCCCTTTCGCCATTCGCTGTTCGCCATTCGCTGCGCCGCGCTACATCCGGAACAGCCGCTTGGCGTTGCCGCTCAGCATCTTGATCTTGTCCTCGTCCGACAGCGGCACGGTTTCCATCCACTGCACCGCCGGCTTGTTGGCGACGAACGGCCAATCGACCGAGAACAGAATGCGGTCGATGCCCAGCTCCATCACGCAGCACAGCAGCGCCGGATTGGAGAAGTTGCCGCTGGTGGTGACGTAGAAGTGGCCGCAGAAGGCGTCGCGGAAGCTCAACGTCTTGGCGCCCGGCCGCGCCAGCGCATGGTCGACGCGCCAGACCAGGAACGGCAACGTCTCGCCGAGATGGCCGAGCACGATCTTGAGCTTCGGATAGGCGTCGAACACGCCGCTGAGCACCATCCGGATCGCCAAGGTCGCGGTCTCCACCGTGTAGCCCCAGGCGGCGCGCACCACCATCGGGAAGTCCTTGGCATAGTCGTTGTAATAGGCGTCCATCACCGCCGGCAGCGGCAGCGACGGATGCAGATAGATCGGCATGTCGAGCGCCTGCGCGCGCTCGAAGATCGGCCAGAACCGCTTGTCGTCGAGAAAGACGCCGTTGGCGAGGCCGTGGATCATGGCGCCCTTGAAGCCGAGCTTGCTCACGGTGCGCTCGAGCTCGTCGGCGGCGGCCTTCGGGTCGCTGGTCGGCAGCGCCGCGAAGGCGGCGAAGCGCTTCGGATGGGCGGCGACCGCCGCATGGAGCCGATCGTTGACCCGCCGCGTCAGCGCAACCGCGTCGTCGCCGGTGAGCTTCTGCGTCGAGGGCGCGCCATGCGACAGGATCTGCATGTCGATGCCGGCCTCGTCCATCT
Source organism: uncultured Alphaproteobacteria bacterium (assembly GCA_963708765.1). Taxonomy (GTDB): domain Bacteria; phylum Pseudomonadota; class Alphaproteobacteria; order Rhizobiales; family Xanthobacteraceae; genus VAZQ01. The sequence continues at coordinate 31,845 of CAVPTV010000038.1, read as the reverse complement.
CCTTGAGGCGCAGCTCGCCGAGGTCATGCAGGCGCTTGAGCATCTCCGGATCGCGCCCGGCTTCGAGCCCGACGTAGCGCTTTTCGAGCTCGGTATCCCAATAGTGCTCCTCCAGCGCGATGATCGGGCAATTCGGCTTCTTCATCATGGTGCGTTATCCCCCATTCACTTTCTCTGATGACGCTTCCTAGCAACCGTGCCCGGCCGTGTCACTGCGGCGCGTGAAACCGACCTGAGAAGCATAAAGCGGGCATAAACGGGGAGTCGAGCCACGCACGCCCCGCAACCCTGCTTTGCCATTGTGGGCTTGGCGGCGCACCCGACTCAGTAGTTAGATTCGTGCTGGTTGGGAGCGACGCCGATGAGGACGATGACAATGGCTCATCTCGTCGACAGACATTTCGTCGAGCGCGCCAATACCGTGCTTTTGCTCAGCGTTCTCTGGGGCGCATTCGCTGCCTGCGTCATCGGTGCGCTGGTCTACGACTTGGCTATTGGTTCGGCGATTGAGGCCTCGTCGCTCGCGGCTGGAGTCGCGGAGCGCGCCGGCGCGCGCATTTCAAGTTTAGACAGGATTTAGGCCGGGCAAACTCGCGGCCCGCAATTTGTTGCGATTTCACGCGTCGGTATTTCCGACCTCGTCAACCAACGTCGGATATCGTCCACCGGCCCCGCGACGGCATGGCGCCCGAGCGGGCATGGGCGTATATTCGCGCACCGCCTTCATGTTGGAATTTCCGGCGTAAAAACAGCAGCAACGTTCAGGGAGGTCTGACATGTCAATGAGCTCCGGCGATGCCGCCAGCCTTCAGCGCGCCCTTGCGCAGGCGGTTCGTGATCATTGGGTTCTGTTCCTGGTCGAGGGGATCGTTCTCGTCATCCTCGGCCTGCTGGCGATCGTGGTGCCGCAGATCGCCTCGCTCGCGGTCACCCTCCTGGTCGGCTGGCTGTTCCTGATCAGCGGCGTCGTCGGCCTGGTGACCACCTTCATGGCCCGCGCCGCGCCCGGCTTCTGGTGGGCGTTGCTCTCGGCCGTGGTGGGGATCGCCGCCGGGCTGGTCCTGCTGGTCTGGCCGCTCGGCGGCGTCGTCACGCTCACGCTGCTCCTGATCGTGTTCTTCACGATCGAGGGCGTCGTCACCATCATGTACGCGCTCGATCACAAGAAGGACCTCTCCGGGCGATGGGGCTGGATGCTGGCGAGCGGGATCGTCGATCTCGTGCTGGCGGCGATCATTTTCGCCGGGCTGCCGGGCACCGCCGCTTGGGCGATCGGCCTCCTGGTCGGGATCAACATGCTGTTCGGCGGCACATCGTTGATCGCGATGGCGTTGCACGCGCGCGCGAGCGAGCCGACGCCGGCCAAGGCCGCGTAGCTCTCGCGGCGCTCCGGCGCGCGCCACCAGAATCGGGGTGTTACAGCTGTGTGACACTGCCTTCATGCGTGCGGCAGTCAGCTGTCATGATTTTGCAATCCAATCGTTCGATCCTGCAGACCTGAGCCAACTTCGACCGGTTTCGCGTCCGAGGAAGGCTCGACCGGATTACAACGGGTGCACGAGCAGGCTCGCGGCCTCGCCGATCTCGCCGATCAAGGCCGGCGCACCGAGCAAGAGAGGCTTCCCGCCGATCTCGATGGCGGCCTGCACCGAGACGAGCGCGCCGGGCAGCGGCGGAACGGGATCGGCGACGCGCGATCCCATCAAGGGCGCGAGCGGCTGCGCGATCCGGCAGCCCTCGACCAGCCAGGATGAGAAGCCGGCAAAGCCGCGCTCGCTCGGAAGCTCCGCGACCGCCGCGGCGAACCGCGTCGCGGCCGCTTCGTCAGGCGTCGCCGCACCGTCGCGGGAAAAGGTCCGCACCAGGCGGATCCACGTGCCCTTGTAGGCGACGGTCGCGCGCAGCGCGAAGCGCTCGCCGAGCGCCGCCGCGCCTTCGATGCGCCGCAGGCGCTGATCGCGCGCCAGGTCGGGAGCGGCGGCCATATAGACCTCCTCGGCTCCCAGCGTTCGCGCCCGCGCTTCCACATCGGCGATGATGTCGCCGAGATCTGTTCCACTCGTTGGCGCAGTGGACAGCACCTCCTGCGCAATCGACGCGGCCTTGATCGCGAGCGCGATCTCCGCCGGATCGGCTTTGCCTCGCAACCGCACGAACAAGGCGGTGGCATCGTTCAAGGTCAGCCGCGGCCCGCCTTCGCGCAGATCGTCGGCGATGCCGGCGGACAAGCCGTCGAGATCGGCGATCCCGACCGCCGCGTCGGGCTTCCATCCGGCGATCAGGCGCGCGGCCTCGAGCCCGATGCGCGGCGTATGGATCACCTCGGCGACGCGGCTGGTGCGCTCGATCCAGCTCTTGACCCGATAGGTGAGCGCGACCACGAGCACCGGCGCGCGCTCGCGCGGCACGACCAGCAGCGCCTCCGACCAATACGGCACGAAGCCGGTGAGCCAGGAGACGCCGGCCGTGCGGGTATTGTTGGTGTAGACGAGCATCGCATCGAGCCGCGCCTGCGCCATCGCGGCGCGCAGCCGTGCGATGCGCGCGTCGAGCACCGCGTCCGGCAGCTCGGCCTTGGAATGGGAAATCAGCCCGCGGCGCATCGTCTCGCCTCACGCCGCCACTTCGAACAGCTCGCGCGCGGTCTTGCACAGCACCTCGACGCCGGTTTCCGTCACCACCACCGCGTCGCCCAGCACCAGATAGCCGACCTCGGGATGGTAGGTGTTCGGGTGCACGATCAGCGCCATGCCGGGCACGAGCGGCGTGTCGACGTCCTCGAGGATATGCGGCTTGGAATCGCAGAACAGTCCGAGCCCGTGCCCGCGCACGCGCGTCCACTTGCTGGTGACGTAATCGCCGAGATCGTATTTGCGGAACACGTCGTTCTCGGCGCGCGCGACGTCGGCTGCCGTCGCGCCCGGCCGCACCGCCGCGATCCCGGCTTCGAGCGCTTCACGGTAGACATCGAAGGCGCGGCGCTGCGCCTCGCTCGCCTTGCCGACCACGCAGGTGCGGCAGATCTGCACGAAATAGCCCTCGACCGACGGCGTGAGCTCGGTCGTCACCAGGTCGCCGACCGCGATGCGGCGCTCCGACGGCGGCGTCATGCCGAGCACGTCCTTGCCGCCGGAGCCGATGATCATGAAATTGTCCGGGCAGCCGCGGCGGCGCAGGAACGCCTCGACGTCGGCGACCAGCTCGTATTGCTTGCGGCCGGGCGCGACCGCTTCGCGGAACGCCGCATAGGCCTCGTCGGCGAGCTGCGCCGCACGCTTGAGCACCGCGATCTCGCCGGGCAGCTTGTGCATGAGCAGCTTGTCGATGAGCGCCGTGCCGTCCTCGAGCGTAAAGCTACGACTCTTGTCCGCGAGCCAATTGGGCAGGAAGCGGCGCGGCGCCGCCGCGAGGCGCTGGTTGGCGACGCGATCGAGCCGCGCGCCGACCGCGCGCGCGATGTCGGTCGCGAAGCGGACCGTGACGCCAGGCGTCTCCGCCTCGGCGCGCTCGGCGTCGCTGGCGCTGTCGAGAAAAAGCTCGGTCGCGCCGTCGGCCTTCATCACCGCGATGCCGTGGCCTTCGAGGATGCCGAAGTCCGCGACGTAGCGCAGATAGTCGCCCTGCCAGGCATTGCCGTAGACCACCAATTCCGCGATGCCGGCCTCCGCCATCGCGGTCAGCAATCGTCGGCGCCGTTCCTCCGCCAGCATGATGCCCCTATCCGCTGCGCCGATTGGGCGCCGGCGCGTAGCCGTAGTCGCGCCGCGCCGCTTCCGGCGAGACCAGGCCGCTGCGGATGTCGTCCTCGAGCGCGCGCCGGTCGCGTCGGCGCGGATCGCCCCAGCCGCCGCCGCCGGCGGTGCCGAAGGTGAGCCGGTCGCCGGGCTCGAGCGCGACGCCGGTCGCTTTCAGCAGCTTCTGCGTGCTGCCGTCGCGGCGGATCAGCACCGCCTCGTTGACCGCGCCGGACTTGCCGCCCTGCAAACCCCAAGGCGGGTCCTTGGTGCGCTCGTTGTTCACGTTGGCGACGCATTTCTGCAGCGCCCGATAGGTCAGATCGACGCCGAGCCCGCCGCGATGCTGGCCGGCGCCGCCCGAATCCGTGCGCAGCGCAAAGCGCTCGATCAGGAACGGATACTGGATCTCCTGCAGCTCGATCGGCGCGCTGCGCACGTCGCCCTGACAGATGGAGACCGAGGCCGACTCGCCGTCCTCGTGCGGGCGTCCGCCCCAGCCGCCGCCGAAGATGTTCATCAGCAGGAAGCGCCGTCCGTCCGGACGAAAGCCGCCGATCGAGCAGCCGCCCATGTCGCCCTTGTGCGCGGCCGGGATGCGCTCGGGCAGCGCCGGCGCCAGCGCCTTGAGGATGGTGTCGATCACGGTCGGCAGCGGGATGCTCCAGAGCCCGATCGCCGCCGGCCATCTGGCGTTGAGGATCTTGCCCTCGGGCAGGATGAGCTCGAGCGGCCGGAAGCCGCCTTCGTTCACCGGCGCCTCCGGCTGGGTCAGGTTCTTGAACGCGACCCGCGCGGCCGCAAGCCCGCCCGAATAGCCCGAATTGGTCGGGCCCGGCACCTGGTCGTTGATCTGCGAGAAGTCGATGATCATGCGATCGCCGTCGATCACCACCTTGACCTTGATGCGCAGCTTGCACGTCGAGCGAGCGCCCGTCATTGTCGAGGAAGCTTTCCGCCTCGTAGGTGCCGTCCGGGATTTTCGCCACGAAGGCGCGCGCCTCGCGCTCGCTCGCGTCCCAGACCGCATGGATGCAGGCCGTCGACCGTCTCGCGGCCGTAGCGCGCGAGCAGCTCGCCGAAGCGGCGGATGCCGAGCTGGCAGCAGGCGACCTGCGCGCGCAGATCGCCGAGCGCGGCCTCGGGAAAGCGCAGATTGTCGTTGATCATCTGCCAGAGCGTGTCGTTGCGCTTGCCGGCCTCGTAGATCTTGAGCGAGCGGAACTGCAGGCCCTCCTGGTAGATCTCGGTGGTCTCGACCGAGCCGAAGCCGACCCGCATGCCGCCGATATCGACCCAATGGGCGCGGCTCGCCGCGAACGCCACCACCTTGCCGTCGTGGAAGCAGGGCGCGTAGATCACCACGTTGTTGAGGTGCTGCCCGCAGACGAGGCCGTGGTTCATGATCACCACGTCGCCCGGCGCAAAGCCGTCGAGGCCGTAGCGCGCGATGCCGTCCTTCACGGCGATGCCGAGATCGGCGAGGAAGATCGGCAGGCCGCCCTTGTTCTGCGAGATCATGCGGCCCTCGCCGTCGATCAGACCGCAGCAGAAGTCGCGCACCTCGTAGATCATCATGTTGTAGGCGGACTTGCACAACGCCGTCGCCATCTCGTCCGCATAGGCGTTGATGGCGTTGCGCACGACCTCGACGGTGATCGGATTGATTTTCATGGCTTCGTCCTAGGCGCGCTCGGCCAGCGTGATCATGATATGCCCGCTCTCGTTCACCGTCGCGCGGTCGCCGACGCCGATCGAGCGTCGTGGAATTCGGCTCCTCGATCACCGCCGGTCCGACGATCTCGGTGCCGGCCGCGAGCCCCGGCCGCCACAGGATGCGCGCCTCGAGCGGGCGCTCGGGATCGTCGAGCACCACCGGCCGGCGCTGCTCGGGCGCCGGATCGTCCGGCGTCCACGGCGCCGACAGCCAGCGGCCGATGACGTCCTGCATGCGCGGCACGGTGACGACCAGGCGCAGATTGACGACCTCGATCGACTGGTCGGGCGCCGCATGGCCGTAGCGGCGATCGTGCTGCTCGTCGAAACGCACGCGCGTCGCCTCGGTGTCGCTCGCGAGCTCCTCGGCGCGCGTCGACCGGAATCGCGATGGTGTGCTCCTGCCCGCGATAGCGCAGATCGGCGGCGAAATCGAAGCAGCCGCCCGCGAGGTGATCGCGCGCGAGCGCCGCTTCGCCCGCGCTGCGCAATTCCGCGAACGCGCGCGTCGCGTCGGCCGGCCTGATCTCGCCGAGCTGGCCGATCAGCGTGCGCACGAAATCCTGCCGCCATTGCGCCATCAGCATGCCGAGCGCCGAGAAATTGCCGGGCAGCTTCGGGATGACCACGCGCGGGATCGAAATCTCGCGCGCGATCGCGACCGCGTGCAGCGGCCCGGCCCCGCCGAACGCGATCAGCGTGGTGTCGCGCGGATCGATGCCGCGATTGACCGAGACCGCGCGCACCGCGAGCGACATGGCGCCGTCCGCGATCGTGGTGATGCCGAGCGCGGCCTCGACCGTGCCGAGCTTGAGCCGATCGCCGATGCTGCGCGACCGCGGTCTCGGCGAGCGCGCGGTCGAGCGTCATGCTGGCCGCCGAGAAAGCGCGCGCCGTTGAGCCGCCCGAGCACGAGATCGGCATCGGTCACCGCCGGCTGCGCGCCGCCGCGGCCGTAGCAGGCCGGGCCCGGATCGGCGCCGGCGCTCACCGGCCCGACATGCAGCCCGCCGCCGTCGTCGCACCAGGCGAGCGAGCCGCCGCCGGCGCCGACCTCGACGATGTCGACCACCGGCAATTGCATCGGCTGGCCGGAGAACTCATCGCCGATCACGTAGCCTTCCTCGATCGGCGCGATGCCGCCGGTGATCAGCGTGGTCTTGGCGGTGGTGCCGCCCATGTCGAAGCCGATGGCGCGCTCGATGCCGAGCAGGCTCGCCAAGCCGCCCGGCGCCGATCATGCCGGCGACCGGGCCCGATTCCATCATCGCCACCGGCTCGCGCCGCGCCTGGCCGATCGACATGGTGCCGCCGTTCGAGCGCATGATGCCGATCTTGCCGGCGAAGCGCGCGGTCTGCGCGAAGCTTTCGAAGCGCCCGAGATAGCGGCTCACGCGCGGTCCGACGAAGGCGTTGAGCACGGTGGTCGAGGTGCGCTCGTATTCGCGGAACTCGCGCAGGATTTCGTGGCTGAGCGTGACGAACAGGTCGGGACAGTGCCGGCGCAGCAGCTCGCCGGCCGACGACCTCGTGCGCCGGATTGGCATAGGAATGGAGAAAGCAGACCGCGACCGCCTCGACGCCGAGCGCGACCAGCTGCCGTCCCAGCGCTTCGACCGCCGACGCGTCGATCGGAACGAGCACCTCGCCGGCCGCATTCATGCGCTCGGCGACCTCGAAGGTGAGCTCGCGCGGCACCAACGGCCGCGGGCGATGGAAGAACAGGTTGAACGCGTCCGGCCGATTGCCGCGCCCGATCGCGTAGACGTCGCGGAAGCCCTGCGGTGGTGACGAGCGCGGTCCTGGCGCCGCTCTTCTCGAGCACCGTGTTGATCGCGATGGTCGAGCCGTGCAGCAGCTCGTCCATGGCGGCGAGGTCGCAGCCGGCGATGCGCAGCGCCTCGGCCGCGCCCTCGGTCGGATCGGCCGGCACGGTCGAGCATTTCGACGTGACGATGCCGCCGTTCTGGTAGCCGACGAGATCGGTGAAGGTCCCGCCGATGTCGACGCCGACGATGCTCACGAGTTCGTCAGAACTTCACCGGGACGAACTGGTCGGTGTAGATCGCCTTCGCCTCCGGCACGGTCGGCAGGATGCCGAGCTCCTTGAGCGAGTGGCGGATCACGTCGATCGCCTTCGGATCCCAGGCGCCGTCGAGCGAGAACCCCGCCATCTGCGCGTCGTAGATCTTGGCGGCGACGCCGGGCTTCACGTCGATCATCTTGGCGGCGACCTTCACGACGAACTCCTTGTTGGTCTTCATGAAGGCCACGGTCTCGAAACCAGCCGCGCAGGAACCGCCGCAGCAATTCGGGACGGTTGTCGACGACGTCGTCGGTCGAGAAGATGACGTGGGTGTAGAAATCCTTGGCGATGTCCCCGAACAGCATGAAATTCCTGGTCTTGCCGGCCTCCTCCAGCTCGTAGCCGGTGGCCGCCTCGATCACCATGCCGTCGAGCTCGCCGCGCTGGATCGCGGCAAGCCGCGCCTGCATCTGACCGAGCGCCAGGATCTTGATGCCGTCGCTGCCCCAGCCTTGCTGGCGCGACAGCTCGCGCACCAGCCAGTCGGTGAGCGAGCCGGCCGTGGTCACGCCGATGCGCTTGCCCTTGAGGTCGGCGACGGTCTTGACCGGGCTGTCGAACGGCAGCACGAGCGCGAGGTTGCGCGGGCGCGCCCGTACATGGCGGCGACCCCGATCGACGAGCGCGCCCTTGGCGCGAAAGCCGAGCCCCGGTCCCGAGCCCAGCCCGACCTCGAGGCTGCCGGCGGTGAGCCCCTGCTGCAGCTGCGCGTCGCCGCGAAACGCCGTCACCTCGATCTCGAGGCCTTCCTTCTCGAAGATCTTGGCCTCGATCCCGACCTCGGTGGTGCCGAAGGCGAACGAATTGGGCACCGCCTTGCCGAGCCGGACCTTGTCGAGCGCGAGCGCAGCTCCGCCCGGCATGGCGATGAGCGCCGCCAGCGCGCCCGCAGTGATCGCGCGCCGCAAGGGATGAAGCATGGGTTTTCCTCCGAATGGCGTTGCAGACGTCATAGCAAGAAGCCGTAGGGTGGGCCAACAGGGCGTTCACGCCCGTCTGCGACGGGCTATGGGCGCGCATCGCGCGCCGTGCGCACGCGTGCCGGCGCCGTGCCCACGCGTGGGCATAGCCCGCGGCGGGCGTGACGCCCTTATGCGCACGCGATCGAGTTCGTGCGAGATCGCGCAGCTTGTCCGCGTCGCGCCTTTGCCCACCCTACGCTTGCTGCTATTGAAAGCGTGATACGTCGACTGGAGACTGGTGGCGCGATGAGCAGCAAGAGCAACTTCGCCGGGAATATCGCCTACGACGATCTGCGCGAATGGCTCTCGATCGCGGAGCGCCTGGGCGAGGTGCGCACCGTCAAGGGCGCCAATTGCGAGGAGGACATCGGGCTCGCCGCCGAAGCGGTGCTGCGCGCCGAGAACGGCCCGTGCGTGGTGTTCGAGGACATCCCCGGCTGCGCCAAGGGCACGCGCCTGCTCATGAACATGTTCGCCGGCACCCGCCGCAACATGACGCTCGGCTTTCCCGATCATCTCACCAAGTGGGAGCTCTCCGACGCCTATCGCGAGGCCTATCTGCAGGAGCAGAAGATCGTCCCGCACGAGATCGTCGACGACGGCCCGGTGCTCGAGAACGTCATGATGGGCGACGACGTCGACGTCACCCAATTCCCGGCGCCGAAATGGCACGAGAAGGACGGCGGCCGCTATATCGGCACCGGCACCTACACCATCACCCGCGATCCGGAGGAGAACTGGCTCAATGCCGGAGCGTACCGCGCGCAGGTCCACGACAAGAAGACCGTCGGCATGGTGATGGCCGCCGGTCACCACGGCCGCATCCACCGCGACAAGGCGTTCAAGCGCGGCGAGCCGCTGCCGGCCGCGATGGTGCTGGGCGGCGATCCGATCGCCTTCTTCTTCGGCGGGCTGGAAGCGCCCTACGGCGTGTTCGAGCTCGACCTGGTCGGCGGCCTGCGCGGCCGGCCGGTGAAGATGGTGCGCGGCAAGGTCACCGGCCTCCCCTTCCCGGCCAATGCCGAGATCGTGCTCGAAGGCTACGTGCCGCCCGACCGCACCCACGCCGAAGGCCCGTTCGGCGAATGGACCGGACACTACGCCGGCGGCGTGCGCGAGATCCCGGTGCTCGACATCAAGGCGATCTACTACCGCAACGATCCGATCCTGCTGGGCGTGCCGCCGATGGGCGCGCGGTCCCGACGAGATGGCGCGCTACCGCGCGGTGATGCGCTCGGCCACCATCCGGCAGAACGTCATGAACGCCGGCGTGCCGGGCGTGCAGCAGGTCTGGTGCCACGAGGTCGGCGGCGCCCGCATGCTGCACGCGGTGTCGATCACGCAGCGCTATCCCGGACACGCGGTGCAGGCCGCCCATATCGCCGCCCAGTGCGGCGCGTCCGCCTATGCGTCGAAATACATCGTGGTGGTCGACGACGACGTCGACGTCACCAATCTCGATCACCTGCTGTGGGCGATGCTCACCCGCACCGATCCCAAGGAGTTGATCCAGTTCATCACCGGCTCGTGGGATTCGAGCGCCGACCCGGCGCTGCCGCCGGAGCGCCGCGCCGCCGGCAACATGACCCACTCGGTGGCGCTGATCAACGCCTGCAAGCCGTGGCATTGGCGCGACAAGTTTCCGCCGACCAATGCGCCGAGCGCGGAGGTGTCGCGCAAGGCGCGCGAGAAGTTCGGCTGGCTGCTCGATGGGAATGGCGGGTGACCGCATCCACAGCGACGTTGACCCGTCATCCTGGGCGCGAGCGCCTGCGCGAGCCTCGAGGAGCACGGTCCGCTGCGCCATGTCCCGCAGCGGCATCGCGCCGCGCCCTCCGAGGCTGCCCGCGAAGGTCCGCGCACCAGGGTGCCGGGGATGACAGTGTGTGTGCTGACATGCTGCTCCAACCGTCGTTAGGTCAGCGACATTTCCCCATTCGTTGCGCGGAAATAAAAGGCGCAGTCTTGCGGCGCCGAAAGCTGCACCTGCACGTGCGGTTGACGGTACTTTTAGAAGAGCAAGCAAGAACACCGGAGCAGCCGCTCCGGTTCGAGGAAACGTCCGCAGCAGATCGGCGCCGAGACGCCGGCCGCCGCGAGGGAGGGTCAGCATGAGCATTCGCAAACGCCGTGGCGGCGAAGCGTCGCCGCTCGAACCCGTGGCCGGCAACGGCCTGATCCATCGCCGCGCACTGCTCGGCAGCGGCATCGCCCTCGCGGGCGCGCGCGAGCGCCGGTGTCGTAACGGGCGCCGCCGCCGAGCCGCTCAAGGACGATCCGTGGAGCCTGGAAATGGGCTCGGTCGTGCCGGCGTATCAGGTGCCGTCGCGGTTCGAGAAGGACGTCATTCGCACGCGCAGCAATCCCAACAACGACCTCCGCAACTCGCATGCGCGCACCCCGCACCACCTGCTGCAAGGCACCGTCACGCCCAACGGCCTGTTCTTCTCGATCTCCCATTCCGGCCTGCCGGACATCGACCCGGCTCAGCACAAGCTCGTCATCCACGGGCTGGTCAAGCAGCCGTTGGTCTACACCGTCGAATCGCTGTCGCGCTATCCGATGGTGACACGCATGGCCTTCGTCGAGTGCAGCGGCAACAGCGCGCCGATGTTCTCCAACGAGCCGTTCCAGGCCACCGCCCAGGCGCTGCACGGGCTGGTGTCGAACGCCGAATGGACCGGGGTGCCGCTGTCGACGCTGCTGGAGGAGACCGGCATCGATCCGAAGGCGAAATGGCTCCTCGCCGAAGGCGCCGATTCCCTGGCGCTGCATCGCAGCGTGCCGGTGAAGAAGGCGTTGGATGACGCCATGATCGCGCTCTACCAGAACGGCGAGCGCATCATGCCCGGCAACGGCTATCCGATGCGGCTCCTCCTGCCCGGCTATCAAGGCAACATGAACGTCAAGCACGTGCGCCGGATCAAGCTCATCGATCAGCCGGCCATGAGCTTCTACGAGGCCAAGACCTACTCGCAGATTCTGCCGGACGGCAAGATGTGGCTGTTCAACTTCGTGCAGGAGGTCAAATCGTTCATCACCCATCCCTCGTTCGGCCACTCGCTGAAGGGACCGGGCTATCACGAGATTTCCGGCGTCGCCTATTCGGGCAACGGCCGCATCTCCAAGGTCATGGTCTCGGCCGACGGCGGCAAGAGCTGGGCGCAGGCGGCGCTGCAGGGGCCGGTTCACCCGCAGGCGTTCACCCGCTTCCGCATGCCGTGGCGGTGGGACGGCCAGCCGGTGGTGCTGCAGAGCCGGGCCTGGGACGAGTCCGGCGCCGTGCAGCCGCTGCGCGCCGAGTTCGTGGCCGCGCGCGGACAGACGGCGCGGCCGGTGACCAACCCGTTGGGGTTCCCCAACCAGCACTACAACAGCATCACCAGCTGGGGCGTCGACAGCTCAGGGGGAGATCAAGCATGTCTACGCGTAAGTCCGCTCTTCGGCCTGGTCCTCACGATTGCCCTCGGCGCAGGGCACTGCCGTCGCCCAGACGCCCGGCCTCGGCAAGCCGATCACCGAGGCCGACATCGCGGCCTGGAACATCGACGTCCTGCCCGACGGCACCGGCCTGCCGCCGGGCAGCGGCACGCCGACGCAGGGCGCGCCGATCTATTCGCAGAAGTGCGCCATGTGCCACGGCGAGAATGGCGTGAACCCGCGGCCCGGCTACCTGCCGATGGTCGGTCCCGCCAAGTTCGACCGCATCGATACGACGAAGACCGTCCCCTACTACAAATATGCCACGACGCTGTTCGACGTCATGCGCCGGTCGATGCCGTACCAGATGCCGCGAACGCTGACCAACGACGAGCTCTACGCGCTCAGCGCCTACATTCTCTCGCTCAACAAGATCATCGGCGAGAACGACGTGATGAACGCCGAGACGCTGCCGAAGGTGAAGATGCCGAACCGCGACAACTTCATCATTCGCTACCCGGACAGGATTTAGCCGATCGCGCGCGGAGGGACCGCTCGTAGCCCGGATGGAGCGAAGCGCAGTCCGGGGCAACGCGAACGCGTCGGACGATCCCGGATTTCGCTTCGGCGCGATCCGGGCTACGCGTGCTTCGCACAATCAGTTCAAACGCGCAAAGGGAGGAAAAAACCATGAGCAAGCATGATGAAGCTCGCCGCGCATTCCTGATCGGCGCGGCGGTCGGCGCGGGCGCGGTTGCCGGCACAAGGACTGGTGCCCGACGCGCTCGCGCAAGGCCACGCGCCGCACGCGGCCGACCGACGCGGCGGCGCCGGCGCATGCGCACGGCCCCGGCCACGGCGCGTTCCTCAACGACGACGATGCCGCTGACCATCACGGCGTTCACCGAGCGGCTGATGCCGGGCGCGCCGGGCAATGCCGGGCGCGCGCGAGGCCGGCGTGCTCAACTACATCGATCTCGCGCTGTCGGGCGCCTACGCCGACCTGCAGGACTTCTACCGGCGCGGGCTCATGCATCTCGACGCCTATTGCCGCAAGACCCACAACGCGCCGTTCGTGAAGCTTCCCGCCGCGCAGCAGGATCAGGTGATCGCGGCGCTCGAGCAGGGCAAGGACACCGGCTTCACCTGGCCCTCGGCGCAGGCTGTTCTTCAACACCGTGCGCAACCACACGATGGAAGGCATGTTCGCCGACCCGATCTACGGCGGCAACAAGGACTTCGCCGGCTGGCGGCTGATCGGCTTCCCCGGCGCGCAACCGGCGTTCTCGATCGAGGACATGAAGAGCAAGGAGGCGTTCACGCGCGCCCCCATCATCGGCCTGCAGGCGCAGGCCCCGATCCGGAGGGGTTGAGCCATGGCAACCGAAAAGACTGATGTCGTCATCGTCGGCGTCGGCGCGGCCGGTGCGATCCTCGCGGCCGAGCTGGCCAAAGCGGGCATGAAGGTGATCGGGCTCGAGCGCGGTCCGCGCCTGACCACCCAGGACTTCAACCCGCACGACGAATTGCGCTACTTCACGCGCCAGGACCTGCGCCCCAACATCAAGCGCCAGCCGATCACCTGGCGGCCGAACCCGAATGCGCGCGCCAACCCGATCCCGGTGCAGAACTACGGCAACCAGGCGGGCGGCGGCACCGTGCACTACGGCGCGGTGTCGTGGCGCTTCCACGAGGACGATTTCCGCGCCCGCTCGCAGACGATCGCGCGCTACGGCGCGTCGGCGATCCCGGCAGACTCCTCGCTCGCCGACTGGCCGTTGAGCTACGCCGATCTCGAGCCGTTCTACGACCGCATCGAGTACGAGATCGGCGTGTCGGGCAAGGCCGGCAACCTGCAGGGCCGCAAGATCGACGGCGGCAACGTGTTCGAAGCGCCGCGCCGGCGCGAATTTCCGCTGCCGCCATTGGTGGTGGATCAATCCGGCGAGGTGTTCGACGCCGCCACCAAGAAGCTCGGCTATCACCCGTTCTCGACCCCGCGCGCGATCCTCTCGGAGGCCTACAAGGGCCGGCCGGGCTGCACCTATTGCGGCTTCTGCCAGGCCTTCGGCTGCCATGTCGGCGCCAAGTCGAGCGTCCTCGTCACCGTGCTGCCCGACGCCGACGCCACCGGCAACTTCAAGCTCGTCACCGGCGCGATGTGCTACCGCGTCAACTCCGACAACAGCGGCAAGGCGACCGGCGTCGCCTATTACGGGCCCGACGGCTCCGACAACACGATCGAGGCCGAGCTCGTCATCCTGACGCCGTTCATCTACGACAACACCCGGCTGCTGCTGCTGTCCAAGACCGCCAAGTTCCCGGACGGGCTGGCGAACTCGAGCGGGCAGGTCGGCAAGCACCTGATGGCGCACATGATGCCGAACGTCTACGTCACGTTCGACGACCGGCACATCAACAACTACATGGGGCCGAGCGCGCAGAAGCACACGATCGACGACTTCAACGCCGACAACTTCGACCACAAGGACGCGGGCTTCATCCGCGGCTCGCAGATCTCGGTCGGCACCGGCAACCTGCAGGGCGGCCCGATCAGCCTCACCACCACGGTGCCGCCGCCCGGCACGCCGCGCTGGGGCGCCGCCTATCGCGACTTCCTGGCGAAGTCCTTCACGCCGGCACGCCGCGATGGTCGCGCAGACCGAGAACCTGCCCTACGTCGACCAGACCATCGATCTCGATCCCAACGTGCGCGACGCCTGGGGCCTGCCGGCGCCGCGCATGACCTACGACTGGCGGCGGCCGAACGAGCTGGCGCGGGTCGAGTTCATGATGAAGAAGATGGAGGAGATCGGCAACGCGATGGGCGCCACGCAGGTGTGGCGCGCGCCGCTCGGCCCGGGCGCGCCCGGCGCGCATCACGAGGGCGGCACCCGCATGGGCAGCGATCCGAAGACCTCGGTGGTGAACCGCTACGGCCAGAGCTGGGACGTGCCGAACCTGTTCGTGATCGGCAGCTCGACCTTCCCGACCATGAGCGGCTTCAACCCGACGCTCACGATCCAGGCGCTCGCCTATATGAGCGCCGACGCGATCGTGAACCGGTACAAGAAGAGTCCGGGCGCGTTGTTGTAGCTGACGGCTCCGCGTCACCGCATCGACGCCGGCAAAAGCGAATGCTAGCGCCCCCAACGTCCCCTCCCCCATCAAACCCCGGCTTGCCGGGGTTTGATCACTCTAAATTTTGCCGGAAGCGGGCAAGCCCGCAGCCGGCCGGGGGAGGGACAGGGAGGAGGCACACACGAGGAATTGCGAAGCCTCCCCCCTCCCCAACCCTCCCCCGCAAGCGGGAGAGGGAGCGCATCGAGCTTGCAGCACCGTCAGTGCGTCGCTCGCTCGACAGCTGCGGCATCCGCGCTCGCGCAGCGGCCGCATGCCGTGGACCATCGGTGCCGCCAAAGTGATGTTGCTAGGCCTTGTCGACATCAGCAACGAACCGCATGATCATCCGCGCGGCAACGCAAGTGGCCGCTCGAGCCGCCGTGCGCGCCACCAGCTAGTTCTGACGATGCACGGATGCTAAAAATAGCCCATGGCCTCGCCTCGAGGGCGGCCATGACTGATCCAAATGCAATCAAGTAACCGGGAGGCATCTCCATGAGAACCAGAATTGGAATTCCACTGTTGGCTGCCGTTGCGTTGACCGGGCTCGGCCTGACGGCCGGCGTGCAGGCGCAACAGGCCGCCATGTCGTTCTTCATCACCAGCATCGGGAAGGGCAATGGCGCCG
The DNA here is from genome assembly GCA_963708765.1 of uncultured Alphaproteobacteria bacterium. GTDB lineage: Bacteria > Pseudomonadota > Alphaproteobacteria > Rhizobiales > Xanthobacteraceae > VAZQ01. Next base: position 16,176 of record CAVPTV010000038.1, on the reverse strand, counting down.
ATCTCGGCGGTCTCGCCGGCGCCGACGCCCACTGCCAGGCGCTCGCCAAGGCGGCGGGCTCCACGATCACGACTGGCGCGCCTATCTGAGCACGACCGAACCGGGCGGCACCGCGGGCGTCAACGCGCGCGATCGCATCGGCAAGGGCCCGTGGCAGAATGCGAAGGGCACGGTGGTGGCCAAGAGCATCGAGGAGCTGCACTCGGCCTCGGCCAACATCACCAAGCAGACCGCGCTGAGTGAGAAGGGCGAGACGGTCAGCGGCCGCGGCGACCCGGTCAACGTGCACGACATCCTGACCGGCTCGGACCCGCAAGGCATGTACTCGACCGCCGGCGGCGACACCACCTGCGGCAACTGGACCAAGAGCGGCGAAGGCTCGGCGATCGTGGGTCATCACGACCGTGCCGGGCTGAAGGACACCAGGCACATGAATTCCTGGAACTCCTCGCATGGCTCGCGCGGATGCAGCCAGGACAACCTGAAGGCTTCGGGCGGCGCCGGCCTGATCTACTGCTTTGCCGCCAACTGACCGCGGCCACGCACTGTCTGCTCCGCGAGCGAGCCGCAAGGCTGGCTCGCGGAGCAGCTGTCTTGCTCAAGCCTGCGCACCGCGGGCGATGAAGGCCTGCTCGATTGCCTGCTTCACCCGCACGACCAGGTCCTTCTTGCGCGACCGCAGCGCCTCGATGTCGCCGCGCGCGGTCCTGAAGATCACCAGGTATCGCCGGCCGGGCCAGACCAGTTGCAGCAGCACGGCGCCGAACATGATCACGCCGCCGCTCAGGATGAGCTGACCGCTGCGCGCGGCCGTGCCGGTGGCGGTCATCTCGAAGTGCTGGATCAGCAGCGAACCGGCGACGATGAGCGCCCCCAGGATGAAGATGGCGACCGTGACCGGACGGCGAGTGCGGTGCCGGGCGATGCTGACGCCGCCGATATTGGCGATCTGGTAGGAGGTGCCGCCGAACTGCGCGACGGTCGAGGTGATCCGTATGTCGCCCGATTCGAAGAGCAACTGCTGCGTCATGTGCCAAAGTGTATAGGGCGGCGGCGGGAGTTCCAACCGGGCGCACACGGTGCTCGCCCTCGGCGCAAGGCCCCCCACCCCGACCCTCCCCCTTTCAGGGGGAGGGAGCACACCGAACGCGGTGCGCCATCGACCCAACACCGCCAGCACTGCGGCTGTGAAGTCCGGTCACGCGCGTCTCTTGCTTGCGGCCTGGAGCACGTCCGGGTTGACCACGTTGGTCGGGGTGCCGGCCGCGTAGGCGGTGATCTGGTCGAAGATGTCGGTGAACTGGATCTCGTATTCCTCGCGCGACACGTAGCCGAGGTGCGGCGTGCACACGACGTTCGCCATGTTGAGCAGCGGATGGTTGGTGTCGCGCACCGGCTCGTCCTCGTAGACGTCGACGGCCGCCAGGCCGGGGCGGCCGGCGCGCAGCGCAGCCACCAGCGCGCCGGGCTCGATCAGCGGCGCGCGGCTGGTGTTGACCAGGAGCGCGGTCGGCTTCATGCGGGCGAGATCGGCGGCGGTGACGATGCCGCGCGTGGCGTCGACCAGCCGCATGTGCAGCGAGATGACGTCGCATTGCTCGAAGAACGCCGCCTTGCTCGGCGCCACCGCGTAGCCGTCGGCGCGCGCCTTCGCGAGCGATGGCCTCGCGCGCCCAGACCAGCACGTTCATGCCGAACGCGCGGCCGTAGCCGGCGACGACGGCGCCGATGCGGCCGTAGCCGTAGATGCCGAGCGTCTTGCCGCGCACGCGTGCTGCCGACGCCGCTCTGCCAGTCGCCGGCCTTGAGCGAGGCCATCTGCTGGGGAATCTGGCGCATGGCCGCCAGCACCAGGCCCCAGGTGAGCTCGGCGGTGGCGTATGACGGCGTGCCCAGGTGCTGGCTCGACGACACGATCACGCCGAGCCGCGTGCAGGCCTCGACGTCGATGTGCGGGTAGACGCTGCGCTGGCTGATCAGCCGGAGATTGGGCAGGCGCTCGAGCAGCGGCGCGCGCATCTTGGTGCGCTCGCGGATCAGCACCAGCACCTCGCGTGTCGCGCAGGCGCGCGGCGAGCGCGTCGGTGTCCTGGAGATGATCGTTCCAGATCGTGACGTCGTGGCCGGCGAGCTTGTCGAAGCAGGCGAGCGTGCGGACGGTGTCGTGATAGTCGTCGAGGATGGTGATCTTCATGAGGCTTCGGCTTTCGAAGGATTTTCGCGAGCGTGTTCGACAAAGGGCAGGTCTGCGCCACTCTACTCGTGACGGGCATGACGAGTCGAACACCGGCATCGATGGTATAAGGAGCGCGCCATGCCTGACGACGTCTCCGAAACGCAGCCCTCCGAGCCGCGATCGAAGGGCATATTGCAGCCCGGACGCTTGTTGTGGGCGCGGGCGCTGCCCTGGAGCATCGTGTTTGTGCTCGTGCTCATGGTCGTGCCCGAGCTGGCGATGCACGCAGCCCGCAGCTTGGGAGCAGGCGGCAGCGGGCCGCACGTGCTCCTCCCGCCGACGCTGGGCGTGCTGGCGGCGCTCGCGCTCTATGTTCTGGGCGTGCGCCTGGTCGAACGGCAGGTGGCCGGACGAGCTGGCGCTCGCCAGGCTCGGGCCCGAGCTGGCCGCAGGGCTGGTGCTCGGGGCGGCACTGTTCGCGGCCGTGATGGGCGTGCTGCTTGCAATCGGCGCATACGCGCTGACAGGACCGACCATCGCGCCGGCCTGGAAGGCGCTCGCGATCTCGCTCAGCTCCGGCGTGACCGAGGAGCTGGTGTTCCGGGGCGTGATCTTCCGGCTGCTCTGGAGCACGTTGGGAAGCTGGTGGGCACTCGGTCTCTCATCGGCCTTGTTCGGGGTCGCGCACCTGGCGAACCCCAACCCCGACGTCATGGCGATGCTGGGCATCATCTTCGGGGCCGGCGTTCCGCTCGCGGCGCTCTACATCCTGACCGGCCGGCTTTGGGCATCCATCGGCGCCCACATCGCCTGGAACTTCACGCAAGGTTATGTGTTCGGCGCGCACGTCTCCGGCATCGACCTCGGTCCAAGTCTCTATCGGGCCGAACCGGTCGCCGGAGTCGGCGCGCTGTGGAGCGGCGGCGCGTTCGGGCCGGAGGCCGCGCTGCCGACCGTGGTGCTGGGAGGTCTTGCCGGGGCGGCGCTGCTCGCACTGGCCGCGCGTCGTCGCGCGTGATGCGATTGCGAATTCCCGTTCAAAGACCAAATGCGCTACGGTCGCGCCAACGCGCGGCCGAGCGCGGCGCGCGAGCGGGAGGAATGGGGAATGGAGCTTGGCTTGCTGGGAAAGGTCGCCCTGGTGACGGGATCGAGCCGCGGCATCGGCCGCGGCGTCGCCTTGGCGTTCGCCAACGAGGGCTGCGACCTGCTGCTGACCGGGCGCGACGCCGCCGCGCTCGACGAGGTGGCGAAGACGATCCGCGAGCCAGGGCCGCAAGGCCGCGCTGGTGCCCCTCGACCTGCGCGAGCCGGACGCGCCGGCGACCTTGGTCGCGGCGGTCAAGACCGAATTCGGCGGGCTCGACATCCTGATCAACAATGCCGGCGCCACCAAGCGCGGCGACTTCTTCGAATTGACCGACGCCGACTGGGCCGACGGCTACGCGCTGAAATTCTTCGCGCATGTGCGGCTCGCGCGCGCGGCCTGGCCGCTGTTGAAGGAGCGTCGCGGCTCCGCTGATCTCGATCGCCGGCACCAGCGGACGCAAGCCCGAGAAGGCGTTCACCATCGGCAGCTCGGTCAATGCCGCGGTCGCCGCCTTCAGCAAGTGCCTGGCGCATCTCGGCAAGGAGGACGGCGTGCAGGTGAACTGCATCAATCCGAGCCTGGTCGAGACCGAGCGGCAGTGGAAGCGCATCCGCGCCGAGGTGGCGCGCAGCGGGCTGCCGGAAGACAAGGTGCGCGAGGCGTTCTGCCGCGAGACCGGGTTCACGCGCTTCGGCACGGTCGAGGACGTCGCCGACCTGGTGACGTTCATGGTGTCGAAGCGGGCGACCTGGATGCACGGCGCCACCGTGGACCTGGATGGCGGAGAGATCCCGGTGTTGTGATGAACGTCCTGCTCACGCCCGCGTGGATCGGATCGGTGGAGATACCGAACCGGATCGTGATGCCGCCGATGACCACGCGCACGGCGGACGCGGAGGGCTTCATCACCGACGACAGCGTGGCCTATTACATGGCGCGGGTGCGCGGCGGCACCGGCCTGATCACGGTCGAGATGGCCTCGCCCGAGAAGGCCGGCCGCCACCGCCGCCACGAGGTCGGCATCTACGACGACCGCTTCCTGCCGGGGCTGACGCGCCTGGTCGACGAAATCCACCGCGGCGGCGCCAAGGCCTCGATCCAGCTCGGCCACGGCGGCGGCCACACCCGGCGCGACATCTGCGGCGAGACGCCGATTGCGCCCTCGGCAATTCCGCATCCGGTCTACGAGACCACGTTCGAGACGATCGTGCCGGAGGCGATGAGCAAGGCGCGCATCGAGGCGACCATCGCGGCGCATGTGGCGGCGGCGGTGCGCGCGCAATGGGCCGGCTTCGACTGCGTCGAGATCCACGCCGCCCACGGCTACCTGATCTCGCAATTCCACGCGCCGTTCGAGAACCTGCGCACCGACGAATACGGCGGCAGCCTGGAGAACCGCGCGCGCTTCGGGCTCGAGGTGCTGCGCGCCGTCAAGGCGGCGGTGCCGGCGATGGCGGTGATCTACCGGCTCTCGGTCGAGGACTACTTCCCGGGCGGACTGCCGTGGAGCGAAGGCCGGCGGATCGCGCTCTGGGCGGCCGAGGCCGGCGCCGACGCGCTGCACGTCACCGCCGGGCACTATCGCTCGCTGCCGTCGGCGCAGATCGTGCTGCCGCCGATGGACATGCCGGACGCGCCGTTCCTCGACTTCGCGGCGGGCGTGAAGCAACTGGTGTCCGTGCCGGTGATCGCGGTCGGCAAGCTCGGCGACCCGGCGACCGCGACCGCGGCGGTCACCACCGGACAGGCGGATTTCATCGCGCTCGGGCGCACCCTGGTGGCCGATCCGCAATGGGTCGAGAAGCTGCGCCTCGGGATGCCGATCCGGCGCTGCCTCGCCTGCAACACCTGCATCAACGAGATGCGCGGCGGCGCGCGCATCGGCTGCGTGGTCAACGCCGCCGCCGGACGCGAGCGCGCGTTCGCCAAGGCGAAGCCGCCGCATGGCGAGCGCATCGCGGTGATCGGCGCCGGACCGGCCGGGCTGACCTATGCGTCGCTGGTGGCGGACGGCAACGAGGTGACGGTGTTCGAGAAGGAGGCGGTCGCCGGCGGCGCCTTCCGCTATGCCGGCAAGGCGCCGCTGTTCCAGGAGGTCGTGGCCAACGAGAAGAGCTTTGCGCGCTACGTGGCCGATCTCGCCGCCGCCTGCGAACGCCACGGCGTCGCGCTTTGCTTCGACATCGACGTGACGGTGCAGCCGGAGCTGCTGGCGCCGTTCGATCGGATCGTGGTGGCGACCGGGGCGGACTATCGGTTCGGGCTCGGCCCGCTCGCCAAGAGCATGCTCGAGAAGGGCGCCGGCCGCTGGCCGGTGCTGGCGCAGATGCTCTCGGTGCCGGCGCTGCGCGACTGGTTCTATTACCGGGCGCGGCGGGGAACCGCCGAGCGGTTCCGGCGCCTGGCCAAGCCGGGGCAGACGGTGGTCGCGATCGGCGACGCCGTGAAGGCGGGCAAGAGCAAGCAGGCGATCGCCAGCGCATTCGAGGCGGCGTTGTTGGGTGGTGCGTAGTTGGCTGATCGGTGCCACACTCTCCGCTGGTGGCACATTCCGTGCAAGGTGCCATGCGAGTAACTCGAGCGTAGCCATGGCCGAGATCCGGTTCCTGTTGAACGGAGCGCCGCGCGCGGAAGCGGGCGTGCCGCCGACCATGACGGTGCTCGACTATCTGCGGCTCGAGGCGCGGCTGACCGGCACCAAGGAAGGCTGCGCCGAGGGCGATTGCGGCGCCTGCAGCATCGTGGTCGGGCGCGAGGCCGGCGGCGAGCGTGCACTACCAGGCGGTCAATGCCTGCCTGATGATGGTGCCGCAGCTCGACGGCTGCGCGGTGCTCACGGTCGAGGGATTGGCGGGGAACGACGGTGCGCTGCATCCGGTGCAGCAGGCGCTGATCGATGCCGACGCCACCCAATGCGGCTTCTGCACGCCGGGCTTCGCGATGGCGATGTTCGCGTTCCATCACGGCGGCGAGGCGGCCGAGGACACCCGCATCCACGAGGCGCTGGCCGGCAATCTCTGCCGCTGCACCGGCTATCGCGCCGATCGTCGACGCCTGCCGGCGCGTGGCGGCGGGCCGGCGGACGCTTTCGCCGGCCTTGCGGCGGCAACCGCGCGCGCTGAGCGACTGCCGGCGGCGCGGACTATCGGCACGGCGCGCAGACTTTCCTCGCGCCGCGCTCGCTCGACGAATTGCTCGCCGCGCGCGCCCGGCATCCGGACGCGATCCTGCTCGCGCGGCGGCACCGATCTCGGCCTGCGCGTCAGCAAGGAGCGAGAGCAGTTTCCGGTCGGTGATCTCGACCGCGCACGTCGCCGAGCTGCGCCGGATCACGGAGCGGCCCCGACGCGCTCGAGCTCGGCGGCGCCGTCACCTATACGGACGCGCTGCCCGCACCTCGACCGGCATTTCCCGTCGTTCGGCGCGCTGATGCGCCGCATCGGCTCGCGCCAGATCCGCAATCTCGGCACCATCGCGGGCAATCTCGCGACCGCCTCGCCGATCGGCGACACCCTGCCCTGCCTGATCGCGCTCGACGCCGACGGTGACGCTCGCGTCGCAAGCGGTGAGCGCACGCATGCCGGTCGAGGACTTCATCACCGGCTATCGCAAGACCGCGCTGGCACCCGACGAGGTGATCGCGGCGATCCGCATTCCGTTCCTGCCGCCGGGCGACAGACCTTCGCCGCCTACAAGCTGTCGAAGCGCTTCGACCAGGACATTTCCACCGTGATCGCCGCGTTCCGCGTCGACGCTGCGGGCGGCAAGGTGCGGGAGCTGCGCGCGGCCTATGGCGGCATGGCGGCGCGCGCGATGCGGGCCGTCGAACGTCGAGGCCGCGCTCGACCGGCCGGCCCTGGAGCCGGCCTGGCTCGCCGACGTCGACGACGCTGCTCGCGCACGACTTCACGCCGATCGAGCGACCATCGCGGCGGCGCCGCCTACCGGCTGCGCGCGGCCGCCGGTCTGCTGCGGCGGTTCCAGATCGAGACCACGTCGACCGCGCCCGTGCGGGTGGAGGCGTTATGAGCGCGCCGCTCGGACGCATTCGCGGCGGCGTGCATGCGGCGGTGCGCCACGACAGCGCCGTCGGCCATGTCACCGGCCGCGCGCTCTATCTCGACGACGTGCCGAACGCGGCCGGCACGCTCGAGGCCGCGCTGGTGCTCAGCCCGCACGCGCATGCGCGCATCCGCCGCATCGATCTTTCCCGCGCGCTCGCGGCGCCGGGCGTGCGTCGCGCGCGATCACGGCGCGCGACATTCCGGGCAAGAACGACATCGCGCCGATCCGCAGCGACGAGCCGCTGCTGCCGCTGGACGTTGGTCGAATACGAAGGCCAGCCGGTGGCGGCGATGGCGGCCGACACGCTCGATCAGGCGCGCGCCGCCGCGAAGCTCGTCGAGATCGAGTACGAGCCGCTGCCGGCGGTGCTCACCGTCGAGGACGCGATCGCGCGCGAGCAATACGTGTCGCCGCCGCAGACGATCGCGCGCGGCGACGTCGACGCGGCGCTCGCCGGCGGCGCCGCATCGGCTGACCGGCGAGTTGCGCTGCGGCGGGCAGGACCATTTCTATCTCGAAGGCCAGATCGCGCTCGCCACCCCGGCCGACGACGGCGAGCATGCTGGTGCTGCAGCTCGACCCAGCATCCGACCGAGGTGCAGCACGGCGTCGCGCATCTGCTCGGCCTGCCGTTCAACGCGGTCACCGTCGAGGTGCGGCGCATGGGCGGCGCCTTCGGCGGCAAGGAGAGCCAGGCCACCATCATCGCCGGCATCGCGGCGCTGCTGGCCTGGAAGACGCGGCGCGCCGGTGAAGCTGCGGCTGCCGCGCGACGACGACATGCGCGCGACCGGCAAGCGCCATCCGTTCCTGATCCGCTACGAGGTCGGCTTCGACGGCGAAGGCCGCGTGCTGGCGCTCGATCTCACGCTCGCCGCCAACGGCGGCAACGTCGCCGACCACACGCCGGCGGTGCTCACGCGCGCGCTCTGCCACGCCGACAATTGCTACTGGCTGCCGAACGTCCGCTTGCGCGGGCTGCCGTGCAAGACCAACACGGTGTCGAACACGGCGTTTCGCGGCTACGGCGGGCCGCAGGCGATGCTGGCGATCGAGACCATCATCGAGGCGATCGCGCGCCGGCTGCGGCTGCCGGTCGACACCGTGCGGCGGCGCAACTTCTATGGCAGCGGCCGCAACGACGTGACGCCCTACGGCATGACGATCGAGGACAACATCATCGAGCGCGTGGTCGACGAGCTCGCCCGCACGGTCGATCTCGCCGGCTGGCGCCGCAACGTCGACGCCTTCAACCGCGAGAGCCCGATCGTCAAGAAGGGCCTCGCCACCATGCCGGTGAAGTTCGGCATCTCGTTCAACCGCCCGGCGCTCAACCAGGCGGGCGCGCTGGTGCACGTCTATACGGACGGCAGCGTGTTCCTGAACCACGGCGGCACCGAGATGGGGCAAGGCCTGTTCGTCAAGGTGGCGCAGGTGGTGGCGGAAACGTTCGGCATCGACCTCGAGCAAATCCGGGTGTCGGCGACCTCGACCGCGCAGGTGCCCAACACCTCGCCGACCGCGGCCTCCTCGGGCTCCGATCTCAACGGCATGGCGGCGCTCGCCGCGGCCGGCGAGATCAAGGCGCGCATGACCGAGGTGGCGGCCGCGCATTTCGCGGTGCCGACGGACGAGATCGTGTTCTCGGCGGGCCGCGTCTATGCGGGCAACCGCAGCGTGGCGTTCGGCGAGCTCGCCGCAGATGGCGTGGGAGCAGCGGGTGTCGCTGTCGGCGACCGGCTACTACCGCACGCCGAAGATCCACTGGGACTTCGCGACCAATAGCGGGCGGCCGTTCTACTACTTCGTCTATGGTGCCGCGGCCGCCGAGGTCGCGGTCGACACGCTGACCGGCGGAATCGCGCGTGCTGCGCGCCGAGCTGTTGCAGGACTGCGGGCGCTCGCTCAACCCGGCGATCGACCTCGGCCAGATCGAGGGCGCGTTCGTGCAGGGCATGGGCTGGCTCACCACCGAGGAGCTGTGGTGGGACGCCGAGGGACGACTGCGCACGCACGGGCCGTCGACCTACAAGATCCCGGGCAGCCGCGACGTGCCGCCGGTGTTCAACGCGCGCATTCTCGCCGATGCGCCGAACCGCGAGGAGACGATCTTCCGCTCCAAGGCGGTGGGCGAGCCGCCGCTGATGCTGGCGATCTCGGTGTTCCTCGCGATCCGCGACGCGATCGCGAGCCTCGGCGACGGCCGCGTGCCCGCGCCGCTCGACGCACCCGCCACGCCCGAGCGCGTGCTGGCGGCGATCGATGCGATACGGGGAAGCAGGTAGAGCGCGCGTCGTTGTGTGTCCCGCACGCGGTGCAGCGCTCTTCGCGCTGCACCGCAGATGCGGGACCCCGGTTGCCTTCCCTCGCTGCAAGAAACCGGGGTCCCGGGTCTGCAGCGCAGCGCAAGCGCTGCGCTGCGCCCGGGACACGCACAGTTCAAACCGCCGCACTGACCTCAGAGAGCAAGATCGGCAGTCAGGTCGCGCCACTTGGGATTGAGCGTCTCGATGAGCTTGAATTTCCACTCGCGTCGCCAACGCTTGAGCACGCGTTCTCGGGCACGGGCTTCGAGAATCGATGCGTATTCCTCGTAATAGACGAGCCTGTCGACGCCATACCTCTTGGTAAAACTAGGGACGAGCTTCGCCTTGTGCTCGCCGACACGGCGGACGAGATCGTTGGTTACGCCGACGTAGAGCGTACCCTTGTAGCGGCTTGCAAGAATGTAGACGAAGAACCTGCCGTCCATTAGCACACCGTATCAGGGCTGCACGTGTCCCGCACAGGGTGCGGCGCTCTTAGCGCTGCACCCAGATGCGGGACCCCGCCTACTTCCGTGCCCGGCGTGAGAAACCGGGGTCCCGGGTCTGCAGCGCAGCGCAAGCGCTGCGCTGCGCCCGGGACACGGTGCGATTATCGCGCGCCGAGCAAATCGGCGACGGTCATGGCGACGATCTTGGTCGCCGCGCGCAGGTCGCTGAGCCGCAGGTTCTCGTCGGCGTTGTGGCCGTTGGCCTCGAGGATCGAGCGCGGGCCGGCACCGTAGAGCACGATCGGAATGCCGCGCGCAGCGTAATGGCGGGCATCGGTGTAGAGCGGAACGCCATTCACGGGCACATCGACGCCCAGGACGGTCTTAGCGTGCCGCCTTATCGCGGCTGCCAGCCGGTCCACACCGGGCTGCGGCGCCAGCGGCAACGCCAGGAGATGCTGGCGCACATCGACGTGGATGCGTGGATGCGACTGGGCCGCGGCAGCGATCAGCTCGCGCAGGTCCGCCTCTACCTTGGCCGGGTCCTCCTCGGGGATCATGCGGCGGTCGATGCGAAACACCACCTGATCGGGCACCACGTTGGTGTTGATACCGCCCTTGATCAGCCCGACGTTGAGCGTTGGCGACACGATGCCGGGCGTGCTCGAGCGCGTGCGCGCAAGCTCGCCGCGATGCGCATAGAGCGTGGTCAGGATCGTGGTCGTCGCCTCGAGCGCGTCGACGCCGGTGTCGGGCATGGCGGCATGCGCCTGCTTGCCGGTGACGGTGACCTCGAGATGCAGGCAACCATTGTGAGCGCTGACGACCGCATAGGCAAAGCCCGCGGCGATCACGGCGTCTGGCTTGGTCAAGCTCTGATCGAGCAGCCATTTCGGCCCGACCTCGCCGCTGACCTCCTCGTCATAGGTGAAGTGCAGCTCGAGCGTGCCGGCGAGCTGGGCGCCCTGCGCGGCCGCCGCTTGCAACGCCAGCAAGGTCCAGGTGTAGGTGGCGAAATCCGATTTCGAGACCGCGACGCCGCGCCCAAACATCACCGGGCCGTGCGGGCCGTCTTCGACCACCGCGCCGTAGGGATCGTGGCGCCAGCCGAGCCCCGGCGGCACCACGTCGCCATGGGCGTTGAGGGCGATCACCGGCCCGGCGCCGAAACGGTGCCGCACGATCAGGTTGGTCGCGCTCTTCATGCCGGCGGCTTCGACCACAGCCTGCGGCACCGGATGCGCCTCAACCGTGAGGCCGAGCTGCTTCGAGCAATTCCTTCGCGCGCGCCGCGTGCGGAGCGCAGTCGCCGGGCGGGTTGTCGCTCGGCACCTTGACGAGCTCGGCCAGGAACGCGGTCTCGCGCGCAAAATCGCGCTCGACGAAGGAGGTGACCTGGTCGGCAAGCGTGGTCATTTGATGCACTATTCGCCCGGCATGCCCAGCGCAGCCCTTGCAACGTTCGACACGCGTCTGTCATCCTGCGCCGGCCGGGTCAAGAGCAGAAGGGGCCGCGATCGTGGAGTTCGTGCTCACCGAGTGGCTGAGCCTGCTGGTCCGCTGGCTGCACGTGATCGCCGGCATGGCGTGGATCGGCAGCTCGTTCTATTTCATCCATCTCGATCTCAGCCTCAAAGCGCGCGCGGGCCTGCCCGACGGCGTCAAGGGCGACGCCTGGCAGGTGCACGGCGGCGGCTTCTACCACATGATCAAGTATCTGGTGGCGCCGACGCGCATGCCGGACCAGCTGACCTGGTTCAAGTGGGAGGCCTACACCACCTGGCTGTCGGGCTTTGCGCTCTTGGTGATCGTCTACTATCTGGGCGCCGAGCTCTACCTGATCGACAAGCGCGTGCTCGACGTCAGCGCGCCGACCGCGGCGGCGATTGCGTTCGGCAGCCTCCTGGTCGCCTGGCTGTTCTATGAGGCGCTCTGCCGCTCGCCGCTGCGCCGCCACGAGGTGGCGATGGCGCTGATCGGCTACGTGTTCCTGGTCGCCCTCACCTACGGCTTCACCCACGTGTTCAGCGGGCGCGGCGCCTTCACGCAGATCGGCGCGCTGGTCGGCACCATCATGGTGGCGAACGTCTTCATCATCATCATCCCGTACCAGAAGAAGACCGTGGCGGCGCTGATCGCCGGCAAGGAGCCCGATCCGGAATGGGGCGAGGAAGGCAAGCGCCGCTCGGTGCACAACAACTACCTGACCTTGCCGGTGGTCTTTCTCATGATCGCCAACCATTACCCGCTGATGTTCGCGACCCGCTTCAACTGGCTGATCGTCGCGATCGTGCTGGCGATCGGCCCGGTGATCCGCCACTTCTTCAACATCGCGGCACGAGGGCAAAGGCAGCCCGTGGTGGACCTGGGGGGTGGCGGCGGCCGGCATGGCGGCGGTGGCGTGGCTCTCGGCCGCCGGCCCGCGCGAGGCCAGCGCCGCGCGCGTCGACCGGCGTCAACGTCGCGGCCGCCCACGACGCCATCATGTCTCGCTGCAGCATGTGCCACATGGGCGAGCCGGTCTGGCCCGGAATCTCGACGCCGCCCAAGGGCGTGGTGCTCGACAGCCCCGACAGCATCCGCCGCCACGCCCACCTGATCGAGCTCAACGCGGTGCGCTCGGATGCCATGCCGCCCGGCAACGTCACGCAGATGACCGCGACCGAGCGGCAAATCCTCGCCGCCTGGCTCGCCGCCGGCGCCCCGGCGAAGTAGGACGTCGCTAACAGTAGCCGAGCGCGCGGGACGCGCGCTCGGCGCCATCCACCAGCGCGCGCAGCTTGGCCCAGGCGATCTGCGGATGCGAGCGCCAGCCGAAGCCGCAATCGGTGCCGGCAATGACGTTCTCGCGCCCGACCAGCTTGGCGAACCGTTGGACGCGCTGCGAGACCAGCTCGGGATGCTCGACAAGGTCGGTCGAATGGGTCACCACGCCGGGAACGATGATCTTGCCGGCGGGCAGCCTCACGGTTTCCCAGACGGCATATTCATGCTCGTGACGGGCATTGGCGGCCTCGAACAGATAGGCTTGCGCCTTCACCTTCAACATGATGTCCACGACATGGACCATCTCAAGATCATGCGCGTGCGGCCCGTGCCAGCTGCCCCAGCACAGGTGGTAGCGAATGCGGCTCCTCCGGGATGTTCGCCAAGGCGTGGTTGAGCGCCTCGACCCGGAGCGTGCATGCGCTTGCGAAAGGCTTCGAGGCCCATCTGGATGCCGATGCGATCCCACTGCGCCACCAGCCAGGCGTCGTCGACTTGGAGCAGAAAGCCCGCCTCGACAATCGCTTCGTACTCGGTGCGCATCGCCTCCGCGAGCGCAAAGACGAATTCCTCCTCGCTCTTGTAGAAGTCGTTCTGCCGATAGACCTCGATGCTGGCGGGCGCAGTCGCGGTCAAGAACACGTCCTCGGGCGACGTGAGCGAGCGCAGCACGTCGATCTCGCGCTGGAGTGCGGCGAGCCCGCGGTAGACGATCGGTCCCGTGCAGCGCCAATTCGGGCGGGTCCGGCGCTGGTCGCCGCCGAGCGGCACGTAATAGAGCGTGCCGCGCGCGGCCGCTTCTCTGTAGAAATCAGCGAATTCCTCGCGATCTCTGCCCTGGCTCGTGATGGCGCTGAAGGTGCCGGGCGGCTGCGGTTCGAAACCGCCGAAGCGGTCTTCCAGATATGACAGCCAATCGCCGCCCTTGGCGTATTCTCCCTCGTTGACGAGGTCGAGGCCGGTCTCCCGTTGCCTGCGCAGCACCGCGGCGACCGCCTCCCGCAACTTGTCCTCGTAGTCGGCCGCGCTCGTGTCCAGGCCGATCAGATCCGGCAAGGCGCCCACATGCGTGGTCAGGATTTTGCTTTCACTCCGCTTCACGTGCGGGCTCCTGGCAGCTTCAACAGGACAGCTTCGGCGCGGACATTTCGCCCGATTTAGACTACGATCGTCGTCCCATGTCACCCTCGTCTTTTTCCGACTACCCGCGCGACCTGATCGGCTACGGCCGCCATCCGCCCGACCCGCGCTGGCCGGGCGGCGCGCGGGTCGCGGTGCAGTTCGTGCTCAACTACGAGGAGGGCGGCGAGCGCAACATCCTGCATGGCGACGCGACCTCGGAGGCGTTCCTGTCCGACGTGCTGGGCGCTGAGCCGTGGCCGGGCCAGCGCCACATGAACGTCGAGTCGATGTACGAATACGGCTCGCGCGCCGGCTTCTGGCGGGTGTGGCGGCTGTTCGCCGAGCGCAACATGCCGGTGACCGTGTTCGCCGTCGCCACCGCGCTGGCGCGCCACAACGGATGCGGTCGCGGCCATGCGCGAGGCGCAGTGGGAGATCGCGAGCCACGGGCTCAAATGGATCGACTACCGCGACATGCCGGAAGCCGGAAGAACGCGCCCACATGGCCGAGGCGATCCGCATCCACGCCGCGGCGACCGGCGAGCGGCCGCTCGGCTGGTACACCGGCCGCAGCTCGGCCAACACGCTCAAGGCGGTGCTCGACGACGGCGGCTTTCTCTATTCGTCGGACTCCTATGCGGACGACCTGCCCTATTGGGTGAACGGGCCGAAGGGGCCGCACCTGATCATCCCCTACACGCTCGACGCCAACGACATGCGCTTCATCAACCCGCAGGGGTTCGGCAACGGCGACGCAGTTCTTCGGCTACCTCAAGGATGCCTTCGACCTGCTCTATGCCGAGGGCGAACGCGCGCCCAAGATGATGTCGGTCGGACTGCATTGCCGGCTGGTGGGACGGCCGGGACGGGCGGCGGCGCTGGCGCGCTTTCTCGACTACATTGCGGCGCGCGAGCGGGTGTGGGTCACGACCCGGCTCGAGATCGCGCGCCATTGGCATCGCGAGCATCGGGCGCTGGCCGCCAACGCACCCAGGATCGTGTAGAGTGGACCGTCATGACCGCCATCACGCTCGCGAACCTGAATGCCGCCGACAAGGCGAGCTTCGTCGCCGCGCTGGGCGACATCTACGAGCACGCGCCGTGGGTGGCGGAGGCCGTGCATGGGCGGCGGCCGTTCGCCTCGCTCGCCGCGCTGCACGAGGCGATGATCGCGGCGGTGCGCGAGGCCTCGGTGGAAGAACGGGTGGCGTTGCTCAAGGGCCATCCCGACCTCGCCGGCAAGGCGGCGCGCGCCGGCACCATGACGGCCGATTCCAAGGCCGAGCAGGCGAGCGCCGGCCTCGACCGGCTGTCGGAGGCGGAATACGCCGCCTTCCACCGTCACAACGATGCCTACCGCAAGAAATTCGGCATTCCGTTCATCGTCTGCGTGCGCCGGCACGGCAAGGAGTCGATCCTGCGGCAGTTCGAGCGTCGCCTGCAAAACGGCGTGGCGGCGGAAACCAAAACGGCGCTGACCGAGGTCTTCCGCATCGGTGCGCTTCGGCTCGATCAGCGGGTCGAGGCGCCCGACAAGCTCAGGGTGAACGGACGGCTCTCGACCCACGTGCTCGACACCCATGCCGGCCATCCGGCGTCGGGCGTCACGATCGAGCTGGCCGAATTGTCCGCCCACGCCGAGCCCCGCACGGTCGCGCATGCCACCACCAATCTCGACGGCCGCACCGACCATCCGCTGATCGGCGGACGGCCGATCCCGATCGGACACTACCTCTTGCGCTTCCACGTGGGCGCCTACTTCACGCGTCTCGGCGCGCCGCAGTCCGACCCGCCGTTCCTCGACGTGGTGCCCGTCCAATTCGCCGTCGCCGAGGCCGAAGGCCACTATCACGTGCCGTTGCTGGTGACGCCGTGGAGCTACTCGACCTATCGCGGCAGCTAGCTCATTGGGTTGACGCGTTTTCTGCGGCGAACCGGAAGTCCACTTCGCCGGAAAACGCTATGATGCCGCCCAACGGGCATGATTGGGGAATAGGCAAACCGGCGCAAAATGCCTAGTCTTGTGGCAAGAACACCGACTAGTGCTCCGATTCCGAAGTTCGCATCATATCGCGGCGAGTTCGATTGCGAACTTCGGAATCAAAGGAGCACTAGCAACTCTATGATTTTAGTGCGGCTTTTGAATTTGAAGTTCCTAAATGGATGTGCCGCGATATGATAGGAACTTCAAATTCGCCGCAC
>CAVPTV010000037.1:0-524634 GCA_963708765.1 uncultured Alphaproteobacteria bacterium | reverse complement strand
CAGTTTTTTGGGAAGGGAGCGCATGAGCCAGGAAGGGTCGTGACTGGCTGTCAGGAAGACTCGCCAGGCCCGCGGTCGGCGCGGCGGCGCAGCACGATCATGCGCGCGCCGACCACCGCGCAGAGGCCGAAGAAGACGGTCGAGGCGAGCGCGACCAGCCACTTGTCGGGTTCGAGGATGAACATGGCCACGCCGGCCGCCACGAACACCAGCGCGCAGATTTCCATCAGCCACAGGCCGACCGCACCATGCATGCGCGCCTGGGTGATCATGCTCTCCTGCCGTGTCAGCTGCTCGGCCGACGGCGGCAGGCGGCGCACGAGGTGCCGTACCCAGGCGGCGTAGAACGCAAGCAACAGCGTCCCGATGACCAGACCGCCAATGAGCTGCTGGACGCTGACGGCGACGACGATCGCCACCAGGGCGACGACCTGATAGATCTTGATCTGGCGGTGCAGCCGCCGGTACTGCTCGTCCGATGGGATGACGTAACCCCGGCCCATGGCGCCCCACGGAAAGAACAGCTTGCGCCCGTCCTCGGTGATCATGAAGGAGGTGCTGGTGAGGGCGTTGAAGTAGCCCGTCCGTTCCGAAGCATCCGCCATGGTGCTCTCTGTGCTCCGATCATCGAGTCCGGTCTTGCGCCGCGTAGCAATGCCAGACGGCCGGCGCGGCCGATGTGATGGCGATCACGCTTTTCCGCATGCGGCTTCGCCGAAGTCCTCTGCCAGGATCGGCCGGCCCGATCGAAAATGACCCGAAGCGATCATCCGAAACGCTTGTGCTATCCGCTTTGCGGGAGCTGCGCCGCCCCAACACCTTCTCTTGCCGCACATGCGTTGACGACGCACCGAGGTCCGTGGGCGGCTTCCCTTCAACTGCCGAAGAGACCAAATATTGCGGCGAAGAACGCGGCGATCGCGCCAAGCACGCCAAAGACGACCGCGGCAATGGCATCCAGCACCGTTACGACAAGGTCCGAGGCCGCGCTCGCCGCGACCACGACAACGCAGCAACCCGTTGCGATCAGCAGAGACGTGAAAACGCTGAATGCCATGAGCCATAGCAGGAGAAAGACCAGCCCGCTCATGATCACCGTAGCCGCGATGCGTCGAACCAGGCTGCTCGCCGACGCAGGCCGGGTGACCGGCTCATTAGGTGCGTTCATGACCGGCTCTCCGGTGACGGTTTGGTCCAACGCGATTGGGCCGACAGCGGGCTGAAGGTAGCAATCCGACCACGGGCCGTCGAGGACTCGTGGCTTGAAGCGGTGCCAAGCGACGTCCGAGGCGGTTATCGAAAACGCGAGACCATAAAATCGATGAACGCGCGCACCTTTGGCGAGAGATGGCGAGTTTGCGGATAGACCAGCGCGATCGGGTCTACCTTCGGCTTGAATTTCTCAAGCACGGACTCCAACGCGCCCGTCTTGAGTGCGTCGTCGATATAGTAGGCATGGAGCTGCGCCACCCCAAGCCCGGCGCGGACGGCATCGCACAGGGCGGCACCGTCGCTGAAGCTCATGTTGCCCTTTGGCGTAACGGTGGTCTCCACGTCGTCACGTGCGAAGCGCCAGTCGCGTGCCAGCCGCGTATCACGCAGCGTGATAGCGAGACAATTGTGCGCGGCAAGATCTTCGGGCCTCTTGGGGCGGCCATGCTTGCGGAAATAGCTTGGCGCGCCGACCACGCGAAACTGCGTCTAAGTCAGTCGCCGCGCTATGAGCGTCGAATCCTGCAACGCGCCGAAACGGACGCTCACATCGATGCCCTCCTCGATGAGATCGACATAGCGGTCGATGAAGCTGAGCGCGAGTTTGATCTCGGGATATTGAGCCTGGAAGGGCCCCAGCAAGGGTACCACCTTGAGCCGCCCGAACGACACGGGCATATCGATCCGCAACCTGCCGATCGGCTTGAGCCGAGCCTCCTTCAGGACCAGTTCGGCTTCTTCAAGGTCAGCCAGCACATGGCGACAGCGTTCGAAGAAGGCGGCGCCGTCCTCGGTCAGGCTGACGCGCCGCGTCGTGCGCGCCAGAAGCCGCACCCCGAGCTGTTCCTCGAGCCGGCTGATCGCATTGCTGACGCCGGATTGCGTGATGCCGAGATCGGTGGCGGCGCGCACAAAGCTGCGTCGCTCCGAGACTTTCACAAAAATCGCCAGGGTCCTTAAGTCTTGCATTGGCGCAATCCATCACTGCTAGTGATAGATCACATTAACACAACGCCCATTATTCCGCGAGCCTGAAGCGTGTATCTCCCTGCATGCGAGACGGAGCTGTTCGCCGGAGCGTGATGCTCACCCCCGCGCCTCATTTTATCGGCCCGACCAAAGGGTTCTTGCGGTCTCGCTCCTCTCAGCGAGCCACAACCAACAAGGAGTTCCACATGCCAGTCGTCAAAGTCTACGTACCCGCAGGTACGCTCACGCCGGATCGGTGCAGCGTAGCGCGCTGAAGAATCGCCTCCTGGAACGTCCGGCTGTCCGCCGCGTCTGGAACGCGAGCAAAGCCCCCTGCTCAATCCTATCCCCGTTTCATAACCAGACTTCAATGGTGTGCCATGAACCTGCAAGAGCATGTGATCGAGAACCTTCCGCATGTCGAGGGCATCCTGAACTATCTCAAGCCCGCGAACGGGAAGCCCCGCACCTACGCATTCGACCAACCGGGTGGATCCGTCAACCCTGCTCATGAGCCGCACAAGGTTCGCATTCACGACATGCGACCCGTGGCGGCCCAGATGTCGCTCGATCGAGAGGGGTTCGAGCTGAGCTAAGCAGGATTTTGGGTGACGAGGTTGATCAGGCGGCGTGGTGAGCCGGCATTTCAGAGACCTCGATTTCGTTTTTGAATTTGACGCCTTGAACGACCTTTGGCAACTGGTTCTCGCCTTTCAATCGCCGCCATGTTTTCGCGGCGGCGTTGACAAGTTTGAACACCATGAGTTTAGCGGTCTTCGCCGACAGAGCACCCTTGGTCCGTACGGTTCGATGACGGACCGTCGCGAATACGCTCTCGATTGGGTTCGACGTGCGCAGATGGTCCCAATGCTCAGCAGGGAAGTCGAAGAAGGCAAGCAGAGCGTCCTGGTCTTTCGTCAGGCAGACGACCGCCTTGTCGTACTTGCCGCTGTATTTGTCGGCGAACACGTCGATCGCGGCCTCGGCTGCCGCGCGGGTCGGCGCACCGCAAATCTCACGAAGGTCTGCCTTCATGTGGACCTGGACCGAGAGGGCAACCTTGTTCAGCACGTTGGCCGTCTTGTGAACCCAACACCGCTGGTGCCTGGTGCTCGGAAAGACCTCCTCGATCGCCTTCCAGAAGCCGAGCGCGCCATCGCCGACTGCGAGATCGGGCGCGATCTCGAGCCCACGCTGCTTGATGTCGATGAGCAGTTCACGCCAGCTCTGCGCGCTCTCGCGTACCCCGGTCTGGAAGCCGACGAGCTCCTTCTTGCCCTCCGGTGTCGCGCCGATCAACACCAGCATGCATTCGGCGTTGTCTTCCATTCGAGCCTGCAGGTAGACCCCGTCCGCCCAGACATACACGTATCGCCGCGCTGATAGATCGCGCTTCTGCCAGGCGTTGTAATCCGCCTGCCACTCCGCCGTCAGCCGGGAGATCACGGCCGGCGACAGGTTCGGCGCGTCCTTGCCCAAGAGGGCAGCGAGCGCGTCCTGGAAATCGCCGGTCGACACTCCGCGTAGGTATAGAATCGGCAACAGCGCGTCGAGACTCTTCGTCCGCCGCGCCCACTTCGGCAGGATCGCCGAGCTGAAGCGAATTTTCGCCTCCGTGCCTACATCGCCCCGATCGCGCACCTTGGCGCGACGGACCTCGACAGGTCCGACCCCAGTCTGGATCGTGCGATCCGGTCCATGGCCGTGACGCACAATGCGGTCGCGACCATCCGGTAATTTCAAATCTTTCCACAGGGCGACGAAGGCGTCGGCTTCGGCGATCAGTACCTGAGCCAACATTCGCCGGGCACCTTCACGTGCAATTTCGGTCAGTGGATCATCGATAGCATCAGGCTGACGGAAGGGGATGACAGTGGTATCTCTCGACATGGCGTATCGCTCCTTTCGGGGAGGTTTCTGGCAGGCTTCGACACCCGCCTCGATACGCCGCCTTCAATCAATCGTCGTCACCCATATTCCAGCTTAGCTCGTTCGAGCTTGTCCGCCATCGCAGTGCTGTCACTACCTTCACGGACGAGGAGCAACTGCGCCGTATCTACTATCCTGAGGCCGAGCGCCTGGTTGCGGAGGTGACGGGCGCTGCGCGCGTCGTGATCTTTGATCACGCGGTGCGTCGTCGGGTTCCCGGCAAGGCCGACCGGGAGCCTGGCGTGCCTCGCCAACCGTCCGTCCGGATCCATGGCGATTATTCGGTCAGGTCAGGACCACAGCGCGTCCGCGACATCATGGGTGCGGAAGCGGAAACGCTGCTCAAGCATCGTTTCGCCATCGTAAATGTGTGGCGGCCGGTCCGCGGTCCCCTGCGCGATGCGCCACTCGCCATCTGCGATGCGCGAAGCGTGGCGCCCGGTGATCTGGTTGCCGCCGACCTCGTCTATCGCGACCGCACGGGCGAGAACTACCTGATGACGTATCGCCCGGATCACCGATGGTTCTACGTGCCCGAGATGCGCGCGGACGAGGCGCTATTGCTGAAGTGCTACGACTCGGCTGAAGACGGTCGCACGCGCTTCGTGCCGCACACCGCATTCATGGACCCGACTGCCCATGCCGATGTCCTGCCGCGCGAGAGCATCGAGCTCAGGACGTTCGCGTTCTACAGAAATTGAGCGATAGCGTCCGCTCGGATCGCTTTTCTGCCGATCTTCAACAGGCGAGCTTCAACACATGGCGGCCATCGCGACGTTACGCCCGACAATGCCAATCCTCATCGGCGCAGCGGTGATGCTGAGCCTGAGCATGGGCCTGCGTCAAAGCTTTGGACTGATCATGCAACCGGTGACGCAGGATATTGCGATCACGGTATCGGACTTTACCCTCGCCCTTGCCATGCAGAACCTGGCCTGGGGCTTCCTGCAGCCGGTTGCCGGCGCGCTGGCGGTGCGGCTGGGCTTTCGCCCGGTCATGGTCACGGGCGCGGCCCTGTATGGTGTTGGCCTCGTGCTCCTGGCCAGCGCAAGCGGCGTCGTTGGCGTCGTGCTCGGCGCGGGTCTTTTCATCGGTATGGCGCTGGCTTGCACGGCCTCAGGCATGGCGTTGGCGGTGGGTTCCCGTGCGGTGCCGAGCGCGGTGCGCAGCATGGTGCTGGGCTTCATCACCGCTGCCGGGTCACTCGGCGCCTTGCTGGCCGCGCCGATAGGACAAACGCTCACGGTCGATTACGGCTGGAGGGCCGGCGTGCTCGGTTTCCTCGTGCTGGCGCTGGGCATTCTGCCCGCCGCATGGTTCGCCGGCAGGGTGGACAAGATCGTGTTGCCGCCGGGTGCCGATCAGACCGGCGAGACTTCGATCACAGGGGCGATGGCAACCGCTATGCGCACGCCGTCCTTCGTCATCATGGCAAGCGCCTATTTCGTGTGCGGGATGCAGCTTCTCTTCATCACGACGCACTTGCCGTCCTATCTCGCGATCTGCGGCATGGACCCGATGCTCAGCGCCGAAGCGCTAGGCGTCATCAGCCTGTTCAATGTGGTGGGCAGCCTCTTCTTCGGCTGGGCGGGCGGTCGCTGGTCGAAGTTGGTGTTACTCGGGACCATATACGTCTCAAGGTCGCTGGTCCTGGGCTGGTACTTCATTCTGCCGCCGACGCCCGCCACCACGCTCGTCTTCGCCGCGTTGATGGGTTTTCTGTGGCTCGGAGTTGGACCGCTGGTCGCGGGCTCTGTTGTAGAAATGTTTGGGCTGCGCTGGCAGGCCCTGATCCAGGGTCTTGCCTTCATGAGTCATCAACTCGGGAGCTTCCTGGGCGCCTTCGGCGGCGGGCTCTTGTTCGATGCGCTGGGCTCCTACGACCTCGCTTGGCGGCTCGGCGTCGGCATGGGCCTCACGGCAGGCATTGTGCAAGTGAGTTTCGCTCTGCTGCGGCCAGTTGTCCCGGTGGGGAGCCATGCACGTGCTCCCTCTCAGGCAGGTGCACCCTCTATGCACGGACCTTGACTCGGCGGATCGACAGATGGAGCTCCCGCAACCCTTCCATCTCGGTCGGCTGCACATCGGCGTTACGGAGGCGTGGAAGAGTTTCGATGTAGCAACCGTCAACGGCAATGCCGTCCGGTTTCGTGTGGCGGAGAAGGTCCATCGTATCCAGATTGGACGCGGTGACTCCCGCTTCGGTGACTTCAGGCGTATGCGTGCACGGCAAGCGAATTGTGGGCCACGGTCCGTTGAGAAGGCGTGGTGTGAGAATTGGCATTCGTGAATGCCGCTACCGTGGAACAAACAGGCTGCGCATCCATATCGCCGTTTGCTCTCACCGAGACTTGCTTTTGATCGATGCAGCCAACCACGGAAGACTTGTGGCGGCCTCGCTCAACGCGTCGTCTGTCGTGGCGTAGCGGTGATGCGAATAGTCTCCGACCAAGGTCCAGCGTCCGGCGTCCTCCGGATCTCGACGAAACTCTTTGAAGCCATAGGAGCCGTCAGAGCGCTCGAAGATGTCGACACATCGAAAACCGTCGGCATCCTCCAGGCTCCTGAGGACCTTCACCCGACCTCGGCTGTCCTGATGCGAGCTCATCGTTGCCACTTCATGACCACCCTCAATTGGAGCCACTATACCAGTCTGAGATCCCGCTTGGAGCCAAAACCCCGGACATCGCAATGCGACCAATTCGAGGAACCTGGCTCGCGAATAGAAGCTGGACCGCGTGACGGAGACGTCGATCCGCGCGGGATTCTCTTGAACTATCTGGTCAACTGCGGCAATTCCGTGCGGGGTGACCCCCGCATGGTTGTGCCTGCGGCCGTCGGTTGCTAAGGAGATGCCATGCCATTCGTCAGCCTTGTGCGCCATCAGGCCATCCGGATCGCCACCCTTACGGTTTGCGCGATCGCCACCCTCCCCGCATTTGCGCAGTCGGCGGCGCAATGGCCCGACCGCCCGGTTCGACTGCTGGTAACGGTCGGCGCTGGCGGCGCGGCCGATACGTTGTCGCGGAACATGTCGAACGGCTTCCAGCAATTCGCCAACGGGCAGCCGCTGATCGTGGAGAACCGGCCCGGAGCGGGCGGGACCATCGCGGCGGCCGCCGTGGCGCGCGAGAAGCCGGACGGCTACACGCTGTTCCTTGGCGAGGTCGGGCCCAACGCCGTGTCCCACACGCTCGCCAAGCTGCCCTACGATCCGCACACCGCCTTCACGCCGATCATCCATGCGGCCAACTTGCCGGCGGTCATCCTGATCCGGCCGACACTGCCCTATGCGACGCTGTCCGAATTCATCGCCGCGGCGAAACAGCAGCCGGGCAAGCTCAACTACGCCTCGGCTGGGCTGGGCAATTGGACCCATCTGTTCATGGCCTATCTCAACAGCCAGGCCGGCATCGACCAGGTCAACGTCGTCTATCGGTCGGGTGCGGAAATGCTGACTGCGCTGCTGCGCAACGATGCCGACACCGCGATCATCACGGTCTCGACCGCGTTGGGCCAGATCAAGGAGGGCAAGATCCGAGCGCTTGCCGGCGCCGCGATGCGGCCGATGCCGCAACTGCCGGACACGCCGCCAGCCGGGCAGACGATCCCGGGCTTCGATGTCACCGTTTGGCACGGCATCGTAGGGCCCGCCGGCATGGATCCTGCGCTGGTCACCCGCATCAACGGCATCTTCAACCAGGTTCTGCAGGTGCCGGCCGTGCGCACCGCCATCACGGGACCGCAGGCCGCCGACATCGTGGGCGGCACGCCGCAGCAGTTCGACGCGTTCATCAAGAGCGAGCTGAAGCGTTGGCCGGAGGTCGTCAAGGCCGCCGGAATAACTGCGCAATAGCGTCACGCTGCATGATCTGAAGGTCATTGGCGCCAATGTCCGGTTCGGGGCACTGGACAGACCAACAGCGATCGTCACATCGAGTCCGCTACCCCTCAATAAGCAGCGATCGATCGCGGCGGCCGGCACGTCGGTTGTGTGCCAATCACGGCCGTGGTCGAGCTCATTCAATCACCTCGTCAGCGTGAGCGCACAGCGTCTGTGACACGGTACGGCCGCGCGCCTTGGCGATCGTCAGGTTGACGACGAGGTCGAGCTTGGAAGCCGGAGGCCGCCCTGGCTCATTCCACCAGAGCGATCACGCGCACCGGACTCGCGTCCCCGCCCTTTGATGGCGAGTGGCACGGCCACCACCGTGAAGCGGTTGTTGCCGATCTGCGACAGGTTGGTCACGAACTGGATCAGCGGCAGGTTCTTCTGCATCAGCGCCAGGTGATTGGCGATCCACACCTCGCCCGGATCGAGCTTCACGCCGCGCCAGAGCGGCTTCTCCGGGAACACGTCGATCGCCAGCCCCGCCGCACCCTTGTTCGCCACGTATTCGGCGACGCCGCGCTCGAGATAGGGCATCTGCTCCCAGAAGCCCGGCTTGCCCCACATCTTGTCGGTCCAGCCGGTGTTGATCATGACGATCGTGTTGGGACGGATCTCGACGCCGCTTTCGGCGACGTCCTTCACCGTCACGACGGAGTTCGGCCCCTTGCCGGGCAGGTTGATCAGCACGCCCTCCTTGACGAACTGCGCGACGGGCATCTGATCGACCGATATTCCCTTCTCGACCATGTGGCGCGGCGCATCGATATGGGTGCCGTTGTGCACCAGGATGGAGAGCACCGAGATCATCGACCGGCCGTTGACCTGGTGATCGCTGCTCAGCGTCATGCCTTCGGCGCGCAGCGCTTCCTTTTGTGCCTCGGTGATGGACGAGATCACGTTCACGCGGGACGGATTGTCGAGATAGGGCTTGAGCCCCGGTATGGGAGCCATGTTGCTTTCGATCGGCAACGACAGGTCCACCACCCGGCTGAATTTCAATTCAACGGGCGCCTGGGCCGAGGCAACCGATGCCGTTCCCAACGCGAGAGAGAGCAAGACAAGCATTCGCGCCTTCATCATGATTGTCCTCCCACAGTGCTGGCGACGTGCGCCATTCAAGCCGCGCGCACGTAGCCGTAACGCAGGTTCGAGGGTTCCTTGGCTGCGAGCTCATACTCGCTCTTTAGCGCCGCCAGGCGGTCCGCGGAATAGGACGGCATCGACTTGTTCTCGGTCGCCTTGAGGTTGAGGCGGTAGAGGCGCGCGGCGTTGCTGCCGAAGATCGCCTGTTTGGTTGCGCTGTTCGCGCCGCCCAGCGGCGCGAAGCCATATTTCTTCTGCATGTCCTCGGGGATTTCGATCCGCCTCATTGCTTCGATCTGCCATTGCGGCGATCCGTACCATACCGAGTCGGTGCCCCAAATCACGTGATCCGCACCCATGCCCTTGATCAGCGTGCCGAGCAGCGCCGCCGCGAACCTGGGATGCGCCACCGCCGAATTGGCGAAGCAGGTGCCGAGCTCGGCGTGCACGTTGGTCACCCCGAATTTTTCCGGCATCTCGGCGAGGTCGGTCGCCCATTTGATGCGGCCGGTGGCCTCGAACTCGGCCCAGGCCTGCGTGGGCAGCTCCATGAACGGGCGCAGCGCGGAATGATAGATGACGAAGGTCATCTGCGGCCAATCCTTGGCCGCCTTCGCGACGTCCCAGACGGTGGCGTATTCCCACACACCGGCGAAGCGCTGTTCGTAGTCGGGCGGCAGCAGGCCCTTGTGGATGCAGATCGTGGTGATGCCGGCCTTCACCGCCTTCTCGTAGAATGGATACATCACCTGCTCATCGTCCAGGCGCCACGGATATTTCGAGGGCGCGCCCGGGTCGCCGATGGTGTAGGCCTTCCACGAGTTCGGGCTTGTAGACCGCAATCGCCTTGTCGACCTCCTCCATCCAGCCGGGTTGCTTGGGCGTGATGATGGTGTGGGCGAGCAGGCGGCGCGAACCGGCAAAGTCGTTGAGCAGCTCCCGCGTCTTGACGATCTGCTCGTTCGACAAGAACCACCAATTCGGATTGTCGAACGGCGCGCCGCTCAACAGCGCCAGGCTGGTGTCGCTGTCGTAATAGACCTCCTTGACGTAGTTCTGGAATTTGTACTGCGCCAACGAGGGTGCCGATTCCTTCAGCTTGGGATTCCAGTGCTCGCCTGCGAACCGGGCAAGGCGCAGGACCCCCTCGTTGGTGAAGTCATCGCGCACGAAATGGGTCTGCACATCGAAGATGAACTGTCCGGAAAGACCCTGCGCGCGTGCCTGCATCAGCTCCGGCTCGTGCGCCTCGGCGGCTGCGACCTCGAACACGCCCGAGCCATAGACCTCGTTCATGGCCAGGAACGCCGCGGCCATGCCGCAGCCGGTCTGCAGGAATTGCCGCCGGCTCAGGCCGAGCCGCTTGCCGTTGTCATCGGCCAACTCGAAGATGCGCCGCTCGACGCGCTTTTGCGTCTCGCTCTGCGGTGGCGGAAGATACTCGCCGTTCGATACGATCTGAGTGGGAATGGGCGTTGCAGCCGACGCTGTTTCGGCGCCTGCCACGAGCCGTTGTTCGCGCTCGCTGAGCCAGCTACCCATCGTTGCCTCCCTGGTTGTAAATGCTCGAAGCGTAGACCCCCTCCTTGCGCGAAACAACGTGCTGCCGGGCCGGCAGGATGGGTTTCGGGCGGACGGAGCGCGCGCGGTCGGCAGGCTGTCGGGGCGCCCAAGAACACGCCCTCGCAATCATCAATATGCTCAACATGCAGATCAACGGTGCTCTCGCTGACCCTAAAGTCCGAACTCCTGCACGTCCTCAGCAGATGCGAAGCCATCCGAGCGCGGCCGCGGTGGGCGTCGAGGGCGCCCCTCTGCCAAACCGATCGTCACGTCGTGGATGGTTAATGAACGTGGTTGATCATCATTAGGCATCTGCCTCCCATATACTTAGAACCTTTGAAACAAATGCCGGGCATTCCTAGCCGGATACGCCTCTTTCATCCTTGGATGCGGGAGCCATGAACGAACGCAGGATGCACGTCTCGACGCCGGGTCCTCAAGGGCGGCACGATCGAGTTCAATCGCGCCGGAGGAGTCAGTTGCACGGTGCGCAATCTGTCCGACAAGGGCGCGTGCCTCGAAGTCGAAAGCCCGCTGGGCCTTCCCGAATCGTTCGATCTCATGATCGGAAGCGATCGGCATATTCATCACTGCAAGGTCGTCTGGCAGACCGTGCATCGTATCGGCGTGGAATTCATATAGGTCGTGCTCGTGGTTTCGCGGATAACGGACTGTCGGTTTTCTGTCGAAGGTTCAGTGGAATGCTGGTGCAAGAACGCAGGAAGGAACCGCGCTTTCCGCTCTTTGCTTCGGGAAGGATCGGATTTGGCGGGCGCAAATTTCGCGTCACCTGCCTGGTACAGAACGTCTCGAGCTCTGGGGCAAAGCTGGTGCTGCGCGCGCGCACCGATCTTCCGTTCGAATTTCATCTCAGGATTTGTGCAAAAATGGTCGAGGACGAGATGCGAATGAGATGCCAAAGAGCATCCCTGGATCTCGAAAAAGAGTACCTGGTGCAAGTGCGTTGGCGAAAGCGGGACGCGCTTGGCGTGGAATTCAAGGCTTGCGCCATTTACCGATTGGCCGGCGACGAGCTTCCGGCGACCATCCAGATATGACCTGACGGGCTTGATCTGGCTCCTGCGTGGACGCCCGTCGTGGCACCCAACCACGAGCTATTCTCAATTTGACCACAAGGAGACTTCTGAAGTGTAATATCGAGGGCTGTGCCAAGGCCGAATAGCGTTACGTGTCCTGGGTGCAAGCTCGAGCCGCCGGATCAGTCGCAAATGACCTCTTGCTTCGCGAGCCCCGAGCACAAGCAGAGCGAGCTGCGGCCCGTGCGTTTTGCGCTTGCGGGCCTGGCGGCGTTGATCTCGGTGGGAGGCGCTGCGGGCGCCAACAGCATTCTGAGCGAACGCTCGGCCGGCGCCATCGAGGCGCGCACCGGCGGCGAGGCGATCATGGCGATCGTTTCGCTGCGCAGCCAGCGCATCACGATCTACGACGCCAATGGGGCGATGCACAGGGTGCCGGTGTCGAGCGGCCAGAAGGGACGCGAGACGCCGGCCGGCATCTTCAGCGTCCTGCAGAAGAACGCTGACCACTACTCGAACCTGTACGACGATGCCTGGATGCCCCACATGCAGCGGCTCACGTGGTCGGGCATCGCGCTGCACGGCGGGCCGCTGCCGGGATATCCGGCGTCCCATGGCTGCGTCCGCATGCCATACGCCTTCGCCGCACGTCTGTTCGAGGCGACTCGCCTCGGCATGCGGGTGATCGTGGTGTCCGGCGATGTGGCGCCCGTGCCGGTCGCTCACCCGATCCTGTTGCGCTCACCCTCGGGTGCAAGTGCCTCGGCCGCCGCTCGTGCCGCCGAGGCGGAAGCGGCGGCCAGGACGGCAGATCAGGCGAGGCTTGCCGCCGTGTCGGCCTCCCGCGAGGCCGCCAAGGCCATGATGCCAGTGCGCGTGGCAGACAATTTGAGAGCCCGGGCCGAGGAGCAATTGGCGGCCGCGGAGGCGACGCTCGGCTCCGCCACCTCGGCCGAGGCCAGGGCGCAGGCCGAGGACGCCAAGGCCCAGGCCCTCGAGCGGATCGCCCAGTTGCAGGCGCAAGCGGCGGCCGCCAAGGCCGAGCTGCAACCGAAGCTCGATGCGGTTGCGCCCGCGCGGGCAGCTGCTGTCGCCGCAGAGACCGCCCGTGTCGCGGCCGCCGCTGCGGCGCAAGAGGCGGCGCGCGAGCTCGCGCCGGTATCGATGTTCATCAGCCGCAAGACCGCGCGCCTCTATGTCCGGCGCCCGTTTCAGCCGATCTGGGAGAGCCCGGTCACGATCCTGGATCCCGATCGTCCGGTGGGCACGCATGTCTTTACCGCCATCGAGGGGACGAACGGCGCCGCCAACCTGCTATGGAGCGCCGTCACATTGGACGACGGACGTCCGCGCGCCGCCGTGGTGGAGATCCAGGACCGGGGCGCGGGGCAGCGGGCCGTGCGCGCGACGTCGAGCCGGTCTTGACGGACCCGGACGGCGCGAAGGCCGCGCTCAACCGGATCGTCATTCCGCAGGACGCACTGGATCGCATCGCCGGGATGATGGCGCCGCGATCGTCCCTGATCATCTCCGACGAGGAGTTGAGCGCGGAGACCGGCAAGGACACGGAGTTCGTGGTCATCCTGAGCGGCGAGCCGCAGGGCGGGATCAAGTCGCGACCGCGCAATTCGCGGCTCTAAAGCGGTTTCCGGTCATATGTCTGACGCCGCGCGTCCCGAGAAATGACGAGGCCAATCTTCTCCCCGATCGTCCTCAGATCACTTGCGCACGCACAGCCCGGTCGCAGCCGCGCCGGGGGTCGCGCACTTCGCGCCGTCGGTTGCGCCGCTCGCACAGACCAGTCCGACCAGGAGCTCGTCGTCGGCGCAGCGCACGGTTTCCATGCCGGTCACCACGCGGAACGGCGGCGCGGGGCCGGCTCGCCCTTCGGGCCGGGCCGAGGTCCGGCCGGTCCGGCCGTACCTGGCGGGCCTTGCGGTCCGGGAGGCCCGCGTTCGCCCGCGGGCCCCGCCGGGCCTTGCCCGCCGGCCTCGCCTTGCGGGCCTTGCGGACCCACCAGCCCCTGCGAACCGGGAGGACCAGCTTCGCCGCGCTCGCCGGCAGCGCCCTGCGGGCCTTGCGGGCCTTGCGCACCCACCGTCCCCTGCGGACCGGAGGACCGGCTTCGCCGCGCTCGCCAGCAGCGCCCTGCGGACCAACGGGACCTTGCTGGCCTTGGGCGCCCTGCGGGCCGGCCGGCCCGACCGGCCCTGAAGGTCCGGCTTCGCCAGGCGGACCCGGCGGACCCTGCGGACCCGGCGCGGGGCTACATCCGGCCATGGCAAGCATCGTGATGAAGGCGGGAATGCTCAGCAGTTGTCGCATCGGTGCGCTCCTCGGCCCGAAGCAGCAGACTGCACCGGCCGGCTCGCCGCGGTCAACACAACGCAAGCGAGCCGCTGCGCGATAAGCAATCAATAAGGCGCTCGCCGAGAACATCCGCCCCAACAAAAAAGCTGGCCAGCACCCGAATTCGAATATTGCTCGCGCATGTCCTCGACCGCCCTTCGTGCTTGAAAAACTTGGCCAAGGTCGCGCATATCGATCCATTGCGCCGCAGGCCGGGCAGCGCATGAAATGCTCGGCCTCGTCCTTGGGCTCAAATGCCCGTGCTCGATACTGCGAGTTTTGAAGGGGATCTACTGCCGTCTAAACTTGCAAGTGTTGCTATCCGATCGTCCGTGCGCGACGCAGGTCTACACCTGGGCAGGAAACAGGTCGGTTCTACGTCAACAAATCCGAGCGCCAACTTCAATACCGAACTACGGGTCAGCAGGATGAAATTCGCTCACTTCTCCCACGTCTGGAACAAGCCGCGCATGACGCCTCACGCACGATACGAAGAGCTGTGGCGAGAGCTGGAGCTTTGTGATGAGCTCGGATTTGATTTCAGTTTCTGCGTGGAGCACCATTTCCAGCCCCATGAAAGCTGGATGTCATCGCCTGCACTTTATGCCGTCGGTGCAGGCGCGCGAACAAAGCGATTGCGGGTAGGGTCGATGGGCTTTATCCCTCCTCTCTACCATCCCCTGAGGCTGGCTGAAGAGATTGCGATCATCGACCAGATGCTGGGCGGCCGATTTGAATGCGGGCTCGTTCCTGGAATCACCGCGCATTATTTCACTCCATTCGGGGAAGACTACAAATATCGCAAGTCCCCGACCCTGGAATACGTTCACTATCTTCGGGCGGCTTACGGCAAAACGCAGCCATTCTCTTTCCACGGCGACAATTTCAAAACGGACAACGTCAGGCTGGCAGTCTCTCCTTCGCAGTCACCCCACCCGCCGCTCTGGATGATGAGCCGCGATCCGCAAACCCTCGAGTTTTGTGCCCGAGAGGGCATCAATACGGGTTCGTTCCTGATGGTGCCGCGGAAGGAAGCGGGGCCGCGCTACCGAAAGTTTTTGCAAGACTGGAACAACAGCGGACACGGGCGACAGCCCAACATTGCATACTGCACGATCGTCTACGTGGATGAGACCGACAAGAAAGCGGTAGAGAACGCACTTGCCCGCGCGAGCCGCGCCTATGAAGGGCTCCTGCCCCTCAAGAATGAGCACGACTCCTTCGAAACCCGCCTTGCCGCTCAGATTGACCTGCTCAATTCGCGAGGGGAAACAGGCGCAGCCAAACTCACCGAGAACCTGTTTGATCCGGAGTACATTGTCGACAACGATCTCATGTTCATCGGCTCTCCCGAAACCGTCGCACGCAAGCTTCGGAGCGCCGCGGAGGAAGGCTTCTTCAACACGTTCATGGGGGAGTTCAACTTCTCGGATCTGCCCGAGCCGGAACTGATGCGCTCCATCCGACTCTTCGGTGAAAGGGTGATTCCCGCTTTGCGCGACTTCGAGACGTTCTGAACTGGAAGCGTCCCGCGCCTTCGAGACACTCCACCGCCGGCGCATCTCGCGCATCCGCTCCACGCCCCGCCCGAGAAATCGGTTACGCGGAAGCGGTTACGTCGCGGAGATCAACCACGCCGTTGCTCGCCGTAGACAAGCGACGGCAGAACTCCGCCATATTGATGTTGAGCTTCATGCGAGCGTTTCCGGTGGCATTGTCAAACCAACTGGTCCCGTCTTCGCCCCATTGATAACAGATCGTCACCGTCGACCCGTCCTTGCTGCCTGCACTCCATGCCGAGGTCGCAACCGCCCAGCCACGATCATTGAACATCAGTACCGCCATACATTTTCTCCATGGGCTTAAGATCATGCTCGATCTCATCAGCCGCCCGAACCGGGGTCAGGTCGAGCTGTCGCCGATCGGCTGGTCTACCGTCCGCAGCGCGCGCGGCCCGCGTACACGACGGCCTGGATCTCATCGCTCACGCTCACGCAGTGTCCGCGCGATGAGGGGGCCTTGGCAGACCCAGGTGATCACGCAGCATCGACCCGGAATAGTCGTGTCGAAACAACCCGCGCTTCTGCAGAATCGGAACAACCTGATCGACGAAATCATCGAATGCGCCGGGAAACCACGGCGGCATGATATTGAATCCATCGGCCGCACCGGCGACAAACCACTCCTCGAGTCCTGCCGCGACCTGTTCCGGTGTACCGCAGAGCAGGCGGTGTCCCATGGCGCCGGCGGCAATATTGCGCAATTGACGCAACGTCAGGTTCTCTCGCTTCGCCAGCGCCGTCAGGGTCGCGGCATGGCCGCGCATGATTGCGGATTCGGGCAAGTCGGGGACCGGGCCATCCAGATCATAGCCTGACAGGTCGCGGCCGAGACGTTCCGACAGCACCGTCAAGGCGGCGACCGGATCAAGGAATTCACCGAGTTGCGCCAAGCGGGATCGTGCCTCGGTCTCGGTGCTTCCGATGATGGGACTGACGCCGGGCATGACCTTGACGTGATCTGCAGAGCGTCCAAACCGCACCGCGCGCGCTTTGATGTCCTCGGCAAACTCCTTGGCTGCGTGAATGTCCTGCTGGACGGCAAACACCACCTCTGCAATCGATGCCGCCAAGTCCCGTCCGATGTTCGAGGCACCCGCTTGAATGAGGACTGGATGGCCCTGCGGCGGCCGCGACATATTGAGCGGGCCCTTGACCGAGAAGTATCGCCCGCGGTGATCGAGTGTGTGCACGCGAGTTGCATCAGCGTATGTCCCCGATGCCCTGTCCATCACGATGGCGCCGTCTTCCCAGCTATCCCATAATCCTCTCACGACCTCGACGAATTCGGCGGCCATCGCGTAGCGCGCGTCGTGATCGGGATGGTTCGGACGGCTGAAATTGGCAGCGGCTTCGGGAAACGCCCCGGTGACGACGTTCCAGGCAGCCCGTCCGCCGCTGATGTGATCGAGTGAGGCGAAATATCGTGCAAGGTTGTAAGGCTCGGTATATGTCGTCGACGCAGTGGCGGCGAGACCGACATACGTCGTGCACATGGCAAGCGCGGCAAGCAAGGTGAGGGGCTCCAGCCGCACCAGCACCGAGGGGTGCATGCCGGGAGCCGCGTTGAGTGCATCAGCAAGGAAGATCAGGTCGAATTTACCGCGCTCAGCCGTTCGAGCAATGCGCTGGAGGAGAGGGAGATTTTCCGCACCCGCCGCGGCCCCCGGCATGCGCCAGCCTGCGACGTGATGCCCCGAACCGAGAATAAAGACTCCGAGATGCATCTGGCGTGGCATGCCATGCTTTCCTGGGTTGCTACAATGCTGGCGAGGATATGGTGCGTGGATGTTCTTGAACGTTACACTACGCCACCTGATTCACCATCAGGTGGCTGTCCAAGGCAACGCCGCCCGTAACTTGACTGCATCATACCGCCTCTATCATACAGGATAACACTGCAAATCCGGGCAAGCGCTGCGTTGTTCGTTGCGCCAGGGAGATGAAGAGCATGTTGAGCAGACGCGATTTCGGCTTGCTTGCGCTGGGCGCAACTCTGTCCAAGGCTACGGCTGCGAGCGCACAGACATATCCTGAGCGTCCCATCCGCATGCTGATCGGATTTCCACCCGGCGGCACAGTCGACACGATCGGGCGGATCATCGGACCGGCTTTATCGTCCCGGTTGGGCCAGCCGGTCATAATCGAGAACCGGGGCGGCGCGGCCGGTACTTTGGCGGTAGAGGCCGCGGCGCGCGCACAGCCCGACGGCTACACCATCGTGTTCGCTTCTGCCGGAGCGCTGGTGATCATGCCGCACATGCAATCCACCCTCCGATACGACCCCTTCAAGGATTTGGCGCCGGTATGCCGCGTGGTCGGTACCCCAATGGTCCTGGTCGTCGGCAAGCACGTCCAGGCCAACACTGCGAAGGAGTTGCAGGCATTCGCAAAGGCTCACCCAGGGAAGCTGACTTTTGGATCGGCGGGGAGCGGTAGCTCGGTACATTTGGCGGGCGAGCTGTTCAAGATGAAGGCCGGCATCGATGTGCTGCACGTCCCTTATCGCGGCGGCGCGCCAGCCGTGACCGCATTGCTCGCCGGCGAAATCGACATGCTTCTGGTCGACATCCCGGTGGTCCGCGCACACGTGCAGTCGGGGGCTTTCAAGGCGTTGGGCGTCGCGAGCGAGCGGCGGAGCGATATCCTTCCGGATGTCCCCACCATTATCGAAGCGGGGATTGCAGGCGTGATCTCGGAAGGTTGGTATGCCATCTACGCACCGGCCAACTCCCCCGCACCTGTCATCGGGACCTTGCAACGGGCGTTCACAGATGTCTTGTCCCAGCCCGCGGTCAGCCAGGCGATTGCCGGGGTGGGCGGCGTCGTTCAGATGGGCTCCGCCGAGTTCACTCGCCGAGTACCAGCGCGAAGAGTATGTCAAATGGGGCGAGGTGGTTCGCGTCTCTGGCGCGAGCTTGCACTGATCTGCGCAAGAGGAACGGCGCCTGATCTCGGAGCGGACAAAGGCGGCCCTGGCGGCAAAGAAGGCTCAGGGCGCCAGTCTCGGCAATCCCAAGAACCTGGCGGCGGCCGGCTCGATAGGTCCGGCAGTTCAGATTTCCGGCGCGGACGCCTTCGCTGCGGCTCTGCTCCCCATCGTGCGCAAATTTCGAGTCATTGATTCGGGCGGTCGACTTTGAACGGGCGCTAGATCCGTCTCCGTCACGATGATGCAGCGGCATGCCCGAGCCTTCGCGACTGCTCCGCATCACGATGCAGCACGTAAAGGCCGCTCGCAACGATCAACGCGGCGCCGGCCAGCGACCACGCGTTAGGGATTTCGCCAAAGGCAACATATCCGGCGGTACCGGCCCACAGCAGGCTCGTGTAGCGGAATGGCGTAACCACTGAGATTTCGCCGCTACGGAACGCCAGGGCGACGAAATATATGGCGAGACCGAAGAAGGCTGCCCCGCCGAGCAACAGCAGGAGCTCGTAAATACTGAGCGGCAGCCACGCACCAGAGATGCCGAGCCCGACCCCAACCAGCGTGAGTGCAACCATGCTTGTGAAGGCGAGCAACGTAGTTGGAATTGCCGGATCGAGTTTGCGGGTCAGCACGTCGCGGACCGAACTGGCAACCGCAGCACCGAGAGCGACGATTGCCCATGTGTTGAACGAGGCCGGTGCCGGCCGGACGATGAACAACACCCCGGCAAAGCCGACAAGCACTGCGAGCCAGCGCCGGGCATCTACCTTTTCGCGATAAATCACGACCGCCATCGTGGTTACGATCACTGGGCTCAGTAAGACCACGGCCGAGACATCCGTCATCGATAGATTCACGAGCGCAGCAACATAGAGCGCCGACGAGGCGGCATCGAGCAGCGAACGCGCAAGCACGGGCGTACCGAGCGCTGAACGCCAGTAGCGCCAATCCCCCATGAGAACCATGGCGGTGCCCATCAGCAAAACCGCAAACAGCCCGCGCACGGCGAATACTTCACCGAGCGGATGTGTCAGGGCGACAAGCTTGGTGAAGACGTCGGAGATGCTGAACGCCGCCATCCCGCAGACAATCGCGGCGATACCGCGGCGATTTGCGCCCGATGACAGCACGAAGACGCCCCGAAAATGTAAGGAAAAGCGTCCGTCGCGCGGTAGCGCGACGTCGCGGCCGATCTGTCATCCGGCTGCGGCCGACATCCGACGTGATTGCATCATAGGAAGGGCGTGGGGCCTTCGCTACCCCGCTTCTGGTTGAGATAAGGCCTGCCCAGCCCATCGCTCGGCCGCGGCCACCGATCTCGCGTGGATCCGAGTGTCGGCCCGTTGCGCTACATCGAGCGAGCGCGTGAGTTTGGTCGCCTCGGTCTGTGATCGGCTTGAGCCGCTACTCGATCCCCGCGGCGCCAGCGAGCCGGACGAGCTTGCCCCAGTCCTCGACCTCCTTCGCGACGAACTTCGCGAGTTCGTCCGGCGAAGTCGGTGCGCCCGGGATGAGGCCCATTTCGTTGACCAGCTTCTTCTGGCCCTCGGGACTTGCGATGTAACGCACGATCTCGCTGTGCAGCCGGTCGATGATCGGGCGCGGCGTGCCCGCGGGCGCCATCAGCATCTGCCAGGGCGCCGTATCGAAGCCCTTCACCGTATCGCCGATCGGCGGAACGTTCGGCAGCGAAGCGATGCGCTTGGCCGTCGTCACGCCGATCGCGCGCACCTTGCCGGCCGCGATCTGCGGCAGGGCTGGCGGCGGATCGCTGAACAGCAGCGGAATGTGACCGGCGATCACATCGTTAAGTGCGGGCACCGTTCCGCGGTAAGGCACGTGCGTCATCTGCACGCCGGTCAGGCTCTTGAACATCTCGCCGTAGAGATGGTGCGAGGCGCCGACGCCGCCCGATCCGAAGCTGAGCTTGCCCGGGTTCTCCTTGGCGTACTTGATGAGATCGGCGACCGAATTGATTGGCAAGGCGGGATTGACCACGAGGATGAACGGCAGGTGTGCCACCATCGCGATCGGCTGGAAGTCCTTCACCGGGTCGTAGGCGATCTTCTTATAGAGCGTCGGATTGACCGCCATGGCGGAGCTCGTCGCCATCAGCAGCGTGTGGCCATCGGGCGCAGCCTTCGCGACGGCATTCACCCCGACTTGCTGGCCCGCGCCGGGCCGGTTCTCGACCACAAACGGCCTGCCGATCCGCTGCTCCCAAACCTGCGCCGCAATGCGCGCGAGCAGGTCGGTCGAGCCTGCCGGCGTGAACGGGACGACCACTGTGACGGTCTTGGACGGCCAATCCTGTGCCGACGCGGAAATGATTGCGGCCAACAAGACAAGGAAGGGCCACAGCAGCCACCGAGGAGTCATGGGCATGCCTCCGGTTGATCTGGCTTCCGGAGACAAGCATGCCCGGTCAAGCCGGCCGCGGCAAGGCGGCCCCATTGCGGCGTCGCGTGCGATGAACGCGCATTCGCTCGTCCGCGGGCAGGGGCTCTCTTGGGCTTTGATACTCATGGGGCTAGAACATTCCCTCCCGTCGTTTTGCCTCCGCCTATTTCCCCGTGCGATGATCCCCGGGACGGTAGACGAAGAAAGGACCACCCTTGCTGCGGTCGACTGCGATCCTGTCTTGCACCCTGTTTTTCGGGGCGCCCGCCGGCGCGGCAACATGCGGCGGCGATTTCAACTCCTTTCTCTCCGCCATGTCGCGCGAAGCCGCGGCCGCTGGGATCTCGCGGAGCGTGATCGACAGCGCGTTTGCCGGTCTCACGCCGGATGGAGCGGTGCTTGCCTTCGACCGGCGCCAGCGCGGCACGTTCCGCAAGAGCTTCGAGGAATACGCCGCGACCCGCGTCATCCCGGCTCGCATCAAACGCGCCAAACAGCTGATGCAGCGCCACGCCGCGCTGCTCGCGCGTATCGAGCGCCAATTCGGCGTGCCAACCACGCTGCTCATGGCGATCTGGACGCTTGAAAGCGACAACGGCACCGGCGACATGGGCAAGTTGCCGGTGATCCGAACGCTTGCCACCCTGGCGCATGATTGCCGCCGCACCGAGCTGTTTCAGGGCGAGGTTTTGGCCGCGTTGCAGATCGTCCAGCGCGGCGATCTTTCGTTGCGCGACCTGATCGGCGCCTATGCGGGCGAGCTCGGCCAGACGCAGTTCCTGCCGTCCTCGTACATCAAATATGGCGTCGATTATGACGGCGACGGGCGCGTCGATCTCCGGCGCAGCGTGCCCGACGCGCTCGCCTCCACGGCCAATCTCCTGAAGACCAACGGCTGGACCGCGGGTGCGCCGTTTGGCGAGGCCACTGCGAATTTCGCGGTCATGCGCGAGTGGAACCGGTCGGTGGTGTACCGCAAGACCATGGTTC
This sequence comes from uncultured Alphaproteobacteria bacterium, assembly GCA_963708765.1. Taxonomy (GTDB): domain Bacteria; phylum Pseudomonadota; class Alphaproteobacteria; order Rhizobiales; family Xanthobacteraceae; genus VAZQ01. Next base: position 502,719 of record CAVPTV010000037.1, on the reverse strand, counting down.
TCTTTGCCGAGCGGCTTGCGGGCCCCTGAGCCGCAGCTCCTCGGTATGGCGGTTCCGTTACCGGCCGCACCCCGCCGTCGCCAGGAGTATGCCGGTAGCGATACTGGCGTTGGCTACCGTAACAGGGCAGGCGCTCGTGCTGTCTTACGGATGGGTAACGCCGCTCGCGTTCTTTATTCCAGGCGCTTTCATCACCATGTCGTCGGGCATCGCGATGCCTTACGCCCAGGTCGGCGCGATGGCGGAAATTCCACGCTTCGCCGGTACCGCGGCCGGTGTCGGCTAGGTTTGCTTGCCGCATCGGAGGAACTACATAGAGCCGGCAAATCGTTTCCTGCCATCGTGCCAATTTGCCGTTCCACCCGACCAGAACGCTCGTGCCGCTCACACTTGTCGGCTCGTACTGGCTGGCCATTGCCGGCTCCACGCAGCACGGCATCAATTCGCTGAAGGACCTCGTCACCTTCGCCAAGGCGAACCCGGACACTCTCGTTACGGTGCACCCGATGTCGTCGGCAATGCTCCCGGACTTGAGTGCCTTCAACTGTGCTGACCAATGTCCGTTGCTGGCACGAAACGGACCTGCCAACCGCCGCGATGGATGTCCGCTTACTGAGGTGAAACGGACTCGATGCGACGATCGCTCTTGGTCTGTTCATGACCCGCTGCGGACATCGACGGCCTTGGCCGCAGCGGTCGGGTTGGAAATTGCTGGCCTACCCGCTGACTGACCCTCGCCAATTCGATATCCTGCAATTCCGTGCCTGGCTGGCGGGCGGCCGAATGCAATCGATCGCCGAAATCGTCGCGAGTTCATCAGCCCTCCTCGCCTGGCGCGTCAGCGTGTTCCGGCCAGTTGTCTCGCCGACTTGGGCCAACGCTCCGACCGGATGGATCGATTGTCATCACACTTACGCACGCCGGCATTTCCGGGTAATGCGTTCGCAACACCAACTCGCGCCCGCAGCGAATTCCCAGGCTCCAGCCGGCCCGGATGCTGGTGAAATAGCCGCCGCAACCGAGCTCCGCCCCGGCCATCGCCTTGCAGTTGGCGATCGCGCGCACGATGGCCCGGTTGATGGCGGGATCGGTCGCATAGCCCACGGTCGTCAAACATCGTCAGCACGGTGAAATCGTGCATCCAATCCTCGCTTGCCGCCAATTCCTGCCAGTTCGATTGTGCACGCGCACCGAACTGGCCGAGGCTGAGCGCCATCGCACAAACTCAGTCCTAGAAAGATACGGCCAATCATCGTCCGTCCTCCTGGCATAAGCCCCGGGCGAATTCAGCGCGGGCACGACGCGCCTTGGCTGCGGACAATTAGGTGATGCGGACATACGCGTAAAATGATATTAGCTAATGATAGTCATCTCAAACCCGAAATGGGGGGCCGACATGCAGTTGAGCGATCGCATCGGGCGCCGGCTGAAGCTGCAAGACCTGCACGTCCTTATGGCCGTCGTGCAGGCCGGCACCATGGGCAAGGCGGCGCAGCGCCTCAACACCACCCAGCCCAACATTTCGCGGGCAATCGCGGAACTGGAGCATACGTTCGGCGTGCGCCTGCTCGATCGGCACCGCCAGGGGATCGCGCCGACCGAATACGGTCGCGCGCTGCTCGATTGCGGCACAGCCGTATTCGATTACTTGCGCCAGGGTGTGAAGAAGATCGAGCTTCTCGCCGATCCTGGCGCTGGAGAAGTGCGAATTGGAAGCACCTTCTACACCGGCGAAACCTTCGTGACTGCCGTCATCGAACGACTCTCCCGGCGCTATCTGCGAATGACGTTTCGTCTCGTCGCGGCGGACGAAACAGACAGATTGCTACCGTGACCTTTACGAGCGTAAGGTCGATTTTCCTGATTGCACGGAAAGGGGGCCGCCGCAGCGCCGAGAAGCTTGGGTTTGAGAACCTCTACACTCCTTCATCGGTCGTCGTGGCGGGCTCCCAAAGCCCGTGGGTTCGCAGGCGCCACATCGCGCTTGCTGAGCTGGTCAACGAACCGTGGGTGTTGCCCTCGCCTGAAGACATAATGGGCCCGACGTATCTGGACATCTTCAGCGCCAACGGTCTCGACTATCCTCGCGTCGCGGTCTTCGCCAGTGAGCCCGGAGCGCGGCTCAATCTCGTGGCGACCGGGCGCTTTCTTAAGTATGCAAACCTCGGTGTTGAGATTGTCCAAGCGCCCGGAGACCGGTGTCTTGCCCATCAAGCTGCAACCACGCGGGCGCGCCGGTCGGGATCACCACCCTGAAGAACCGCACGCTCAGCCCCACCGCGCAGCTTTTCCTCGACGAGGCCCGCGAAGTCGCGAAGCCTCTGGCGCAAAGAAGATGTTAGATGCGATGTCGCGTTGGCACATCTCGGACCTCTCGCAATGTCCGCTTTGCGGTCGCTATCGGGGATAAAGCGGACATCAGCCAGCGATTGCCGAAGAATTGCGATTTATGAGTACACGCCCTAGCGCCCATAGCGATCTTAGAACGAAAATATCAAATAAAATCAATGCAATAGAATTGAGCCCATTGGGCTGCATAACCTGACTTCCCAGCAGTGCCGTGCCTAACCTTTCATCTTCAATGGTGGGCCTACAGCAGGGCTTGACACGAATCGGCAAATGGCTTAATTGGCGAAATGCGATAGGACGAATTGCGCCCGCCGGCACCCGCCGCGCGGGTTTTTTGATTCGCGGGCCCTCATTCGGCTCCGGACGAGACCCTCACAGCAGCGACATCGATCAACGACCACGTCCCGAGGTGCGAGCCCGGCCGTGCGCCGGGGGCGCCTCGAAGGATGATGGGCGCGCGCGCCGGGTCGGCACTCTTCGAGATGTCGCCGGCCAGCGGCACGCCCCGCGGCGCACGCGGTGCAGCGGCCGATCGCGCGAAGACTTTGAACCGATGGATTGGACGGAGGGAAAACAGCAATGGTTTCTCGCCGGTCCATCTTGCGCAGAAAGCGATATGCAGAAGACCCGGAGTATCGGGAAAGATACTGTGCAACTCGTCGCCGCTGGTGGGCAGCTCACAGGGAGGAGGGCAATGAGCGCAAACGAAGGGCTCGCTACGGAATCTCCGAGGCCGATTATCAAGCCATGTTGGCGCGACAGGGCGGCGTCTGTGCGATTTGCCGGAGAAAGTCCAAGCGTCGGCTCGAGATCGATCATTGTCATAAGACCGGAAAGGTGCGCGGCCTTCTTTGCGGCAACTGCAACACCGCCCTTGGAAGGTGCCATGACGATCCGGACATTCTGCGGGCGGCCATTGCGTATCTGGAAGCCTCGCAACGCAATATCGACGACTCGCCCGCCCGCCGTGTGGTCCCGCCCGAGACGGCGAAACCCGTAGATCGGGTGAAGACGGCGAATGCGGAGCAGCGAACGAAGGCTAAGAGTGCCGCGGCTCGCCGTCGCAGTGGGAAGTCGGCGAGTCGTGCCGTATTGCCACCAATGAGGTCGCGGCGTGCAAAGGCAAAGGCGAGGCCGGCCGAAGCGGCTTCGCGAAAACGGCCGGCGAGAGCCCCGAGCCGAACTCCAGGCCACAGGTCAGATGCCTCGGCCCAGCCCACGTGCTTCCCGCGATCCCGCTACCCCGCCAGCCGCGCCTCGGCGCTGCCGGGCGGCGGGATCGGCACGCCGTGGCCGGCATATTCGTTGAGCTTGTTGCGCAACGTGCGGATCGAGATGCCCAGGATGTTGGCGGCGTGGGTGCGGTTGCCGAGGCAGTGCTTGAGCGTCTCCAGGATCAGATCGCGCTCGACGTCGGCGACCGTGCGGCCGACCAGCGCGCGCGTCACCGTCTCGGCCGCCATGGTGGCGTGCGTCACCGCCGCGCGGGTTCTTGGCCTGATCGAGCCGCACGCCGTCGGGCGTGACGATGCCGTCGATGTCGATCTCGTCGCCGGTCGCGAGCAGCACCGCGCGATGCAGGGTGTTCTCGAGCTCGCGCACGTTGCCGGGCCAGCGGTTGAGCACCAGCGCGCGCCGCGCCTCCGCCGACAGCAGCCGCGGCGCGACGCCGTTGGCGTGCGAATATTTCTTGATGAAGTGCTGGGCGAGCTCGAGCACGTCGGCCGGGACGCTCGCGCAGCGGCGGGATCTTCAGGTTCACCACGTTGAGGCGGAACAGCAGGTCCTCGCGGAACGTGCCCGCGCGCACCGCCTCGACCAGGTTGCGGTTCGAGGTCGCGATGATGCGGATGTCGACCGGCACCGGCTTGCCGCCGCCGACGCGGTCGATCACCCGCTCCTGGATGGCGCGCAGCAGCTTGGCCTGCAGGCGCGGGTCCATCTCGGAGATCTCGTCGAGCAGCAGCGTGCCGCCGGTCGCCTCCTCGAACTTGCCGATGCGGCGGGCGATCGCGCCCGTGAAGGCGCCCTTCTCGTGGCCGAACAGCTCGGATTCGAGCAGGCTCTCGGGGATCGCCGCGCAATTGACCGAGATGAACGGCGCGCGCGCGCGGTGCGAGCGGCTGTGGACGTAGCGCGCGATCACCTCCTTGCCGGTGCCGCGACTCGCCGGTGATCAGCACCGAGGCGTCGCTCGGCGCGATCTGCTGGGCGAGCTTGACCACATGCGCCATCATCTCGTCGCGATAGATCAGCTCGCGCGCGTCGTCGGCGACGGCGGCGAGCACGGCCGCGATCAGCTCGGGATCGGGCGGCAGCGGGATGTACTCCTTGGCGCCGGCGTGAATGGCGGCGACCGCCGCGCGGGCGTCGTTGCTCACCCCGCAGGCGACGATCGGCACCGCGAAGCGCTCGGCGTCGAGACGGCGCACCAGGTCGCGGATGTCGAGCGCGACGTCGACCATCAGCAGGTCGGCGCCGCGGCCGGCGCGCAGCACGTTGAGCGCCTGCTCGACCGTCTCGGCGTGGGTGACGCTCGCCCCTTTCTGCATCGCGAGCTTGGTCGCGGTGGTGAGCTGACCCTTCAGGGTTCCGACGATCAGGAGGCGCATGTGCTCGAGTTCCTTTCGTCTTGACCGTGACGCGAGCAGAGCCGCGCCATGCTCATTCGGCATCACTCGCGATCACTCGGTCCGCCTTGATGATTTCCGTCATGGTCACGCCGAGCTTGTCCTCGACCAGCACGACCTCGCCGCGGGCGACCAGGCGGTTGTTGACGTAGATGTCGATCGCCTCGCCGACCTTGCGGTCGAGCTCGAGCACCGCGCCGGGGCCGAGCTTGAGCAGCTCGCTGACCTCCATGCGCGCGCGCCCGAGCACGGCCGACACCTTCACCGGCACGTCGAACACCGCTTCGAGATCGGCGGCGCTGTGGCCGGCAAAGTCGGGCTCGGGCGCCATCGCGCCGCCGCCCGGCGGCATCATCTCGGCGCCGCTTTCGAGGTCGGGAAGCGGCAGCCTGCCTTCGGTCTCGCTCATCGTTCAACTCTCCAGGAAATTTCGGGCATGTAGGCTTCGCCGCGCTGCGCCGCGACGTAGCGCGCGACCGCTTCGTCGATCGCCGCCTCGATCGCGGCCAGATCGCGCTTGACGCCGCCGTCCGCCCATTCGATGCGGCAGTCGCCGGGCGCGATGTCGGGCTCGGCCAGGACGACGAGGCGGCCCTCGAAGCCGGCGGCGCGGGCGATCGCGTCGAGCTCGTCGCGCGCGCGCTCGTGCAGTCCCGTCGTTGACGCGCACCGCCACGTGCGGCGCCGCCACCAGCTGCCGGAAGCAATTGGCGGCGAGCGCGGCGAGCTCGGCGAGCGGCTCGCGCGCGATCAGCTCGGGAGCGAGCTTCCTGGCGACCGCCACCGCCACCTCGACCGCCTCGGTCTCGAGCCGCGTCGCGACCGCCGAGAGGCCGCGGCCGAGGTCGGCAAGCCCGACGCGCGATGCGTTCGAGCGCCGCCGCGGCGCGCTGCTCGGCTTCGGCCTTGGCGGCGGCGAAACCGTTGCGGTAGCCCGGCGCCTCGGCTTCGGCGAGCTTGGCCGCGTGCTCGGCGGGCGCCATCGGACTTGCCGCGCTCGGCGACGGCGAAGTCGTTGTCGAACAGGAATTTGGCCGGCGACCTCATGCGGGCGTTCAATAGATCAGCTCCTCGTCGCCGTGGCTCTTGGAGATCATGATCTCGCCCTTGGCGGCGAGGTCCTTGGCGAGATTGACGAGCTGCGCCTGCGCGTCGTCGACGTCGCGCAGCCGCACCGGGCCCATCGCCGCCATGTCGTCGGTGAGCATCTTGGCGGCGCGCGTCGACATGTTGCTCATGAAGAACTGGCGCACCGCTTCGGTCGCGCCCTTGAGCGCGACGCCGAGCTTGTCCTTGTCGATGTGGCGCATCAGCGTCTGCGCCGAGCCGGTGTCGAGCCGGGTGAGGTCGTCGAAGGTGAACATCAAGGTCTTGATGCGCTCGGCGGCTTCGCGGTTGTCGTCCTCGAGCGCGGTCATGAAGCGGGTCTCGGTCTGGCGGTCGAAATTGTTGAAGATTTCCGCCATCACCTCGTGGGCGTCGCGGCGGCGGGTCTGCGACAGGTTCGACATGAACTCGGTGCGCAGCGTGTTCTCGACCCGCTCGATCACCTCCTTCTGCACCGCTTCCATCCTCAGCATGCGGTTGACCACGTCGAGCGCGAGCTCCTCGGGCAGGATCGCGAGCACGCGCGCGGCGTGCTCGGGCCGCAGCTTGGACAGCACCACCGCGACGGTCTGCGGGTATTCGTTCTTGAGATAGTTGGCGAGCACCTCCTCCTGAACGTTGGAGAGCTTCTCCCACATGTTGCGGCCGGCCGGCCCGCGGATTTCCTCCATGATGCCGCCGACCCGCTCGGGCGGCAGGTATTGCTGCAGCAGCCGCTCGGTGGCGTCGTAGTTGCCCATCAGCGCGCCGGACGCCGACATGCGCGAGACGAATTCCAGCAGCAGGCCTTCGACCGCCGGCGCCTCGATGGTGCCGAGCGTCGACATCACCACCGAGAGCTCGCGCAGCTCGTCGTCGTCGAGCAGGCTCCAGACCTTCGACGCCGTGCTGCTCGCCGAGCGCGAGCATCAGCACCGCCGCGCGCTCCGGCCCGGTCAGCTTGCGGGTGCCGCTGTTCTCGGCCTGGCGGGTCGCAAGCGTCGCCATCACGCTGGCGATGTCCTTTTGCGAGCCTGGGCTCTTGTCTTTTTCGCGTTCGGAATATGCGGATGGCATGGTTTTCCGCTCAGGCGGCGCTTTCGTGCAGCCAGCTGCGGAGGATGGAGACGGTCTCGTTCGGGTTCTTGTCGGCGAGCTCGCCGACCTTCTGCACCGACTGGGCGTGGACCTGGCCCTGGACCTGGGCGATGTCGATCATCTTGGAGGTCTGGCTGGGCACCGCCTTGATGTCGGCGGCGGTGGCGCCGGCGGCGATCGCGCCCTGCACGTTGCCGTCGGCGATGGCGGCCGCGATGGCGGCCTGCGGCGCGACCTCCTCGGGCGCGATGATGCGCCGCACCAGCGGCCGCACCACCAGCAGCAGGACGACGAGGCCGAGCAGCACCATCACCAGCAGCTCGACCCAATGCATGACGTCGTCCTTGGTGAACTGCAGGAACGACAGGAAGCCCGGCGGCTCCGGGATCGTGTTGGTCGGCACGTCGGCGAAGCGCAGGTTCACGACCTCGACCTGGTCGCCGCGCTTCTGGTCGAAGCCGATCGCCGAGCGCACCAGCGCGGCGATGCGGTCGATCTCCTCCTTCTCGCGCGGCTGATAGACGGTCTCGCCCTTGTCGTTCTTGGTGTAGCTGCCGTCGACCAGCACCGCCACCGAGACGCGGTTCACGCGGCCGCCTTCGGTCACCTCGGTCTTGGTGGAGCGGGAAATCTCGTAGTTGACGATTTCCTCGGACTTGCGGCTCTGCTCGCGGTTGGCGGCGGCGTCGCCGCCCTGACGCTGGGGCGCGCCGGGCAGCTCGTTGCCGACCGTGACCTGGCCTTCGCGGCCGTCGCCGTGGGCGGAGGATTCCTCGCGCGTCTGGCTCGAGCGCATGACGCGGCCCTCGGGATCGAATCTCTCCGAGGTCTGGGTGACGCGGTTGAAGTCGAAATCGGCGGTGAGCTGCACGCGGGCGCGACCGGGGCCGACCACCGAGGTGACGATCCCCTCGATCTGCTCGCGCAGCCGCCGCTCATAGGCGGCCTGGCGCTCGTCGGCGTTGACGCCGCCGAGGCCGTTGTCGGCGGTCGCGCCGTCGGCGAGCAGGCGGCCGGCCTCGTCGACGATCGAGACCCGCTCGGGCTTGAGCCCGTTGACCGCCGAGGCCACCAGGTGGCGGATCGCGCGCACCTGCTGGGGCTCGAGCGCGCCGCGCACCTTGAGCACGATCGAGGCCGAGGCCTCGGCCTTGTCGCGCGAGAACAGCGGACGCTCGGGCAGCACCAGGTGCACGCGCGCCGCCTGCACCCGGTCGATGGCGCGGATGGTGCGGGCGAGCTCGCCTTCGAGCGCGCGCAGGTGATTGATGTTCTGCACGAAGCTGGTGGCGCCGAGCGCGTCCGACTTGTCGAAAATCTCGTAGCCGACGCCGCCGCCCTTGGGCAGGCCGGCCTCGGCGAGCTTCATGCGCAGGCGCGGCACGCGGTCCTTCGGCACCAGCACGATGGCGCCGTCGTTCTTGAGCTCGTAGGGGATCGCCTGGCGCTCGAGGTCCTTCACGATCGAGGAGGAGTCCTCGAAGCTCAGGTCGGTGAACAGCGGCGTCATCTGCGGCGCCGTGACGCGCAGGATCAGGAAGGCGAAAAAGCCCACCATCGCGACCGTGACCGCGGCCATGGCCGCGATCCGCGCCGCCCCCAGCGATTTGAGGAAGTCGAAGAATCCCTGCACGTCCCCAGCCCCGATGACCCCACGCCCGGCAAGATTTGCCTGGTTTGTGGTTACTGGGCAGTTAATGCAGCGGGCTTGTTTGCGCTGACGACGAAAGAAAGGCGGGCCAACCGGCCCGCCCTTCGCGTTGGGACTCCGACTGATGCGGCCCGTCCGTTACTCGGCCAGATAGGCCCGGTCCGTCGCATTCGACGGCGTGGAGGGCTGGCTCGAACTCCTGCTGCTTGGGCTCCGGCGACCGGCCGTAGGTCTGCGCGGACGCGGTCGCGACCGTTCCAGCCAGCGAAAGCGCGACCAGCGACATTGTGAGCAATTTACGCATCTTCGATCTCCTGTTTGGCCTGGTTAGGGATTCCTCGGCGCTTCTTTTTGCAGGCTTTTGTTGCGGGCCCTTCGGACCCAATATGGGGCTCATATTGCGGTGCAGTAATATCCAGCTAGTCAATTGATTGTGAAAGAAAATTCAGCCTAGATCACGGCGCTTTGCGGGACCTGATCTGAGCTATTTTTGCGCGCCGCAGCAAAAAGCAGAGCGGCATGCGATCGCGCACCGCCACAAACAAGAAGCCCGCCTTGCGGCGGGCGCTCGTCAACGACTCGTTAGGAGTTGGGAGCTTACTGCCGGTACTGCTGGATGCGCGTGGTGCGCAGGCCGGCGAGGCCGTGCTGGTCGATCGAATATTGCCAGGAGAGGAATTCCTCGACCGTCAGCGTATAGCGGCTGCAGGCTTCCTCAAGCGAAAGCAGCCCACCGCGCACGGCGGCCACCACCTCGGCCTTGCGCCGGATGACCCAACGCTTGGTGCCCGGCGCCGGCAGATCGGCGATCGTCAGCGGACTTCCGTCCGGCCCGATGACGTACTTGGCCCTCGGTCGAAGGGGCTCCGTCATGAGGTGACTCACGCACTCGACTGACCAACTTCGGCCTAAATCTACTCGCTGCCACTTAAAATTTGCCTAAGCACATCGCATCAATTGGGAAGTTGTTGCCGCGTTCGCCGCCACGGCCGCCAAATCGAGGGTGCGTTGAGCAGAATCGTGCCTGCGTGAATCGCTGCGCCGGCTGGCGGTTTCCTGCCGTGTCCGGCGCCGCCATTCGGCCGTCGTGTACTTCCGCCAAAATCGCGTGCGATGACGGCACGGTGGGGTGGAGCGGCGCAGTCTTACGGGGTAGCCTGATACTCGGAACGCGCCGGATCGAGACATCTTCAGCGATGAAACGCTCAGCCGGGTTCGCCGCGCGTATCGGTTCGCCGTTCGATCGACCGGCGGCCTTCATCGTCGAGCTTTGCGTGATCGGCGCCGCCTACTTCGGGCTGGCCAAGGGCGGCCTCGCGCTCGCCTCGCTGCATCCGAGCGCGACCCCGATCTGGCCGCCGACCGGCTTCGCGCTGGCCATGGTCCTGCTGCGCGGCTATCGGGTTTGGCCCGCGATCTTCCTCGCGGCGCTCATCGCCAACGCGACCACGGCCGGTTCGCTCGCCACCTCGGTGGCGATCGGCGTCGGCAACGCATTGGAAGGCGTGGTCGGGGCCTTTCTGGTCAACCGCTGGTCCAATGGCCGCGACACCTTCGCGACGCCCGCAGGGATCGCCCGCTTCTCGCTGCTGAGCTTCGTGCCCACGGCGATGTGCGCGACCATCGGGGTCGGCAGCCTCGCGGCCGCGGGGTTCGCCGATGGGGCGAATGTCGGCTCGATCTGGCTGACCTGGTGGCTGGGCGATCTCGCCGGCGCGCTGGTGATCACGCCGGTGCTCGTCCTGTGGGTGACAGGCTCGTCGGCATGGAGCCGTCGGGATCTGGCCGAAAGGGCCGCCGTCCTGGCCGGGGCCTGCGCGATCGGCCTGATCGCCTTCAGTCCGCTGGTCGAGCAGACCGCGCACACGGCGCCGCTCGGCTTTCTGGCGGTGGTGCCGTTGCTGTGGTCGGCGCTGCGCCTCGCCCCGCGCGACACCGCCACGGTCGCGCTCGTTCTGTCGGGCTTCGCGGTGTGGGGGACGCTCGCCGGCGGCGGCCCGTTCGCGCGCGCGAACCTCAACGATTCGTTTCTGCTGCTGCTCATGTTCATGATCGCCACCACGGTGCCGAGCCTGGTGCTCAGCGCCGAGGTCGCGGTGCGCAAGCGCACCGACGAGGATTTGCGCCAGGCGCAGGCCGAGGCTGCGCTGCTCGAGTCGCAGGAGCGGCTCGCCCAGGCGCAAAAGATGGAGGCGCTCGGCCAGCTCACCGGCGGCATCGCCCACGACTTCAACAACATCCTGATGATCGTCAGCGGGCATGCGGAGATGCTGCGGCGGCGCGTCCCGGAGCCGAAGGCGCTGCGGGGACTCGATGCCATCGAGCGCGCCATCCGGCGCGGCGAAAACCTCACCCGCCAGCTGCTCACCTTCGCGCGGCGTCAGCCGCTCAGCGCCGCCGTGGTCGACCTCGAGGAACGCATCGAGGCCGTGCGCGACATGCTCGGCAGCTCGCTGCGCGGCAACATCGCGCTGGTCGTGAACGTTCCGGCGGATACCTGGCCGGTCGAGATCGACGTCGCGGAGCTCGAGCTCGCGCTCCTCAACATCGCGGTCAACGCGCGCGATGCGATGCCCGAGGGCGGCACGCTGAGCCTGGCGGCGCGCAACGTCGGCGGCGTGCCCGGACGAACGGAGGGTCCGCTGGCCGGCGATTGCGTCGAGCTCACGCTCGGCGACACCGGCGCCGGCATCCCGCCCGACGTGCTTGCCGAGGATCTTCGATCCGTTCTTCACCACCAAGGCGGTGGGCAAGGGCACCGGGCTGGGGCTGTCGCAGGTCTACGGCTTCGTGCGCCAATCGGGCGGCGCGGTCGCCGCGCAAGAGCGAGCTGGGACGCGGCACCACCATCACCATGTGGCTCCCGCGCAGCCGCGCCGCCAAATCGCCGAAGCCGGAGGCGCGGGAAACCGCCGGCACGGCGTCCGCCGGCGGCACCATCCTGGTGGTCGAGGACAATCCCGAGGTCGCGGATGTGACCGTGACCTTGCTCGAGCAGATCGGTTATCGGGTGCTGCGGGCGGAGAACGCGGCTGACGCGCTCGAAACGTTGCGCGGCGGCGCGACCATCGATCTCGTGTTCAGCGACATCGTGATGCCCGGCGGCATGAACGGCATCCATCTCGCCCAGGAGGTGAGCGAGCACCATCCGGCGATTCGCGTGCTGCTCACCACCGGTTACAGCGACATGGCGGCGGCGGCCGAGACCCGCTTCCGGATCCTGCGCAAGCCGTTCGAGGTGTCGGGGCTGGAGCGCGCCGTGCGCGACGCCATGACGGCGCCGAGCGGGTCGGCCGGGCGGCGCGCCGCGGGGGCTCGGCGTCCTAGCGCACATCCCACCGCTGTCATTCCGGGGCGCCGCGTAGCGGCGAGCCCGGAATCCATAACCACAGGCGGTGGTTATAGATTCCGGGCTCGCGCCTTGCGGCGCGCCCCGGAATGACAGCGGAGAGATTGGCGTCAATCGGCCGAAACACACTTCAGTTACCGGGCGCGCGGAGGCGGATCATGCCGCCGGCCGCACCACGCGCTTGATCTTGTCGAGCGTGAAGGTCTGTCCGCCGATCGACAGCACCGGCGGGCTCTTGGTGACGTCGACCGAATCGACCACGCCCTGGATCTCGCTCGAGATCGAGACCGACTGGCCGCTGGCGTCCTTGGCGGTCACCGACATCGTGTAGTTCCCGTCCGGCCACTGGACGCCGTTGCTGTCGCGGCCGTCCCAGGTGAATTTCTGCGTGCCGGTATTGATGGTGAAGGAGCCGCTATAGGCGGTCTGGCCGGTGGCGCTCTTGACCGTCACGGTGGCGGAGACCGGTTTCGGCGCGACGAAGCTCCAGGTCGCTTCGCCCGTTGCTCAGCGCGGCGGTCTGGCCGTCGACCGCGACGGTCTGGCCGACATAGGCGAGCGCCGTCGTCGCCTGCGCGGTCTTCTCCAGCGACACCAGCGCCGCCAGCTGCTCGTTCTGCTTCAGTTGCTGCTCGACCTGCGCGAACTGCACGAGCTGCTGGGTGAACTGGTTGGTGTCGAGCGGATCGAGCGGGTTCTGGTTCTTGAGCTGCGTCGTGAGCAGCGTCAGGAAGGTCTGGAAGTTGCCGGCGAGCGTGGTCTTGTCCACGCCGGTCGCGCTGCTCGACGACGACGCGGCGGTGCTGTTGTTGATCGCCGCGGTGATGCTCGGCGAGACGGGGGGAGGATGCTGTCGGCCATGGTCGGCTCCTCAGACGCGAATGTCGATGCCGCTGCCGAGCCGCAGTGCGCGGCCGTAGCCGCTCGGCCCGGTCGCGACCGGCTCGAGCTCGCTGTCCGGCACGATCACGCGCGCCGCCTCGGACGCCGCGTGCTCGTCGTCGCGGCCGGCAAAGGCCTGGTCGCGCAGCGTGAACTGCAGGCCGTTGTCGGAGGTCTTGAGCCCGGCCTGCTGCAGGGCGCGCTCGAGCTCGGGTGCGTCCCGGCGCAGCAGGTCGAGCGTCTCCGCGCGGTCCACGACCAGGCGCGACGTCACATGGCCGCTGCGGTCGACGTCGAGCCGCACGTCGATGCGGCCGAGCTCGGGCGGGTCGAGACGGATCTCGAAGCGGTTGTGCCCGGCCTGGGCGCGGGCCGCGATCTCGACCGCGAGTCCCGGCGACCGGCACCGCGGCGGCAGTCGAGCCGGCGGCAGTGGCGCCGGCATTGGCGATGCCGGATGTCGGCTGGCGATCGGGCGCGTGCTGGAGACTGCCGAGCTGGAGGAGATCGACCGGCGGTTTGCTGCTCGGCGCGGCGTCGCCGGCTTTGCTCTCGACCGTGGGCCTGCGGCGACGGTCCGTCGGCCGCTGGCGCAGCGCCGTCGCGGCGGCTCGCCGCGCCGGCCTGGACCTGCTCCGGCTTCCCTTCCGGCCGGGCCGGGTCGCCGTGGCGATTGACTTGCCGCAGCTCGTCGGCTTGGTCCGCGCCGGGCGCGGTCCCTGCGGACGCGGTCCCTGCGGGTGCGGATGGGGCGGCCTTGCTCGGCTGTGACCCGTCGGCGGCGGCCGAATCGCCGGTCGCCTTGGCGCCGGCCTTGCTGTCGCCCGGCGCGGCGCCCGCGGTCTGCGCAGCGAGGGCGGCATCGGCGGTTTTTGCGCGGTCCGGCGGCAAGGAGATCGGTGCCGTCGGTAGCCGGCATCCGGCGGCGCGTCCGCCAGTGCCGAGCTCTGCACAGCCGCGGCGGTCGCGGCGCTGCTGCTCGCCCGGCTGCGCCGGCGCTCCGGCCGTGGTGTCGGTCGCGAACAGTGCGTTTTCGGCCGCCTCGGTCTTCGCGGTCTCTTCATCGCCACGGCCGTCGCCGGGTTGGGCTTCGGCCGTCGGTCGCGGTGGACTTGCTCGCCGGTCGCCGCATCCGGCGAGGTCGCCTGCTGCGGATCCGGCGTTTCGGGGCGGTCCGGCGCATCGGGATTATCGCGCGAGCGCGGCGGCGAGCTCTCGGTCCGCGTCTCGCCGGAGCGCGCCGCGGTCCTGCTGGTCGCGGGCGGCTGCGACCGGTCGCGCGCCGAGGCCGAAGCGTCGGTCGGCGGTTCGAGCAGGGCCGAGAACGGGCTCGCCGGCGGCTTGTGGTCGGCGGCCGCCGCGCGATTGCGGCCGGCAAGGCCGTGGCTTGACGGATTGACGCTCAATTCGACGCGCGGCACGGACAACCTCTCGGGATGCGGATCCGGTTCGTGCTTTGCAATCCGTGGGCCATGCGGGGACTGCAGAAAACATTCATCGTTTCAATGGCTTGCCGTGAGCCGGCGGGGTCCGGCGGGAGCCGTCCTCGGCATCGGCCTGCTGGGCCGTCGGCAAGAACTGCCGGGCGCGCCGTCTGCTGCGCCGTCTTGCACCCGTGCGAACCGCGCCTCGAATGCCTATAATAGGGCGATGCTCAACAGCCTCGATGTCGAAGGTCGGCCGCAAGACACCCGGGTGGTCGTCGCCATGTCGGGCGGCGTCGATTCCTCGGTCACGGCGGCGCTGCTGCAGGCCGAGGGCTACGATGTCGTCGGCGTGACGTTGCAGCTCTACGACCACGGCGCCGCCACCCATCGCAAGGGCGCCTGCTGCGCCGGCCAGGACATCCACGACGCCCGCGCCGTGGCCGAGCGCATCGGCATTCCCCACTACGTGCTCGACTACGAGAGCCGCTTCAAGGAAATGGTGATCGACCGCTTCGCCGAAAGCTACGTGGCGGGCGAGACGCCGGTGCCGTGCGTCGAGTGCAACCAGTCGATCAAGTTCCGCGATCTGCTGACGACCGCGCGCGAGCTCGGCGCCAAGGTGTTGGCGACCGGCCATTACGTCGCCTCGCGGCCGTTGCCTTCGGGTGGGCGCGCGCTCTACCGCGCCCGCGAGCAGGAGCGCGACCAGAGCTACTTCCTGTTCGCCACCACGCGCGAGCAGCTCGACCTGCTGCGCTTTCCGCTCGGCGAGCGCAGCAAGGCCGAGACCCGCGAGCTCGCCCGCGGCTTCGGTCTGCCGGTCGCCGACAAGCACGACAGCCAGGACATCTGCTTCGTTCCGTCCGGCCGCTACACCGAGGTGATCGAGCGGCTCAAGCCCGGCGCCGCCGAGCCCGGCGACATCGTCGATCTCGAGGGCCGCGTGCTCGGGCGCCACGACGGCATCATCCATTTCACGGTCGGGCAGCGGCGCGGGCTCGGCATCGCGGCCGGCCATCCGCTCTACGTGGTGCGGCTCGACGCGGCGACGCCGCCGCGTGGTGGTCGGCCCGCGCGAGGCGCTGCGCACGAGCCGCATGCGGCTGCGCGACGTCAACTGGCTGGGCGAGGGCACGGTCGAGCAGGCGCTGTGCGCCGGCTGGCACGACGTCTTCGTCAAGGTGCGCTCGACCCGGCCGCCGCAGCCGGCGTGGCTGAGCCGCGGCGCAAGCGGCATCGAGGTCGATCTGGTCGACGGCGAGGACGGCGTTTCGCCCGGCCAGGCCTGCGTGTTCTACGACGCCGCCGACGGCCAGGCGCGCGTGCTCGGCGGCGGCTTCATCCAGAGCGCGGTCGCGGCCGCGCAAGTCGCCTCGTGCTGCAGGAAGCGCGGTGCGCTATCCAGTCGAGTGCCTGGATAGTCGCGTTCAGGGACGGGGCGATGGTGGGCGAGATCGACAATCACACGGTCGCCAAGGCGTATGCGCGCTGGGCGCCGATCTACGACCTCGTGTTCGGCGCGGTGTTCGACGCCGGCCGCAAGGCGTCGATCGCGGCGGCCGAGCGCATCGGCGGCCGCATCCTCGACGTCGGCATCGGCACCGGCATCTCGCTGACCGATTATTCGCCCGCCAACCGCATCGTCGGCGTCGACTATTCCGAGCCGATGCTGCGCAAGGCGCAGGAGCGGGTGGTCGAGCACAAGCTCGACCACGTCGAGGCGCTGGCGGTGATGGATGCCCAGCATCTCGGATTTCCCGACGCCTTCTTCGACGCGGTGGTGGCGCAATACGTCATCACCACGGTGCCGGACCCGGAGGCGGTGCTCGACGAGTTCGCGCGCATCACGCGGCCGGGCGGCGAGATCGTCCTGGTCAACCATCTCGGCGCCGAGGCCGGGCTGCGGCGCGCCTTCGAGCAGGGCTTCGCGCCGTTCGCGCGCCGGCTCGGCTGGCGGCCGGAATTCGCCTGGGCGCGGCTGGCGCAATGGGCCGAGCGCCACGGCGGCGTGCGCGTCGTCGAGCGGCGCGCGATGCCGCCGCTCGGGCATTTCTCGCTGATCCGGTTCGAGCGGCGTGGCGGCGCAAGTGGCGCAACCGGCAGCGACGACGGCGCAGAGCTACGCTTGACCGTGCGACGGCGCGCCGGGCGGACGGTCTTCGCTGGCGTTGCCTTGACACCCTTCGGCGGGGTTTCCTATATCGCGGCGCCCGGAGGCGGCGATGGCACGGCTGAGGAGCCCATACCATATGGTGTGGTATATGCGTGTCGGTTCGGCCCCAATCCGGACCCCTGTCGGGGCGGAGTAGCTCAGTTGGTTAGAGCAGCGGAATCATAATCCGTGTGTCGGCGGTTCAAATCCGTCCTCCGCTACCACCCCTCCCAAATTCTTGCTCCGCGTTGATGCCGGGATCCGCTCACCGCGTATCCGACCATGCCGATCAACAGGTCCAGGGCGATGCTGCGCGGAATCTTGCGCGCTGGAAGTCGCAAGTCTGCACAACATGGAGCAATCCGGCACAAGTCGTCGGTGGCCTTCAAACCTAGATGCACGGATGTCAGTCGCGCACTTTCAGGCGGCGCGGCGCCGCCGCCAACCTGAGTGCGCTTACTCAAACAATGGAGACCACCATGAAAAATGTCATGTGCATCGTTGCCATCGTATTGTCGCTTGCCGGCAGCGCGAATGTCGCTCTCGCCTATGGGGGCCAGGGCGTCGTCACCGGCAGTGAATTGAATCGCCAGGGCAGATAACGCGTCCGACCTCGCGACACGACGCGTATCCAGTCGGGTCGGTGGCGGCGCCTTATCGTGGCGGATTTGCTCTCGATGGGGACCAAAACCGACCCCATTTGCGAAAGGCGTGGCGTGAGGTCATTGCACGAGCGCATGTTCCGGCGGAGTGGACACCAGTCCGCTGCCGAGAACATGCACTCGATGAGCTCTCGAGCACGTCCCGATTCCAAAGGAACGGGACATGCTCGTGGTGGAGCTGACCGGCTCGATCAAATCCGGGATTCGGCCGGTCCGCCTGTCGCGCAGCGTCCGGCGTTCCTGGCCGTATTCCCCTCGATCATGCTGCCGATGTTCCTCGCGGTGGTGGATCAGACGATCGTTGCCACAGCATTGCCGGCGATCGCAGCCTCCACCGGCAACGTGGAACGCGCCTCGTGGGTCGTCGTGTCGTACCTGATCGCATCGACCATCGCCGCTCCCATGTATGGTGGGTTGGGAGATGCGTTCGGCCGCCGCCGTCTGATGTTCGTTGCTCTTGCGGTCTTCATCGCGGCATCGCTCCTGTGCGCGGCATCCCCGACGATCGAGCTGTTGACCTTTGCCCGCGTCCTACAGGGCCTTGGCGGTGGCGGCCTCATGACGCTATCGCAAGCACTGGTTGGAGAAGCCATACCGCCTCGTGAACGGGCTCGGTATCAAGGCTATCTGGCTGCGGTCGCCGTTTGCGCGAATACGTTCGGGCCCATTGCGGGCGGCTATCTGACCGAACACTTCGGATGGCAGTCGATCTTCCTGGTCAACGTTCCGATCGGGATTGTTGCCGTGCTGCTCACTCGGGGACTTCCGAACCGGGTGCCGGAAAGACCGGATTGGCGGCCCGATCCGTCAGGACTCCTATTCTTCACGGTATTCGTGGCCACGACACTGCTTGCGCTGGAGCAGGCACAGCAAGTTGATCTAAGGGCGCTGCCTGCGATCGGCGGTCTGTTGGCGATCGGCATCATTGCACTGGTGCTGCTGGTGCGCCGGGAAAGCAGAACGCCGTCTCCGCT
Source organism: uncultured Alphaproteobacteria bacterium (assembly GCA_963708765.1). Classification (GTDB taxonomy): domain Bacteria; phylum Pseudomonadota; class Alphaproteobacteria; order Rhizobiales; family Xanthobacteraceae; genus VAZQ01. The sequence goes on along the minus strand of CAVPTV010000037.1, from coordinate 484,459 downwards.
CATACCCCTCGCCTTGTTGCGTCGGCCCACTGTCTGGCGCAGCGATGCGCTGGCCGCGTGTCATGGCGCGGCACTCGTCTCCTTGATCACGTTCCTTCCCATCTATCTCGAGGTGGTTCGAGGGCACTCACCGTCGGAAACAGGCCTTCTGCTTGTTCCGCTCACGGTCGGAATCGGAACAGGTTCTCTCGTTACGGGGCGGCTGGTCAGCAAGACCGGTCTGACCACGCTGTATCCGTCCCTCGGTCTCGTCCTGGTGACCGCCAACCTGGTGGTGCTGGCCTTGTGGGCGGACGCGATCAGCACGGCTGCGCTGGCCTGGTTGCTGCTGTGGAATGGGCTGTTCATGGGAACGGTGATGGGCGTCGTGCAAGTCACCGTTCAAAGCGCGTCGGGGACGCTGAGGCTCGGCGAAGCAGCAGCATCCGTCCAGTTCTCACGATCGATCGGCGCAGCGTTCGGGACGGCTTTGGTTGCGTCAGTGTTGTTTGCCGTCCTGTCCATGAAAAATCCCGAATTGGGTCATTTGTTTGCGACGATGGTGGAACGCGGAGGACAGCTCGCATCCTCACTGCCCTCGACGCAGCAAGCCGCCGTCCATGCGATGATTGCAGATGCGTTTCGTGCCGCGTTTCTATCGATTGCTGCTTTCACCACGCTGGGGTGTGTTCTCGCGCTGACGATCCCGCTTCGGCGGATCTAGTGTCGAGACGTCCGTTCGATGGCACCATTTCGAGCACCGCATAGCAGCGGGGCTTTGGCTGCGGCCTAACACATTTCAGAAGATCAGCCCCTGCACTGTCGGGGGTTCTTTTTTGTGGACGTCGGCCTACCTCCGAAAGTGTAAACGCGTCTTCGGCTCGACACGCACATGTCGGGGGCCGACCGATGGCGATCCCCGAAACCACGGCGGATGTAGAAAGCATTCGCGACGGAGACTTGTCATGTTGCGTAAGATTATGATCGTTCTTGCAATGGCTCTCGCTTTCGGCGGCACCATGCCGGCGACGACCGCATTCGCGCGCGGGGGCGGCGGTGGTGGCGGCGGCGGTGGCGGCGGCGGCCACATGGGCGGCGGTGGCGGCGGCCATATGGGTGGAGGAATGGGCGGCGGACACTTCGGCGGTAGCGGAGGTTTCGCCGCTGGCGGCGGCGCCATATGGGCAGAGGCTTTGGTGGCGGCGGCCGCAGGCTTCGGCGGCGGACACTTCGGCGGCAGACACTTCGACGGCGGGCGTGCCCGGTTCGCCCGCGGGTTCCGCGGCGGCTTCGGCGGCTTTGCCTTCTCGCCCTACGACGACTACGACTATTCCTACGGCGATTGCTACCAGACGCAGCGCTATCACACGCGGACCGGCTGGCACACACGCGTAGTGTATGCTTGCGATTAGGTGTATGTCGGCAATTGACGGATCACGAGGGCGCAATGCCGAGTGCGTTGCGCCCTCGCCGCGTGCGGAGCACCGGGGCCAGCGCGCAAGTGCGCCCGCCTCGGTGGCGGCCGCGAGCCACGAGGTAACGGCCTTTGCGGCGACTGCGGCGGCGAACGTTCGCGACATGCGCGGGCACGGCCGGAACGATCGAGACGTTTTCAGGCAAACGCGACTAAGAGACCGCAATCCGCCGCAAGCCCGATCCAGCCAACTTGGTTAGCTCTGCAGCTAAGTTCCAACAGAGGGGGAGAAATTCCAACGAAGGCAGACAAGACATGATACGGCTTTTTGGATTGGTACTTGCTGCAACGACGGCCTTGGCGATGCCCGCAATGGCCGCGACGCAGAGCGAAAGAATCCGCGGTACGATTGAATCCGCGGACCAGGACAGCATGACCGTGCAGACACTGCAGGGCGAGAAAGTAAAAGTCTCTCTCGATGACGCAACGAAGTATGTGACGGTCGTCAAGTCCGGCCTGTCGAATGTGGCGAAGGGAAGCTTCATCGGCACGGCGACGAAGGGGAGCGGCGACTTCCTGGTGGCCTTGGAGGTCGTGATTTTCCCGCCGTCACTGCGCGGTACGGGTGAAGGTCATTATGGCTGGGACAAGCTGCCGGACACGACGATGGCGGGTGGAGGCAGCGTTTCTAGCAGCATGACCAATGGAACGATCGAGGCGGCCTCGCCCAGCGGCCCGGCGACCGAAGTCAACACCACGATGACGAACGGCGACATCCAATCTGCATCTGAGCAGGGCGGAGCCAAGCGGATCACCGTCACCTACAACGGTGGCAAGCAGACGATTCTGGTGCCCCCCACCGCGCCGATTGTGGCTTTCCAGCCGGCCGAGCGCTCGGCCGTGATGACGGGTGCGCACGTCTTCATCAGGGCATCCGAAGATGGCGGCAAGACCACGGCGGACTTCGTCGCCGTCGGCAAGGATGGGCTCGCGCCGCCAATGTGACGACGCGGCCGTCATTCATGACACCCTTGATCTCTCCAGAGCATGGCGCCATGGAACGTCCATCCGGGATGCAAGCAAAACCAGGGCCTGCCCACGCGTTGATCGTGCGCGTGATGCATTGGATAGGCGCGTTTGCGATCCTCTGCATGATCTTGAGCGGCTGGCAAATCTACAATGCGTCACCGATCCTGCCCTTCGTCATTCCCGAGTGGATGACACTCGGGGGATGGCTCGCCGGCGGCATTGCCTGGCATCTCAGTGCTATGTGGCTGCTGGTTGCAGATGGCCTTGCCTATCTGATTTACGGCATTGCCTCCGGGCACTTCCGCCGTGATTTCCTGCCGATTGGTCCCCGGGCCGTGGGTCACGACCTTGCTCGAGCACTACGTCTGCGTCTCGAACATCGGCTCGGCCACTACAACGCGGTGCAGCGCCTGCTCTATGTGGGCGTAATCGTCGTGGTCATCCTCACCGTGCTGACGGGCGTGTCGATATGGAAACCGGTGCAGCTCGGCTGGCTGACCGACCTGTTCGGCGGCTACGACATCGCGCGTCGGATCCATTTCGCTTTGATGAGCTTGATTGTTGGCTTCCTTCTGGTGCATCTCTCACTCGTCGCGCTGTTCCCGCGGACGCTGGTCTCGATGGCGTTCGGGTTGCGCCGGGACGGCAACGCGGATAGCCACCCATGAATAACAAGCAACGACCGGCTGTTCGAGCTGATGAAATCTTGGCGGATCTCAAAAAATCGCATCGGCGCCTCTTTCTGCGTGGCAGCCTGTCACTCGGCGCCCTCTCGCTGCTGACCGGTTGCGACTTGTCGACCGATGACTCCGTGGACAACGCATTGCGCGCCATGCTGCGCTTCGACGATCGCGTCCAGGCCGCCTTGTTCAATCCGAACCGGCTTGCAAAGACCTATCCGGCCAGCGCCATCACGCGTCCGTTCCGCTTCAACGCGTACTACCCGGAATGGCAGGTGCGTATGGTGGAAGCATCACAGTGGCGCCTGGAGGTGGCGGGCCTGGTCGACGACAAGCGGGCCTGGTCTCTCGCCGAGCTGCGCGCCCTGCCGCGCTTGCATTGATGCCCTGGTGGATCTCTTGCCGGCCTCGACAAAGAACGACTCGCCGGCCTTGTAGGTGGCCGTCGACCGCCCCTCGTGCTCAAGGGTAAGTGTCCCTTCCAGGACGTAGCCGCCCAGCACGCCCGGATGGGTATGTCTGATTTCACGTACGCCCGGGGGGATTTCTACCAGCGTCATCACCATCTGGTGGCCGGGAATAGGCACATCTTGTTGTAGCAGGACCTTGCGCTGGATTGCGGCTGGTTGCTGGGCATAGGCCATTTGATCACCAGCAAGCAGGGCAACTCCGAGTAACAGCAGCGGCAGAATGGTCGACAACATCACGACACGTCGCGTCATAATTTCCTCCGATTGGGCGCATCGACCGTGCCCTGCGCCGAAGCCTTCTGGATAATCGTCGGAATGCTCACCTTGCTCATCGACAGCAGCGCTGCTCCGTGAGCATGTGACTGCCGATGCGCTGACCTCGAACCGACGCCTCCTAACGTCCGAATCGGCGGGTTCAGCTTTGGCGGCTGTATTGCTCGTAGAGCTTCACCGCATTGTCCCATCGAATCGCCTCCATGAAGGCGTCGACATAACGGGCTGCCGCAGCGCCGTAGTCCATGTGATAGGCATGCTCGTACATGTCGAGCACCAGCACCGGCCGCCCGCCGGCGAGCGTCGTCGTGTGATCGGCAGCCCATTGGTTCACCAGCCGCTTGTCCCGCGCGGAATAAGCAAGGATCACCCACCCCGATCCGCCGCCCTGCGCTTTGCCCATGGCGGAAAATTGAGTCTGCCAGCGCTCGAGGCTGCCGAAATTCCGGGTAATTGCCTCGACAAGGGTGCCGGTGGGCGCGCCGCCCCCGCCCAGACTGTCGAAGTAGACTTCGTGCAGTATCATTGAATTCGCAGCGATCAACTCTTCACGTTTGAGGCCGTTGACCACGAAGTTCGGCGCCTTGGCGAAGTCGAGTTCCGCTAACTGGCTACCGATCGCATTGAGCCGTTTCACCGCGCCGACGTAATTATTCTCGTAATGGCTGACGAGGACCCTCTCGGAAATTCCCTTGATGGTCTTGGGATCGAGGGAAAGCGGCTTGGCTTCGTAGGTCATGGGCTTGGCTTCCGTATGAGGCGGGGCCTGGGCGAAGGCAGGCTGCTCGGTCAGGGTGGCAGCGGCGGCAACTCCCGCGAGAAGTCCGACACCCTGAATGAAATCACGTCGTTCCATGCCATCGTTCACCTCAGTCCTCCTGCTTTGTTGCGTGATGTGCCCCCGAAATGAGATACATAGGCGCAGCCCGCCGATGTCGACCACATTGAAACTAGGTCAGCGTTTCCTTGGTTCGAATCATATCGACGTCATTCCGGCGCGCCGCGCAGCGGCGAGCCCGGAATCCATACTCCCAGGCAGTGGTTATGGATTCCGGGCCCGGCGCTTACGCCCGTCCCGGAATGACGACCGTTGGATATGATCGGTTTCATGGAATCGATGGTCTAGCGACGAGTTCACCTTGGTGCTTGTCCGGGATTGCTGCGTTTGTTCCGAATTTGCGAATCTCGGAAATGGGGTGCCGCCAAGCGGCTTGCGGCGCGATGCAGATCATCCGCGTGCAATCGTGAACAGCACGGCGTCATTGTCCGATTCCGGTCATGCCGCGGAACGCGGGCTGTGACATCGGCCCGTTGATGATGGGTGCGTGCGTGGGTGACGAGAGCGGGGCCGGAATCCGGCTTTCAAAGGCGGGCGTCTGCGGGGCGGGTGCCTCCAAGAGAGTAGGGTTTCCCATAGCGCCGCCACGACCAGCGTGGCCGGCACCGCGCGCAAAGCCAGGAGTAGATCCGACGACACAGGCCACCGCTAACACTGCAGCAAGAAGACGTTGCATGATCGCATTCCTTTCTCCGCCCTACCTCCTATCCCCGCGAACTAATATCTGCCTCGGGAGGTGGCAAGATGATGCTCACCTTGACGTGACCCTGCGCTTCGAGGTCGTTAACGTCCCTAATGTGGTTGACGGGTCGGCAGCCACATCATCTCGCAAAAAATCCTGCGCGCTCGGGCCGCGGTATGTCGCTGATGATGGGTGCGTCGGATAGCAACTTGCGTCGGGCTAAACCTCTTTTCGGTTGCCCGTAGTCAATGAGAGGGCCCCGGGAGGATCATCGCTGCGTTGATGCCGGGATCGGCTCACCGCATATCCGACCATGCCGATCAGCAGGTTTGCGGTCGCGAGGATCAGCAATAGCGCCGTCGCCGCCAGCACTCGATTGACAAAGCCTCGTCGCGAGGCGATCTCCTTGCCGCGATGCTCGAGATGGCCGCTCATATCCTCACCGATGACAGTGTCGCGCGCCGCAAGCGCTGGAACTGAGAAATAGAACGCATGCGCAGGCAAGGCTGCGCGATGCGCACAACCTTTCTGCGCAAGCTTGATTGCTCCGCAAATGCGATCTGGTTTCTCTGCACGTTCGCTGAGCGGTGGCCGCAAGCCACCGGAAATCCGGCACCGAAGCGACCGGATTCGCGTGGCGTAGCGGCGAGGTTAGCGGTCGTCCCTGAAGTGCCGAAACTCCGGTGCCGGCCGGGTATGCTCCTGCCTGAAGCCACCGTCGTCCTTGAGCTGCGGCTCGCCGATGACCTCGCGGATGCTGTTCTCACTGCCGGTAACGACGCCCAGGTCCGGATTGGACTGGGCCACGGCAAAAGTCGCGCTGCAGGCCAACGGCAGCACAACAGCAGCGATGCGCAAAACATTCTTCATGGTAGTCTCCTTTACTTTGGTGGACGGTTGAGCGATCGCCGCTCGGCCTGAAAGTCGGCCTGAAAGCATGCGGGCGCTGCAGTGCACATAGGCTCGATGGAGGCCCGCGCCAGAGACGCCGGTTGCGCGGGATTGCGCAATGTCGCGCGGCGTTGCGGTCTTGTGCGAAGCGCTGGTCGCACGGCGGATGGATCGCGTGCGCTTGCTGACCGGTCCGCCAATCTGCAACCCGCCCTGACGCAACTCGGCGGACCGGCGTCGAACGGTTCTCAGCAATAATGCCTCAAGCGCAGCAAGCTCCGACAAGCACGCCATGCGCCTGTCGATAGCATGCCCGGATCAAGAGGTTCGCGCGGATCAGACCGCGCATCCGCGTCCGATCAGGAGGTGTCTGATGTTCAAGGACGAGCCGCGTTCCCCGCCCGCCTCGGGCGGAACGTTCGAGACGGGCCCGGTCGAGCAACCAGGCGGCTATCGAACGAACGGCCGCCCCCGGGTGCAAGGCGAAATCGGATTCGTCGGCCTCGGTCACATGGGCATGCGGATGGCGGCAAACCTTGCCGCCTCCGGTCGTCGGGTGATCGCGTATGTCCGTCGGCCGGAACAGATAGGCAGCCTCGTGGCGCTCGGCCTCAAGCCGACAACGGATATGACCCTGCTGTTCGATTGTGAGTTCGTCATCAGCATGCTGCCCGACGATGCCGCCGTTCGCGATGTCGTATTCGGGCGCCAGGATCTGGGGCTCGATGGCCTCGCCATGGGGCTGATGCCCGGTGCAATTCATCTCTCGATGAGCACCATCAGCACCGCGGCCGCGGCCCATCTTGCCAGCGAGCACGCGCGCTGCGGACAGGGTTACGTCGCGGCGCCGGTGTTCGGAAATCCGGATGCCGCCAAGGCACGCCAGCTCTTCATCGTCGCTGCCGGCGCTGCAGCCGACGTCGAGCGCTGCCGGCCGCTTCTGGACAATCTCGGACAGCGGACCTTCCTCCTCGGATCCGATCCCGCATCCGCAAATCTGATCAAGCTGCTCGGAAATATGCTGACCGCGACGACCCTGGAAATGCTCGGCGAGGTCGTTGCCTTGATCCGCAAGCGCGGCCTCGACCCCAAGCCGTTCGTCGATATCCTGACCAACACGATGTTCGGCAGCTTGGTGCACAGAATCTATGGCGACAAGATCGTCGCCGAGCGCTACGCACCCGGGTTCGTTCTGCCACTGGCGCTCAAGGATGTGCGTCTGGCACTCGCCGAGGCGGAAAGCGCAGGCGCGCCGATGCCGTCCGTAGGCGTGGTGCGCGACCGGCTGATCACCGGAATTGCGCGTGGCTACGGCGATCTCGACTGGACCGCGCTTGGTCTGATCGCCGCGGAGGAAGCGGGCCTCGAGGCCGCCCCTCCGGTCAGGGTCAATTGAGGCCGTCTGGGCAACATCGAAACAATCGCAGCAACACTGCCAAAGCGCCCTGAAGTGCCTTGCACTAGGGTGGCGCCACATCGCAGGGGCAATCCGGAAGCAGCCATGAACAAGCGCGCGAAGCTGATTGCCGCGTTGGGCGCTTCCGGCATGGCGGGCGTGGTTCTCGCGGCGCTCGTGCTGCCGATCGAGCGTCCAGCGGCCTCCCACGAGTCCATGGGTGCTGCTCATGACCATGCGGGCGCTGTTGCAATGTGCAGCGCCGCGGACGCCTCCGGGCCGACCTTCTATTCGGAGATGGCGAACGTGAATGCGCGAATGCACGAGGGCATGGAGATCGCGCCGAGCGGCGATATCGATCGCGACTTCATGCGGATGATGATCCCGCATCACCAGGGCGCGATCGACATGGCGCTCGTGCTGCTGAAATACGGGCGCGATGAAAGGCTCAAGCGCCTGGCGCAATCGATCATCGTCGAGCAGGGGCAGGAGATCGCCTACATGCGCACGCTCGCTCGACGCGCCGCCGGCCGAACGCCTGCCACCGATCACATCGCCGACCAGTGAGGAGACACCCATGAACATCAGCCGCCTGCTGCTCTCGACCGTGCTCCTGCTCGCGAGCGCCCCGGCGGATGCCGGGCAGGCGCCGTTCGCGGCCGGCGCGCCGGACTTTCCCGTCAGCGGACGAGACCGGGTCTACGCCGCCGAGCAGTTCTCCAACACCGTCTCGGTGATCGACCCGTCGACCAACAAGAACCTCGGCGTCATTCGCCTCGGCGATCCGCAGCCGATGAACCTGTCGCCGCTCTACAAGGGCCAGGTTCTCGTCCATGGGCTCGGCTTCTCGCCCGACCGCAAGACGCTCGCGGTCGTCTCGATCGCCTCGAATTCGGTGACCTTCGTCGATACCGCCACCAACCGCGTCAAGCACACGACCTATGTCGGACGCTCGCCGCACGAGGCCTTCTTCACCCAGGACGGCAGCGAGGTCTGGGTGACGGTCCGCGGCGAGGACTACGTCGCGGTCCTCGACGGCGCGACCTACGCCGAGAAGACGCGCATCACGGTCCCGAACGGGCCGGGCATGACGATCTTCTCGCCCGACGGCCGCTACGGCTACGTGTGCTCGAGCTTCACCCCGGAAACCGTCGTGGTCAGCACGCAAACGCACGAGATCGTCGGGCGCGTGAAGCAGGTCTCGCCGTTCTGCCCCAACATCGCCGCCTCGCCCGGACGGCGAGCAGGTGTGGCTGACCCTGAAGGACGTCGGCAAGACGATGGTCTTTTCGCGCCAAGCCGCCGTTCCAGGTGCTGCGGGTCCTCGACACCGGACCGATCACCAACCACGTCAATCTGGTGCAGCACGCCGCGCGGGCAGTTCGCCTACGTCACGGTCGGCGGGCTGAACCAGGTGAAGGTCTTTCGAACCGCCGATTTCGAGCAGGTCGCGACCATTCCGGTCGGCGCGCTGCCGCACGGCATCTGGCCGTCCGGCGACGGCACGCGCGTCTATGTCGGGATCGAGAACGGCGACGCGGTGACCGCCATCGATACGTCGACCAACCGGGTCATCGCCACGATCCCGAACGGACAGGCGGCGCAGGCGCTGGTCTACGTCCCGGAGGCCGCGCCGACGGCAAGCCGCCGGCGCCGAGAACCTGCAGCCGCTCGGTCTCGCCGGCGCCGCCGTGCACCTGACGCTGGCCGCGCCCGGCAGCCCGAACGTCCACGACCGTGTCGCTGTTCGACCAGGGGCTCACGCAAGTGCTGCAGGCGGCGGTGGTCGGTCTCGAGCCGGCCAAGCCCTACATGCTCGCGCTCACGTCGAACCCGGACGGGACCGGGGAGATCGAGCCGGTCGCCCAGTTCATGACGAACCCCGCCGGCGCGCAGATCGTCAATGCCGTCGGGCCGATTCGCCAGATCGTCGATCCGGACGACACAAGCCCGCGACGAGCGCAGATACCTGGCGGTGATGACCGTCGAAAACGGGAGGCCCGGGCGACCCGTGCAGCTTCAACGATCCGAAATCTCGACATCGGGCGCCCGATAGCGCGCGAACTGGCGGCGGCTCGCCGCCGGTGGCCTTGCCGAGCCGGCGCAGTGTCGCTGGGCAGCGTCCGTGTTGGGCTCGATCTTGCCCGGAAAGCCGAAGATGAATTCCCGTCCGTGCACTCGTGCTTACTTCAACTCGTCGAGAAGCCGCTCCGAGAGAACCCGCGCAGGGGCCGTACGAGCGCAGGAGCTTAGCGCGGTCGAGCGCAGCTTCACGGAGATATGCGTCTTTGCACCTCCTCTTGCAGAATTTGCTGCCCCACCAACGATACGTCACCATGCCGAAACGTCCTCCACAATGATCGCAGACATGGGGCTGCCTCATCACACTCTCCCACGCCAGCGGCCGAGCACTCGCAATGACGCCCTCGCATGATTTGGGAGTGCCGGGACGGCAACGGCAACTTTGCGGTGACCGACGTAGCACCTGTGGTCGCAGTAGGAGAGCCGCGTTGCGATTTCTCGCAGGTAGCTCTCCCCGATTGGCTCACAGCACAGCGCGCAGAAAGATTGCGCGCGAGGTGTCCTGCCATTCACCAAGACGAATTTCATGTGTCGCCTCCCGATCTCACCTTCCTTCAAGACCACCGGTTCCTCGCCGGCTCCCATGACATCGTCGAATTTACTCGCCGCGCCGGAAAACAGCTTGGCGCGGGTTGCCCTCTTTGGCTCGGCTTTGCGTCGATCGTGACGCAACTCGAGCGCAGTACGGTCGCGAGACCGATTGTGAGCAAACGCCAGCGTGAAGGGGCGATCACGCCCGTGTCTGATCGACCAAGGGTCGGGCCGTCATCGGCGCAAGATCGAAACAAACACGGCAAACCGGGCAAAGCACGTTTGAGTGCCCGCTTTAGATTTGATCTACGCCCCGCCCGATGGCGTGGTGGCCGAAGACCCGTGGTGCTTCGTGCGACGCGAGGCAAGAGCCATGAATGATCGCCTCAATCCGAAAATCGGTCGCCGCGACGTCCTTCGCGTGCTCGCGATCGGGGCTGCCGCGGCGACCACGAGCGCGTGCACCTCGGCGGATGCCGAGGACTTCCCCGACAAGCGCAAGGCTCGCTATCAGGCTAACTCTCCCGAGGTTCAAACCTTCTACCGCGTCAACCGCTATCCGGCGAAGTGAGGGAGGCGACCGTGCTGATCAAGAGGACGCAACGCGAGGCACGCCGCGGCACGCTGGCCACTGCGCTCCCAGTCCAAGCAAGCGGCGGTCTTGATCGTCGCAGCTTCCTGCGCCGTTCGGGCCTCGCCGCCGGCGGCCTTGCCGCGCTCGGCACTTTGCCGCTCGGCAGCTGTCCGCAAGGCCGAGGCCGGCCCGCCGCCGCCTCCCGGCGCGACGGTGACGATCCGCAAGAATGTCTGCACCCATTGCTCGGTCGGCTGCACGGTCATCGCCGAGGTCGCGAACGGCGTGTGGACCGGCCAGGAGCCGGGCTGGGACAGCCCGATCAATCGCGGCTCGCACTGCTGCAAGGGCGCGGCCGTGCGCGACGACGTGCTGAGCGAGCGCCGGCTGCGCTATCCGATGAAGCTCGTGAACGGCGGGTGGAACCGAATCTCCTGGGATCAGGCGATCGACGAGATCGGCGACAAGCTGATGGAGATCCGCGCGAAGTCGGGACCGGAGTCGGTCTACTGGCTCGGCTCGGCCAAGTTCACCAACGAAGCCGCCTATCTCAACCGCAAGCTTGCCGCCTTCTGGGGAACCAACAATTCCGATCACCAGGCGCGCATTTGTCATTCGACGACGGTCGCCGGCGTGGCCAATACCTGGGGCTACGGCGCGATGACCAACAGCTACAACGACATCCGCAACGCCAAGACCATCATGGTCATGGGCGGCAATCCGGCCGAGGCGCATCCGGTGTCGCTGCAGCACATTCTCGAAGGCAAGGAGCTCAACCGCGCCAACATGATCGTCATCGATCCGCGGATGACGCGCACGGCGGCGCACGCGACCGAATATGTCCGGGTGCGCCCTGGAACCCACATTCCGACCATCTACGGGATGCTCTGGCACATTTTCCAGAACGGCTGGGAGGACAAGGAATTCATCCGCCAGCGGGTCTACGGGATGGACGACATCCGCAAGGAGGTCGACAAGTGGCCGCCCGATGAGGTCGAGCGCGTCACCGGCCTGCCGGAAGCGCAGGTCAAGCGCATCGCCGAAATATTCGCGAAGCAGCGTCCTTCGACGCTGATCTGGGCGATGGGGCAGACCCAGTTCACGATCGGAACGGCGAACGTCCGCGCCAGCTGCATCCTGCTGCTCGCCACCGGCAATGTCGGTCATATCGGCGGCGGCGCCAACATTTTCCGCGGCCACACCAACGTCCAGGGCGCCACCGATCTCGGCCTCGATGTGACGACCTTGCCGCTCTACTACGGCCTTGCCGAGGATGCCTGGCGGCATTGGTGCCGCGTGTGGGAAGTCGACTACGACTGGATGCTCTCCCGCTTCGTCAACAAGACGTTCATGGAGACGCCCGGCATCCCCAGCACGCGCTGGTTCGATGCCACCTTGCTGCCGAAGGATCAGGTTGCCCAGCCCGACACCATGAAGGCCATGTTCGTCATGGGGCATGGCGGCAACACGATCGCGCGCATGCCGGAAGCGGCGAAAGGCATCGAGAAGCTCGATCTCCTGGTCGTGTGCGATCCCTATCCGACGACCTGGTCGGTGCTCTCCGAGCGCAAGAACGGCACCTACCTGCTGCCGGCCTGCACCAGTTTCGAGATGGACGGATCACGCACCGCCTCCAACCGCTCGCTGCAATGGGGCGAGCAGATCGTCAAACCGATCTTCGAGTGCAAGAACGACTACGACGTCATGTACTTGCTTGCCCGCAAGCTCGGCTTCGCCGACCAGATGTTCAAGAACATCAAGGTCGAGAATGGAGCGGTGTCGGCCGAGGACATCCTGCGCGAGATCAATCGCGGCGGCTGGTCGACCGGCTATTGCGGCCAGTCGCCCGAGCGGCTCAAGGCGCACATGAGAAATCAGTCCAAATTCGATGTGGTCACGCTGCGCGCGCCGAAGGACGATCCGGACGTCGGCGGCGAAGTTTACGGCCTGCCGTGGCCGTGCTGGGGAACGCCGGAATTCAAGCACCCCGGCACGCCGGTTCTCTACAACACCAATCTGCCGGTGAAGGAAGGCGGCGGCACGTTCCGCGCGCGCTTCGGCGTCGAGCGCGACGGGGTCAGCCTGCTCTCCGACGGCTCCTATTCGGCGGACTCCGAGATCAAGGACGGCTATCCCGAGTTCACCCTCGGCGTGCTCAAGAAGCTCGGCTGGGACAAGGATCTCACCGCGCAGGAAATGGCGGTCATCCAGCGGGTGAATTCCACCAACCCCGACGCCGTGTCCTGGTCGATCGACCTCTCCGGCGGCATCCAGCGCGTGGCGATCGAGCACGGCTGCATCCCCTACGGCAACGGCAAGGCGCGCACGGTCGCCTGGAACCTGCCGGATCCCATTCCGGTCCATCGCGAACCGATCTACACGCCGCGGCCCGATCTCGTCGCCAAATATCCGACGCTGCCGGACGCCAGGCAGTTCCGCGTGCCCAATATCGGCTTCACCGTGCAGAAGACGGCCGTCGACAAGGGCATCGTCAAGCAGTTCCCGCTGATCCTGAGCTCCGGCCGACTGGTCGAGTACGAGGGCGGCGGCGAGGAGACGCGCTCCAACAAGTGGCTGGCCGAGCTGAAGCAGGACATGTACGTCGAGATCAATCCGGCGGATGCGGCCGAGCGCGGCATCAAGGACGGCGGCTGGGTCTGGGTCACCGGCGCCGAAAACAACTCGAAGGCGCGGATGAAGGCGCTGGTCACCGAGCGCGTCGGCAAGGGCGTGGCGTGGATGCCGTTCCACTTCGCCGGCTGGTTCCAGGGCGTCGATCAGCGCAGCAAATATCCGAAAGGCAGCGATCCGATCGTGCTCGGCGAGAGCATGAACACGCTCAGCACCTATGGCTTCGACCCGGTGACCGGCATGCAGGAGCCGAAAGCCACCCTCTGTCAGATCAGAGCGGCGTAAGGAGGCGCGACCATGGCGCGGATGAAATTTCTCTGCGACGCCGACCGCTGCATCGAGTGCAACGCCTGCGTCACCGCCTGCAAGAACGAGAACGAGGTGCCGTGGGGCATCAACCGCAGGCGCGTCGTCACCATCAACGACGGCAAGCCGGGCGAACGCTCGGTCTCGATGGCCTGCATGCACTGCACCGACGCGCCCTGCGCGGCGGTCTGCCCGGTGACCTGCATTTTCTCGACCGATGACGGCGTCGTGCTCCATTCGAAGGATCTGTGCATCGGCTGCGGCTACTGCTTCTACGCCTGCCCGTTCGGCGCGCCGCAATATCCCAAGATCGGCAACTTCGGCTCGCGCGGCAAGATGGACAAGTGCACCTATTGCGCCGGCGGCGGCGGGCCGGAAGTCCCCGGCAGCAGCGAGGAATACGAGAAATACGGCGCCAATCGCATGCTCGAAGGCAAGCTGCCGCTGTGCGCGGAGATGTGCTCGACCAAGTCGCTGCTCGCGGGCGACGGCGAGATCATCGCGCAGATCTACAAGGAGCGCGTGATCAAGCGCGGCTACGGCTCCGGCGCCTGGGGCTGGATGACCGCCTATCGCGAGGGGATCGCGGTGTGAAGCGCCAAGCGGACGAGCACGGCCAGAGCAGGAGCACGAGCGCATGATGGCTTTATTGGCACGAGCACGTTTCGTCGTCGGCGCGCTTGCGGTCTGCGGCTTCATCGCTTTCGCCGCGCCGGCCTCACGCCCAGCAGCAAGGCACGCTGGTCAATCCGGACGCGAGCGTCGTGAACGAACAGACGCTGCTTCGGCAATCTCCGCGCATCGAAGGACGACATCGACCATGCCCGACGAGACGGCGCGCGTGCTCGATCCAGCCCGCCGGGCGGACCTGGGATCACTTTCACGAGGTGACGCTGCATTGGCTCGGCGCCATCGTCATCCTCGGCACCATCGCCGGGCTGGCGGCGGCCTATTTCATCCTCGGACGGATCCGCATCTCGGCCGGACGATCCGGACGCAAGGTGCCGCGTTTCAATTCCTTCGAGCGGTTCGCGCATTGGCTCACCGCGGTCTCGTTCGTCGTGCTCGGCATTACCGGGCTGAACATCACCTTCGGCAAAGCGCTGCTGCTGCCGCTGATCGGACCGGATGCCTTCAGCGCGTTCTCGCAAGCCGCCAAGTACGCGCACAATTTCATCGAGCTTTCCGTTCGTGCTCGGCCTCGTGCTGATCGTCGGTGATCTGGATCAAGGACAACATCCCCGACAAGGTCGACATCGAATGGTTCAAGCAGGGCGGCGGCTTCATCAAGTCGAAGCACGCGCCCGGCGCGCCGGTTCAACGCCGGCGAGAAGCTGGTGTTCTGGGGCGTCGCTCGGCGCCGGCGCCGCGGTTTCCGTATCGGGCTTTCTGCTGCTGTTCCCGTTCTACGTCACCGACATCGCCGGAATGCAGATCGCGCAGGTGGTGCACAGCATCATCGCCGTCCTGTTCGTCGCCTTGATCCTCGGTCACATCTATATCGGCACGCTCGGAATGGAGGGCGCGTTCGAGGCCATGGGGACCGGCGAGGTCGATTTCAACTGGGCCAAGGAGCATCACGATCTGTGGCTCGAAGACGAGCTTGCGAAAGGCCGGTCCGGCCGTCACCCGGAGCTGCCGTCGGCAACTCCGGCCGAATGAGCGGAACGCGCTGCGGACCGCTCGCCGACACTCGTTCGAGGATTGATCTCATGGATCTCGATCCCCTCCTCCTCTCCCGGCTGCAATTCGCCTTCACCATCATTTTCCACATCATCTTCCCGACCTTCACGATCGGGCTGTCGGCCTACATCGCGACGCTCTGCGTCATGTGGATGCGCACCGGCAAGGAGCACTATCGTCTGCTGGCGCAGTTCTGGACCAAGATCTTCGCCGTGTCCTTCGCCATGGGCGTGGTGTCGGGCATCGTCCTGTCATACCAGTTCGGCACCAACTGGAGCCGGTTCTCGGCCGTGCTCGGGAACGTCGTCGGGCCGATGATCGGCTACGAGGTCCTGGTCGCCTTCTTCCTCGAGGCGACGTTTCTCGGGGTGATGCTGTTCGGCTGGAACCGGGTGCCGCCGTGGCTGCACACGCTGTCGGCCGTCGCCGTCGCGGTCGGCACGACGCTCTCGGCGTTCTGGATCCTGTCGGCCAACAGCTGGATGCAGACGCCGGTCGGATACGAGATGCGCGACGGCATCGCCTATCCGCTCGACTGGCTCGCCATCGTCTTCAATCCGAGCTTCCCTTACCGGCTCGCGCATATGGTGACGGCGGCGTATCTGACGACGTCGTTCGTGGTGCTCGCCGTGGGAGCGCGCTACTGCTCGCCGGCAGGCATCTGGAGCACGGCCGCACCATGGTCCGCATGGCCGTCGGTTTCGCCGCCATCGTCGCGCCGCTGCAGCTCTTCATCGGCGACCAGCACGGCCTCAATACGCTCAAGCATCAGCCGCTGAAGATCGCGGCGATCGAGGCGCACTGGGACGGCACCAACCGGGCGAGCTCGTGCTGTTCGCCTGGCCCGACGAGAAGGCCGAAACGAACCGCTTTGCGGTGACGATCCCGCACGGCGCCTCGCTTCTCCTCACCCATAGCTGGGATGGTCTGTTTCCCGGCCTCAAGAGCGTGCCGCCGCGCGACCGGCCACCGGTCGCGCCGCCCTTCTTCGCATTCCGCATCATGGTCGGCATCGGCCTCGCTGATGATCCTGGCCGGGCTGACCGGCGTCTGGTTGTGGTGGCGCGGCCGCCTGTTCGAGGCCCGGTGGTATCTGTGGCCCGCGCAGCATGCCTGGTGGATCGGCTTCGTCGCGGTGATCTGCGGCTGGATCGTCACCGAGACCGGCCGGCAGCCCTGGGTCGCATACGGCGTCCTGCGAACCGCCGATGCGGTCTCGCCGCTCGCCGCCCATACGGTGGCCACGACGCTCGTGCTGTTCGTGCTGGTCTACGGCGTCGTGTTCGCGATGGGCATCTACTACATCAACCGGCTGATTGCGCGCGGACCGCAAGAGTCCGCGGTCGAGCCCCACGGTCGGGACGCCGGCACCGTCCTCCGCGACAGGAGGCGGACGCAAAGTGTTCGTCGAGGCCGAACGAAGAGTTCCGGTCTCGAGCGAACACATCATGTGAGGCTGCGCCATGGAAGCGTATCTACCGGTCATCTGGGCCGCAATCATCGGGCTCGCGGTTGCGATATACGTGATCCTCGACGGCTTCGATCTCGGCATCGGCATACTGTTTCCGTTCGCCGAGACCGAGCGCGAGCGCGACCAGATGATGAATTCCGTCGCCCCGTTCTGGGACGGCAACGAGACGTGGCTCGTGCTCGGCGGCGCCGGCATGATGGTCGCCTTCCCGCTGGCCTATTCGATCATTCTGCCGGCGCTCTATCTGCCGGTCATCGTCATGCTGCTGGCGCTGGTATTTCGCGGGGTCGCGTTCGAATTCCGCTGGATCGGGGTGACCAGCAAGCGGCATTGGACCTTCGCCTTCGCCGCCGGTTCGGCGCTCGCCGCCTTTTGCCAAGGGTTGATTCTCGGCGGCCTGATCCAGGGCATCAAGGTGGAGAACGGCGCGTTCGCCGGCGGCGCCTTCGATTGGGCGACGCCGTTCGCGGTGTTGTGCGGTCTCGGATTGGTGGCCGGTTACGGCTTGCTCGGCGCCACCTGGCTCATCATGAAAACCGACGGCAGTGTCGCGAAGCGCGCAAGGATCGAGGCCAAGCTGCTGCTGCTCGCGGTGCTCGCCTTCATGGCGATCGTGAGCATCTGGACGCCGCTCGCCTTCGAGCGCATCGCCGTGCGGTGGTTCTCGTTGCCGAATATCCTGTTTTTCTGGTGGGTGCCGGCCGCGACCGCGCTGGTCGCATTCGCGGCATGGCGCTGGCTCGAGAGCGGGCGCGAAGTGCTCCCGTTCCTTGCGGCGATCGCGCTGTTCCTGCTGGGCTATCTCGGGCTGCTGATCTCGAACTTCCCCTATCTCGTTCCGCCGTCCCTGACGATATGGCAGACCGCGGCGGCGCCCGCGACCCACATCTTCATGCTGATGGGCACGCTGGTGATGCTGCCGATCATTCTCGGCTACATGATCTTCGTCTACTGGATCTTCGGCGGAAAGCTGCGCGAGGGCGAAGGCTATCATTGAGGCGCGAGGCCACGCCAATCGGCACTCGCGCGGCCGAACGACCGTCCGATCCCTTATTGGAGACCGGCGCGATTGACCCGTGGCAGACGTCGGCTTCGCTGTGTGTTTCCGGTATGCGACGGTGTTCCGTTCACACCGGCTGCTTCAACGCGGTCGGCGTCGATCGGCAGCTTTCGCAAGCGCTTGCCGGTTGCCGCAAAGATCGCGTTGGTCACCGCGGGAACGATGGCCGAAGTCCCGGCCTCGCCCATTCCGCCCGGCGGCTCGGAGCTCTGGACGATGTGGACCTCGATGGCCGGCGCCTCGTTCATGCGCAGGATTTGGTAGCTGTCGAAGTTGGTTTGCTCGACACGGCCGTCCTTCAGCGTGATCTTGCCATAGAGCGCCGCCGTGATGCCGAACATGATCGCGCTCTGGATCTGCGCCCGCACGGTATCGGGATTGACGACGGTGCCGCAATCGACCGCGCAGACGACGCGCCGGACGCGAACCGCTCCGTCCTTCGACACCTCGACCTCGGCGACCTGCGCCATATAGGTCGCGAAGACGAACTGGAGCGAGACGCCACGGCCGACCCTTTCGGGCAGCGGCTGTCCCCAGCCGGCCTTTTCCGCGGCGAGCGCGAGGACGGCCTTGGCGCGGGGCGACTTGTCGAGGAGGGCGAGCCGATAGGCGACCGGATCCTGCTTCGCCGCCGCCGCCAGCTCGTCCATGAAGCTTTCGGTCACGAAGACATTGTGCGACGGCCCGACGCTGCGCCAGAAGGCCGTCGGAATGCCCGGAGGCTCCACCCGCAGATACTCGACGTGCAGGTTCGGAAGGGCATAGACCAGATCGATCGCGCCCTCGGTGGTGTCGGGGTCGAGACCATTGTTGAACCCCGGAGGGAGCCATCGCGCGATGATCGAGGAGCCCGCGAAGCGATTGTTCCAGGCGACCGGCATTCCTTTCGCATCGAGACCGGCGGAGATCCGGTCGAAGAAAGTGGGCCGATACATGTCGTGCTGGATATCTTCCTCGCGGCGTCCACACGACCTTCACGGGACCGTCGACATGCTTGGCGATCTCGACGGCGCGAATGACGCCATCGACCTCCAGCCGCCGGCCGAAGCCGCCGCCGATCAGATGATTGTGGACCACGACCTTGTCCAACGGCAGGCCGGCGGTCTTCGCCGCAGCCGCCTGGACGCGCGCCATGGCCTGGCTGCCGACCCAGATTTCGCAGCCGTCCTTGCGGACATGAACCGTGCAGTTCATCGGCTCCATCGTGGCGTGCGCGAGGAACGGAACCTGGTAGGTCGCCTCGACCTTGGTGACGGCGCCCGCCATGGCCTTGTCGACATCGCCGATATTCTGCGCAACCGCACCCGGATTGAGCGTCGCCTTTTCGAGCTCGCCCACGATCGCGTCGGTGTTGAGCCTGGCGTGCGGACCGTCGTCCCATTCGATCATCAGGGCCGCCAGCCCTTTCTTCGCAGCCCCCATATGGTCGGCCACGACCGCGACGGCGTCGTCGAGCCGCACGATCTGACGCACGCCCTTGACGGCCTTGGCCGCCGCATCGTCCACGCTCTTCACACGACCGCCGAAGACCGGCGATTGTGCGAGGGTCGCGATCTTCACGCCCGGCGGCCGAACGTCGATGCCATAGACGGCCGTTCCGTTGACCTTCGCCGGCGTGTCCAGACGCTTGGCCGGGGTGCCGATGAGCTTGAAATCCTTCGGTCGCTTGAGCGCCACGCTTTCGGGGACAGGCAAGCGGGCGGCGTCGGCGGCAAGTGCGCCGTATTTGATGCGTCTCCCTGTCGGCGCGTGCAGCACTTCACCGCTTTGCGCGCGGCAGGACGCCGGATCGACGTTCCAGCGCTTGGCCGCCGCCGACACCAGCATGGTTCTCGCGGTCGCACCGGCCTGGCGCAGCGGCTGCCACGCCGCGCGTATCGCGTTCGAGTTGCCGGTTGCCTGCACTCCCAGCAAGGGATTGGCGTAGAGCTTTTCGTTGGGCGGAGCATGCTCCAGCCGCACCTGCGTCAGGTCGACCTCCAGCTCCTCGGCGATCAGCATCGGGATCGAGGTATAGGTGCCCTGGCCCATCTCGACATAGGGCATGGTCAGGACGATCTGCCCATCGCGTTCGATGCGGACGAAGGCGTTGGGCGCGAAGCCGTCGGCGTCGGCCGCTTCGGCTTCGCCGTTTGCGAACGGCAGGCGCAGGCTCAGCATCAGGCCTCCGCCCGCGGCCGCTCCGGCCTGCAGGAAGCCGCGCCGGGAGAGACCGTTCGCTGACGATCGATCCGAGCCAGCGGCTGGGGACGTGAGGTGATCGAGGATCATGGTCAGCCTCCCTGTCCGCTCGATTGCGCGGCCTGCTTGATCGCTTCGCGAATGCGGACATAGGTCCCGCAGCGGCAGATGTTGCCGGACATCGCGTCGTCGATGTCGGAATCCGTCGGACGTGGGTTGCTCGCCAGCAGCGCCGAAGCCGACATGATCTGGCCCGACTGGCAGTAGCCGCATTGAACGACCTCGCGGTCGAGCCAGGCCTTCTGGATCCTGGCGCCCGCCGCCGTCGCGCCGATCGCCTCGATCGTCGTGATCGCGGAGGTGCCGATGCTGTCGATCGGGGTGATGCAGGAACGGACGGCGACGCCGTCGACATGCACGGTGCAGGCGCCGCACAGCGCCATGCCGCAGCCGAACTTCGTGCCGGTCATGCCGAGCACGTCGCGCAACACCCACAAGAGCGGCGTGTCGCCGTCGACGTCGACCGTCCGATCGACGCCGTTGACCTTGATCGTGGTGGCCATGGCTACCTCCTGGCAGACTGACAGATCGGGACCTCTGCGTGACGGAGATCTAGGCTTGCAGGCGCTTGTCTCAAATGTCATATAAACGACGTTTTAGGACATTGTGGAGGTGTCTCATGCAGCGCATCGGTTTCATCGTCTTGCCCGGCTTTCAGGTGATGAGCTTGGCCGCGCTCTCGGTCTTCGAATTCGCGAACAAGGAGATGGGCGAGCCGGTCTATGACGTGCATCTGCTGTCCGAGACCGGTGGGTCCATCCGCAGCTCGATCGGCGTCAGCGTCGCGACGGAGCCGTTCGACGATACGAATTTCGACACACTGATTGTCGGCGGCAGCGCCGTGATCGGATCATTGACGCCGGGCGTGATCAAATTTCTGCGCCAGGCTTTGGAGCGATCCCGGCGGGTCGCCTCGACGTGCGCCGGCGCGTTCGTCCTGGCCGAAGCAGGTCTGCTCGACGGCCGACGCGCGACCACGCACTGGAGCTCGTGCGCGTGAATTGCAGGCGCGATTCCCAAAAGTGAAGGTGGAGGAAGACCGCATCTTCATCATCGACGGCCCGGTGTGGACCTCGGCCGGGATGACCGCGGGTATCGACCTCGCGCTGGCTATGATCGAAAAGGATCTGGGTGCGGACGTGGCCCGGGCCGTGGCCAGGAAGCTCGTGGTCTATCACCGGCGTGCCGGTGGCCAGTCGCAGTTTTCGGCTCTGCTGGAGCTGGAGCCCAAATCCGACCGCATCCAGAGCGCACTGGCCTATGCAAAGCGCAATCTCGATACTCCGCTGACGGTTGGACAGCTCGCCGAAGCGGCGCATCTCAGTCCGCGCCAGTTCAGCCGTGCGTTCCGCGCCGAGACCGGCCAATCGCCGGCCAAGGCGGTCGAGAACCTGCGCGTCGAGGCCGCCCGGCTGATGATGGAGCAGAGCCGCCATCCGATCGACGTCATCGCCCGGCAAACGGGTTTTGCCGATCGCGACCGCATGCGCCGCGCCTTCCTGCGCACCTTCGGACAGCCGCCGCAGGTGATCCGGCGAAACGCGCGTGCGGAAGCAACGGCCTGACGCCGTACTCGCTGGCGCTAAAGACCCGTCTGGGATTGGAAAACAGAAGGGGGCGCGGTTGGCGACACTGGGGCGCCCATGAGCGGCGGCTCCGCGGGTAGCGGCGTCGGCTGCGAGATCGGTCCGGTGATGGCCGGCGACGGCGAAGGTGTTGTTGGCATCGGCGCGGGTATTCGGCCTTGCAGAGCAATGTTGGGATCCGGAATGGGGCTGGGCAAAGCCAGGAGAGGATTGGAAACCTGTGCGCTCGCCACCGTGACCGGAGCGACTGCCAGGATAAGAACAATGACGACGCTTGCGAGTGGTCGCATGACGGGCCCTTTCATTGCTGTGCCCCAACCGAGATATAGTGACACTTCGCGAACAAACCCATTGCCGAGGCCTGCTTCTCCGGTGCATCGATCGCAATTGCGCAACTTCACTCAACCTCCCGCAATTCGACAACAGGTGACCATGCGCCTCGAATCTGAACGCGATCCGCACATGGGGATCGCACCGAGTGCGCGACGCGATCTACTTGCTCGCCTCTGCGGTCTGAGGTTGGGCTTGCACTCTGCTGCCCTCGACAAGGTCGACTTGGGGATTGAGGGCAACCACGTCGCCTTCCTTGACGCCATCGCGGACTTCCACCTGCGTCCCCAAATCCCGTGCCACGGATACTTTTCGGATGTGGGCGGCGCCACCCTCGATCACGGCGACCTGCAGGCCGTTGCGATTGAAAATGATCGCCTCGGCGGGGACCAGAAGAGACGGTGTGTCATGCGGAACATGAAGCTCGACCGTGCAATAGATCCCGGGCTTCAGTGTGCCGTCGGGATTCGGTATGTCGATTTCGGTCAGCAGCGTGCGCGTACCAGGCTGCAGTGCATCGGCGATCCGCGTCACTTTGCCGGGGAAAGGGCGATCGGGCAGTTCGGGAACGCGTACGACGGCATCCACTCCCGGCTTCACACCGAACGCCTGATCCTGCGGGACGTAAACCTGAGTGCGGATCACGTCGCTCTGCATGATGGTGAACAGGAACGTGCCACTCGCCGCATCGGCCTGTACGAGGCTGCCGACGTCGATATTGCGTGCGGTGATCACGCCGTCGAACGGAGCGACGACCCTCTGATACGCCTTCTGTTGATTGAGTACCCGTGAGCAGGGCATCCTGTGCCTTGACGTTGGCTTCCGCGACGCGGACTGCGGCCTCCCGCGCTTTGAGGGTCTGAACGTCGATCGTGCCCTGCTGCTGGGTCTGCCCAGCCTTGCCCGACCAGCGGTCGGTCCCGGTCCCACGTCACCTGCGCCAGCTCCAAATTCGCTTGCGCCTGCGTCAGCGTCTGTTTGAGCTGAACCAGCGTAGCCTCGTTCTGGCTGATCTGATGATCGAGCTCCGGGGCACTGATCTGGACCAGCAGCTGCCCTTCCTTTACGCGGTCGCCGATATCCACATTGCGCTTGTCGATATAGCCGCTGGCGCGGGCATACAGGTTCGCGGCCGCGAATGCCAAGGTCGTGGCCGGCAAGGTGACGAGCGTGATGCCGTTGCTTGGCCGTACCGTCGCCACGCGCACTGTCGGCACGAAGTTGCGACGCTGCTCGGCGGTCGCCATCACCTCCCGATGCTGCGCATAGTAGCGCGATGCGCCAAAGGCGAGCCCCCCGCCGAGCACGACGAACGCGCCGAGCGCGAGCAGCCTCCCTCCCCATCGGCGCCGCCCATCGGGACGATTCTCCGGCGGCTTTCCAGTCGCGGTATCGCCGGCCGGTTCGCCCTGACGATATGAGGTTTCAACGTCATTCATGGATTTCTTCCCGGAATACACCGTGCGCCGTCTTGCCGTCGTTGCCCTTTCGCAGCATTGCGAACAGGTATGGAACGACCAGCAGGGTCGTCGGAGTAGCGAACAGCAGCCCGCCGATGACGGCGCGCGCCAGTGCCGCGTTCTGTTCCTCGCCCGCGCCGCCGATCGCCATCGGGATCATGCCGACGATCATGGCCGCCGCGGTCATCAGCACGGGGCGTATGCGAGTGTGTCCCGCATCGATGGCAGCCTCGAAGGCCGTCTTGCCGGCGAGCTGCTGCTCGCGCGCGAACGTGACCAGTAGAATGGAATTGGCCGAGGCGACGCCGACGGCCATGATCGCGCCCATCAGGGAGGGCACGCTCAGCGTCGTACCCGTGATGAAGAGCATCGTGAGAATGCCGCAGAGGGTTGCCGGCAGCGCCAGGATCACAACGAATGGATCACCGAAATTCTGGTAGTTCACGACCATGAGCAAGTAGACGAACACGGCCGCAAACAACAAACCGATGGCAAGGTCCCGGAAGGCGTCGTTCATGCTCTGGATCTGGCCCACCACCTGGATCGTGTTGCCGGGAGAAAGCTGCTTTTGCAGGTCGGCGACGATCTTGCTGATCTCGTCGGACACGCTGCCGAGATCGCGGCCTGCAACGCTGGCATAGACCTCGTATACGGGCTGAATGTTCGTCTGATTGGAATTGGTCGGCACGCTGTCGCGTGTGAACGTTGCCACGTTGCTGAGCAGTCCCGGTATCGGAGGACCGGCGGCGGAGATCGTGGTGGAGACCGGCGTATTGGCGAGCTCGCCGAGCGAGCTCACCAGGTGCTCGGGCGTCTGCACCGCAATGTAATAGGGAATTCCCGATGCCGGATCGGTCCAGAAATTGGGCGTGACCTGCTCGGACGAGCTCAGGCTGATGTTGATATTGTTGGCGATGCTTTGCGCGTTGAGCCCGAGCTGGGTCGCACGCGAGCGATCGATGTTGGCCATGAACGCCGGAGCATCGACCTCCTGCTGGAGATGTACGTCGGCCATACCCGGGATTGCAGCCATGCGCCGCTGGAGCTCCTTGGCCACGCGCAGGTTCGTCGCCCGGTCGTAGCCGACGGTCCGAACGTCGATCTGTGCCGGCAGACCGAAATTGAGGATTTGGGTGACCATGTCGGCCGCCTGAAAATAGAAGGTCACCTCGGGGAATGCGGCCGGCAGCGCCTCGCGCAGCTTGCGGACGTATTCGGCGGTCGGCGCATGTCCCTCCTTGAGGGCCACCAGGATGACGCCGTCATTGGCGTTGATGGTCGATCCGTCGGTGAATGCGAGGTTATACGCACGCGCTGGTATCCCGATATCGTCGACGATGAGATCGCGATCGTGCTCGGGAATGATCTCCCGGATCTTGTCCTCGACCGCCTGGAAAATCTTCTCGGTCGCCTCGATACGAGTGGCCGCAGGTGCGCGGACGTGCAACTTGATCTGCCCTCCGTCGATGGCGGGAAAGAAGTCCCGCCCGACCAGCACCAGCATCGCGGCTCCGAGCGCGAATATCAGGACGCCGATGATCGGGACCGTCAGCCGATGATTGAGCAACGCTCTGAGCAGTCGGGCATAGCCCTCGCGCATGTGCTCGAAGGCCCGCTCAAAGGCGCGGTGGAAGCGGGCGAACCAGTTTGTCGGAGCGCCATCCGACGGTCCATGATGCTCGCCCTTGAGCAGAAGGCCAATGATGATCGGCGTCAATGTCCTCGACAGCGCGTAGGACGCCAGCATCGCGAACACGACCGCAAGCCCGAGCGGTGTGAACAGGAACTTGGCAGGTCCCTCGAGGAAGACGACCGAAGTGAACACGCAGCTGATGGCGAGCGTCGAGACCATGGTCGGCACGGCAATGCCGGCAGAGCCGTGCAGCGTCGCCTGCGGCAGCGGCATTGCTTCTTCCGTGAGCAGCCGGTGGGTATTTTCGATCGTCACCGTCGAGTCGTCGACCAGAATGCCGACTGCCAGGGCGAGCCCACCGAGCGTCATCGTATTGAGCGTGTGGCCGAGGAAGTACAGCACGCACGATCGACGTCAGGATCGACAGGGGGATCGAAATCATGACGATCAAGGTCGATCGCCATGACCCGAGAAACAGCAGGATCATCAGCCCGGTCAGTCCGGCTGCGATCGCGCCCTCTCGGATCACGCTCGCAATCGATGACGTAACCAGCTTCGATTGATCGAACAGCTCATTGATGCTGAGCCCGGCCGGCGCCGCCGCGCGCGCGACACGCAGGACCTCCCGCACCCCGTTGACGACCGCGAGGGTCGAAGCATTCCCATTCTTGATGACGCTCAGCAGGACGGAGCGCCGGCCGTCTTCTCGGACGATGTTCTGTTGCACCGCCGAGCCATCGTGCACTTGGCCGACGTCCTTCAGGAAAATCGTTGCCTCATTCGTGAACTTGATGGGGATATTGTTGAGGTCATCGATGGTCGTGGGCATCGCATTGGTGCGAACCGTGTATTGAGTGTCGCCCATCTTGGCCAAACCCGAAGGCAGCGTCAGGTTCTGTGCGTTGACGGCGTTGACGATGTCGGTCGGCGTCAGGCCCTTGGCCTGCAGCTTGGTTGGGTCGATATCGACCATGATCTGCCGGTATTTCCCGCCGTCGGGGGTCGGGAACGTGACGCCGGGGACCGGAGCGAGCTGTTGGCGCAGGCGATAGATGCCGTAGTCGTAGAGCTGCTGCTCGTTGAGATTGTCGGATGTCAAGCTGAGCTGGAGGACCGGAACGCTCGAAGCATTGTATTGCACGACAATCGGCGGCTGGATGCCGACAGGCATGAGCGCGCGAATGGCATTCGTTGCCGAGACGATCTGCGCGATCGCGAGGTCGAGATTGACGTCCGGCTGAAAATAGACCTTTTGCACCGACAGGCCATTCAAGGTCTGCGCCTCGATGTTCTTGATGCCCGTCACGTTGGAGCTCATCGAGTATTGGCTATATGTGGTAACGCGCTGCTCCATCTCCGACGTGCTGAGGCCGGTGTACTGCCAGATCACCGTGACGACCGGAATGTTGATTTGCGGGAAGATATCGGTCGGCATGGTGCGAATTGCCGTGACGCCGAGAAACACAATCAAGGCGGCCAGCACATAGAAGCTGTGGGGAAATCTCAGTGCAAATCGAACGATGCCCATCGGATAAGCCGGTTGTATTCCACTGCCGGGCTATCCAACGCAGCCCTTCCCAAACGTAATGTTTGGCCCCGACAGGGACTTTGCGGGTATTGCCGCGATTGGCCGGTTCTTGCGCCGGACCCGGGGTCTCCGGCGAGCAGCAAGCTGGGTCGCCTGCGATTGAGGTCTGGTGGGTTTACGATCGGATCGGCATACCGTGACCTGCTCACTGCGCCTTCTTGCGCTCCTGCTCGGCGAGCTGCGTGTAGTCGTAGGTCGGATAGAATTCGGTGCGGTAGCCGCCCCAGGCGGTGTCCTCGATCACGCGATTGACCTCGCGCAGCCGGTCCGGCGGCACGCGCAGCGTGACCACCTGGCCGATTCCCATCATCACGTACCAGGAGACGACCTCGATTCCGGCCGGTGGAAACTTCGCGTAATAGCCCGTCTGCTTCAGATGATCGTTGATCTGGTCCAACGTCTTCGACTGGTCATGCCGAAGGAAGATGGTGAGCAGGATCGCATTCTTGTCCGTTGCCGATTGAGGGGCGGTTGGCGTGGACGGCAGTTGGGCGCGCGCGGCGGCGGGACAAGTGAGCAGCGCCAGGCCGATCAGGCAGGCGGCCACGCCGGACAGGTGGAGCTGCATGGTTTCTCTCCTCGAGGAGGCCGCCGCAAGCTTCGCTTGCGGACAAATTCTTGATTCGACCCAAACCTACAGATTCGCCTGGCAACGAATTTGTCTCGATTGCTGCGTTTGGTGACGTGTTGCGATAAACGCCACCGACACGGACTTCATGGGGCGGCGGTCATTTCGGTGTCATGGGTCCACGATGACGTCGTCTACGAATACTTCAATTGGGAGAGAATGGTTGATCACGTAGCTGCCGTAGCTCCGGTCGTGCGCGTCAGGTTGGAGCAGACCGTTGGCATCCCCGGCACGGGCCAGCAGCGTGTAGCGCCCCGGCCTTTTCGGTGTAAGCCAATCGAATTTCCAACGTCGCCAGGCATGCCGTCGCACAGGGTCCAGGAATTCTGCCTTGGCCCAGGTTTGGCCTCCATCGGTGCTCACTGCGATCTCGCTCACGTCGGTCTCGCCTGCCCACGCGGCGCCGGAAACCGTGTAGATCCGGTTCGGGACCAGGGTTTCGTAAACACGTGGTCGCGCGATCTCGGACTTGAGCTTCATTTCTCCCAGCGCGCGTCGCACCGGCTTTCCATCCATCGAAGCCCAGTAGCCGTAGTCCGATGTCTGCCAGTAACCATGAAATGGCTCGCGTACGGCCGCGATACGCGTCAGCCACTTGACGGAGGCCATTCCATAATGACCGGGCACGATTGCGCGCACCGGATATCCGTGATCCCGCGGAAGATCACGACCATTCATCTGGTAAGCGATTAGGACATCCGGCTGAACGTGCTTTGTCTCGGGATAGGCTACGGGCGTACGAGATCGGACCGGGAGGAACAGGCTCTTCTTTCGGCGTTCCCCGATCAGCTCCTTCGAGCACGATCTCGCAAGCATCATCTTGCAGGTCGGCACGCTCCAGTAACGCTCTCAGGGGGACGCCGGTCCATTCCGCATTGCCGACTGCTCCGAGTTCCCACTGCGCTCCTTGCGCCGGCGGGACGAGAAAGACCCGGCTATTACCTGCGCACTCCAAGGTGGCGATCCGCGTCTCGGATCGCATGCTTCGCAACTCCTCGTAGCTCAAGGTAAACGGACGCCTGACCGCACCATCGATGCGCAGTTGATAGGAGGCGAGCTCCAAGTTCGGTGTCGGAAAATGACTGCGTATGTAGAACAGCTCCGTCGGCGTGATGTAGGAGTCGATCCGATCGAAGGGAGCCTCCAGATTGTTTGGCGCCGTTTGTCGGATGATCAGACCGGCCGAAGAGAATTGACCAGTATTATCGATGTGGTGCTTTTTGGAACCTTCCATCATCTTCTCCTATTGGACTTCGCCGATGCCGGCGAACGACGCACGCAACGCGTCTGGTGGCTGCGCCAGGACCAACGTCAGGAATTCATGGCGATGCCGAGCAGAGCCAGCAACAAGGCGACAATCACAGCTTCCTTGGAGAGGGAGCGCTGTACGAATTGACCGCGGTTCAATTCGCCGACAAGGCGCATAAAGCGTCGTGCGGAAAAGAGATTCACGGCTACGCCGATCGCGACAGCGCCATTCCAAACCAAAGTGAGAGCCCGTGGGGCTGCACACCGGAAGCGCTGTTGCGCGACGCGTGGCTCCTCCGCGAAAAGCCCAAAGTGCGCCGCCACGAAACCGAACGCCATCAAGGCGATGCCAGTGCGAATCCACGCAAGAAACGTTCTCTCTTCGGCGAGATAGTCCCGCAAATCAGCCCCTGGTTTTCCTCGGTTGGGGGTATCCATTTTCCGGCCTCAAACGATTGGGCGGGCACGCGTATCGCCGGCCATCGCGATCTTGCCGGGGGAATATACTTGGCAGGCTGGAAATGACTTGGCCCGTATTGCCGCTATTCGCTCGGTTTTGCGTCCATCTCCGGAACGAGGTCGTCACGCAACTCGCAATTGCGGCAACATCACCACATGCGAGGCAATTTCGCAGAAGCATGCATTGCCGAGATCGTTGACACTCGGCGCGGCGATCGATGTGGGAACGTTTGGCACTACATGTCCTGCGTTTGACCAGGCGGACTCGATCCATTGGATCCCCCTCCCACACCGTAGCCAGCCGTCGGGTCACTGCGAAACTCGGTTCGTCCTCTCGCCGGTTTCGCTTGGACGTAGGCACTTGGGCCGGCGGCGTTCTGCCGCCGGCCCATTTTTCGAATCGAGAACGTGGAGGATGCACGGTGGGAACCGAGACCTTGGAGCTCGACGAGATCACCCGGATGAGATGACCCATCACTCCAAAACATTCGGACAGGAAGGATTCAGGCGCCCGTCCAGCTAGGGCACCTTCGCCGGCAATGTGAAGCTGAAACGAGCGCCGCCGTATGCCGATCCATTGTCGGCTCGAATGTATCCACCATGCGCTTCGACGATGGAGCGCGAAATGGACAGGCCCAGTCCCATGCCGGCGTCCTTGGTCGTGAAAAAGCTGTCAAACAGGCGATCGAGATGCTCCGGCTCGATGCCGGGGCCGCTGTCTTCGAGAGTGCAGCATAGGATGCCTGGATCGGAGAGGGTGGTTCGAATAACAAGCGTCCGGCGCGTAGTTCCCATCTGCGCCATCGCCTGGATCGCGTTGACCGTCAGGTTGACGAACACCTGTTGAAGCTGCGTGGGATCCCCGAGCACTTTCGGCGCCGCCGGGTTGGTGTGATGCGTGACCATCAGCCCATGTGATTGGACTTCGTGCCGGAGAAACAGCAGGGCCTCGCGGATGACCTCGTCGACCGACAGTAATGTCTGTTCGGGCGCCTGCCGCGTCGCCATCGTTCGAACCCGCGCTATGACGTCGGCGGCTCGTCGCGCGTCGTCGACAACGCACTTGGTCAATTCGCGCACTTCGGCCAGATCCGGCTCGGAGCGATTGAGCAAACGCAGACCCACCTCGCCGTTGGTGACAATGGCGGCCAGCGGCTGATTGACCTCGTGGGCAATGGAAGCCGTCAACTCGCCGAGCATTGACACGCGCGCGGCGTGCGCAAAGTCTGCCTGCATGCGCTGAAGCATTTCCCGCGCTCGCATCCGCTCCGTGATGTCGATGATGCCGACGAGGCTCATGTCGGGATCGTTGATGAGCCCGGGCCGGGTAGCCGACATGAGCACGTCGATGACGCGCCCGTCCAACGTCATGATTTTGGTTTCCTCCTGATGCGTCGGTTCGCCCCGCCAGCGACTTTCCAAACCGCGCCGGAACGCATCCGGGTGGATGTGGGCGTAACGCGAGAGCGATCCCAGAACCTCGCTCTTGTCGCGCGCACCGAGCATCTCGATCGTGCGTTCATTGACTTCCTCGATCTCCACCGCCTCCATCGCATGGGCGAGAAACTCCGGATGCCGATCGATATAAGGGCCCAGCTCGGTCACGCCCTGTGCGCGCAAGTCTCTAAACAGCTCGACTACCTTGCTCGCGTTCAGCTGCCAAAGAGCGATCGGCATGTGCTGAAAGAGGTGGCGATACCGCTGCTCGCTGTTTCGCAGCGCATCTTCCGACTCCCTTCGCGCCGTAATATCCATCACGGCGCCCACGAACTGCCATTGGCCTGATCCATCAATCAAGGGATGGGCCACCACATTGAGGTGCTTGACTGATCCGTCCGGCATCAGCAGCCGATGCTCAAAATCAAATGCCTCTTTGTGGGTCGTTGCACGGCCGATCACCTGCCGAACAAGCCGCGACGTCGTCCGGATGCACCCGGTTGAGCACGATTTCAATCGTCACCCTGGTCGCGGGGTCGTACTCGAATATTCTGTAGCTCTCCTCGGACCAGACGATTTCTCCGCTCGAAACGTTCCAGCCGAAACTGCCAGTGTGGCTAAGCCGTTGCGCCTCCGCCAGATAGGTCTCGCCGATTTGCAGCGCGGCGTTGAGTTTCTCGAGATCCCGTACCTTGTCTTCCAAATCAGCGCGCGATCGCCGAAGAGACTCGGCTGTACTTCTTTGCGCAGCAATCAGTCCAACGACAAAGACGGCCGCCATTGCGAACAAGGCAATGCGCGGCAAATCCTGAAGCATCAAATTGAGAGAATAGATCGGAGGTAGAAAAAAATAGTCGAATGCCAGGACCGATAGCGCGGTTGCAGCCAGACCCGGGCCGACGCCGCCGAACCATGCGGCGAAAATGATCGCGCAAAGAAACAAGAATAAGGTCGGCGAACCTTGCAGGTAGGTCTCCAGCAGAAGGTTGGCGATGACTGCTGCGGTGACCCCTAGAGTGGCCACTGCGTAGCCCAAGGCCGGAGAGCGCTTGAACCAATTTGGGCGAGTGAGGTTCCGCATGTTCTTGTCTGCACAACCAGCAGATGGAGCGCGGCCCACGGAGTTGAGCTCCCCATGACCGTTTCCGATTGAGGTCTATATCTTACACCATGAAGGCTGCGTACGCTCTCCCGTCTGACGGGGCTGCCTGACAGCCAGGCGGGACCGTGGGCGTTTCCATCGCCGCCACGCAATTCCGCACCGCCTTCTGCACCTTCTCGAAGGCGCGCGCCTCGATCTGGCGTACCCGCTCGCGCGAGACGCCGAACTCGTCGGCGAGCTCCTCGAGCGTGATCGGGTCGTCGGCCAGGCGCCGCGCCTCGAAGATGCGGCGCTCGCGCTCGTTGAGCACACCGAGCGCGTGCAAGAGCGCCTGGCGACGGTTGTCGAGCTCCTCGCTCTCGGCGAGCCGCAACTCCTGGCTGGCGCTGTCGTCGACCAGCCAGTCCTGCCACTCGCCGGAGGTGCCTTCCTCACGGATGGGCGCGTTGAGCGAGACATCGCCCCCGAGCCGGCGGTCCATGTCGACCACGTCCTGCTCGGTGACGCCGAGACGCTTGGCGATCAGCTCGACCTGCTCCGGGCGCATTTCGCCTTCCTCGAAGGCCGAGATCTTGCTCTTGGCCTTGCGCAGGTTGAAGAACAGCTTCTTCTGGTTGGCGGTGGTGCCCATCTTCACCAGCGACCACGAGCGCAGGATGTATTCGTGGATCGCGGCCCTGATCCACCACATCGCGTAGGTGGCGAGACGGAATCCCTTGTCGGGCTCGAACCGCTTGACCGCCTGCATCAGGCCGACATTGCCCTCCGAGATCACCTCGGAGCTCGGCAAGCCGTAGCCGCGGTAGCGCAAGGCGATCTTGGCGACCAGGCGCAAATGGCTGGTGACGAGCTTGTGCGCCGCGTCGCGGTCGCCATGGTCGCGCCAGCGCTTGGCCAGCATGAACTCCTCCTGCGGTTCCAGCATCGCGAACCGCCGGATTTCCTCAAGGTAGCGGGGGAGGCCGTTTTCACCCATCAAGATCAGCGTGGCCGTGGTGCTTCGCGCCATGAACGTTCCCTCAGCATCAGCGCGCCAGGCGCGGAGCTTTGCTACCGCGAACCGGCGGCTTCGGATAACGGCCACAATTTCCAGTATGACGACGAGCAGCTCCATTCTACTCAGGTTGCTTCGAATACCATGTTGGTTTGAGACCCCTATACCTGGGTTTGGGACACCGCCTTGGGGCAGCTGCGCCGGCAGGTTGGGCGAATTCGTCATCGTGCGATGATTGAGATCAGCGCTCGACAACGCCAAGCGCTGACTGACGACCAGCTCTGCTGGTGCGGGGGCCTACTGCGGAATTCACCGGCCAGCCGTGCCATTCACTCGGCAGGCAGTGCGGCGGGATCCCCGGAGGCCGCGGACCCGGTCCCGCGCCGCATGATCCAGCTCTGCAGCCGGTCGAGGTAGAGATAGACGACCGGCGTCGTATAGAGGGTGAGAAGCTGCGACAGAGCCAAGCCACCGACGATGGTGTAGCCGAGCGGCTGGCGAAGCTCCGAGCCCACGCCGCTGCCCAACATCATCGGTACGCCACCGAGCAGCGCCGCCATCGTGGTCATCAGGATCGGCCGAAATCGCAGCACGCAGGCGCGGTAGATCGCTTCCTCGGCGGTCAAGCCCTCGTTATGCTCGACGTGCTGGGCGAAATCGACCAGCATGATGCCGTTCTTCTTGACGATGCCGATGAGCAGGATGATGCCGACGATCGCGATCACGCTCAGATCGTACTGAACCGCCATCAGCAGCAACAGCGCGCCGAGGCCGGCCGACGGCAGGGTCGAGATGATGGTGATCGGGTGGACCAGGCTCTCGTAGAGCACGCCGAGGATGAGGTAGATGACGAAGAGCGCTGCGGCTATGAGGATCGGCGTGCTCGACAGCGCCGCTCCGAATGCCTGGGCGTTGCCCTGAAAGCTGGTCTGCAGCGAGAGCGGCTTGCCCAGCTCTTTTTCAACCTGCTGAATGGCGCCTACCGCCTGACCGATCGCAGTGCCCGGCAGGAGGTTGAACGAGATCGTCACCGACGGGAACTGGCCCTGATGATTGACGACGAGCGGCGCCACCTTAACGACGGTGTCGACCAGCGTGGACAACGGCACCTGTTGCCCGGTCGATGATTTGATATAGATGCCGTTGAGCGCTTCGGGTCCGTACTGGAACTTGGGGTCCACCTCCATGACGACATGGTACTGGTTGAGCGTGGTAAACATCGTAGAGACGATGCGCTGGCCGAAAGCGTCGTCGAGCGTATTGTCGATGGCGGAGGGCAGGATGCCGAAGCTCGAGGCGACGTCGCGCTTGATCGTGATGTCGAGCAGCGGCCCGGCATTTTGTTGATCGGTGGCGACGTCGATGATGCCCGGGATTGCCTTGATCCTGTCGAGGAAGAGCGCCGCCCAATGATTGAGCTCGCCCGGATCGGCGTCCGCCAAGGTGTACTGATATAGGGTCTTCGACACCCGCCCGCCGATGGTGATGTCCTGTGCGGCCTGCATATAGAGGGTGATCCCCTGGATCTTGGCGAGGTTGGTCCGCAGCCGCGCGATCACCTCGTCGACGCCGGGCCGCTGGTTCTGCGGTTTGAGCGCGATGAATACGCGGCCGTTATTGACCGTGGTATTGCCGCCGCCGGCACCGATCGCCGAACCGACCGAGGCGACCGCAGGATCCCGCACCACGGCATTGATCAACGCTTGCTGGCGCTCGGTCATCGCCTGGAAGGAGATATCCTGCGCCGCCTCGGACAGGCCGATGATCAATCCGGTGTCCTGCTGGGGAAAGAAACCCTTGGGAATGATCACGTAGAGATATCCGGTCAGCGCGATGGTGCCGAGCATTGTCATGAGCGTGATGAACCGGTGCCGCAGCACGACCTTGAGGCCTGCCTCGTAGACGTTGAGCAGGCTATCGAAGCCGCGCTCGAACAACCGGTAGAGCCACCCGTGCTCCTTGCTCTCGGGCTTCAGCAGGCGCGCGCACATCATCGGCGTGAGCGTCAGCGAGATCAGCAGCGAGAGGACAAGCGCCACGCTCACCGTGATCGCGAATTCGCGGAACAGCAACCCGACATAGCCGCTCATCAGGAACAGCGGAATGAACACGGCGATCAGCGACAGCGTGATCGACACGATGGTGAAGCCGATCTCGCCGGCACCCTTCAGCGCCGCCTCGAACGGCGAGGCGCCCTCCTCCATGTGCCGCACGATGTTCTCGATCACGACGACGGCGTCGTCGACCACGAAGCCGACCGCGATCGACAAGGCCATCAGCGACAGGTTGTCGAGGCTGTAGCCGAGCGCGTAAAGCACCGCGAAGGTGCCGACCAGCGACAGCGGCACGGTCACTGCCGGAATGATCGTCGCCCAGAAATTGCGCAGGAATATGAAGATCACCATCACCACCAGCGCGACCGTCAGCATCAACGTGAACTGCACGTCGCTGACCGAGGCGCGGATGGTCTCGGTGCGGTCGGAGATGATATTGACCTTGATCGCGGACGGGATAGAGGCCTGCAACACCGGCAGCATCGCCTTGATCCGGTCGACCGTCTCGATGACGTTGGCGCCGGGCTGGCGCTGGATCGCCAGGATGATCGCCCGCTGCTGGTTGTACCAGCCGGCAATCAGATCGTTCTCTGGCGCACTGATGGCGCGGCCGACATCGCGGACGCGGACCGGCGCTCCGTTGTTGATAGGCGATGACCAGATCGGCGTATTCGTCGGCCTTGAGCAGCTGATCGTTGGTGTTGAGCGTATAGGTCTGACGCGGACTGTTGAGCGTGCCCTTCGGCTGATCGACATTTGCTGCGCCCAGCACCGTGCGCACATCCTCGAGGTTGATGTTGCGAGCTGCCAGCGCCTGCGGATCGAGCTGTACGCGGATGGCCGGCTTCTGCTGACCTCCGATACCCACGAGGCCGACTCCGGATATTTGCGAGATCTTTTGCAGCAGAATATTTTCCGCAAAGGCGTCGACGGTGGTCAGCGGCAGGCTGTCCGAGGTCAAGCCGAGCACCAGGATCGGGGTGTCGGCCGGATTGACCTTTCGGATCGTCGGCGGATACGGCAAATTCAACGGCAGCTGCGCGGCCGCCGCGTTGATCGCCGACAGCGTGTCGCTGACCGCCCCATCGATGGCGCGGCTCAGATCGAACTGCAGCGTGATCTGGCTAATAGCCGAGCGCGCTCGCCGAGGTCATCTGGGTGAGGCCTGGGATTTGCCCGAACTGCAATTCGAGCGGGGTCGCCACCGAAGATGCCATGGTCTGCGGATCGGCGCCCGGCAGCTGCGTCGTGACCTGCAGGGTCGGATAATTGACGTTCGGAAGCGCCGCCACCGGCAATAGCGGATAGGCGACCAGTCCGCCGACCAACAATCCCACCATCAGCAGAGCGGTCGCGATCGGCCGCTGGATGAACGGCGCGGAAATATTCATGGGATCGGCGCCTGCTGCGCGCTTTGTGCGGCGGCCTCCTCGGCGGCCTTCCCTCGCAGAATGGTGACACGCGTCCCGGCTTGGAGTTTGTACTGTCCGTCGACCACCACCTGCTCGTTGGCCTTGAGGCCTGAATCGATAAGCGCTTGGCCGTCGCTGACTTGTGCGACCTTGATCGGGCGGAGTTCCACGGAGGTGTCGGGATTGACCACATACGCGTAAGCTCCGTTGGGACCTTGCTGCACGACCGACGCGGGAACGGTCAGGCCGTCATGCCGCGTCTCGAGGAGGAGCCGCGCGTTGACGAGCTCGCCCGGCCATAGCCGATGCGCCTTGTTGGGAAAATTGGCCTTGAGCTGGATCGATCCGGTCGTCTGCAGGATCTGATTGTTGACGAGGCCGAGCGTGCCTTGATCCAGCTGGATCCTACCGTCCTGGCTGTAGGCCAGCACCGTGAGCGGCCCCTTGGTCTTTTCCTGCTGCTGTTGAATTTGCGGCAGAGCCGTCTCCGGCAGCGTGAATATCAGCGAGATCGGCTCGATCTGCGTGACGACCACGAGCCCATTCGGGTCCGTGGGGTGAATGATATTGCCGATGTCGACCAGTCGTATGCCGGTCACTCCGTCGACCGGCGACGTCAGCCTCGTATAGCTGAGCTGCACCTTTGCCGCCTCGATCAGCGCCTCGTCCGCTTTGATAGCGGCCTGCAGCTGCGCTACTTGCGCCGTCTGGGTCTCGACCAGTTGTGGAGTCGCCCAACCCTTGTTCCCCAGATCGGTATAACGCTTGAGATTGGCCTGGGCGTTCACAAGCTGCGCCTGATCGCGATTGCGCGTGGCGGTCACCTGGTCGATCTGGGCCTGGTAGGGACGCGGATCGATCTGCGCGAGCAGGTCGCCGGTGCGTACGGTCTGCCCTTCGGTGAAGTTGATGCTGACGATCTGTCCCTGGATCTGGCTGTGCACGACCACGGTGTTGAAGGCAATGACGGTGCCGACGCCGGTCAGATAGATCGGCACGTCGTGCTGAGCGACCGTTCCGGCGACGATCGGCACCGGCGGTGGCGCAGGAGGCGGAGGCGCCGGCCGTTCGAACGGGCCTTTATGCGTGACGGCGAGACCACCGCCGATCGTCAGGACGGCAATCAGCACAGCGGTGGGAATGACGATCTTTCGTCGCACTGGCGCCCCCTGGGCATGAGATGCCGTTCAGCAGAAGCCGGAAGTCGTCGGCATTCCGGTGGTCGAAGTGCGATGTCCGGTGGTCGCAGACGTTCCGGTCATCGAAGACGTTCCGGTTGTCAGACAAGGGGTCGTCCCCAGCGTCGAAATGGGTGCCGACGGATTGGGGGTCAGAACGACGGATGGGGTGCTGAGACCGCCGGCCCCCAGCTCGGTAGAGCCCAGCGGTATTCCGACCCGGCTGACGGATGACCCCGAACCCATCCCGGTGGGCGACGAGGCCGACGCCGCAGCGCCCGCCGAAGAACTGCTGGCGATCGCGGCACAAGTGCCCGACGCGGTTCCCGCCATGCCGCCGCCGTCAAAGGTCGACATCCCCGTTCCGGTAGACGTCCCCGTCATCGAGGTGCCGATGCCGGATGTCGCACCTCCGGCGCTGGAGCATGTCGTGCTGCTGGCTGTTAACCCCATCGGCGATGTGCCGGACGTCGTCGGGCTCACGCCGAGAGATGAAAGTCCCGTCGCGCCCAGGGGAATCCCGGTGGGCGGCACCGCGGGAGCTGGTCCGATGCCAAGCGGCGACGTCATGCCGAGTGGCGACGTTCCGGGCGAGATACCCGTCCCACCAACTTGCGCCAGGGCAGGGCCGCAGCCCAACAGAGCCGATGCCATCGTCGCGATCAACAAACGCCTCATCGTAGTTCTCCTCGCTCCGCAGGTTCCGAGATCGGTGAATGCGGACGTGCCTCATGGCAGGGCGCCGAGTTGGCTAGACGCTCCGGCGATACGCGGTGGGGGTTAGACCAGTCGTCTTGCGAAAGGCGGCGCTGAACGAGCTTGTTTCGCTGAAGCCGACCGTCATTCCGATATCCGTTACCGAGGTCGCGGGCTCCGCCAACAACATCTTGGCGTACTCGATACGACGGTTGCTGTGATAGCGATGCGGCGATATGCCGAACGATTGCTTGAAGGCCCGGCAGAAATAATATGGGCTCAGGCGAACCAGCTGGGCGAGCGCGGCGAGCGGGATCTGCTCGGTGAGATGTTCCTCGATGTATGTCCTGACGATGCGCTGCTGCCAGCCGGCGAGGCCGCCGCGCGCGGGAGCTTCGCTGCCTTGGGTCCCTGCATTGAGACGCGCAAGCTCATGTGCCAGGACGACGCCGAGAGCCTCGAAGTAGACCCCATTGTCGGAGCCGCCGCTTTCGATCAGCCTCGTCAGCTTGAGCGCCGTCTCCCACAATGTGGCATCCTCGAAGAACAACCGCGGCGCCAAAGGCCGGTTTGCGACGCCGGTCTCGGAATGCGTCGGCATCTTGGCGGGATCGATATAGAAATACACCACGCGTGTCAGAGTGCGGGGTTCCTGCCAATCGCTGTACTCGTGGCCGGCCGGCACGAAGGTGAGCTTTCGCTTGAAGTTTCGAAGCGTCGACCGAGGCGACCCCTGGACCAGGGTCTCGCCATCGTGACGCACGCCTTGCTCGTAGACGGCGAGCAAGTGTCGTGGCGCATGAAAGCGGCACTCGATCTTTTCGCGTCGCGTGGCCTGCACGATCTCGGCCGTCATCCCGTCCCACGTCACGGTGCGGCGTTTCACGGCGTCGGCCGGAGAAATCTCCACCGTAGGATCGATCGCGTCGAGTGTGGCGGGATCGTGATCCGCGCGCTGATGGCGTCCTTCCTCGAGATGATAACGTTCGTCCAGCAACAGCGAGTCTTGCAGTGCCCTCGGACGGCGCCCGTCGAAGCGACGATACGATGCCTCATGCGTAGACGGCGAGTTCGTTAACATGGATTCCACCTCTGACGTTCGGATCGCCCACTGGCCCTCGATTGTCCGACAACGTCAGATTAGGTCGACCGAGACGACCGGCTCCATCCTACGGAGGTTGATTTCGAGCGTCGTATGGTTTGGCGGACTCATACCTTGGTTTAACGCCGAGGACGCCGTGCATCGGAATCGCTTGCGTGCCCGCGCGCGTTGTGTCGAATGCAGGCAGTCTGCCAGGCACCTCAAACTCGAGGCATGGCGCAGGTATCGCAGGCACGTTTGTGCGATCTGCCGACGCCGATTGCGTCCGCAAAGTCGAACTCGACTTTTTCAGAATGCGCTCCGACGTCAACTCATCGGCAACAGGAACGGAACGCCGATCCACCGTGACCCCGGGCCCCGCCAGCAGGGCAAATCACCTGTCGGTTCCGCCGTCGCTCTTGCCCAGCGCCACATCGAGGTATTTGATCAATGTCGATACTTCGAAAGGCTTGGTCAGAAAGCCGACCGCTCCCGCATCCAGCGCTCGCGCCCGGGTCTTCTCTTCGGGGAACGCGGTGATGAAAATGATCGGCAAGCGGCGTCCTTGGGCGTGCAAGAGACTTTGCAGCTCCACGCCGCTCATGCCCGGCATTTGAATATCCGTGATCACGCACGACGTCGTGTTCACCTGCGGGGATCGCAGGAAATCGGCCGCCGACGCAAACGTGTACGCGATATATCCGAGCGACCGCACGAGCCGGTTCGTCGCGACGCGGACGGATGCGTCATCATCGATGATCGAAACTACCGGAACTTGGGGCAAGCGGTCGGTCCTTGCGGTGCGAGTAAGCTGTTCATGGCACTAAAATGCTACTCCCAGCACGGCGCGAAAATAATACTTAGGTTTGCAAGCGCTAGGTTTCGCCCGACGCACGCCGAGTATTTCGGCCATTCTCACCAAGTCGGCCAACGACCTCGCACCCATCTTCTTCATGAGATGCCCGCGGTGTATCTTCACGGTAATCTCAGCGATACCGATCTCCGCTGCGATCTGCTTGTTCATGAGGCCGGTCGCGACCAATGCCAGCACTTCCTGCTCGCGAGGGGTCAGCGTTTCGAAAAGGGCCCGCAGATCCGACATGATCTTGGCGTCTTTGCGCCTTGTTCGATCACGCTCGATCGCCCTTGCAACCGCGTCCAGCATGTCTTGATCACGAAAGGGCTTGGTCAGGAAATCGATCGCTCCGGCCTTCATGGCCCTCACCGTCATCGGGATATCGCCATGGCCGGTGACGAAAATGATCGGGATGTGAATGTTCGCCTTGGCCAGCTCGGTTTGAAAGTCCAGGCCGCTCGGCCCCGGCAGCCTGACGTCGAGGACCAGGCAACTCGGAATGTCCGGAAGCTTGCTCTGCAGGAATTCCGGGGCCGAGCTGAAGACCTCGGACCGCAGGCCCACGGATCGAAAGAGGTTGGTGAGCGCATTGCGCAAGGAAGGGTCGTCGTCAATGACGAACACGACCGACTGCAATTTGGGCGGCTGCTCCGTCATTTTCCACGGCACCTGATTGTCTTCCACGGCACCTGATTATCGGCGAACCGCGGAGAAAAGTCGATCCGGATTGCAACGCGGCGCTGCGGCGTGCTCTCCATCACGACGGCGTCTCCCGCGCCGGCAGAGTGAGCTGGAACGTCGCGCCCGCCATGGCATTCGGAGAGGCCCATATCCGGCCACCGTGTGCTTCGATGATCGAACGGCAGATCGATAGTCCCATCCCCATCCCATTCGGCTTGGTGGTGAAGAAAGCGCTGAAGAGACGGTCCGCGTTCTCCGGGTCGATGCCGATGCCGGCGTCCTGGACCTGGATCAGCACCTGTGTGCCCTCATGCGGATGCGATCGGATCACCAGCTCGCGGCGACGGCCGGTGACGGCCGCCATCGCCTCCATCCCGTTCATCAGCAGATTGATGAGCACCTGCTGCAACTGGATCCGGTCACCAAGCACGCGGCGGCAGCGCCGACGCGAGCTCGAGCCGCAGCGAGACGAATTGATCGAGCAGCTCAGGCTGGACCAGGCGAATCGCATCGTCGATCACCCTGTTGATGTCCAGCGGCGCCTTCTGCAGGTCGGTTTTCTTGGAGAGCGCCCGAATCCGCTGGATCACTTCGCTCGCGCGCATGCCGTCGCTGATCATGCTCTCGACGGCGCCGCGGGCCTCGTCCAGCTCCGGCGGCGTCCGGTCAAGCCAACGCAGGCAGGCCGCGCCGTTGGTGACGATGCCGGCGAGCGGCTGGTTGACCTCGTGCGCGATCGAAGCCGTCAGCTCTCCGAGCGTCATCACGCGATTGATGTGAGCGAGCTCGGCCTGCGCCCGGCGCAGCGCTTCCTGCGCTTCGTTTCGTTCCGTGATGTCGTTATTGGTTTCCAGGGTCGCGACCGGCCGCGCCCGTTCGTCCCGCTGCAAAGACCACCGGCTCGACACGGTAACACGAGTTCCGTCTCGCTTCGTCTGAACGAGCTCTCCTTCCCAACGACCAGTGCGGAACAACTCTGCCGTGATCTCTTCCAGCGGCGCGGGAAAGACCGTCTTCGTCAGTTGGTGCGAGACCTTGCCGGTGGCCTCGTCCCGGCTCCAGCCGTACAGCTCCTCGGCGCCACGGTTCCAATAGGTGATGACGTCGTTCATGTCGCGGACGAAAATCGTATCGTGGGTGAGATCGAGGAGCCGCGCCTGCCCGCGCAGCGCCATGCTGGCCGACTGGTTCTTCAGCGCGAGGAAGGTGGTGGCCCCGATCGCCGAAACGCTCATGAGGAACCTGACAAGAGCAGTATCGGCAGCAATGCGGTGCTGCACCAAATAGCTCAGCACCGTCAGCGCCAAGCACACGGACGACACCAGCAGAACACCACGCCGCTGAAAATAGTTGGCGGCCATCAGCACGACGACGGCATAGAGCACCGCGATCGCGATATCGAGAGGCGTCGCCGTGTCGATGACGAAGATTCCGATCGCCAACGCACCGGCGATCAGGGGAAGGGCATACGAGGCAAACAAGGTTGTGGGCGGCGACTTATCGCCCATTTCGCTCGCGCCCCCCTCACGTGTCATGTCGCAGGCCCCGCTGTATCACCGTGCTTGGGCTTTCACCACATCTGGGCGACGAGCATCGCATGAGTCCAGCTCTTACCTCG
The DNA here is from genome assembly GCA_963708765.1 of uncultured Alphaproteobacteria bacterium. Lineage (GTDB taxonomy): Bacteria > Pseudomonadota > Alphaproteobacteria > Rhizobiales > Xanthobacteraceae > VAZQ01. Next base: position 442,187 of record CAVPTV010000037.1, on the reverse strand, counting down.
CCGACCACTGCATGCCAGCCTCGCCGTGGGCTTAATTAGGAGCACGAACGAGCAAATCAACGCAAGGAGTTCTCATTTCTTCACCGGGAAGCAGCATCGCATCTCGCGGCGAAAATCAAAGGCGCTATGACGCGCCGGAAAGGCGGGCCCGCGGTGCACGCCGCTCTTTGGCGCAAACAAGTGCCTCTTGGGTGCCGGCACCGGCACGATACCGCAACCGCAGAGCCAAATTCAGCAATCCCCGACCGAAGTTCACGCAAGACCGGGCCAACCTCCGCAATCCAGGCAAAGCCGCTTTGCGGCCGATGTGTACATTCTGCGGGGAGGTAGTTCCGCTCCAAGGGCAGCGCCGGTGGACGAACAAGCCAACAACGGCAGGACGACATGAAACCGTACGTACTCATGTTGCTGATAGGGACAATTGTCGCACTTTCCGACCTCGTCGGTCGAGGCAAAGCAGCGAAGCACGAACGCGCTCGAGTGCCGTTCATCTCGGCTGCCGCCCGAAGCATCCGGCAGGCGCGTGCTCAATGGAGGCTGCCATGAGCTTGGCATCACGCCCGGGCTTGCTCGCTTTGTCGTCGCTGCTGCTCCTGGGCGTTCCAGCGCAGGCCCAGGAGGTCGAGGTCGGTACCAGCCTTGTCTGCGATACGCAGGAGCAAGCGGAACGGTTCGTCGCTCTCTATGACGGCGACGCGCAGAGCACCGTCGGCAGTGTCAACGCCGCGGAGCACGATCCGACAGCCTGCGCCGTAGCCGCCATGGCGTATGTGCGCGGGCGCCAGCTCGCCAGGGTCAGAAACAAGGGCACCACCTTTCAAATCGTCCAGATCCTCGTTGTGGGTGTCGTCACCGAGGCCGGCGTCGAATCCGTAACGCCTGCCCCGTACTTCTCAGTGGTCGAAGTCGAAGAGATCGAGGCGTAGCGTCCGGCTGCGACAAGAGATTGCATCTCACCTGAGAAGGTACAGCCAACATGCCGTTTCCGTTTGCTCCACTCTTTCTCGGATCACACCTGCTGGTCGCAACCTCCGCCGCCGTACCGAGCGTCGATATCCGCAAGACATGTCAGGCGGCCGCCAGCGTGATGACCGAATTGATGGCCGGCAGCACGGTGGAGCGCGACCTGGAGGCATGCCTGAGCTCCGAGCAAGAAGCCCGCAATCAAATCATCAAGGACTGGACAACTTATTCATCCACGGAAAGAGCCTACTGCGTGCAGCCGACGGTCTATCTGCCGAGCTACGTCGAGTGGCTCACATGCCTCGAGATGGAAAAGGAAGTGAGAAGCCAAGGCTCGGCTTCCCCCATGACGCCATCTTCGACGCCGCGCCACTCTCGCCGCCTCGATCGCGCTCGATAGAGGCCGATGTCGCGCAGAATCGCGCAGACTTTGCGCCTAACACTTGACTACCCCTTCACGACAGGTCCCATCAAGGCCTGGGAAAATCCGTGCCTCGTCATTCTGGATTGTCGTGACCGCCCCTTTTTGCATCCGCGGCTTGAATTGCAAAGCAAAGAAGGGCCGGTGACCGAGTGCCACCGGCCCAAGTGTTCTACGCCCAGGAGAACCGGCTGGAGGAAAACCGGTGGCCCGACGAGTTGCTGCAGGGCCAGGGAGCGCAGCCCATGACGCAACCTCGCCGGACCAGGCGTAGACAGCGCCTCGATATCCATCCGTCCGCATGATCACCGATGTTGCGCGGAACCATAGCGGCCTCGGAGAGAAAGCGCTTTCGCAAGGTTGCCTCGCTTGCGGTGTTCTTGCGCTACTCCTCTCAACGGTTCCCGAAGGCGCTGCGATCGCGGCCCCGCCCTAACAGACGTAGCGTTGCCGATAAAAACGATCGAGCAGCCAGCATGAGTCATCGCCGTAGCCGTAGTCGTCATAATATCCGGACGCTCCCCCGCCCCCACCAGGTCCGAGACGGCCGCGCGCGAATCCACGCCGCCTCCGAAGTGACCTCCGCCGAAGTGGCCGCCACCCATGCCGCCACCGAAGTGGCCGCCGCCCATGCCGCCACCGAAGTGGCCGCCGCCCTGCCCCCGCCGAAGTGACCGCCACCCCCGCCATGACCGCCGCCGCCGCCACCGCCACGCGCAAACGCGTCAGTCGCGACGGCGGCGGTTCCCAAGGCCATGGCAACGAGGATGATTCCGATTCTGCGCAACACGAGCTTCTTCATGGTAGCTGCCTTTCTGCTCGAGATGATTTCACCGATCGTCCGCACGCCGGTCTCGACCGGCGTGATTCAAGACGTCGTGTGCTTCATCTATCGTCTGTCCTTGCCCTGCGTTTGCTCGATCTTGTGGCGACCTTCTCCGGCTTGCGGCGATCAGTGTCGGGGCCGCGCGATCGCACGACGCGAAATCTCCGCAAGAACGCGCCGATCGCAGCAATAGCGGCAAAGTCGCGCTTGGCGCGGATGAGCAATTGTCGGGGGTGCGGCGCGGTGCCGCGCGGGCTGACAATGGGAACCGACCAAGCAGTCGGCGTCGTGGTTGGAGCTACGAGCTCGACCTCGCCGGCGGAGAACCTCAGGGAGGCGACATGAAACCGATCTCGCGTCGTAACGCGTTGGCAGCGGCCGCTGCCGGCGGTCTGCTCGCGGCGACGACAGCCGCAAGCGCGCAATCCGGCGAGCCGATACCGCAGCCCAGGCGCCCCGGGCGCGGCGGCACCGATCCCGGTCCGCGCAACCTCATGCGCGACCGGGAGAACCCCGACATGCTGGTCCCGCCCTCGACCGATCACGGCACTTTGCCGAACCTGCGCTTCTCTTTCTCCGATGCGCATATGCGGCTGGAGACCGGCGGCTGGACCCGACAGGTGACGGCACGCGAGCTCGGCGTCTCCAAGGACATCGCCGGCGTCAACATGCGCCTGAATGCGGGAGGCGTGCGCGAGCTGCACTGGCACAAGGCCGGCGAGTGGGCCTACATGCTCTACGGCACGGCGCGGATCACGGCCGTCGACGCCGACGGGCACAACTTCGTCGACGACGTCGGCGTCGGCGATCTGTGGTATTTCCCGGCCGGCGTTCCGCACTCCATCCAGGGCCTCAATCCGGACGGGTGCGAATTTCTTCTGGTGTTCGACGATGGCGACTTCGACGAAGACAACACCTTCCTGATCAGCGATTGGTTCAAGCATACGCCGAATGAAGTGCTCGCCAAAAATTTCGCCGTGTCGGCCTCGTTCTTCGGACATACCCCCGATCCCAGCGAGCGCTACATCTTCCCTGCTCCCGTGCCGGGACCGCTCGGCTCCGACAAGATCGCGGGTGCGACTGCGGTGCCGCGGAGCTTCAGCCATCGGCTCATGGCGCAGCAACCGATCAAGACCAAGAGTGGCACGGTGCGGATCAGCGATTCCAGCGTGTTCCCGGCTTCCACGACGATCGCCGCCGCCCTGGTCGAAGTCGACCCCGGTGGAATGCGCGAGCTGCATTGGCACCCCAACACCAACGAGTGGCAATATTACATCGAGGGCCAGGCCCGCATGGGCGTGTTCGGCGCTTCCGGTCAGGCGCGTACCTTCGACTACAAGGCCGGCGACGTCGGCTATGTGCCCTACGCCATGGGGCACTACGTCGAGAATACCGGGAGCACGCCGCTGCGCTTTCTGGAAATGTTCAAGAGCAGCTACTACGCCGATGTGTCGCTGGACACGTGGATGGCGTTGACCCCGCCGGAGCTCGTGAAAGCGCATTTGAAGCTCGACCAGCAGGTGATGAATGCGCTGCGCAAGCAGAAAGCGCCGATCGTGCCGGCTTAGAGCGCGACGGTCGCCCAGCAGGGCGACGATGGTACCAATGACCTGCCGGCGATCGCCGAAACCCTGCCGGGCTACGAGCTGATCGCCTGGTTCGGACTGGTGACGCCGGCGGGAACCCCGGAAGACATCGTCGCCAAGCTCTACGATGCGACCTTGTCGGCGTCGAGACTCGGATAGGCGGAACTGGCGCAGCCGCAAGTCACGACTGAAGTGGTCCCGGGAGGTCTGGACCCTGGCGCGGCAAAAGTTCACTCTGACGCATTCAAGCACTCACACAATACGTGCGGGCCTTGCTTTCCGTTGGAGCCGATCAATGACCTTTTCCATCGCGGCGCGCTGTCCGAAATCCGGGGCGTTCGGTATCGCGGTGACCTCGTCCTCGATCAGCGTCGCCAGCCGCTGTGCCTGGGTCGGCCCGCTCGGGGCGGTCAGCACGCAGAACGTCACCGATCCGGCGCTCGGACCAGCCGGCCTGGCCCTGCTGCGGCAGGGGCTCGGCGCCGGCGCGGTGCTCAAGCTGCTGCTCGCCGGCACGCCGGAACCGGAATGGCGGCAGGTCGGCGTGATCGACCGCTACGGCCAGGTGGCCGTTCATTCCGGAGCGCGGGCGCTGCCGACCGCGGCCGTCGCCCAGGCCGACGCCTGCCTGGCGCTCGGCAATTTGCTCGCCTCGCCCGAGGTTCCCACGCGCATGCTGGACGCTTACGGCGCCGCCGCCGCGATGAATTTCCCGGATCGGCTGCTGCGCGCGCTGGAAGCGGGTTTGGAAGCGGGCGGCGAGACCGGCGACGAGCGCTCGGCCGGGCTGCATGTCGCGGACATCCATGACTGGCCGGTGGTCGATCTGCGCGTGGATTGGCACGACGAGCCGATCGCCGAATTGCGCCGCATCTGGGACATCTATGCCCCGCAGCGCGCCGCCTATGAGGCGCGTGCGCGCGCGCCGTCGCAGGCGCCGAGCTTCTGATTACGTCCGCGTCACGGCGCGGCCGGGAACCCCACCGCGTCGGCCCCGCTGGTCGCAATCGCAATGCGCGCGCCGACCGGCCAGCGCCCGGTCACGTCCGGTCCGGTCACCCGCATGAGGATGCGTGACGACGCGATCTGCGCGGCGTCCACATAGAAATCCACATGGCCGCCCTGATAGACATGCGCGGCCACCGTCCCCTCGACCAGGACGGCATCGCCCGGCTGCGCCGGCCGCAGATTTTCCGGGCGGATGAACAGGTCGACCGCCGCCCCGGTTGCGAGATCGCCGAGCGTCTGCGCGGGAACGGGCACGCGGGCGGCGCCGGCCGCGATCATCGCCGATGCCCCGTCGATCCGTTCGAGGCGTGCGCGAAACACCGTGACCTCGCCGATGAAGGAGGCGACGAAGCGATCGGACGGCCGGCGATAGACCTGCTCGGGCGTATCGATCTGGCGGATCCGTCCCTCCGAGATCACCGCCAGCCGGTCGGACAGGCTCAGCGCCTCGCTCTGATCATGGGTCACGAACACCGTGGTGACGTCGAGCTTGCGCTGCACGTCCTTGACCTCGACCTGCATCGACGCGCGCAGATGCTTGTCGAGAGCGGAGAACGGCTCATCGAGCAGGAGCACCTTCGGCCGAATCACCAAAGCGCGCGCCAGCGCCACGCGCTGCTGCTGCCCGCCCGACAATTGCCGCGGCTTGCGGTCCTCGAGCCCGGTGAGCTTCATCAGGGTCAGGATGTCGGCCACGCGCTTGGCGATCTCCGCCTTGGCGACCCGGCGCGACTTGAGGCCATAGGCGATATTGGCAGCGACCGTCATGTGCGGGAACAAAGCGTAGTTCTGGAACACGATTCCGATCTGGCGCTCGTAGGTCGGAACGTCGGTGACCAGCGCGCCGTCGATGAATATCTCGCCGCGGTCGGGCGTCAGGAACCCGGCAATCAGATTGAGCAACGTGGTCTTGCCGCAGCCGGACGGCCCCAGCAGCGTCATGAATTCTCCGCGTTGCACCTGCAGCCACGCGTCATCGAGCGCGACGACCGTGCCGAAGCGCTTGCTGATGCCGTCGAGGCGCACGGCAATGTCCTGCTCTTGGCCGGCTGCCGGCGGCGGCGGACGCCAGAGAAAGACGCTCAGCGGGCACGCTCAACGTTGAGGACCTTTCCCAGACCGAGGAATGCGTTGGCGATCACCAGCAGGGTGGCGGTGACGACGATGAAGATCACGCTCAATGCCGCCATGGTCGGATCGGCATATTCGCGCACGTAATTGTACATGGCGACCGGCAGCGTCTGCGTGCGCTGCCCGGTCACGAACAGCGAGGCGGTGAATTCATTGAACGACAGAATCGCCGCGAACAGCCAGCCGCTCACGAGCCCCGGCAGCAGCAGAGGCAGAGTGACGGTGAACAGCACGCGGACCGGGCGCGCGCCGAGGCTCGCGGCCGCCAGCTCGATGCGGCCGTCGAGATTGCGCAGCGAGATATAGACGCTGCGCAGCACGAACGGCAGGACCAGGACCACGTGGCAGGCGATGACGACGCCATAGCCGCGCATGGCGCCGACCTGTGCGGCCAGCATGAGAAAGCCGAGCCCGACGGTGAAGTGCGGCACGATGAGCGGCGCGAGCAGCACCGATTCGATCGGGCGCTTGAGCGGGAACTGGTAGCGGTCGAGCACGAAGGCGAAGGCGGCGCCGACCACAAGCGCGATCGTCGACGACCACAGCGTGACGATCAGCCCATTCCAGAATCCGAGGCGGAAGTCGCGGTACTCGATTGCCTTGGCGAACCAGCGCAGCGACAGCTTTTCGGGCGGAAAGGCGAGCAAGGCCTGGTCGTTGAACGCCGCAATGGCGACCACGGCCGCGGGCAGGATGATGAAGCCCAGGATCGCGACAACCAGCAGGCGGCCGGCAACGGCGAGCGCATGATGGGAAAGGCGTTTCATCAACGCGGTCCGATCCGTTCCAAGGGCCGCATCAGGACGCGCATGAGCGCCAGCGACACCACCGTCAGCGCCAGGGCTGCGACCGACAGGCTCGCGGCAAACGGAAAGTTGAAGTTGGTGAAGCCGAGCTGATAGACCAGGTTCGAGACCATGTTGACCTTGCCGCCGCCGATCAGTTGCGGCGTTGCGAAGGCGCTGAAGGTCCAGGCGAACGCGGTCGTCACGCCGGCCACGATGCCGGGCATGGAGAGCGGCAGCGTCACCGTGAGGAAAATGCGGATCGGCCCGGCGCCCAGGCTCTCGGCCGCCTTCTCATAGTCCGGGTCGATGTGCGCCAGCGCCGCCGCCAGCATGATGACCATCAGCGGCAGCGTGACATGCACGAGCGCGATGGTGACGCCCGTGACGGTGAACAGCAGCTGCAGCGGCTGGGCGATGATCCCGAGCTTCATCAGAACCACGTTGACGAAGCCGGTATTGCCGAGCACGACGATCCACGAATAGGTGCGGACCACCTCGCCGAGAAACAGCGGCGTGACGCTGATGATCAGGATCGCCGACTTTAGCCAGAGGTTGTGCGAGCGCACCAGCGCATAGGCGAGCGGATAGCCGAGCACCAGGCTCAGGACCGCGGTCAGCAGGCAGAGCCACACCGTGTCGAGAAATACGCGCGCGTAGAGCGGATGGCGCATCGCCTGCGAAATTGGCGAGCGTGAAGGAGCCGACGTCGAGGGAGCCGGGAATGTGGGCGTGCAGGCTGTATTGCAGGATTGCCGCCATGGCGGCGACGAAGACGAGCGCCGCAATCGCGGCGGGCACGGTGAACAGACCGAGGAAAGGCCTTGCCGTCATGGCGGGTTCGTTGCGCGCGCGTTCATGTCGGCTCGCCGGCCTTCAGCCGCTGATGCGGTCATTGCCGGAGCTTGACCCGGCAATCCATCGCTCTTGCGAAGATGATGGATGCGCGGGTCAAGCCCGCGCATGACGACGGGCGACGTCGCCCTCAGTTGATCACGTTCTCGGTGAACCACTTGCGCCACTCGCCGGTCTTCTCGGCGCGCAGCTTGTGGTCGATGATCATTGCTTCCGTGCTCCACTGGTCGGGCGTGGTGAAGACACCCGGCAGCTTCGCCACCTCGGGATCGAGCTTGGCGTTGCTCGACGACCGGGCTGCCCTTTTTCAGGTTGGCGATCTCCGCCTGCACCGCCGGATCGAGAACGATGTTGATGAACTTGTGGGCCAGATCCGCCTTCTTCGTGCCCTTCATGATGCCGATGGTGTCGATGCCGAGCACGGCGCCTTCCTTCGGGATCGCGACGGCCACTTTGACGCCCTGGCTGGCGATGTAATAGGCGTTCATCGACAGCATCACCTGCACCGGCGCTTCGCCGGTCTGCAGCAGCTGCTGCGACGCCGCGTCGTTGGCGTAGAAGGCCTTGAAGTTGGGCTTGAGCGCCTTCAGTCTCGCCTGACCCTTCTCCCAGGTGGCCGGATCGCCGCCCTCGAGCTTGGCCGCCACCGCGATCAGATGGCTGGTGTCGAAATCGGGTGCCGACAGCTTGCCCTTGAGCTCGGGCTTCCAAAGGTCGGCCCAGGTGTCGAACTTGATGCCCGTCGGCGCGAGGTCGGGGCGATAGCACGATCGTGTAGACGTAGGCCCAGGTGCCGATGTGATAGGGGCTGATCTTGGCCTGCGCGACCAGATTCGCGCATGTTCGGCGCTTTCGCCACATCGAGCGTCTCGAACAGGCCGTCGCTCGCATAGAGCCAGCCGACATGCGACGTGGTGAAGGTCACGTCGCTCTCGGGCGAGCCCTTGGCGAGCTTGGCCTTGTTCAGGCGGTCGATCGTGCCGCCGGTGACGAACTCGACCTCGACGCCGGTGTCGGCGGTGAACTTCTTGGCCGCGGTCTGCGCGATCAGGTCCTTCCAGCTTCCGCCCCAGATCGAGATCACGAGCTTGTCGGCCGCCAGGGCGCAAGTCGTCCACAAGGCGGCCGCGAACGCCGCCGATGCAAAGAGATATCGCTTCATCTTCAGCACTCCCGCTCCGATCCCCCGTTGGGGGATTTGTCGCGCGCGGCTGGCGCGCAAACACGAGTTGCGACGGTGCCGCCGCCGCCCGGATGACGAGCCGCGCCCGAAGGCGCGGCCTTCGCTTGCCTGTTGCGAGGATACCTCGTGCCCTGCGGCGAATCTCGATCGGATTCGCCGTGCGGCTGAGCCTCCGGTCGACCAAGCGCGAGAAACCCGGCACTTCGCGCGTGGTCAGGCAATTCCTGCATCTTGCGCCGATGGTATCTCGGCGATGACGTCGATCTCCATCAGATATTCGGGGCGTGCAAGCCCCTGCACGATCAGTCCGGTCGACACCGGATAGACGCCTTTGAGCCACTTGCCCACCACCTGGTAGACCGGCTCGCGGTAGGCGCGGTCGGTGATGTAGATCGTGATCTTGGCGATGTGCTCCAGCTTGGCTCCGGCTTCCTCCAGCAGGATCTTCACGCATTTCATCGCATTCTCGGTCTGCGCCGCCGCATCGCCGATGCCGACGATCCTGCCGTCGAGATCCATGCGCGGTCTGGCCGCGCAGATAGACGGTGTTGCCGGCCCGCACGGCCATGCACAGGTCGTTGTCGAGCTTCTGGTCCGGATAGGCATCGCGGGTATTGAACTTGCGCACGTCGCAGGTAGACGTCTCATTGCCGCGATCCCGTTCACGCGCTCGGAGAGGCCGGCGGCGCGGCGCACGAAGTCGAGCGGCCCCGAAAAATCGAACGCGCCGTACACCGCGGCGAGGTGATTGAAATGCGGCGCCTGCGCGAACTGGACGAAGGTCAGGCGATGACCCGCATAGTCGGAGTTCAGCAGGTCGCGGGCGAAGGCGAGCAGCTTGCGGCGATCCTCGGCCTGCCAGTTCTCGTTGAGGCTGTAGAACTTTTCGAGCCACTGGCCCGAGCCGGACGCCTTGAATGCGGCCTCGTTCGGCGTGACGCAAATCTGGCCGCCGCACAGCTCGCGTGCGATGTGCATCATCTGCGGCAGGTTCGAGCAGGCGAACACGCGGCCGGCATAGAGCATCGACTGATGCGGCATCAGCAGGCCGCCCGGGCTGCGCTGGCCGAGCGCGATCGAGGCCGTGAGATGCGCGTTGATGCCCTCGCGATAGCAGACGAGATCGGCGAGCTTCTCGCGCACCGCCTGCAGCTTGTCGAGCCCGGTCTGCTTCGCGTTCCACAACGCCGCTCCGATCATCATGTCGGCGACGTAGAGGACGCGCAGCGTGTACGGAAAGGCCGAATAGCGGTGCAGCGTGCCGCGGATATACTGGGCGGCGCGGGTATGACGATAGAAGAACACGTCCTCCCAGGGGATGAGGACGTCGTCGAGCACCATCAGGAAGTCGACCTCGTCGAACTTGTTGGCGAGCGGATAATCGGCGGCGCTGCGCGCGTCCGGCGAAGCCCGACCGCGCGATATGCCTCACGCCCGGCGCGCCCATGCGAACGATGCAGCCGACCGCGTAGTCGGAGAGCTTCTCGTTGGTCCATGCCCCGACGGTCGGCTTGAGGAAGCCCTGATCGGCATAGCCGGACGCGGTCTCGTACTTGGCGCCGCGGATCACGATGCCGGCGTCGGTCTCCTTGACCACATGGACCATCATGTCGGGGTCCTGGTCCTGCGGCGCTTTCGAGCGATCACCCTTGGGATCGGTATTGGCGGAGACGTGAAAGACGTCGGCTTCGATCACCGCCTGGATGTGGCGCGTGATGTTCTCGCTGAAGTGCGGATCGATCTCGTTGCAGCACGTCGCGCCCGTCGAACAGCGACCACATCTCGCCGACGGTCTCGTCGCCGACGCGGGTGACGACGCCGCCGATGTCGTTCATGACCGCATCGACGGCGCGCCACTTGTCGTGCCAGTCCTGTTGCGCGCGCGGCAGGCGGTTGAAGATCGAGTGGCGCTTGTTGTCCTCCACATAGGTCATCGTCGCCGCGTTGTCGTTTTCGTGCTGCATGTCGAAGATGCGGGCACGAATGTCGACGATCGGCCGGGTGGCGGGATGGGACGTGATGTCCTTGACGCGCTCGCCGTCGATCCAGACCTCGCGACCGTCACGAAGCCCTTCTCGGTATTGCGCTCCGGTCCGGATCATGTGCGTCCACCGCCTGCGTGCTTCATGCAAGGACCCTGCCGCGCCGCCGCTAGATTGGTAAAATATTAAATTCCATTGATCTTGATAGGATTTTCTGATGCAGTGCCGGATATGCAACCATCACTGCGTCAGCTTCGCTATGTGGTGGCGGCGGCGGACGCGGGGAACGTGACCGAGGCGGCGAGACGCCTCAATGTCTCGCAGCCGTCGATCTCGAACGCGATCGCCGAGCTCGAGGCCCATATCGGCTCGCCGCTGTTCATCCGCCATCACGCGCGCGGCGTGACCCTGACGCCGGCGGGAGAGCGGGTCGTGCACGAGGCGCGCCTGCTGCTCAGGCACGCCTCCGAATTCGAGCAGAACGCGCTCGATCTCAGCAAGCTTCTGCGCGGCAAGATCGTGGTGGCGTGCTTCCTGACGCTCGCGGTCCGCTTCATGCCCGCGCTGCTCGCACGCTTTGCGCAGCTTCATCCCGGCATCACGGTCGAATTGCACGACGGCGATCAGGAGCAGCTGATCGCCATGCTGTTGTCGGGGCGTGCGGAGCTTGCGCTCGGCTATTCGCTTGCGATGCACGAGGATCTGCTCGCCATTCCGCTCGCCGACCTGCCGCCGCGCATCATCGTCCATGCCGAGCATCCGCACGCCGGGCGCGAGAAGATCAGCCTGAGAGAGCTGACCGGCGAGCCCTACATCCTGCTCGATCTGCCGCATTCACGGGATTATTTCTTCGGGCTGTTCCACGCGGTGGGTCTCGAGCCACGCGTCGTCTTCCGCTCGCGCTCGATGGAATTGATCCGCGGCCTCGTCGCCAATGGCCACGGCTTCACGATCCAGAATGCGATACCGGGAACCAATATCTCCTATGACGGCAAGCGCGTGGCGGTGATCGACATTGCCGAGGATTTGCCGCCGACGCGCATCATATGCCTGCGCCTCAGGAATTATTCCGTGCGCCCGGCGGTCAAGGCGTTCGAATCGTTTCTCTGCGAAGCCTTCGCGCCCGGCGGCCTGTTTGCGCCCGGCTCAATAACCCCGCCGCGGATCGATCAGGTGGAGCGGCTCGGCGCCTGAACGCACGCGGCGGATGCTTTCGGCGACGTCGCGCGCGGCATCCTCCGGCACCGTGATGCTGGCGAGATGCGGCGTGATCAGCACGTTGTCCATGCTCCAGAACGGATGCTCGGCCGGCAGCGGCTCGACCGCGAACACATCGAGCGTCGCCTCGGCAATCCGGCCGCCGCGCAGCGCATCCAGGAGCGCCGCCTCATCGACGATGGCGCCGCGCGAGACGTTGACGAGCTTGGCGCCTTCGGGCAGCAGGTCGAGCCGGCGGCGATCGAGCAGGCCGCGCGTCTCCGCCGTCAGCGGCAGCATCACCACGAGGATGTCGCTCTCCGACAGGAAGCGATCGAGCGTCGCGCCGCCGGCAAGGCATTTCACCCCTGCGATCGACTTCTCGGACCGCGCCCAGCCGCGCACGTCGAAGCCGGTGCGGGCCAGCGCTTCGGCGGCGGCGCGGCCAAGCTCGCCGAGCCCGAGCACGCCGACGCGGATCGCCGACAATGGGCGCGGATGGATGTAGCGCCACTCGCCGCCTGCGCTGCGCGCGCTCGAATTCCGGGATGTCGCGCGCATAGCGGATGACCGAGAACAGCACATAGCTCGTCATCAACGACTGCATGCCGGGATCGGACAGGCGCGCGATCGGCACATCCGGCAAGTCATCGCGGCCGACGAGCGAGTCGACGCCGGCGCCGAGATTGACCACGAGCGCGAGATTGGGGAATCCGGCGAAGAACCCGCTCGGCGGCTTCCACGCCAGCACGTATCGCACCTCCGCGCGGATCGCCGAACGCGGGAGCGACACGAAAATCGAGATCCGGCAACTCCGCCGCGAGCGCCCGCCGCCAGGCGTCCGGGTCGTCGAACTCGCTGTAGAAGACGAGGGCGTCCTTCGTCATGCGGCACGGTCATTCGCCAGCAGGCGCGCCATCGCGGTGATTGCGAGCTCGTAGCCCATCGGGCCGAGGCCCGCGACGATGCCGGTCGCCGCCTTCGAGATGAAGGAGTGATGCCGGAACGGCTCGCGCTTGTAGATATTGCTCATATGCACCTCGATGATCGGCTTGCCGAAGGCGAGCAGCGCATCGAGAATCGCGATCGACGTGTAGGTGAGGCCGGCGCCGTTGATGATCAGGCCGTGCGCCCGCTGGCGCGCTTCCTGGATCCAGTCGATCAGCACGCCCTCGTGGTTGGACTGCCGGAAGTCGAGCTGCAGGTCGAGACTCGCCGCATGCTTGCGGCAGCGCGCTTCGATCTGCGGAAAGCTTTCGGTGCCGTAAACGCCGCTCGGGTCGAGGCCGTAAAGATTGGCACCGGGGCCATTCAGGAAAAAGACAACGGATTGGCTCATGCGTGGTTCACAGACCTTTGCTCATTGGGAAGGGCGATCAGGACTGCTCGGCGCCGATCATGCCGTTGAGCATTCGGCGGGCCTGCAGTTGAGCGGCGTCGGCGCCGACGTCGATGAGGCCCTCGAGCGATCCTCCGGTGCGATTGGCCTGCACTCCTTCGAGCATGTCGACGTCTTCGAGAAAGGTTGCTCTCGATCCCTCGTACAAGAGCTTCGACATGTCCGGATCGCCGACGCTGAAATCGCGCGCGTAGCAGAACATGTAATGGCTTGAATTCTCCGATCTCGGGCGTGATCAGGTGGCTCGACCAGATCGATATGCCCTGGCTGCGATCGCCTTCGGGTGCTCCGGTTCCGGCTTTCGCGCATCCCACATCGAGATAGACGATCGACGGCGGCTTCCAGGTCGCGAATTGCCAGCGATCGACATTGCCCTTGAAGTTGCCGGCCTTCGCGAACAAGGGCGGAGGCAGGAAATCCAGCATCCAGCGACCGACGCGCACGCCGTCGGGGAGCCGCTCGGTCTTGGTCGGAGTTGTCGCTTCGCGCGGATCCCCCGCCAGGGTGTTCTTATGGACGTAAGCGACGTGAGTCAGGTCCAGCAGGTTGTCGATCACAAACAGGTAGCTCGATTTCAAGTGGATGTATCCAGGCGTGGCAGTCCACTTCGGGTCGGCGAGCCAGTGCAGGTCGGGAATGCTCGACGCGTCGGCCTTCGCAGGATCGCCCATCCAGATCCACACCACGTTCCATTTCTCGTGGACAGGGTAGCTCCTCACCTTTGCGCCACGAGGCACGTGTTGCTGCCCGGGCACTTCCACGCACTGCCCGGTGACGTCGAATTTCAAACCGTGGTAGCCGCACGCCAGATACTCGCCGGCGACCTCGCCCTTCGACAGCGGTGCGGCGCGATGGCAGCAGCAATCGACCAGGGCCGCGGCCTGGCCGCTCGCATTGCGAAACAGAACGACCTTGTCGTCGAGAAAGGTGCGGCCGATCGGACGATCCGTGAGGTCATTCGACCAAACCGCCGCGTACCAGGCATTACGCAAGAACATGGCCCTTTTCCTTCGCTGCGACCGATTTCCGCGCAAACTTAACGCATCACGTAGCCGCCATCGACGACGATGGTCTGCCCGGTCATGAAATCACTGTCCGACGAGGCCAGGAAAATGAGCGCTCCGATGAGATCGGTCGGCACCTGCTCCCGCTTGAGCGCGCGCGACGCCATGGCCACCTTCGCGTAAGGCTCGATCACCTCACGCTGCGCCAGCAGGCCCTCGCTCATGGTCAGGCCCGGCGCGATGCCGTTCACGATGATGCCGAACTCGCCGACTTCGCGCGCCAGCGCCCGGGTCATCGCCACCACGGCTCCCTTCGAAGCCACGTAATGCAGCATTCCCGGCGTTCCCGAAAACACGGTCGCCGACGAGATGTTGATGATCTTTCCGTATCCTCGCGCTTTCATGCCGGGGAGCGCCGCCTTGGCGGCGTTGAACGGCCCGCGCACATTCACGGCCATGACTTGATCCCACTCGGCGGTGCTCAGCTGATCAAATGGCTTGCGCTCGAGTGCAGCGAAAATTGCCGCGTTGTTGACCAGGATATCGATGCCGCCGAATGCCTTTGCGGCGGCCTCGACCATGGTTTCGCAGGCCGCAAGATCGGAGACATCCGATATCAGTCCGATGGCCTCGCCGCCGGCCGTCCTGATCGCTTCCACCACGCCTCGCGGGTCGACGATGTCCGTCACCGCGACTTTCACGCCTTCCGCCGCCAGGGCGAGCGCGTAGGCGGCGCCGATGCCCTGCGCGGCACCGGTCACCACAGCAGAACGGCCGGACAGCTTTGACATTGGATTCCACCGCAGGAGTGATTTGGACTAATGAAAAACCGTCCGGCTTTGTCAAGATGACAGGTTGGCCGAAGAGCACTACCCTTCGACTTGATACTCGGAGCCGTCAAACATGCTGCCGACCCAACGCCTCTCCTACTCGCCGATCTCGAGCCGACCCGCACTGAAGCTGCCGGGCGGTGCCCGCATGGTCGTGTGGGTGATCGTCAATGTCGAGGAGTGGGATGCGCAGCAACCCATGCCGCGCACCGTGATCACGCCGCCGGCGGGCGGCTCGCCCTCGCCCGACATCCCCAACTGGGCGTGGCACGAATACGGCAACCGCGTCGGGTTCTGGCGGCTGCTCAAGGTGTTCGACGAGTTCGACCTTCCCGCGGCGCTGGCGATCAACGGCTCGGCGCTCGCCGCCTATCCGCCGATCGTCGAGGCCGCGCTCGCGCGCAAGTGGGAGTTCATGGGGCACGGCTTCACCCAGCGCAACATGCAGAAGGTGGAGAACGAGCGCGAGGACATCCGCCGCACCGCCGAGGCGATCGCCAAGGTGACCGGCAAGCGGCCGCGCGGCTGGCTCGGTCCCGGTCTCACCGAGACCTGGGAGACGCCGGACCTCCTGGTCGAGGAAGGCTACGACTATGTGTGCGACTGGGTGCTCGACGACCAGCCGGTCTGGCTCAAGACCCGCACCAAGCCGATCGTCAACGTTCCCTACACGCAGGAATGCAACGACGTCGCCATGATGCTGATCCAGCATCACAAGGCGTCGGAATATTCCGACCGCGCGCTCGACCAGTTCGCGCAGATCCACGCCGACGCCGCCGACGGCGCGCGCGTGATGGCGATCGTCCTGCACCCCTACATCATGGGGGCGGCGCACCGGCTCAAGTATTTCCGCCGCGTGTTCGAGCAGATCCGCGCCAAGCCGGACGTGCTGTTCTGGACCGGCGAGCAGATCCTCGACTGGTATCGCAGCGTCGGCCCGAAGGCGCCGTGAGGCGGACGTCGGGATGGGCATCGAGAACGATTCAGATCGAGTTACGAACCGCTCGCAGCAGGTCTGCCGTCTGTTTGAGCCCCAGCGACTCCAGATGATCCAGGTACGGACCTCGATCGTATGACGGTCTCGTCATGCTGGCCCGATGGAGCCGCGCGCCCTCGATGACATCTGCCGGCGCTTCGGCGAAAAGGCGCGCACAGAACGCGTCCGGCGTTTCCGTGCAGAGTGCGAGCGGGGCGAGAATCTGGCTCGGGAAATGCCGTTCGTTGTAAGTGACGATGGTCTTGGCTTGAGCAGTGACAGCTGTGGCGACGACATGGGCGTCGTCCATGTCGGGCAGCGAGATCGTCTTTGATATTTCAGGATCGGGTGCGAAGTTCGCGCCCGGGAACGCTTTCTCCATCTCTGCCCGCGCGTAGCTCAGTCGGAAATTCGGATCGCCGAATTTCTCGCGACGGTTTCTCATCCATTCGGCATGAATGGCGTCGGACCACGCTGGGCTGAATGCGCCGGCTTCAGCGACCCACAACAGGAAATCACGCGCGCCCCTGAAAAGCACGCACGCGTCGAGAACTGCGGTTTCCACGGCAATGGATCAGCGCTGCGTCAGTGGCCGAGGTCCTGCGTCTCTCCGGTCAGCGCGTCGAGCGATCGGCGACGCGGCGCCTGGTCCCGCTTGTAGGCGATCAACGCGCCCATCGGAATGCGATGATGCGCGCCGACCATGCGATATGGCAGGACACCCTTCTTCACGAGGTTGAGAAGATAGGGACGAGACACCTTGAGGAAGTCGGCGGCTTCCTGCGCGCTCACCTCCTTGTCTGCAGGAATCACGTCGATCGCGTGCCCTTCCGAAATGAGCTTCGCAGCCTCGATCAACGCCGGCACCATGGCGGCCGGAATCCTGACCTGCCGATCTTGAACGTTCACCGACACGCTCGTCCGGACGCTGCAACGGCGTGAGCACCTGCAATAAGATGCGCGCGATTGCGGCATCCGTCTCGGTCGGTTCCCTTGCCGCATCATCCGTAGTGGTCGTCATGGTGGCTCTCCTGAGTAAGGCATAGTATATGAAATAAGCGAAATAACTGCAATATCAAAAAGGCCAACTGCCGATTCCATATCAACTCGAGGAAGCCCTGATGCCGCCACGCAATGGAGCCCAATTCATCGACGGCCTGCGCCGCAATCCGCGCGAGACCTGGGTCGCCGGCCGCCGCGTCGACGACATCACGACCGATCCCGTCTTCCGGCGGCCGATCCGATCGATCGCGCAGCTCTACGATCTGCAGAGCTCGCCCGAGCACCGCGAGCTCATGACCTATGTCTGCGAGGACACCGGCGAGCCCGCCGGCACCTCGTTCCTGATGCCGCGCAGCCACGACGACCTGGTCAAGCGGCGCCAGTCGATGAAGGTCTGGGCCGACGCCACCTTCGGGATGGTCGGCCGCTCGCCCGATTATCTCAACACCGTGCTGATGACGTTCGCCGAGGGCGCGGAGTTTTTCGGCCAGCGCGGGGCGATGTTCGCCGACAATGTCAGGAACTATTACAGGTATTGCCGCGACCGCGATCTCTTCCTCACCCACGCCATCGTCAATCCGCAGAGCGACCGTTCGCGCGGCTCGCACGAGCAGGAGAACGCCTTCGTCCATCTCGGCGTGGTGGAGGAGGGCAAGGACGGCCTGATCGTCCGCGGCGCCAAGATGCTGGCGACCCATGGGCCGACCGCGGACGAGCTCATCATCTATCCGCAGCCCGGCATCCGCGACGGCGAGGAGCGCCATGTGCTGGCGTTCGCGGTTCCGGCCGCCACGCCCGGGCTGCGCTTCATCTGCCGCGAGCCGTTCGACCGCGGCGAGCAATCGGAATGGGACCATCCGCTCGGCGCGCGCTTCGAGGAGCCGGACGCGGTCTGCGTGTTCGAGGACGTGCGGGTGCCGTGGGACCGCGTCTTTCTCTACGGCGACGTGAAGATGGGCAACGCGCTGTTCGCGCAGGCGAGCGTGCGCAACCACACCGGCCACCAGACCGCCATCCGCGGGCTGGCGAAATGCCAGATCGTGACCGGCGCGGCGATCGCGATGACGCGCGCGGTCAAGAGCGACAGCTTCCTGCACGTGCAGGAGCAGCTCGGCGAGCTGCTCGGCTACCTGCAGCTGATCGAGGCGGCGATCCTGATGTCCGAGCGCAACGCGGAGCCGACCGGCCGCGGCTTCATCCGCCCGGCCTACGATCCGCTGCAGGCGCTGCGCTATCACCTGCCGCGCATGTACGAGCGCATGGTGCAGGTGACCCAGGTGCTCGGCGCCGGCGGGCTGCTGATCAATCCGATGGAAGCCGATCTGCGCTCCGAGATCGGGCCCGACATCGCGCGCTATTACCGCGGCGCCGGCGTCGACGCGGAGGAGCGCATCCGGCTGTTCAAGCTCGCCTGGGATTTGACCGGCACGCAGTTCGGCCAGCGCATGCTGCAATACGAGCGCTACTATGCGGGCGACCCGGTGCGGGTCGGCGCCGGCTATTATCTCAACTACGATGTCGCGGAGTTGTTGGCGCAGGTGCAGCGCGCGCTGAAGGGCGCTACTCCGACTTGATGCCGCCTTTGCGGATCACATCGGCGAACTTGCTGGTCTCCGCTCTCGAGGAAAGCCTTGAATTCGCCGGGGCTCATCAGGACCGTTTCCAGACCCATCTTGCGATACTGCTCGGCGACCGCCGGCTGCCCGATCGCCGCGTTGATGGCGTGGTTCATCCGGGTCACGATCTCCGCCGGCACGTTCGCGGGCCCGATCAGGCCGCTCCACTCGGTGGCCTGATAGCCGGGAAACCCGAACTCGGCGACGGTCGGGACGTCCGGGAGCACCGGCGACCGCTGCGCGCCGGTGACGGCGAGCGGCCGCAGGCGTCCGGTCTCGATGTGCGGCGGCAGCGCCGAGACGTTGCTGATCAGGACCGGCAGCTGGCCGGCCAGCAGGTCGTTCAATGCCGGCGCGGCGCCCCGATAAGGCGCATGGGTGAGCTTGATCTGCGCGGCTTCGGCGAACATCGCGCCGGCGATATGGGCGCCGGTGCCGACGCCGCCGGTGCCGTAGGTAATGCTGCCGGGGTCGCGGCGGGCGGTCTCCAGCAGCTCCTTGAACGACTTGATCGGGCTGTCGGTCGCCACCGAGAAGGCGAGCTGCGCGCGCCAGAAGAACGCGACCGGGGTGATGTCCTTGAACGAGTCGTACGGGAGCTTGGGCTGCATCACCGCATTGGCCGGGTGCGACGTATAGATGAGGCCCATCGTGTAGCCGTCGGGCGGCGACGTGACGGTCGCCTGGGTGGCGATCACGCCCGCGCCGCCCGGCCGGTTCTCCACCACGATCGTCCCGCCCAGGAGCTTTCCGACCGGCTCCTGCAGCAATCGCGCGACCACGTCGGTGGCGCCGCCGGCGGCGACCGGCACCAGCCAGCGGATCGGCTTGCTCGGCCATTGCTGCGCATGGGCGGCCAGCGAGAGCGCCACGAGACAGCTCGCACCGAGAAGCACGGCACGAGCCAGGTGTCGCATGGCATTCATGGGCGGCTCCCTCCACGATCAAGCGCGTGCCGGCGTTGAAATCATTGGGTTTCTTGGGTTTGTTCGTGCCAAAATGGACGCCAACCCGCTAGCCGAACCGCTTGGCGCCCGGCAGCGCGCCGAGCGCGGCCTCGGCCACGATCCGGTCCTGCTCGCCGGTGCCCGATCCGACGCCGATGCCGCCGATCACGTGGCCGTCGACGATGACCGGCAGGCCGCCCGGCAGGTTGATGCGCTTGCCCTGGGTGGCGATCGCCAGCTTGAGGTCGATGCCGGCCGCGATATTGCCGGTCGGCTCGCCGTAGGAGGCGGCGGTCATCGCCTTCATCAGCGAGGAGTCGATCGACTGCACGAAGGCGCCGTCCATGCGGGCGAACGCCAGCAGGTGGCCGCCGGGATCGACGATGGAGATGCATTCGGGGACGCCGATCTCCGCCGCCTTCGCGATCGCCGCCTGCAGGAGCTTCATCGCGCCCGCCGAGCGTGAGCTTCAGCGTCGCAACCGTATCCGCCATGACCTACCCTCTTCCCACCTGTTGCACATGATAGCCGGCGACCTTCTGGTAGCGCTCGAAGATCGCGCGCAGCTCGTCCTGGCTGATCACGTCATCGAGCTTGTCGAAGCGCTTGCCGGCGGTGCGCTGCTCGACCGTATCGACGATCACGTTCGGAGGCGCCGAGCGGTTCTGCAGCACGATGCGGCTGGTCGCCGGCAGCCGCGCCGCCTCGTAGGCCTTCAAGGCTGCAGTCGGATCCGGCTCACTGACGAGCAAACGCGCCAGGGTGGCGGCGTCGATGATCGCCTGCGCGCCGCCGTTGCCGCCCTGCGGATACATCGGATGCGCGGCGTCGCCGAGCAGCGTCACCCGCCCGAAGCTCCAGCGCGCGATCGGGTCGCGGTCGACCATCGGGTAGGAAAAGATCGCATCCGCCCGGCGGATCATGTCCGGCACGTCGAGCCAGTCGAACGTCCAGTCCTGATAGGTCGGGTAGAAGTCCTCGAGCCGTCCCGGCTTGTTCCAATCGACCGGCACCGCCACCTCGCGCTCGATCTCCGCCACCCAGTTGACCAGCTGGTTGCCGGCATCGTCGATGTTGTCGCGGATCGGATAGATGATGAGGGTCGAATGCCGCGCTCCGATGCGGGCGATGCTGCGGCCGGTGAGGTAGGGCGGCTGCCGGGTCACGCCGCGCCACATATTGATGCCGCGGTAGGCGAACGGCCCCTCGTCCGGATAGAACTGCGCCCGCACCGCCGAATGGATGCCGTCGCAGGCGACCAGCACATCGGCTTGCTGCGCCGGCAACGCGCTGTTGTCGGGCGCGACAAAACGCGCGGTCACGCGCGCATCGTCCTGCTCGACGCCGACGCAGCGATGGCCGGTGATGAAGCTTCCCGGACCGAGCCGCGCCTGCACGGCATCGAGCAGGACCTGGTGCAGGTCGGCGCGATGGATCGAGAAGTGCGGCCATTGGTGGCCGGCCGCCCGTCCCCACGGCTCGCGGTAGACCAGTTGGCCGTGGCGGGTGAAGAAGGCGTAGTCCTGCGGCTGGCAGGCCACCGCCGCGAGCGCGTCTTCCAGGCCGAGCGCGCTCAGCTCCTTCACCGCATGCGGACCGAGATTGATGCCGACGCCGAGCGGACGGATCTCCGGCGCCGCCTCGAACACGCGAATGCGCTGGGCGCCGCCCGACGGCGTGAACGGCCAGCGCCAGCGTCAGCCCGCCGATGCCGCCGCCGACAATGACGATGTCCATCGATCCTCGCTCGCCGCGCCCGGGCGAATTGGCCGTTCGTTCTCGTTGCCGGCTAGAACAGCCCCGGCCGGTGTGGTTCGTCAAGGGTCTGAAATCATGTAGTATTGCGGCCTCGTCCGAGGACGTGCAGGAGTGGCCGATCCTCGGTTGCAGCCGCGGCCGCGCACCAACAACCATCGCCAACGCCAAGGACCACCGCTCATGCTGAGGAACGACCTGCGCGGCCTCGATTTCGGCCTGGGCGAGACCGCCGACATGTTGCGCAACAGCGTGCGCAGCTTCGCGGCCGACAAGATCGCGCCGCGCGCCGACGAGATCGACCGTTCCAACACGTTCCCGCGCGATCTGTGGCCCCAGCTCGGCGAGCTCGGCATGCACGGCATCACGGTCGAGGAGGAGTGGGGCGGCGCCGGGCTCGGCTATCTCGAGCATTGCGTCGCGATGGAGGAAATCTCGCGCGCGTCCGGCTCGGTCGGCCTCTCCTACGGGGCGCATTCGAACCTCTGCGTCAACCAGATCCGCAGGAACGGGACCGATGCGCAGAAGCGCCGCTATCTGCCGAAGCTGATCTCCGGCCAGCACGTCGGAGGGCTGGCGATGTCGGAGCCCGGCGCCGGCTCCGACGTCGTCTCGATGAAGACCCGCGCCGAGAAGAAGGGCGACCGCTACATCCTCAACGGCAGCAAGATGTGGATCACCAACGGACCGCAGGCCGAGACGCTCGTGGTCTATGCCAAGACCGATCCGGACGCCGGCCCGCGCGGCATCACCGCCTTTCTGATCGAGAAGGGCTTCAAGGGATTCTCGACCGCGCAGAAGCTCGACAAGCTCGGCATGCGCGGCTCCGACACCTGCGAGCTCGTGTTCGAGGATTGCGAGGTGCCGGCCGAGAACGTGCTCGGCGACGTCGGTGGCGGCGTCGGCATCCTGATGTCCGGCCTCGACTACGAGCGCGTGGTGCTGGCCGCCGGCCCGCTCGGCATCATGCAGGCCTGCATCGACGTGGTGATGCCCTACGTGCACGAGCGCAAGCAGTTCGGCCAGCCGATCGGCGAATTCCAGCTGGTGCAGGGCAAGATCGCCGACATGTACGTGGCGATGAACGCCTGCAAGGCCTATGTCTATTCGGTGGCGCGCGCCTGCGACCGCGGCGCGACCACGCGCGAGGACGCCGCCGGCGCCATCCTCTATGCGGCCGAGAACGCCACCAAGACCGCGCTCGACGCCATCCAGATCCTCGGCGGCAACGGCTACATCAACGACTATCCCACCGGCCGCTATCTGCGCGACGCCAAGCTCTACGAGATCGGCGCCGGCACCAGCGAGATCCGGCGCATGTTGATCGGGCGCGAATTGTTCAATAAGACGCGCTGAGATGACCGTCCTCCCATCCAGCATCGACACGCGCTCGCCCGAGTTCGCGCGCAACGCCGCCGCCATGACGGCGCTGGTCGCCGACCTGCGCGAAAAGCTCGACGTCGCGATGCGCGGCGGCAGCGAGGAGGCGAGGGCGCGGCATTCGGCGCGCGGCAAGCTGCTCGCCGCGCGAGCGGGTCGATCTGCTGCTCGATCCCGGCAGCCCGTTTCTCGAGCTGTCGGCGCTCGCCGCCTACGGCATGTACGGCGGCGACGTGCCGTCCGCGAGCCTGATCACCGGCATCGGCCGCATCAGCGGCCGCGAATGCGTGGTGGTCGCCAACGACGCCACCGTCAAGGGCGGCACCTACTATCCGATGACCGTGAAGAAGCATCTGCGCGCCCAGGAGATCGCGCGCGAGAACCATCTGCCCTGCGTCTATCTGGTCGATTCCGGCGGCGCCTTCCTGCCGCTGCAGGACGAGATCTTCCCCGACGAGCGCCATTTCGGCCGCATCTTCTACAACCAGGCGCGCATGTCGTCGCTCGGGATCGCGCAGGTCGCGATCGTGATGGGCTCGTGCACGGCGGGCGGCGCCTACGTGCCGGCGATGTCGGACGAGAGCATCATCGTGCGCCATCAGGGCACGATCTTCCTCGCCGGGCCGCCGCTGGTGAAGGCGGCGACCGGCGAGGAGGTCAGCGCCGAGGACCTGGGCGGCGCCGACGTGCACAGCCGCCAATCGGGCGTCACCGACCACTACGCGACCGACGACGGCCACGCGATCGGCATCGCGCGCCGCATCATCGCCAACCTCAACCGGGTCAAGCGCCCCTATCTGGAGCTGCGGCCGCCGCGCGAGCCCGCCCATCCGGCGGAGGAGCTTTACGGCATCGTCCCGGCCGATCGGCGCACGCCCTACGACGTGCGCGACGTGATCGCGCGCATCGTCGACGGCTCCGAATTCGCGGAGTTCAAGGAGCTCTACGGCCAGACGCTGATCTGCGGCTTCGCCCACATCCACGGCTATCCGATCGGCATCCTCGCCAACAACGGGATCCTGTTCAGCGAGAGCGCGCTCAAGGGCACGCACTTCATCGAGCTCGCCAGCCAGCGCAACATTCCGCTGCTGTTCCTGCAGAACATCACCGGCTTCATGGTGGGCCGCAAATACGAGGCCGGCGGCATCGCCAAGGACGGCGCCAAGCTGGTGACCGCGGTCGCCACCACCAACGTGCCGAAATACACGGTGATCATCGGCGGCAGCTACGGCGCCGGCAACTACGGCATGTGCGGGCGCGCCTACAACCCGCGCTTCCTCTGGATGTGGCCGAACGCGCGCATCTCGGTGATGGGCGGCGAGCAGGCCGCGAGCGTGCTGGGGCTGCTGCGCCAGGAGTCGACCGAGGCCAAGGGCGGCGCCTGGACCGCCGCCGACGACGAGGCCTTCAAGGCGCCGATCCGCGAGCAGTACGAGCAGCAGGGGCATCCCTACTACGCGAGCGCGCGCATCTGGGACGACGGCATCATCGATCCGGCCGACACCCGCACCGTGCTGGGACTGGCGCTCGCCGCCGGCATGAACGCGCCGCCGCCGGAGCCGACCCGCTTCGGCATTTTCAGGATGTGATGTGTCGTCCGCCCGGCGTTTCCACAAGCTCCTGATCGCCAACCGCGGCGAGATCGCCTGCCGGATCATGCGCACGGCGAAGCGCATGGGGTTGCGCACCGTGGCGGTGTATTCGGACGCCGATCGCGACGCGATGCATGTCGGGCTCGCCGACGAATCCGTGCCGATCGGTCCGCCGCCCGCCAAGGACAGCTACCTGCGTGTCGACGCGATCATCGAGGCGGCGCGCAAGACCTACGCCGAGGCGATCCATCCGGGCTACGGGTTTCTCTCCGAGAATGCCGATTTCGCGCAGGCCTGCGAGGCTGCCGGGCTCGTGTTCGTGGGACCATCGGCCGAGACCATCCGCCTGATGGGCTCGAAGTCGGCCGCCAAGGCGCTGATGGAGAGCGCGGGCGTTCCGGTGGTGCCGGGCTATCACGGCGATGATCAAAGCCTCGCGACGCTGCAAGAAGCCGCCGACCGGATCGGATATCCGGTGCTGGTCAAGGCCTCGGCGGGCGGCGGGGGCAGGGGCATGCGGGTGGTCGGCAAGGCCGATGAGCTGGCCGAAGCGGTCGCCGGCGCGCAGCGTGAATCCGCCGCGGCGTTCGGCGACGACCGGCTCCTGCTCGAAAAATACCTCGCCAGGCCGCGCCATATCGAGGTGCAGGTGTTCGGGGACGTCCATGGCAACGTGGTGTCGCTGCTCGAGCGCGAATGCACGCTGCAGCGCCGCCACCAGAAGGTGGTGGAGGAGGCGCCCGCCATCAGCCTCGCGCCGGAGCGCCGCGCCGAGATCGGCGCCGCCGCCCGCGCCGCCGCGCAGGCGGTGAACTACGTCAATGCCGGCACCGTCGAGTTCATCGCCGACGCGGCGGGCTTCCATTTCATCGAGATGAAC
Source organism: uncultured Alphaproteobacteria bacterium (assembly GCA_963708765.1). GTDB lineage: Bacteria > Pseudomonadota > Alphaproteobacteria > Rhizobiales > Xanthobacteraceae > VAZQ01. Next base: position 416,869 of record CAVPTV010000037.1, on the reverse strand, counting down.
ACGCGCCTGCAGGTCGAGCATCCGGTCACCGAGATGATCACCGGGCTCGACCTCGTGGAGTGGCAATTGCGCATCGCGTTCGGTGAGCGGCTGCCGCTGCCGCAGGACAAGATCGCCGCGAACGGCCACGCGATCGAGGCGCGCATCTACGCCGAGGATGCCGACAAGGGCTTCTTGCCGTCGATCGGCCGCATCACGCGCTGGCACGAGCCGCCGGCGAGCGACGGCGTCCGCGTCGATACCGGGTTCCGCGCCGGCGACACGATCACGCCCTACTACGACGCGCTGCTGGCAAAGCTGATCGTCTGGGACACGGATCGCGCACAGGCGCTCGATCGCATGGCGCAGGCGCTGAACGCGTTCGAGATCGCCGGCGTGACCACCAATCTCGAGTTCCTCGAGACGCTGGTGGGCCACCCGCAGGTGCGCAGCGGCGAGATCGATACCGGCTTCATCGAGCGCGAGCTCTCGACGCTCACCGCCGCCCGGCCGCTGCCCGCCCAGGAGATGGCGGCGGCCAGCGCGGCCGTTCTCGTGCGCGAGCAGGGTGACCAGGATGCGGTCGCCGATCCGGCTCCCTCGCCGTGGAACCGGGCCGATGGTTGGATGATGGCGGGCCTTCGCCGCCGCCGCTTGAGCTTTCGTCGGGGTGCCGCGCGGCATGACGCCGTGATCGGATACGGTCGCGACGGATTGACGCTGGAATACGGCGAGGCGAACGATCCGCTCTCGTACGCCGCGCGCGCCGACGGCCGGATCGACGTGTCCCTCGGCGACCTCAAGGAGACGGTCTCGGCCGCGTGGACCGGCCGCGATCTCGAGCTCGGCACGCCGCGCGGACGCCGCAGGCTCTCTTGGATCGATCCGTTCGCCGCGCAAGCTGGGAGCGGCCGATGCGGCGAGCCGGCTGGTGGCGCCGATGCCCGGCACGGTGACGCGGATTCTCGTTGAGCCGGGCACGGACGTGCCGCGCGGCACGCCGCTGATCGTGATCGAGGCGATGAAGATGGAGCACACTCTGCGCGCGCCCGCCGACGGCCACCTGAAGGCGCTCAAATGCGCGGTCGGTGACGTCGTGCAGGAAGGGGCGGAGCTGGCCGATTTCGAAGCGGGCGAATAGCGAATAGCGAGTAGCGAATGGTGAGTAGAGCCCCTTAACTATTCGCCACTCGCTATTCGCTACTCGCTTCGCTAGAGGAACGCATGGACACAGAGGTTCTCATTGCCGGCGCCGGCCCGACCGGATTGACGCTCGCGCTCGACCTCGGGCGGCGGGGCGTGCGCTGCACGATCGTCGAGCAGAAGGAAGCCCCGCAATTCCTGCCCAAGATGGAGCGCTGCAACGCGCGCTCGATGGAAATCTATCGCCGGATCGGGATCGCCGACGCATCCGCGCCGCCGGCCTGCCCAGCCATTGTCCGATGGACGTGTTCATCGTGCTCACCGTGGTCGAGCCGCCGCTGCTGCATCTGCCCTATCCGTCGGTCGACCAGGCGCGGGCGCGGATCGCCGCCACCAACGACGGCAGCGAGCCGCTCGAGCCCTATCAGCTGATCTCGCAATACACGCTCGAGCCGCTGCTGAAGGAGATCGTCGAAGAGCTTCCGTCCGTCACGGTGCGCTACGGCTGCGAGCTCCTGTCGTTCACGCAGGAGCCAAGGCTCGGTCACCGCGACCGTCAAGAGCGGCGGCAAGACCTCGGAGATCAAGGCGCAATACCTGGTCGGCTGCGACGGCGGCTCGAGCATCGTGCGCCGACAGCTCGGCATCGGCCTGCAGGGCGACAGCAACCTCTTGCAGTTGCGGCAGGCGCTCTATTACTGCGAGGATCTGTTCGAGCGCATTCCGATCGGCAAGGGCCGGCACTATCACGTGGCCGATGCGCAATCGACGCAGCTGATCGTGCAGGATTCGACCAGGCACTTCACCCTGCATTCGGTGGTGGAGACCGACGCCGACATGGCGACGATGTTCGAGCGCACCGTCGCCATGCCGGTCAAATACGACATGCTCTATGTCGGCCAGTGGCGGCAGAACCTGCTGCTCGCCGACCGCTATGGGCAGGGCCGCGTGTTCCTGGCCGGCGACGCGGTGCATCTGGTGATCCCGACCGGCGGGCTCGGCATGAACAGCGGCGTCGGCGACGCCATCGACCTGTCGTGGAAGCTCGCCGCGGTGCTGCAAGGGCTGGGGCGGCCGCAACCTGCTGCCGTCCTACGAGATCGAGCGGCGGCAGATCGGCGAGCGCAACGTGGCGGCGTCGCGCCACGCCACGGTCGGACGCCGCGAGCCTGGCGGCAGGCCTATCGGCCGAACATCCGCGACGATACGCCGGAGGGCGCCGCCACCCGCGCCAACCTCTCGCGCATCGCCGACGTCGAGCAGCGCAAGAGCAACGAGATGATCGGCGCCGAGCTCGGCTATCGCTATGTCGGCTCGCCGCTGATCTGGCCGGAGCCGGGCGAGGCGCCCGAGCACAATTTCATGGACTACGTTCCGACCACCTGGCCGGGCGCGCGGCTGCCGCATGTCTGGCTCGACGACGGGACGGCGATGCAGGACCGCATCGGCTACGGCCACGGCTATACGCTGCTGCGGCTCGGCGGCACGCGCGCCGACACGGCGGCGCTGGAGCGTGCGTTCGGCGACATCCGCGCGCCGTTGCAGGTGCTCGACATCCCCGACGCGGCGCCGCGCGACATCTACGGCCACGATCTCCTGCTGCTGCGGCCCGACCTGCATGTGGTCTGGCGCGGCAACGCGCTGCCGCCCGAGCCGACGAAACTGGCGGCGCTCGCCACCGGGCACTGAGCCGCAGATGACTTCCGACCGAGGACGACAAGCGCTGCGACCGACCGAGATCGTCGAGATCCCGGTGCATGACGGGATCAAGATCGCGGCGGCGGTCTATCGGCCGCCGCAGCCGGGCCGTTATCCGGCGCTGTTGGCGGCTTCGCCCTATCGCTTCGACAACAACCTGGCGCCGGCGGTGCCGGTCTTCCTTTGGCGCGAGACCGGGCCGATCGACTACTACCTGCGGCACGGCTACGCCTTCGTCCACATGGACGTGCGCGGCACCGGCCGCTCGCAGGGCGAATACCGCTACATGGACGAAGCCGAGCAGCGCGATCTCCACGACGTCATCGTCTGGATCACGCGGCAGCCCTGGTCGAGCGGAAAGGTCGGCGGCATCGGCCAATCCTATTACGCGCGCATGCAATGGTTCATGGGCATCCAGAACCCGCCCGGCCTCGCCTGCATCGCGCCTTACGACGGCAACATCGACACCTACCGCAATTCCGCCTTCACGGGCGGGATTCCGGGCGCCTTCCCGTCGACCTGGTACAATTCGACGACGCGCGCGGTCAATCAGTACCCGATCGACGGACCGTCGCGGCTGCTCACCTGGGACTATCCGGGCGAGGTCCAGCGGCACCCGACCTATGACGACTTCTGGAAGGTGCGGACGGCCGCCGAGAGCATCGAGAAGATCAAGGTGCCGATGTTCTCGATCGGAGTGTGGTCGAAGGTCGACCTGCACCTCAACGGCAACATCGTCGGGTTTCAGCGGGCGCGCGCGCCCAAGAAGCTCCTGGTGTTCGGCTCGTCCAACCTGTTCGCGGCGGTCGCCGACTTCTCGAGCGAGGCGTTTCACGAGAAGTACCTGCGGCCGTTCTACGACTGCTACCTGAAGGGCGAGAGCACGAGCTATCCGGCCGAGCCGGCGGTGCGCTACTTCGTCACCGGCGCCGACCGGTTCGACAGCGCCGACGATTGGCCGCCGAAAAACGTGTCCTATCGGTCGTACTTTCTGCGATCCGGGCCCACCGGCTCGGTCACATCGTTGAACGACGGCGCGCTCGACCCCGCCGGCGCCGGCACCGGCCAGACGCGCTTCGACTATCCCGATCCCGGATGGCGCGCGGGTGTGGTCGGGTTCGACGCCGAAGGCCGGCCCGATCCGGTCCGGCGCGTGCTGACCTTCACGTCGCCGCCGCTCGAGCATGACCTCGAGCTGGCCGGCCCGCTCAAGCTCGTGCTCTACGCGGCGTCGAGCAATTCGGACACCGACTTCATCGTCAAGGTCGCCGAGCAATTCGCGCAATCGGAGGAGAGCCGCAAGCAGGGTGTCCAGCCCCGCTCACGGGTGGTGACCAAGGGCTGGCTGCGCGCCTCGCACCGGGCGATCGACACCGCGCGATCGTTGCCCAACGCGCCCTGGTACACGCATGTCGATCCGCAACCGATCGAGCCGGGAAGAATCTACCAGTACGAGATCGCGGTGATGCCGACCGCCTACCTGTTTCAAGCAAGGCAGCCGCATCCGCCTGGAGCTGGCCAACGGAGACTCGCAGCTGACCGAGTTCGTGTTCCAGCACGACTACACGCCCAACAAGGTCGGCACCGACACGATCTATCACGACGCCGAGCACCCATCGCACCTGATCGTGCCGGTGGTGACTTAGAGCGCGCCCTTGCGGTTGCAATCGGCTGCGCTGCGGCACCTATTGCGGAGCGATACCCGACTCCCGCACGATCCGGCCGGCGATCTCCCGGTCCTGCTTGAGAAAGCGCGCGAATTCGTCCGGCGTGCTCAACACCGGCTCGAGGCCGCGTTGCACCAGATGCTTGTCCAGGAAGCCGGGCTCGCTGGCGATGCGGGCGACCTCATCGCGGATCTTGTGCACGATGGGCTTCGGCGTGCCGGCCGGCGCGTATAATCCGAAATAGGCGCGCGTGAAATCGCCGCGATATCCGAGCTCGGACATGATCGGGATGTCGGGAAACAGCGGCGATCGCTGCGCGCTGTCCATGACCAGGCCGGTGGCGGCGCCGCTGCGTAGATGCGCCAGCAGGTTCGCGACACCGACGAACACGACCGGCGTCGTCCCCGAAAGCAAGCCGGTGACGGCATCGCCGCCGCCCTTGAACGGAACGCGGACCATATCGGCGCCGGTTTCGCGCTTGAAATTCTCCAGGAAGAGCACGAGCGCGAGCGAAGGCGACGAGTAGCTGAACGTGTTGGGCTTTGCCTTGGAGACCGCGGCCAGTTGCTCCAGCGTCTTGGCGTTGAGCGACGAATTCACCGCCAACACCTGGACGATGAAAAACAGATTGGTGATCGGCTCGAAGCTCTTGTCGGGATCGAACGGCAGCGTCTTGAAGAGATGCGGGTTGTAGGTCATCGGCTCGTTGGGAAGAATGCAGATCGTATAGCCGTCCGGCGGCGCCTCGGCGCAGGCGCGCGCCCCGATGTTGAACATGCCGCCCGGTCGGTTCTCGACCACGATGGGCTGCCCCCATCTTTTGTGAAGCTCCTCGCCCAATGTGCGGATGAAGACGTCGCTGATGCCGCCCGGCGCCGAGCCTCCGATGGCCCGGATCGGCTTGCTCGGATAGTCCTGGGCGCTGGCGGTGGGCGCGCCTTGCAACGCGACCGCAGCCGTCAGACACAACACCGAAGTCAAACCCTTCATCTCATCCTCCCGGGTTGGCGCCTGGCTGACCGGCTAGTGCTCCGATTCCGAAGTTCGCATCATATCGCGGCGAGTTCGCTTGCGAACTTCGGAATCAAAGGAGCACTAGCAACTCTATTCTAGTGCGGTTTTGAATTTGAAGTTCCTAAACGAATTTGCCGCGAACTGATAGGAACTTCAAATTCACCGCACTAGTCCACGGCCTCGACCGCGCGCCGGTAGTAGCTCATGTCATCGTATTTCCGGGTATCGGCGAGCAATTTCTGCGGCCGGCCGTATTCGCTGCGTAGCGCAAGCACCGTTGCGACCCCTTCCGGGTCGAGACGCGCTTTCGGCTCGAAGCCGCCCTGCTCGGCCACCAGAATCCGGTAGGTCGCTCTGGCCAATTCGGCCGACATGTTGGGGACTTTCTCCACCAGCAGCGAGCATGCGGCGTCCTCATTGCGGCGGTCATAGAGCCACTCGAGCGCCGCCAGGTATCCCCGAATGAAGGCAGCGAGCAGCTCCGGATTGTCTCGCGCCCAGCTGCGCCGGGCGGTTCCGGAAATCCCCTGATAGTGCGGCAGCACCTCGGATGCGTTTTGCAGCACGCGCAGGCCCAGCTTCTGCCCGATCAGCTCGAACGGGGTGACCAGCAAGGTGCCGGCGTGCTTGCCCTCCTTGAGCGCGTCGAAGCGCTGCAGCGCGCCGCCGGCGCGCTCGAAGCGCACGTCGGCTTCCGCCACCCCGTTCGACGCCAACATCCTGCGCAGCACGAAGGCAAAGCCGGTCGTGAGCGCGTCGACCGACAAGACCTTGCCCCTGAGATCCGCGTAGCTGCCGATGTCCGGTTGAACAACCAGGCGAAGGAAGGCGTCGTCGCCGCCCATGAAGACGAAGAGGTCGGGCTCGCGGTCGATCTCGGCTTCCCCCTGGCCTTCCTGATAGGCAACGACGTTATCGAAGCCGGTGAGCCCGATCTCCCATTCGCCGCGCACCAGCCCCGACAGCTGCTGCATCGAATTGGTGGTGAAATGCAGCCGAATCTCCAAATCCTGCCGGGCGAATGCGCCCAGATGGATTCCAGCCCAAATCGGCAGATTGAACCCGCCCGGAAAGACGATGACGTTGAGAGGTCTGGCCATGATCGAGCTTGAACGATCCTGCGGTGGATTGCTGCCGCCGCGAGGGTCGTATTATAGTTGAAAATGCAACTGTTCCATATGCAATTTTGGAGCAGTGTCGTGTCAGCCGATCGCGGCTGCGGCCAGTTTTGACAGCTCCCTGTGGCTTCCATAGAACCGGGCGTGATCCGTTGTCTCGAAGGATGCGCGCATTGGCCCGTCGTCCCCATCTCGATCTTTTGGACTTCCTTCCCTACCTCATCAACCGTGTCGGCTCGGCGCTGGTGACGCGCTTTTCCGAGGACGCGTTGGCGGGCACCCATTTGAGCATCGCCACGTGGCGCGTGCTGGCGGTGCTGTCGAACAACGGCGGACTGCGTCAGATCGATCTCGCCGAGATGACCAGCACCGAGGTGTCCACGTTGTCACGGCTGGTCACCCGGCTCGTGCAGATGGGGCTGGTCAGCCGCACCCGATCGCAGGCGAGCAATCGCGAGGTGGTCGTGCAGCTTGCGCCCAAGGCGCAAGCCCTGTTGGCGCAATTGATCCCGATCGCGGAGACGCTGGAGGGCACGGCGACGCAGGGTCTGTCGAAACAGGACTTGGCCGTGGTCAAGCGCGCGCTGCGGCGCATGCACGAAAACCTGACCCAGCAGGGCGGCGGCAAAGCGAAGCGGATAGCCCGATTGCATGTTGAACGCCGTCGTCGACATGCCGTATCAATGGTCGATCAAACGAGACGAGACGGGAGGATGCCTTGACGACGATTCCGAAAGTCCTGCACGAGCACATCAACACCGCCTATCCGGCGCATGTGTGCCTGGTCGGCACCGCGTTGCCGAACGGCTACGCGCAGATCACGCCGCGCGGCAGCACGCTGGTCTATGACGACGAGCATTTCTCGCTCTGGGAGCGCGGCAAGGGATCGACCAACGCCAGTCTCACGGACGGAACCAAGGTCACGATCTATTTCCGCAAGCCGCCATTGCGCGAGTCGGGCCTGCTGCCGCGCGGCGGCATCGCGCGCTTCTACGGGACCGCGAAAATCTACAAATCGGGTCCGATCTACGAGGAGATCTGGAATCGCCTCATCGAGCCCGAGAAGAAAAGCGATGCGGAGAAGAAAGGTTTCGGCGTTCTGATCAAGGTGGAGCGGGCCGAGGATTTGGGCGGAGCGCCGCTGACGATTTGATTGCGCGGCGTTCGATCGATGGCGTGCCGCGATCTCGGTGCGCTCCCTCGCCCCTGTGCGGGGAGGGCTGGCGGTGGGGGGTGATCAGAATGACGCGCGCGCGATCTCTTGACCCCCACCCCACCCCTCCCCACGGGGGAGGGAGCGCACCGAATGCGCCGCGCGCCTTTGCCCACCCTGCATACGTCACACCACCAGCACGATCGACCCCGTGGTCTTGCGCGCTTCGATATCCGCATGGGCGGCGGGCGCGTCCCGCAACGGATAGGTCTTGCTGATCGCGATCTTGATCTTGCCGCTGCCCACCATCCGGAACAGATCGTTGGCGGTGGTGGTGAGCTCGTCCCGCGTCAGCGTGTAGTTCGACACGCTCGGATGGGTCAGATAGATCGAGCCGAGCGCGCCCAGCCGCCGCGGCGGCATCGGATCGGGATCGCCCGAGGCTTCGCCGAACGACGCCATCACGCCGCGCCGGCGCAGGCATTTCAGCGATCCCTCGAAGGTCGCCTTGCCGACCGAATCGTAGACCACCGGCACGCCTTCGCCGCCGGTGATCTCGCGCACGCGCGCGGGAAAATCCTCGCGCGTGTAGACGATCGCATGGTCGCAGCCGTGGGCGCGGGCGACCGCGGCCTTCTCGTCGCTCGACACCGTGCCGATCACGGTGGCGCCGAGATGCTTCGCCCATTGGCACACGATCAGGCCGACCCCGCCGGCGGCGGCGTGGATCAGGATCGTGTCGCCCGGCTGCACCTTGTAGGCGTCAAAGAGCAGCGTGCGCGCCGTCATGCCGCGGATCATCATCGAGGCCGCCGTGCGCTCGTCGATGCCGTCCGGCAAGGCGAGCAGTCGCGTGACCGGGACGATCCGCTCCTCGGCGTAGGAGCCCTCCGGCATGCCCGCATAGGCGACGCGGTCGCCGACCGCGAAGCCATCGACCTCGGGGCCGACGGCGTCGATCACGCCGGCGCTTTCGAGCCCGATGCCGGCCGGAAACGACTTCACCGCATGGATGCCCTTGCGCATCAGCACGTCGCGGTAGTTGACGGCGACCGCCTTGTTGCGGATGCGCACCTGGCCGGGGCCGGGGTTGCCGACCTCGACGTCCTCGAAGCGCAGCACATCCGGGCCGCCGTGTTGATGGTAACGAAACGCCTTGCTCATCGGTCAGCCTCGCAATACCCGTCGAAGTCGGGCTCGTTGCCGACCACGGAAAGCTTCGGAGCTCAGGCCGCGACCGGCTCGAGGTCGAGCTCGAGCGCCCGCAGCACGCGTGCATTCATATTGTAGGTGCCGACCAGGACGGTCAATTCGACGATCTGGCGGTCGTCGAAATGGCGCTTGACCTCGGCGAACACGGCGTCGGGCACCTCGATGTCGCGCGTCATGGTGTCGGCGTAGGCGAGCGCCGCGCGCTCGCGTTCGCCGAACAGGCCGCTCGGGCGCCAATCGGCGAGGGCGTCGCATTCAGCGAGCGTCACGCCATCGGCCAGCGCCAATGCCGGGACGTGCTGGCGCAGCACGTATTGCGAGCCGGTGAGATGGCCGAGGCGGATGATCACGATCTCGCGCAGGCGGCCGTCGAGCGTGGTTTTCCAGCGCACGGCGTTCGAGTGGTTGAACCAGCTCTCGGCCAGCGCCGGGCTGTTGAGCAGCATGCGATAGATGTTGATCAGCTTGCCGCGCCGGCCGGCACGGAGTTTCCCGATCAGCTCGGCGAGCTCGGGATGGTCTTGCTCTTGGATCAGCGGAACGCGAGCCATCGGTCGTTTCACTCCATCTTGAAGCCGGTCGCCTTCATGATCGGGGTCCAGCGCGCGAGCTCCTCGGTGATGAACTGCCGCGTCGCGTCGGGACCGGAATCGAGGATCGGCTCGAAGCCGGACGCCACCAGGACCTTTTGGAACTCCTCGTCCGCCATGACCTTGCGGGTCGCCGCGGCGATCTGCTCGACGATCGGCCGCGCCACCCCGGCGGGCGCGAACAGGCCGTTGAGATTGCCCGCCACCATGCCGGGCAGGCCGGCTTCGGCCGCGGTCGGAATGTCGGGCGCCGCCTTGATCCGCGTCGTCCAATTCACCGCCAGGATGCGCACCCTCCCGGCGCGATGGAAGTCGAGCAGCGGTCCGCCCACGTTCGGCGTCATCATCGGGATGTGGCCGCTGGCGAGGTCGGCGACGCCGGGCGCCGAGCCCTTGTAGGGAACGTGCACGATGTCGGGCGCGCCGATCAGCTGCTTGAACAGCTCGCCCGCGAGATTGGTCAAGGTGCCGGCGCCGGCCGAGCCGTACGACAACTTGCCCGGGTTGGCCTTGGCGTAGGCGATCAGCTCCGCGAGGCTGCGCGCCGGCACCGACTCGTGCACGACGATCGAGGTCGGCGCCATGCAGAGAATGTAGACCCCCACGAAGTCCTTGAGCGCGTCGTAGGGCGGGCGGCTCATGATCACCGGGATCAGCACCTGCGTGCTGGTATTGCCGAACAGGAAGGTGTGTCCGTCCGGCTGGGCGCGGGCGACCTCCGAGGCGCCGGTCACGCCGCCGCCGCCGCCGCGATTCTCGGTGATGACGGTGCCGAGCAGCGGCTTCATCTTCTCGGCCCACAGCCGGCCGACCACGTCGGTCGCGCCGCCCGGCGAGAACGGAACGACGAGCCGGATCGGCCGGTCGGGATATTTGGCTTGAGCGAAAGCCGGTCGCGCCAGCGCCGCCAGCGCGAGCGACGCCGCGCCTGTGGCCAGCACGTCACGTCGGTTCATCGCGTGTCCTCGAATCACGTCGTTGCCTCGATCATCGCGCGCAACTCCGGCGTCACCTCGGGCATGACTCCGAACCAGCCCCGGAAAGCGGGACGCGCCTGATGCAGCAGCATGCCGAGCCCGTTGACGGTGGGGTTGCCGCGCCGGCGGGCGGCCGCGAGCAGCGCGGTCTCGCGCGGGATGTAGATGATATCCGAAACCAGCGCGTCGGTCGGCAGGCGGTCGAGCGCCAGCTCCAAGCGGCGGCTCGCCCACCATGCCCTGATTGGTGGTGTTGACCAGCATCGCCGCGCCCGCGAGTGCCGCGTGGCGGTCCTCCCATGGCACCGCCCGGATCGGACCGCCCAGCTCGCGCTGCAGGAGCTGCGCGCGCGCCGGCGTGCGGTTGATCAGCCGGATCTCGCCGGCGCCGCGGTCGATCAGGCTCACCAGCACGGCGCGGGCGCCGCCGCCGGCGCCGATCACCACGATGGGCCCGGCGTCCGCCCGCCAATCGGGCTTGGCTTCGAGAATGCTTTGGACGTAGCCGAAGGCGTCGTGGTTGTAGCCTTCGAGCGAGCCGTCGGCGGCGACCACGACGCAGTTCATGGCGCCGATGCGCCGCGCCACCGGATCGAGCGTGTCGACGATATCGAGCGCGGCTTCCTTGTGCGGGATGGTCAGGTTGCAGCCTGCGAAGCCGAGCGCCGGCAGCGCGCGCAAGGCCGCGCGCAGCCCATCCGCCTTGATGGCCAGCGGCAAGTAGGAGCCGGCGAGCCCGTGCTTGGCGAGCCAGTAATTGTGCAGCGCCGGCGAGCGCGAATGCATCACCGGCCAGCCCATCACGCCGGCGAGCAGGAAGCGGTCAGGATGGCTCATGGTTCATTCGGTGGCTCGGCGGTCCGGTGGGCTCGTGCTCGACCGCCCAACGACCGTACGATATTCTATCGGACCGCGATCAAGAAAGACGGCTGGGGGAAACAATGTCGGACCATACCCATCCACATCGATTGGCCGGCGGGATCAATGGCGATTTCGGCGCGGTTGCGCTTCTGCTCGCCCGCATCTGTTTCGCCTCCGACTTCCTGCTGTTCGGCAGCCGAAAATTCGCCAATCCGTCGATCATCTACAACCTCATCGAGGCCCATCATCTGCCGGGCCAACTGGTCTACCCGACCATCGTGCTGCAGCTCGGGTGCGGGTTGCTGGTGCTGGTGGGCTTTCAGACGCGATTGGCGGCGGGCATGCTGGCCTGGTTCTGCATTGTCGCCCCGTCGATCTTCTGGCTCGGCAACCTGGAGAATCTGTCGCGCGACTATGCGGCGGCCGGAGGCCTGATGCTGCTGTGCCTGTTTGGTCCGGGGCCGCTCTCGCTCGATGCGCGCTTCCGCAACGTCCGCGATCTTGTCGTCCGGATCATTCCGGCGGTCGTCAACAACACGGTGCTCGTCGATCGCGTCATGCTTGCCGCCCGGGCCCTGATCGCGTTCCCCTTCCTCGCCGACGTGGTGAAGAAGACGCTCTACCTGGGACCCCAGCGAGCCCTGCTCGAAAAAGCCGGCATACCCGGCGACGCCATCTACCTCGTGATGCTGATCGAGCTGATCTTCGGATTGGCGGTCTTGCTCGGCTATCGCACGCGGCTGGCCGCGGTCGTGCTGCTGGCATGGGCGGCGGTGCTCGGCTTGATGATCCACAACCCCGGCTACGAGTTCTCGCTCGCCACCAAAGGGTTCGGTGAAGTGGTCGCCGCCAACTTCTACAATCGCGGAGCGGCGACCTTCTTCAAGGATGTCACCACCATCGGCGCATTGCTCATGCTGCTGGTGCACGGCCCGGGCGCGATATCGCGCGACGCGCGGGCCCGGGCGGTCGAGCTGAAGCCGCTCACCGCTTCCGGGCCGTGAGAGGGTTGCGGGCACCATGCAGGCGGAGACGTCCGTCACCGTTGATCCACAAAGCCCCGGCGGCATCGACTCGCCGCATGGCCTGATCCTGTTCGACGGCGTCTGCGTCCTCTGCTCGGGCGTCTGCCGCTTCGTGAGCAAACGCGATCGCCGCGGCTATTTTCGCTACGTTCCGATCCAGCTGGCCGAAGGGCGTCCGCTCGCCGAGCAGCTCGGCATCGATCCCGACCGCCCGGAATCCTTCGTGCTCGTGGCCAAAGGTCGCGCATCGGTAAAATCCGAAGCCGCGCTGCGCATCGCGCGCGAGCTTCCGCGCTGGCGGTGGACTTGGGTCTTCCACTTCATTCCACGGCTGATCCGCGACCCGATCTATGACCTGGTCGCGCGCCACCGCTATCGCTGGTTCGGTCGTCTCGACGTCTGCATTCTGCCGAGCGCGGATCGTTCGTGGTCACGGTGAACGCCCAATCCGGCTCGTCCGGCTACCGCAGGTTGGGAGCGATTTTTCTGACGGTCTCGATCAATGCCGGCGGCGTCTCATAAAGGTTCGCGACCAGCCGCTCCAGGTGATCCGGCGCCCGATAGCTCATGTCGAGCTTGATCCGACCCGCCTCGGCGACAAGCTCCGGATCGTTGACGGCCCCGGCCAATGCCTTGCGCATGAGCTCCACGCGGTCCGCCGGCACGTCGGGCGGGAACAGGTAGGGCCGGCCGAACTCGGTGCTGGAAAAAACAAACCGCATGAGCTGCCGTTGCTCGGTGGTCTTGGCGTAGTCGAAAATGGACGGCGCGTCGGGGATCTCCGGCATGGCCGCCTCCTCGGCACGGAACACGATGCGAAGCTTGCCCTCGCGAAACAGCCGATCGTGATTTCTGAATTGACCGAGCGAAGCGCAGGCGCCCTGGACCTCGCCGCGCTCGATCGCCAGCACGATATCCTGCGCCCCCCGATATCCCTCGATGAGGCGGAATTTGGTGCCGAGCACGCGGTTCAGCACGGTCGGCAGGATGCTGGTCGACGAGCCGGCGCCGACGCCGCCCACGATGAGCTCATGGGTGAACAGGTCGGCGGGAGTCTTGACCGCCGACGCGGACGAGGCCACGCAGATGCGTCCGGGAAACGAGGTCGCGCCGAGCCAGATCAGGCGGCGAGGATCGGCCTCGACATTCGCCTGGCCCATGACCGCCTGGTTCGGGAAATTGCGCGAGACCGAGGCGAGCACGGTCCCGTCGCGCGGCGCCCGGGCCTGGAGAAAATTGGCCGCGACGATGCTTTGCGCCTGCGGCATGTTCTGGACGATGATCGTGGGCTGGCCGGGAAGGTGCTTGGCCAGATATTTTGCAAGCAGGCGCGCGCCGACGTCGTAGTCGTTGCCGGCCTCATAGCCGACGATCATATGGATCTGCTTGCCCTTGTAGAAACCCTGCGTTCCTTGGCCGTAGGCGCCGAACGAGACGCCAAAGGCGAGAGCAACCGCAACGACCGTCTTGTACGCGTTCGACGTCATCCGTCTGCTCGCCTATTCCGCCGCGCGCTTGCGCACCAGCGCCGCCGCTGCCTTGTCGTAGCGCTCTTCGCGCTCCAACAGCGGCTTCAGGCCGACCAGGTCGTAATAATCGTCGAGCGGGATGAGATGCTCCTGGCAGGGCGCCAGCGAGTTGTCGCGCTTGAGCAGGCGCAGCACGTTGCGCACGCCCTGCGCGGCCGCGAACAGCGCGACCGACGGGAAGGTCGCCGAGCAGACGCCGGCCGCCTCCAGCTCCGCGAGGCTGCGCGCCTTCGGACCCGCCGCCTGCGACAGCGTCGCCATGTGCGGGCCGCCGACCTCGCGCATCACCCGCTTGATCTCCGCGATGGTGTCGAAGCCCATGGGCTTCGCCATGTCGGCGCCGGCTTCCATGAACAGCTGGCAGCGCGCGATGGCGGACTCGACCCCCTCGACGCCGGCGGCATCGGTGCGGGCGGCGATGAACAGGTCTGGATCGCGGCGGGCGTCGAGCGCGGCCTTGACCTTGGCGAGCATCTGCTCGACCGGCACGATCTGCTTGCCCGGCAGGTAGCCGCAGCGGTTGGGAAACACCTGGTCGCTGATGAACAGGCCGGCGACGCCGGCGGCCTCGAAGGCGCGCACCATCTGCCGCACGTTGTTGACGCCGCCGAACCCGGTGTCGGCGTCGACATAGACCGGGATCTCGACCGCCGCGCAGATGCGGCCGTAGTGGTCGGCATAGTCGCGCATGTTGGACTGGCCCATGTCGGCCTGGGCGAGCATGCTGCCGACCCCGGCGTAGCCGCCGGCGACCACCGCCTCGAAGCCCTCGGCCTCGATGATGCGAGCCGACAGCGCGTCATAGGCGCCCGGCATCAGCACCAGCCGCTTCCCCGCCATGATCGCCCTGAGCTTTTTTCTCGCGGTCATAGTGCTACTCCAAGCATCAAGATCGGCTGTCTGCCGCCGCCTGCAGCCATGGCTGCGCGGCCGCCATGCGCTTTTCCCAACCGGCAATCTCGTCCGCGTGCTTGAGGGTCAGGCCGATGTCGTCGAGCCCTTCGAGCAGGCGCATCCGGTCGGCGGCCGGCAGGTCGAACGTGATGTCGAGACCATCGGGGCCGGTGATGCGTTGCGTCGGCAGATCGACCGTGAACGGCGCGGCGCCGTTCACCGCCACCACCTGCGCCTCGAATGCGTCGGCGTGTTGCGGCCCGAGCACGATCGGCAGCAAGCCGTTCTGCAGGCAGTTCTCGCGGTAGATGTCGGCGAAGCTGCGCGCCACGATGACGCGGATATTGTTGGCCAGCATCCCCCACACCGCCGCTTCGCGCGAGGAGCCGGCGCCGAAATTGTGGCCGGTCACCAGAATGGCGGGCTGCCTGAACTGCGGCTTGTTGAGCACGAAGTCCGGGTCCTCGCTGCCGTCGTCGCGCCGGCGCGAGCGCATGAACAGCAGCGCCTTGTAGTCCGGCTTGAGCGCGCGCATCGCCTGCACCGGCGCGACTTCGTCGGTGTTGATGTCGTCCCGCAGAAGCGGGACGGCGATGCCGGTGTGGGTGGTGAACGGCTGCATCACGCGTGCCCCGCAGGCAAGTTGCCGCACGTCGGCGATGCGTCCGGCGACGGCGGTCGCCGCCGCGGTCTCCGGGCTGACCAGGTGCGTGCGCACCTTCGGGCCCTGGCGATGCTCGAAGTTGCGGTTGGTGGTGGAGACGCAGCGCTCGCCCGGCTCGCCGCGATCGCCATTGCCGCCGGCGCACATCGAGCAGCCGGATTCGCCCCAGAAGAAGCCGGCGTCGCGGAACACGCGATCGAGGCCCAAGGCCTCGGCCTCGCGCTTCACGGTGGTCGAGCCGGGCACCACCATGGCGACGACGCCCGGCGCGACGCGCCGCCCGCGCACCACCGCGGCGGCGGCCTGCAGGTCCGGCACGCGGCTGTTGGTGCACGAGCCGATGAAGACGCGGTCGACCTTGAGGCCCGCGAGCGCCATGCCGGGCTGCAGTCCCATATAGGCGAGCGCGCTTTCGGTCGCGGCCCGCCGGCCCGGCTCGACGGCGGCCGGATCGGGCACGCGGCCGGAAATGCCGAGCACCTGGCTCGGGTCCGTGCCCCAGGTGATCTGCGGCTCGAGCGCGCTGCAGTCGAGCACGTGCTCGCGGTCGAACGCGGCGCCGTCGTCGCTCTTGAGCGTGCGCCAATGCGCCAGCGCGCGCTCCCACGTTGCGCCCTGCGGCGCAAACGGCCGGCCGGCGATCCAGCTGAAGGTCGCGTCGTCGGGCGCCACGAAGCCCGACCGGCCGCCCATCTCGATGTTGAGATTGCAGAGCGTCATGCGGCCTTCCATCGCCATCGCGCGGATGGCGGCGCCGGAATATTCCACCACGTAGCCGCGCGCGCCCGCGACCCCGAGCTCGGCGATGATGCGCAGCGCCACGTCCTTGGCGGTGACGTGCGGCGCCAGCGTGCCGTCGAGGCGGATCGACATGCGCTTGGGCCGCTTGAGCGCCATCACCTGGGTCGCCAGGATGTGCGCGAGCTCGGTCGTGCCGCAACCGAAGGCCAGCGCCCCCAGCCCGCCCACCGTGCTGGCGTGGCTGTCGGGCACCGCGTGGGTGGCGCCCGGCAGCACCATGCCGAGCTCCGGCGCGACCACGTGCGAGATGCCCTGCTCCGGATCGTCGATGTCGAAAATCTTGATGCCGTTGCGGGCGCTGCCCTCGCGCATCGCCTTGAGGAAGGCGGCGCCCGACGGGTTGGTGTTGTCGTCGCGGCCGGGCTTGGTGGCGACGGTGTGGTCCTGCATCGAGAAGGTGAGGTCCGGCCGCCGCACCGGCCGGCTGCTGCTTCGTCGAGCTGCTCGAAGGCGTGCGGAGCGTGCAGCTCGTGCAGCACGTGGCGGTCGATATAGATGAGCTCGCGGCCGTCGGCGCGGCGCGCCACCAGATGCGAGCTCCAGATCTTGTCGAACAGGGTTTCGGGCATGACGTTGCTACTTTCGGCTCGGGGAGAATGCGGCCGGATAGCTTATTCGGTCGTCGCAGGCGGTATCTCAAGGTATCTTGGGCGCCGTGACCATCGAAGGCAAGCGGCGGCGGTCGTCGCGGTCAGCGCGGTTTGACCGGTATCGCACCATTGCATAGCTTCGCCGCATGCAGTGGCGACACGGCCCTACGCGCGCAAGCGCCGACCCGCACGATCATTGCAACGCGACTGACGTGCGCATCGAGGTGCTGGCGCAGGGCAGCGGTCCGCTCGTCGTCCTGCTTCCTTCGCTCGGCCGCGGCGCCGCCGATTTCGATCCGATTGCCGAGCGCCTCGCCGACGCCGGCTACCGGGTGCTGCGGCCGCAACCGCGCGGGATCGGTCGGAGCCGTGGTCCGATGACCGGCATCGACCTGCACGACTACGCGGCCGACGTCGCCGCCGTGATCGAGCACGAGAACAACGGTCCTGCCTTCGTGGTCGGGCCATGCGTTCGGCAACCGGGTGGCGCGCATGCTCGCCACCGACCGTCCGGAGCTGGTGCGCGCCGTCGCCCTGGTCGCGGCCAATATCGGCAAGGCGCCGAGCCCGCCGGAGGTGCGCGCGGCGATTCGCGACAGCGCCGACGCTTCGCTGCCCGAGCAGCAACGCCTCGCGGCGCTGCAATTTGCATTCTTTGCGCCCGGCAACGACCCGCGCGCCTGGCTCGAAGGTTGGTATCCGGAGGTGCTGGCGGCCCAGCGGATCGCCGGCGATCGCACCTCGCGCGAGGAGGATTTTGCCGCCGGAGCGGCGCCGATCCTCTACCTGCAGCCCAGCCACGATCCGCTCGCCCATGTGGAGGACGCCAGAGGCCTACCGGGAGCAATTCGGCGATCGGGTCACGGTGGTGGTGATCGAGCGCGCGAGCCACGCCGTGGTCGCCGAGCAGCCGGACGCCGTCAGCGCGGCGCTGATCGCGCTATGCGGGCAAGCTCTCGACCGGAACCGCGACATAGCGGCCGCGAAATAATTGTCCGGGCCGGTTGTCGCCGTCCGCGCCATGCCTACATTGGACGGCCAGGCATCACCACGGGCGCAAGCGATGGAACGACGACCGCAGTCCGCCGCCGAGCAACCGGCCTCCGAGCCCGAGATCATTCCGCCGGAGCGCGGCGGCAGGCGTCCGCCATGGGACGGCGGGGGCGCGGCGAGGGCGTCCAGCGGGTTTATGTCGCCAGGGTCGGACCGTTCAGTTTCTTATTGCTGGCGCTGGCGATTGCCATCCTCACCGCCGTGGCGCTGGTCATCCTGCTGGGCGCCTTCCTGATCGCGCTACCGCTCGCCTTCCTGCTGCTGGCGATTGCCTTGATCGCCGGCATCATGCGTCGCCGCCCGCGTTGAGTGGGGCGACCCGCGCGTAGGATGGGCAAAATCGCCTGCTATGCCCGTAGCCGTAGGGGCGCCCCTCGTGGGCGCCCGCAACGCGTCACGAACATGGCGACCACAAGGGTCGCCCCTACCAGCGGGCGCGGCGCAAAAAGTTAGCGGGCCGAGCACCCGAGGTGCCCGGCCCGCATTTGCCTTATCATGGTGTTTTACGAGTTGGCGCGAGGGGGAACTCGCGATCAGAGAGCATTCACTCCGGACTGCTTGAGAAGGTCCGCCATCTTGTTCCGGGCATAGAACATGCGGGTCTTCACGGTCGCGGCCGGGACGCCGACGATCTGCGCAACCTCGTCGACCGACTTCTCGTGGTAGTAGACGAGATCGATGACTTCGCGGTGAGCCGGCGACAGCTGCGACAGGCACTTCTGCACGATCGTGCTGCGATCCTTGTTGTAAACCGTGGTCTCCGGATTGTCGGAGGGATCCTCGATCGTCGCCGCCATCACGTCGTCCAGCTGCTCGTCGGAACGGCGACGAAGCGCGGACAGCGCCTTGTAGCGCGCGATCGCCAGGAGCCACGTCGAAACCTGGCACTTCGCCTCGAAGCGCGTCGGCCTGCCGCCACACGTCGAGGAAAACCTCGCTGACGAGGTCTTCGGCGAGCGACGTATTGCCGGTGAGGCGGACGATGAAGCGGTAAACCCGCACATTGTGACGACCGTAGAGCACCTGCATGGCGCGCTTGTCGCCGTCTGCGATCAACCCGATCAGCGCCTCGTCCGACGTCTCAGGGACAAAAGCCCTGACCCGCGGAGGCGCAATGTCTCGCAGCGCATATCCCGATTGCATGACGATCCCCTCTTAACCAGCCCTTAACGTGACTGATTAGCAAACGCCTGTTGCTTGGATGTTACGTGGAAGAGGAAAAATGGTTTCGTCGCCGGGGCCGATTATTTCGTCGCAGAGTGTTGCCACGAAACACAAGGTAAAATAATACCGATATGTGTTTCGTCAGGAGGTAAATTTCGGCTAATCTACCGGCTGTGTTTCGCCCGAGGGGGAGAACAGGTAGCCGCCGCCCCGGATCGTCCGGATCACCGACGGATGGGTGGGGTCCGGCTCGATTTTCCGCCGAATCCGCATGATTCTCAGGTCGATGGCCCGGTCGAACGCCTCCGCGTCCCGGGCATTGGCGAGCTCGAGCAAGCGTTCTCGCGACAGGACCCGCTTGGGATTGGCCGCGAACACCTTGAGCAGCCCGTATTCCGAGGCGGTGAGCGGGTGCTCGTTGCCCTGGTCGTCGCGCAGCGCCTGGGCGTCCTGATCGAGCCATTTGGTGCCGAAGCGGACCAGGGTGCGGTCGGGCGCCTTCGGGGCGGCCGCGGGCTGGGCGGGCTGGGCCGGCTGGGGAGCCGGGGGCGGGCCGGCGACGCTCCGGCGCAGCACCGAGCGGACGCGGGCCAGCAGCTCGCGCAGCTCGCACGGCTTGGCGAGGTAATCGTCGGCGCCGAGCTCGAGCCCGACCACCCGATCGATCGCGCTCGCGGTCGCGGTCAGCATGATGATCGGCACGCTGGTGCGCCGCTTGAGGTCGCGGATGATCGAAAGGCCGTCTTCCTCGGGCATGTTGAGATCGAGCACGATCAAGTCGGGCATGTGCCCGGCAATGGTCTGGCGCAGGCTGGCGCCGCCGTCGCAGAGCGTGACGTTGAACCCGTGCATGCGCAGATAGTCGCCGACCATCTCGCGGGCCGGCAATTCGTCGTCGACGACGATGATGTGCTGGCTGCGTCTGACTCATATCCCCGGCAACGTCATCCTGAACGTCGCACCCTGCCCGGGACCCGAGCTTTCGACCGTGATCTGCCCCCCGTGGAGATCGACGATCCGCTTCACGATCGAAAGGCCTAAGCCGGTCGACGTCTCGCCGGCGGTCGGCTTCGCCGACAGCCGCTGAAAGCGCCCGAACAGCCGAGAGATGTCCTCCGGCGAAAGGCCAGCGCCCTGATCCCTGATCTCGACGCTTATAGCATCCGCCGACCGACCGACCAAGAGGTCGATCGTGCCGCCGAGCGGGCTATATTTGATGGCGTTGCTCACCAGGTTGTCGATCGCGTCGCGGATGCGGTCGGCATCGCAGCTGGCGATGTGATCGGGCGGGGCGGAGACCGTGATGGTCTGTTGCTTCCTGGAGGCGAGCGGCCGGTTGGCGTCCGCGACCTCCTGCACCAGGCCGGCGAGATCGACCGGCTCGCGCCGGATCGTGATGTCGAGCGCATCCGCCATGGCGTCGGAGACCAGATCGTCGACCATCTCGGTCAGCTGGTTGGCGGCGTTGCGGACATAGGCGATCTGCGCCAGCATATTGTCGTCGGGCGCGCCGGCGGCGGCGATCATTTCCTTCATGATCTCGGTGCGGCCGAGGATCACGCCCAACGGGTTCTTCAAGTCGTGGGCGACGGTGCCGAGGATCTCGCTCTTGAAGGTATTGGCCTGCCGCAGCCGCGCCCATTGCGCGGCGAGGCGGCGGTTGGCCGCCGTCAGGTCCTTGGTGCGCTGGGCCACGCGATCCTCGAGGCGGGTGTTGGCGGCCTGCAGCTGCTCGTACAGGATCACGTTGTCGAAGGCGATCGACAGCCGGCTGCAGAAGATCTCGACCAGTGCCCGGTCGGTGTCGGAGAGGTGGCGCGCCGCTTCGAGCACGACCACGACCTCGCGGCCGCTCAGCGTCCTGATGTAGAGCACCGAGCGGCGCGCCGAGAACTCGTGCTGGCGGCGCGCGAACGCCTCCTCGACCAGCTTGCGCAGGTCGCTCTCGATGATTTTCGAGACCTCGGTCCCGATGAAGCGGCTGTAGCATCCCGAGCCGGCCAGCACCGAGAAGGTCTCGTGCGCGTTCTGCCCCTCGCGCAGGACCAGGATGCCCGCGCAGTGGGCGTTGAGCAGCGACCCGATCTGGGTGAGGACGCCCTCGGCCAGCCGCTGCATCGACTTGAAATCGAACAGCGCCGACGCCGCCTCGATGATGATCTCGAGCCCGCGACGGGTCTCGACCATGCGCTGGAGCTGCTCATGACTGCGCAGCGCCGCGGTCAGCGACGTGAACAGCTTGTCGGCGGTGAGCTCGGTCTTCGCCTTGTAGTCGTTGATGTCGTAGTCGACGATGACGCGCCGCTCCGGCGCCTGCCCGGGCTGGCCGGTGCGCAGGATGATGCGGACCGTCTCGTTCTTGAGCTCGTTGCGGATGAACTGGACGAGGTCCAAGCCGGCGGCGTCGGACTCCATGATCACGTCGAGCAGCACCACCGCCACGTCCGGGTGCTTGCGCATGAGATCGCGGCCCTCGGCGGCCGAATAGGCCGAGAGGATTTCCAGCCCTTGGCCGTTGAGCTTGTAGTCGGCGAGCGCGAAACGGGTGCCGTCGTGCACCGCCGGCTCGTCGTCGATCACCGCGACCTTCCAGCGCCGGCCTACCTCGGGCGGCGGCTCGTCGCCCGGATCGTCGATCAGGTGGACGATGTCGTCGTCAGCCATGCGCTTTGTCCATTGCTTGTGCCGGCTGCATCGGGGGCGAATCGCCCGGCGCCACCCGCGGGATCGTGATGCGGAACCTGGTGCCCCAGCCGAGCTTCGACTCGAAGTTCAATTGGCCGCCGAGTTGCTGGGTCACGAGGTTGAAGATGATGTGGAGTCCGAGGCCGGTGCCGCCCTCGTTGCGGCGCGTGGTGAAGAACGGATCGAGCGCACGGCGCTGGATCTCGTCGCTCATGCCCACGCCGTCGTCGGAGACGAAGACGTCGATGTCGTCGTCGGCGACCTGGCGCGCCTCGATGATCACGTGTCCGGCGCGGCCGTCGGGGAAAGCGTGGATCACGCTGTTGAGGAACAGGTTGGTCAGCACCTGCCCGTAGGCCCCCGGATAGCTGTCCATCAGGATGCCGGACGGCATATCGATGGTGAGCGTGATCTGCGATTTCTTCAGCACCGGGCGCAGGCTCGCGATGATCTGGTCGGTCGATTCCCGAAGATCGAACTGGCGCCGATCCGCGTGGCTGCGATCGACCGCCACCTGCTTGAACGATTGCACGAGCTCGCCGGCGCGCTGGAGATTGGCCACCAGCTGATTGGCGGCGTCGCGGCTGCCGGCGAGGAATTCGTCGAGACGCGAGCGCCGCAGCGGGCCGTTGCCGACCTCCTTGGCGAAGTCGTCGCACCGGCGCGCGAAGCTCGAGGCGACCGTGAGGCTGATGCCGATCGGATTGTTCACCTCGTGCGCCACCCCGGCGACCAGGCCGCCGAGCGCCGCGAGCTTCTCGGCCGCGATCAGGTTGTTTTGCGCCTCCCGCAGGTCCTTGAGCGCGATCTCGGCGCGCTCCTTGGACGCCCGCAGCTCGTTCTCGGCCTTGCGCTTGGCCAGCGCATTCTCGCGGAAGACCTCGACCGCGCGCGCCATCTCGCCGATCTCGTCGCGCGCATGCGTGCCGTGGATCGGCTGGTCGTATTTCTCCGCGACCACGGAATGCATCGCCGCCATGATGTCCTTGAGCGGCAGGCTGATGCTGCGCGCGATCAGCACGCCGATCACCACGATGACGGTCAGGAAGATGACGGCGACCAGCGCCACGTTCTGATAGATGTCGGCGAGGGTATGGTCGAAGCTTCCCTGCGCCTGCAGCTCGCGCAGCGTCATCTGCGCGGACAGCTGGTTGATGACCGCGATCATGGCGGCCTGATTGTCGTCGATCGCGGTCTTCAGCAGGTTGGTGCGCGTCGCGAAGTGCTCCGACAGGCTCTTCAGGCCCTCGCGGAAGGCGGCGGCGCGCTGGGCCAGCGCCGCGAGCGCGGCACGCTGCAGATTGTTCTCGGCGAGATCGATCATGACCGGGACGGTCTGCTCGACGGTCGCGATGTTCCGGCGCGCTTCGTCGACGGCGTCCGAGGCGAGCGACAGATAGAAGGCGTTGGCGGCCACCAGGCTCGCGGTGAACGCCTCCCGCGACTTGCCGAGCGAAGGCAGCAGCAGCGCGTCGCGCGTGCCGATGGCGCCCTCGACGATGGCGTAGAGCCCGGACATTTCCTTGGCCGGCTTGAGCACCTCGTTCTCGTAGGTATGCGTGATGGTGGCCTGCACCTCGCGCACCTCGCCGAAGCCGAGCAGAAACCGCTCGGTCACGCCACGCAGCTCGTCGGCCGAGCCGGACATGACCGGATCGACCGCGCCGCGGTTGCGCAGCGTGCTCAGAACCTCGCCATGCAGCCGCAGGATCTCGGCGAACACCTCCTGGTTGGGCTGATTGATGTAGCGGTGGATGAGGTTCTGCAGCCGGCTCGCCTCGCTTTCGAGCAGGACCAGCAGCTTGTCGGATTCGCGCACCCGGCGGACTTCGCCCCAGGCGTCGCTGAGCGTGTTGGCGCCGTTCCAGATCAACGCCGCCAGGATGACGGCGACGGCGCCGTTGAGCGCCGCCAGCAGGAACAGCCGCCACCTTATCGGCAGCGCCCGCACGAAGCTCTCGGTCTCGAGATCGAGGCTTCGCCGCGGCCGCGCGCCCGGCGCTGTTGGCAGCTCGTGATCGATGGCGACCAAATCGAAGCTCACTGAACCTGGCGAATTCGCTCGATCAGTTGGCGCAGGTCCGGAATCCGTCACCAGCTTGGCGTGGATCGGGTCCATGGCCTGCTCGAACGGCCGCTTGTCGATATCGGCGATGATCATGTTGCCGGCGGCCCTGGCCTGCTGCTGTGACCGCTGCTCCCATCCCGCCCACAGCTCACGCATGAACGTGTTCGATTTGCGGGCGGCGTCACGAAAGATGGTCTGGTCGTCGGCGGACAGGCTTTCCCAGGCGCGCAGCGACATGACCAGTACCTCGGGCCCCATCGTGTGCTCTGTCAAGGTATAATAGCGGGCGAGCTTGTAATGATCGGTGCTCACGTAGGACGGCCAATTGTTCTCGGCCCCGTCGATCAATCTCGCCTGCAGGCCGGTGAGCACCTGTCCGTAGGGCAGCTCGATCGGCTCGGCGCCGAGCGCCCTGACCATGCTCAGCATCAGCTCCGATTGCTGCACGCGAATTCGCAGGCCCTTCATGTCCGCCAGCGTCCGGATCGGCCGCACGCTGTTGTAGATCGAGCGCGCGCCGGAATCGTAAAAGGTCAAGCCGACGAATCCGTGGCGCTGGAAGCCCGCCAGGATCTCGTCGCCGATCGCCTGGTCGAGCACCTTGTGCAGGTGATCGAAGGAGCGGAACAGGAACGGCAGCGACAGCACGTTGGCGGACGGGATCAGGGAGCCGATCGGCGCCACGTTGGTGCGGTTGAGGTCGATGGCGCCGACCCGCGTCTGCTCGATGGTCTCCTTCTCCTCGCCGAGCTGGCGGGAATGAAACACCCGGATGCGGTGGCGCCCGCCGGTCTTCTCCTCGATCTGGCGCGCCATGAACTGCAACGCCTGCACGGTCGGATAGTCCTCGGCCTGGGTATCGGCGACGCGGAACTCGCGCGCGCCGGCCGCAATCGGAAGCGGCGATGGCGGCCACCACCGAGATGACCGCCGCCTTACAAAAATTCGCGTGCGAAATGAAGGACATGACCCCGCACCCGTTGGCAAGACACCCACCGGGTCCGACAGTATTCGGTTCCGCCGAAGGCCGTCAATCAACGTTCGCCAGCCGCGGCTGGCGTTAACATGTGTGACGGCGATGGGCTTATGGTTGCCTTTTATCGGCCGCGTCGCCGGCGCTGAACTGCTCGCCGCAGTGCGGGCAGGCCAGCTGGAACGACTGCTGCTCGGCTAATTCGGTTTCCACCGGAAACCAGCCGCGGCAGAACCGGCAGGCGACCCAGGTCACGTTGCCGGACTTTTCCCAGTGCGGTACCGGCGTGCTCATGCGGTCGGCCATCCGGTCGTGTCGGCGGCCTTCAACGCGTCGAGCGCCGTCGCGAGCGCCGCGTCGCTCACCGCATTCGCCGGTGCAAACGGTTTCGGAAGGCCGACGGCCGGCGCCGGCGGCAGTGTCGCGTCGATACCGAGCTTCGTCACGGTGGTTGCGCCGAGCGGAAGCGAGGGATCGAGATTTCCGTGGCTGAGTCCGTCGGCCCGGATCGTATCCCGCTGCCATTGAACCCGGGTCGCGACGGCCCAGAGCACGGACCGGTCGTCGAAGAGATCGATGTCTTCGTCGACTGCGACCACCGTGCGCAAGCGGCGGTACGCGAGCGCGCTCATGAGCGCGTCCCGCACCTCCCCGCGCGGCGGATCGCGAAATTGCAGATAGGCATGAAAGCGGCGGCCCGAAAACGGCACGTGCACGTTCAGCAGGGAAGGCGCCACCGGCTTGACCAGGGCGTAGACCTTGCCCTCCATCGCCAGGTTTTCCGGCACGAGATGGTCTTCGAGGCCGCCGCCGAAATCGTGGAACAATGCCTCGCGCCGCCGCGTGAGGCAGGTCACCTCGATCACCGGCGTGGCGATCTGCACGCCGACATAGCCGGTATATTCCGCGAAGGGACCATCCGCTTCCAGGCGATTTGGCGGAATGTATCCTTCGATCACGATCTCGGCGTCGGCCGGGACCTTGAGTCGATCGCCATGCGTGACGGTCGGCACGAGGCGGACTGGCTTGTCGGCAATCCCGCCGGTCGCCGACCAGTGGCTTTCCGGATAGGCGAGCTTCACCTGGCTGCCGATGACGATTGCCGGGTGATGTCCGATCCACACCGCCACCGGGCAGGGCTCGCCCCGGGCCCAGAACTTCTCGACGTTACGGGCATTGTGCGAGCCCGAATAGGGAAAGAAGCTCAGCAAGCGCGGGCCCTTCACCCAGCACCGTTGCACCGAGGTGTTATCCGCGCCGCTGTCCGGATCGATCGTGGTGCAATGACCGGCGGTGACGTAGTGACCGACGTCGAAGACGTGCTGCCGCAATGCCGGCAAACGCCGTAGATCGACGTCGGCATCCTGTGCAACGACTTGCTGGACCGGCGCGTCGTCGCGCGCGACGTCGAGCGGCGCGATGCCTGCGGCCGCGCGCTTCGCGAGTGCCCGCGCCGCGTCGCGGTGATCGGAAATGCCCAAGGCGCGAGCCATCAGCTCGCGGCTGGCGCACAGATTGGTGACGACGCCGAGCTCGCTCGCACTGCCGTCGGCCAGGCGCGGGTGCGGGACGTGGATGACCGGATAGCGGGCGGCGCGTCCGAGCGCGTGCTGAAGCGCGGTGATCTCCTGAACGACCGACAGCGGCCGCGACGGTCGAAACAGAGCGGGACCCAGATCGGACAGATAGGCGCGAAGGTCGGACACGGTATGTCGAGCTCAGTCGATCATGGCCGCGTCGCGAAGGCTGTCGATCAGCGACGTCCGCATCAGGAATTTCTTGGCGAGCACCGGATCCTCGGACGCACGCTGCATCTCCTCGCGATACTTCCGCCGCGTCTCCGGATCGCGCTGCTCCATGTTCTTCTTGTTGGCGATGGTTGCGCTCTGCACGTGCTCGACTGCGACGTGGCGGCGCTGGCGGACATAGCGGTCGAGCGCGCTCACGTCCTGTCCGCCCTCGAGCACCCGCAGCATGCTGGTCGCCAGATTGACCGCATCGTGGATGCCGCTGTTCATCCCCATCGCGCCGATCGGGCTGTTGAGATGGGCGGCGTCCCCGGCGAGGACGACGCGCCCGACGCGAAACGAGGCGGCGACGCGCTGGTGCACCACGTAGGAATCGTAGAGCACGATCTCGTAAGGCTCCGAGCGCGGGTGAAACCGCTGCAACTTGCGTTGGCACGTTTCCGGCATGTCGCTCATGGTCGAGCACCTCGTCCAGCTTGATCGGAACCACCAGCCGGTAGACGCCCGGCGGGCCTTTCCAGGCGATCTTGAAGAGATTGTACCACTCGACCGGATCGGAAATGTAATTGCGATAGGCGTAGCCGGCCTGCGCGAAATCGTAGGGCGTGCCGATGATCATGAACCGTTCACCGTAGGTGAACCCTTCGAACGCGACGCCGATGCGCTTGCGCACGGTGCTGCGCGCCCCGTCGGCGCCGATGAGGTAGCGTCCCTTGATCCGCTCGTGCTTGCCGTCGGCGGACCGCACCTCGACCTCCACCGCGTCCGCCGATTGTGCGCAGTCGATCACCTCGGTCTCGGTGCGGATCTCCAGCCCGGGCACGTCGCGCGCCATCGCGAAGAGAACGCGCGACAGCTTGTCCTGCTCGCACTGCAAGACCCAAGGATGGCGGGTCTCGCCGGCCAGAATGCCGTGGTCGAAGGACGCGAGCAGCTCCTGCTGATCGTAGTAGTGGACGATGGGGCAGACGATCCCGAGCGGCTCGATCCGTTCGTACACGCCGAGATCATCCAGCAGATCGAGCGTCGCCGGATGGATGGTAGCGGCTCGCGGCTCCTGATGGACGATGTCCCCCTTGTCGAACACGGTGACGTCGATGCCGGCCCGCCCGAGCATGAGGCCGGCAACGAGCCCGACCGGCCCGCCGCCTGCGATGATGATCCTGCCGTCATTCGCCATTCAGGCCAGTCTCCCTGCATCAATCGAGCGGCACGGTCCAAGCATCGTAATCATAGAGCCAAGCGGTATCCGGCGCGGTGCGCATCCAGATGTTTTGCCGCGCGCCGAGCTGAATCCGCGACGTGCGTTCCTTCCGGTTGCGCTCGAACCTGCGGAAGGCCTCGGCAAAGCCGTCGAGATCCTTGCCGTCGAGGCAGCGCGCCAAAACGACCGCGTCCTCCATCGACGGAGCCGGCGCCTTGCGCCATGTAGGGCAGCATCGGATGGCAAGCGTCGCCGATCAAGACGATGCGGTCCTCGCTCCATCGCGCCAAGGGGTCGCGCTCGACCAGCGCCCATTTGCGAACCTCCGGACAGGCGTCGAGTATGATCCGCGCTTGCGGGTGAAAGTCGGCAAACGCGGCCCGCATCTGGTCCAGGTCTCCGGACGCCGACCATGATTCGACCTTGAAGTCCGGCTCGGGCGTGCTGGCGATGAAATAGAGCTCGTCGCCGGCGCGGATCGACCTTGTAGCTGACGATATGGCGATCCCGGCCCCACCATTTGACCCGATCGTCGATCTCGGTGCCGAGCAATTCGGTGCGGTAGATCGCGCGGTAGGCCACCTGTCCGGTGAAGCGGGGCTCGCCGGTGCCGAACAGGAATTCGAGCACCGTCGAGTGCACGCCGTCGGCGCCGATGACCGCGTCGGCCTCGACCCGCGTGCCGTCGGCGAATGCCAGCCGATAACGCGCGCCGGTGCGATCGAGGCCCACGAGCTTCTTGCCGAGATGGAGGATCGTCGGGCGGATTGATCGATACCAGCGCCGAATGCAGCGCCGCGCGATGCAGCGAAATGTCGGGCGCGCCGAAGCGTTGCTCGATCTTGGCGCCCATCGGGTGGAGATAGGTGATCTCGCCCGTATCCCACTCGCGATTGTATCCGACCTCGGGTGCGAACCCGACGCCACGGATGTGCTCTTCGAGCCCGAGGCCGCGCAGGATCTTCATCGCGTTCGGGATTCATCTGAATGCCGGCGCCGATCCGGGCGAAGGCCTGCGCCTGCTCGTAGATGTGCGCGTCGAGACCGATCTTGCGCAGCGTCGCGGCCGCGGTCAGACCTGCGATGCCGGCACCGATGATCGCTATCGCGGGTATCGTGTCGGTCATCGCGCGCTTCGATCGGACGTCAGGCGCGATTGCCTGCACCAGGGCGGATTCTACTGTTGCCGAATGCGCCCGGATCAATTCACCTTGACGCCCGCTGCCTTGGCGACCTTGCTGTTGAGAACGAACTCGTCCTGGATCAGCTTGGCGAACCCGGCCCGGTCGAGCGGCAGGGGATCGGCGCCGACGCGGAGCAACCTTTCCTTCAACACCGGGCTCTGCAGCGCCGCGGCGGTCTCTCGGTAAAGCCGATCCATGATCGGCGCCGGGGTCTTCGACGGCAGGAACAAGCCGACCCAGAAATTGTATGTGGCCTCAGGGTACCCGGCCTCTTTGATCGTCGGCACGTCAGGCAGGGCGCTCGCGCGGTGCGATCCGCTGACGGCGAGCGCCTGCAGCTTGCCGTCCTTGAGGAACGACAGCGTGGCGGGGAGCGGCGAGAAATAAAAGTCCGCGCGCTCCGCGAGCACCTCGGTGAGCGCCTCCGGAGCTCCCTTGAATGGGACGTGAACGGCTTCGAAGCCGGC
Organism: uncultured Alphaproteobacteria bacterium; assembly: GCA_963708765.1. Classification (GTDB taxonomy): domain Bacteria; phylum Pseudomonadota; class Alphaproteobacteria; order Rhizobiales; family Xanthobacteraceae; genus VAZQ01. The sequence continues at coordinate 387,408 of CAVPTV010000037.1, read as the reverse complement.
GGCGAGGCGGAACGCTTCCATGGCCGAGTGCGTGATGCTCCCCACCCCTCCGGAGGAATAGTTCATGGCCCCGCGCTTTGCCTTCGCGGCGGCGACGAACTCCGCGACGTTCTTGTAGCCCTTGGACGATGCCACGACCATGACCAGGGGCGTGTTGCTCAGCGGGATGATCGGGGTCAGATCCCGGAACGTGTCGAACGGCAGCGCGCCGTAGGTGACCGGCACCAGGCTGTGCGTGGAGGAGTTGGCGAGGATCGTGTAGCCGTCGGGCTCTGCGCGCGCGACCGCCGCCATGGCGATCGTGTTGCCCGCCCCGGTGCGATTCTCCACGATCGACCGGCTGCCCGAGCCGCGGTTGCGACCTGCTCCATCACGGCCCGCGTGACGATATCGAGCGCGCTCCCCGGGCTCTGCGGAACCAGCACGCGCACCGGCTGGCTCGGCCATGATTGCGCGAGTACCGCGCTCGAAACGAGTGTTGCAAGAGACCCAATGAGAAGAAGACGGCGCAACATTTTTCCTTCCGGCGATGATCCGGACATGCGCAAGGATAACACCGCGTTCCCGCGAGTCCAGCAGCCGGCGGATCCGAAGCCCATGAGTCGGCAACCGACACGCTCCGGCGCGGGCTGATAAACCTAGCGGTGCGCTTGCTTGCGGCTGCCGTCCTCGAGCGCCAGCACCCTGTCGACCATCTCGCCGGCGAGCCCGAGGTAGCCTGCGGGGTCGCACATCTTGGCGAGCTCGGCGCGCGTGAGATGCTTGGAGATGTCGGCATCCTGCGCCAATAGATCGACCAGCGGCTGCCCGGTCGCCGCGACCTTGCGGCAGATGTCGTAGACGAGATCGTGGGCGCGCTGGCGGCCGAGATGCGGCCCGAGCCCCATCATCACCGCCTCCGACACCACCATGCCGAGGGTGAGATCGAGATTGGCGCGCATGCGCTTGGCGTCGACCTCCAGGCCCGACAGCATGACCCTGGTCTGCGCCAGCGCGCCGGCCGAGAGCAGGAAGATCTCCGGCAGCGCGATCCACTCGATCTCCCACGGGCCGGTCGAGCGCTCGTGGTCGGCGACCGCGGCCTCGAGCAGCGCGGCGGTGTGCTGGCGCACCAGCGCGGCGTTCGAGTGGATATAGAGGCACGAGATCGGATTGCGCTTCTGCGGCATGGTGCTCGACGAGCCGCGCCCCTCGTGGAACGGCTCGTACACCTCGGCCACCTCGGTCTGCATCAAGAGCTTCACGTCCATCGAAATCTTGCCGAGCGTGCCGGTGACGAGGCCGAGGAAGCAGCCGACCTCGCCGATGCGGTCGCGCACCGTGTGCCAGGCGATCTCCGGCTGGCCGAGGCCGAGCTCGTCCATCAGCGCGGCCTGCACCTTGAGCCCATCGGCGCCGAGCGAAGCCAGCGTGCCGACCGCGCCGCCGAACTCGCCGACCAGGACGCGGGGACGCAGCTGCGCCAGCCGCTCGCGGTGGCGCTGCATGGCGGCAAGCAGCGTGGCCGTCTTGAAGCCGAAGGTGAGCGGCACCGCCTGCTGCAGATTGCTGCGGCCGGCCATCGGCGTGTCGCGGTAGCGCCGCGACAGATCGGCGAGCGCGGCGGCGACCGCCTCCATGTCCTTCTCGACCAGGTCGAGCGCCGCGCGGATCTGCATGATCGCGGCGGTGTCGGTGATGTCCTGGGTGGTCGCGCCCCAATGGCACCATTCGCCCAGCCCCTCTGCGCAGAGGCCGACGATCTGTTGCACCACGCCGAGGATCGGATAGCCGATGCGCTCGGTCTGCTGCTTGAGGCGGACGAGATCGATGTTCTCGATGCGGGCCTTTTGCTCGATCTCGCGCGCCGCCTGCTCGGGAATGATGCCGAGCCGCGCCTGCACGCGCGCCAGGGCGCGCTCGATGTCGAGGTAGTAGCCGACCCTGGTCTCGTCGGAGAAAACGCCGCGCATCTCCTCCGTGCTGAAAATGTCGCGGAAGATCGCGGAGTCGAGTGCAGTGGCGGGCATGTTTCTCTCCAAGGGGGCGAGTGGCGAAGGGCGAGTATGCGAATAGCGAATAGAGTCGCTCGCTGCTCCCGCCTCGCTACTCCCTATTCGCTACTCGCTATTCGCTATTTGCTGAATCACGCCACCTTGCGGCCTTGCGCCAGGCCGTCGAGATGCGCGAGCACCTCCTCGACATGCATGACGTCGGCGTATTTGTGATGCAGATCGAACAGATTGACCTTGTGGGAGAGCAGCGAGCGGTCGTAGGTGCATTCCTCGACCACCACGTTGTGGAAGCCGTACGAATAGGCGTCGACGGTCGAGGCGCGCACGCAGCCCGACGTGCTTTCGCCGCAGATGATCAGGCTGTTGATCCGCTTTTGCTGGAGGTGAGCGATGAGCGGCGTGCCGAACAACGCCGAGGCACGCTCCTTGTAGATCACGGTGTCCCCGGGCGCCGGCGCCAGCTCGGCCTTGATGTCGTAGGTGTCGTCGGCCTCGGCGCCGATGTTGCGGTTGGTCGAATGCACGCCGGCGGTATCGACGTGGCGCGTGGTGTAGAAGATCGGCAGCCCGGCGCGGCGCGCCGCCGCGAGCAGCTTCTGGGTCGGCGCCATCGCCTTCCAGGCATATTCGCCGCAGGAGCCGGAGAATTCGCGGTCGACCTCCTTCACCGGGCGGTCACCGCCCCGATAGGCCTTGTTGTAGAGATCGATCGCGAGCACCGCCGGGTTGTCGCCCACGTAGATCTTGCGGCGATAGGCCTGGTAGATCTGGATCGTGTCGGGGTCGACGACGTCCTTCCAGCAATGGTCTTCGAAGTCGCGCGCCATTGGCATTACTCCATCCGTACGTTCTTGGTGAAATCGTAATCCGCCGAGTGCTCGCACTCGTAGACCTGCACCCGCCGCGAGCGGTCGTAGCCCGGATCGAGCACCGTCTCAAGGAACGCGCGCTGCAACGCCCAGCCGGCTTCCGCCTGCTCGCGGCGGTAGCGCCCCGGCATGGTGTCGTTGAGCCAGCCGTGCGGCGCGCCCGGATAGACCTTGATCCGATAGGTCTTGCCGTGGCGATCGAGCGTGTCGCGCAGGCGCCGCACGTCGTCGAGCGAGATCACATGATCGGCCTCGCCGAAAATGCCCAGCACCGGGCAATCGACGCGGGCGATGAGCTCGTCGAGCGGCTTGGGATAACGCGCGTTGACCTGCCACTCCCGCTTCGAGGCCGCGCCGTACCAGATGAGCGCGGCGGCGAGCGGGCGCTCCGCCGCCAGCACCAGCGGATGGCGGCCGGTCTGGCAGACGCCCGCGACGGCGATCTTCGCTTGATCGACCTGCGGCAGCGCGGCGAGCTCGGCGATCGCCGCCTCGAGATACTCCACCGCCTCGGGATCGCTCATGTCGTAGCCGACGTCGCCGCGATGCAGCGCGTCTTGATCGGGATGCTTGTGGAAGAAATCCGGCGCGATGCAGACGAAGCCGTCGCGCGCGAACCGCTGCGCCAGGTCGCGCGTGTGCGGCACCAGGCCGTAGCGCTCGTGCATGAGCACGACCGCCGGCAGCTGTCCGTCGGTCGCCGGCACCGCAAGGAAGGCCGGCAGTCCGCCTCCGCAGCGGATGGTCTTGGTGACGATATCGGACATGGCAGTGGTTAAAGCACGATACTCGGGTTGCGCAGGTTCTGGTCGCAGTCGATCAGGTTGACCTGCCTGACCGCAATCTCCCAGCGCCCGTTGCGCTCGACGAAGCGGTGGCCGCACCAGCCCGAGAGATAACGCGTGCCGTCGACCCGGAACTCGCTGATCAGAAAATTCGAGCGCACCATGCGGGCCGCGGGCTGCCTGGTGTTGAACACCTCGACATTCGAGACCATCCGCATCGTGCGCGACTTCGGCGCCTGCGACCAGGCGTAGCCGGTGCGCAGGCGGTAGATGCGGTCCTCCATGCGCCGGCGATCGTCGAACGAGATCGCGATCTCGCGCCGCGGATCGCCCGCTTCGGGCGTGCCCGGCACCCAGTAGATGCATTCCGCGCAGTAGAGCGCGAGCCATTCGTCGAAACGCAGCTGATCGAGCAACCGCGCCTCCCGCTCGAGCAGCAGGCGGAAGCGATCGCGCTCGGCCGCATCGTCGACGATCAGATCGTCGCGCTGCCAGTCGGTAAAGCTCTCGACCAGCTCGCGGTAGAACGCGTCGTTGACGTAATACGAGCTGACCGACGGATCGTGCGTGAGTTGCATGCCAGCGCTCACGGCTCGCGCTGCACGACCAGGTTGGGCGTCGCCTTCATCAGCCGCTTCCACTCCTTGATGTATTCGCGCATGAACGCCTCGTCGGTGGCGGGCGCCGTGATGATGCCGTTGGCGTCGGTCTTCACCCGGCCGGGGATGCCGAGCCCGCGGTGCATGTAGACCCACTCGTCCTCCAGGCAGGCGAGGCCGCGCTGGATCTCCTCGAAATTGGCGAGGTCGTCGACCTCGCCGAAATTCGGGAATTGCTCCTGCGTGCGCATGCGCAGCGCATTCACGTCCTCGACCGCGTCGCCGAGCACGCCGTCCTCGTCCACCACCGCGGTGCCGTACCAGGTGACGTTGGTCTCGTCGACCGAGACCGGCTCGAACACCTGGATATGGTTGCCGAGCAGCGAGAAGTTCGGAAACACGTTGATGTTGACGGGCTCCGAGGAGGCGAGGTCGAGAATCTCCTCGGCCCTCGCGCCGTAGCGGCGGCGCAGTTCCTCCTGGTAGTGCTCGGTGCCGGGAGCCGGCCCTTCGACCGCCCAAAGCCCGCCGGCGCGCTTCTCGATGTTCGGCCGCTTGTCCTTGAAGTGATGGCCGTTGCCCATATAGGCCATGTACATCGGCGCGGTGTCGGGCGAGCCCTTGTAGTAGGACATGCCCTTGTTGGCGACGTCGGCCTGCCGGTTCTCCATCTCCAGCAGCGAGCGGTGCGAGAACACGACGTGATAGCCGTCGCCGGAATTGTCGTAGGCGAGCTTCCAGTTGCCCTTGAACTTGAGCCGGTTCGCCTCGCACACCCTGATCTTGCCTTTCGGCTGGCGGTCGAGCCATTCGTCGATCGGCTTGGTGATGGCGCCGAGATAATCGAGCAGCGGCGGCGCATCGAGATTGAGCGTCGCGAAGATGAAGCCGCGATAGCTGTCGACGCGCGGCACCTGCGCGACGTTGAACTTCGATTCCTTGAAGTCGCAGGCATAGCCGTCCGGCCACGGCACCGCGCGCAGCTTGCCGGTGTTGAGGTAGCTCCAGCCGTGATACGGGCAGGTGAAAATCCGCGCCGACCCTTTGTCCTTGCGGCACAAGGTGGTGCCGCGGTGGGTGCAGCGATTGAACAGCGCGCGGATCTTGCCGTTCGAGTCGCGCAGCAGGATGATCGGCCGCAAGCCGAGCCGCACGGTGATGTAATCGTCGTTCTTGGGGATCTGGCTCTCGTGGCCGAGATAGACCCAGACGGCGCCGAAGATGTTGGTCATCTCGGCCTGGAAGATCGCCGGATCGGTGTAGATCAGCCGGTGGACGCGATCCTCCTGCACCAGCTCGTCCCAGTCGTAGAGGTCGGCGGCGCTTTCGATCCGGCTCGGCGATCCGTTGAGCTTTTCCAGCATGTGCGTCCGTCCTTCGCGACCGCGCGTCTGCGGCAGGCGCTTGTTCATGTCGCCCTATGATAACGCATCCGGCTAGAAAAAATCGAAATACTCACGCTGCTCCCAGTCGGTCGGCTCGTCGCCCGCTTTCAGGCCGGCGTCCGCGAGCCATTGCTGGAACCGCCCGGCCTCGTTGCGCTTGAGCTTGAGGAAATAGTCGACGAACACGGCGCCGAGCTGGTGGCGGAACAGCGGGTCCTGCTCGAGCGCTTCAAGCGCCTCCATCAGGCTCTTCGGCAGCATCGGCCGATCGGCCGCTGTAGGGCTCGTCGATCTGCGGTCCCGGATCGAGCTTGTTGTCGATGCCGTCGAGGCCGGCGACGATCTGCGAGGCGATGTAGAGATACGGGTTGGCCGCCGGCTCGCCGATCCGGTTCTCCAGCCGCGTGGCCGGATCGCCCGGCGCGCCCAGCACCCGGATCATCACGCCGCGATGGTCGTAGCACCAGGTCGCCCGGTCGGGCGCCAGCGAGTTCGGCCGATAGCGTCGATAGCCGTTGACGGTCGGCGTCGCGAAGGCGCTGCCGGCGGCGGCATGCTGCAGCAGCCCGCCGACGAAGTTGCGGCCGAGCGGCGAGAGATGATCGTGCTCGCGCTCCGGCATGAACAGATTGCGCCCGCTGGTCGCGTCGACCAGCGACTGGTGCAGATGCCAGCCGCTCGAATAGTAGCTGGTGAGCGCCGGCCGGGCCATGAAGGTGGCGAAATAACCCATCCGCCGGCAGATCTGCCGCGTCGCGGTGCGGAACAGCACGGCGTCGTCGGCGGCCTCGAGCGCGGATCGCGCCGCGAACGTGCACTCGACCTGGCCGGGTCCCCACTCGTTCTCGATCGAGCGCAGCGGCAGGCCGAGCTTGCCGAACGCCTCGGCCAGCGCGGAGAGCACCGGCTGCATCAGGTCCATGTTGGATTCGGAATGATAGGAAAAGCCCGGCTCGACCGGCGAGGTCTTGATCGGCTGGCCGCGCACGCCCGGAATGCCGGTGTTCGCATCGGTCAGATGATCCTGCGCGATCCGCAGCAGATACCACTCGATCTCCAGGCCGACGCGGCAGTCCATGCCTTTGTCGGCCAGCCGCTTGAGCTGCCGGCGCAACAGCTGCCGCGGCGAGAAGTGAAACGGCACGCCGCTGTTGAAATATTCGTCTCCCAGCACCCAGCCGATGCCCGGCGCCCACGGCAGCACCCGAAACGTCGAGGGATCGGGGACGAGGGTGAGATTGGGCGAGCCGGTCATCTCGTCGAGGCCGAAGCCGCCGCCGCGCGTGAACGACGCGAAGGTGCGGGCATTGGCGGAATCGAGCGTGCTGGTCGCCGGGTTGATGTTGTAGCCGGTCTCGAGCGCGGCGAGGAACGCCGGGATCGTCACCGCCTTGGCGCGCGACGCCCCGTGCGGATCCGCCCAGGCGACGCCGCACCAGGTGCAGGTTTTCCGTCTCGACTCGGCGCTTGAGCTCCTCGGCTTGCCGCTTCTGATCGTCCGTCCAGAGGCCGTGCCGTTCGATGAATCCGAGGGGCTTGGTCACCAGCAACAGTCCATGCGTGAGAGCGCGCGAGGTCGGCGAATGTAGAGGATGGCGGCGAGGCCTCAAGAGCGCGGCGGGCGCGACTCTATCAATCATGCATTCGAAGGGCGCAGGGGGTACTATAGTATGGGATTGGCCCAATCGTTCAGAAATTGGAAAAAATATTGATTTTGTTACACCCGGCGGTTTAGCTGGAAGCCCGCTGTGATCGGAGGAGGGGAGATGACGACCCGTCGGAGATGGTCGTTGCGGCTTGCTCTCGCGGCGGCGCTGGTTTCGAACGCGCTCGTTGTCCTCTCCGGCGCGACGAGCGTCGCGCAGGGCCAAGCCTATCCGAGCAAGCCCATCCGTCTGGTGCTGCCCTATGGTCCCGGCGGCATCATCGACTACGTCGGCCGCACGCTGAGCCAGAAACTCAGCGAGAATATCGGGCAGCCGGTGGTCGCCGAAAATCGGCCGGGCGCCGGCGGCATCCTCGGCACCGACACGGTCGCGCGCGTCGGCGCCCGACGGCTACACGCTGGTGCTGATGGATCCCGCCATCGTGATCAATCCGACCTTGCAGGCGGACGTTCCGTACGACCTGTTCAAGAACCTGCAGACCGTGTCGATCGTCAGCTCCTCGCCCGAGGTGCTGGTGGTCGCGCTCGTCGTTGCGGGTGAAGAGCGTCCCCGAGCTCATCGCCTACGGCAAGGCCAATCCCGGCAAGCTCAACTTCGCCTCGGCCGGCATCGGCACGACGCCGCATCTCGCCGCCGAGATGTTCAAGCTGCGCACCGGCATCGACGCCACCCACATCCCCTACAAGGGCATCGGCGCGTCCTACACCGACCTCATGACCGGCAAGGTGCAGATGGCGTTCTCGAGCATTGCGGGCGCGCTTCCGTTCACCAACGACAACCGGGTGCGGCCGATCGCCACCACCGGCGCCAAGCGGACCAGCGTCTACCCGGACGTGCCGACCGTCGCCGAGGCCGGCTTGCCGGGCTTCGAGGTCGACCTGTGGCTGGGCGTGTTCGCGCCCGCCGGGCTGCCGGCGCCGGTGCTGGCGCGTCTCAACGCCGAGCTGAAAAAATCGCTGCAGGCGCCCGAGCTGCAGGCCGCCTTGGCGAGGGTCGGCGTCGAGGCGCGCGGCACCAGCCCGGAGGAGGGCGCGAGCTTTCGTGCGCGCCGAATTCGAGAAGTGGCGGCAGGTGATCAAGGACGGGAACATCAAGAGCAACTGACTGCAGGATGCGGCCCCGGCGCGTGATATTGTGCGGCGGGAGGGGACGATGAGAATCCGCGCGCCGAAGGATTTCTGGGCCGGAGTGATGTTCTTCGGCTTTGCCGTGGTCGCCGTTCTGGCCGCGCGCGGCTATTCCCTCGGCTCGGCCGGCCGGATGGGCCCCGGCTATTTCCCGCTGTTGCTCGGTCTGCGTGCTCGGCGGGCTGGGCGCGATGCTGATCGGCCGGTCGTTGGTTCTCGACGGCGAGCCGTTGCCGCGTTTCCACGTCGTGCCGCTTGCGATCATCGCGGTCGCGGTGTGCCTGTTCGGCCTGGCGATCGAGCCGCTCGGCCTGGTCGTCTCGCTCGCCATCTTGGTCACGCTCTCGGCCTGGGCCGGGCGGCAATTCCGGCTGGTCGAGACGATGGCGCTGGCGCTGGCGCTGATCGTGTTCTCGGTCGGCGTCTTCGTCTACGCGCTCGGTCTGACGCTCAACGTCTGGCCGAGCCTGTAGCGCGCGATGGACGTGCTTTCCAATCTCGCGGTCGGCTTTGCGGTCGCGCTCACGCTCAAGAATATCGCCTACTGCTTCATCGGCGTCTTGCTCGGCACCATCATCGGCGTGCTGCCCGGCATCGGCCCGGTGACCACGGTGGCGATGCTGCTGCCGATCTCGTTCACGCTGTCGCCCGAATCGGCGCTGATCCTGCTCGCCGGCATCTATTACGGCGCCCAGTACGGCGGCTCGACCACCGCCATCCTGGTCAACATCCCGGGCGAGGCGTCCTCGGTGGTGACCACCATCGACGGGCACCAGATGGCGCGCCAGGGACGCGCCGGTCCCGCGCTCGGCATCGCCGCGCTCGGCTCGTTCTTCGCCGGCAGCGTCGCCACGCTGCTGATCGCGGTCGCGGCGCCGCCGCTCGCCGCCATCGCCTTGCAGTTCGGACCGGCCGAATACTTCTCGCTGATGGTGTGCGGGCTGATCGCCGCGGTCGTGCTCGCGCATGGCTCGCTGGTCAAGGCGATCGCCATGGTGGTGCTCGGGCTCCTGCTCGGGCTCGCCGGCACCGACGTCAATTCGGGCGTGCGCCGTTTCGATTTCGGGATGACCGGATTGGCCGACGGGGTCGAGTTCGTCGCGCTGTCGATGGCGATCTACGGCATCGCCGAGGTCGCCTACAACCTCGAGAAGACGCAGCAGACCAGCATCGCGTCCGGTCCGGTCGGGCGGGTCTGGCCGAGTTTCGCCGACCTCCGGCACTGCGCGGGCGCAATCCTGCGCGGCACCTCCCTCGGCGCCATCCTCGGCGTGCTGCCGGGCGGCGGCGCGCTGCTGGCGTCGTTTGCCGCCTATACGCTCGAGAAGAACGTCGCCAGGCCGCCGCGCAATTTCGGCAACGGCGACATTCGCGGCGTGGCGGCGCCCGAATCCGCCAACAATGCCGGTGCGCAGACCTCGTTCATCCCGATGCTGACGTTGGGGATTCCCGGAAACCCCACCATGGCGCTGATGATCGGGGCGCTGATGATCCACGGCATCGCGCCGGGACCGCGCGTGATGACCGACCGGCCGGGCCTGTTCTGGGGACTGATCGCCAGCATGTGGATCGGCAATCTCATGCTGGTGGTGCTGAACCTGCCGCTGGTCGGCATCTGGGTGAAGCTGCTGCGGGTTCCCTACCGGCTGCTCTATCCGGCCATCATCGTGTTCTGCTGCATCGGCGCCTACACCATCAACAGCAAGCCGTTCGACCTCTTCGTGATGGCGTTCTTCGCGATCTTCGGCTACGTGGCGCTCAAGCTCGATTGCGAGCCGGCGCCGCTCATCCTCGGCTTCGTGCTCGGCCCGATGATGGAGGAGAATCTGCGCCGCGCCTTGCTGATCTCGCGCGGCGACCCGATGGTGTTTCTGCGCGAGCCGATCAGCCTCGCCTTTCTGGTGGCGGCGGCGTTGCTGCTGCTGGTGATCGCGGCGCCCGCCATCCGGCGAAAGCGCGAGGAGGCGTTGAAGGAGTAGGCGGGCCCACGACACCACCCGTGTGCGCGTTGGGCGTTCGCGTGCCATGTGCGCGAAGGCCGCGCCACGGCCAATTGCAGGCAGGCTCATTGCATGCGTAACATGTATCGCCCCTTTCGCCCCGGCGAAATCGCGCGCGACCGGAGTCCGCGCGACCGCGACGAGGCGTCCGAGGCCAAAAATGATGGAAGTCACATAGGGAGGAAGCCATGAGCAGGATCAGCATTTCGCGGCGGACTTTCACGGCCGGGGGCGTCGGCTTCACGGTCGCGAGCTTGCTGCCGTATGGCAGCAAGCCAGCCTTCGCGGCGGAAGAGGACGATCGCATCGTTGCGGCCGCCAAGCCGCTCGGCGCCGCCGACCTGCGCGGCATGATCTGGTCGAACTACTACGTACCGATGCAGCCGGCGATGGAGGAATTCAAGAAACTCACCGGCATCGGGGTGGGCTCTATTCAGGACATCTCGATCTTCGACGCGCCGCAGCGCGCCATGGCCGAGGCGCTGTCGCGCTCACCACAGTTCGACTTCTTCCACATCGACTCGAACATGATCCCATCGCTCGCATCGGCCGGGCTGCTCGAGCCGCTCGACGAGTACATGAAGAAGGCGAATTTCAAGATCGACGCGGTCGGCGACTATGCCGACTTCATGACCTACAAGGGCAATACCTACGGCATCATCACCGACGGCAACGTGCACATCCACTATCTGCGCAAGGACCTGGTCGAGAATCCGGACAACCAGAAGCGCTTCGCCGACAAGCACGGCAAGAAGCTCGAGTTTCCGCAGACCTGGGAGGATGACCTGCGCATCCAGCAGTTCTTCCACGATCCGGAGAAGGACATCACCGGCTCGGGCAGCTTGCGCAACCGGGCGAACGGCGCGACCTGGTGGTACATGATGTTCTACTCTGCCGGCGGGTTCCCGTTCGACGACGACATGAACCCCACGCTGAACACGGAAGCCGGCAACTACGCCGTGGACGTCTATCTGCAGGAGAAGAAGTCCGCCCATCCGGAATCGCCAGGGTGGGGCACACCGCAGATGATTCCACGCATTGCCGGCGGCAAGGTCGCCTCGTGCCAGTACTGGGACGGAACCGTGCGCCTCAACGAGAACAAGGAGAAGTCCGCGACGGTCGGCAAGTGGCTCTACGGCCTGGTGCCGGGATCGGACAAGTCCGGCAAGCGCATGCACCGCTCGATCTCCTCGCCGCTCGCTGCCGTTCTGGTCAACAAGTACAGCCCGCGCAAGGCGCAGGCCGCCTATCTCGCGCTCTGGTGGGCGACGCTGAAGAATTCCACGCCGATCGTGTCCGACAAGGTCAACACGTTCCACGACGCCTGGCACAAGGGCCACATGACCGCGCCGTCGGTGGTGGAGAATTACACGCCCGCCGGCATGAAGGCGATCGAGCAGAACATGCAGGTCGTCAGTCCGCCGATCTACCTGACCGGCTATCTCGAGTTCCAGGACCTGCTGGCGAAGAACCTGTCGGAAGCCTATGTCGGCCAGCTTCCCGCGCGCGACGTGCTTGCGCGGACGCAGAACGAATGGAACGGCGTCATCAACCGTATCGGCCGCGCCAAGCTCAAAGCCGAGCTGGCAAGCTACAAGGCGGTGATGCCCAAGAAGGACAAGCCGACCTGACGGCCGCACATCGTATTGCCGGCCCGGACCGACGCCGCCGGTCCGGGTCGATCTCCCCACCGGAAGGAACGCGAGGGGCGTGAATGGCTCTCGCCGATGCCGCGTCGCCCATGTCCACGCGCGAATGGTCGCGCGCGCGCGCGATCCGCCGTTTTCGCTGGTCGATTCTGGGTCCGCTGATCGCGTTGTTCACACTGGTGCTGCTGCCGGTGCTGTTCCTTCAGCTCTACTTCTCGTTTCACCAGTGGACCGTATACCTCGGCTCGTGGTGGGAAGCCGATTTCGTTGGGCTCGATCTATTCAAGGAGGTCTTCACCGACGAGCGATTTGGCTGGGCGATCATCCGGTCGCTCGCCTTTGCGACCGCTTCCACGGTCGGCTGCTTTCTCCTGGGGTTCGGGCTCGCCTACCTGATGTACAAGCCGTTTCCCGGCCGGCCCTTCTTCTATGTGATCTTCATCCTGCCGATGCTGACGGTGCCGATCGTCGTCGCCTACACCGCCGAAATGATGCTTTACCAAAGCGGCCCGATCAACGACATCATCAGCCGCATCTCCGGAACGCAATTCAAGGTGGCATGGCTGAGCGACGCCAAGATCGCGCTCGCCGCCGTGACGCTGCTCGAAGTCTGGAACTGGACGCCTTTCTCCTTCATCATCATGCTCGCCGGTCTGTCGTCCATCCCCAAGGAGCCGATCGAGGCGGCGCAGATCCTGGGCGCGTCACGTTGGCGCGTATTCTGGGAGGTGCAGCTTCCGCTGCTGCGGCCCGTGATCTTCCTTGCGCTGGTGTTGCGCTTCCTCGAGGCGATGGCGGAGTTCCCGAAAACATGGGCGCTGTTCCAGGGAGGCCCGGGATCGGCGACCGAGACGATCCCGGTCTACATCTTCCTCACCACCTGGCAGTATTTCCAGATTTCGAAGGGCGCGGCTCTCTCCTATGTGGCGATGATGCTGATGATCGTCATCGTGCTGGCCGCGATCCGGCTGCTGCGGCGGGAAAAGCGGGCGATCGACGCGATGTATGACAAGCCGGGGACCGCGTCATGACTCGATCGCAGCATCGCCGTCTCACGTTGGTCCTGCGCTACGCGATCCTCGGCGTGTGGGCGTTGATCTCCTTCTTTCCGATCTATTGGATGATCGGGACCTCGTTCAAGCTCGATACCCAATGGTTCGCTTGGCCGCCGGTCTATTTCCCCGACCCGCCGACGTTCAGCAACTATATGAACGTGTGGTTCGGCGTGCAGGAATACGCCCAGACGCAATACATCCAGTCGCTGCAGAAGCCGCTGATCGCGCTCGGCAACTCGCTCGTCATCTCCTGCAGCGCCACGCTGCTGTCGGTCGCGTTCGGAGCGGTGATCGCCTACGGCGTGTCGCGCCACCGTATCCTGTCCGAAGTGCGGATGTTCCAGCTCCTCATGCTGCGCATGATCCCGCCGATCGTCTTTGTCGCGCCGTTGTCGCTCTACTATGCGGCGATAGGCCTTCTGGACTCGATGGTGGGTCTGATCCTGATCTATTTCCTGACCAGCCTGCCCTACGCGGTGTGGATGACCAAGAGTTTCATCGACGAGGTGCCGCGCGAGATCGAGCAGGCGGCTGAAATCCTCGGCGCCTCGCGCTGGCGCACCATATTCGAGGTCGTGCTGCCGCTGATCCGCTCCGGGCTGGTCGCGACTTTCCTGTTCATCCTGATCCTCACCTGGAGCGAATATCTGCTCGCCTTCATCATCGGGAAGACCGAGGCTGTCACCCTTCCGGTCGAGCTGTCGAAATACCAGGGCACTTCGGAGGGGCGCGTGTACGGGCGCCAGGCCGCGCTCGCCGTCGGCATCACGGTGCCGCTCATGATCGTCGGCATCCTCATTCGCAAGCATCTCGTGCGCGGCTTCAGCTTCGGCATGGTTCGGAGGTAGCTTTGGCGCGGATCGAGCTCTGCAGCCTGCACAAGACCTTCGGCGCGGTAGTCGCGGTCAAGGATCTCAGCATCGCGATCGAGGACGGCGAGTTCGTCGTGTTCGTCGGTCCCTCGGGCTGCGGCAAGACCACCACGCTGCGCATGATCGCGGGTTTCGAGGATCCGACCTCGGGCGACATCAAGATCGACGGGCGCGTGGTCAACGATCTGGAGCCGCGCGACCGCGGGCTCGGCATGGTGTTCCAAAGTCATGCGCTGTTCCCGCACAAGACGGTGGCGCAGAACATCGAGTTCGGACTGCGCATGAAGCGCGTGCCGCTCACGGAACGCAGGACGCGCGTGCACGAGGTGGCGGAGATGGTGCGGATCGGCCACCTGCTCGACAAGATGCCGAACCAGTGCTCCGGCGGCGAGTCGCAGCGGGTGGCGCTGGCGCGCACGCTGGTCACCAACCCCTCGACGTTTCTGCTCGACGAGCCGCTGTCGAGCCTCGACGCCAAGCTGCGCCGCGAGCTGCGCGCCGAATGCGACCGATTGCACGAGGAGCTCAAGCGCACCTTCATCTACGTCACCCATGACCAGGAAGAAGCGATGACGCTGGCCGATCGGATCGTCGTCATGCGCGGCGGCGAAATCGAGCAAGTCGGCTCGCCGATGGAGATCTACTCCAATCCAGTGAGCTATTTCGTCGCCGATTTCTTCGGCTCGCCGTCGATGAATCTCGTGGCCGGCGAGATCGCCCAGGCGGACGGCGGTTTGCAGTTTCGTGCCGCCGGATTTTCGCTGGCGCTGCCGGAGCGATTTCGGAACGTACGGCCCGGTCCCGCGACCTTCGGCGTGCGACCGGAGCACGTCGCCATCCGCCTCGACGGCTCGGGCGACATCGCGCTCCCGGTCCGCCTCATCGAGCCGCTCGGGAAGGATACATTGCTGTATTTCGATGACGGCACGGAGCGCGCCTTTGTCGCCGTCAGCGAAGGGCTTGCGATGGCTGGATTGAAGGCGGGCACGCGGCTTCGGCTGTCGCTCTCGCCCGACCGGATCTTTCTCTTCACCCCCGACGGACGGCGTATCGTCTGATCGAGAATTCGACCGATCTCACAAAAAGCGCTTCATAGAGCTTCATGGAAGAGGGCCAGACATGAGCTACCGCGAAGTCAGCGAAATCCGCGACGGCATGCGGATCGACTGGGACATGCCGATCAAGATGGACGACGGCATCGTGCTGCGTTGCGATGTCTACCGGCCGATCGAGGACGGCAAATACCCGGTGATCCTGACCTACGGGCCCTACGGCAAGTGGCTGCACTTCGAGGACCTCTACGCCGAGCAGTGGCAGCGCATGTGCGAGAACCATCCCGACGTCCCCACCGGCTCGACCAACAAGTACCAGTGCTGGGAGGTGGTCGATCCGGAGAAATGGGTGCCGGACGGCTATGTCTGCGTTCGCGTCGACAGCCGCGGCGCCGGCCGCTCGCCCGGCGTGATCGACATCTGGTCGCTGCGCGAGGCGCAGGACCTGGCGCTCTGCGTCGAATGGGCGGGCGTGCAGCCCTGGTCGAACGGCAAGGTCGGGCTCAACGGCATCTCCTACTATGCGGAGAACCAGTGGCAGGCCGCCGCGCTGCAGCCCAAGCATCTCGCCGCCATCTGCCTCTGGGAAGGCGCCGCCGACTTCTACCGCGACATGGCGCACCACGGCGGCATCTTCTGCAACGGCTTCACCCATGACTGGTCGCGGTCGCAGGTCTACACGCTGCAGCACGGCCGCGGAAAGCGCGGCTTCAAGAGCCGCATGAACGGCGACTGGGTGTCCGGCCCGATCGAGCTCACCGAGGAGGAGCTCGGCGCCAACCGCCGAAATTTCTACGAGGACTGCCTCGCCCGCAAGCTCGACACCGACGACTATTGGCGCTCGCGCATGCCCGACTGGTCGAAGGTGAAGGTGCCGCTGTTCTCGGCCGCCAACTGGGCCGGCCAGGGCCTGCACCCGCGCGGCAACTTCGAGGGCTTCGTGCGGGCGGCCTCGAAGCAGAAGTGGCTCGAAGGCCACGGCCTCGAGCACTGGACGCATTTCTACACCGACTACGGCGTCGGACTGCAGAAGAAGTTCTTCGGCCATTTCCTCAAGGGCGAGGACACCGGCTGGAAGAAGCAGCCGAAGGTGCTGCTGCAGGTGCGTCACGTCGACAAGTTCGTCGAGCGGCACGAGAAGGAGTGGCCGCTCGAGCGCACGCGCTGGACCAAGCTCTTCCTCGACCCGGCGGATTATTCGCTGTCGGCCAAGCGGCAGTCGAAGAAAGCGTCGGTGACCTACGCGGGCTTCGGCGACGGCGTCACCTTCCTGGGCGCGCCGCTCGCGCAGGACACCGAGATCACCGGGCCGATCGCCGCCAAGCTATGGGTGTCGTCGGCCACCGAGGACGCCGACCTGTTCCTGGTGGTGCGCGCGTTCTCGCCCGACATGAAGGAGCTGGTGTTCCAGGGCGCGCTCGATCCGCACACGCCGCTGGCGCAAGGCTGGCTGCGCGTCTCCCATCGCAAGCTCGACAAGGAGCTCAGCCTGCCCTACCGGCCGTATCACACCCACGACGAGGAGCAGAAGCTCAAGAAGGGAGAGGTCTACGAGGTCGACGTCGAGGTCTGGCCGACCTGCATCGTGGTGCCGAAGGGCTACCGCATCGCGCTGAGCGTTCGCGGCCGCGACTATGTCTATGGCGGCGGCGCCGGCGCGGGCCTCAAGACGCTCGGCGCGGTGTGGACAGGGTGCGCGGTGTTCCGCCATGACGATCCGCGCGACCGGCCGGCGGCCGTGTTCGGCGGCGACGTCACGCTGCACGCGGGACCGGGCCGCAACGCCTATCTGCTGCTGCCGATCATCCCGCCGAAGTGAGTGGCGCTCGGGGTGACGCGACGCTCCGTGCCTGCGACGCTCGAAGGTGGCTATCGCGTGATCGTGAAGCGCTCGACGCCAACCTACGATCGCTTGAACAAGCCGACGATCGAGCTCCAGATCACCTTCATCATCAGCGCAAAGCCTGAGATCGGCTTGGCGGGAGGCGGTGGGGCAGGTGGCGGCACGATCGACGGCGACGAAACCGGCTGCGCCGCCGACACGGCCGCAGTTGGAGCAGCGGCGGCACCTTCCTGCACCAGCTTCTCCTTCAGGCACTTGGCGAACTGGTTCATCAGCTGCGTGGCGGTCGCCTGGATGATGCCGACGCCGCGTCCATATTGCGCGACCGCGCCCGACAGCGTCAGGTTGGTGTGCACCAGCACCTTGGAGCCGGTGCCGGCCGGCTCGAGACGGAACACCGAGGACGCATTGGCGCCGCCGCGGCCCTTGGCGTCGGTGCCCTGCGCCGAGACGCGCGCGGTGCGATTGGCATCGTCGATCTGGTCGAACTTGACCAGCCCGGCGAAGGTCAACGCCACCGGCCCGAGCCGCACGCCGATCTTGCCCTTGTAGCTGTTGTCGCCGAGCACCTCGGTCAGCTCCGCGCCCGGCATGCAGGGCGCGATGCGCTCGATGTCGAGCAGCACCTTCCAGGCCTCGGCCGGCGGCAGCGGCACCTCGAATGAATTGTCGAATTCCATGGGCCCGCTCCGTTCAGCCGCTCACGCCGACCATCTCGGGCGCGCCGAGCTTCTGCCAGACCCAGCGCGCGCAGGCGAACAGCCGCCGGTCGTCCTGGCGTTGGCGCAACGAGCTGGATGCCGACCGGCAGCCCGTTCGGTCCGCGATGGGTCGGCAAGGTCAGCGCCGGCGCATGGAGGATGGTCCAGATCGCCTGGAAGCCCGGATCGCCGGTCTCGCCGAGGCCGCGCGGCGCCTCGCCGTTGGCGCTCGGGGTCAGCAGCACGTCGATGCCCTCGAACACCTGGCCGAGCTGCGCGCGGCAGTCCTCGCCCAGCCACAGGGCCGCGAGATACTCGCTGCGCGGCATCGCGCGGCCGATCTCGATGCGCTTGCGCAGCCGCTCGCTGATCTGATCCCGATGGCTGTTCCATTCATGCGCCATCGCGGCGGCGCGCTCGTAATTGTTGATGGTCTCGCGCGCGGCGTTGCGCAGGTCGGAGAATTCATCCGGCAGCTCGATCTCGCGCACCTGCGCGCCGGCCTGGCCGAGCCGCGCCGCCGCGTCCTCGATGGCGGCCACGGTCTCCGGCTGCGCCTTGTCCCATAGCGGCGTGCGGCAGAGCCCCACGCGCGGCGCACGGTCGAGCGACAGGGGCGTCGGACGGCTTGCGCAGCTCCAGCACCGCGCTCAGCAATTCGAGGTCCTCGAGCGAGCGCGCGATCAGCCCGATGGTGTCGAGGCTTTCGGCGGCCGGATAGACGCCGCGCCGATTGAACGCGCCGAACGTGGGCTTGAAGCCGAACACCCCGCAATAGGCCGCGGGGCGCAGCACCGAGCCGCCGGTCTGCGTGCCGAAGGCGACCGGCACCATGTGATCCGCCACCGCGGCGCCCGATCCGCTCGACGAGCCGCCGGGCGTATGGGCGACGTTGTGCGGGTTGGTGGTGATGCCCGGCGTCATGCCGGCGAATTCGCAGGTGACGGTCTTGCCCAGCATCACCGCGCCGGCCGCGCGGGTGAGCGCCACGCAGGCGGCGTCGGTCGCCGGCCGGTGGCCGCGATAGATCGGCGAGCCCATCTCGGTCGGCTGGTCGGCGGTGTCGATGATGTCCTTGATGCCGATCGGGACGCCATGCAGCGGCCCGCGCTCGGTGGCGCGGTCGAGCTCGCGCGCCTGGCGCAGCGCCAGCTCGGGATCGATGCTGGCCCAGGCGTGAATGTCGCCTTCGCGCGCGTCGATGCGCGCCAGGCAATCGCGCACCACCGCCTCGCAGGTCGTCTCGCCGGCCGCGACCGCGCGCACGATCTCGGTCGCGGTGAGCTTGTTCAGCTCGGTTGCGTGGGCGGCACGTGCTCTGGTCTGCGTCGAGCCGGTCATGGGTGCCCTCAATTCCTGCCGGCGCGCGCGGCCGCGGTGCCGGCGATCTTGCCGAACACCGCGCCCGAGGTGAGCCCCGATCCGCCCGGATAGTTGAAATAGAACAGCCCGCCGACCAGCTCGCCCGCCGCATAGAGGCCGCGGATCGGCTGATAGTCGGTGTTGAGCACCTCGCCGTCGGTGTTGATGCGCACGCCCCCGAACGTGAAGGAAATGCCGCACGTCACCGCATAGCCCTCGAACGGCGGCGTATCGATCGTGTTCGCCCAGTTGCTCTTGTCGATCGCGAGCCCGACGGTGCGCCGGCCATCCTTGATGTTGGGATTGAACGGGACATTCTTGGTCACCGCCGCGTTGTACTCGGCGATGGTCTTGAGGAATTGCTCGGCGTTCACCCCTTCGAGCTTCTGGGCGAAGTCCTCGAGCGTATCGGCTGTCACCTTGGTGATCTGGCGGATGCGGTACTCGTCGCGCTGCATGTGCTTGACCTTGGCGTCGAAGACCTGCCAGGCGAACTGGTTGGGCTGCTCCAGCACGACGCGGCCGTATTTCGCATAGGTGTAGTTGCGGAAGTCGGCGCCCTCGTCGACGAAGCGCTTGCCGTTCGCGTTGATGAGGACGCAGAACGGATAGGAGTGCTTCTGGAACTGGTCGCCGACCGCGAGGTCGCCGAACTCGGGCGCGTTCATCTCCCATTGCACCGCGTGGCAGCCCGACCAGTTGCCGCGCGTTGATGGCGCCGATCTCGGTCGCCATGCGGATGCCGTCGCCGGTGTTGAAGCGCGTGCCGCGCACCTTGGCGAGGTCCCAGCCGGGCCCGAGATAGCGCGTCCGCCATTCCGAATTGGCCTCGAAGCCGCCGCAGGCGAGCACGACGGATTTGCCGTGCAGGTCGCTTTCCACGCCATCGTGGCGGATGCGCACGCCCGAGACGCGCACGCCGTCGAACAGGAGGCTGAGCGCGCGCGTCTGGTAGCGGATATCGATGCCGCGCTTGTTCGCCGCGTCGGTCTCCATCTTGATGAGGCCCGGGCCGCCGCCGACCGCCTCGACCGTGAGCCCGCCCCAGAACTTGAACTTGCCGTCGATCTTGAACGCCTGGCGGCCGTAGATCGGGATGAAGCGGATGCCCTTGTCGCGCAGCCAGCAGAAGGTGTCGAAGCTCTTGGTGACCAGAAGCTCGACCAGATCGGGATCGGCGCGGTTCTGCGTCACCCGCGCCATGTCGTCGAAGAACTGGTCGGCCGTGTAGGTGCCGAAGTCGGTCTCGGCGATCTTCCTGCGGGGTGAGGTCGGGAACCAGCGTCTTGATGTCGTCGACGCCGTTGTAGACGACGCGCACCGAGCCCGCGGTGAAGCGGCTGTTGCCGCCCGAACTCGTCCTCGGGCGCCGCTTCCAGCATCACGACCTTGGCGCCCTGCTCCTGGGCGGCCAGCGCCGCGCAGAACGCCGCGTTGCCGCCGCCGACCACTATGACATCTGCCGCCTGATCCGCCATTGCCGTTCCTCTGAACTCTGCGAACGAAAACTCGCCGCAACCGATGGCACGTCTGGTTGCCGCACTCAAGATTGCCCGGCAGCGCCCAGACATGCCGTTATCGCGGAACGCCGGGCCCGTTCGATTTACCATGGATCGCTTGCCAGACCCGCTGCGGCGTCGCCGGCATTTCCAGGTGCCGCACGCCGAACTCCTTCAAGGCGTCGACGATGGCGTTGATCACCACCGCGAGCGCCGGCGCGGTGCCGCCTTCGCCGCCCGGGCGGATGCCGAGCGGATGGGTGGTGGCCGGCACCTCGCTGATCTCGGTCGTGAACGACGGCAGGCCGTCGGCGCGCGGCATCGCATAGTCCATGAACGAGCTGGTGAACAGCTGCCCGCTGCCGGGATCGTAGTGGCAGTGCTCGAGCAGCGCCTGCCCGAGCCCTTGCGCGATGCTGCCGTGGGTCTGGCCGTGGACGATCATCGGGTTGACCGCGCGGCCGACGTCGTCGACGGCGGCGTAATGCACGATCTCGACCACGCCGGTGTCGGGATCGACCTCGACCTCGCAGACATGGCAGCCGTAGGGGAACGCCGCATCCTTGACGTGCTCGTCGCAGTCGGCCGCCAGCGCGCCGCGCAGATGCTCGGGAACGCGGTTCGGGTCGAGCGCGGCGGCCGCCACCTCGAACAACCCGATCGACACATTGGTGCCCTTCACCCGGAAGCGGCCGTCGGAAAACACGATGTCGGCCGCCGCCGCCTCCAGCAGGTGCTCGGCGAGCGCAACGCCGCGGGCGATGATCGCCTCGCAGGCCTTCTTCATCACGATGCTGCCCAGCCGCATCGAGCGGCCGGAATGCGAGCCGCCTCCGAACGCAAGCACGTCGGTATCGCCGGTGACGAGACGCACCGCCTCCGGCGGCACGCCGAGCCATTCCGACATCAGCTGCGCAAAGCTGGTCTCGTGGCCCTGGCCGTTCGACATCGTGCCGATCACCAGCTCGAGCACGCCATCGGGGCGCACGGTGATCTCGGTGCGCTCGCGCGTCACGCCGGTTCCGGTGTCGACATAGTTGGCGACGGCGATGCCGCGGCGCTTGCCGCGCCGTCGCGCTTCCCTTGCTCGGGCCGGCAAAGCCGTCCCATCCGCCGAGCGCCAGCGCCGTCTCCATGGCCTGATGATAGAGGCCGTTGTCGAACGTCATCCCGAACGGATTGACATAGGGCAGCGATCGCGCCGGGATCAGGTTCTTGCGGCGCAGCGCGAGCCGATCGAAGCCGAATTGCTGGCAGGCGAGATCGATCAGCCGCTCCATCACGAACATGGCTTCCGGGCGCCCGGTGGCCCGATAGGGCCGCGTGGGCACGGTGTTGGTCAGCACCGCGCGGGCGCGAAAGCACGCCGCCGGCACGTGATAGATGCTGGTCATCACCTCGACGCTCTTCTGCAGCGTCGCGAACGACACCGTGTGGGCGCCGATATTCGACGTGTCGGAGCCGCGCATGGCGAGGAACCGTCCATCCGCGTCCAGGGCCAGCTCGGCCTCGAGCGCGAGATCGCGTCCCTGATAGTCGGTGAGGAACGACTCGTGACGCTCGCAGGTCCATTTGACCGGCCGCCCGAGCCGCCGCGCCGCCCAGGCGACCAGCGCGAATTCGGGAAAGAAGCCGCCGCGCGTTCCATAGTTGCCGCCGACGTCGTGCATCACCACCCGCACGCGCTCGGGCGGCACGTTGAGCACCCCGGCGAGATCGTGCTTCTGGCGCACCGGCGAGCCGCCGCCGGCGTAGAGCGTGGTGCGGCCGCTCGCGGGATCATAGGTGGCGACCGCCGCCCGCGGCTCCATCGGCACGCCGGTCACGCGCTGCACCAGCGTTGCGAGCTTCACCACGTGGGCCGCGTTGGCGAACGCCGCCTCGGTCCTGGCCGGATCGCCGACGACGGCATCGATGCAGAGGTTCGACGCGGCGCCGTCCCATATCTCGGGCGCTCCCGCGGCAGTGGCCGCGGCCGCATCGGTCACCGCCGGCAGCGGCTCGTAGTCGACCGCGATGCGCTCGGCGGCGTCCTTGGCGGCCGCGACCGTGGTGGCGACCACCATCGCGACCGCTTCGCCGACGAACCGCGCCTTGTCGCTCGGCAACGGCCAATGCGGCGCGACGAATGCGGGCGAGCCGTCCTGATTGTGCAGCACGATCTCGGCCGGATGGGTCGAGAACGGCGTGTGCGGGATGGGCTTGAGGCCGTCGGCCAGAGGTCCTGCCCGGTCAACACCGCCAGCACGCCGGGCGCCGCGCGTGCGTTTGCGGTCTCGATCGCGCGGATGCGCGCATGCGCATGCGGCGAGCGCAGCATGACGGCATAGACCTGGCCGGGGAGGCTCAGGTCGTCGCTGTAGGAGCCTTGGCCGGTGATGAGGCGAAGATCCTCGCGGCGACGAACCGGTTGCCCGATCCCGGTGCCTGTCGGTGCGCTCGTCAATCAATCCTCCGCGGTCGCGCGCGCTGCACGGATGGGAGGCGATCTGCGCCGCGTCACTCGATCTTGGTTCCGGAAATCTCGATGATCTGCCGGAAGCGCTCGATCTCGGAACGGACGAAGCGATCGAACTCCTTCGACGGCGCGTAGTAGATGTCGGTGCCGGTCGGCTCCAGGGTCTTCTTGTAGTCGGGGTCGGCGGCCACGCGTGCCAGTGCCTTTTCGAGCACGTCCACCACCTCGGCCGGCGTGTTGGCCGGCGCAAACACGCCGTGCCACGCCGGCATGACGAAATCCGGCACTTGCGCTTCCACCATCGTGGGCACGTCCGGCGCCCAGCTCGAGCGCGCGGCGCCGGTCGTGCCGAGGATCTTCACCCGTCCGGACAGGACCTGCGGCATCAGCGGCTGGTAGGTGTAGAACAGGACTTGCACTTCGCCGCGTCCCAGATCCGTGATGGTCTGCGACGCGTTGGTGTAGGGCACGTGCGACATCTGCAGGCCGGCCTTGTAGGCGAAGAACGCGCCGGCGAGGTGGATCGACGTGCCGATCCCGGTCGACGCGTAGTTGAACTTGCCGGGATGCTCCTTGACGTGACGGATGAGCTCGACCACCGAATTGCCCGGCAGCGCGGTCGAGACGCCCGAGGAACAGCGGCTGGCTGGTGACGCGCGCCACCGGAATGAAATCGGCGAGCGTGTCGTAGGGGAGCTTCTTCTGCAGGGTTGGATTGATCGCGTGCTGGGTGACGCCGAACAGCAGCGTGTAGCCGTCGGGCGTCGCCCGTGCGACCTGATCGGTTCCGGTCATTCCGCTGGCGCCCGGCCGGTTCTCGATCACGATGCTCTGGTTGAGAATGGTCGAGAGCTTCGCCATCGTCTGCCGCGCGGTGATGTCGGCGCCCGAGCCCGCCGAGTACGGCACCACCAGCTTGATCGTCCGGTTCGGGTAGGACTGGGCGGCGGCGGTCGACAACGACGCCGCCAGCATGGACGAGCAGCGCGACGGCGCATGCCGGGACTCGCGCTCTTGCTCGTGTACGGATCATACTGAGTCCTCCGCCAGTCCTCCCGGCGTTCTTGTTGCTTCTCGACGTTGCATCGAGCCGCTGCGAACCTATCAACAGTCGCTTCGGTGCAAGCAATTTTTCGTGCGCGTGCTGCTTGCATCGCGCTCATGCAAAGAGGTTGCTGCGACCGATTGGACGCTCGCCGTCGCGCCGTCACTCGGCGGCGGCCGCGGCCACCCCGCCATGCGCCTGCGACCAGCCGGCCGGGTCATGCATGAATTTCTCAACCTCGGCGAGCTTGGCGGCGTCGAACTTGCCGCCCGCCTTGGCGACCGCCAGCACGTCCCACCAGGTGGCCAGCGAATGCAGCGTGACGCCGAGATCGTCGAGGATTTTCCGTGCCTCGGGGTAAATGTCGTAGAAGAAGAACACGAGCACGTGCTCGACCTTCGCGCCCGCCTCGCGCAACGCTTTGCAGAAATTGACCTTGCTGCGGCCGTCGGTGGTCAGGTCCTCGACCAGGAGCACGCGTTGGCCGTCGACCAGATGGCCTTCGATCTGCGCATTGCGGCCGAAGCCCTTTGGCCTTCTTGCGCACATAAAGCATCGGCAAATCGAGGCGGTCGGCCATCCACGCCGCGAACGGAATGCCGGCGGTCTCGCCGCCCACGATCGCATCGAACTGCTCGAAACCGGCATCGCGCATGATGGTGGCCGCGCCGAAATCGATCAGCGTCCGGCGCACGCGCGGAAACGAAATGAGCCGCCGGCAGTCGGTATAGACCGGGCTCGCCCAGCCGGAGGTGAAGATGAACGGCTTGTCCGTCATGAAGCGGACCGCCTCGACCTCGAGCAGCATTTTCGCCGTGAGCTCGGCCATCACCTTCTTGTCGGGAAAGCCTATGCCTGCTGCCATGATCTGATCTCTTCCGTCAGCGCTGCGAGGCTATTGGATGCCCCGCATCGACGGGGCATGACAAGCGGAGAATTCAACTTGCCACAACCTTCCACTCGATGGTCTCGCCGCCGCGATAGACCAGCGCCTTCTCGTCGGGGCCCTCGACCTTGATCTCCTCGGGCGCCGTCCACGACGATCTTCTCGAGCGTGATCGTTTCCTCGTTGGGCGGCAGCCGATAGTGCTTCGGCCCGTTGAGCGACGCAAACGCCTCGAGCCGGTCGAGCGCGCTCTCCTCCTCGAACACCTTGGCGTAGCTCTCGATCGCCACCGGCGCGTTGAACAGGCCCGGAATGCCGTTCACCGAAAGCTTCTTGGCGATCGGATGCGGCGCCGAATCGGTGCCGAGGAAATAGCAGGCCTCGCCCGAGGTCGCCGCCTTGCGCAGCGCCGCGCGGTCCTTGGCGGTCTTGATCACCGGCATGCAGTACATGTAGGGCTTGAGCCCCCAGCCCAGCCAGTCGGTGCGGGTGAGCACCATGTGATAGGGCGTGATGGTGCCGCCGACCTGCGGCGCCGCGCTCCGCACGAAGTCGACGCCGTCCTTCGACGACAGGTGCTCCAGGATGAAGCGCAGGCCGGGGAACTGCCTGACCCACTTCGACAGGTAGCGCTCGATGAACATGGCCTCGCGGTCGAAGATGTCGATCTCGGGATCGACGTCCTCGCCGTGCATCAGGAACGGCATGTCGATCTTTTCCATGCGCTCCAGCACGCGCATGATCTTGCGGTAGTCGGTGACGCCGGCGGCCGAGTTGGTGGTCGCATTGGCCGGATAGAGCTTGACCCCGGTGAACACGCCGTCCTTGAAGCCGCGCTCGACGTCGTCGGGATCGGTGTCGTCGGTCAGGTAGCAGGTCATCAGCGGCCGGAAGGTCGAGCCCTGGGGCAGCGCCGCCATCACGCGCGCGCGATAGGCGACGCGCGTCCTTGGTGGTGGCGACCGGCGGGATCAGGTTCGGCATCAGGATGGCGCGGCCGAAATGCCTGGCGGTGTAGGGCAGCACCGCCTTGAGCATGGCGCCGTCGCGCACATGCAGGTGCCAGTCGTCGGGCTTGCGGATGGTGAGGCGCGTGGTCATCTCATCCGATCGGCGCCGCCGCCGCCGCATAGGTGTCGGCCGGCTTGTCGAAGATCATCGCGCCGGTGAGGTCGGCGACGCGCGCGAAACCGCGCTTCCCGCACCACTCTTCCAGCCCGTCGATGATCGCGATCATGCCGGACGGATTGCGGAAGGTGAGAAAGCCGATCATCACCGCGCTGGCGCCGGCGAGCATGTACTCGACCACGTCCTCGACCTTGACGATGCCGCCGCAGCCGATGATCGGGATCTTCACCGCCTTCGAGCACTGGTGGACCATGCGCAGGATGATCGGCTTGATGCCGGGCCCGGAAAGTCCTCCGTAGCCGTTGCCGATCGCTGGCCGGAAGGTCTCGGTGTTGATCTTGAGGCCCAACAATGTGTTGGAGATGGTCAACGCATCGGCACCGGCCTTTTCGGCCGCGAGCGCGACCAGGTCGATCTCGCCGGCATTGGGCGAGAGCTTGGCCCAGAGCGGCTTGTCGGTCGCACGACGCACGCGGCGCACGATCTCGTAGGTGTGGTCCTCGTGCAGGGCAAAATTGCCGCCGCCCGGCTCGCGCGTCGGGCACGAGATGTTCATCTCGATCGACGTCGACCTCCGGCAGGTTGACGTCGCGCGCCATGGCCTCGAAATCGTCGGCGGTCGTCGCCGTGATGTTGGCGACGAGCGGTGGGGTGAAACGCTTGTAGTCGGGAATTTGATGATCGAGGAAATAGGCGAGCCCCTTGGTCGGCAGCCCGATCGAGTTGATCATGCCGCCTTCGACCTCGGCCACGCGCGGCGGTGGATTGCCGTCGCGATGCCCGCGCGACACGGTCTTGCACACGAGCGCGCCGAGCCGGTTGACATCCATCACCTGCGCAAGCTCGGTCGAGAACGCGCCCGATGCCGGCATGATCGGGTTCTTGAGCGTCACGCTCCCGATCCGCACGCTCATGTCTACCATCCGACCGCCTCCTGTAGATCGAACACCGGCCCTTCGATGCAGACGCGGCGCAGTTCCTTCTTGCCGTCGACCTCGAAGGTGCGCACGCACACGTAACAGGGGCCGAGCCCGCAGGCCATGACCTGCTCCATCGCGACCTGGCCCGGAATGCCGTGCTCCTTGCCGACGCGCTTCATCAGCTGGAACAGCCGATTTGAGCCGCAGGTATAGAACGCATCGGCGCGCCGCTCGGCGATCAGCTTCTGCAGCATCAATTCGACGTTCTCGACCGCGCTGGTGCCGTCCGAATCGAGCACCGCGATGACGTCGCCGACCTCCTGGAACAGCTCGGCCGCCATCACGAATTTCGCGCTGCGCGCGCTCAGGATGGCGGTCACGCCGACGCCGTTGTCGCCGGCCAGCTGGGAGATCGGCCCCAATGTGGCGAGACCGACGCCGCGGCCGAGCACCACGATGTGCTTCCAGGCTCGGGTCGATGGTGAAGCCGACCCCCAGCGGCCCGACCATGTTGAGCTCGTCGCCGGGGGCGAGCGTCGACAGCCCGCGGGTGCCGCGGCCGACGCATTTGTAGAGGAACTCGAGCCGGTCGCGTTCGCGGTCGATCCGATAGACGCTCTGCGGCCGGCGCAGCCACAGCTCGCCGTCGTCGGGGGAAGGGCAGAGCAGGTTGAAGAACTGCCCGGGCTTGACGGCCAGCGCCTTGGGCGAGGCGTCGACCACCAGATGCTTGTATTCGGCGTTGACCCAGCGATGCGACGATGACCGGACAGAGCGACTCCTCGGCCGGGATGTGCGGCTCGGCCGCTGCCGGCGCGCTGCGGCCCACCTCGAACGGTGACGACGCGAAAGCCCGATGCGCCATGCCTGCGACCTCTCCTGAACTACGCCCACGCAACTTCAGCTAGCCGGCAACTGTACCAAAATCAATATTTTTTCCAATTTCTGAACAATTCGTTGTTGGTAATATTATACCAAATACCGAGTGAGGCATTGTAATCATTGAGCTTTCACCCGTTGGGTTTGTTCCGCCAAAATGCCAGCCGGCTGGGCGGGGCTAATGCGCTTGCTTCTCGATGAGCGACTTCATCACCCGCACGGCGGCGGCGCCCTTGTGCGCGCGCGCCCAGAGCTCCTTCGCCATCTTCTCGTGCAGCGCCAAGGCCTCGGGCGCCGAGGTGATCATCGCGACCCCGACCCGGATGTTGGGCTGCTCGCCGAGCCGGAACGGGCTGAGCGCCAGCACCTGCCGGTCGGGCTGGCGGAAGATCTGGAAGCTCGCGTGCGGGAGCGTATCGGGCACGATGCCGATCTGCACCCCGATCGGCTCGTCCTCCATCAGCGCCACGAAATGCTCCGCCTCCGCCCGCGCCAGCGCGCGCCGCTCGCGGCGGACCTTCTCGGGCAGCCCGAGCCGGCCGACCAGGCCGTTCCCCAGAAAGTGCTCCATCTCGATTGCGGAGATGAGATTGACGATGCCGGGCTGGCGCTTGCGGTAGGTCTCCTTGCGCTGGCGCAGCACGGCGGTGATCTCGTCGACCTGGTCGAGCGCGCGCTGGCGCCCCGGCAGCGTGTCGGGGATGCTTTCGCGCAAGATGTCGCCGAGCGCGTGATCGAAGGCGTCGGAGGCGAGCAGATAGGAGATCGGGCCGGCCAGCACGATGATGTGCTCGGAGGTCTCCTCGATCTGCCGCATGCGCTCGAAATAGCTCACCGCCGAGGCGACGTATTCGACGCCGACGCCCAGCAGGGTCGGCACCGACACCGACAGCAGGTCGGCGAGCTTCTCGAGCGTCTCGATCTTGGCGAGCTCGCCCTTCTCGAAACGGTAGAGCGCGGTGCGCGAAATCCCCAGCCGGCTGGCGATCTCGTCGGCGCTGAGCCCCGAGCCGAGCCGAAAGGCCTTCAGCCGGTTGCCGATATCGTCGAAGCGAATGGCCATGACGTGGCGGACTGACGCGCATGGCGAGCTTGCCGGCATAGCCGGCGCTAGTGACGGCGTGATGGCCGACTATCCGCCATGACGGCTACGCATCCGCCTGCCCCTTGCAGCCGTTTCGCGGCGTCGAGCGTCGCGGTGACGATGTTCTGATAGCCGGTGCAGCGGCAGAGATTGCCGGAGATCGCGATGCGCACCTCCTGCTCGGTCGGGTCCGGATTGTCGCGCAGGAACTCGATCAAGGTCGTGAGGATGCCGGGCGTGCAGAAGCCGCACTGCAGGCCGTGGTGCTCGTGAAACGCCTGCTGCAGCGGATGCAGCTTGTCGGGCGAGGGCGCGATGCCCTCGACGGTGAGCAGCTCGTGGCCGTCCGCCTGCACCGCCAGCATCAGGCAGGAGCGCGCCGAGCGGCCGTCGAACAGGATGGTGCAGGCGCCGCAGACGCCGTGCTCGCAGCCGAGATGCGTGCCGGTGAGGCCGAGCTGGTGACGCAGGAAATCGGCGAGCGTCCAGCGCACCTCGACCTCCTGCTCCTCGTAGCGCTTGCCGTTGACGGTCAGCGCGATCTTCCGCTTCTCGCCCATGCCGATGATTGTCCTAATGCGCTGTGCGCGGGTTGCGTGCCGGTGAGGCGCGCATGCGCCTTCTCCAGCGCGCGCCGCGACAGCACCGCCGCCAGATGCTGGCGGTAGGAGGCCGGCGCATGCACGTCGTCGATCGCCTCGAGCTTGCGGCAGCTTTCGCAGGCGTCGCGGAACAGCTGCGCGCTCGGCACTTGCCCGACGATCGCCTGCTCCACCTCGCGCGCGCGGCTCGGCGCCGTCCCCATGCCGCCGATCGTCACCGACGCGCGCGTGATCTTGCCGGCCGCATCGGTCTCGATCAGCACGGCGGCCGACGTGATGGCGAAATCGCCGTGGCGGCGCGAGAACTCGACGAAGGCGTAGCCGTGCCGCGGCGCCCATTGCGGGAAGCGGATGCCGATCAGCAGCTCGTTCGGCTCGAGCGCCGGCGTCATGTAGGCGACCGGAAATTCGGCGAACGGGATCTGGCGCTCGCCGTTCGGGCCGGCGACCGTCACGGTCGCGTCGTAGCCGGTCGCGAGCGACACCAGCTCGGCCGCCGGATCGAGATGGCAGAGCGAGCCGCCGATGGTGCCGCGGTTGCGGGTCTGCCGGTGCCCGACCTGCAGCAGCGCTTCGTGCATGATCGGCCAGCGCGCGCGCACCACGTCGGAGAATTCGAGATCGCGCTGCCGCGTCATGGCGCCGATCTCGAGCGCGCCTTGCGCCTCGCGGATATAGGACAGCCCTTCGACGCGGTTGAGATCGATGATGTGATCGGGCTGCACGAACCGAAAATTGAGCATCGGCATCAGCGACTGCCCGCCCGCCAGCAGCTTGGCGTTCTCGAGGCGGCCGAGCAGTCCGACGGCGTCGGCGACCGTGCGTGGATCGTGATAGCTGAAGGGCGGTGGCTTCATTTGCGATGCATCGTCTCTGCCGCGCGTTCACTCCGGCGAACGCGACTTCTTTACATACACCGACAACTGTGCATCAATCCAAAAAAAATGCAATTTCCCAAATATGGGACAACACATGCGGACAATCCGGCGGTGATCTGTTGTTTCGACGTCCACCGCGCATGCGGTGAGAGACGATGAAGCCCGCGCCCTTCCGCTATCATGCGCCCAAGACCGTCGACGAGGCGGTGGCGACGCTCGCCGAGGTTGCGCGCGACGACGGCCGCGTGCTCGCCGGCGGCCAGAGCCTGGTGCCGATCATGGCGTTCCGCCTGGCGCGGCCGGCCCACCTGGTCGACATCAACGGCGTCGAAGCGCTGGCGCGGCTGGCGGTCGATGGCGACAAGCTCTGCATCGGCGCCTGCGTGCGCCATGCCGCCTTCCACCAGCCGGTGGTGGACGGCCCGCTCGGGCGGCTGCTCGCCGCGGTCGTGCGCCACATCGCGCATTATCCGATCCGGACGCGCGGCACGTTCTGCGGCAGCCTCGCGCATGCCGATCCGGCCTCCGAATGGTGCCTGGTCGCCGCGGCGCTCGACGCCGAGATGGTGGCGCAGCGCGCCGGCGGCACGCGCACCATTGCGGCGCAGGACTTTTTCCGCGGCATCATGACCACGGCGCTGCAGGAGGACGAGCTGCTGACGCAAGTGCGGCTGCCGATCCTGCCCGCCGACACCCGCTTCGGCTTCTACGAGTTCAATCGCCGCGCCGGCGATTTTGCGCTCGGCATGGCGCTCGTCACCTATCGCCTGCAGGACGGCGTGATCGGCGAGCCGCGCGTGGCGCTCGGCGGCGTCGAGGCGCAGCCGCGCCGGATCGCGGCGGCCGAGCAGGCGCTGGCCGGGCGGGCGCCCGGCAAGCAGGCGTTCGAAGCCGCCGCCGACGCCGCCATGGCGGCGGTCGACCCGCTCGAGGACGTCACCACCAGCGCCGACTACCGCCGCGACCTCGCGCGCACCGTCACGCGCCGCGCGCTGGAGCAGGCGGCCGCATGATCGAGAAGCGCGAGCTCACGCTCACCATCAACGGGCGCAGCCACGCCGTCCGCGTCGAGCCGCGCCGCACCCTGGTCGACACGATCCGCGACGATTGCGGCCAGACCGGCACCCATATCGGCTGCGAGCACGGCGTCTGCGGCGCCTGCACGGTGCTGCTCGACGGCGAGCCGGTCGCGGTCCTGCCTGATGTTCGCCGTGCAGGCCGAAGGCCGCGCCATCCGCACGGTCGAAGGTCTGGCCAACGGCAATGAGCTGCATCCGCTGCAGCAGGCCTTCATCGAGAATCTCGGCCTGCAATGCGGCTTCTGCACGCCGGGCTTTCTGATGCTGGCGACCGGCGTGCTCGAGCGCGAGCCCGCAGATCAGCGACGACGACCTGCTCGACGTGCTGGCCTCCAATCTCTGCCGCTGCACCGGCTACGAGAACATCATCAAGTCGGTGCGCGCCGCCGCCGCCAAGATGGCCGCGCGGACCCCGTCGCCCGGATGGGCGCGCGTAGAATGACCACCGGCAACAACAAGTGGATCGGCCAATCGGTCGAGCGGCTGGAGGACCCGCCGCTGGTCAGCGGCCGCGGCCGCTTCGCCGGCGACATTTCCTTTCCGCACCAGCTCCACATGCGCATCGTGCGCTCGAACCATGCGCATGGCCGCATCGTGTCGATCGACGCGGCGGCGGCGCGCGCGCTGCCGGGCGTGGTCGCGGTGTGGACCGCGGCCGACATCGCCGATGTGCCGCCGATCGATTTCCGCGAGGGCCGCATCGCGGCGCTCGAGCCCTACCGCCAGCCGGTGCTGGCGACCGGCAAGCGTGCGCTTCGTCGGCGATCCGGTCGCGGCGGTGTTCGCCGAGGACCCCTACGTGGCGGAGGACGCGGCCGATCTCGTCGACCATCGAGATCGAGGAGCTGCCGCCGCTGCTCGCCGCCGAGGCCGAGCCCGGCGAGTTCGCGCCCGGCCGCAACACCGAGGTGGCGATCATCCGCCAGGGCTACGGCGACGTCGACGCGGTGCTGCGCTCCGCGCCCCTGGTGGTCGAGCTCGAGCTCGCGATCGGCCGCCATTCCGGCGTGCCGATGGAGGCGCGCGGCGCCATCGGCCGCTACGACGCGTCGCGCGACATCCTCGAGCTGCACGGCGCCGCCAAGGTGCCGCACCGCATCCGCGAACTGCTCTCGCGCATGCTCGAGCGTCCGCCGTCGTCGATCCACGTGCACGAGTCGCATGTCGGCGGCGGCTTCGGCATCCGCGGCGAGCTCTATCCGGAGGACGTGCTGGTCTGCGTCGCCGCGATGCGGCTCGGCCGGCCGGTGAAATGGATCGAGGACCGGCGCGAGCACCTGATCGCCGCCAATCATTCGCGCCAGCAGCTGCACCGGATTCGCGCCGGCGTCGACGGCGAGGGCCGCATCCTCGCGATCGACGACGTCTACTTCCACGACCAGGGCGCCTATGTGCGCACCCATGCGGCGCGCGTCGTGCACATGACGGCGGGCATCCTGCCGGGCCCCTATCGGGTGCCGGCCTATCGCTGCGGTCGGCCACTTCCGCCTGACCAACAAGACGCCGGCCGCCACCTATCGGGCGCCCGGCCGCTACGAGACCACGTTCGTGCGCGAACGGCTCGTCGACGCGATCGCGGCCAGGCTCGGCATCGATCCGAACGACGTGCGCCGCCGCAACGCCATCGCGGCGCGACGAGATGCCCTATCACCGGCCGCTCGAGGCGCTGGGCGAGGAGATCGAGCACGATTCCGGCGACTATGTCGGCTTGCTCGACAAGCTCCTCGCCGCGCTCGACTGGGACAAGCTCAAGGCCGAGCTGGCGCGCCGCCGCGCCGCCGGCGAGGTGGTCGGCGCCGGCTTTGCGATGTTCGTCGAGAAGAGCGGGCTCGGCCCGGCCGACGGCGTGCGGATCGAGGTCGACACCTCGGGCATGGTCGAGCTCATCACCGGCGGCGCCTCGCTCGGCCAGGGCTTCGAGACCGTGATGGCGCAGGTCTGCGCCGAGATGCTGGGCGTCGACTACCGGCGCGTGCGCGTCACCCACGGCCAGACCGACCGCATCGAGTTCGGCATCGGCGCGCATGCCTCGCGCGCCACCGTGATGACGGCGTCGGCCACCCACAACGCCGCGCTGAAGCTGCGCGCCAAGGCGATCGAGGTGGCGGCCGAGCTGATGCAGGCGCCGGCCGACGCGCTCGACATCGTCGACGGCAAGGTGGTGCGCAAGGATCGGCCGGCCGGGCCGTCGATGAGCCTCGGCGAGATCGCCCGGCATCTCGAGCCGACCTCGAAGACGCTCGGCGACCGCGACCCCGGGCTCTCGGCCGAAGGCTGGTTCCGGACCGAGCACCAGGTCTATCCCTACGGCATCCATTTCGCGGTGGTGAAGGTCGACCGCGAGACCGGCGGCGTTGCGGTCGAGCGCTACGTCATCGCCTATGACATCGGCCGCGCCATCAACCCGGCGCTGGTGCGCGGACAGATCGTCGGCGGCTTCGCGCAAGGCCTGGGCGGCGCGCTGCTCGAGGAATTCACCTACAACGAGCGCGGCGACCCGCTGGCGACCACCTTCGCCGACTATCTGCTGCCGACGGTGCGCGAGACGCCCAAGGTCGACGTCATCCTGCGCGAGGACTACACGAGCCCGCTCAATCCGCTCGGCATCAAGGGGGCAGGCGAGAGCGGCATCACCGGCGTCGGCGCGGCGATCGCCTCCGCCATCGACGACGCCATCGGGATCCCGGGCGCGGTGACGCAGACTTCCGGTGACGCCGCAGCGGCTGAAGCAGATATTGAACGGCGCGAACGTAGCCCGCATGAGCGGAGCGAATGCGGGACACGTGCCGCGGCGAGAACCCGGATTGCGCTTCGCTCCATCCGGGCTACAAGGTGCCCGAGCCGCAAGCGAGGAGTGCCCCATGACCGTCGCCGATGTCCCGGCCGCGAAGCGCGCGCCGAAGAAGGCACCCAGGACCAACAGACCCAAGCAGGACCTGCGCGCCTGGATCGATGCGCTGCGCGCGGCCGGCGAGCTGCAGGAGATCAGCGGCGCCGAGCGCGAGACGGAGATCGGCGGCATCGTCGATCTCTACATGCGCAAGATGGGCAACCGCGCCGTCCTGTTCGACGACATCCCGGGCTATCCGCGCGGCCATCGCATCCTGGCCAACATCCTCACCTCGGTGCGCCGCATCAACCTGACGCTCGGCATGCCGATCGACGGCTCGCCGATCGAGCTCGTCTCCTACTGGCGCAACTACATGAAGGAGGCGAAGAGCATCGCGCCGGTCACCGTCAAGTCCGGGCCGCTGCTCGAGAACGTCAGCACCGGCAAGGACATCGACATCCGGAAGATCCCGACGCCGCGCTGGCACGAGCACGACGGCGGCTACTACATCGGCACCGGCTGCATGGTGATCATGAAGGACCCGGACACCGGCTGGATCAACTACGGCGCCTATCGGGTGCAGTCGCAGGGCCCGGGCGTGGCCACCGTCATGTGCTCGAAGGGCAAGCACGGCGACCTGATCAAGCGCCGCTATCACGAGCGCGGCGAGCCGTGCCCGGTCGCGGTCGTGGTCGGCATGCATCCGGCGCTGTTCATGGTGGCGGGGCTCGAAATTCCCTACGGCAAGAACGAATACGACGTCGCCGGCGGCCTGATCGGCGAGCCGGTCGAGGTCATCAAGGGGCCGCGCACCGGCCTGCCGATCCCGGCGCATGCGGAGATCGCGTTCGAGGGCTTCGTGCATCCCGACGACCTGCTCGACGAGGGCCCGCTCGGCGAATGGACCGGCTACTACGCCGGCGGCCACAAGAAGGAGCCGGCGATCCGCATCGAGACCTTCATGCACCGCAACGACCCGGTGCTGCTCGGCGCGATCCCGGGCGTGCCGCCCGACGACGACTCGTTCTATCGCGGCACCTATCGCTCCGGCGCGGTGTGGAACCAGCTCGAAGCCGCCGGCGTGCCCGAGGTCAAGGGCGTGTGGGCGCACGCCGCCGGCGGCAGCCGGCTCTGGCTCACGGTCGCGATCAAGCAGCAATATGCCGGCCACGCCAAGCAGGCCGGGCTGATCGCCTCGCAGTGCCACGCCGGCGCCTATGCCAACCGCTTCGTCGTGGTGGTCGACGACGACATCGACCCGGCCGACATGGACCAGGTGATCTGGGCGATGTGCACGCGCTTCGAGCCGCGCGAAGGCATGGAGGTGCTGCGCGGCTGCTGGAGCACGGCGCTCGACCCGATGGCCTACGGCGCCGACGATCCGCGCAACTCGCGCGTCGTCATCGATGCCTGCCGGCCGTGGTCGCGGCGCGACACCTTCCCGATCGTGGCGCGCTCGAGCAAGGAGCTCGACGCCAAGATTCGCGCCAAGTGGGCGCATATCTTGCCACGAGGGTGACCGCTCCTGCAACGAGCGTGACCGCCGGCGGATGCGCGTGCTACAGCGTGCATAACCGCGCAAGCGCGGCGACCTGGGCTTGCGCGCAGCGGGGATAGAACGGTTATTGTCTGTGGATTCGGAATCATCGTGCCAACAGGGAAAAGGAAACCGGATGGCTGTCGACAGAATACGAAGAAGAGACCCGCGGGATGCGGCTGAAGCGGCGTTCAAGGCGGCGACGACCAAGCCTGCGGAGCTTCCTCCAACGAAACCGGTGCTCCCGAATGCCAAGGAGCTCGTCTCCTTGCGCATCGATCGCGACGTGCTCGAGCACTTCCAAGAGACTGGACAGGGCTGGCAAGACAGGATCAATGAGGCGCTCAGAAAGGCAGCCGGGAAATAGCGCCGCAGACGTCGTGACTGGCCGCATTTTTCAAGAGCAACGCCTGATCCGAAAGAGGACACCTCAGTGGCTGATGATTCCAAAGCAAAGCGTGGACGAGGAGGCGCCGAGGTGATGTCGCAGATCGAGGCGGAGGCGCGGGCCATGCGCGAGAAAACCGCGCGCCTGCGAGAGCTCCGGTTGGCCAAGGGGCCGGTCAATAAGGCCGCCCCCGGCGCGACGACTGCCGTCAGGCACATCACGGCCAAGAAAAGGTCCGGCAAGTCGGCCGAGAAGGCGCGACCTTTGTCGGAGTGGCTGGACGCTCAGGAAAAAGAAGGCCGAAACAATTGACGGCTGTCCGGTGACAGCATTTCACGCCGGCCGCTTGTGGACGTCCTTCACGTCGGTGAACGCCATGCCGGGGCTGTGCTGGCCGGTATAGTCGAGATCGAAGGCGTTGCGCGCCAGGAAGACCAGATCGCCATCGAGGTCCTCGGCGATGGCCGCGCGATGCGCCGCCACGAACCGCTCGAAGACCTTGCGGTCGTCCGCCGCGATCCAGCGCGCCAGCTGGAATTCGGCCGTGTCCCAGTTCACCTCGAGCCCGTACTCGTCGTTGAGCCGCACCCGCAGCACGTCGAGCTGCAGCGGGCCGACCACGCCGACCAGCGCGGGTGAGCCGTCGGTCGGCCGGAACACCTGCACGACGCCCTCCTCGGCCAGCTCCTGCAGCGCCTGCTTGAGCTTCTTGGCCTTCATGGCGTCGGGCAAGCGCACCCGGCGCAGGATTTCCGGCGCGAAGCTCGGCACGCCCACGAAGTTGAGGTCCTCGCCTTCGGTCAGGGTGTCGCCGATGCGCAGCATGCCGTGATTGGGAATGCCGACCACGTCGCCGGCGTGCGCCTCCTCCGCCAGCGCGCGGTCCTGCGCGAAGAAGAATTGCGGCGCGTTGAGGCTGATGACCTTGCCGGTCCGCACCTGCTTGACCTTCATGCCGCGCGTGAGCCTGCCGGAGCACAGCCGCACGAACGCGATGCGGTCGCGATGGTTCGGGTCCATGTTGGCCTGCACCTTGAACACGAAGGCCGACATGTCGGCTTCCGCGGCGGTCACCACCCGCTTGTCGGCGGCCTGCGCCCGCGGCGGCGGCGCCAAGGTGCCGAGCGCGTCGAGCAGATCGCCGACGCCGAAATTCTTGAGCGCGCTGCCGAAGAACACCGGCGTCAGATGGCCCTCGCGGAAGGCCGTAAGGTCGAAGCGCTTGCAGGCCTCGCGCACCAGATCGAGCTCGCCGCCGATCACCGCGGCGTCGAGATTGGCATTGAGCGCCGACACCTCGCGGGATCGTCATCTCACGCAGCTTGCCGGTGGTGCCGGCATCGCCTTCGAGCAGGCGCACGCCGCCGGTCTCGACGTCGATGGTGCCGACGAAATCGCGCCCGCGCCCGACCGGCCAGGTGACCGGCGCGGTGTCGAGCGCCAGCGTCTTCTCGATCTCGTCGATCAGGTCGAACGGGTCGCGGCTCTCGCGGTCGAGCTTGTTGATGAACGTGATGATCGGGATGTCGCGCAGCCGGCAGACCTCGAACAGCTTGCGGGTGCGCGCCTCGATGCCCTTGGCGGCGTCGATCACCATGACGGCCGAAATCGACCGCCGTCAGCGTGCGGTAGGTGTCCTCCGAGAAGTCCTCGTGGCCGGGCGTATCGAGCAGGTTGAACACGCGGCCGCCGTACTCGAAGGTCATCACCGAGGTGACCACCGAGATGCCGCGCTCGCGCTCGATCGCCATCCAGTCCGAGCGGGTGGTGCGCCGGTCGCGCTTGGCCTTGACCTGCCCGGCGAGCTTGATCGCCCCGCCGAACAGCAGGAGCTTCTCGGTCAGCGTGGTCTTGCCCGCGTCCGGATGCGAGATGATCGCAAAGGTGCGGCGCCGCTCGACCTCGGTTTCATGAGCGAGGGCGCGAATGGGGATGTTCATGGCGCAGGGGATGTGGCAGTTCCGGGCGCTTCGATCAAGGCCCGAGTGACGGTCCGGGCGCCGCGTACCGGGCGCCGCGATCACTCCAGCCCGAGGAACTTGCTGGTGAAGCCGGCGTC
Source organism: uncultured Alphaproteobacteria bacterium (assembly GCA_963708765.1). Taxonomy (GTDB): domain Bacteria; phylum Pseudomonadota; class Alphaproteobacteria; order Rhizobiales; family Xanthobacteraceae; genus VAZQ01. Next base: position 349,176 of record CAVPTV010000037.1, on the reverse strand, counting down.
TCCCAGCAGCGACGCCCGCGTCCCTTCGAGCACCGTGCGGCCGTTCTCGATCACATAGGCGCGGGCGACGAAATCCATCGCCCGGTGGACGTTCTGCTCGACCAGCAGCAGCGTGACGCCGTCGTCCGACAGGCGCTGCAACGCGCCCATGACCTCCTCGATGATGATCGGAGCCACGCCGAGAAACGGCTCGTCGAGCAGCAGCAGCTTCGGGCGCGACATCAGCGCCCGGCCGATCGCCACCATCTGCTGCTGCCCGCCCGAGAGCTGGCTCGCCGGCTGGCCGGCCTTCTCCCGCAGCACCGGAAACAGCGCGTAGCAGCGTTCCAGCGTCTCCGCCACGGCGCGGCGCTTGCTCCGCACATAGGCGCCCATCTCCAGGTTCTCGCGCACCGTCATTTCCGGGAACAGGCGCCGCCCCTCCGGCACCAGCGCGATGCCGTCCTCGACGCTTTCGGTCGTATCGCGCCCGGTGATCTCGCTGCCGCGATAGCTGATCGTGCCGCCGGCAGCAGGATAGAGCCCGATGAGCGCGCCGAGCGTGGTCGACTTGCCGGCACCGTTGGCGCCCAGCAGCGCCACCCGCTCGCCCTCCGCGACCCGGAAGCTGACGTCCCACAGCGCGCGCAGCTGTCCGTGGTCGACCGCGAGATGCGACACCTCCAGCATCAGGCGGTCTCCTTCAACGCGCCGCCGAAATAGGTCTTGAGCACCTGCTCGTCCCGCAGCACGGCGTCCGGGCGGCCGTCGGCGATGACCGACCCTTGCTCGAGCACGATCAGCCGGTCGACCGCCGCGGTGAGCGCCGAGATGATGTGCTCCACCCAGATCACCGTGATGCCGTAGCGGTCGCGCACCTCGCGGATGTGCTCGACGAAACGCCGCACCTCGGCGGGGGTGAGGCCGGACGCCACCTCGTCGACCAGCAGGAGCCGCGGCCGGCAGGCGAGCGCGCGGGCGAATTCGACCGCCTTGCGTTGCTGCAAGGTGAGGCGGTCGGCGCGCTCGCCGAGCTTGTCTTGCAACCCGGCATAGGCCGCAAAGCGCGCCGCCTCCGTCAGCGCCGCCGACCGGCCGAGGCTGAACTCGGCGCGGAACATCAGCGGCATGGCGACGTTTTCGAGCACGGTGAGATCGCCGAACGGCCGCGGTATCTGGTAGGTGCGGCCGATGCCGAGCCGCGAGACCGTGTCGCGCCGCAGCGCCCGCAGGCTGCGGCCGGCGAACACGATGTCGCCGTCGACCGGCTCGTAGACCTTGGACAGGCAATTGAACAGCGTGGTCTTGCCCGACCCGTTGGCGCCGATCAGGCCGACGATCTCGCCCTCGCGGATCTCCAGGTTCACCCGGTTGACGGCGACATTGCCGCCGAACGCCATGGTGAGATTGCGGGTCGTCAGCAGCACGCCGGAGCGCTCGATCGCGCGTCCGGGCAGCGGCAGACCGCCGCTTGCCGCGGCGGCCGCGCCGCCGCTATCCGCCGCGATCCTCTCATGATGCTCCTGGCCCAACGGTGCCAGCAGCGGGACGCGCTGCAGCCAGCGCACACGCAACAGCCCGCCCGGCATGAAGCGGCCGATCAGCAGGATGGCGAGCCCGATGATGGTGAACTGCAGCATCGTCATCTTCACGATCAGGAACTGGATGCCGACCGAAAGCAGCACCGCCCCGACCAGCGGGCCCCACAGCAGGCCGGACCCGCCGAGCAGCGCCATCGCCACCGGAATGAGCGCGACGTCGAGGCCGAACACGGTGCGCGGATCGATGTAGCGAAACGACCAGATATAGGCGCCGCCGGCGATCGCGGCCGCCATGGCGCCGAGCGCCATCGCCTTAAGCTTCATCGGAAAGATGCGGATGCCGACCACCTCCGCCGACCTGCTCGTCATTGCGGATCGCCTTGAGCGCATAGCCGAACGGCCGGCGGCTGATCCAAATGCTCAGGCAGAACACCGCGACGGAGGCGGCCAGCGCGACGTAATAGGCGTACATCTTGACGTCGATGCCGTTGATCATCGCCGTGGCGGGCGGCAGCAGGACGCCGTCGGCACCGCGGGTGATCGCCGTGAGGTTCGTCGCCAGCAGCTCGAACAGCGGCAGCAGCGCCAAGGTGGCGAACGCGAAGTAGTCGCCGCGCAGCCGGAACAGCGGAAAGCTCAGCAGCGCGGCCGCGAGTCCGGTGAACAGCGCCGCGACCAGGAAGCTGACGATGACAGGGCAGCCCGTTCACGTTGGCGAGCGCGAACGCGTAAGCCCCGATGCCGAAGTAGATGTAATGGCCGAGATTGACGTAGCCGGCTTCGCCGTGCAGCCAATCCCAGCTCTGCGCGACGATGTAGGCGGAGAGCAGCGTGAACAGAAAAGTCGTGAGATAGGCGCCGCCGAGCACCGGCACGAGCGCCGCAAGGATCAGAACGAGGCCGATCAAAAGGCGGGCCGGCAGCCGGGCACGGGCAGCGCCGGCGGGCGGCCGCTGCGCCGTCATGTCCCGCTCCGCCGCAGCATCCCGTGCGGGAACACCACCAGGATGGCGAGCAGGAGCATGATGCTCAGCCCCGGCGCCCATTCGGACGTCCAGAAGAATCCGGTCAGCGCCTCGGCCACGCCCAGGAAGAGCCCGGCCAGCAGCGCGCCCGGCAGGCTGCCGATGCCGCCCAGAATGATGATCGTGAACGCCTTCACGGTCAGCGCGAACCCTTCATAGGGATTGATCGGGTAGTTCAGCGTGTAGAGCACGCCGGCGACCGCGACGATGGCGGAGCCGAAGGCGACCGTCGCGGCGTGAATGGTGCCCGCGCGCACCCCGCACAGCCGCGCACCCACCGGGTCCTGCGTCACCGAGCGCACGGCGCGACCGAACCAGGTCCGCGTCAGGATCAGGTGCAGCGCCAGGGTGAGGGCCACGATGCCGAGCAGGATGTAGAGCTCGGTCGTGGAGACGATGATGCCCATGACCTGGAATATTTGCAGCTCGAGCCTGATGTTCTTCGAGGTCGGGCCCGCCACCAGCGCCCCGATGTCGCTCAGGATCAGCAGCAGGCCGACCGTCACCAGCACGGTGCCGACCACCATCTGGCTGGGATTGCGAGCCTTCAGCGGCTCCAGCAGATAGACATACATGAGCCAGCCGAAGCCGAAGAAGATCGGGAACAGGATCGCCGCAATGAGCACCGGATTCAATTGCCAGGCCGCGAACATCACGCTGGCCGCAACGCCGGCGATCGCGAGCAGCGTCCCGTGCGCAAAATTGAGCACGCGCGCCACGCCGTAGATCAACGACAGCCCGAAGGCGATCAGCGCGTAGAGCCCGCCCAGCAGGACCCCGCCGATCAGCAGCTGGATGATGATGGCCGCCATGCGGTTGCTGCAGCCTGATGGATCGGGAACTTGCCGCGAACTCGGTGCGCTCCCTCCCCCGCTTGCGGGGGAGGGGTGGGGAGGGGGAAGGCTTGCACGAATCTTCGTGTGTGCCCCCTCCCTATCCCTCCCCCGCAAGCGGGGGAGGGGACGCCGTGGCGCCGACCTTCAATTTCACCGAAACGCAGTCGATGCGGTGCCCGCTCAACGCCAGGTCGGCGACGGCCAAACGAGCTTGCCGGTCGCCTGGTCGGCCGGCCACACCACGACCGGCTCGCCTTTCTGCATCTGATGGGTGATCGCCACGATCTGCGACAAGCCGCCGGCGTCGAACTTGAAGTCGCCGCCCGGCCGCTTCCACACCGCGCCCGGCTTGCGCAACTCCGCCGCCACCTTCTCGCGGTCGACCGCCCCGGCGCGCTCGATCGCCTGCAGCATCACCAGGTACGAATCCATCCGGCCGACGGTCCAGAGGTAATCGAAAATGCGGATGTCGGCCTGCTTGAGCACCTCGCGGGCGAACTCCGAATAGGTGCCGCCGGCGACGCCTTCGTGCCAGTAGATTTCGCCGGTGACGCCTTCGAGATCGACCTGACGCGCCAGCGAGCCCGACGCCATGATGTGGTGCACGTCCATGGCCTGGACCTGCAGCTGTCGCATCTGCTGAACCAGCGGCACCGAGACCGCGTCGAACGACGAGATGTAGATGATGTCCGGGCGTGCCGCCTTGATCTTCAGAATGAGCCCGGAGAAGTTCTTGGTGGCGCTGGCGAACGTCTCGGCGCCGACGCTCTTGAGTCCGGCCTTGTCGGCGAGCGCGATATTGGTCTCGTGGATCGCCTTGGTCACCAGGTTGTCCTGCACGATCCAGAAAATCGACGCCGGCCGCGGGTTCAGCTGTGAGACCATGTCGAAGTAGTTCTTCGACCAGGTGCGGGCGTCGAGCGCGATGCCGGCAATGTACTTGAAGCCGCTCTCGTACACCTTCGGCGTCGCGACGTTCGACATGACGCTGGGGATTTTGTACTTCTCGAAGATCTGGGAGACCGGGAAGCCGTGCGACGACCAGTCGGGCCCGACGAACAGGTCGACATTGTCGACCGTCGCCAGCTTCTCGTACAGGCTCACCGCGGTCGCCGCGATGCTCTGATCGTCGTAATAGATGAACTTGATCGGCAGCTTCTTGTTGCAGGAGCTGACGAAGACCCCGCCGGTCTTGTTGAATTCCTTCTCGAACGCGTCGGTCAGCTTGTCCCAGCGGCCGGCGAGCGTCGAGTTGATCCCGGTGAGCGAGATGGTGGTCCCGAGCACGATCGGGCCCTCGCACGAGTTCAGCTTGGCGGCCGCGGGCGAGGTCGCTCCCACGGCCAGCAACGATCCGATCGCAATGGCGCCTAACAGTCGACTCATCTGACATCCTCCCCTCGAGGTTGTCTCGGGCAATGAACGGCCTCGATACTAGGTGGCGCAGCGAAGGGGATCAATGAGCTGATCAATGAGGTGGTCAATGCTGCCACGCAGGCGCCGGCCGGGCGCGAGTAATCGGGTGGGGGCGCGCGCTGGCAGCCGCCGGGCATACCGTTGTATACAATCAAGCCTCGGCATCGATAGACGCCGCGAGTACCAGCGCGTTTTTGACGTTGCGAGACACGGAGCACCACATGGCCCGCACCGGCGGTGAAACGGCATCGAAGCAGCGGATGCAATACCGCGGATTGCGCGGCTGGCTCGAGCAGGTCGACAAGCTCGGCGAGTTGCGCAAGGTCGACGGCGCCCATTGGGACGTCGAGATGGGCGCCATCACCCACATGCTCACCGAGAAGAGCCGCGGCGCCGCGCCCGCCATCCTGTTCGACAACGTGCCCGGCTACCCGCAAGGCTACCGCACCCTGTACGGGCAGCTCTCGTCGGTGCGCCGCATCGCGCTCACGCTCGGCCTGCCGCTCGAATACGAGCGCAAGGTCGACGTCGTGCAGAAATATCACGCGCGCATGCAGGAGATCGAGCCGCTGCCGCCGCGCTTCGTCAACGACGGGCCGATCTTCGAGAACGTGGTCGAGGGCGACGACATCGACGTGCTGAAATTTCCGGTGCCGCGGCACCACGAGCTGGACAAGGCGCGCTTCATCGGCACCGCCGACTGCGTGATGACGCAGGACCCCGACTCCGGCTGGTTCAACCTCGGCGCCTATCGCAGCCAAGTCTATGACGGCAAGACGGTGGGCTGCCAGATCACCGAGGGCAAGCACGGCCGCATCCACCGCGACAAATACTTCGAGCGCGGCGAGCCGATGAAGGTGGTGATCCTGTGCGGCCAGGACCCGCTGTTGTTCATGCTCTCGTCGAGCCCGCTGCCCGAGATCGGCGAGATGGATATCGCGGGCGGCTTGCGCGGCGAGCCGATCGACGTGGTGCGCGGGCCCTTACACCGGGTTTCCGATCCCGGCCGATTGCGAGATCGCGATCGAAGGCGAGACGGTGCCGGGCCAGGTGCGGCCGGAAGGTCCGTTCGGCGAATGGATGGGCTATTACTCCGACGACACCCAGGCGCGGCCCTACGTCAACGTCAAGACGATCCTCTACCGCAACGATCCGATCCTCACCTGCGCGCCGCAGCACAAGCCGGTCGACGAGACCGGCCTGCTCAAGGGCATCGCCGGCGCGTCGCAGATCTGGCGCGCGCTCGACGCCTGCGGCGTGCCCGAGGTGCTCGGCGTGTGGAACCACGAGGCCGGGCCCGCCACCCGCTTCACGGCGATCCAGCTCAAGCAGCGCTATCCCGGCCACGCCCGCCAGGCGCTGCACATCGCGGCCTCCTGCCAGGGCGGCGCCTATGCGGGCAAGTGGACCGTGGTGGTGGACGAGGACATCGACGCCGGCGACCTCGACCAGGTGCTGTGGGCGATGTGCACGCGCTTCGATCCGCTCACCGACATCGACATGATCCAGAAGGCCTGGGCCTCCAAGCGCGACCCGCTGTTCCTGCCCGGCAACTTCAACAACCGCGTCTTGATCGACGCCTGCATCCCGTACGACAAGAAGCTCAAGGGCACGTTCCCGATCACCGTCGATGTCAGCGCCGATCTGCGCAAGACGTTGCGCGCGAAATTCCCGCAGCTGTTTGCGAAGTCGTAGGCCTCGCCCCGGATTTCGCTTGCGCTCCATCCGGGCTACGAGCCAAGTTGTGAGACTCGAGGAAAACGTCATGCACCTGATCGCGTTGGACCACGCGCGCCGCGTGGCGTCGTTGCTCGCCGCTCTTGTCGTCCAGCCCGCGCGCGCCGCCGGGGTCGAGGACTTCTACAAGGGCAAGACCGTCTCGATCGTCATCGGCTACAGCGTCGGCGGCGGCTACGATGCCTATGGGCGCCTCGTCGCCCGGCACCTCGGCAAGTACATCCCGGGCCAGCCCAACGTGGTGCCGCAGAACATGACCGGTGCCGGCAGCCTCAAGGCGGCCAACTACATCTATTCGGTGGCGCCCAAGGACGGACTCGGCGATCGGCACGTTCTCGCGCAGCCTGGCGATCGCGCCGCTGCTCAACAAGGCGGAATTCGACAGCACCAGGTTCACCTGGCTCGGCAGCGTCACCGACGAGGTCAGTCTCTGCGTCACCCGGCAGCGAGTCGGCCGTGAAGACCTTCAACGATCTTCTGGTCACGCCGTCGACCTTTGGCGGGGAGGGCGCCGGCTCCGATCCGAACGTCTTTGCCCTGCTCTATCGCAACGTCTTCGGCGCCAAGATCAAGCTGGTGAGCGGCTATCCGGGCACCAACGAGATCCAGCTCGCCACCGAGCGCGGCGAGGTCGACGGGCTGTGCGGATTGTCCTGGAGCACGCTCAAAGGCCGCTATCCGCATTGGCTCAAGGAGCGCAAGGCCAACATCCTGGTGCAGGCGGGCATCAAGAAGGAAGCCGGAGCTGCCCAACGTCCCGGCTGCGACCGATCTCGCCAAGGAGCCGGAGCAGCGTCAAATCCTCAATCTGATCCTCATCGGCCAGGCGATGGCGCGTCCGTTCGCGGCGCCGCCCGGCATCCCGGCCGACCGCAAGGCGGCCTTGATCGCGGCCTTCGACCGCACCGTGCAAGGATGCGGACTTTCTCGCCGAGGCGCAGCGGCTCAACGTCGACGTCAACCCGGTCGCCGCCGCCCGGCTCGACGCCCTGCTGGCGGAGGCCTACGCCACGCCCAAGGACGTCATCGCCAGGGCCACCAAGGCGCTGTCGGATTAGCGCGGCCGGACGATGAGCCGCCTGATCGGAGCGCGCATTCCCCGGCTCGAGGATCGCGCGCTGCTCATCGGCAGCGGCCGCTTCGTCGACGACATCGAGCTGCCCGGGCTGCTGCACGCGGCGTTCGTGCGCAGCCCGCATCCGCACGCCTTGATCCGCGGCGTCGATGCGCGTGACGTGCGCGCGCTGCCGGGCGTGCACGCGGTGCTCACCCTCGACGATCTCGCGCCGGTGCATGGCGCAGCGGCGCATGCTGCGCCATTCCAATTCGGGGACGCCGCTCGACCGGCTGTGGTCGTTCGCGCTCGCCGACGGCGAGGCTTCTTATGTGGGCGAAACCGTCGCGATCGTGGTCGCCGACGACCGCTATCTCGCCGAGGACGCGGCCGCGCGGGTCGAGGTCGACTACGAGGTGCTGCCCGCGGTCGCCGATTGCCGCAAGGCGGCGGCGCCGGATGCGCCGGCGGTGCGCCGCGAGCTCAACAGCAACATCGTCGCGACCTACAAGGTCGACTACGGCAATGCCGAAGCGGCCTTCGGCAAGGCCGCGCACGTCTTCCACGAGGAGCTTTGGCAGCATCGCGGCGGCGCGCATCCGATCGAGGGCCGCGGCCTGGTCGCCGAGTTCCGCCCGACCGACGGCAGCATGACGGTCTGGGCGTCGACCCAGAAGGCGCACGACCTGTTCCAGTCGCTGACCGCGCTGCTCGATTTCGACGAGAGCCGGCTGCGGGTGGCGACGCCCGACGTCGGCGGCGGCTTCGGCCCCAAGCTCTGCGTCTATCCGGAAGACATCGCCGTGGTGGCGGCGGCCAAGCTCCTGCGGCGCTCGATCAAATGGATCGAGGACCGGCGCGAGCATTTCACCAACGCCGCCCAGGAGCGCGACCAGTATTGGTCGCTCGACATCGCGGTCGACGCCGACGCCAAGCTGCTGGCCGTGCGCGGCCGCCTGGTTCACGAGCTCGGCGCCTATGCGCTGCAGGACGTCAACATTCCGTTCAACTCGGCCTCGATGATGAGCGGGCCCTATATCCTTCCCGCGCTGTCGATGGAGGTCACGGTCGCCGCCACCAACAAGACGCCGGTGTCGTCGGTGCGCGGCGCCGGCTATCCGCAGGCCGCCTTCGCGATGGAGCGGCTGATGGACCGCGTCGCGCGCGAGTTGAAGCTGGAGCGCGCCGAGGTGCGGCGGCGCAATCTGATCCCGCCCGAGAAGATGCCCTATACCAAGCCGCTCAAGGCGCGCTCCGGCGCCAGCATGCAATACGACAGCGGCGACTATCCGGCCTGCCAGGCGCAAGTGCTCGCAGGCGGCGCGGCTGGGACGACTTCCCGCAGCGCCAGGCGGCCGCGCGCGCGCAAGGCCGCTACCTCGGCATCGGGCTTGCGCACGGCATCAAGGGCACCGGCCGCGGACCGTTCGAGTCGGGCCTGGTGCGGGTGTCGAACACCGGGCGCGTCATCGGTGTTCACCGGCGCCGCCGCGATCGGGCAGGGGCTCGGCACCGCGCTCGCGCAGATCTGCGCCGGCGAGCTCGGCATGCGCGCGCGAGGACGTCACCGTGGTTCCCGGCGACACCGGCGGCGTGTCGCTCGGGCTCGGCGCCTTCGCCAGCCGCCAGACCGTGACCGCCGGCTCCTCCGTGCTGCTGGCGGCGCGCGCCGTCGCCGGCAAGGCGAAGAAGCTCGCCAGCCACCTGCTGGAAGCGGCCGAGCACGACCTCGAGATCGTCGACGGCGAGGTGCGCGTGGTCGGCGCGCCGCAGCTCGCGGTCAAGCTCGGCGAGCTGGCGCGCATCCTCAAGGGCGCGCCCGGCTACGGCTTTCCGCCCGACGTCGAGCCCGGGCCTCGACGCCAACGTCAATTGGCGCACCGATTCGCTCGCCTATGCCAATGCCTGCCACGTCGCCGAGGTCGAGGTCGACATCGAGACCGGCGGCGTCACGATCGTCAACTACGTGGCGATGCAGGATTCCGGCGATCCTGATCAATCCGATGATCGTCGACGGCCAGGTGCGCGGCGGCGTGGCGCACGGCATCGGCAACGCCATCCTCGAATGGATGGGCTTCGACGAGACCGGCCAGCCGATCACCACCACCTTTGCGGACTATCTGCTGCCGACCGCCATGGAGGTGCCGGCGATCGAGACGCTCTACAAGGAGACGCCGTCGCCGCTCAATCCGCTCGGCGCCAAGGGCGCGGGCGAGGTCTCGACCATCCCGACCGCGGCCGCGGTGATCTCCGCCATCGAGGACGCGCTGCAACCGTTCGGCGTGCGCATCGCGCAGACGCCGGTCACGCCGGCCAAGCTGGTCGAGTATCGCCGCGGCGTAAGGCTGGGTCGAGTTCTTCACGAGCGCAACACCTTCGACGGCGTGGTGAATGTTGGTCTCGTGAAGAACTCGACCCAACCTCGAGCTTACGCAATGGCGTAAAGTAGCGCCGAACGATTGGGGCGTCGCACGATGCGAACCGGTCCGGACTATCTTCGCTCGCTCAACGACGGACGGCAGGTCTTCGTCGACGGCGAGGAGGTCGAGGACGTCACCAGGCACCTGGCGTTCCGCGAGGCCGCGCGCTCGGTCGGCGCGGCTCTACGACATCGCGGCCGCGCCCGGAGATGCGCGAGCGCATGACCTTCGTCTCGCCCAAGACCGGCGCGCCGGTGCTGCGCGCCTATCAGATTCCCCGAACGCCACGCCGACCTGCGCGCGCGGCGGCTGTTCTCGGAGACCTGGGCGGAGGCGACCTTCGGCCTGATGGGCCGCTCGCCCGATCACGTCGCGGGCTTCTTCGCCGGCTACGCGGCGGTGCCGAGCGTGTTCGCGGCCGGCGGCCAGAAATTCGCCGACAACGTGGTCGCCTTCTACGAGAAGATGCGCGACGAGCATCTCTATCTCAGCTATGCGATCGTGCCGCCGCAGATCGACCGCAGCAAGCCCGCGCACAAGCAGAGCGATCCGACGCTCTACGCCGGCGTGGTCAAGGAGCGCGACGACGGCATCGTCATCTCCGGCGCGCAGCAGGTCGCGACCGGCGGCGTGCTCTCCGACTGGATTCACCTGAGCTGCATCCATCCGCTGCAGCCCGGCGACGAGAACTACGCCAACTGCGTCGCCGTCCCGGTCAACGCGCCGGGCGTCAAGCTCATCCCGCGCCGGCCGTTCGCGCTGCATGCGGACAATTCCTTCGACTATCCGCTGTCGAGCCGCTTCGACGAGTCCGACAGCTACGTCGTGTTCGACAACGTGTTCGTGCCCTGGGAGCACGTGTTCATCTATCGCAACCTGGAGCTCACCCGCGACCAGTGGTTCAAGACGCCGTCGCACTCCTACGGCAACCATCAGGCGCAGGTGCGCTACGTCACCAAGCTGCGCTTCATGATGGGGCTCGCGCAGCGCATGATCGAGATGATCGGCAACGCCGGCAACCCGCCGGTGCAGATCGCGATGGGCGAGCTCGCGGCGCTGGTGTCGATCTACGAGGGCATGCTGCTCGCGCACGAGACCAGCGCGCCGATCAAGGACGGCGTGCTGTGGCCGTCGGTGATCACGCTCTATGCGGCGATGGCGATGCAGTCGGAGTTCAACGGCCGCATGCTGGAAATCGTCCGCGAGCTCGTCGGCTCCTCGGTGATCTCGCAGCCGTCATCCGCCGCCGATTTCGACAATCCCGAGATCGCGCCGATGATCGAGCGCTACATGCGCTCGGGCTCGATGGATGCGCGCTCGCGCACCGCGCTGATGCGGCTGCTCTGGGATTTCCTCGGCACCGAGTTCGGCAGCCGCCACCAGCAATACGAGAAGTTCTACGGCGGCTCCTCGTTCATCGTGAAGCAGAACGTCTACCGCAATTTCGACTTCAAGCGCGCCACCGCGCTGGTCGATGCAGCGCTCAATCTGCCGCCGGTGGAGATGGATTGACTCGACGCTGCGGCGATCTAGGTGCGCTGCCCTCTCCGCGTCATGCGCGGCGCGAGCGATTGGCCGACGCGGCGCAACGCATCTGCTCGAAGTCGTCGCGTGTGCACGGCGCGCAAGCCCGCGCCGCAAGCGCGGCGAGAGGACGAGGCGCCGATCGCGTCGCGCCTGTGGCCACACCGCTACGGCTTTCCACAAATGCGAAAACTGCGTCGCCACCACGCTCTCGTACGGCACGTCGCCCTGCAGGATGCCGAGGTCGCGCGCGAACTGGTTCATGCCGGCGACGAACGGCCGCGAGATCGTCGCGTCGTAATAGGGCAGGTCGCGGCGGATCAGCTCGGCGATCAGCTCGGCCTCCGACGGCGGAAACAGCTTGCGGCCGACCTCGGTGGCGCGCGACGACGTCTGCCTTCAGCGCCGCGTGCGTCTTCACCAGCGCGCGCACCGCGGCGGCCGCGGTCTCGGGCGAGCGCTCGATCAGGCGCGTCGGTGGTGGCGATCGACGCCATCGTGTAGTTGAAGCACGGCTTGGGCCCGTCGCCGCGGCGCACGTCGAGCACCACGGTGCCGACGCCGCGCCGCACCGCCACCTCGGTGCCCATGCCGTTCGCCCAGAAGCCGTCGATCTTGCGCTCCTCGAGCGCCTTCGCGGCGGTCACGCCGAAATTGACGCCGGCGCCTTGCGCGCCCGGCACCGGCGCGATCGTCACCTGGTCGCGCGCGAGGTCGATGCCGGCCTCGATCAGCAGCCGCCGCAGCCCCATCTCGACCCACGGCGCCGCGCCGATGCTGCTTGCCTTTGACCACGCTCGACGTCGCCGCGCGCGGCGCCGAAATCCTTGTGCATGACCAGGAACCAGTACATGCCCTGGCCCTGCGCGCGAGCAGCTTGGCGCCCTGCCATTGCGGGAACGCGGCGAGCGCCGAATGCGCCGAGCCGCCGACGAAATCGACCGCGCCGTCGCGCAGCGCCGCGTAGCACTTGTCGACCGGGAAGATCAGCTCGAGCGAGACGTCGAGGCCTTCCTCGCTGAAGCAAGCCGAGCTCGATCGCGGCGATCGCCGGGAAGTAGGAATTGGAGATCATGTCGGGCACGGCGAGCTTCATCGGTGCATCCTCAGCGCTGCCTGATCATGCTCGTCCTGCTTCGACCGGCGTGTTCATGGCGACGTCGCTGCGCCGCTCGTTTGCAAGGTTCTTGCCAAGCTCGAAATAGTCGCTGCGCGTCGCCATCTCGGCCTGGCGCTCCAGATCCTGCGGCCAATGGCCGAGATCGTAGCCGTGCCACGGCGGCTGCGGCGTCAGCGGCGGCAGCCCGAGCCGCTCCCAGATCGCCTTCGCGTTCTCCATGAATTCGCGCTTCGGCAGCGCGACCGGCGCGTAGTGCCCTTGAGCATGGCGTTGATCAGCACGGCCGCGCTCTCGCCGCCGTCGTGCGGGCCGCGCGGCCCGTGGCCGGGGTCCTTGTGCGGCACCAGCGCGAGGTCGTGCTGCGGCTGGCAGCGATAGGACATCGCCCAGAACAGCGCGTCGGCGTTGTCGGGCTCGATGTCCTCGTCGACCGCGATGATCCACTTGCCGGCGAAGCGATGCAGCGCCGACGCCCCATGCAGCGCGCGCCACACCTCGGTCTCCGGCGTGCCGCGCTGGAACTGGATCGCGATCACCGCATAGAGGCTGGTGAGCGGCTCGTGCATCGCCACCCGCGTCACGCCCTTGATCGACAGCACCGACTTCAGATGATGCAGATAGACCGGCTCCATCGCGACCCGCCGGATCACGCTCGATTCGCTCGGCGTCACCTGGCTGATGAACGAGGTGAGGATCGGATGCCGCCGCCGCGTGATCGCGGTGACGTGCATGAAGGCGTTGTATTCCTGCAGGTTGACGTAGCCGTGCGACTCGCCGAACGGCGCCTCCGGCTCGAGCGCCGTGGTGTCGATCAGGCCCTCGATCACGATCTCGGCCTCGGCCGGCACCAGCAGGTCGACGGTCTTGCGCGCGCACCACGTTGATCGGTCCGCCGGCGAGCGCGCCCGCCACCGCGATCTCGTCGAGGTTCTCGGGCATCTTCTGCACCGACGCGTAGGAGACGACCGGCGGGCAGCCGACCACCACCGCGCAGGGCAGCGGCTCGCCGCGCGCCTTGCACTTCTCCCAATGGGCGAAGATGCCGGCGCGCAGCTCGACCGACGGGTTCATGCCGAGCCGGCGCGGCGCCTTGAGCTGGCCGCGATAGTTGCCGACGTTCTGGATGCCGCTGTCCGGGATCCCTGGTGATGTAGTGCCCGGCCGAGAGATAGGGCGCGTTGTCGAAGCCCGGCGTCGAGATCGGCACCGGCAGCCCGTCGAGCGCCTGGCCGTCGCGGTCGAGATCGGCGCCGGTGATCACGACCTCCTGGCACGGCGCGTCGGTGACCACGCGCGGCGCGATCGGATTGGCGATGGCGTCGACCCAGGTGCGGCCGATCTCGTCGAGCGGCTTGCCGAAGCCGACCCGATAGACCTCGCGGTTGGCCGCCAGCCCGGCGACCAGCACCGCGATGTCGAAGCGGCGGCCCTTCGAGTCGGTCGGCTGCGTGAACAGGAACGCCTTGCGCTCGGGCTCCGGGATGCCGCCGCGATACTGCCAGCGCACCAGCGGATGCATCTCGGTGTCTTTGTTGATCGGCTCGTCGACGACGACCAGCAGCCCCTCGCGCGCCAGCGCCAGCACGTGCTCGTGCAGATCGGGATAGCTGCGCGCGTGCGTCGGCGGCCCGTCGCGATAGCGCGCGAGCGCAGTCGATGCACGGGCCGCGGATCGGTCGTCCATCCGCTGACTTTAGAACAAAGCCTTGAGCGAGGCAGCCGCCGCGAAGGTCGCGGCGTCGCCGTGGGCGAAGCCGGTCACCTGCAGGCCGAGCGGCAGTCCTTGATCCTGCAGCACCGGCAGCGAGATCGCCGGAATCCCGAGCAAGGACGCATGCACGGTGCAGTTGGGATTGCCGGTGGATTCGAGTCCGAGCGGCGCGGCGGCGGGCGCGGACGAGGCTGACGCAGGCGTCGCAATCCGCCGCCAGGGCGGCGTAGAGCGCGCGCGCCTGCTCGCGCTGCGCGAGGTCGTTGCGGTAATCGCCCAGCGTCATGGCCTCGGCCTCGGCGAGCCGGTCGAGCATGACGCGGCTGACCTTGCTGGCGTCGCGCTCGCGATAGGTGTTGAGCGGCCAGCGCGATTCCCAGCCATTGATCCGCATCGAGAGCGGGCGCGCCTGCGCGATCACGGTCTCGACCGCGGCCACCTTTGGCGTCGGAATGGCGCGTCAGCACGTCGATGCCGGCGGCCTTGAGGCGCGCCAGCGCGTCGGCCATCGCCTGCTTGGCATCCGGTGACGCGTCGGCCCAGCCCGCGGTCTCCAGGAACGCGACGCGGCGCGGCTTCACCGGCGCCGGCGCGCTCGCCGGGCCGAACAGGCCGGGATAGCCCGGATCGCCGCCCGCGCGCATGGCGATCTCGTAGGCGACCTGCCAGGCGTCCTCGAGCGTCGCCGCCAGCACGCCGGTCGAGCTTTGGCTCAGCCCATCGTAGCTGCCGCCGCGGTTGAGCGCGCCGACCGAGCCCTTGAAGCCGATGCAGCCGCAATAGCTCGCCGGGCGGATGGTCGAGCCGATCACCTGGGTGCCGAGCGCGGTGCTGAGCATGCCGGACGCGACCGCCGCCGCCGAGCCGCTGCTCGATCCGCCGGGCGTGCGGCGCAGATCGTGCGGGTTGCGGGTGCCGCGCGGCTCGGTGGCGGCGAACTCGGTGGTCACGGTCTTGCCGACGATCACCGCGCCGGCCTCGCGCAGGGCCACGACGCTGGCGGCATCGCGCTCGGTGCGGCAGCCGACGAACAGCGGCGAGCCTTGCTCGGTCGGCATGTCGATCGTCTCGATGATGTCCTTGATGCCGATCGGCATGCCGTCGATCGGCGAGAGCGGCTTGCCTTCGCGCCAGCGCGCGGTTGCCTGGTCGGCGGCCACGCGCGCGCCTTCCAGGTTGAGATGCACGAAGGCGCCGATCTTGGGCTCGAGCGCGGCCAGATCGGCGAGGCAGCGTTCGAGGAAATCGCGCGGCGTGTCGGCACCGCTCGCGAAGCGCGCGGTCGCCGCGAGATAGGGCTTTGGTCGAGAGCTTGAGCTTCTCGTCGGGCGCCAGCATCGTCGTGCCTCCGTCAGCTCGCGGCTACTTCTTGCTCTCGTCGTAGTAGTGGATCTCGTACATCAGGCAACCGCGTTCGGATTTGAACGGCCCATGATAGACGCCGGGCGGACGGCACGCATAGGTCGGGGCCTCGAAGCTCTCGCCGCCCTTGCCGCTCGGGTCGTTGCCGACGATGAGGTCGCCGGACACGAGGTAGACCTCTTCCCAATGGTCGTGCACGAACGGCGCGGTCGTGTAGGTGCCCGGGTCGAAGCGCATGAGCCGCGTGCGGCTTCCCATCTTGCGGCTCTCGTCGATGTCGCTCGCGAGGATCTTCTGCTTGATGCCCGGCGGGTAGCCCGGCGGCGTGGCCCAGCCGGTCCTCATGTCCACCCTGGTGAATTCGAGATGCGGCTTGTTCATCGGCATTCGACGTCTCCCCAGCAAATAATCTTCCTGCATCATCCCAGGATCGGAAGGCTCTTCACCCGATAGGCGTGGGCAATCTTGCGGCCGAGCACCGGGTCCTCCAGCTCGAACGCGAACTCGCTGGTGGCGCGCACCCCGCCATGGGCGGCGAGCGTGCCGCCGAACATCAGCGTGCCGTCGGCGAGGCGGCCGTCCGCGGCATAGCCGGCGATCAGCGCGCGCGGATCGATCATCGCGGTCACCGCGCCCTCCTGGTAGAGCACGCGCTTGCCGCCTTCGATGACATGGGCGCGCAGCATCAGGCGGTCCCAGTGCGGCGCGACGTCGTCGAACGGCCAGAATGCGGGAGCGATCGGCTTGTCGCACATCTGCTTGGAGACGGTGACCCCGTACTTTTCGACCTCCCGGTCGGTGTGGTCGGAGCCGGTGCCGACCCAGAGCCGGCCGGCATGCTGCAGCAGCACGAACTCGACCTCGCCGCCGGACGCCTGGCCGACCGCCTCGATGGTGTCGCCGGTGGTGAGCCGCGCCGCCGAGACGCGATAGAAGATCGGCGTGGTGGCCGGCCGCTTCACGCCGAGCGCTTCGAGCTCTTTGATGTGCTTCTCGACCGCCGCCGCATCGCGCCCGGTCCAACCGGCGACCACGGCCTGATCGATCGCGATCTGGGTGGGCCGTGTGTCCGATCCGCCATGCAACGTGAGAGAGAGGACGTGGGACACGCAAGCTCCGACCGGACGTACGCGAGGTGACGGGCAACGTAGCAGCCGGCGAACGTGGATCAAGCTGCTCGTTGCTTAGCAATCTCAGTATGACGATTGCACTGTCAACCGCAACGCGAAGCAGCACACGCACCATTGCAAAAATCGCGACGGGCCTTGTCGCCGGTGCAAGGGGCCGAGGCCCGTCCGGGTGCATCGACGGCCCCTCAGGCGATGCGCTAGCATCCCCGCGCAGTCGCCTCGACGCAATTGCCGCGATCACGAGGCGCTGGCTCGGGAGGAGACCATGACCGAATTCAATCGTCGCCACGTCCTCACCGGCGCGCTCGCCGCCACGGCCGCAACCGCGCTCCCGCCGTTCGCCGCGGCACCCGCGCATGCCGCCGCGCCGCTCGCCGGCAAGCAGGCGCCCAGCTTCTATCGCTCCAAGCTCGGCGATTTCGAGATCACCGTGGTCAATGACGGCGCGCGCGCGATTCCGCTGCCGGCTTCGTTCGTGCGCAACGTTCCCAACGAGCAGGTGCTGGCGGCCGCCGAGGCCGCCTACATGCCCAAGGGCAGCATCGTCGCGCCGTTCAATCCGATCGTGGTCAATACCGGCGGCAAGCTCGTGCTGATCGATACCGGCTATGGCCCCGGCATCGCGCCGACGGTCGGGCTGTTGCCGTTGACCTTGGCGGCCGCCGGCATCGACCCGAAGGCGATCGACATGGTGCTGATCTCGCACATGCACGGCGACCATATCCTCGGGCTCAAGACCCCCGACGGCGCGCTCGCCTTCCCGAATGCCGAGATCAAGGTGCCGGCGGTCGACTGGACGTTCTGGATGAGCGACGAGAACATGAGCAAGGCGCCGGATGGCTTCCAGAAGGCGTCGTTCGGGTTCAATCGCAAGATCTTCTCCAATCTCGCCGACAAGGTGACGCGCTACGATTGGGGCAAGGAGGTCGCGCCCGGCATCACCGCGGTCGAAGCGAGCGGCCACACCCCCGGTCACACCGCTTTCGTCATCGCGTCGGGCTCGGGACGGCTGTTCTTCCAGGGCGACGTCTCCAACGTCCCGGACCTGTTCCTGCGCAATCCCGACTGGCACGTGATGTTCGACAGCGAGCCGGAGAAAGCCGCGCAGACGCGCCGGCGCATCTACGACATGGCCGCGGCCGAGAAGATCCTGGTCTCCGGCTATCACTTCCCGTTCCCCGGGCTCGGCTACATCGAGAAGGCCGGCACCGGCTACCGGCTGGTGCCGGCGGCCTGGAACCCGGTGATCTGAACGAGACATTGCGTTCGACACAGAAGGCCGTCCCACCGGACGGCCTTTTTTGACGCGCCCGCGGCGCCGCTGCGCCCTCCGCCGCCCTCCGCCGGCCCCCCACAAACGAGCATTTCGTGATGGCCGTCACAGCCGCACCCGCGGATGGCGGGCACGTTGCGTCTCGACATTGGCAATGACCGTCATCCCGATGGTCGCCAGCGTGCTCACGAAGGAGCGTGCCATGACGATGATCCAGACCAATTGCTCCACCCGGCATGGTGCCATCCCAACAGGCGAGGTCGCCATGTACGCGGAAATCACTCGTTCCCGCCCGGTCGTCTCGAAGGATCGGAACCCGCCCGTCACGACGGAGACGTCGGACGACGAGTTGCTGCAGGGGGTCGCCGCCGGCAAGACGCTTGCGATGCAGGCGCTGTTCGCGCGGCACCAGGTACGGGTCTATCGCTTCATCCTGCGGCACGTCGGCAATGCGGCGATCGCCGAGGAGCTGACCGGCGACGTGTTCCTCGACGTCTGGCGCCAGGCCGATCGGTTCGAAGGCCGCTCGGCGGTCACCACCTGGCTGCTGTCGATCGCGCGCTACAAGGCGCTCTCGCTGCTGCGGCGCCGGTCGGACGAGGAGCTGGACACCGAGGCGGCGGTCGCGATCGAGGACCCGTCGGACGATCCGGAGCTCGCCCTCGAGAAGAAGGACAAGAGCGCGATCATCCGCAAATGCATGACCGGACTTTCGGCCGAGCATCGGGAGATCATCGATCTGGTCTACTACCACGAGAAGTCGGTCGGAGAGGTGGCCGAGATCGTCGGCATCCCGGAGAACACCGTGAAGACGCGCATGTTCTACGCCCGCAAGAAGCTCGCCGGGCTGCTCGCGGCGGAAGGCATCGTCAGC
Organism: uncultured Alphaproteobacteria bacterium; assembly: GCA_963708765.1. Taxonomy (GTDB): domain Bacteria; phylum Pseudomonadota; class Alphaproteobacteria; order Rhizobiales; family Xanthobacteraceae; genus VAZQ01. The sequence continues at coordinate 330,174 of CAVPTV010000037.1, read as the reverse complement.
TTCGCGGCGTAGCTCCCGGTCCGTTGACCGTCGCAGCTGGCCTATTAATGCTGCCGGCATGCTTCCTCCCGATCTGATCTTGCACGGCGGCAAGATCATCACCCTCGACCGTGCATCCCGCGTCGCGCAAGCCGTCTCGGTGCGATCAGGGCACATCGCCGCCGTCGGCGATGACGCCGCCCTGCTCAAGGACGCGGCTCCGACGACGGCGCTCATCGACCTGCAAGGTCGTGCGGTGCTGCCGGGGTTCTTCGACGCACACCCGCATGCGGACCGCGAAGGCCTCAAGGCGCGCGGCGGCATTCCCATTGCCGGCCTGCACTCGGTCGCCGACATCGTCGCGGTGGTGCAACGCGCGGCGCAGACGACGCCCGCCGGCGAGTGGATCGTGCTCATGCCGATGGGCGAGCCGCCGCACGAATACATCAGCCGCCCCGACCAATTGACCGACGGCCGTTTTCCCAATCGCCACGACCTCGATGCGGTCGCGCCCGACCATGCGGTCTACATCCGCGCGGTGTGGGGCTGGTGGAGCCGGCGTCCGTTTCCGTCGGTCGCCAATTCGCTGGCGCTCGCGCGCGCCGGCGTCACCCGCGATACGCCGGCGCCGCACAATGTCGAGATCCTGAAGGATGCGCGCGGCGAGCCGACCGGCGTCTTCCTCGAGCGAAATTTCGTGCCGGTGCTCGAATACACGCTGTTTCGCGACCTGCCGCGCTTCAAATATGCCGATCGCGTGGACAGCGTGCGTCTCGGCGCGCACGCCTATGCGGCGGCCGGAACGACCTCGCTCTATGAAGGTCACGGGCTCACGCCCACGGTGATCCGCGCCTACCGCGAGAACGCCGAGCGCAACGCCTTGCCGCTGCGCATGCACGCGCCGGTCAGCATGCCGAGCGCCGCCTTCGACGACAAGCGGCTGATCGACCTGTTCTACCATTACGCCGGTCCCGCCGGCGGCCGCGGCCGCGGCGACGACATCTTGCGCGTGGAAGGCATCAATCTCGGCGGCCACGCCGACGCCACCGTCGCCGACATCATCGCGGCCGGCTATCCGTACGACCAGTGGGCCGGGCACTTCTACCAGGCGATGACGCAAGAGCGCTTCGTCAAGCTCGGCATCGAGGCCGCCCGGCTCGGGCTGCGGGTGAATTGCGTGGTCAGCCGCGATCTCGAATACGCGCTCGCCGCCTACGAGGCGATCGACCAGGAGGTGCCGATCCGCGACCGCCGCTGGGTGGTGATCCACGTCAACCAGGCGAGCGACGCGCAGATCCGCCGCATGAGGGCGCTCGGCGTGATCGCCACGGTGGTGCCGGGCTTCCTCTGGATGGCGGGCGATCGCTACGGCCTCGACAAGCTCGGCGGCGAGGGCATCCCGATCCGGCGCATGCTGGACGGCGGCGTCCCGGTCGCGCTGTCGACCGACGGCGTGCCGTACTCGATGCTGTGGACCGCGTGGGAGGCGCTGGCGCGCTGGGACCACGATGGCGAGCGCCAGCTCGGCGACAGCGGGCTGACGCGCGAGGAGGCGCTGCGGATGGCGGCGCAAAGCGGCCATCGCCTGACCTGGAACGAGGATCGCTACGGCTCGCTCGAGCCCGGCAAGGTCGCCGACCTGGTGGTGCTGGCGGAAGATCCGCTGACCTGCGATCTCGATCGCCTCAAGGACATCCAGATCGAGCGCACCTTCCTGGGCGGGCGCCAGGTGTTCGGGCCGTCTTGAGCTCCTACACCTGCAACTCCACGATCTCCGCGCGCACGCGCCCGCCCGACACGGTGGCGCGGGCGACCGTGACCGGCAGCTTGAAGCGGCGCGGACCGGCGCTGCCCGGATTGAGGAACAGCACGCCCGCGCGCGTTTCGATCAAGGGCTGATGCGAATGCCCGAACACCACCGCCGCGATGCCGGCGGCCGCCGGGTCGACGTCGAGCTGCGCGATCTCGTGCAGCACGAAGAAGCGCAGCCCGCCGACGTCGACGGTTTGGGTCATCGGAAGGCCCGCCGCCCAGCTCGCCTGGTCGATGTTTCCCCGCACCACGAACGTGGGCGCGATGGCGGCAAGCTCCTCGATCACCTCGGGCCTGCCCACGTCGCCGGCGTGGATGATGAGCTCAGAGCCCCGCAGCGCCGCCACGGCTTCCGGCCGGAGAGCCCGTGCGTATCCGAGATCACGCCCACGATGATCGATTTGGCCACTTTCGCCTCGCCCGCCATGCGCTATTCTAGCGCCACCGGGCCAGCGGCTCATTCGATAAAGCAGACACGATGGCGAAACCGGCGCTCCCCACGGACGGCATGTTGACGGCGCTCCCGCCGGAGCTGCTGCGCGGCCTGTTCGGCAAGGCGCGCACCTCCTCGCTTGCCGCCGATCAGATGCTGTTCCTCTCGGGCGACCCGGGCGACGGATGCTACCGGGTCGACGAAGGGCTGCTCAAGGTCAGCGTCGGCGCGCCCGACGGCGGCGAGCGCATCCTGGCGATCCTGGGGCCCGGCTCCATCGTCGGCGAGCTGTCGATGATCGACGGCGCGCCGCGGTCGGCCTCGGTCTGCGCGCTGCGCGAATCGAAATTGAGCTTCGTCAGCCGCGCCACCTTCGAGGCTTTCAGCCAGGCCAACCCGGAGCTCTGCCGCCAGGTGATGACCCTGTTGGCGCGCCGGCTGCGCGACACCAACGGCGCGCTGGCGGCGACCAGCTTTCTCTCGTTGAAGGGCCGGGTGGCGCGCGCGCTGCTCAGCCTGGCGGAGGCGTTCGGCCACGACGTGGGCGGCGGCCGCATCCTGGTGCGCCAGAAGCTCACGCAAAGCGACCTTGCGGCGATGGCCGGCATTGCGCGCGAAAACGTCAGCCGCATCCTGAAGGACTGGACCGACCATTCGCTGGTGAGCCGGCTCGCCGGCTACTATTGCCTGGAGAACAAGAAAGCCATCCAGCGCGAAGCCGACATGTGAGCTCCCGCGCAGACCGGATCCGATCTGCGCGGGAGTCGTGCGGGTCGTGCGCGGTACGGGACGTCCCGCGCGAAACTACGCGGCGTGCCGCACCGGATAGGCTTCGGCCTCGCCGGCGGACCCGACCGGCGCGAAGGCGCTGCCGCTCATGTCGAGCTCGAGCACGCCCGGGACCGTGATCACGGCTTCCGGCCGATTGCCGTTCTCGAACAGCGCAAACTTGAGGGCATCGGCGCGGCTGACGAACAGGCCGCCACGAAGCCCGTTGCGGTCTTGCACGACCCAACGGCCGCGGCTGTCCTTGCCGATCAGAAAGAGCGGGGAGTCCGAAGCGCTCGAGCGAGGTCTCAGCCTGGCTCGCGGCACTTCTCGTTTCGGATTGGGTGCGCATTGTCGTCTCCTGTCCCGGTTCCGCGGGCGACCATCGCCCTTGGGTATTTCCGGCACATTAGGGACGCCGCGGCCGCGCGGAGTTGTTGGCCATCACAGAAATGCGCTTCTCGCGGTCGCTCCGGGCGACGCCGCGAGCGCAAGGCAAACGGCTCTATCCGCGCCACGAAGCGTCTTTTCGTGATCGCCATCACATTCATCCGACAGCGCCATCCCTAGTGTGCGGCCCGTTCAACGGGCGACGGTCGCCCGCAAGAAGAAGAAAAAAAGGAACAGTGCGATGGCCTACAGCCTCGATATGGGCGGCGTCAGCCCGCGGCGTTTTGTCGGCAAGCGTCAGACCGAGCCCCGTCTTCCAAGCCATATCCCGAGCGTCGATGGCGCGCCGAGCATCGTCGGGCCCGGGCAATCGGGCGTCCTTCAACCGCAAATCCTGGTTCGCAAGAGCGTCGACAACACCGTCCGCTGGAGCGAGGGCGAGCGGCTCGACCACCTGTTCGAGCAGCGCTGCGACCAGTTCACCGGCACCGGCAAGGACCAGGCGGTCGTCACCGACGACGTTTCCCTCTCGTTTCGCGAGCTCGACAACCTGGCCAACCAGGTCGCCCGCTACCTGCTCGACCAGGGCATCGGCTCGGGCGACCGGGTCGGCCTGCTGTTCGACCGGACCATCGACAGCTACGTGGCGCTCTTGGCGGTGCTCAAGGTCAATGCCGCCTATGTGCCGCTCGACGCCGGCTTCCCGACCGAGCGCGTGCGCTTCATTCTGCAAGACGCCGGCGTCAAGTCGGTGGTGTCGCTGTCGGCCTTCCGCGGCAAGCTCGACGAGTTCGCGGTCCGCCAGATCCTGCTCGACACCGCCGAGCGCGAGATCTCCGCCAAGCCCAAGACCCGCCTGACCGACGCCGAGAAGGCGCCGCCGGTCGATCAGCTCGCCTACCTCATCTACACCTCGGGAACCACCGGCAACCCGAAGGGCGTGGTGATCGAGCACCCCAGCATCTGCAATTTCGTGCGGGTGGCGGCCGAGCTCTACGGCTTCCGTCCCGGCGACCGGGTCTACCAGGGCATGACCATCGCGTTCGACTTCTCGGTCGAGGAGCTGTGGGTGCCGCTGATCGCCGGCGCCACCCTGGTGCCCGGCAAGCCCGGCGCCAGCCTGGTGGGCGACGACCTCGCCGACTTCCTGCGCCAGCGCAAGGTCACCGGCCTGTGCTGCGTCCCGACGCTCCTGGCGACGATCGAGAAGGACCTGCCCGACCTGCGCATCCTGCTGGTCTCGGGCGAGGCCTGCCCGCACAACCTGATGGTCCGCTGGCACCGGCCCGGCCGCACCATCCTCAATGCCTACGGGCCGACCGAGGCCACCGTCACCGCGACCCTGACCGAGCTGCACCCGGACAAGCCGGTCACCATCGGCGGGCCGCTGCCGACCTACTCGATCGTGATCCTCGACCCGCACAAGGACGAGGCGCTCTCTCCGGGCGAGATGGGCGAGATCGGCATCGCCGGCATCGGGCTCGCGGCCGGCTACCTCAACCGGGACGACCTGACCCAGAAGAAGTTCATCGCCGACTTCCTCCAGATCCCCAACAACCCGTCCGGGCGCATCTACCGCACCGGCGACCTCGGCCGCATCAACGAGCAAGACGAGGTCGAGTTCCACGGCCGCATCGACACCCAGGTCAAGATCCGCGGCTACCGGATCGAGCTGACCGAGATCGAATCGGTGCTGCTGGAGCTGCCGCAGATCGCGCAGGCGGCGGTGATCACGCACGAGAGCGAGCCCGGCATGGTCGAGCTCGCGGCCTATTACTCGCTCAAGCAGGGGGTCAAGGAGCTGCCGCACGCCGAGGTGTCGGAGGCGCTGCGCAGCCGGCTGCCGGCCTACATGGTGCCGGCCTATCTCGAGCACCTGCCGATCATCCCGATGACGGTCGCCAACAAGGCCGACCACAAGAAGCTGCCCGCCCCCAAGGGCCCGCGGTTCTCGGTCGGCGCCGCCAAGTTCGTGGCCCCGCGCGGCGAGACGGAGACGATCCTGGCGCGGCGCGCTGGCCGAGGTGCTCAAGCTCGAGCGGGTGTCGGCCGAGGACAACTTCTTCAAGGACCTGGGCGCGCATTCGCTGCTGATGGCGCGCTTCTGCGCCAAGATCCGGCAGCATCCGGGCCTGTCGGGCGTCTCGATGCGCGACATCTACCTCAACCCGACCATCGCCAAGCTCGCCGCCCATCTGGGCGCGGCGGCGGTGGCCGAAACCCCGGTCGTGAGCAGGCAGGAGCCGTTCCGCATTCCGTCCAATCTCGAATACTACGGCTGCGGCGCGCTGCAGCTCCTGTTCTATGCCGCCTATGGCTCGCTCGCGCTTTGCCTCCTCGCCGCTGGATTCGAATGGACCTATGCGGCGGTCGACCGGCCGGCCGAGCTCTATCTGCGCCTCGTGTCCTATGGCTTCGGCACCTTCGTCCTGCTCAACGCCATTCCGATCGCCGCCAAGTGGCTGCTGATCGGCAAGTGGAAGCAGGAGGTGATCCCGATCTGGAGCCTGCGCTACTTCCGCTTCTGGGTGGTGAAGACGCTCGTGCGAAGCGCGCCGATGGCGGCGCTCGGCACCCCGATCTACAATCTCTATCTGCGGCTGCTCGGCGCCAAGATCGGGCGCAACACCGTCATCAGCTCGCGCTTCGTTCCGGTCTGCACCGATCTGTTCTCGGTCGGCGACAACACGATCCTGCAGAAGGACTCGATCCTGCTCGGCTACAAGGCGCAATCGAACTACATCTATACCGGCTCGATCGCGATCGGCGACAACGCCTATGTCGGCCAGGCCAGCGTGCTCGACATCGACACCGCCATGGGCAACGACACCCAGCTCGGGCACGCCTCGTCGCTGCAGAGCGGCCAGCGCGTCCCCGACGGCAAGCACTATCACGGCTCGCCCGCGCAGGAGACGCAGGCCGACTATTGCCCGGTCGAGCGCATGGAGTGCAGCTCGCTGCGGCGTTGGCTCTATGCCGGCATCCCGGTGGTCATCGGCATGGCAATCTTCGCGCCGATCTCGATCATGATCCTCTACCGCTGGTTCCCGGTCCTTCGCGGGGCTGACCAGCGCCGCGCAGCTCGACCACGCGGCACCGACCTCGGCGCTGGCGTCACTGACGCTCGAAATGCTGCTGGTGTCGTTCGCCGTGTTCTTCGGGTCGTTGCTGACCGGGCTGGTGGCGGTCGCCGCCATCCCGCGGCTGCTTCGCCCGCTGCTGCAGGAGGACAAGACCTACGTGCTGTACGGCTTCCACTACTGGGTCCAAGGCATCGTGTCGGGCGTCAGCAATTCGACCCTCTACAACGACCTCCTGGGCGACAGCTCGTTCATCGTCCACTATCTGAAGCTGGTCGGCTGGAACCTGAACAAGGTCACGCAGTCGGGCTCCAACTTCGGCACCGAGCAGAGGCACGACAACCCGTTCCTGTGCGAGATCGGCAGCGGCACGATGGTGTCCGACGGCCTGTCGATGATGAATGCCCAGATGTCGAGCTCGTCGTTCAAGCTCAGCAAGGTGAAGATCGGCGACCGCAACTATCTCGGCAACAACATCCACTATCCGGCCGAAGGCAAGACCGGCGCCAACTGCCTGCTCGGCACCAAGGTGATGATCCCGATCGACGGTCCGGTGCGCGAGGACGTCGGGCTGCTCGGCTCGCCGTGCTTCGAGATCCCGCGCGCGGTCGACCGCGACAAGAACTTCGTCCGCGCCATGAGCGAGGAGACCCGGCAGCAGCGCCTGCGCATGAAGAATCGTCACAACATCGCGACCATGGCGGCGTGGCTGATGTTCTACTGGATGGTCTCCTTCCTCACGCTGACGCTCGGCCTCGTGGCGATCCTGTACTATCCGGTATACGGCGTCGCTGTCGCTGCTCGCGTTCGGCGCGGTGCTGCCGCTGCTCGTGATCCCGATGTTCGCTCTCATGGACCGGGCCAGCATCGGCTTCAAGCGGCTGCAGCCGAAGGCCGTGTCGATCTACGACGAGTACTTCTGGACGCACGAGCGGCACTGGAAGCTGTCCGCATCGCCGATCTATGGCCTGCTCAAAGGCACGCCCTTCAAGAATGTCATCTCCCGCATGCTGGGCGTGACCTTGGGCAAGAAGGTGTTCGACGACGGCTGCACCATGCCGGAGAAGACGCTGACGGAGATCGGCGACTACACCAACCTGAACGAAGGCACTCTGCTGCAGGGCCACTCGCTCGAGGAAGGCGTGTTCAAGTCCGACTACATCAAGATCGGCAGCGGTTGCTCGATCGGCAGCAACGCCTTCGTGCACTACGGCGTGACCATGGGCGACCGCGCGGTGCTCGATCCGGACTCCTTCCTGATGAAGGGCGAGACCGTCGAGGCGCACGCCAACTGGCGCGGCAATCCCGCCAAGGCGGTGGGCGGCCGGCAGCAGCGCAGCGACGCGGCGGCCGGCACGGCGCCGCAACCGGAGGGCCCGGAGGCCTTGGCTTTCGCCAACGCCGCCTAACACTGCCGGACAGGGCAAATCGCCCGTCCCGGCCCGCGAACTCGGTGCGCTCCCCCCAAAAGGGGGGGCGACCTCTCCCTTTCAGGGGCCGAAAGCCGCATTTTCGTGATCCCCATCACATCGTCCGGCAACGCTCTCCTTAGTGTGCACCAAAGGGCAACGGTCGCCCGCACCGAGGAGAAATGCGATGGCCTACGGTCTCGATATGGGTGGCGCCGGCCCCCGGAGCTTCGCCGGCAAGCGTGAGATGGCGTCTCGCCTCCCGGTCCCAACCCCGAGCGTCGACCGTGCGCCGAGCATCGTCGGGCCCGGGCAATCGGGCGTCCTTCAACCGCAGATCCTGGTTCGCAAGAGCGTCGACAACGCGGTTCGCTGGAACCAAGGCGAGCGGCTCGACCACCTGTTCGAGCAGCGTTGCGACCAGTTCACCGGCACCGGCAAGGACCAGGCGGTCGTCACCGACGACGTCTCCCTCTCGTTTCGCGAGCTCGACAACCTGGCCAACCAGGTCGCCCGCTACCTGCTCGACCAGGGCATCGGCTCGGGCGACCGGGTCGGCCTGCTGTTCGACCGGACCATCGACAGCTACGTGGCGCTGCTTGGCGGTGCTCAAGGTCAATGCCGCCTATGTGCCGCTCGACGCCGGCTTCCCGACCGAGCGCGTGCGCTTCATTCTGCAAGACGCCGGCGTCAAGTCGGTGGTGTCGCTGTCGGCCTTCCGGGCAAAGCTCGACGAGTTCGCGGTCCGGCAGATCCTGCTCGACACCGCCGAGCGCGAGATCTCCGCCAAGCCCAAGACCCGCCTGACCGACGCCGAGAAGGCGCCGCCGGTCGATCAGCTCGCCTACCTCATCTACACCTCGGGCACCACCGGCAACCCGAAGGGCGTGGTGATCGAGCACCCCAGCATCTGCAATTTCGTGCGGGTGGCGGCCGAGCTCTACGGCTTCCGTCCCGGCGACCGGGTCTACCAGGGCATGACCATCGCGTTCGACTTCTCGGTCGAGGAGCTGTGGGTGCCGCTGATCGCCGGCGCCACCCTGGTGCCCGGCAAGCCCGGCGCCAGCCTGGTGGGCGACGACCTCGCCGACTTCCTGCGCCAGCGCAAGGTCACCGGCCTGTGCTGCGTGCCGACGCTGCTGGCGACGATCGAGAAGGACCTGCCCGACCTGCGCATCCTGCTGGTCTCGGGCGAGGCCTGCCCGCACAACCTGATGGTCCGCTGGCACCGGCCCGGCCGCACCATCCTCAATGCCTATGGGCCGACCGAGGCCACCGTCACCGCGACCCTGACCGAGCTGCACCCGGACAAGCCGGTCACCATCGGCGGGCCGCTGCCGACCTACTCGATCGTCATCCTCGACCCGCACAAGGACGAGGCGCTCTCTCCGGGCGAGATGGGCGAGATCGGCATCGCCGGCATCGGGCTCGCGGCCGGCTACCTCAACCGGGACGACCTGACCCAGAAGAAGTTCATCCCCGACTTCCTCCAAATCCCCAACAACCCGTCCGGGCGCATCTACCGCACCGGCGACCTCGGCCGCATCAACGAGCAGGACGAGGTCGAGTTCCACGGCCGCATCGACACCCAGGTCAAGATCCGCGGCTACCGGATCGAGCTGACCGAGATCGAATCGGTGCTGCTGGAGCTGCCGCAGATCGCGCAGGCGGCGGTGATCACGCACGAGAGCGAGCCCGGCATGGTCGAGCTCGCGGCCTATTACTCGCTCAAGCACGGGGTCAAGGAGCTGCCGCACGCCGAGGTGTCGGAGGCGCTGCGCAGCCGGCTGCCGGCCTACATGGTGCCGGCCTATCTCGAGCATCTGCCGATCATCCCGATGACGGTCGCCAACAAGGCCGATCACAAGAAGCTGCCGGCCCCCAAGGGCCCGCGGTTCTCGGTCGGCGCCGCCAAGTTCGTGGCCCCGCGCGGCGAGACGGAGACGATCCTGGCGGGCGCGCTGGCCGAGGTGCTCAAGCTCGAGCGGGTGTCGGTCGAGGACAACTTCTTCAAGGACCTGGGCGCGCATTCGCTGCTGATGGCGCGCTTCTGCGCCAAGATCCGGCAGCACCCGGGCCTGTCGGGCGTCTCGATGCGCGACATCTACCTCAACCCGACCATCGCCAAGCTCGCCGCCCATCTCGGCGCGGCGGACGCGGTCGACCGAGGCCACCGCCCCGGCGAAGGAGCTGCCGTTCCGCATCCCGAGCAACCTCGAATACTACGGCTGCGGCGCCCTGCAGCTCCTGTTCTATGTGGCTACGGCGCGCTCGGCCTTTGGGTCATCAGCCACGCGGCGATCTGGACCTACGCGGCGGTCGACAACCCGGGCGAGCTCTATCTGCGCAGCCTGGCGCTCACGGTCGGGTTCTTCGTCGCCATGACGGCGCATCCCGATCGCCGCCAAGTGGCTGCTGATCGGCAGGTGGAAGGAGGAGGCGATCCCGATCTGGAGCCTGCGCTACTTCCGCTTCTGGGTGGTCAAGACCCTGGTGCAGAGCGCGCCGATGGCGGCGCTCGCCGGCACCCCGATCTACAACCTCTATCTGCGGCTGCTCGGCGCCAAGATCGGGCGCGACACCGTCATCGCCGGCCGGCTCATCCCGGTCTGCACCGATCTGCTCTCGATCGGCGACAACACCATCATCCGCAAGGACTCGATCGTGCTCGGCTACAAGGCGCAGTCGAACTACATCCACACCGGCTCGATCACGATCGGCAACAACGCCTTCGTCGGCGAGGCGAGCGTGCTCGACATCGACACCGTGATGGGCAACGACACCCAGCTCGGGCATGCGTCGTCGCTGCAGAGCGGTCAGCGCGTCCCCGACGGCAAGCACTATCACGGCTCGCCTGCCCAGGAGACCACGGCCGACTATTGCCTGGTCGAGGCCAAGCGCTGCTCGTCGCTGCGGCGCTGGCTCTACCCGGCGATCCCGCTGACCGCCGGCCTGGCGATCTTCGCGCCGGCCGCGATCATGATCCTGAACTACTGGTACCCGTTCGTCGTGCGCTACATCGGCGGCACCGAGCTCGACTACGGCGTGATGGGCGCGGTCTTGCTCCCGCTGGCGCTGGTGGTTTCGCTGGTGCTGCTGGTCGGCGCGCTGGCGATCGGCCTGGTGGGCGTGGCGGTCGTGCCGCGGCTGTTCAACAAGCTGCTGCAGCCGGAGAAGACCTACGTGCTGTACGGCTTCCACTACTGGGTCCACGGCATCGTGTCCGGCGCCAGCAACTCGCGCATCTACAACCTCCTGTTCGGCGACAGCTCGGCCATCGTCCACTACCTGACGCTGGATCGGCTGGAACCTGAACAAGATCGAGCAGACCGGCTCGAACTTCGGCACCAACCAGAAGCACGACAACCCGTTCCTGTGCGAGATCGGCAGCAGCACGATGGTGTCGGACGGGCTGTCGATGATGAACGCGCAGATGTCGAGCACGTCGTTCAAGCTCGGCAAGGTGAAGATCGGCGACCGCAACTATCTCGGCAACAACATCCACTTCCCGCCCGACGGCGAAGACCGGCACCGACTGCCTGCTCGGCACCAAGGTGATGATCCCGATCGACGGCCCGGTGCGCGAAGGCGTCGGCCTGCTCGGCTCGCCCTGCTTCGAGATCCCGCGCGCGGTCGAGCGCGACCGGAATTTCACCAAGTCGCTCGACGACGAGGCCCGCCGGGCAGCGGCTCGAGCAAGAAGAACGCCCACAACCTCGTCACCGTGGTGCTCTACCTGCTGGGCAACTGGGTGTTCGCCTGCGCCAGCCTGTTCGCCATCCACGCCGCGGTGCTGCTCTATCCGCGCCACGGCCTGGCCTCGCTGCTCGCGGCCGGCGCATTCCTGTCGCTGGCGTCGATCCTGTACTACGCGCTGCTCGAGCGGGCGAGCCTGGGCTTCAAGCCGCTGCAGCCGCAGGTCGCGTCGGTCTACGACCCGTACTTCTGGTTCCACGAGCGGCACTGGAAGTTCTGCGAGTCGCCGCTGCAGTCGCTGTTCAAGGGCACGCCCTTCAAGAACGTGATCTCCCGCCTGCTGGGCGTGAAGGTCGGCCGCAAGGTGTTCGACGACGGCGCCCAGTATCTGGAGAAGACCCTGATCGCGGTCGGCGACTACGCGAACCTCAACGAGGCCGCCACCCTGCAGGGCCACTCGCTCGAGGAAGGCGTGTTCAAGTCCGACTACATCAAGATCGGCAGCGGCTGCACGATCGGCTGCAACGCCTTCGTCCACTACGGCGTGACCATGGGCGACCGTGCGGTGCTCGACGCCGACTCCTTCCTGATGAAGGGCGAGACCGTCGAGGCGCATGCCCATTGGCGCGGCAACCCCGCCAAGGCGATGCGCCACGCCGCGCCGGCTGCTGCCGCCGTCGAGGCGGCGGCGCAACCGGTGGCCGCGGAGCCGTTCGTGATGGCCCAGGCGGCCTGATCCGGCCGGGCGACGCCCGCCGTCGCTGGGCTGCCAATTGCACCTGCCAAGCGGCCCCGGGAGTTCCCGGGGTCGCTTCAACATATTGATAATTCTGACAGTTTCCGCGTCGGCGACGGCGGCGCTGCAGCCTGCCTCCGGCAGCGAGGGCCGGCGGAGCAACCCGCATTTTCGTGATCCCCATCACATCGTCCGGCCGGCGCCTCTCTCTAAAAGTTCCCCATCACAGCAGGGCGGTTGTCGCCCGCGAAACCGGGACAAGAGAGGACGCCATGACGAACCGCCAAACCAGCACCCCCGCGAGCAAGACCGAGGTGTTCGAGCGCCTGGAATCCAAGGTGCGCTCGTATGCGCGCAGCTTCCCCGCGGTCATCACCCGCGCGCTCGGCACCGAATTGTGGGACGTCGACGGCAAGCGCTACCTGGACTTCCTCGCCGGCGCCGGCTCGCTCAACTACGGCCACAACAACCCGGCCTTCAAGCAGGCCCTGGTCGACTACATCCAGCAGGACGGCATCACCCATAGTCTCGATCTGCCGACCGACGCCAAGGAGCGGTTCCTGCTGGCGATGCAGGACATCGTGCTCGAGCCGCGCGGTCTTACCGACTACGTCATGCAGTTCACCGGCCCGACCGGCACCAACGCGGTCGAGGCCGCGCTCAAGATCGCCCGCAAGGCCACCGGCCGCACCAACGTCATCTACTTCACCAACGGCTTCCACGGCGTGTCGATGGGCGCGCTGTCGGTCACCGGCAATGCGTATCTGCGCGCCGCCGCCGGCGTGCCGCTGCATCACACCACCGCCATGCCGTTCGACGGCTACTTCGGCGACGGCGCCGACACCGTCGCGCATCTCGAGCGCCTGCTCTCCGATCCCTCGAGCGGCACCGAGCTCCCCGGCCGCGGTGATCCTCGAGACCGTGCAGGGCGAGGGCGGCCTCAACGTGGCGCGCTTCGACTGGCTCAAGCGCCTCGAGGCGCTGTGCAACAAGCGCGGCATCGTGCTGATCGTCGACGACATCCAGGCCGGCGTCGGCCGCACCGGCACGTTCTTCAGCTTCGAGCCGGCCGGCATCAAGCCCGACATCATCACCTTGTCGAAGTCGCTGTCCGGCTACGGCCTGCCGCTCGCGCTGGTCGTGCTCAAGCGGTCGCTCGACGTCTGGAAGCCGGGCGAGCACAACGGCACCTTCCGCGGCAACAACCACGCCTTCGTGACCGCGACCGCGGCGCTCGAGCACTACTGGCGCACCGACGCTTTCGCCGAGGACGTGCGCGCCAAGGGCGAGCATCTGCGGGCGCAGCTGCAGGCGATGGTCGACTGCTTCTCGCCCCACCTGGTCGACGTCCGCGGCCGCGGCATGATGATCGGCGTGCGCTGCGCCGATCCCAAGCGCGCCGCCGCCGTCACCGCCCGCGCCTACAAGTACGGCCTCATCATCGAGCGCGCCGGTCCGGAGGACGAGGTGATCAAGTGCATGATGCCGCTCACCACCAGCTACGAGCAGCTGGACGAGGGCATGGACATCCTCACGCGTGCGATGGTCGAGGAGTTCGGCGCCGTCGGCACGTCCCGCAAGGCGGCGTAGATCAAGCATCTGCTAAGTGAACGCCCGCCCCGGACTTGCTCCGGGGCGGGCGTAAGCTTGTCTGCGGTGACGGGCCTTCACGTCTTTCGTGCAGCAACAAAAAAATTATGGCCGGGCAAGCCCGGCCATACGAAGGATGGATCAAGGGGACTGGAAGGAGCGCTAGTCCTCGACGTTGCGCCGCTCCCATTCCAGCTGCCAGCGGCGCTCCTCCAGCTCTTCGCGCGTCGCATCCGGCGTGGCGGTGGCCGTACCGGCCAGGAAGGGGAAACCGGCGGCCGAAGCCGTGATCGGCGTGGGCGACCTGAGGTCGAACGAAGCGATGGTCATGGCGGGCTCCTGATGTCTGCCGGCGGCGCCGGCGTGATCGATGTGCGGAGAGCCTAGGCGCAGGCCGGTGCTGCCTCTGTGCCGCCCGTCACACAATGGTCGATTGCCGCGCCGGGGCAGGCGGCAGCCGAGGCGCCCGGACGCCAGCCGTCGCGTTGAGCTTTCGGGCTATAGTCCGGCCTGCAACCGGATCGGGCCGGCCGACGCATGACGCAAATCCGCGACCTTTTCAGCCGCAAGCCCAAGCGCGGGGTGGAATTCCCGCAATGGCTCGAGCGCCTGGTGTCGGTCGGCATCGTCTCGACCGATCCGCAGGTCGTGCGCTGCCAGCGCTGCGTCAACGTCGCCGCCTTCGCGACCGCGGGCAACACGCTGTCGCACCTGCTGTTCAACTCGATCTATGACTTTCGCGGGCTGCTGGCCGTCAACGTCTACAACGTGCTCATGATCGGCGCGTCGCTGCTGGTTCCCCGCCTGCACCGGTTCGGCGAGCATGCCGCCGCGATCACGCTGATCCTCCTGATCATGTTCGGACACACCTTCGTGGTGTGGTCGCTCGGCCTCGCCAGCGATCTCCAGGTCTACTACACGTTGGCCGGCGCCATGCTGCTGTTCTTCGGGGTGCGGAACTGGCGTCTGTTCGTGTTCTTCCTCATGCTGGCGCTCATTGCGCTCGTCCTCGTGCTCGAATACGCGCCGGTCTACGGCCTGTTCGTCCCGGAGGACACGGCGTTGCGCGACGATGCTGTCGACCCAGGCGATGATCAGCACGCTTGGTGGTCAACGCCGCGATCCTGTTCTATGCGCTCGCCGCCCTGCAGCACGCCGAGGACGAGCTGCAGGAGCAGCACGAGCGGTCCGAGGCGCTGATCGGGACCGTGATGCCGCGGCCGATCGCGGAGCGCTTGAAATCGGATCGCGAGGCGCGCATCGCCGACCGGATCGAGCAGCTCAGCGTCCTGTTCGCCGACATCGCCGGCTTCACCGGCGCCGCCCACGATCTCGCCCCCGACCAGGTGGTCGAGTATCTCGACCGCCTGGTGCGCATGTTCGACGCGCTCGCCGAAGCGCACGGGGTCGAGAAGATCAAGACCATCGGCGACAGCTACATGGCGGCGGCCGGGTTCGACGGCCGCGCCGCCGAGCACGCCGTCGCGGTCGGCCGGCTCGCGCTGGCGATGATCGAGGCGGTCGATCGCCATCCGCCGCTGGCCGGGCGCAAGCTCAAGATTCGCATCGGCATCCATTGCGGCGCCGCCACCGCCGGCGTGATCGGCGCGACCCGGTTCTCCTACGACGTCTGGGGCGACGCGGTGAACGTCGCCTCGCGCATGGAGTTGCACGGCGTTCCCGACCGCATTCACGTGAGCGAGGCCTATTTCGGCCTGGCCGGGCACGCCTTCGTGTTCGAGGAGCGCGGCACCACCGACCTCAAGGGCCTCGGCGCCGCGCGCACCTTCTTCCTGACGGGTATGCGATCTTCCTGACGGTCATGGATTGGTGCCGTGCGCATCAGAACCAATTCTCCCGATGCAGAAATCCGCCGTCGACCGGAACGACGGCGCCGCTCACCCAGCTGGCGCGCTCCGACGCCAGGAACAGCACCACGTTGGCGATCTCCTCGGGCGTGGCGGCGCGGCCGAGCGGCTTGTCCTTGAGATATTCGCGCCAGCGCTCCGGGTCGCCGAGCTCGCGCTGCGCGCGCGCCCGCTGGTTCGCTTTCATCCGCTCGGTCTCGACCCCGCCCGGATTGACCCCGACCACGCGGATGCCGTCGTCGATGCTGCGCCCGCCCAGCGACTGGGTGACGCCCATCAGCGCCACGTTGGCGGCATTGCCGCAGACGTATTGCCATTGCGGCCGCTCGCCGCCGAGCCCCAGCACGTTGACGATCACCTTGGGAGCGCGGCCGCGCATGTGGCGGTACATCGCGCGCATCAGGTTGACGTAGCCGAACACCTTGAGGTCCCAGGCTTCGCGCCAGCGCGCCTCGTCCACGCTGAAAATGTCGCCGGTCGGCACCGCGCCGGCATTGTTCACCAGGATGTCGGTATCCTTGAACTCGTCGGCGACCGCCTCCGGCGCGCCGCGCTGCGCCAGGTCGACGGCCTTGCCGGCGACCGGGCCGTGCCGGCCGAGCTCGGCCACGGCCTTTTGCAGCCGCTGCGCGTCGCGCGCCACGATCACCGCGCTCGCGCCCTCGTCGAGAAAGCCGCGCGCGATCGCGTAGCCGATCCCTTGCGATCCTCCGGTCACCAGCACGCGGCGGTTTTTCAGTCCCAGATCCATCTCGTCGTACCTGTGCTCGGTTTGGCTACAGCAGCTTCGTGCGAGGTCGCAGCCGCACTAGCAGCGAACTCGGTCTGCTCCCTCCCCCAACCGAACTCGGCCTGCCGGAGTTCGGCACTCTAGAGTGGCCGAAGCGGGTATATCCGACCGGCTGGGGGAGGGTTGGGGAGGGGGGTGGTGCGTTGATGCTCATCCGGTGCCACACAGCATCACCCCACCCCCAACCCCTCCCCACAAGGGGGAGGGGAGCGCACCGAGATTGCGGCGTCGTGGTGCATCAAATGCAACGGGACCTGCTCCAGCCTACTCGCGACTTCGGCGCAGCGCCGCAGCCATGTCAAGAAAGCAAATTCGCGCGCGCGAAACACCGCTACAATGCCGCCGTCGAAACCGCAGGGCCGCAGCCATGGATTTTTCGCTGACCCAGGAGCAGCAGCAGATCAGGGACTCGATCCGCAAGCTCTGCGCCCCGTTCGACGATGCCTATTGGCTGGAGAAGGATCGCAGCGGCGACTTCCCGCACGAGCTGCATGCGGCGCTCGCCGAGGCCGGCTGGCTCGGCATCGCCATGCCGGAGGAGCACGGCGGCGCCGGTCTCGGCATCACCGAGGCCGCGCTGATGATGCAGGCGATCGCCGAATCCGGCGCCGCCATGAGCGGCGCGTCGGCGGTGCACATGAACATTTTCGGCCTGCAGCCGGTGATCGTGTTCGGCACCGACGAGCAGAAGCGCCGCATGCTGCCGCCGCTGATCGCCGGCAAGGACAAGGCCTGCTTCGCGGTGACCGAGCCCGATGCCGGGCTCGACACCACCGCGCTCAAGGTCCGCGCCGAGCGCCGCGGCGACCACTACGTCCTCACCGGCCAGAAGATCTGGATCTCCACCGCCCAGGTCGCCAACAAGATCCTGATCCTCGCCCGCACCACGCCGCTCGATCAGGTCAAGCGCAAGACCGAGGGCTTGAGCCTGTTCTACACCGATCTCGACCGCAGCAAGGTCGACATCCGCGTGATCGACAAGATGGGCCGCCACGCGGTCGACTCCAACGAGATGTTCTTCGACGGCATGCTGATCCCGGCCGCCGACCGCATCGGCGCCGAGGGCGACGGCTTCCGCTCGATCCTGCACGGCATGAATCCGGAACGCATCCTGATCGGCGCCGAGGCGGTCGGCATCGGCCGCGCCGCGCTGCGGCGCGCCGCCAAATATGCGCGCGAGCGCGTGGTGTTTCGCCGCCCGATCGGCCAGAACCAGGGCATCGCGCATCCGCTCGCGCAGTGCTGGATGAACCTCGAGGCCGCCGACCTCATGGTGATGAAGGCGGCGAGCCTCTACGACCGCAAGCTCGAATGCGGCGCCGAGGCCAATGCCGCCAAGTATCTCGCCGCCGAGGCCGCCTTCCACGCCTGCGAGACCGCGGTCATGACCCATGGCGGCATGGGCTATTCGAAGGAGTTCCACGTCGAGCGCTATCTGCGCGAGGTCATGATCCCGCGCATCGCGCCGATCACGCCGCACATGATCCTCAACTTCATCGCCGAGAAGGTGCTCGGCCTGCCGAAGTCGTATTAGGGCGTGCTTGGCGTTGCATGTGTGACCGAGTGCGGGTACTCCACGCAATGATACGGGGCGTGTCCACCCGCCGAGCTTCCAATCATTCGGCAGCAGTTGAACACCCAGCTTGCATGACACCATCAGCGGAAAGGTTTCACATGAGATACGTATGGGCGGTGCTCGTCGTCCTTGGCTCGGCAGCCGAAGCCGCCGAAGTGGGGCCGTGTAACGATCTGGATCGGATCAGTATTTTGGTCGGTCAAACAAAGTCGTATTCGGAGGGCAAGATCAGGATTGCCCATGTGGACACGGATGGAGAACCGGTCTGCTGCAGCTCCCACCTTCTTGTTTTCATTCCCAGCCCGGAGATCGGCAGCCGGTGTTTTGCGGTCAGCCAAAAAGCCGCCAAAGGTTCTGAAAGTCCGCGCGGTTTCAACAATATTGAATTCAGCCGGATCAAGGCATCCTACGACCCGCATCGTGGCCTGCTGCTGAATGTGCCATACACCTTGTACAATCCCGATGGCGGACGAGGGAAAGCCGGCAGCACGAACGTGCGCGTGACGTTGGGGGACAAGGGCTCCGTGAGAATTGAGCCGTAGCCGATCCGGCATCGTGCTCGCCGTGGACGCCGCGGCCATCCAGCGGAAACGCATCTCGCTCCGCGCTTATGAGTCCACGCCGCCAACCAGCGCGGTCACTGCGCCGGCTTGATGCCGAGGAGCTTGCCGACCTCGGCGGCCTGCTTGCGCTGCGCCTCGATCGCGGCGCCGAACTCCGCGGCCGTGCCGGGGTTGACGACCTGCCCGGTGGCGGTCAGGCGCGCGACGATGGTCTGGTCGGTCAGCAGCTCGCGCACGTCCGCCGAGATGCGCTCGCGCGCCTCGGCCGGCAGGTTTCGTGGTCCGAACGCGCCGACCAGGCCCTCGATGGTCAGGTCGGGAAAGCCCGCCTCCGCCGCCGTTGGGATATCCGGCGCAATCGCCGCGCGCTCGCGTGCGGTGAACGCCAGCATCCTGAGCTTTCCGGCCTCCACCAGCGGCCGGACGATGGCGTAGGCCGACATCATCAGCTGGATGCGTCCCTCGGCCAGGTCGTTGGCGGCCTGCACCGTGTTGCGGTAGGGCACGCGCGCGATCTCCAGGTTGGCCTTTTTCTGGAAGCCTTCGAACATGAAGTCGAAGAAGCCGGTGATGGTCGCCCAGTTGAGCTTGCCGGGCTGGGCGCGGGCGGCCGCCACCAGGTCGGCCAGCGACTTGATCGGCGAGGACGACGGCACCACGATGGCCACCAGCGTGTTGGTCACGCGCGCGATCGGCACCAGATCGTTCGGATCGTAAGGCAGCTTGTCATGCGTCCAGGGATGATGCGTGAACGACGAGGTGGGCGACATCAGCAAGGCGTGGTCGTCCTGCGCGCCGGTGAAGCTGGTGATCGCGACGACGCCGTCGCCGCCGGGCCGGTTTTCGATCACCACCGACTGGCCCCAGCGCCCGGCCAGCCGGTCGCCGAGCAGCCGCGTCGTGATGTCGACCCCCGAGCCGGCCCCCAGCGGCAGGATGAACTTGACCGGCCGCTGCGGCCAGCTCTGACCCGGCGATGCCTGCGGCGAGCCGGTCTGCGCCCACGACGGCGTGCCACCCGAAAGCGACCGCCGACAGGACGATCGCAACGCCAAGGCGCAGCATCCCTTGTGTCGCACGCATGTCTGGTCTCCGCTCACGTGCCGGTTTTGGCCGCCGGTTTTGTGCGAGGATAGCACGCGCGCAATGTCGCCTTCGGGTCGTCAACGTCGCAGGGAGCTTTCGATGAGTCAGCGCAAGGAGTGCCCCAAGTGCCGGCGAAGCATGCAGGCAGGTTACATAGCGGACGCGAGCCACGGCGCGGTGCTGGTCAGCTCATGGTACGAGGGAGCTTCCCGAGAAGGGGTTGTTCGGTGGGCTCAAGCTCTGGGGCAAGCCCAAGACCGAAATCACGACGTACCGCTGCTCCAGCTGCGGATACCTCGAATCATATGCGGTCCCGTCGTGACACGGGCGCGAGCGGCGTAGGGGAGGAACGGCGGCGCAAGGCGTCGGCGGGAGCGGTCGCCGTTCGACGCGGCGCGGTTCATTTCTCCGCAGAACGTTTGATGCGATCGATCATCAATCGAAGCAGCTCACGGTCCTCTGGCCGCTGCTCCCGTCCTGCCAGGTCTTGCAACTGTGTGAGCTCTTCTTGACTGACCACCATCCGGCATTCGGTACGGGTCTGGTATGGATTGAACCACGGGTCAGCGACGTCCACAACACGACAGTGCCAAACGCCGCGAAGAACACTCCTGGACCGATCTTGGTCGCCGAGACCTCGAACAGCTTGGTCTTCATGCTGCCCGTGCTGTCCTGTTTCAGATCGGCTGATTGAAACAGGCGATAGCCGAGGACAATGGCGATAATTCCGCCAAGCACGACCATGTGCCGCTCGAACATGCGGAGCACTTGCTCGGTGAAAAGCTGGTCCATGCGAGCCCCCTTGCTCTGTCCCATCCTCCACAACTGACAGTGGCGTGCCGGCTATGTTACATCAGCGGCGGTCAGCACGACCGTCAATTTTGCGGCACTCGCCGGCGTACGCCCCGGAGCAGGCAGGTCCAAGCTCCACCGATCAGACGCGCGCCCCGGCTCAACGCCGGGGTTTTTCCTTGGCAGGAAAAATAGGAGAACCCCGCCGGGGGAGCGGGGTTCTCTATGAGACGGCCGAGGGGGATCGGGGGGGATCATGACGGCCGTCTGCTCGCTTGGAGCACTTGGTAGTCGCCGCATCCCCCGCCGAGGTTCAATCTTTTCTTAACGACTTGTGGACATCGCCCGCAGCGTTGGGGTCACGACGGCCTGAGCAGTGTCCGGTGCGCCGAGCAGCCCTTTCGAGACGATCTCCCCGTCAGCCGACCTCGCCGCGAGGGGAAGCCAAAGCCCGCGGCGCTCACCAAGACGAAGACTTTGCGGAAAGCCTGACAACTTTTTTTGGTTGCAAGCAGGAAATCCCTTGCATCCGAGGACGATCTCCCCTACGTGCACCCCCGCCCAATTTCGCACGTGCCTGTGGCCGTGTGTCGATCGGTGGGCATCCGGACAAGAGGCCGGACAGCCGCCTGGGGAAGCGAACTGGCTTCCTCAACCATGCGATCGGCAGCCGGAGGCGAAACCGGCGTACCCCGCGCTCAACGGGGGACGCGGCTTAAAGCAACGACGGAGCGGGCTTTTTTGGTCTCGTTGATCTTACCAAAGGTCAACACCGAAGAGGCTTGTCCATCTTGCCGGCCGTGCGGATCGGGGATCCCCGCTCCAATCCAAGCCAGCATTGTCGGGTGAAAGCCCTTCGCATCGCCATGCTTCATCGCATGGCGGCGCAAGGTCTCCTCACCCGCTGACGCCGGGCAGCTTGCTGCCTGATCTGCAACCTGGGCCGTGCGCGGCCCAAGATGCTTTGGTGAGGAGAGGTGCCATGACCGAGCGCATCCATCAGTTCCTTCGCAATCTCCGTGGCGAAGGCAAAATCAACGAACCGTGCCTCGTCGTCGACCTCAACGTCGTTCGCGACAACTATCAGGCCTTTGCCCGGGCGCTGCCGGACACGCGCGTGTTCTACGCCGTCAAGGCAAACCCGGCGCCGGAGGTGCTTGCGCTCCTCGCCTCGCTTGGCTCCTGCTTCGACACGGCGTCGGTGCCGGAGATCGAGATGGTGCTCGCGGCCGGAGCCGCCGCCGACCGGATTTCCTACGGGAACACGATCAAGAAGGAGCGTGATATCGCACGCGCCTATGACGCTTGGGGTGCGCCTGTTCGCGGTCGACTGCCAGCCCGAGGTGGAAAAGGTCGCCCGCGCAGCGCCCGGCAGCCGCGTGTTCTGCCGCATCCTGTCCGACTGCGTCGGGGCGGAATGGCCGCTCTCGCGCAAGTTCGGCTGCGAGCCGGCGATGGCGGTCGACGTGCTGGAGCACGCGCTCAAGCTCGGCCTGGAGCCGCACGGCGTGTCATTCCATGTCGGATCGCAGCAGCGCAATCCGCATGCGTGGGACCGTGCGCTCGCCTCGGCGGCCGCCGTGTTCCGCGAGTGCGGCGAGCGCGGCATGACGCTGTCGATGGTCAACCTCGGCGGCGGCTTCCCGACCAAGTACCTGAAGAACGTGCCGACGGTGAAGACCTACGGCTCGGCGATCTTTCGCGCGCTGCGCAAGCATTTCGGCAACCGCATCCCGGAAACCATCATCGAGCCGGGCCGCGGCATGGTCGGCAATGCCGGCGTCATCGAGGCGGAAGTCGTGCTGGTCTCGAAGAAGAGCAACGAGGACGACGTGCGCTGGGTCTATCTCGACATCGGCAAGTTCGGCGGCCTCGCCGAGACGATGGCCGAGTCGATCCGCTACCCGATTCGCACGCCGCGGGACGGGGACGCGACGGCGCCGTGTGTGCTGGCAGGCCCGACCTGCGACTCGGCCGACGTGCTCTACGAGCGGGAGCCATATCTGCTGCCCGTGAGTCTGGAGATCGGCGACAAGGTGCTGATCGAGGGCGCGGGTGCCTATACGGCAACCTACTCCGCCGTGGCCTTCAACGGGTTTGCGCCGCTGAAGACGTTCCACATCTGACGTCGCCGGGAGTCGGCTACGGTCGGCTCCCCTTCCACCTGTCCGATTGAACCGAGTTTGCCCTCGCCCGAGGGCGGGAAGGAGTTGGCTGCCATGGTCACGATCCGCAACGAGCTTGCTGTTGATGTGCCGGCGCGCGAGGCACTGCTTGATCGCGCCCTGGGCGTGGGACGCTTTCGCAAGACCGCGGAGCGCCTGCGCGAAGGCCGCTCACCGGCCGACAACCTTTCCTTCATCGCGGAGGAGGATGGATGCATCGTCGGCACTATCCGGCTCTGGCCGATCACGGCTGGGCCGGCGCGGGCGGCATTGCTGCTCGGTCCGCTCGCGGTCGACGACGCGCGGCGCGGCTTCGGGATCGGCGCGAGCTTGATGAGATGCGCCACCGAGGCGGCGCGCGCCATTGGTCACGCTGCCGTGCTCCTTGTGGGCGACGCGCCCTATTACGGTCGTTTTGGCTTTTCAGCCGAAAAGACCGGTGCGCTATGGCTCCCTGGACCTTTCGAGCGCAGCCGGTTGCTCGCTCGCGAGCTCGTGACGGGGGCGTTCGACAATGCCCGCGGTCTGGTCACCGCGACCGGACTGCCTGCTCCGATCCCCGACCTGGCCACCCTTGTTGCCACGCTCGCTCGCAATGAGGCGACAGTGTCGCGCGCGGCTTGATCGAACGTGAAAGGAGCACGCAAATGAACGCACTCGTCCGTCCCGTCCGAGCCAGGCACGCACCCGCCCGCCGCCGCGACGAGCCGATGCATTCGGATTCCTCGCTTTTTCTGGTCGGCCAGAACAGCCGGGGCAACTGGGTTGTCCGGGGTCAAGACGGTCGTTGCGGCGGCCTCTTTGTTGGACGCGCCGAAGCGCTCAAGTTTGCACTGTCCGAGAATGGGAATCACCCGGAAGCCGTCATCGTAGTGGCCGACGGGCTCGAGCTGGACATGACCGTCAGCCCGCACTGGCCATCGCGCCAGAATGGGCGCGCTGTCAGGCGTCAGCACGCGGCCTGATTTCAAAGCCGCCTTCGCGGAACGCACCCGTGTCGATGTTTCAATCGCGCGGGTGCGTCGATGGAGCTTCGAGCATTGAATCGAGGAGAATGCCTCGCGCTACCAGACCGCGTGCTTGGTGATGCTGTTCGACTTGGTGGCAGAGACGGGCATGCCGTCCTTGCTCGGCTTGCCGCTCTTTGGGGTCCTGACCTCCACCTTGGTCGGGAGCCCCATTTTGCCGAGCTGCTTCAGGAATGGTTCCGGGTCCAGCTCTTCCACGTTGACCATCGTGTGCGGCGCCCACTCGCCCCTGGCCACCAGTATCGCCGCGGCGATCGGCGGTACGCCGGCCGTATACGAGATCGCCTGGGACTCGACCTCCCGGTAGCATTTGGCGTGATTGCAGTTGTTGTAGAAGAGCACTTCACGCCACTTGCCGTCTTTCCATCCCTTCACAAGATCTGCGATGCAGGTCCAGCCCGTGTAGGTCTTCGCCAGCGACGCCGGGTCGGGCAAAACCGCTTTGAGGACCTTGAGAGGAACGACCTTCACGCCTTCCGCGGTGGTCACCGGCTTCTCCGAGAGCATGCCCAGGTTGCGCAGCACACCGTAGACATTGAGGTAGTGGTCGCCGAACCCCATCCAGAAGCGGATGCTCTTGGCGTTTATGTTCTTGGACAGCGAGTGCAGCTCATCGTGGCCGTTGAGATAGACTGGGCGCGTGCCGACGACCGGAAAGTCGTAGTCCCACCTCTCCGAGTGAACCGGACGTTCCACCCACTTCCTATTGATCCACGTCCACACTTTCTTGAATTCTCGAAAATTGATCTCCGGGTCGAAGTTGGTCGCGAAGTACTTGCCATGACTTCCGGCATTGACATCCAGAATGTCGATGGTGTCGATCTTGTCGAAATATCGCTTGACGGCAAGCGCCGCCCAGGCATTCACGACGCCTGGATCGAAACCCACTCCGAGGATGGCGTTGATGCCCGCCTCCTTTGCCGCTGCTTTCTTCTTCCACTCGTAATTGGCGTACCATGGCGGATCCTCGGCAACCTTTGCCGGATCCTCGTGGATGGCGGTGTCCATGTAGGTCACCGGCCGGCCGTTGACGGTCTTTACGCGGAGACAGGCCTCCAACACCGACATATTGATGAATGCAGTGCCGAGGTTCACGACAATGGCGGACTCGGTCTCCTCGATGAGTCTCATCGTCGCGGGGATATCGAGAGCGTCGACCTTGCGCGCGTAGATGCGCGCCTCCTTATCCTTGATGTTGCGCTTGCGCTTGATGCTCTCGATGATGTCCTCAGCCTTCTCCTTGGTCCGGCTGGCGATACAAATATTCCCCAAGATATCGTTGTTCTGTGCAGCCTTGTGGGCCGCGACATGCGCCACGGCGCCCGCGCCGACGATGAGTACGTTCGGTTTCATTTCGGGATTCATCGATTATGACAAGCTGCGGCGGAAGTCATCGTAATCGAACTTACGCACGAGTTCAATCTTCCCGTCAAGGCGTGCCACGACGATGGATGGCATCTGCACGCCGTTGAACCAGTTCATCTTGACCATTGTGTACCGGGCCGCATTGTCGAAGATCACGAAATCGCCGATCTTGAGCTTTTTTGGGAAGTCGTAGGTGCCCCAGATATCGCCCGCAAGGCACGTATTGCCCGCGACCGTGTAGCGAAACGAGCCTTTGGCCGGCAGGACGATGGTCGCGTCCTCGTGGTGAATGAGATTGTCGAGCATATGCGCCTCAACGGCTGCATCGACGATGGCAATGCTGCTGTCGTACTCCAGGACATCGAGCACCTGCGTGACCAGATACCCCGCCATGGTCACTGCCGCATCCCCTGGCTCGAGATACACTTGCACCCGGAACTCCTGCGAAAAGTCCTTCAGGCGATCGCAGAATTGGTCGAGCGGATATCCCTCGTCGGTGAAGGCGATCCCGCCGCCGAGCGAAATCCACTGCATTTTTTCGAGCTGCGCGCCGTATTGGCGGCCGATGTGATCGAGTATCCTTGATAGCGCGGCGAAATCGGAATTTTCGCAATTTACGTGGAACATCAGACCGCTGATCTTGTCTGCCACGAAGTCGATAGCGGCCGTATCCTTCACGCCAAGCCGGCTGCCCTTTCTTGCCGGATCCGCAAGGTCGAAGTGTGAGTAGCTCACGCCAGGATTTACCCGCAGACCCACGGGAAGCTCCCGCGCAAGCTCATAAAACCTCTCGAGCTGTGAGATCGAGTTGAAAATGATCTTGGACGCGAAGGTCCGGGCTTCGCGCACGTCCGCTTCGGAAAAGGCCACGCTGTACGCCTGCGTCTCACCGCCGAAATGCTGGTGCCCGAGCTTGGCCTCATAGAGGGAGCTCGAGGTCGTCCCGTCCATGTACTTGCTCATGAGCGGGAATACCGACCACGTCGAGAAGCATTTCAAGGCAAGGACCGCCTTCGCACCCGACCGTTCCCTTACGTATTTGATGATCTCCAGATTCTTGACGAGTCTGGCCTCGTCGATGAGATAATAAGGAGTCCGTATCGCGGACCTGTTTTGCTCCGCAATGTCGTGAACGTTCTCTCTCATGCGTTAGTACTTGGCCGCGCGGCTTGTACAAGCAAATGGCTGGGCGGTCGTCATGAACGATCCTTCAGCGGTGGACGGGCGGAACTATGCCCCAACCAATTTCCAATTTCCACCGCGCATCGCGGCGGACAACTGCCTCCAGTCACCAAACTGTCATGTGTTGCTGCGGCACCGCAGACACATGCTGGCCGGGGTGCCAGGATTCGAGCCTTGCTTGGGGACCGGAGACTTCTCGCGTGCGAGCTGCATGGTCGCCGGGGTCGCAGCTTGCGAACCGCCCGTTGCATACTAACCGGGCTGCGCTCAAGATTCCCGGATATCAGACAGTGAAATCGTCTTCGGCCGGGTACGTCGATCGCATCCTCGAGGGTGAGAAGCCGGCCGACCTTCCGGTGCAAGCGCCGCCCATGTGCGCACCGGCTCATGGAAGCGATCGGCGTAGACGAAAGGCAGGGCGAGCCGATAGTATTGCGACCGTTGCTGATCTTCCCGCTGTCCTGAGTTTTGGGATGAACGCAATGAGCAGCACACAGACCGGCTGCATCTGTGCCGCGCTCGCGGCGCTGTCGCTTGCGTCGGCGAGCGGGGGTGTCGGCGTACGCGCAAACGGGCCCGGACCATGCCGGCGGCGCGGTCGATCTCGGCACCCGTGGCGGGATGGCCGGCGATGCGCCTGTCCGCGCCGCCCCCGCGCAAGATCGTCCGGAAAGCCCGGTCGAGTTCAGTCTTCGTTCCGGGCTTGCAACCGATTACATCTATCGTGGCACCACACTCTCTGCTCGCCAACCGGCCGTTGGCGCGGCGTTCGAGGCAGTGCTCGGCATCCTTTACGGCAGCGGCACTGTCGCCAGCGTCAAGCTGCCAAGCCAGCCGGCCGCCGAAGTCTCGATGAGCGGCGGCGTCCGTCCGAAGCTTGGGAACGTGCAATTCGACTTTGGCGCGACGTACTATTTTTATCCGGGCGAGACGGCGCCGGTCGGTGTGACCAGCGGTATCAACTACTGGGAGGCGCTCGCCCGCGCCGACACCACGCTCGGTGAGCTGCTGCGCGTCGCCGGCGGCTTCGCCTATTCGCCGAACGTCTCCAACACCGGCGCCTGGAGCAAATATGCGGCATTCGGCCTGGGCGTCGACCTGCCGAGCAAGGTGCTGCCGCAGGATGTCAGCGCGTCGCTGAGCGGCGGCGCTGGCTACTCCTGGTTTGGCAATCAGTCGGCCGAGCTGGGCGGCTTTCCGTTGCCCGCCTATCTCAACTGGAACGCCGGCGTCACTTTCACACGCAAGAACCTCAATCTCGATCTGCGCTACTACGACACCGACTTGTCTAAGGAGAATTGCTTCGTCTTCACCGGCGATCCCAATGCCACGCCCGGTGGGCAAATCAACCCGCTGACAAATCCATTGGGTCTCGTGTCAAACTGGTGCAGCGCCACGTTCGTCGCCAAGTTCTGGTTCGCATTCAACTAACCGGAGGCTTTGCCCGAACCTTATCATCCGGCAAGCCGCACTTTTTGTAGTGTTTGGGCCTTGGAAGGCCGAGGGAGCGTGGAATGATGGTTGTTGAGCTTTCATGAATCCCCTGCTCGACGACATCAGGCACAGTCCTCTGCTCTGGTTGTTGGCCATCGTGCCCGTCCTGTTCGTCACGCAGTGGCTCAAGTCGGACGCGCATACGCTGTTATTCGTACTTTCCGTTCTGGCGATCGTGCCCTTGGCTGCCCTGCTCAGCCGCGCTACGGAATCGGTGGCGGTCAAGACAGGCGACATGATTGGTGGACTGCTCAACGCCACGCTCGGAAACCTGACCGAGCTGCTGATTGCCCTCGCGGCGTTGCGTGCGGGACAGTACATCTTGGTGAAAGCCTCCATCGCTGGCGCGATTTTCACCAACATACTGTTCATGTTGGGCGCGTCGTTCCTGATCGGGGGACTGAAACACCACGTGCAGACATACAATCGGAATAGCGCCCGGCTGCAAGCTGCCCTGCTCTTTCTGGCTACGATCGCACTGCTGATTCCTTCGATGCTTGTCGCTAGCAATTCCATCGCGGCCAAGGCAGAATTCACTCAGACGTTGAGCCTGGGTCTGTCTGCGCTGCTCATCGCCGCCTACGGACTGGGCCTGGTGTTCTCGCTCAGAACCCATCGTGAGTTTTTCAGCGCGGCGGAGCACGCAGAGAACGGCGAAGCGTCGTGGCCGATGGGCTTGGCCTTGGCGACGCTTGCGGGTGTCACGGTCCTGGTAGCGCTCGTAAGCGAGGTATTCGTCGAGTCGGTCCAGTACGCAGCGGTAGCATTCGGGATGACCCCCGCGTTCGTGGGCTTCATCATCGTGGCGCTGGTTGGCGGCGCGGCCGAGATGGTCGCCGCGCTCTCGGCTGCGCGCAAGAACCGCCTTGACCTGAGCGTGGGCATCGCGCTCGGAAGCGCATCCCAAATCGCGCTCTTCGTCGCACCGGCGCTCGTTTTCCTGAGCTATGCCATTGGCCCGACCCCGATGGATTTGCAATTCTGGCCCGGCGCAGTGGTCATGATGCTGGTCGCAACCTTGACGGCGTTCCTGGCGACAAACAGCGGCCGGTCCGCATGGTTTGTCGGAGCGCTCGTGCTGATCGTATACCTGATATTTGCTGTGACGCTTTACCTGCTGCCTGTCAAAATTTGACGCTCGAAAACTCCGCTCCGCGCGACGATCGCTAGGTTCACAATGATGACCGATCCCGGAACGTCGGCGAAATGGCCCAATCGTATCCTCGATCCGATGGACAGGATTTCGGAGGTCCTGTTCGGCTTGATCATGGCCCTCACCTTTACCTGCACCCTGGGTGTTGCGACCGCTGACCATATCGCGGTTCGGACCATGCTTTTTGCCGCCCTCGGGTGCAATCTAGCCTGGGGCATCATCGACGGCGGCGTATACCTGATGGCTCGCCTCAATCAGCGCGGCCGCGCAATCGTCAATTGGCGGGCGGTCCGCGACACGGCAGATGCCAACGCAGCGCAACGGATCGTCGCGGATGCATTGCCACCGCTGCTGGCATCAATCACGGAGCCTCCGCAACTGGAAGCGATGCGGCAGAAGCTGCGTCAATTGCCTGAACCTGCACGCCCGCGGCTGACAAGGAGCGATTGGCTTGCCGCGCTGGGGATCTGCCTGCTCAGTTTCCTGTCGACGTTTCCCATCGTGATTCCATTCCTGCTCATCGCAGATGCGCGACTGGCGCTGCGCGTGTCGAATGCAATCGCGATTGCGATGCTGTTTCTTTGCGGATTCATGTTCGGGCGCTGTGCCGGGTTTCGACCGGTAGCCATGGGCTTCTCGATGGTCGCGCTCGGCAGCGCGCTGGTCGGGGTTGCGATCGTGCTCGGCGGATAAATCCGCCACATTGGCGACGCCCGGTCCGCCGGTCGCTGCGTCTTAGCAGACCCTTAACCACCCGGCGAACTCGCCCATTGTGTTGAAGCGTTGGGCAGATTTCGCCTGACTTCGGAACGTTCGGAGACCAGAGACTTCTCGCGCGTGAGCTGCATGGTCGCCGGGGTGCAGGTTGCAACCCGTCGGTTGAATACGAGCCAGTCTCCGCTCGAGAGTCCTGGAAATCAGACTGTGAAATCGTCTTGTCTACCTGTCCACCGTCTCTCAACTTCGATTATCATGACCAAGGGCCTGTTTTCGGGGAAAATTCTTGAGCGACACGGAGGTCGATGCGGTTGGGTCTCTGGAGATCGAGGCCAGCGCCAAGGTCTTCATTTCCTATTCGCGCACCGACGGAGCCTTCGCCGATCGGCTTGATGCAGCGCTCAAAGCGCGTGGCTTCGAGCCACTGATCGATCGCACCGAAATTTTCGCCTTCGAAGACTGGTGGGATCGCATCGAAGCGCTGATTGCGCAATCCGATACTGTCGTCTTCGTTCTAAGCCCCGACGCAGTCGCGTCGGATATCTGCGCTAAGGAGGTTGAGTTTGCGGCGTCGTTGCACAAGCGCTTCGCGCCAGTGGTGTG
This sequence comes from uncultured Alphaproteobacteria bacterium, assembly GCA_963708765.1. Lineage (GTDB taxonomy): Bacteria > Pseudomonadota > Alphaproteobacteria > Rhizobiales > Xanthobacteraceae > VAZQ01. Next base: position 299,899 of record CAVPTV010000037.1, on the reverse strand, counting down.
TCGGCTCGTCGAGCCGAATGCAATCCCGGAGCCGCTGCGGCGGCTTAATTTGATTTTTTGCGAAGACGGGCCAAATTTTGAGGCGAGCATAAATCAGCTCGCCGAAGCCCTTTCCACCGACATTGCCTGGGTCAGGAAACACACCGAGTTCAGCACGCACGCACGGCGCTGGGAGACCGCTGGCCGGCCAGGGCCGCGCGGGCTGTTGCTGCGGTCGCCGGTGCTGGAGGAGGCCGAGCAATGGATCGCCACGCGGCCGAGAGGCGCCCCTGACCCAACGGATGCGACCCTTGCGTTCATCGCGGAAAGCCGCCGCGCAGCGACGCAAAGGCGCAATGTGCTGACCGCAAGTCTGGCCGTCGGCTTGGTGGCCGCTCTCGCGCTGGCTGGACTGGCATATTGGCAGCGGAGCATCGCGGTCGAGCAGCGCGTTCTTGCGGAGAGCCGGCGTACCGCCGCCCTCGCCGAGCTGGCGGTGAGCAAACGGCTCGGCGGCAAGTTGGATACCGCTCTCAGACTTAGCGTCCACGCAACGCGGCTTGCGCTCGAGGAAAATCTTGGCGCTTCTGCGACCCGCGCGGCGCTTGCCGCAGCAGTCTGGCAATCAGACTGGCGGCTGATATTGATCGGCCATGAAGAAATCGTAAACTCCGCTGCCTTCAGCCCGGATGGCTCGCGCATCGTCACAGCATCATCGGACAAGACGGCGCGCATCTGGGACGCTGCGACTGCACGGGAGATCGCTGTCCTTCGCGGTCACGAGAAACCCGTCTTTTCGGCGTCGTTCAGTCCCGATGGCTCGCGCATCGTCACCGCATCGTCAGACAAGACGGCGCGCATCTGGAATGCGGCGACGGGCGATCAGCTTGCGGTCGTTCGGGTATCCGACTTTGCGGTCAGTTTCGCCGCCTTCAGCCCCGATGGTTCGCGCATCGTCACGTCTTCCTACGACAGTAACGTACGCGTCTGGAACGCGATCACTCTCACACAGATCGCCGAATTGAGGGGTGCAGGTGGTTCGGAGGGCAAGGTCGCGTTCAGTCCCGACGGCTCTCGGATTGCCACAAACGGACAAATCTGGGACGCCGTTACATTCAAGAGCATCCTCCGCCTTGAGAGGGGTGGAGCAATCAGTCCCGCTGCCTTCAGCCCGGATGGCTCGCGCCTCGTTACGGTGAGCAACTTGCCCCGAGGCGCGGATGTCGTCATTTCAGACGCCGCGACCGGCAAGGTGACGAGTGTTATTCGTGGGCACGAAAATGGCATGACGTCCGCCATTTTCAGCCCTGATGGGTCCCGCATTGCCGCGACCGACAATGATCGATCGCTCGAGGCGTCGGACAATGCGATCCGGGTCTGGGATGCTGCAACCGGATCCGAGGTAGCGGTCCTGTCCGGGCATCAGGGCGGGGTGAAGTCTGTCGCCTTCAATTCGGACGGCACCCAACTCGTTACAGCATCAGCAGACAAGACCGTCCGTATCTGGACGATCGCGAGACATGAGCCGATTGCAACGTTGCGGACACAGGGGGCTTCCCGAGACACCGGGATCGCGTCCGTTGCCTATAGCCGTGATGGTTCGCGCATCGTTACCGCTTCGGGCAATGCTGCGCAGGTGTGGGATATTGCGGCTGCAAGAGAGATCGCGGTTCTACGTGGACATAAATCTTGGGTCCAGAACGCCGCGTTCAGTCCCGACGGGTTGAAGGTCGTAACGGCGTCGGGGGATAAGACCGCCCGATTCTGGGATGCCGCGACGGGGAAAGAATCGGGCGTCCTACGCGGACACCAGAGCGACGTGAACTCCGCCGTTTTCAGCTCCGATGGATCGCGAATTGCCACTGCCGCAGGCGGCATGTTCGGAGGCGATTATACCGCCCGTATCTGGGATGCCGGGACGTCGCAGGAAATCGCGGTGTTGCGCGGACACAAAATGGTGGTGTGGTCGGTCGCGTTCAACCCCGATGGCTCGCGCATCGTCACACTCTCTTGGGACGGTACAGCGCGTATATGGGACGCCGTTACTTTCAAGGAAATCGCAATTATGCCAATCCAAACGATATTCGGGCGCTTCGGATCCGCGAGTTTTAGCCCGGATGGCAGACAAATCGTTACGTCCAGCCAAGACACTGCCCACATTTGGGATTCCACCACGGCCAAGGAGCTTGCGAGCCTGCAAGGCAGTGGAAGTATCGCGTCCTTCGCTGCCTTCAGCCCCAGCGGGTTGCTCATCGTCACGGCCTCAGTCGATAGGGTCCGAATTTGGGACGTTGCCACGATGAGCCAAATTGCGGTACTGCCGCAGGCTGCTCAACACGCGGCGTTCAGCCCCGACGGTTCTCGCCTGGTCACGGCATCTGGCGATGCGATGCACTTCTGGGACACACACTTCGCGATGATGTCAGCAAGTGATCTTGTGCTGGAGGTCTGCTCGCGCAGGCTGCGCGGCGCGAGCACACTGAGCCGCGACGAGATGCGCCTCGCGGGCTATGCAAGCGACATGCCGGCGATCAATGTATGCACTGGCATCGAATGACGCGACCTCGACTGATCTTCTGCCCGAGGGAGCGTCGATGGGTGAGCCATTGCTGGCCGGCATCCGGGTCGTTGATCTCACCACGGTCGTGGTCGGACCGGCGGCCACGCTGCGGCTTGCCGACTACGGCGCGGAGATCATCAAGATCGAGGCGCCCGAGGGTGACCTCATGCGGGTCATCGGCGGGCCGTCGCACTCGGGCGAGCTGTCCGGCAAGTTCATGCACTTCAACCGCTCGAAGCGCTTCGCCTGTCTCAATCTGAAGCTGCCGGCGGCGCGCACGATCATGCAGACGCTGATCGCGCGCTGCGACGTCTTCATCTCGAACATCCGCCCGAATGCGCTCGAGCGGCTGGGTCTGGACGCGCGCGCATGCCTGTCGCGCAAGCCCGACCTGATCCATTGCCTGATCACCGGATTTGGGCCCGGCGGTCCCTATCGCGGCCGGCCGGCCTACGACACGGTGCTGCAGGGCGCCAGCGGCATTGCCGGCCTCACGCAGGTGCGCGACGGCGCGCCGAGCTACGCGCCGTTCCTGGCCGTCGATCATGTGGTCGGGGAGATCACGGCGGGCGCCATCGCGGCGGCGCTGTTCAAGCGCAGCCGCACCGGGCAGGGCACTGCGCTCGAAATCCCGATGCACGAGACCATGGCGGGCTTCGTGCTCAAGGAGCATCTGGGCGCGGCGACGTTCGATCCGCCGCTCGGGCCGCCCGGCGACATGCGGGTGCTCGACCCGTTCAACCGTCCCTGGCCGACGCAGGACGGCTGGATCACCATCACGGCCAACTCCGATGCGCAGGCGGCGGCGCTGCTGCGGATCATCGGACGCGAGGATCTGATCACCGATCCGCGCTTTCGTCACCGTCGCCGACCGCTATCGCAACGCCTCGGCCTGGTTCGGGCTGCGCACCGCGCTCGAGCACAAGCCGACGGCGTATTGGCTGCGCGCGCTTGAAGCCGTCGATGTCCCGGCCATGCCGTGCCACACGCTCGACACGCTCGCCGGCGACCCGCACCTGTCGGCGGTCGGGCTGACGCAGCCGGCGACGCACCCGGTCGAAGGGCCGGTCACGGCCGTGCGTTCCAGCGTTCTGATCGACGACGAGGTGCCGCAGCCCGGCACGCTCGCAAAGCCGCTGCGGCTGGGACACGGTGGAAATCCTCGAGGAGATCGGAGTCACGCCCGACGAGATCAAGGAGCTGATCGCGGCCGGCGCCATCCACGACGGCCGCGCAAACTATCCGCAATCGGGCGGCGAACGCCCATGACCGCACGCACGCACGCCGCCATTTCGCGCCGATCAGGTCGGCAGCCTGCTGCGGCCGGCGCACCTGATCGAAGCGCGCCAGAAGCATCGCAAGCGCGTGATCGAGAGCGCCGAGCTCAAGCAGATCGAGGACGACGCGATCCGCGAGGTCGTGGCGCTGCAGGAATCGATCGGCCTGCACTCGATCAGCGACGGCGAGTTCCGGCGGCAGAGCTACATCGTCGATTTCTTCCGCAAGGCGCTGGGCAGCGGCGGCCTGACCGCGGAGAAGGGCGACTTCTTCCACCGCAACGAGCAGGGCGAAACGATCCCGATCGAGAAGCTCGTCATCCACAAGCCGCTCAAATGGACGGGCCCGATCTTCGCGGAGCATCTCGCGTTTCTCAAATCCATCACCACGCGCACGCCGAAGATGACGGTGCCGTCGCCGATCGTCCTGCATTTCCTGGGCGGCAGCGACGCGATCCTGCGCGAGGCCTATTCGTCGCTCGATCAGTTCTGGAGCGACGTGATCGAGGTCTATCGCAGCGAGCTTGCGGCGCTGCACGAGGCCGGATGCACCTATCTGCAGGTCGACGAGACCTCGCTGGTGAAGTTCGGCGATCCCGAAATCCGCGCCATCGTCGAAGCGCCGCGGCGACGACTGGCGCAAGCTCGTGGAAACCTACGTCGAGGTGATCAACGCGGTGCTCTCCAGCGCGCCGCAAGGCATGACCGTCGGCATCCATGTCTGCCGCGGCAATCGCCGCGGCTTCTGGCAGGCGGACGCCGGCTATGAGTTCATGGCCGACCAGCTGTTCCGCCGCCTGCAGGCGAGCTTCTACTTCCTGGAGTTCGACAGCCCGCGGGCCGGGCCGCTCGACGCGCTGAAATTCATGCCGGACGACAAGACCGTCGTGCTGGGGCTCGTCACCACCAAGTCGCCGCAGCTCGAAGACCAGGAGATGTTGCGCAAGCGCGTCGAGGAGGCGTCGGCCTATCGTGCCGATGGACCGCCTCTGCCTCAGCCCGCAATGCGGATTCTCCGGCAACATCGGCAACACCGTCATGACCGTCGACGAGCAGGCCGCCAAGCTTCGCCTGGTCGTCGACACCGCGCGCTCGCTGTGGGACGAGCCCTGATCGGCATCGCTGAGCCGAACCAAGAACGAAGACAAGGAAAAACAGAATGCCGAGACTCGCCTCGCTGCCGCTCGCGACCGCAGCGTTCTTCCTCGCGCTGACCGCGTCCGTGGCGGCGCAGGACTATCCGACCAAGCCGATCCGCATGATCATCCCGTTCCCGCCCGGCGGCGGCAGCGACGTGACCGGACGCGTGGTGGCGACGGCGCTGAGCGAGCGCCTCGGCCAGCAGGTGATCGTCGACAACCGCGCCGGCGCCGGCGGCGTCATCGGCTCCGAGCTTGCGGCCAATGCGCCGAAGGACGGCTACACGCTGCTGATGGTGTCGCTCGCGCACACGGTCAATCCGTGGCTCTACGACCTCAAGGGCCGCTACGATCCGATCAAGTCCTTCGCGCCGGTCGCCATCATCGCGGCGAGCCCGGTCGTGCTGGTGGTCAATCCCAGCGTGCCGGCCAAATCGGTCGCGGAGCTGGTCGCGCTCGCGAAGAAGCAGCCGGGCAAGCTGCAATACGCCTCCGCCGGCGTCGGCAGCGTCACGCATCTCGCCGGCGAGCTGTTCAAGTACACCGCCAAGGTCGACATGCTGCACGTGCCGTTCAGAGGCGCCGGTCCCGCCACCATCGACGTGGTCGGCGGCCACACCAGCCTGATGTTCGGCGGCCTGCTCGCGACCGTCGCCGCAGATCCGTTCGGGCAAGCTGCGCGCGCTCGGCGTCGGCTCGCTCAAGCGCAATCCGATCCTTCCGGACGTGCCGTCGATCGCCGAAGCCGGCGTGCCCGGCTACGAGACGGTCAACTGGTTCGGGCTGGTCGCGCCGGCGGGCACGCCGGCCGGCCATCGTCGAGCGGCTGCACCGGGAGATCACCGCGGTGCAGGACCTGCCGGAGGTGCAGAAGCAGTTCGACACCGACGGCGCCACCGTCGTGCGGATGAGCCCGGCCGAGTTCGGCGCCTACATGGTCGCGGACATGAACAAATGGGAGCGCGTCGTGAAGGAGGGCGGCATCAAGGCGGAGTGATCTCGACGCGCTCCTGACGGCGACGGAAGTGCAACGGCACAGAACCTGGTCCGCAATGGGTAGCCGACGCGCGCAACGATCTGCAGCGAATGACCCCCAAAGCGGACATGGGCTGGACCTGCGACAAGCCCGAACGGCGAGCGCCGCCTTCCGCCTTATCGCAGAATGAGAATACATTCTCGTTCCAATCGATCAGCCGGAAGGGATGATCGCTATGCACACGAACCCACTCGCACCGTTGCTCGACATCGTCCTGCAGAGGACGCAGCGCTCAGGCATCGGCGGCCGCGCCATCCTGGCGGGCGCAGCGGCGCTCGTCTGCGCCGCGGTGCTGGAACCGCACCGCAACGTTTGGGCCCAGGCCTCGGCTTCCGCCTCGGCGAGCGGCGCTGTCACGTTGTTCGAGAACGTGCGCATCTTCGACGGCAAGGGCGCGGCGCTCTCGGCGCCCTCCCATGTGCTGATCCGGGGCAACGTCATCGAGCGCATCTCCACGCAGCCGATCCCGGTCGACCGCCGGGCCGACACCCGCATCATCGACGGCGGCGGCCGCACGCTGATGCCGGGCCTGATCGACAATCATTGGCATGCGATGCTGATACGGCCGACGCCGGCACAGGCGTTCGGTGACGTCGGCTACAACAATCTCGTGGCCGGCGACGAGGCGACGGACACTCTGATGCGCGGCTTCACCACCGTTCGCGACATGGGCGGGCCGGCATTCGGTCTCAAGAGCGCCATCGACGAGGGCATCGTCAAGGGTCCGCGCATCTATCCGTCCGGCGCCATGATCACTGTCACCAGCGGGCATGGGGATTTCCGCCAGCTCACCGATCTGCCGCGGACGATCGGCGGCATGCTCACCCGCATGGAGCAGATCGGCGGCGCCGTGGTCGCGGACAGCCCCGACGAGGTACGCGTGCGGGTGCGCGAGCAACTCATGCAGGGTGCCTCCCAGGTCAAGTTGACGGCGGGCGGCGGAGTGTCGTCACCCTTCAGTCCGATCGACGTGACCACCTTCACCGGAGCCGAGCTGCGCGCCGCGGTTGAAGCGGCCGAGAACTGGGGCACGTATGTCGCCGCGCATGCCTTTACGTCGGCTGCGATCCGGGGGGCTATTGCGGCTGGCGTGACGTGTATCGAGCACGGCATGCTGATGGACGAAGCGACCGCCCAACTGATCGCCGAGAAGGGGATTTGGTTGAGCTTGCAGCCGCTCCCCGAGGACTTGAGGTTGGGCTTTCCGGTGGGTTCGGTCCAGCGAGCCAAGGCGGAAGAGGTCTGGCCCGGCATAGCCAAGTCTTACGAGCTGGCGAAGAAGTACAAGATCAAGACGGCGTGGGGCACCGATGTCCTGTTCTCGCGCGCGCTGGCGCAGCAACAGGGGGCAATTCTGGCCTCGCTTGTCCGTTGGTACACCCCCGCCGAAGCGCTCGCCATGGCGACCGGGACCAACGCCGAGCTGCTGGCGCTGTCCGGAAAGCGCAATCCCTATCCGGGAAAGCTCGGTGTTGTGGAACCGGGTGCGCTCGCGGATCTGCTGCTTGTCGAAGGCAATCCGCTGGACAACATCAACCTGATCGCCGATCCCGCCAACAACTTCAAAATCATCATGAAAGACGGCAATATCTACAAGAATACGTTGACCAGGTGAGGACCAACTGCCGCTCAGCTCGCGTAGCCGCAGTAGCGCGAGAGCGTGACGCAGAGCGCCAGCAGGGCCTCGTCACCGCCGGCCCAGCCGATGAAGGATAGACCGACCGGGCAGCCGGCGATCGACCCGATCGGCAGCGTGACCTCGGGTAGTCCGCTGAGACCGGCGATGCAGGTGAGCCGCATGACGCGGACGCGGAACGACTCCAGGGCGTCCGATGCAGCATCCACAGGCGGTGCGACGCAAGGCGCGGTCGGCAACGCCAGGATGGTGCCTGGCGGCGTCATCGAGCGGATACGCTCGCGCGCTCGCGCGTGTTCCTGCCGCGCCGCCTCGACGTCCTGCTCCGAGACCTTTGCCGCGAGCTCCATGCGTTCGCGGATGCCCGGACCGAGCCGCGGCCGATGCTTTTTGACGAATTCACCGTAGTTGCTCCAGACCTCGCCGGCCTGGATCACCCGGAAGCTTTCGCGCCATCGATCGAGGCCTTCGGGAGCCACGCGGTCGCGCTGAGCTTTCGGCAGCTCGTCGGCCATGCCGTCGAGCGCGGACTGCAGCAATGCCGCGAGATCGGCATCGGCTTGCGCGAACGCATCCTCCAGAACGATCAGGCTTTCAATCGGCGCTGGAACTGCCGATCGGTCGAGCATCACGCCACCCAGGCGGCGGAACAGCCCCGGCCCGTTCGCGAACCACCCCGCGGCATCGAACGACGGCGCCATCGGCATCGCGCCGGAAAGGTCGATCCGTCCGTGCGTCGGCCGGATGCCGTAGAGGCCGCAGAATGCGGCCGGCACGCGCACCGACCCGCCGGTGTCGCTGCCCAATGCGAAGTCGCACGCTCCCGCAGCGGTCGCCGATGCCGATCCGCTCGACGAGCCGCCCGGCAACCGATCCGGCGCGCGCGGATTGAGCGGGGTGCCGTAGTGCGCGTTGGCGCCGGTCACGCTGAAGAAGAATTCGTCGCACACCGTCTTGCCGATGACGGTCGCGCCCGCATCCAGGATGCTGCGCACCGCCGCGGCCGTCGACTTGGCCGGAGGATGGGCATCCAGCCAGTCCGGACTGCCGCCGCCCGTGCGATATCCGGTGATGTCGTACATGTCCTTGACGGCCGCGGTCAGGCCGGCCAGCGGACCATCGGCAGCGCCGGCGACGGGCGCAGTCAAATCGTGGGGAACGAAGGCGGAGCGCGCTCGAGCTGGCGACATCCAGAGGACTCCGAATTCCTATTTCTGCTTCTGCTGTGCGAGATACCAATCGAGGATCTTGGCGCCGTCCCAGGCGACCACGCCGTCGCGGCCGAGAATCTCCTCGAAGGTGCGCTGGACATGCCCGATGCGGTGCGGCACGCCGGAAAGATAGGGGTGGCAGGCGATCGCCATGATCTTCGCGCGCTCGGCCGATTCCTCGTACAGACAATTGAAATGATCGAGCGCCCGGCGGTACATCATATCGGACGGATGATGCTGAAGCGCCATCATGACGATGTCGTGAAGCTCGAAATTGTAGGGGAGCGCGACGACCGGGCGGTGCGTCGTCGTGAGTGTCACCGGCTCATCGTCGAGCACCCAGTCGCCGATATATTCGACGCCGGCCTCGGCGAGGTAGTCGAGCGTGTCGTAGGTTTGCGTGAGACCGGGGCCGAACCAGCCGCGCGGGCGCTTGCCCCAGAATTTTTCGATGATCTCCATCGATTTCATGATCACGCTGCGCTGGTCGTCGAGCTTGTGCATCGGCACCTGGTCGTAACTGTGCGCGTTGAGCTCCCAGCCGTTCTCGACGCAGGCCTCGACGACCTCGGGATAGGTTTCGCAGACCCGCGCATTCAGCGTGACCGTCGGCGTGGCGCCGACCTGCTTCAGCATTTTCTCGAGCCGCCAGAAGCCGACGCGCATTCCATATTCATGCCAGCTCCAGTTCGGCATGTCGGGAAGCTGCGGCTGGCCTTGCGGCGGCGAAATGACCATGCGCGCCATCGGACGCGAAATGTCCCACTCCTCGAGCGCCAGCACCGGCCAAACGACCAGCCGAATTCCATCGGGGAAGCGCAGCGGAGCGCGCTTGGCGATGGGAGAAAATCGGAGCCGTTCGCGTGGCTGCATCTTCCGTCCTGTGGCTCGTCCCGCCCTTGCAAGAGCTTCACATATCACTTCGGCTGGCAACGACCCGGTCGGGTCAGCCGATGCCGGACCCCGACCGCTTCAGCCGCGGATCCAGGATGTCGCGCAGTCCGTCGCCGAGCAGGTTGATGCCGAGCACCGTGAAGAAGATGCACAGGCCGGGAAACAGCGCCAGCCACCACGACGTGCTGATATAGGTCCGCCCGTCGGCCAGCATGGTGCCCCAGGTCGGAATCTCGGGCGGCACGCCGAGGCCGAGGAAGCTCAGCGCCGCCTCGGAAATGATGGCGGAGGCCATCGAGAAGGTCCCGATCACCACCGCCGACGGGAACAGGTTGGGCAGGATGTGGTGCAGGATGATGCGGGTATGGCTGGCGCCGAGCGACCGCGCCGCGTCGACGAACTCGCGCGTGCGCAGCGAGAGCGCCTGTCCTCTCGACACCCGGCAGTAGGCGATCCAGCGCTGGCTGACCAGCGCGAGGATGAGATTTTCGAGCCCCTGGCCGAGGAACGCCATGATGGCGACCGCCAGCAGCAGCGGCGGGAAAGCCCACACCACCTCGACGAGCTTCTGAATTGCGAAATCGATCGTCCCGGCGAAATAGCCGGAGATCGCGCCCAGGCCGATGCCCACGACGCCCGAGATGATCACCACCATGACCGCGATCACCAGCGAGATGCGGGCGCCGTAGAACAGGCGCGAAAGGATGTCGCGCCCGACCGCATCGGTGCCGAGCACGTGCGGCCCGAGCAACCAGTCGGGCGGCCGCAGCGCAAGGGCGAGATTCTGGCCGTTCGGATCGTAGGGCGAAATCCACGGCGCCAAGCGTCCCGACGAAGATCAGCATCAGCACGATGATGCCGCCGACCGCGACCTTCGGCGTCAGCCACGGACGAATGGCAGCGCGCAGCCGCCGGGGCCGGCCGGAACGCGGCGCGCCGACGACATCGGCTTCGAGGGTTGCGCTACTTGTCAAAGCGGATCCTCGGGTCGATCAGGGCGTAGAGGATGTCGATCGTGAAATTGATGACGACGAACGCGATCGTGTAGATGAGCACGGTGCCGGTGATCAGCGGGTAGTCGCGCGCCTGGATCGCGGCGATCAACAGCGAGCCGCTGCCCGGCCATGCGAACACCGTCTCGACGATGATCGATCCGCTCAGCAGCGTGCCGAGCTCGAGTCCGACCACCGTGATGATCGGGACGAGCGCGTTGCGCAGCACATGACGCCAGAGAACCGTGCGCTTCGCCGACGCCCTTCGCACGTGCCGTGCGCACATAGTCCTCGTCCATGATCTCGAGCACGGACGAGCGCGTCACCCGCATGATCAGTCCCATCATGCCGGTCCCCAGGGCGATGGCCGGCATGATGACGTACTTGATGCCGTCCCATGCGGCTTTCATGTTGCCGGCGAGCAAGGCTCTGGGTGATGTAGAAACCGGTTTCGGATCCCTGGCGCGACGCCGTAGGTGCTCCGGCCGGAGGACGGAAGCCAGTTGAAATAGCCCGACACGACCAGGATCAGCATGATGCCGAACCAGAAGCTCGGCATCGAGATGCCGAAAAAGCCGAACGTCGAGCCGAGATTGTCGACCCAGGAATTCGGCTTTGCGCCGGCCCAGACCCCGAGCGGAATGCCGAAGATGATCGCGATCAGCATCGACGCGATGGCGAGCTCGATGGTCGCCGGCAGCCGCTCGCCGATCAAGCTGATCACCGGATCCGCATACCGGAACGACGTGCCCAGATCGCCCGACAGGATATTCGCCAGAAACCGCAGGTACTGGACGTAGATCGGCTGATCGAGGCCCCACCGGCGCCGCGCATCGGCAATGTCCTGCGGCGAGGCCTCCTCCGACAGCAGCAAATCCGCCGGATCGCCGGGCGCCGCATGGATCAGCAGGAACACCAGCAGCGAGATCAGCACGACGACCGGGATCGTCGCGATGACCCGGCGGAGCAGGTATCCAAGCATCGACTGAGCTCGAATCTTCGCGTTCGCGCCGAGGCGCCGAAGGGGACGTTCGTCCCTGCCGGCCCGCGACTACTGCTTGACGATGATCTCGGTGCCGAAGATGCGGCCCGACGGCGTCGGCTTGTGCTCGATGTTCTTGCTCTCGCCATACAGCATGTGATGCCTCCACATGAAGCACGCCGGCGCCGCATCCTCGATCGCCTTGAAGGCGGCGTTGAGCGCCTTCTTGCGCTCGGCCGGATCGAAGGTCACCCGCTCGGCGGCCAGCGTCTGATCGATCTTCGGATCGGATATCCCGATGCGCGGCGATCCGCCGGTCTCGAAATATTGCGACAGCGCGACCGACGGATCGACCACCGAGCCGCGGCCCATGTAGTAGAACGGCGTCTTGCCCCGCTGCACGTCGGCCCACAGCGTCGCCCATTCCGGCGTGCGCAGCTTGGCGTTGATGCCGACCGCGTTGAGCATCGGGATCATCGCCTCGGTCACCTCCTTGTCGTTGATGTAGCGGCCGACCGGCGTGTCGAGATACACCGGCTCGTTGTTGTATCCCGACGCCTTGACCAGCTCCCTGGCCTTCGCCGGATCGTAGGGAATGAACAGGCTCTTCTTGGCGTATTCGGCGTCGTAGCCGTATTGGCCCGGGCCGATCGGTCCGTCGAGCCGGTCGGCCTGGCCTTTCAGCACGTTCTTGATGATCAGGTCCCGGTCGATGGCGTAGCAGACCGCCTGGCGCAGCTTGACATTGTCCCACGGCTTGTACTTGGGGCTCATGCGCCAGGAACATGATCTCGACCGAGCCGCTCGGAACGCAGCGTCGCGTTGGGCGCCTGGCTGACGCGCTCGGCGAGATGCGGCGGAATGAACTGTGCGATCTGGATCTCGTTGTTGAGCAGCGCGGTGACGCGCTGCTCGGGCTCGCGCATGATGGTGAAGATCAGCGTGTCCGGGTTCTCCGGCTTGACCGCCGGATGGCCGCTGTCCTTCTCGAGCACGATACGCTGGCCGATCACCAGCTCCTTGAGCTTGTACGGTCCCCACCCCCAGGGATATCTGCGATCGGCGTCGCGGGCGCCGTGCTTGTCGTAGAGATCCTTCGCCGTGATGATCACCCGGTCGAACAGGTATTCGAGCAGCGACGCCGTCGGCTGCTTGGTGACGATCTTCACCGTGTACTTGTCGAGCGCGACGATTTCCTTGATCGGTCCGGTGTTCTGCTTCTGCTTGCTCTGCGGATCGGTGTTGATGCGCGTGACCGAATGCACCACGTCGTCGGCGGTGAGCTCCCTGCCGTCGTTGTGGCGCTTGAGGCCGCGCTTGAGATGGAACGTCCAGACGTTGTTGTCGGTCTTGTCGACCTCCCAGCGGTCGGCCAGCATGCCGACATATTCGCCCTTGTCGAAATCGTAAATCCCGAGACAGCCGAACACCTGGCACCAGATGCCGTAGGCCAGCGACACGCTGTCGGCATAGGGATTGAAGCTGGCGATCGTCTCGGTCACGCCGACGGTGACCTGGCCCCTGGCCGCAGCGTTTCCGGCGCAAAGGCCGAACATTGCCGCACCGGCAATCGACGCCGTCACGATCGGCGCGATACGTCCTGGACCTGGTCTTCATCTGATCTCCCATGACGTGGCCGTCCAGAGCACGTCGATGCGTCGATCTCTCACGCTGCATGGCGGCAATCGGCCAGGCCGACTGGGCGCGCCGAACCTGCTCCGCGGTTACGACCGGGCCGCGCTACGCGCGCTGAATGACGGCCGATGCGACTGGCGGCATTCTATGCGCAAAGAGAACGTCCGGCAACGCATCGCTGCGACAAATCGCGCCAGGTCCTATTTCTTCCGCCCGGGCCGAAGACATGACAGGCGACGCCGTGCGTGCCGTCGAATTCGAGCCGCGGCTCCTCTTCGGCGCAGCGCTTTTGCGCAAACGGACAGCGCGGATGGAAGCTGCATCCCGACGGCGGGTCGATCGGGCTCGGCACGTCGCCCTGCAGCACGATGCGTTCGCCTTTGCGCGCCGGATCGGGCACGGGCACGGCGGACAGCAGCGCGCGCGTATAGGGGTGCTGGCCCTCGCTATGGAGCTCTCCGGCCGGGGCGATCTCGACGATCTTGCCGAGATACATCACCGCCACGCGGTCGCTGACGTGCTCGACCACCCGAAGGTCGTGGGAGATGAAGAGATAGGTGAGGCCGAGCTCCTGCTGCAGATCGAGCAGCATGTTCAGGATCTGCACCTGGATCGAAACGTCGAGCGCCGAAACCGGCTCGTCGGCGACGATGAACTTGGCATTCACCGCCAGCGCCCGGGCGATGCCGATGCGCTGGCGCTGTCCGCCCGAGAACTCGTGCGGATATCGCCCGTAATATTCCGCGCGCAGGCCGACCCGCGTCAGCAGCTCCACCACCCGCTGCTTGCGATCCTGGCCCTTGGCGAGGCCGTGAATGCGCAAGCCCTCGCCGATGATCTCGCCGATCCGCATGCGCGGATTGAGCGACGCGTACGGGTCCTGGAAGATGATCTGCATCTTGCGGCGCATCTCGCGCATCGCCGGCCCGGACAGCGACGACAGCTCGCGTCCCTCGAAGGTGATGGTGCCGCCGGTCGGCTCGATCAGCCGGACCAGGCAGCGTCCCGAGCGTGGTCTTGCCGCAGCCCGACTCGCCGACCAGGCCGACCGTCTCGCCGTCTGCCACGTCGAGACTTACGCCGTCGATCGCCTTGACGTGCTCGCGCGCGCGCCCGAACAGCCCGCTCCGCACCGGGAAGTATTTCTTCAGATTCCGGATCTCGAGCAGCGGCATCTTACGCGACCTTGAAGCAGGCGACGCGATGGTGCGGCTCGATCTCGATCAGCGGCGGCTGCGCCTGCGCGCAGCCGGCGTCGGCGCGCGCGCAACGGTCGCGGAAACGGCAGCCGGTCGGCCAGTCGAGCGGATTGGGGACCATTCCGGGAATTGCCTGCAGCCGTCGCTTCGGCGGCGCCGCTGCCCGGCATCGAGTTCAACAGCCCGATCGTGTAGGGATGCATCGGGCGCGAGAAGATGACTTCGGGCTTGGCGCTCTCCACGATCTTGCCGGCATACATGACCGCCACCTCGTCGGCGCGTTCCGCGACCACGCCGAGATCGTGCGTGATGAGCAGGACGGCCATGCCGAGCCGCTGCTGGAGCTCGCCGATCAGCTCCAGGATCTGCGCCTGGATCGTGACGTCGAGCGCGGTCGTCGGTTCATCGGCGATGAGAAGCTTGGGCGTGCAGGCGAGCGCCATCGCGATCATGACCCGCTGGCGCTGCCCGCCCGAGAGCTGGTGCGGATAGCTTCCGACCCGCTTGCTGCGCCTCGGCGATCTTGACGAGGCCGAGCATCTCGATCGCGCGCTCGCGCGCCTCGCGGCGGCCGGCGCCCTGATGCAGCCGCACGGTTTCCGCGATCTGATCGCCGATCGTCATGACCGGATTGAGCGAGGTCATCGGCTCCTGGAAGATCATCGAGATCTCGTTGCCGCGGATACGCCGCATCTCCTCCTCGGTGAGGCTGGCGAGATCCTTTCCGCGATACAGTATCTCTCCGCCGACGATGCGGCCGGTCCCCTTGGGGAGCAGCCGGATGATCGACAGCGCGGTCACGCTCTTGCCGCAGCCGGACTCGCCGACCAGCCCGACCGTTTGGCCATCCTCGATGTCGAAAGTGACGCCGTCGACCGCGCGCACCTCGCCGTCGCTCGTGAAGAAGGAGGTGCGCAGGTCCTTGACCCGCAAGAGCGGCGCCATTCTCGATTTCGCCGGTGTCCGATACCGATCGCCGCGCGCCGGGAGCGCGATGCATTTGCCGCGGCGGTGGCACACGCGCGCGTTCGTCGGTAGCATAGGGCGCCAGGAGTGACAACCGTTCGCCTTCGCGCCATGCTGTTGCCGCCACATCACGCTTGGCCTTGCCGACGTCGTGACGGTATTGTCGAGCGGCGGTGTCGGGACGAACGCGCGAGAGCTCGGTTCGCGTGGGCGTTCCGAAAGTTCCGCATGATGGCTGACGCAAGGGGAGATCGAGATGGCGTCGATCGAGCAATTCGAGGATCACTGCTGGAAGGACGTGGTGCCGGCCGCGGACATGAAGCTCTATTCCTGCTACGCGCGGGCGACCTATGTCGGGCCGCGTCCGGCGCTCCTCGCCATCGATCTCTACAACATCGTCTATCGTGGCGGCCCGCACTCGCCCTACGAGCTCGATCCCGTTTATCCCAACAGCTGCGGCATCTATGCGCACCGGGCGATCGAGCCCACCAAGCGGCTGTTTGCCGCCGCCCGCGCCGCCGGCGATTCCCATTTTCTATTGCACGCAGGAAACGCGGCCGAACAACCGGCCTGCCGGTGCCGTCTCGACCCGGCGGCAAGGTCTGTCGCTGCCTCGCGAGAACGACGACTACGATATCTATCGGGAATTCACGCCGCAGGAATCCGACATCGTCATCCGCAAGCAGCGCGCCAGCGTTTTCCAGGGCACGCCGCTCGTCTCGCACCTGACCACGCTGGGCGTGAACAGTCTCATCGTGTGCGGCGAGAGCACGTCGGGATGCGTGCGGGCGAGTTGCGTCGACGCCTATTCCAACGGCTTCCATGTCTCGCTGGTGGAGGAATGCACGTTCGACCGCGCCGAGCTCACCCACAAGGTCAACCTGTTCGATCTGCACCACAAATATATCGACGTCATGCATGTCGACGAGGTGATCGCGCATCTCGATCGGATGGCCGCCCATGACGGCGATGGTCGCAGGCGTGCGGCAGCATACGACCTGAACGGCCGTTACGATCCGATCAAGTCCTTTGCACCGGTCGCCGTCATTGCGGCCAGTCCGGTCATGCTGGTGGTCACTCCCGGCGTTCAAGCCAATTCGGTGGAGGAATTGGTCGCGCTCGCGAAGAGCCGGCCGGGAAAACTGCAATACGCCTCCGCGGGCATCGGCAGCGTCACGCATCTGGCGGGCGAATTGTTCAAGTACACCGCCAAGGTGGACACGCTGCATGTGCCGTTTCGGGGGGCAAGGCCCGCCACCATCGACATGATCGGCGGTCACACCAGCTTGATGTTCGGAGGCCTGCTGGCGACCACGCCGCATGTCCGCTCGGGCAAGCTGCGCGCGCTCGGGGTCGGCTCGCTCGAGCGATCCGGTCTTCCCCGACGTGCCGTCGATCGCCGAATCCCGAGCACAGCTCAGAGCCCAGGCTGCTGACACGTACACGCAAAGCGCCACGACGAGGAAAGACCTCATCGCACTCGCCCGGGCTAAAATCTTGGAGAGTATCGAATGCCCGCTCTTGAGACGCAGGACGCCGCTGTGCTTCTCTGGCCGCTCCGAAGCCGCGCTTCTCAAGCAAGTATTGCTGCTGTCCGTGCGATCGCACAGAATGCTCCGGCGGGGGCGATTGGCCGTATGAGATGCGGAGCTGCGGGTCTGTTATGAGCCTATGGACTACTCTTCGTCGGCACCTTCTTGATCCAAAAGACGAACAGGCCGCCTCCGACGAGCTACGCAATGTATCAAAATGGTGGTTGGAGTTCGCAAGGCATGTAGTCGCCGTAGCCGGCTTGCAGTTGCTTGCTGAGGCCACCGATAACTTTCTTCTCAGGGCCGTGGCACTCTTAGCCTACACTGCTTTGTTCGTTTACTGCTTCTCCTATGTCCGATGGGTTCTTCCCAATGTGTTTCCCTCTCTCAGGAACCAAAATGTCCGTGCGATAATTCTTCTTGCAATTTTGATATGTGTTGGTGGTCCCGGGTACTTTCTAATCGACGCAGGTCTGAGAAACGTCATTGACGAGATTGTTCGTCTGCAAAAGGCACCATTTGCACGAACTCCCGTGGAATGATGTCTTATTGAAGCCGCGGTGCCTACGTCAGCCTTTCCGGTCAAGGCTACCTCAACGGCTACTTCCGTCTCGTGGAAACAACTTGATCGATACACATCCCCCACTCTCGCCCCGTGTACCAACTCACCGGGGCGATTTGCCGAAATGCGATTTCAGTCCCTCAACTCCTCTGTGTCCGCCTTGCTGCCCCCAAATTGACTTCACGCTGGGGTGATGGCTGCACTACGCACTTGGTATCGACCTTAGGCGACCTAGCAATTGTGACCTGACCTCTTTGTTGCACCGGCTGTCCAACTCACCGCTTGCGGCCACAAACCGTTCTACGTGATCGCCATCACAATATTTGCGTTTGCCACGGGCCCAGGAACACCAATACCCGGCCCGGGATGAACCTCGTCACGAGGAGGTCTACTCACTGAATAGATGCCAGGTCAGCCGGAGAAGCCGGCTGCAACAAGATCGACTGCTTCTGCCAATCGCTAGGAGGCGGGACATGAAGTATATGATCATCAACGACCGCACCCCGAACGGACCCACGTTCTGCGCTCTGTGCTGCACAGCCATCACCCGGAGCTATGTGCGCGAAATCTCTACTCGGCTGAGCTATTGCAACACCCAGTGCTACGACGGCCAGGTCAAGGTTGCCGTGCTCGCCCTCGAACATAAGGGCCGGGTGGCATGAAGCGGTGCGCGCACTGTGGGGGAAAGTTCGGACTGATCCGGCAGACCTCGTTCGAGACTCAGTTCTGCTCGAAGAAATGCCGAGACCGACACCTTGACAGACTTGCCCAGGATCGGGAACGGCTGCGCAGGTGGGTCGCGTATCTTCGGCCCACGTAGTTTCGGGAGACAGTTCCCGACAGTTCCAGTGAAGGCGCGGGTCCCAAGACTCTCGCCAGCCCGGCTCCCTCTCGGCTCCGTCGAGAGGGAGTTTTCCTTTCAATTCGGCCGCTGAGACGCGGGAATTCTGAGTGCAAAAGCGCGCAGAAATTGCGAGCGGAGAACCAAGTGCTGATTTTTTCGGTAACGGAGGACGGATTTGATGCCGACGCCGTGACGTGAAAGACGGCGCGAGGTGTCAGCGAGAGATAGTTGGCAGAGATGCGCGAATGCGCTGCGAGAAATCGGGCGCGCCATCGGCCGCCTGCGCGGCCTCGTTGATCAGGGAGCGTCGCCGCAATTCGTCAAACGGCAGCGTCGTGTCGATCCGGCCCGAGTGGTAGAGGTAGCTGTCGACCAGACCGTTGAGGAGATGGCGGATGTCGAACCGGCCCTCCCGGCCGGCGGCGTTCGCGTAGCGCACGATGTTGATCGTGCAGCTGTTGGTCAGCAGGTGATAGAACTCCGGCCGATCGGCGAGTTCGTTGATCCGCTCCAGGTAGACCAGGAGCAGCCGGCGCGCATCGTCGGCCGAGGTGTTGAGGCGATAGAGGTACACCGGCTCCTGTCGATGGTTGGTGCGCACGCCGACGAGGTCGCGCTCGTCGCCCACCACGTAGATCAACTCGAATTGCTTGAACATGGAGGCGACGGGCGCAAAGCCCTCGCCCACCTCCGGCCGCGTCTCGATGGAGATGCTCAGCGGCGGCGCGTTGTCGAAGATGAAGCTCACGAACGTGTGTCCGACCGGTCCCTCCATGAAGTAGGACACGTAGAAATCGAGGCCGGTCAGGTGCGACAGCAGCACCTCGCGCTCCTCATAGCGCACCGTGAAATCGTTCCGGCTGCGGTAGTCGAAGTTGCGGACACCGGTGATGCGCACGCGGTCGCCGTCGATGAACGCCCGCGGCATCACCGCGACTTCCGGCCGCCAGTTGCGATCGTGCGAGGGAGGGATGGAGATCCACCACGCGACCACGCCGAGAAACAGCACGGTGAACCGCGAACATCCGCCGTCGGACGCGACAGCCAGAGCGCCCAGATCGCAAACGCCGCAAAGGCCATCGCCAGCCCCAGGCGCAGCCCGGCCCACGGCAGATTCGAATAGTAGATCGCCAGCGTGGCCCAAGCGATGAGCAGCGCCCGGCAGAGAAACCAGATTCCCGCGATCAGCCAGCCGAGAGTCCGGGACAGCAATCCGAAAAGCGTGGCGCAGTTGGTCCTCACCTGGTCAGCGTATTCTTGTAGATCGTGCCGTCCTTCATGATGATCTTGAAGTTGTTGGCGGGATCGGCGATCAGGTTGATGTTGTCCAGCGGATTGCCGTCGACAAGCAGCAGGTCGGCGAGCGCGCCCTGTTCCACGACGCCGAGCTTTCCCGGATAGGGATTGCGCTTGCCGGACAGCGCCAGCAGTTCGGCGTTGGTCGCCGGTCGCCATGACGAGCGCTTCGGCGGGGGTGTACCAACGGACAAGCGAGGCCAGAATTGCCCCCTGTTGCTGCGCCAGCGCGCGGGAGAACAGCACATCGGTGCCCCACGCCGTCTTGATCTTGTACTTCTTCGCCAGCTCGTAGGTCCTGGCTATGCCGGGCCAGACCTCATCCGCCTTGGCTCGCTGGACCGAACCCACCGGAAAGCCCAGCCTCAAGTCCTCGGGGAGCGGCTGCATGCTCAGCCAAATGCCCTTCTCGGCGATCAGTTTGGCGGTTGCTTCGTCCATCAGGAAGCCGTGTTCGATACACTTCACGCCGGCCGCAATAGCCCGCTCGGATCGCAGCCGGCGTAAAGGCATGCGCGGCGACGTACGTGCCCCAATTCTCGGCCGCTTCAACCGCGGCGCGCAGTTCGGCCTCGGTGAAGGTGGTCACGTCGATCGGACTGAAGGGTGACGACACCCCGCCGCCCGCCGTCAACTTGACCTGGGAGGCGCCCTGCATGAGCTGTTCGCGCGACGCGCACGCGCACCTCGTCGGGGCTGTCCGCGACCATGGCGCCGCCGATCTGCTCCATGCGGGTGAGCATGCCGCCGATCGTCCGCGGCAGATCGGTGAGCTGGCGGAAATCCCCATGCCCGCTCGTGACAGTGATCATGGCGCCGGACGGATAGATGCGCGGGCCCTTGACGATGCCCTCGTCGATGGCGCGCTTGAGACCGAACGCCGGCCCGCCCACGTCGCGAACGGTGGTGAAGCCGCGCATCAGAGTGTCTGTCGCCTCGTCGCCGGCCACGAGATTGTTGTAGCCGACGTCACCGAACGCCTGTGCCGGCGTCGCCCGCGCCAGCATCGCGTGCCAATGATTGTCGATCAGGCCCGGCATCAGCGTGCGTCCGCCGCCGTCGATGATGCGGGTGTCGGCCCGGCGGTCGACCGGGATCGGCTGCGTGGAGATGCGCTCGATGACGTTGCCCCGGATCAGCACATTGGAGGGCGCCGAGAGCGCCGCGCCCTTGCCGTCGAAGATGCGCACGTTCTCGAACAACGTGACAGCGCCGCTCGCCGGGGCGGAAGCCGAGGCCTGGGCCCAAACGTTGCGGTGCGGTTCCAGCGCCGCGGCGCAGACGAGCGCCGCTGCGCCCGCCAGGATGGCGCGGCGGCCGATGCCTGAGCGCTGCGTCCTCTGCAGGACGATGTCGAGCAACGGTGCGAGTGGATTCGTGTGCATAGCGATCATCCCTTCCGCGGATGTGCGCAAGGCCTGCGAGTTCTGGATGAGCATGGGCTTCCGGCTCTCGGAATACATCTCGCCCGACGGCACCGACGAGCTGCTGTTCGTGTTCCTGCAGCGCAAGGGCAACCCGCACGACATCGTGTTCGCGCCCGGCGCCGGGCCGCGGCTGCATCACGCCGCGTTCGGCCTGCCCGAATCCTATCACTTCTTCTACGTGTGCGACCTCGCCGCCAATATGGGCTTCGCGGCCAATATCGAATACGGGCCCGGCCGCCACGGCCCCGGCCATGCGCTGTTCATCTATATGCGCGATCCCGACGGCCACCGCATCGAGCTGTTCAACACCCACTACCAGTGCATGGACATCGAGAACGAGCCGGTGCGCTGGGACGTCTCCTACGCGGCCAAGCGGCGCTGGCAGCTGCCGCCGCGGCGGCAATGGCACGTCGAGGCGAGCCGCTTCGCCGGCGTCGAGCCGCGCGAGCCCGCCCACAAGGGCGACCCGATGAACCTCGAGAAATTCATCGCCGCCGGCATGCGGTGAGGCCATCGCGGTCAGGTCGAGATCCAGCCGTCCGTTGAATTCATTGGCGAATCGCCCGTTGGGTTTGTTCCGCCAAAATGGCGGAGCGGGTCAGGCGTAGTCCGTACCCGCCTTCGCCCGCGTTGAATTCATTTGCGAATCGCCCCAGTTGGGTTCGTTCGTGCCGAAATGGCGGAGCGGGTCCAGGTGTTAGTCCGCACCCGCCTTCGCCCGCGAAACTTACGTCCCCGCCCGCGTGAATCACGGCGCATTCGCCCGTTGGGTTTGTTCGTGCCAAAATGGCGGAGCGGGTCCAGCGAGTAGGATCGATCGCTGCGCCGCGAGTCGGTGCGCTCCCTCTCCCGCTTGCGGGGGAGGGTTGGGGAGGGGGCAACTGGGCACACTGAATCCGAGCTTGCCCCCTCCCCCGCAACGGCGGAGGGGACGCTGTGGCGCCAGTCATCGCCGCATCATCAACCGCCTTCGTGGCGCCCGGCATCATCTCGCCGGACGAGTTGATCACCGCGTGGATGCTGCGCGCGTATTCGATCGCGCCGGTGACGTCCATGTCGAGCGCGGCGCGCGCGTAGTCCTTGCAGCCGACCCGCGCCGGCCGCGGCGCCCGCATGATCTGCGCGCACAGCGCATCGACCGCGGCGTCGAGCTCGGCCGCCGGGAACACCTCGCTGACGATGCCGGCCTCGCGCGCGCGCAGCGCGCTGACCAGCGCGGTCGACCACACCAGGTAGGTCATGGCCTTGCGCGGCACGCGGTCGACCAGCGCCGACATCACCATGGTCGGCATGATGTTGTGCGCCATCTCCGGCACCTGGAACTTGGCGGTGTCGGCGGCGAGCGTGATGTCGCAGACCGCCGCGATGGCGCAGCCGAAGCCGAGCGCGCGCCCCTTGACCACGCCGATCACCGGGATCTCGCAGCGCCGGAACGCGCCGTAGCAATTGAACACCACGTCGTTGCGCCGGCGCAGCTCGCAGCGCGTCCGGCTGCACGCCGGGCGGCCGCTTGCCCATGGTCTCGCGGCCGACGCAGAAATCGTCGCCGGCGCCGCGCAGCACCACGATCTCGGCGCTCTCGCCCGCGCCGAGCAACAGCTTGGTCAGTTCGACCGCCATCGCGTCGGAGGCCGCGTTGCCGATCTCCGGCCGGTTGAGCGTGATTTCGAGCACCGGGCCTTTTCGGTTGGTGACGATGTGGTTCGACAAGGGCGGTCCTCCTGTTGCTTTTGCGGGTCGACGCTATCGGCACCTCTTTTTCCTGAACTTTGCTACGATGGCAATGCTTGTTCTCGGCACCAGAGAAAGACCCGCATGTCCGCCACCGACACCCATGACCGGCCGCCGCAATCGGAGCCGACGCTTGCGCGCCATCGCGATGCCGGCCGACGCCAATCCGCACGGCGACATTTTCGGCGGCTGGCTGCTGTCGCAGATGGACCTCGCCGGCGGCACGGTGGCGACCCGCCGCGCCAAGGGCCGCACCGTCACGGTGGCGATCACCGCCATGACGTTTCATCGCCCGGTCTTCATCGGCGACGAGGTGACCTGCTACGCGCACATCATCAAGGTCGGCAGCACGTCGATCACCGTGAAGGTCGAGAGCTGGGTGCGGCGCGGCATCGGCGACGAGCAGATCGCGGTGACCGAAGGCATTTTCACGTATGTGGCGGTCGGCTCCGATCGCCGGCCGTGCCCGGTACCGCCCGAAGACTTGACCGGTTATCGAAGCGCTGCGATCGGCTCGGCGCAAGCCGGCTCGACCGAAGATCGGCGGGAACGATCGGATGCCACTAGTGGAACCAATCGGTTGCAGCCAGCTCTGAACTTTCGGCCGCACGCTTTAATCGTCCGTTCGGGAGCCGTGATTCGCATGAGCGATCGTTCGTTTCGCCGGGACTGGATCACCAAGCCGATCTTCCGGTGGGCGCGGCACGTGCTGCCGAGCCTGTCCGACACCGAGCGCGAGGCGATCGAGGCCGGCGACGTCTGGTGGGACGCCGACCTGTTCACCGGCAATCCCGACTGGGCGAAGCTGCTGGCGTTCCCGGCCGCCAAGCTGACGCGCCGAAGAGCAGGCGTTCCTCGACGGGTCCGGTCGACGAGCTCTGCCGCATGCTCGACGACTGGCGCATCAACTGGGAGCTCGGCGACCTGCCGCCCGAGGTGTGGGACTTCCTCAAGGCGCACAAGTTCTTCGCGATGATCATTCCGAAGAAGTACGGCGGGCTCGAATTTTCCGCCTACGCGCATTCCGAGGTGATCCGCAAGCTCTCGACCCGCTCGATCTGCGCGGCCGTCACCGCCATGGTGCCGAACTCGCTCGGCCCCGGCGAGCTGCTGCTGCAGTTCGGCACCAAGGCGCAGCAGGACTACTGGCTGCCGCGCCTCGCCGACGGCGAAGGAGATTCCCTGCTTCGGCCTCACCAGCCCGGAGGCCGGCTCGGATGCCGCCTCGATGGTCGATACCGGCGTGGTCTGCCGCGGCACCTGGGAGGGCCGCGAGGTGCTCGGCATCAGGCTCAACTGGCACAAGCGCTACATCACGCTCGGTCCGATCGCGACCGTGCTGGGCCTCGCCTTCAAGCTCTACGATCCCGATCACCTGATCGGCGACGAAGACGAGATCGGCATCACGGTCGCGCTGGTGCCGACGCAATCTGCCGGGCGATCGAGATCGGCCGCCGGCATCTGCCCGCGCTGCTCGCCTTCCAGAACGGTCCGAACTGGGGCCACGACGTGTTCATCCCGATGGACCATGTCATCGGCGGCGTCGAGCAGGTCGGCAAGGGCTGGAAGATGCTGATGAGCGCGCTCGCCGCCGGCCGCGGCATCTCGCTGCCGTCGCTGTCGGCCGCCGGCTGCGCCTTCGCCGCGCACACCACCGGCGCCTATGCGCGCGTGCGCGAGCAATTCCACGTGCCGATCGGCCGCTTCGAGGCGATCCAGGAACGGCTCGGCCGCATGGCCGCCACCGCCTATCTGCTCGACGCGGCGCGGCGGCACACCTGCGCGGGCATCGACCACGGCCACAAGCCGGCGGTGGTCACCGCCATCATGAAATCGCAGGCGACCGAGCGCCTGCGCGTGTCGGTCAACGACGCCATGGACATCCACGGCGGCAAGGCCGTGCAGGAAGGCCCGCTCAACTACATGGGCAGCCTCTATCGCGCGGTGCCGGTCGGCATCACGGTCGAGGGCGCCAACATCGTCACCCGCAGCCTGATCCAGTTCGGCCAGGGCGCGATCCGCAGCCATCCCTATCTGCTCAAGGAGATGCTGGCGCTCGAGGAGCCCGACCGCGCCCGCGGCCTCGACGCAATTCGACCGGCGTTCTGGGGCCATGTCGGCCACAGCATCGCCAATGCGATGCGCGCCTGGGGCCGGGCCTGGACCGGCGCGCTCTTTGCGCCGGCGCCGGAGGCCGGCGCCGCGAGCCGCTTCTACAAGCCGCTCGGGCGCTATGCGGCCGCCTTCGCGCTCGCCGCCGACATGGCGCTGTTGACGCTCGGCGGCGCGCTCAAGCGCAAGGAGATGATCTCCGCCCGCTTCGGCGACATCCTGTCGGAGCTTTATCTGCTCTCCGCCGTGCTCAAGCGCTGGGAGGACGAAGGCCGCCAGCAAGCCGATCTGCCGCTGCTGCGAGTGGTGCATGGAAGCGGGCTTCGCCACCATCGAGGCGCGGTTCGACGAGATCTTCGCCAATTTCCCGAACCGGCCGGCGGCGTGGCTGCTGCGTTTCCTGGTGCTGCCGCTCGGGCTGCGCCGGCGCGGGCCGTCCGATCGTTTGACGCAAGCCTGCGCGGTGCTGTCTGCTGGAGCCGTCGGCGACGCGCGACCGGTTGACCGTCGACATCTTCCACGGCAGCGGCGACGAAGACCTGGCGCGGCTCGAGCGCGCCTTCGATCTGATCGTCAAGACCGGGCCGCTGCGCCATCGCATGCGCGACGCCCATGTCCGCGACGTCGCCAAGGCGCGCGCGCAGGGCATCATCAACGACGCCGAGGCGGCCGCGCTCGAAGCGGCCGCGCAGGCGGTGGCGGCGGTGATCGCGGTCGACGACTTTGCGCCGGAAGAACTGTCGCCGCGGCGAGCGTCCCAAGGAGAAGTGCTATCGCAAGCGATGTCGCGTCCGACCGCCGCGGAGTGACGGGCCGCCCGGTCTACATCATCGACGGCAGCCGCACGCCCTTCATCAAGGCGCGCGGGCGGCCCGGCCCGTTCACGCCGGTCGATCTCGCGGTCGCCTGCGGGCGGCCGCTGCTGCTGCGCCAGCCGTTCCCGCCCGACGCGTTCGACGAGGTCATCCTCGGCTGCGTCAACGTCATCGCCGACGAGATGAACCCGGCCCGCGTCGCGGCGCTGCGCCTCGGCATGGGCGAGGCCATGACGGCGTTCACCGTGCAGATCAATTGCGGCTCCGGCATGCAGTCGATCGACACCGCCTACCAGTACATCCGCGAAGGCCATTCCGACCTGATCCTGGCCGGCGGCGCCGAGGCGCTGAGCCACGCGCCGCTGGTGTTCCGGCGCAGCGCCGTCGAGTGGTACGGCGCGGCTGTTCGGCGGCGCGCGATATCTGGTCGCGGCTCAAGGCGTTCGCGGGCTTCCGGCCGTCGTTTCTCAAGCCGGTGATCGGCCTCGAGCGCGGCCTGACCGACCCGGTGGTCGACCTCAACATGGGCCAGACCGCCGAGATCCTCGCGCATCTGTTCCACGTGTCGCGGCGCGACGCCGACCAATACGCGGTCGAGAGCCAGCACCGGCTGGCGCAGGCGCAGGAGCAGAAATGGTTCGCGGGCGAGCTCGAGCTGGCCTTCGACCGCGACGGCAAGACCTACGATCACGACGACGGCGTGCGGCCCGACACCTCGGTCGAGAAGCTCGCCGAGCTCAAGCCCGCCTTCGAGCGGCCGTACGGCAAGGTGACGCCCGGCAACAGCTCGCAGATCACCGACGGCGCCTCCTGGGTGATCCTGGCGTCGGAGGCGGCCGTGAAGCAGCACGGCCTCACGCCGCGCGCGGTGATCGTCGACAGCGAATGGTCGGCGCTCGATCCGTCGATCATGGGGCTCGGTCCGGTGCTGTGCTCGACCGCGATCCTCAAGCGCCACGGCCTGACGCTCGGCGACGTCGGGCTGTGGGAGCTCAACGAGGCGTTCGCCGCGCAGGTGCTCGCCTGCCTCGCCGCCTGGGAGGACGACACGTTCTGCCGCGAGGTTCTCGGTCTCGGCGGCGCCGCCGGCCGGATTCCACGCGACAAGCTCAACGTCGACGGCGGCGCCATCGGGCTCGGCCATCCGGTCGGCGCCAGCGGCAACCGCATCGTGCTGCATCTCGTCAACGCGATGCGGCGGCTCGGCGTCAAGCAGGGCATCGCCACCGAGTGCATCGGCGGCGGGCAGGGCGGCGCCATGCTGATCGAGACGGTGTAAGGACGGCGGCGCATGGGAAAGGCCTTGGAGGTTCTCGAGCCGCGCAACATGGAGCTCGGTCCGGTCGTGCCGGGCAGCGAAGGCCCCTGGAAGCATTGGAAGCTCGCGCGCGACGACGACGGCGTCGCCTGGGTGGTGATCGACAAGCAGGGCGCCAGCGCCAACACGCTGTCGGAGGACGTGCTGATCGAGCTCGCCGACGTGCTCGAGAAGCTCGAGCGCGATCTGCCGAAGGGCGTGGTGCTGCGGTCCGCCAAGCGCAGCGGCTTCATCGCCGGCGCCGACATCGGCGAATTCCGCGGCATGACCGACGCGGCCGCGATCGAGGCGCGCCTGACGAAGGCGCACGCGGTGGTCGACTGGCTCGATCGCCTCAAGGTGCCGACCGTCGCGGTCATTCACGGCTATTGCCTCGGCGGCGGGCTCGAGATCGCGCTCGCCTGCGACTATCGGATCGCGGTCGACGATGCGCGGTTCGGGTTCCCCGAGGTGATGCTCGGCCTGCATCCGGGGCTCGGCGGCACCGTGCGCCTGCCGCGGCTGATCAACCCGATCGAGGCCATGTCGATGATGCTGACCGGGCGCAATGTCCGCGCCGGCCGCGCGAGGTCGCTCGGCCTCGTCGACGCGGTCGTGCCCGAGCGGCACGTCAAGGCGGCGGCGCAGGCGGCGGTGACCGGCAAGCTCAAGACGCGGCGCGGCGGCGTGCTGATCCAGCTCATCAACACGACGCCCGGCCGCAAGCTCGCTCGCCAAGCGCATGCGCGCCGAGACCGCGAAGAGAGCGACGCTCGAGCACTATCCGGCGCCGTACGCGCTGATCGATCTCTGGGAGACCCATGGCGGCGACGCGGCGGCCATGCAAAAGGCCGAGATCGCGTCGTTCGCCAAGCTCATGGTCACCGACACGTCGCGCAACCTCGTGCGCGTGTTCTTCCTGCGCGACAAGCTCAAGGGCATGGCCGACGGCGATTGTGCCGGCCGCCGCGTGCACGTGATCGGCGCCGGCGCCATGGGCGGCGACATCGCGGCCTGGTGCGCCTGGCACGGCTTCACCGTCACCCTCGCCGACATGAAGCCCGAGCCGCTCGCCAAGGCGATCGAGCGCGCGGCCGACCTCTACGGCAAGATCGGCCATAAGCGCATCGAGATCCGCGACGCGCTCGACCGCCTGATCCCCGATCTCACGGGCGAAGGCGTGCGCACCGCCGACCTGGTGATCGAGGCGGTGCCGGAAACGCTCGAGCTCAAGCGCAAGGTCTATGCGGCGGTCGAGCCGAAGATGCGGCCGGACGCCATTCTCGCCACCAACACGTCGAGCATCCCGCTGGAGCAGCTGCGCACCGGGCTGCCGCGGCCGGAGCGGCTGGTCGGGATGCATTTCTTCAATCCGGTGTCGCGCATGCAGCTGGTCGAGGTGGTGAGCCACGATCAGGTCGCGGCCGATGTGCTGCGCCAAGGCGCGCGCGTTCCTCGGCCGCATCGACCGGCTGCCGGCGCCGGTGAAGAGCGCGCCGGGCTTCCTGGTGAACCGCGCGCTCACGCCCTACATGCTCGAAGCCATGCTGATGCTGATCGAGGGCACGAAGCGCGAGACCATCGACGCCGCGGCCGTGCAATTCGGCATGCCGATGGGGCCGATCGAGCTCGCCGATCAGGTCGGCCTCGATATCTGCCTGCACGTC
This sequence comes from uncultured Alphaproteobacteria bacterium, assembly GCA_963708765.1. GTDB lineage: Bacteria > Pseudomonadota > Alphaproteobacteria > Rhizobiales > Xanthobacteraceae > VAZQ01. The sequence continues at coordinate 271,110 of CAVPTV010000037.1, read as the reverse complement.
GCCGAGACGCTCAAGGCCAGCCTCGAGCGCCCGATGCCCGACGTGTCGCATTGGCTCAAGAAGAAGGTCGACAGCGGCGAGCTCGGCCTCAAGACCGGCAAGGGCTTCTACGACTGGAAGAACGGCAAGGCGGTGAAGGACCGCGACGCGCCGAAGCCCACCGACGAGATGACCGACCGGCTCATTCTGCCGATGATCGACGTGTGCGTCGGCTGCCTGCGCGAGGGCGTGGTGGCGGACGAGGAGACGGTCGACGGCGCCATGATCTTCGCGACCGGATTTGCCCCGTTCCGCGGCGGCCCGCTGCACTATGCCAGGTCGCGCGGCGTCGCCGAGGTGCGGCAGACGCTGTGGCAATTCTCCGAACGCTATGGCGAGCGCTTCCGGCCCGATCCGGGCTGGGACCGTTTGGCATGACGCGCGGCGGTCGGCGCGCCGGCGCAATTCGAGGACGCGGATCGGCTCGCCGACGCCATCATCGAGCGTGTCGGCAAGAGCATCGTGCTGGCGCTGCCGCTCGGCCTCGGCAAGGCCAATCACGTCGCCAACGCGCTGTTCGCCCGCGCCGCCGCCGACCCCTCGATGCACCTGCGCATCTTCACGGCGCTGACGCTCGAGAAGCCGCGCCCGCGACAGGAGCTCGAGCGGCGCTTCGTCGGCCCGCTCGCGGAACGCGTGTTCGGCGGCTATCCGGACCTCGCCTATGCGGTGGCGCTGCACCAGAATCGGCTGCCGCCCAACGTCGAGGTCGACGAATTCTTCTTCCAGGCCGGAACGCGGCTCGCCGTTCCGGCGTCGCAGCGCAGCTACATTTCGCGCCAACTACACCCATGCGCTCGGCTATGTGCTCGAGCGCGGCGTCAATGTGGTGGCGCAGCTGGTGCCGAAGCGGGTGCGCGGCGGCGAGACGCCGCTACAGCCTGAGCTGCAACACCGACATCACGCTCGATCTGCTGGCGCGGCGCCGCGCCGGCGGCTGCGACTTTCTGTTCGTCGGCCAGGTGAACTCGGAGCTGCCGTTCATGCCCGGCGATGCCGACATCGCCGCCGGCGAATTCGATTTCATGCTGGACAGCCCGCAGACCGACTTTCCGCTTGTTCGCGCCGCCGCGCGAGTCGATCGATCTCACCGAATACGCCGCCGGCCTGCACGCCGCGCGCATCGTGGCCGACGGCGGCACCCTGCAGCTCGGCATCGGATCGCTGGGCGACGCGGTCGCGCAGGCGCTGATCCTGCGGCATCGGCACAACGCCGAGTTTCGCGACATCCTCGCGCGGCTCGATCGTGCCGACACGGCGCCGGCGGCACTGCGCGAGAGCGCGCCGTTCGAGATCGGGCTCCACGGCGTCAGCGAGATGCTCGTCGAGGGCTTCCTCGACCTGATGCGCGCGGGGATCCTCAAGCGCGAGGTCGACGGCACGCTGCTGCAGGCGGCGTTCTTCCTCGGCTCGCGCGCCTTCTATCGCGCGCTGCGGGAGATGCCGGAGCCGGAATTGGCCAAGCTGCGGATGACCGCGGTCTCGTTCGTCAACGAGCTCTACGGCGACGACGAGCCCGCCAAGCGGCGCGCCCGCGTCAAGGCGCGCTTCATCAACAATGCCATGATGGCGACCTTGCTCGGCCACGTGGTGTCCGATGCGCTCGAGGACGGCAGGGTCGTGAGCGGCGTCGGCGGCCAATACAATTTCGTCGCGCAGGGTTTCGCGCTGGAAGGCGCTCGCTCCATCATCATGCTGCGCGCGACCCGCGACGCCAAAGGACGCACCACCTCGAACATCCGCTGGAACTATGGGCACACGACGATCCCGCGCCATCTGCGCGACATCGTGGTGACCGAATACGGCATCGCGGATCTGCGCGGCAAGAACGACCGCGACGTGATCGCCGCCATGCTGGCGGTGGCCGATTCGCGGTTTCAGGACGAGCTGCTGCGGCGCGCCAAGGACGCCGGCAAGATCGAGCGGGACTTCGAGCTGCCGGCCGCGTGCCGCGACAACACGCCCGAGCGCATCGCGCGCGCGCTCGCCCCCGCGTTCGAGCAGGGGCTGCTGCCGAGCTTTCCGTTCGGCACCGATTTCACCGAAACCGAGCAGCGGCTGATCCCGGCGCTGCAGCTCCTGGGCGCGGCCTCGCCGATGCGACTTGCCGGCCTGCTGGCGCGCGGGCTTGCGTCCGGCGCGCGCCTCACCGCAGGTGCGCGAGTGCCTGGCGCGCATGGGGCTCGAACGGCGCACGACCTTCATGGAGCATGTCTATGCCGCGCTGCTGCGCGGCGCGCTCGGCCAATCCGCCCTTCAAGCGAGCCGTGAAGCCCGCTAAGCTTTGCTCCGTTGTCACGACGCAAGGGAAATCCCATGACGATCTCGCTCTACCAGACCTCGGTGCCGATCTTCGTCCAGTTCCTCACCAGCCTGTCGGCCGTGCTCGACAAGGCGGCGGCCTTTGCCGAGGCCAAGAAGGTCGATCCGTCGGTGCTGCTCAACACCCGGCTGGCGCCCGACATGTTTCCGCTGGTGCGGCAGGTGCGCGCGGCCACCGACCACGCCATCAATGCCTGCGGGCGGCTCGCCGGCGCCGACCTGCCGACCTTCGCGAACACCGAAGCCACCATTCCGGAGCTCAAGGATCGCATCGCCAAGACCATCGATTTCCTCAAGACCCTCAAGCCCGCGCAGATCGACGGCACCGAAGCCAAGGAGATCAAGATCACCTTCCCGAGCGGCGCGGTCCGCGAGTTCACCGGCCAGTCGCTGCTGCTCGGAAATTCGCTGCCCAACTTCTATTTCCACTGCACCACCGCCTACGACATCCTGCGCCACTGCGGGGTCGAGCTCGGCAAGCGCGATTTCATGGGAACGCCGGTGTCGCTCTAGGCAGGTGCGGCGGAGCCGGTATGATGGTGGTGGGCATGATGGAGAAGGCAGTCATGGGCAGGGCTGTGCAGTGCTTGCCGTCGCTCCTGGCAATCCTGTTGCTCGCGGGCACGTCGGCTGCCGCGCAGGAGGGGCCGAAGCGGCGTCCGGCCCACACCGAAGGCGCAACCTGCGCGGAGTTGAGCACGCCTGTCGGGACCGACCGGTATTGCGTCAGCTCGGTGCTCGAGCAGGACAAGATCGTAAACCGCTTCAATTACGGGCCGGAGAGCCTGTTCGACAAGGCCAACGATACCGCCTGGGTCGAGGGCGCTCCCGGGCAAGGCATCGGGGAGTGGATCGTCGTCGAGTTCGACCGGCTCCGCCTGGTGAAGGCGATCGAGATCAACAACGGCTACAACAAGGACCGCGACATCTACCAGAAGAACAGCCGCATCAAGGAATTCAAGGTCGAATTCTCCGAGCGCGAGAAAAGAAGCGTGACGCTGAAGGACACCGGAACGCCGCAGCCGATCCCGTTGCCGAAAGATCAACCGCTCAAGGCCTATTGGATCAAGCTCACGATCGAAAGCGTCTATCCGGGCATCAAGTTCGAAGACACGGCAATTTCGGAACTGCACATTGTGTCCGAACCGGCGCAGCCCTGAACGCCAGCGCAAGTCTCGCAGGATTTTCGCCTGCGCCACTTTTGTGATGGTTGTCATGACAGACCTGGTGGCGGATCCGTCGGATGGTTGGGGGCAGGGCCGGTCGATACCCAAGGAGTTCGTCTATCTCAGGGAGGTCGATCCCACGATCATCGCGGACATGAGGTACGCGGGCGCCGACAATTTCACCGGCAAGCCGGTGCCCGGCTACGGCGCTGCCGAATGCCTGCTGCTGCGCCCGGTCGCGGAGGCGCTCAAGCGCGTTCAGGCGGAGCTCGCCGGCCGCAACCTTTCGCTCAAGGTCTACGATTGCTACCGGCCGAAGCGTGCGGTGCAGGCCTTCGTGCAATGGGCCAATGACGGCAATGACGGCGCAGCCACCAAGCGCTTCTATCCGCGCCTGAACAAGAGCGAGCTGTTCGCGCAACGATACATTTCCTCGGCCTCGGGGCATTCGCGCGGCAACGCGGTCGATCTCACGCTCGTCCAATTGCCGGCGCAGCCACAAGCCGCTTTCGATCCCAAGCGAACGTACGGCGACTGCTCGGGGCCTGCCGAGCACCGTGCTCCGGACAATTCCGTCGACATGGGGACGGGCTTCGATTGCTTCGACGCCAGGAGTCATACGGCCAGTCCGGACATCTCCGCCGAGCAGCGGCGTTGGCGCGACACGCTGGTCGCGGCCATGGAGCGGCACAATTTCAAGAACTATTTCGGCGAGTGGTGGCACTTCACCTATCAGATGCCGGAAGGCGCCGCGCTCAAATCCTATGACTTTCCGATCTTGCCTCGCCCGTCCGTCGGGCGTCGGCCGGCCGCGGGCGACTAGTGCGCGCCCGGCACCGATGAGCAGCCGCGACCCAGCAGCGCTATCGGGTGCGGCGCCGGTGAAGCGCCCGGACGATCAATCCGCGACCGAGGGCAAGACCCGCGTTTTCGTTTCCTATTCGCGCAAGGATGCCGATTTTGCGATCTGGCTGCAGCGCGGCCTCGCCGAGCGCGGAATAGCGGTGTTCCGCGATATCGAGGACACGCTGCCGGGCGAGGAGTGGTGGCGTCGCCTGCAAGAGCTGATCGGCCGCGCCGATACGGTGGTGTTCGTGCTCAGCCCGAATTCCGTGGACTCTGCCGTCTGTCGCGACGAGGTCGCCTATGCCCAGACATTGAACAAGCGCGTCTTCCCGGCGGTCATCGCCGACATCAAGTGGGCCTCGGTGCCCGATGGGCTCGCCAAGATCCACAGCGTGTTCTTCAACGAGATCGCCGGCCGCGAGGCCGCGCTCGACCAGCTCGTCGAGGCGCTGGAGACCGACATCGAATGGATTCGCGAGCACACGCGGCTGGGCGAGCTCGCGCACCATTGGGACGCGCACGGGCGCCCCGCCGCCGATCTGCTGCGCCGCCGCGCGCTCGATGAGGCCGAGCGCTGGCTCACCCAGCGGCCCAATACCGCGCGATCCCCGACCAACCTGCACCAGGAATACATCCAGGCGAGCCGCGCGGCGGCGCGGCAGCGTGGACGGATCGCCGTGGTGGCTTCGCTGGTCGTTGCCGTCGGCGTCAGCGCTCTGGGCGGCTTCGCGTACCTGCAGAGACTGGAGGCAGAGCTGCGGAGGCTGGAGGCGCAGCGGAGCGCGTATCTGCGGTCGGTCGAGAACTCCAGCCGGCTGACCGAATTCGCCAAGCAGAATATTCGAGAAGGCGATCCGGTCACCGCCACGTTGTTGGCCATGGAAGCCTTGCCGGATCGCGAGGAGAAATCGGAACGTCCGTACTATCCACCGGCCGAGCTCGTGCTTCGCGCGACGCTGCGGGCGCGAAACGAACGCCTGGTGCTCGGAGGAGGATACATCGTGCGCGCCGCGGTGTTCAGTCCCGACGGTCATCGCATTCTGACCGCCGAGAACGACGGCAGGGCCCGTATTTGGGACGCAGTATCCGGCAAGGTGATCGCGGTCCTGCATGGACGGCACACCGTCGGTGCCCGCACTGCGACCTACAGTCCGGACGGGCGGCAGATCTTGATCGGGGATGACAACGGGACCGCGCGTGTCTGGGATGCCAACACGCACGAGCGTGCTGCGCGAGATACCGGCCAGCAACAAGTCGCTGCGGGTCGCGATCTTCAGTCCTGACGGCCGCCGCATCCTCACCGCCGGCTTGGACAGTGCAGCCGCACTGTGGGACAGCGCCACCGGTGAACGTCAGTCCAGGCTGACCGGACACGACGATGCCATCGAGAACGCGGCATTCAGCAAGGATGGGCTCAAGATCGTCACCGCTTCCCTTGATAGGACCGCGAGGGTATGGGACGCGGAGACCGGTCGGCGGGTCGCTACCGTGACGGGACACACGGACCGGGTTGGGACGGCGGTTTTCAGCCCCGATGGCGAGCGCGTCCTGACGGCCTCCGATGACGCAACGGCGAGATTGTGGGATGCGGCAAGCGGCAAGGAGCTCGACCGGTTGCTCGATCACGAAGCGGCCGTTCGATTTGCCGCCTTCAGCCCCGATGGACGCCGCATCATCACGACCTCGCGGGACAAGAGCGCGCGGCTTTGGGACAGTCAGATCGGCAGAGGCGGTGCAGACGGGATAAGAACTCTCACCCTCCTCGGCCACAGCAATGACGTCCGCAAGGCGGCCTTCAGCGTCGACGGCAAGCGTGTCGTCACCGTCTCGGACGACCAGTCGGCGCGGGTGTGGGAGGTCGAGACCGGTGCACAGGTTGCCGTCCTCAACGGCCATCAGGCGCTGATCAGCTCCGCCGTCTTCAGTGCGGACGGACAAACCGTCCTGACCGCATCCGAGGACAACACCGCGCGGACCTGGAGCGTGCAGCCGAAGCCGGACGTCACTGTCCTCGAGGAAGACGATGACGTCCTGTTCGCCGCCTTCAGCAGGGATGGCGCGCTATTGGTCACGACGTCGGACGACGGAACGGCCCGCATCTGGAGCGTCGCAGCCGGCAAGGCCCGCGCGCTGCTGAAAGGGCACGACGAGCAGACCTCCGCAGCCGACTTCAGTCCGGATGCCACGCGCGTCGTGACGGCGTCGCACGACGGAACCGCGCGCATCTGGGACACCGTCGCGGCGCAGGAAATACACAAGCTCGAGGTCGGCAGCCCGGTCGACGGCGTGGTTCACCACCCGGACGGACGTCGCATCTTGACGGCCTCGAGCAACGGATCCGCGATATTGTGGGACAGCGCGAGCGGCAAGCGGATCGGTGAATTCAAGTCACCTGGCTCCGGGCTTTTCAGTGCGACGTTCAGCGCGGATGGGCGTCGAGTTCTCACCGCTTCCGCCAAATGCATTGCGCGCATCTGGGACGCGGCATCAGGCCAGCTGGTGAGCGAGGTCTCAGGGGCATACCGGCGCCTGCCGGAGCGCCGCCTTCAGCCCGGACGGACGCCGGGTGGTGACGGCCGGCGAGACCAGTGCGCGGATTTGGGACAGCGCGACCGGCAATCTGATCGACACGGTCGATACCGCCAAAGAGCTGCGCGGTGATGCCCGGGGCGCGGGCGTGCTCAGAGCCATGTTCAGCCGGAATGGACGCAGCCTGTTGCTGATCGTCGCACGCAGACCCTATGCGTATCTCTGGGATATTTCCAACCGAAAGGCGCAGGAGCTCATCGGTCATACGAATCCCGTGACGAAGGCAGCCTTCAGCCCCGATGGCCAGCGGATCGTGACCGCCTCGTACGACGGCACGGTGCGGCTGTGGGACGCCGACACGGGCGGTGCGGTCGACGAGCTCAATGGCCATCACAAGCGGGTAACACATGTCGCGTTCGCTCCCGATGGCCGGCGCGTCGCGACCACCTCCGCGGATCAGACCGCTCGCCTGTGGCGCACCTTCGCCTCGACGCAGGAGGTCATCGATCTTGCCAAGAACGAGATTCCGAGATGCCTGACGCCGAGCCAGCGCCGGGACAAATACGGGCTCGACGATGATGCGCCGTGGTGCAAGCGCCTGGGCAAATGGCCGTTTGCCCAGGACCGATGAGAAGCGGGCCGGTGCGAACTCAGTGGCTGTCGTGGGTTTCGTGCTAGATCAGGGACGCCCTGCGAGCAGGCGCGCGGTCGTGCCTCGGCTGCGCGCCGCGACGTTGCCGAACGAAGGATTCCCCATGGCCACGATCCGATCCTATGTCGTCCTGCGCCACGCCCGCGTCGAAGCGTCCTCCATGCTGGCGGTGTTCCGAAACGGCCAGCTGACGAAATCGGGCAACGGCATCGACGTGTGGTTTCTTGCTCAGGGCGGCACGTCGCTGCTCGAAGTGCCGGCGGACGACCGCGATCATGTGATCGCGGTGTCGGCGACCACGCGGGACTTCCAGACCATCAGCGTGCAAGGCATCGCCACGTGGCGGGCCGCGGACGCGCTCAAGCTCGCCGGGCGCATCGACTTCTCGATCGATTCCTCTCGCGGCTCCTACCGAAGCGATCCGCTCGCCCAGATCGACACGCTGATCAACGGCCTGATCAAGTCGGCGATCGAGATGTACGTGGCGGCGCGCGAGGTCTCGCAGGTCATGGCGGAGGGCGTCGGCGCTCTGCTGGCGCAGGTTCAGGCCGAGCTTGCGCGCACCGACCGCCTCGCCGCGATTGGGATCGAGCTCGTCGGCGTTCGCCTGTCCGATCTCACGCCGTCTCCCGATCTCGTGCGGGCGCTGAAACAGCCTACGGTCGAGCGCCTGCAGCAGAGCGCGGACGAGGCGACCTTCAAGCGCCGCGCCAATGCCGTGGAGAAGGAGGCGGAGATCGCGGAAAACGAAACCAAGGCGAAGATCGCGCTCGAGCAGACGAAATCGCAACTCATCGACCGGGAACGCCAGAACGAGCTCGCCAAGGCGCGGGCACTCGCCGAGAAGGCGAAGATCGACGCCGACAGCGCCGCGTCCACGAAAGAGATCGAGGCGCAGGGTGCCGCAAGAGCGCGCGGGCTCGCCGCCGCGGCCGATGCAGACGCGATCGCCAAGATCGACGAGGTCAAGCTCAACAGCGAGCGGGAGCGTGCCGAGATCGCGAAATCGATGCCGCCGGTCGTGATCGTTGCCGAGGCGTTCAGGCACGGGCTCGCGAGCGCCAAGATCGGCACGCTGAACCTCGGACCCGACACGATGTCGCTGGTCGGCGAAAAGCTCGCCGAGGCGCTGAATAGTCGGCCGAAATCGACCTGAGCGCGCCGCCATGGCGATCCTGGCTCCCCGCGTGATCGTCGTCCGGCGCGAAACCGAGCTCGACCGGATTCTTGCCGTCCATGCCAGCGCGGCGTCCGCCCGCTTCGTGCTCGAGCGCAAGGGCATCTCGCTCGACGCAGTCCGTGTCGCGCATGCGGAGTTTCTCGAGGTGCTGCGCGAGGTGCGGGCCGCGATCCCGGCCGATTGGCGACAAGCGACGATTTTCCGATCGGATGTGGAACGCTTCGTGTTTGGTCCGGAGGACATCGTCGTGGCGGTCGGCCAGGACGGCCTGGTCGCGAACGTCTCGAAATATCTCGACGGCCAGCCGGTGATCGGGGTCGATCCCGCGCCCGGGGTGAACAGCGGCGCGCTCGTGCGCTTTCGCGCCGATGACGTCGGACGGCTGCTGCAAGCGGCCGCGATGCGTGAGTTGCACGTCGAGCAGCGCACCATGGCCGAAGCCCGCCTCGACGACGGCGTGACGCTGGTTGCGCTCAATGAGGTTTTCGTCGGTCATCGCAGCCACCAGTCCGCGCGCTACATGCTCGCAGCCGGCGGCCGCGCCGAGCGCCAGTCCTCCTCCGGTCTGATCGTGGCGACCGGCACCGGAGCGACCGGATGGGCGCGCTCGATCATGCAGGCCTCCCACATCGCGCTCGAGCTTGCGCCGACCGCGCCGCGCCTCGGCTATCTGGTGCGGGAAGCCTGGCCGAGCCCCGCGACCGGAACGGATATCGTTGCCGGCCTGGTCGAGAGCGAGCCGGTGGTCATCACGTCGGAGATGGACGATGGCGGGACGATCTTCGCCGACGGCATCGAGTCCGACCATCTCCTGTTCGGCTGGGGACGCAGGGTTTCGATCGGTGTCTCGTCCCGACGGCTCGCGCTCGCGGTCCCGGCCTGAGCAGTCCGTCCGGATGCGGCTGATTCGGCCGGCCGTCGCCTCCGGTCAGACCTCGCGGCGCGTGTCGACATCGCGCCAATCGCGTCGGTCGTGCGTGGGAGGAACAACAGCATGACCAAGCCGATCCTGACCTTTGCGGTCGCCTGCGTTCTGGCGATGGGCCTTGGCCGCGCCCGCGTCGGCGCAGGACTACCCGCAACGGACCATCCGCATCGTCGTCCCGTTCGGGCCCGGCGGCGGCAGCGACATCGTCGCCCGCATCCTCGGCCAGTCGATGCAGGAGCGGCTCGGGCAGCCGGTCGTGATCGAGAACCGGCCCGGCGCCGGCGGCACGCTTGGGCAACGAGGCGGTCGCTCGCGCCGACAAGGACGGCTACACGATCGGCATCATGACGGCCGGCCAGATCATCGCGGCGGTGATGAGCAAGTCGCTGCGCTACGACACGCTCACGGCATTCGATCCGGTCTCCATGATCGCGACCGCCGGCCTGATCATCGTCACGCGCCCGGACTTCGCCGCCAGCAACGTCAAGGAGCTGGTGGCGGCCGCCAAGGCCGATCCCGGCAAGCTGTCGTTCGCGAGCCCGGGCTTCGGCGCCACCCAGCATTTCACCGCCGAGCTGTTCCGGCAGAGCGCCGACATCAAGGTGCTGCAGGTGCCGTTCCGCACCTCGCCGGAGGCGATCGCGGCCGTGCTCGGCCAGCAGGTGGACGTGCTGTTCGATACGGTTTCGGCCGTGCTCGGCCAGGTCCAGGGCGGCCAGCTCAAGGCGCTCGCGGTCACCGGCAAGGACCGCTTCCCGGCGGTGCCGGACGTGCCGGCGGCGATCGAAGTCGGGCGTGACCCCGGGCTTCGATGCCACCACCTGGTACGGCTTCTTCGTTCCGCGCGGCACGCCGCCCGGGATCGTCGCCAAGCTCAACGCGACGGTCAACGAGGGCCTCAAGGAGGAGGCAGTGCGCGAGCGGTTGACCAAGGCCGGCGTGGTCGTGCAGGGCTCCACCCCCGAGGCGTTCGGCAAGCACCTGGAGAGCGAGCTCAAGCGCTGGAACGCGGTGCGCGAGGCGGCCGGCATCCCGCAGCAGTAGCCTGCTATCCAGGTGCGCGTTCGCCCAAGCACCTCGACCGCGACGCGATGCGCCTCGTTGGCCGCCGGAATCCCGCAATAGAGCGCGACCAGAAGGAGAATCTCCTGGATCTGCTCGGCCGTGCAGCCGTTGGCGAGCGCCCCCTTGAGGTGGACGCGAAGCTCGTTGGCGCGCCCTGCCGCCGCCATCATCGCCACCATGGCGAGCGATTTCGTCCCCATCGGCAGCGCGGTCCGGCTCCAGACGTCGCCGTACGCATAGGCGTTGATGATGTTCTGCAACGGCTCGCCGAACGCGCCGAATGCGTTCATGCGCTGCTCGACCGCCGCATCGCCGAACATCTCTCTCCGCAGCTTGAGCCCCTTGTCATGCAGGTCGCGCACATCCATCGTTTCGCTCCGCCAGAATGCGATTCGACAGAGGCTCCGGCTCATCCCTGGACCCTCACGCCCATTGAGCCTAGCATCCGGGCCTGTGCAACGGGCTTGCATGAGCCGCTCGCAAGCCGCCGAAAGGAGACCGCATCCATGACCTCCGGGTCGTTCGACTTCGCACCTTTGTTGACCGGCCGGGTTGCCGGCGCCGGCGGCCAAGTGGACGGGCTTCCCCAAATACAACTTCGTCGGCGGCCACAACGACGCGGAGCACGTTCCGGTCGACCGCCTGATCGCGGCCGTCACCGCCGTGCTCGCGCGCGAGGGCACGACGCTTGCGACCTACGGTCTCGAAAGCGGTCCGCTCGGCTACCGCCCGCTGCGCGAGTTCCTGGCGGCCAAGCTCAAGTGGCATGCCGGGATTTCCTGCACGGCCGACGAAATCCTGATCACGTCGGGCTCGCTGCAGGCGATCGACCTGGTCAACGGCATTCTGCTCGCGCGCGGCGACACCGTCATCATCGAGCAGGAAAGCTATGGCGGCTCGCTCAGCCGGCTTGCCCGGCTCGGCGTCAATGCCGTCGGCATTCCGCTCGATGGCGAGGGCCTGCGAATGGACGCGCTGGCGGCCGCGCTCGACGACCTCGCGCGCCGCGGCATCCGTGCCAAATACATCTATACGATCCCGACCGTGCAGAATCCGACCGGCACGATCATGGGAGAGCAGCGCCGGCTCGAGCTGCTGCGGCTGTCGGAACAGCATGGCGTGCCGATTTTCGAGGACGAGTGCTATTCGGACCTGGTCTGGGACGGCGCCCGTCCGCCCGCGCTCTACGCCATGAGCAAGACCGCCGGCGTCATCCACATCGGCTCGTTCTCCAAATCGATCGCGCCGGCGCTGCGGGTCGGCTACATCGTCGCGCGCTGGGAGCTCCTTTCCCGCATGCTCGCGCTCAAGACCGACGCCGGCTCCGGCGCCTTGGAGCAGATGGTGCTGGCGGAGTTTTGCGCGGCCCATTTCAAGGAGCATGTGCCGAAGCTGACGCGCGGCCTGCGCGAGAAGCTCGAAACGCTCATGGAGGCGCTCGCCGAGCAGTTCGGCACCGCGGCCGAGTTCGACGATCCGAAGGGCGGCATCTTCCTGTGGGTCAAGTTGCCCGACGTGGTCGACACCCAGAAGCTGGCGCAGGCTGGCGCTCGCCGCCGGCGTCTCGATCAATCCAGGCGCCGAATGGTCGACCAACAAGGCCTACGGCAAGAGCCGGCTGCGCCTGTGTTTCGCCCACCCGTCCAAGGAGACCATTCGCCAGGGCGTCGCCGCGCTCGCCGAGGTCTGCCGCCGGGAGTTCGGCGTGCCGAGCCGCATCGCCAACGTCGAGCAACGCGCGAGCAAGGCGGGCTAGCCGTGTTCACCGTGTTCGACGTGCTGCGCTGACAAGGCGCACGTATAATTGTGCCATGGTTCACGGCAGTCACCAACCGCCGCGGGAGCCTGGCATGGTTGGCAAGGCAAGCGCCGGAGGCGCTCTCTACATCGGCCTGCTGGTGCTCGCGCTCGGCGCGGGCCTCGTCGCGACGCGCCCGGCATTTCGCCCAATCCCAATCGGGTCGCCGAGATCGCCACCTACCAGGGGCCCGACCGCGAGCAGCGGCTGATCGAAGGCGCCAAGCGCGAAAAGGAGCTCACCTTCTATTCGTCGATCCCGACCGAGGACATCGCCGTTCTGGTCGCGGCCTTCGACAAGAAGTACGGCGTCAAGGTCAAGGTCTGGCGCGCCGACTCCGAGGGCTTCCTGCAGCGCATCCTGAACGAGGCCAGGGCCCGGCGCTTCGAGGTCGACGTCATGGCCGGGTCGAGCTCGGCGCTCGAGCCGCTCTATCGCGAGAACCTGCTGCAGGAGGTGAAGTCGCCCTTTATCGCCGACCTTATTCCGCAGGCCATGCCGAAGCACGGTCAGTGGGTGCCGATCTATCTCAATACATTCGTGCAGGCCTACAACACCAATATCGTGAAGAAGGAGAGCCTGCCCGAGACCTATCGGGACCTGCTCAAGCCGGAGTGGAAGGGCAAGCTCGGAATCGAGGCGGAGGATTTCGACTGGTTCGCCCAGGTGGTCATGGAGCTCGGCGAGGCGCAGGGGCTGCGCCTGTTCCGCGACATCGTCGCGACCAACGGCGTATCGGTGCGCAAGGGCCACACGCTGCTGAACAACCTGGTGGCGGCCGGCGAGGTGCCGCTCGCGCTCACCATCTATATTTCGGCAGCCGAGCAGGCCAAGCGCAAGGGCGCGCCGCTCGACTGGTTCGTGATCCCGCCGGCGGTGGCGCGACCGAACGGCGAGGGCGTGGCGCGCAATGCGCCGCACCCGCACGCGGCGGTGCTGTTCTTCGATTTCCTGATCAGCGACGCCCAGTCGATCCTGGCGAGCCGCCAATTCGTGCCGGCGAGCCGCAAGATCGAGACGCCGCTGGGCAAGATTCCGCTCAAGCTCATCGATTCGAGCCTGATGCTGGACCAAGCCAGAAAGTGGCAGGACCTGTTTGCCAAGACGATCATCAACCCGTCACGGTGATTTGTCCGGGGCACAGTGCAGCACGACTCGCAGGGTGGGCAACGGCGCTCGTCGGTGTCGCGGCGAGTGGCGACGCCTCGGACGCGCCGTTACCCGCCCTGCGATCCCGTTGCATGACAATCGGAGCGCGCTCCCCCCGCGTTGCGACGCCAAGATTTGCCAGCCAGCAAGAACCGGAGAACAACCATGCGCTACATCGATGCGTTCAATCATTTCTTTCCCAAGCGCATCTACGAATTGATGCTGGCGTCGCCGGCGGGACAGAGGGATCTCGGCAAGCGGATGCGCGGCATTCCTGCGCTCTACGACGTCGACGAGCGGCTGCGCGTGGTCGACTCATTCCCTGATTACACGCAGGTCATCTGCCTCGGCATGCCGTCGATCGACCGGCTGACCGGCCCGGAGCACGCGCCGGAATGGGCGCGTCTCGGCAACGACGGCCTCGCCGAGATGGTCGCAAAGTATCCCGACCGCTTCGTCGGCTACGCGGCATCGCTGCCGATGAACGCGCCGGAGGCGGCCGCCAAGGAAGCCGAACGCGTGCTCGCCAACGGCGCCAACGCGATCCAGCTGCACACCAATGTGGACGGCGCGCCGATCGACCAGGACCGGTTCCTGCCGATCTACGAGATCATCGAGAAATCCGGCAAGCCGATCCTGCTGCATCCGATCCGCACCCGCGAAATGGCGGACTACCGCACCGAGAGCAAGTCCAAATACGAGATCTGCAGCGTGATCGGCTGGCCGTTCGAGACCGGCGCCGCGCTCGCGCGCCTGGTGTTCTCCGGCATCATGGACCGCTATCCGGACCTGAAGGTGATCACCCACCACCTCGGCGGCATCATTCCGTATTTCGAAGGCCGGGTGGCGCACAGCTGGGACCAGCTGGGTGCGCGCACGTCGGATGAGGACTATTCGCTGCTCCTGAAGAAGCTCAAGAAGCGTCCCTTCGATTATTTCAAGGGCTTCTACGGCGACACCGCGCTCGCCGGCGCCCGCGCGCCGACCGTGTGCGGAATCTCATTCTTCGGGGCGGACCATGTGCTGTTCGCCTCCGACTGTCCGTTCGACAAGGAGAAGGGCAGGGGCTACATCCGCGCCACGATCGAGGTGATGGAGTCGCTCGAGCTGCCGCAAGTCCGACATGGAGAAGATTTGCCACGGCAATGCGGAAACCATGTTCGGATTGAACGCGCGGTGAACGAACGAAGGCAAATGCTTTCCAAGCATCGGCGCGACGGCGTCGCTCGCCGCGCAGGCGGAGCGGCAACAAAGCGCGCCAGTCGGGCGTTAGGAAAGCCACCGCAATGCTTCGCCCCGCCGTTGCTCCGGAGAACCATGATGCTGCAAATCTATTCGGTTGAGGCCGGCCGGCTGAAGCCTAGCGCGCGACCTCTCGACCCGGCGTCGCTCAAGGCGGCTTACTGGATCGATGTCCACGATCAGACCCCGGAAGAGCAGCAGGCGGTCGAGCAGGCGCTTGGCATCAAGCTGTCCGTGCCGGAGGAGCCGGAGAAGTTTCAGATTTCGAGCCCGGTGCGGGTGTCCGAGGCGCAGATGACCCTGACGGCGCTGCTGCTGACCGGACTCGGCGAGCACCGGCCGAAACTGATGACGGTCGTCTTCATCCGGAGCAAGGGCCCACTCGTGACCCTGACCAAAGGCGGTCCCAGCGGGCTTGGTTGGCTGGTCGAGGAATGCGAGGACTATGTCCCACCAGGATCGACCGACGCGTTTCCGGTCCTTCTCGATCTCGTCATCGAGCATGCGGCCGATGTCCTCGATCGGGTGGCCGAGGACCTCGACCCGCTCAATCGAGCGCTGTTTCAACATCACGCGTCGCGAAAAAATCGCCGGCGAATACAAGCGTCGCCGCGGCGGCGCAATCGTCAGCTCGAGCGGATTCTGACCGAGCTCGGCTATTGCCGCGAGGTGCTGGTCAAGCTGCGGCGCAGCGTGCTGAGCTTTCGCCGGGTGGTGGCGCTGTTGCGGGAGCGGGACGCCAAGAATGGCCTCCCGGGCAAGCTCGTATCGTTCGAGCACGAGCTGCAGTCGCTCGAGCAGGCCGAGGAGGACCTGTCGGCGACCACCGCCTTCATGCTGGACGGTGCGGTCGGGTTCATCGGCATTCTGCAAAGCCGGACCATCAACATCATGACCATTGTCGGCGTGCTGCTCACGCCGCCGGTCCTGGTTGCGAGCATCTACGGCATGAACTTCAAGGCGATGCCGGAGCTGCAATGGGCATGGGGTTATCCGTGGGCGCTCGCCCTGATGGCGCTGTCCGGGATCGGGATGTACCTGATCGTGCGCATGCGCGGCTGGCTCTGACGCTCTGACTATCGCGTGCAGCCGTCATTCCGGGGCGCGCCACCGATCTCGGGTTTACCCGAGATCGGCGTTGCCCAAGTCGGCTATAGCCGACGCGCGAGCCCGGAAGCCATAATCCGGCTGAGTATGGTCCGGCCACCGATCTCGGGTAAACCCGAGATCGGTGGGCCGTCCCGGAACGACAGCGGAGACGGCTACGGGACCTACTGCGGCTCGATCTTGGCGGCGCGCGCGACCTTGGTCCACTTCTCGAGCTCGCTCTTGATGTGCGCGGCGAATTCCGACGGCGTGGTGCCGACCGGCTCGGCGCCATCGAACGCGAGCTTCTCGATCATCTCGGGCGCCTTGAGCGCGCGCGTCACCTCGGCATGCAGGCGCGCGATGACGTCGGCGGGCGTTCCCGCCGGCGCCACCAGGCCGTACCACTGGGTCGCCTCGTAGTCCGGGACGCCCGCTTCGGCGATCGGCGGGATGTTGGGCATGGCTGTGCTGCGCTTGCGGCCCGAGACGCCCAGGGCGCGCACCGCGCCGGAATCGATCTGCGGCTTGGCGGTGAGCGCGTTGGCGAACATGGCGCTGATCTGGCCGCTGATGACATCGGTCATGGCGGGCGCCGTGCCGCGGTACGGGATGTGCTGGAGGTCGATGCCCGCCATGCTCTTGAGCAATTCCGTGCACATGTGCGGCGAGGTGCCGATTCCCGGCGTGCCGTAGGTCAGCTGCCCGGGCTTCTGCTTCGCCAGCGCGATGAGCTCGACCAGGGTCTTGGCCGGCACCGACGGATTGACGACCAGCACGTTGTTGGCCGCGGCGGCGAGCGTGATCGGCGTGAAATCGCGCACCGGATCGTACGACACCTTCTTGTACATCACGCTGTTGAGGGCGAGCGTGCTCGGCACGAACAGCAGCGTGTAGCCGTCGGGCGCGGCGCGCGCGACGCTCTCGATGCCGATCATGTTGCCGGCGCCCGGCCTGTTCTCGACGAAGAACTGCTGGCCGAAAGCGGTGGAAAAATGCTGCGCGAGCACGCGCGCGATGATGTCGGTCCCGCCCGCCGGCGGGGAAGGCACCACGATGCGCACCGGGCGGGAAGGATAGCTCGATTGCGCCTGCGCCGGGCTCGCCAGCAGCCAGAGGCCGGCGAGCGCGAACGACAGCGTTCGAAGCAACCGACTACCGGCTCGCGATCCCACCC
This sequence comes from uncultured Alphaproteobacteria bacterium, assembly GCA_963708765.1. Classification (GTDB taxonomy): domain Bacteria; phylum Pseudomonadota; class Alphaproteobacteria; order Rhizobiales; family Xanthobacteraceae; genus VAZQ01. The sequence goes on along the minus strand of CAVPTV010000037.1, from coordinate 253,931 downwards.
TGCAGCAGCGGCGTGATCCGGCGCACCGACGCCCGGCGGTTTTCGCGGCTCGGACCATCGGTCGGCACCTTGAGATGTTGCTCGCCATAGCCTTGGCTCACCAGATTTTCGGGCGGGATCTGGTACACCTCGGTCAGCACGACCGCAACCGACTCGGCCCGCCGGTCGGACAGCGACAGATTGTCGACGTCGATGCCGACGGCGTCGGTGTGGCCTTCGATCAGGAACATCTCGTTCGGATTGTTGGCGAGGATGCGGCTGATCGCCTCCGCGATCGCCTCCAGCTTCGGCTGCTGCTCGGGCGTGACGTCCCATGAGCCGGTGTCGAACGTGATGGTGTCGATGTCGACGCGGCGCATGCGGTCGCGCAGCTCGACGTTGTAGCGGATTTCGTCGAGCGTGTAGGGGCGCTCGATCTCGACCAGCGGCGGCGCCTCCAGCGTCTCGTAGAGCAGCGGAGCCGGAGCGACGCTGGTGTCGACGATGTAGCGCTCGCGCGGGATCAAGATCGCCGGTGCGGCGAGGCCCAGCATGACGCCGGCGGCCAATCCGACGCCCACTCCGGCAGCCACTCCGAACCGTGGCCGATTGTCGATCAGGACGACCTCGCGCCCGTCGGGCCCGCGCCGCATGCGGCGCAAGAGGCGGCCGCTGCCGTCGGTGACGGTGATGATCTGATATCCGCCCGGACGACCGATATAGGCGTAGCGCTCGGGACCGCGAACTTCCATCCGGGGGTTGCCTCCCCAGATGCGGAAGCGTTGCGTCTCGTCGTGCCTGACGAACGCGCGGCCGCCTTGCTCACGCACGATGAAGCGTCGGCCCGGCTCTTCGATCACGACCCGGCCGCCGGCCTCCACCCGCTCACGCCGCTGCGAACGCAACCCGTCGACGTGGCCGATTCCTTGCGGCTGCAGGGCTTGTCGTGGAGCGACCGCCTGCGGCCCAGGTCCCGCAGGCTGGACGCCCGGACCCGGGCGGCCGAACTGGCGCGGCTGCACGCCCTGAGGTCCCTGCGGACCTTGCGGCTGCACACCTTGCGGGCCTTGCGGTCCGGGGGGCGGTCCTTTCGGAAGGCCGGCTGCTGCCGGCGGCGGCTGCATGCGCGGCTGCGGTTGTCCTTGCGGGCCTTGCGGTCCGGGCGGCGGTCCTTTCGGGAGGCCGGCTGCCGCTGGCGGCGGCTGCATGCGCGGCTGCGGCTCCGGGCGCTCCAGGGGCGGGTCCAGGGCGGCGGTCCCTTCGGAAGAGCTGCCGCTGGCGGCGGCTGCATGCGCGGCTGCGCTCCAGGGGGCTCCAGGCGGGTCCAGGGGGCGGTCCCTTCGGAAGAGCTGCCGCTGGCGGCGGTTGCATCCGCGGCTGCGCTCCAGGGGGCGGTGCAGGGGCGGGTCCAGGCGGCGGTCCCTTCGGAAGGGCTGCCGCCGGAGGCGGCTGAACGCGTTGCGGCTGTGCTTGCGGGGGTGCCGGCGGTGCTGCTGCCGGCGGTGCGGCCTTTGGCGCCGGCGCACCCTTCGGCTGTTGCTTGGCTTTGTCTTTTTCTTTTGGATCGGCGGGCGGGCCTGGGCCAGGATGATGGTTCCCTCCTTGGAGGGGACGGAGAAGGGCGATGCCATGCTCCATTGCGGGATCGCAAGCGCCGGCAAGATGGTGCCGGCGAGCAGGACATTTCGAGCCTTCGATGTTTTGATTGCTTTGAGCGGCCCGGACAAGTTTTCCTCCTCGGTCGGTAAAGCGTCAGCGCCCCAACGCCCTTGCTAACTGCCTATTGCGGCTGGACTTTGATGCGCGGGATCGGCTCGGCGAATGAAGAATCATTCAGGCATTGCTGCGGGATCTGCTCCCGCGCCGGCTTGCGCCTTTGCGAGCGTCGAGCTGGTAAACTCCTGAGCGTGGATGTTGGTTGCATCGAGTTTGTGCGTCGCAAAACAAAATAAGCAAAGGGGAGCGCATGACGGTGAAATCGACCCGCTCGCGCACGACGCGCCGGGGCTTGCTCACGGGAATCGCGGCGAGCGCCGGCTTGGCGAGCATTCTCCCGGGCCCGGCGTCGGCGCAGGCGCAGCCCTATCCCAATCGTGCCGATCACGCTCGTCGTCGGCCTGGCGGCCGGATCCGGCCAGGACGCGGCGGCGCGCACGGTCTCGCGACGGGCCAGCGAGCTGCTCGGCGTCCAGATCGTGGTGGACAACAAGCCCGGCGCCGGCACGATGACTGCGTCGCTGTCGGTCGCCAAGGCGCCGCCGGATGGCTACACGCTGCTGCAGAACGGCGTCGCGCTCTCGGTCAACCCCGCTCTCTACAAGCAGGTCCCCTACGACGCCGCGCAGGACTTCGTGCCGGTGGCGTTCCTGGTCAATGCGCCGATGATCCTGGTGGTCAATCCTTCGCTCGGCGTGACGACGCTCGCCGAGTTTCTGTCCAAGCATCGAGGCTCCGATCACCTGACCTACGCGCATCCGGGGGCCGGGACGATGCCGCATCTCGCGGCCGAGCTGTTGCGCGTGCGCAGCGGCATCAGGATACGCGCCGTGCCCTATCGCGGCGGGGCACCGGCCTTGACCGACGTGATCGCGGGCCACGTGCACATGACCATGGTGACGCCGCTGGTGAAGCCCAATATCGAGCTCGGCAAGGTGCGGGCGCTGGCGGTGGGATCGGACGAGCGGCTCGACGTGTTGCCGGAGCTTCCGACGTTCGCGCAAGCCGGTCTGCCGCTGCCGGAGGTCAATGCGGGCGCGTGGTTCGGCATCCTCGCGCCCAGAGGCACGCCCGACGATATCGTGCGCAAGCTCAACGAAGCGTTCAACGCCGCGCTGCGCGATGCTTCCGTGCGCGATGACCTCAAGGGGTTGGGCTTCGTGCCCAAACCGATGACGCCCGACCAATTTGCCGCCTTCCTGCGCGACGACATGAAGAAATGGCCGGCGATCGTCGCCGCCACCGGACTGAGCGCCGAATAGGCGGCGTCGGGCTCTACGAGCTCAGCGGCCACCGAAGGGAAACAGCGGCGTCGGTGCGGCGCCGGCGGCGGCGCCCTGCGTTGCGCGGCCGGCGCCGTCGCAGCGGGCGCAGGCGCAGGCGCCGCGGCTGTCGCTGCGCGGTGCTCCCGCCGCGCAGCGCGCGAGCAGCTCCGCCGTCGGCCAGCCATCGGCCGGCATGCCGAGCTTGCTCTGCACGTCGCGGATGGCGATGCGGCTCTTCAAGCCGAGCACGCCATCGATGCGCCCCACGTCATAGCCGCGCTTTTCCAGGAGCTGCTGCAGCTCGCGCGTCTCCTCGAAGGTGATCTTCGGAATATTCGGGCTGCCGCGCGACATCGGCGGCGCGCCATCGAGGCGGGTCGCGTAGTAGCCGGCCGTCAAGGAATAATTGAGCGACTGGTTCCACTTCAGATAGGCCTGGAAATTGTCGTAGGCGAGGAAGGCCGGTCCGAACCGGCCGAGCGGCAGCACCACGGAGGTGGGCATATTGTCGTTCGGCAGCGGCTTGCCGCTCGCGAACGTCACGCCCCAGGCCGCCCACTTCGAGCGCGGATGCTGGACCGACAGGTCGGCTTCCTTCCAGGGCAGGTTGGCGGGGACGCGAATCTCCTGCAGCCACGGCTCGCCGCGCTTCCAGCCGAGATGGACGAGATACTTTCCGGTCGAGCCGATCACGTCCGGCACGCTCTTGATCAGATTGCGCTTGCCGTCGCCGTCGTAGTCGATGGCGTGCGCCATGTATTCCGACGGCATCATCTGGGTCTGGCCGAGCTCGCCCGCCCAGGAGCCGATCATCTCCTCGGCGCGCAGGTCGCCGCGCTCGATGAGACGCATCGAGTCGAGCGCGTGCCCGCGGAACATGTCCGAGCGGCGGCAGTCATAGGCGAGCGTCACCAGCGATTTGATCGCGTGGTCCTTGCCCTGGCCGGCGCCGAAATCGCTTTCCAGTCCCCAGAACGCGGTGATCACGGAGGCCGGCACGCCGAAGTCCTTCTCCTGCCGCGCAAACAGGGCCTGGTGCTTCTTGATCTGGGCGGCGCCGCCCGTCAGCCGCCCGCCCGGCAGCATCTTGTCGGAAATCTCGAGGAAGTTCTGCGCAAAGAATTTCTGTCCGCGGTCGATGCCGATGATGCGCTGATCGAGCACCAGGTAGGGCGAGGCCGCCGCGATGGCGGCTTGCGAGATGCCCGTGGCCGCCGCCTCGCGCTTGAAGGCGGCGAGCCAAGGCTCGAAAGGTGCCGTGTTGCGGCAATTCGGTTGGCCGAATGCCGCCGTCGGCGCGCCGATCAGCAGCGCCGCCAGCGCAGCCCGAACCCATTGCATCGCCTGCATCGTCATGGTCCCTTCTGGCCGCCGGTCCAGGCCGGCCGATCGGCCGGCTCATCCTGCCGCGCTTTGGCTACGGCACTTCTTGCTCGTGGAGTGGCAACTTGCCCGTGGAATGGCAACTCGCCTATCCTGATCGAGGGGTCGGCGAAGGCGCGGGTCGCGACCCTGCAACAGGACGAAGAATCCCGCGCGTTCGTCAAGGACGACGAATTTTCGACAACATCATGACGCCGTGGCCGGGACGGCTCGGACCATGTCGGGAGAAATGACCATGCGAACTGGGGTCTTGACGGCTCTGATCATCGGCGCGGGCCTCTGGTGCGGAGCGCTCGCCCACGCCCAGCAGCCGGCGCCGCCCGCGCCGCCCGCGCCGCGTCGCGCCTCGCCCCCGCCCGACTACGGGCCGCCCGTCACCAACGAGCAGGCCAAGGCGGCGGCTGCCGCGGCTTTCGGCGAGGCGAAGAAGAACAACTGGCGCATGGCGTTCACGATCGTCGGCCCGGCCGGCGAGCTCGTCTATTTCGAAAAGATGGACGGCACCCAGCATGCGTCGATCGATATCTCCCGCGCCAAGGCGCGCACGGCGGTGTTCTTCCGCCGCCCGAGCAAGGCGTTCGCGGATCAATATGCCGCAGGCAATACCGCCTTCACGACTTTCCCGGAGCAGCCGATCGCGTCCGAGGGCGGCGTTCTGATCATCCTCAACGGCAAGGTCATCGGCGCGATCGGTGCCAGCGGCGGTACCGGTCAGCAGGACGGCGTGGCGGCGACGGCCGGCGCCAGCGCGGTCAAGTGAGCGCGCCGCGCTGGCAGCCTACCGGACTCGAGGCCACTAAGTCCATACCAGGTCTTGGTTTTTCTGTGCCGTCGCGGCGGCCGCGCACGGCCACATAAAATCTCCGCGAGCAGCAACCTCCCATTGGCCCGTCAACGTATAATGATGGAACTATCCACGGCCCGAAGCGGTTTCACGTCACCAAAGCCTCTGGATTTCTCCAACCCGGGATAGGGCATGCCGCCCGCGACCTCCTCATCTGTTCTCCGTCGCGTCAGTGATGGGGGCGATACCACAATCACAACAGCTCAAGCCGCCGCCCGGAACGATCCACGGACGTTCTGGCGCGAAGCGTTCTGCCGCGTGCGCGCGGAAACCGAGCTCCGCGCGGCGCCGCTGAGCGCCGAGGATCAGAGCATTCAATCGATGTCGGATGCCAGCCCGACCAAATGGCATCGAGCGCACACCACCTGGTTTCTCGAGCAGTTCCTGCTCGTGCCCCATCTCGCCGGCTATCGGGTCTTCGACGAGAGCTTCGCCTATCTGTTCAATTCCTACTACGTCGCGGCCGGGCCGCGATACGGGCGGCCGCAACGCGGGCTGATCAGCCGGCCGGACAGCGAGTGCATCACCGCCTTCCGCGCGCATGTCGACGCGGCGGTCGAGCGATTGCTCCGCACCGCGGAGGAGACGCAGCTCGCCGAGGTGGTGCGCATATTGGAGATCGGGCTCAACCACGAGCAGCAGCACCAGGAGCTGATCCTCACCGATATCCTCCACGCCTTCGCGCAGAATCCCCTCGCCCCGTGCTACCGGGCCGATTGGCGGATGCCGCGACCGCAGTCGCCTTCAGATGGATTTGCCGAGCTGCAGCCCGGCATTCACACCATCGGCTTCGAGGGCGGCGGCTACTGTTTCGACAACGAAGGCCCGGCGCACCAAACGCTTCCTGCAGCCGGTGCGCATCGCACGCAGCCTTATCACCAATGCGCGATGGCTCGAGTTCATGGCCGAGGGCGGCTATGCGACGCCGTCCTTGTGGCTCTCCGACGGCTGGACGACGGTCGAGAAGGAAGGCTGGAACGCTCCCGGCTATTGGCGCGACCTCGACGGCGTGTGGCATTCGCTCACGCTCGGCGGCCTCAAACCGGTCGATCCCGACGACGCCGTCACGCACGTGAGCTATTACGAAGCCGACGCATTCGCGCGCTGGGCCGGCAAGCACCTGCCGACCGAAGCCGAATGGGAGGTGGCGGCTCGCCAAGATCTTCTCGACGACGCTTTCGGCATCGTCTGGCAGTGGACGCGCAGCGCCTATTTGCCCTATCCGGGCTATCGCGCGGCGGAGGGCGCGCTCGGCGAGTACAACGGCAAGTTCATGGTCAACCAGATGGTGCTGCGCGGCGGCTCGCATGCGACGCCCGCCGGGCACACGCGCATGAGCTATCGGAATTTCTTCTATCCGCCGGCGCGCTGGCAATTCAGCGGGCTGCGGCTCGTGGATTACTCCGGATGACGGCGCGCGAAGCGTAAGGAACGGAGTTTGTCATGGCCGTGCATGCGCGTGTCGCCCAACGTCATCCGACGATCGAGGATTCGCAATTCGCCCGCGACGTCCTCGCCGGATTGACGGCGCGGCCCAAATGGCTCTCTCCGAAATATTTCTATGACCGGGCCGGCGCGCAACTGTTCGAGGAGATCACCGCGCTGCCGGAATATTACCCGACCCGGTGCGAGCTTGCGATCCTGCACGACAACGCCGCCGCGATCGCGCGCTTCATTCCCGACGGCGCCGCGCTGATCGAGTTCGGCAGCGGCTCGAGCAAGAAGGCAAGAACTCCTGCTGGCGGCGGCCGCGCAGGTGGCGGCCTATGTGCCGGTCGACATTTCCTCGGAGATGCTCGCCGCCGAGGCCGATGAGCTGCGGCGCGATCATCCGCGCCTGATGGTGCTGCCGCTCGAAACCGACTTCACCAAGCCGTTCCGGCTGCCGGCGGCGGTCGCCGCCATGCCGCGCGCGGGATTTTTCCCGGGCTCGACCATCGGCAACTTCGAGCCGCACGAGGCGTGCTCGTTCCTGCGTCATGCCGGCCGCATTCTGGGCAAGGACGCGACCCTGATCATCGGCGTCGACCTGATCAAGGATGCCAAGCTGCTCAATGCCGCCTACGACGATGCGGCCGGGGTGACGGCGAAATTCAACCTCAACCTGCTCACGCGCATCAATCGCGAGCTCGACGGCACCTTCGACCTCGACGGCTTCAGCCACGAAGCCTTCTACAATTCAGAGCGGCGCCGCATCGAGATGCACCTCGCCAGCAAGAAACGCCAAAAGGTGCGCGTCTGCGGCCGCGTCATCGATTTCCGCGCCGGGGAGACGATCCACACCGAGAACAGCTACAAATACACGCTCGAGGCCTTCGGCGCGCTGGCGCGCGGATCGGGATGGACGTCCGCTCGCGGTGTGGACCGACGCCGACAAGTATTTCTCCGTCCAGGCGCTGGCGTTCGAGGATAAGTGAGAGCGCTCCGTCTCGCCTCACCGAGTGCGCAGGCCAAATTCACGACGCGGCGCCCGCGCCGAGGGCATGGGCATGCTCGGCCGCGGTGAGCCGGGTGCCGTCCTCGCGGAGGGCTCGGCCGGGCTGGCGTCCGTGTCCTGGCTCGGCCAAAACAGCAGCGCGCCGAGATACGCCAGGTTCACGACCCCGCCGACGATCGTGTGCTGATCGAGCGGCCACAAGTACCGCACAGGTATCAACCGCGTCAGCATCACCAGATCGACGATCTCGAACAGGATGAGCGACGTGATGACGATGAGCGGGCTCCAGCCGATATCGCGGATGCGTTTGGCGGCCAGCGCCAGGCCGCACCAGATATAGGCGACCGCCATCCACCAGACCGATGATCAGGCCGAGCACGCCCGCGCCCACGCCGGCGCGCAGCTCCTTGGCGCCGACGACGCTTGCGGCCACCAGGATCACGGCGGTCACCACCAACAGGAGGATGGCGGCGACCGACCAGCCGAGGAACTCGAGGCGAGTCAATCGTCCGCGAAAGCTGAAGAGTTTTGCCAGCACGTCTGCCCTCCCTCCTGATACGCAAACGTTCGGAAGGCTAGTTGCTGCCGGATAATATCGCGTGACGTCGCTGCCGCGGATTATGAAATCGCGGTTAATCCACCATTAGTGATCTGCGTCGATGACACGAGACGTTGCGCGCGCGGGTGGACCCCCACCCCAACCCTCCCCCTTTTAGGGGGAGGGAGCGCACCGAGCTCGCTGCTCGCTCCGACTCATGCAGTAGAATGCGAAACGCGCGGGGGCGCGAGGGTCAATCGATCTTGAGGCCGCTCGTCTTGATGACGGCCGCCCACTTCTCGATTTCATTCGCGTAGAAGCGGGCAAATTCCTGCGGTCCGCCGATGAACGGCTCGGCGCCCATCTCGCGGATGCGCTTGTCGGCCGCCGGATCCTTCTGGATGACGGCGATCTCGGCGGCGAGCCTGGCGATGATGTCCGGCGGCACCTTCGCGGGCGCCAGCACGCCGTACCAGGTGTTGGCGGTCAGCTTGGGGAATCCGGATTCGGCGACCGTGGGCACACTGGGGAATGCCGATGAGCGGGCGGCGCTGGTGATCGCCAGCGCCTTGACCTTGCCGCTGTCGACGTATTGCCCGGCGCTGGCGACCGAATCGACGGTCAGCGCGATCTGCCCGCTCAGCACATCCGTCAATGCCGGCGCCTGTCCGCGATACGGCACGAACAAGATGTTGGCCGATGCCTCGATCTTGTAGAGCTCCATGACCATGTGATTGATGAAGCCCGGTCCGCTGCCGAAGGCGAGCTTGCCCGGATTGGCCTTGGTGTAGTCGGCCAGCTCCTTGAGGTTGGCGACTGCCAGGCTGGGGTTGGCGATGAACAGCAGCGGCGACTGCGCCCAGGCCGCCACCTGCGCGAAATCCTTGCGCGCGTCGTAGCCCGGCCGCGCATAGAGGCTGTGATTGATGACGGTCGCGGGGGCGATCATCAACAGCGTGTAGCCGTCGGGCTCCGCCCGGCCGACCTGCGCGGCGGCGGCATTGCCGCCGGCCGCCGGAACGTTCTCGATGATGAACTGCTGGCCGAGGCGCTCCGACAGCCGCGCCGCCATGTAGCGCGCCTGAATGTCGGTGCCGCCGCCGGCCGCCGCCGGCACCACGACCTTGACCGGCCGTTGCGGGTATTGGGCGAGCGCGGCGCTGCACGCCATCAGCATCGCCGCCAAAGCAACCAGCATGCGCGTCAATTCCGCCGCCCTCCCGTGCCGTCGAGATCGTGAGAATGCCGCTTGCGTTCTCCGCATAGCGGACGTAACTCCGATATCCGGAAACTGCACGGTGGCGGGCAGGCTTGTCAATCTTGCGCGCGATTGCGAGCCTGACGGCCGCGCCGCATGCGCGCCGCTTGACCTGCCGGGTGATCGATGAGCGGCGCCGAGGATCGCGAGTTCATTCAATCGCTCGCCAAGGGCCTGGCGGTGATCGAGGCGTTCGGCCCCGACCTGCCGGCGATGACGCTGAGCGAGGTGGCGCGCAAGACCAGCTCAGCCCGGGATCGGCCCGGCGCGTGCTGCGGACCTTGCAGCAGCTCGGCTACATGCAGTCCGACGGCCAGCGGTTCGCACTGGCGCCGCGCACCTTGCAGCTCGGCTACGCCTACCTGGCGTCGCAGCCGTTCACCAGCCTGGTGCAGCCGCGCCTCACGCAGTTGACGCAGAAGGTCGAAGGCAGCTGCTCGGTCTCGGTTCTCGACGGCACCGACGTGGTCTATATCGCGCGCGCCACCAGCAAGCGCCTGTCGCGGGACTACATGTCGGTCGGCACGCGCTTTCCGGCGCACGCGACCTCGCCCGGCAAGGTCTTGCTGGCGGCGATGCCGAAGAGCGAATTCGAACGGCGCTGGGGCGGCCGCAAGCTGGAGGCGCTCACCCCGAGCACGATCACCTCGGTCGAAAAGCTCAGGGCGGTTCTCGACCAGGTGCGGAAAAAGGGTTGGGCGGTCAACAACCAGGAGACCGCCGTGGGACATCGTTCGATCGCGGTCCCGCTCAAGATGAACGAGCGCGTCGTCGCCGCGCTCGGCGTCGGCTGCGTCGCCGCGCGGGTGACGGTGAAGCTGATGGTCGACGATTATCTGCCGCGGCTGCAGGCGGTCGCCGATCAGCTATCCGAGGTGCTCACCGCCGGCGAGCGCTCGGGCGAGCTGGTGCTGACGCCCTGGCGGTGATCGAACGGACGCGCAATGCAAACCAACATCGGTTCCAGAATCGCCATCGTGGGAGTTGGACGCGCGCTTGCGCGCAAATCCGACGAGCGCAAGACGCCGCTGCAGCTCGGCGCTGCCGCCGCGGTTGCGGCGATGCGCGACGCCGGGATCGCCCGCAAGGACGTCGGAGCGCTGTTCACCGGCCGCACGCCGCAGGCCTATATGGTGCTGCAGTACAATCAGGCGCTGCTCAACGAGTTGAAGATCGGACCGACGTTCAATTCCGAAGTGACGTCGCACGGCGCCGGCGCGCTCGGCACCTTGCAGCTGGCGGCCACGGCGCTGCATGCGGGCATCGTCGATTACGCGCTCTGCGTCACCAACGAGGCCAGCGGGTTGTGGATGAACCAGGTCGGCTCCAACGCCGGATGGGAGGGCGACCTGCAATTCGAGGCGCCCTACGGCGCGTCGACGCCGTCGCTCTATGCGCAGTTCGCCTGCCGCTACATGCATGAATACGGCATCACGCCGGACATGTGCGCGCGCGTCGCGGTGGAGAATCGCCGCTGGGCGCTCGATCATCCCCACGCGGCCATGCGCCACAAGGGACCGATCACGGTCGCGGACGTGCTGGCGTCGCGCATGATCGCCTCGCCGTTGCGGCTGCTCGACTGCGCGGTGTGGTATCCGGGCGGCATCGCCACCGCGATGGTGCTCACCCGCGCCGAGCTGGCCAAGGACAAGCACCGGGACGCCACATGGCTCGCGGGCTTCGGCCAGTGCACGACGCACGAATGGGTCGGCGAGCGCATGGGCGGCTTCGGCTACGCGCCGCTCGACGACGGGCCCGACCTGATCCGCACCGGCGCGGCGGTCGCCGCGCGGCAGGCCTACGAGATGTCCGGCCTGTCGCCCAAGCACATCGATATCGTGCAGACCTCGGCGCCGTTCAGCTTCGCCAATCTGATGATGCTCGAGGAGATGGGATTCTGCGGGCGCGGAGAAGGCGGCGCCTATGTCGAGTCCGGCGCCATCGACTACGACGGCGGCTTGCCGTTCAACACCATGGGCGGCTATCTCTCGTTCGGCCAGGTGGCGCAGGGCCTTTACAATCTGCACGAGACGATCGACCAGATCCGGGGCCGCGCGGAAGGCCGGCAGGTGCCCGGCGTCGAGATCGGAATGGTGCACGGCCACGGCGGACCGATGGCGGCGCATGCGGTCGTGATCGTATCGAAGGAGCCGTTGCAGTGAGCGTAGCTTCGACGACTGACTACACGGTCGCGGACCTGGTGGCGGAATTCCTGGCTGCTTGCCGCGTGTCCACGGCGTTCGGCGTCGCCTCCGTGCACAATCTTCCGATGCTCGACGCGGTCGGCCGCCGCAACGCGATCCGCTTCATCATGGCGCGCGGCGAGATGGGCGCCGCCCACATGGCGGACGGCTACGCGCGCGCCGCCGGCAGGCTGGGCGTCGTCTTCAGCAGCACCGGCCCGGGCGCCGCCAATGCGGTCGGCGGGCTGGTGGAGGCGCGCTTCGCCAGCACGCCGGTGCTCCACATCGCCAGCCAGACCATCACGCGCTTTCTCGACCGCCGCATGGGCACCGTGCACGACGCCTATGACCAGCTGGCGATGCTGCATTCGGTCTCGAAAAGCGCCTACCGCGTCGTGCTCCGCGCAGCAGGCGTTCGGCGTGCTGACGCGCGCCGCCGTCGATGCGCTGACGCCGCCCGGCGGCCCGGTCAGCGTCGAGATCCCGATCGACATCCAGCGCACCAAGATCGAGCGGCCCGCCGGCCTCGACGACTTCGTGCTGCCGTTGCCGCCGCCGCGACCGCCGGCGCAAGCCGAGCTCGACGAGCTCGCCCGCCGCGTGCTCGCCGCGCGCCGGCCGCTGCTCTGGCTCGGCTCCGGCGCCCTGCAGGCGGGCGAGGCCGCGCGCCGGCTGCTCGAGCTCGGCTTCGTCATGGTCAGCAGCTGGCTCGGCCGCGGCGCGGTGCCGGACGAGCATCCGCTCAATCTCTCCGGCCTGAACGGCAACGGCATGCCGATGATCCAGGATTTCTACCGGACGGTCGATCTCGCGCTCGTGGTCGGCTCGCGGCTGCGCGGGCACGAGCACGGCGACTTCACCGTCAAGCTGCCCGAGCAGCTGGTGCAGATCGACGTCGATCCGATGGCGAACGGCCGCACCTATCCCAACAGCTATTTCATCTGCGCCGACGCCAAGCTCACGCTCGAAGGACTGCTCGCCCGCGTCGAGGGCAAGATGCGGGTCGCGAACGGCTACCAGGACGAGTTCCGGGAATTGAAGCGCAAGGCGCTCGCCGAATATCTCGCCCAGTTCGGGCCCTACGCCAGTTTCATGGATCAGCTGCGCGCCGCCATGCCGAAGGATGCCATCTGGGTGCGCGACATCACCCAGAGCACCAGCACCTGGGGCAATCGCATCTTCCCGATCCATTCGCCGCGCGAGAACGTCTATCCGGTGAGCGCCGGCATCGGGCAGGGGCTGCCGCTCGGCGTCGGCGCCGCCGCGGCCGCGCAGGGACGCAAGACCGTCCTGCTCACCGGCGACGGCGGCTTCTATCTCAATCTCGGCGAGCTGTGGACCGCCGTGCAGGAGCGGCTCGACATCGTCATCATCGTGATGAACGACAAGGGCTACGGCGTCATCAAGAAGCTGCAGGACCAGCTGCAGGGCGGCCGCAAGGTGTACGCCGACATGCTCGGCCCGGATTTGAAGCAGCTCGCGGCCCTGGCGGGCATTCCGTTCCGCAAGGTCGACCAGGCGGATACGTTCGGCGCCACGGTCGGCGAAGCGCTGCGCGATCCCGGTCCCTGCCTGGTCGAAGTCGACATGACGTCGATCGGCGAATATCCGAACTACTTCCCGTTCAATGCGCGTCCGAACGCCTGACGCCGCCGGTCAGCCATGAAGATCACCCGCGTCACCACCAAGGCCTATCGGCTGCCGCTGCGCGAGCGGCTGATCTCCAGCAAGATCACCATGACGCATCGCGAATTGGTGCTGGTGAAGGTCGAGACCGACACCGGCGAGACCGGCATCGGCTGGTGCACGACCGCGGGCGTCGGCGCGCTGGCGGTGCAGCGCCTGATCGATGCCTACATGGTGCCGTTGGTGATCGGCGAGGACCCGCGCAACAACGAGCGCATCTGGCAGCGGCTGTGGATCGATTGTCATGCGGCCGGGCCCGGCGGCATCACCACGCTGGCGCTGTCCACCATCGACATCGCGCTGTGGGACATCAAGGGCAAGCTCGCGCGCGAGCCGCTCTACCGCCTGCTCGGCGGCGCGCGCGATACGGTCGGCATCTACGCCAGCGCGATCAATCTCCACCTCACGCAGGACCAGCTGCTGGCGCAGGTCGAGGATCACCTGCGCCAGGGCTACGCGGCGTTCAAGCTCAAGGTCGGCCGCGCCGACGCCGCCGAGGACCTCGCGCGCTGCCGCGCCGTGCGCAAGCTGATCGGCTCCCGCGACCTGATGCTCGACGCCAACCAGAAATGGAGCGCCGGCGAGGCGGCGCAGCGCTGCCGCGGGCTGGCGGAGGTCGCGCCGCTGTTCATCGAGGAGCCGCTCCTGTCCGACGACGTGGCCGGACACGCCCATGTGCGCGCGCACGGCGGCGTGCCGGTGGCGATGGGTGAATCACTGTGCAACCGCTATCGAGTTCTGGAATTACGTGCGCGCCGAGGCGGTCGATTACCTGCAGCCCGATGTGGGCAAGGTCGGCGGCATCACCGAGTTTCTCAAGATCGCGGCGCTCGCCCAGTGCGCGAACCTCGTCGTGTCGCCGCATGGCGTGCTCGAACTGTCGGTGCATCTCGCCGGCGCGATCCCGAACGCCTCGAAGGTCGAGAACATCTTCGGGCTGAGCCTCCACGAGCTCGGCGCGACGACCGCGCCGGTGCAGATCGTCGACGGCATGATCGCGATGCCGCAGGCGCCCGGACACGGCGTCGTGTTCGACGGCCCCGCGCTGGCCGCGCACGAGATCACCGCCGGCACTGCGTTCGTGCGCGAAGCGATCACGCACGCTGGTATTTGAGTCGGGCAAACCGAGGAGAATCCGATGCGTCCGTTCGAAGGCGTGAGGGTTCTCGACCTGACCCATGTGCTCGCCGGTCCGTTCGCCACCTACCAGCTCGCGCTGCTCGGCGCCGAGGTGATCAAGATCGAGCCGCCCGACGAGCCCGACCAGACCCGCAATATCGGCGCCGACAAGGCGCTCAATGCCGCCAATATGGGGACGTTCTATCTCGCGCAGGCCTCCAACAAGCGCTCGATCACGCTCAACCTCAAGGCCGAGCCGGGACGCGAGATCCTGAGGAAGCTCGTCGCCCGCGCCGACGTGATGGTCGAGAACTACCGCCCCGGCGCGCTGGCGGCGCTCGGGCTCGGCGCCGACACGATGATGGCGCTCAATCCGCGGCTGATCTACGCGTCGATGTCGGCGTTCGGCCAGGACGGCCCGCGCGGCACGCAGACCGGCTACGACATGAACATCCAGGCCAGCTCCGGCATCATGGCGATGACCGGCACCGAGACGGTGACGCCGCTCATGCTCGGGCCGTCCGCGGTCGATTACGCCAGCGGCACGGCGGGCGCGTTCGCGCTCGCCAGCGCGCTGTTCCAGCGCGAGCGCACCGGCCGGGGCCAGCGCATCGATCTCGCCATGATCGACGTGGCGATGACCCTGATGGGCTCGCATCTCACGTCGTATCTGCGCAACGGCGCCTTGCCGAAGCCGCGCGGCAACCGCCACGAGATGGCGACCAACGGCGGTTACCAGACCAAGGACGGCTATCTGGTCCTGGGCGCCAGCAACCTGCGGCAGGCCAAGCGGCTGTGGACGGTGCTCGGGCGGCCGGAATTCATCAAGGCGACCATGCAGGAGCGGCGCGACAATCGCGCGCCGGAGGCCGAGGCGCTCGCCGAGATCCTGTTGACCCGCACAGCGGCCGAATGGGAGGAGCTGTTTCAGGCCAACCATATCCCGGCGGCGCGGGTGCGCAGCTTGGCGGAAGCGGTGGCGGATCCGCAGATCGCGACCCGCGGCATCGTGCACCGCTATGCTTCGGCGCCGGGCATCGCGGGTGAATTCGGCGTTCCGGTCGCGCCGTTCACGTTCGCGCAGGACGGACCGAAGATCGACACGCCGCCGCGGCGCATGGGCGAGGACACCGACGCGGTGCTCGGCGAGCTCGGCTACGACAGCGTCCGATATCGAGCGGCTGCGTGCCGCCAAGGTGATCTAACGACTACTGCCTGCCGATCCCGGCGGCCGCCAGCGCGGCGGCAAATTTCTTGGTGTCGCGCGCGACCCGGTCGGCAAGCTCGGCCGGCGTGCTGCCGTGCGCGGTCGTGCCCAATTCCTTCAGGCGCTGCACGATCGCGGGAGATTGCATGATCGCGGCGATCGTTCCGCTCAGCTTGTCGACGATCGGCTGCGGCGTGCCGGCGGGGGCGAAAATCGCGTTCCATGCCGTCACATCGAAGTCCGGCACGAACTCGGCGACCGCCGGCACGTCCGGGATGATCGGCGAGCGCTGCAGGCTCGAGACGCCGAGCGCCCGCAACGTGCCGGCCTGCACCAGCGGCACCGCGGTCGTCATGGTGTCGAACGCCACATCGACATTGTTGCCCACCAGCGCCGCCAGCAATTGCCCGCTGCCGGCGAACGGGATGTGGGTCATCTTCGATCCGACCGACTGCAGCAGGATCTCCATCCCGAGCTGCTGGCTGCTGCCGAGGCCGGCGCTGCCGTAGTTGTATTTGCCCGGATTGCGCTTGAGCAGATCGATCAAGTCGGCCGCCGTCTTGGCCGGCGAGCTCGGATGCACCATCAGGACATTCGGGCTGGTGGAGATCAGCGAGACCGGCGCGAAATCCTTGATGTGGTCGTATTGCGGATCCTTGGCGAGGCTCGGGAAGATGGCGTGCGAGTTCACGGCGCCGAGCATCAGGGTGTAGCCGTCGGCCGGCGACTTGGCGACGAGCACCGCGGCGATGCCGCCCGAGGCGCCGGCGCGGTTCTCGACCACGAACGATGCGCCGAGCCGTTCGGAGAGATTGAGCGCGAGCAACCGCGCAACCGTGTCGGCGGTGCCGCCCGGCGATGAGCCCACCACGATGCGGACCGGGCGCGACGGATACGGGCCGGGCGATTGCGCGTGGGCCGCGCCGGACGCCAGCGCCACGCAGGCCAAAGCAAGCAGCCAATATCGCCGTGTCATCTCGTGCATTCCTCCCCGGCGGATGTTGCGGTCATTGCGGGCGAAGCAAGCCCGCGCGATGATCGCCCTCCGCTTATCGGAAACAGCTCCGCAATCCGGAACCGTAGGCGCCGCCAATTCGGGTTGTCAACGGCCGGCGAAACGGGCAAAGCGTGTGGTGAAAATGGGGACGCCATGAAAGTTTGCATCTACGGGGCCGGCGCGGTCGGCGGCCATCTCGCGGCACGGCTGGCGCGCGGCGGCGCCGATGTCTCGGTCATTGCGCGCCCGGCCATCAGCGAGGCCATCCGAGCCAAGGGCCTGCGCGTGGTGACGCCCGACGGCGACATGCACGCGCGGGTCGCGGCGGCGAGCGAAGCCCGGCAGCTGGGCGCGCAGGACATCGTCATCGTGACCGCGAAGGCGCCGGCGCTGCCCGAGGTCGCCAAAGGCCTGGCGCCGCTGCTCGGCGCGCACACCGCCGTCGTCTTCGCCATGAACGGAATCCCGTGGTGGTACTTCCAGGGCCGCGAAGGCCCGATGGGGCAGCGCCGGCTGCCGCTGATCGACCCGGGCGACGTCATGTGGAACGCGGTCGAGGCGCGGCGCGTCGTCGGCGCGGTGGTCAATACCGCATGCGAGGTGCTGGAGCCCGGCGTCGTCCGCGTCACCAACCGCACCAACCGCCTGGTGCTGGGCGAGCCCGACGGAACCGAGTTCGGACCGCGTCACCGCATTGGCCAACGTGCTGCGCGCCGGCGGCATGACCATCGACGTCACGCGCGACATCCGCTCCGAGGTCTGGGAAAAGCTGATCATCAATCTGTGCGGCGCACCGATGATGGTGCTGACGCAAATGCAGGCGGCCGACGTCTACAGCGATCCGGCCTGCGCGCTGGCGGCTCATCGGATCGGCGCCGAGACGGCGGCGATTGCGCGCGCGCTCGGCTGCACCATCGGCTTTGACGCCGACCGCTGGATCGAGCAAGGCCGCAACTTCAAGCACAAGGCCAGCATGGCGCGCGACCTCGAGCTCGGCCGCGCGATGGAGATCGATGCCCTGCTGACGGTGCCGCTCCAGCTGGCGCGCGAGCTCGGCGTCGCCACCCCGACGCTCGACCTGTTGATCGCCCTGACGGTGCTGCGCGCCCGCGCCGCCGGCCTGTATGAGGGCCAGAGCCACCTCGCCGCTGCCGAATAGCAGCGCACCGCAGGGACACGCCCGCCGCGACGCGCTAAAAGACGCCCGAAACCAGGTCAGGGAGTAGTCGATGAAAATCGTCGGTTTCGAAGCCAATGGCGGATTGCGTCTCGGCGTGGTCGAGGGCGACCAGGTGATCGATCTGCAGGCGGTCGACCAGAGCATCCCGAGCGATCTCGGCGAGGTGCTCCGTCGCAGCAACGGCGACCTCTCGTCGCTCGAGGATGCGGCGAAGCGCGCGCCGGCGTCCGCGCGGCGTCCGCTCAAGGGCTTGAAATACGCCCTGCCGGTGGCGACGCCCGGCAAGGTGATCTGCCTCGGCCTCAATTATCTCGAGCACGTCAAGGAAGGCTCGCAACGCGACAACATCCCGAAATTTCCCACCATCTTCATGCGCGGCAACAGCTCGCTGGTTCCGCACGGCCAGCCGATCATCCGGCCGAAGGTGTCCGAGACGCTCGACTACGAGGCCGAGCTGATCTTCGTGGTCGGCAAGCGCGCCAAGCACCTCACGCTCGCGAACGCCTATTCGTGCATCGCCGGCTATTCCTGCGGCAACGAGGGCTCGGTGCGCGAATATCAGCGCAAGACCACGCAATGGGACATGGGCAAGAATTTCGACCGCACCGGCGGCTTCGGTCCGTGGCTGGTCACCGCCGACGAGCTGCCGCCGGGCGGCAAGGGCCTCAAGATCCAGACCCGGCTCAACGGGGAGGTCATGCAGTCGGACAACACCGACAACATGATGTTCCCGATCGCCGAGACCATCGCCTATGTGACGCAGGGCCTGACGCTCGAGCCCGGCGACATCGTGTTCACCGGCACGCCATCGGGCGTCGGCCATGCGCGCAAGCCCAATCCGATCTGGATGAAGCAGGGCGACGTCTGCGAGATCGACATCGAGCGCGTCGGCGTGCTGACGAACCCGATCGAGAACGAGAAGTAGGAACGTTTGAACTCAACCGATAGTCAATTTTCCGGAGAGCTTTATGGCCACCTTGAACGTGCTCACCATCTGCGGCTCGCTGCGCAAGGGCTCCTTCAACGCCATGGTGCAGCGGGCGCTGCCCGCGCTGGCGCCCGAAGGCATGAGCCTCAAGCCGGCGCCGTCGTTCGCCGAGTTTCCGATCTACAATGCCGACATCCAGAACTCGACCGGCTTTCCGGCCGCCGGTGAACGCGCTGGCGGATGCGATCCGCGCGGCCGACGGCGTGATCTTCTGCACGCCCGAATACAATTTCTCGATCCCGGGCGGCCTGAAGAACGCGCTCGACTGGGTGTCGCGGCTGCAGAACCAGCCGTTCGCCGGCAAGCCGGTGGCGCTGCAGTCGGCGTCGCCCGGTCCGGTCGGCGGCGCCCGCGTTCAGTACGACCTGCGCAAGTGCATGATGTTCCTCGATGCCTTCACGCTCAACAAGCCGGAAATCTTCGTCGGCAATTGCGCGTCGAAATTCGACGAGAAGAGCGGCGAGCTCAAGGACGAGGCGACGCGCGGCTTCATCAAGCAGCAGCTCGCGGCGTTCGCGACCTTCATCGCGCGGGTGGCGCCCAAGGGTTGATCAGGAGAGGCTGATCCGGTCTCGCCGATCTCTTGCTCTGAACGGGCGATCCGCTATCAATGCGCCGTTGGACCGGCGCCGCCGGCGGCGCCGCAATTGGGGGTGACTCGTGGCTGACAATCGACTTGATACGCTGGTGATCTGCGGCTCCTTGCGCAAGGGCTCCTACAACGCGGCGCTGGCGCGCGCGCTTCCGGGCCTGGCGCCGGCCGGGCTGTCGCTGCGTCCGGCGCCGTCGTTCGAGAAAATTCCGCTCTACAATTTCGACATCCAGAACTCGACCGGCTTCCCGGCCGAGGTGAACGCGTGGGCGGACGCGATCCGCAGCGCCGACGCGCTGATCATCGTGTCGCCCGAGTACAACTGGTCGATCCCCGGCGCGCTGAAGAACGCGATCGACTGGGTGTCGCGCATGAAGGACCAGCCGTTCAAGGACAAGCCGGTGGTCCTGCAATCGTGCGCCGGCGGCATCCTCGGCGGGTCGCGCATGCAGTATCACCTGCGGATGTCGCTGACCTCGATCGACGCCGTCATTTTCGGCCGCCCGGAGGTCATCGTCACGTTCGCGGCGCAGAAGTTCGACGAGAAGACGCTCGAGCTCAAGGACCAGACCGCGATCGACCTGGTCAAGCAGCAGCTCGCCGGCTTCGAGAAGTTTGCCCGCCGGCAGACGGCAAGGGGTAGCATCATGGCGAGACTTGCCGGCCGCACCGCGATCGTCACCGGCGGCGCAAAGGGCATCGGCCGGCACTACTCGCAGGCGCTCGCCGCCGAGGGCGCGCGCGTGATGATCGCCGACATCGCCGACGGCGCAGCGGTGGCCGCGGAGATCGCCGCCAAGCATGGCGCCAACTCGGTGACCAGCGCGGTGGTCGACGTCAGCGACGAGCAGGCGGTCAAGGCGCTGGTGGCGCAAGCGATCGAGCGCTTCGGCAAGATCGACGTGCTGGTGAACAACGCCGCCCTCTATGCGCCGCTGCAGGAAACCAAGTGCACGGAGATCGACGCCGACCTGTGGGACCAGGTGATGGCGGTCAACCTGCGCGGGCCGTTCCTGATGGTGAAGCACGTGGCGCCGCACATGACCGCGCAGGGCTACGGCAAGATCATCAATATCGGCTCCGGCACCGCCTATCGCGGCATCCCCTGGATGCTGCACTACGTCACCACCAAAGGCGGCATCATGGCGATGACGCGGGCGTTGGCGCGCGAGCTCGGCGAGCACGGCATCCGCGTCAACACGCTGGCGCCGGGCTTCACGCTCAGCGACACGGTGATGAGCGAGAACCCGGGACACGTGCAGACCGCCCGCGAGCGCGCCGTCCAGTCCCGCTCGCTGCACCGGGACGAGCACCCCCAGGACCTCATCGGCGCCCTGGTGTTCCTGGCCTCGGCGGACAGCGATTTCGTCACCGGCCAGACCATCGCGGTAGATGGGGGAAACGTGAATACCTAGCGTTTGACGGTCTTTTCCGGCGAGATAGTTTCATTATATACTAATTGCCTGTTTTGGATTATTCTAATCTAGCGACGGCGGAAACCGATCAAGGGAGAGCGCCATGCCCAGCGCGACCGCGACCAAACGAGCCGACCACAAGACCCCCGGCCCCAAGCACAATATCGAGGCGATGCGCGAGGAGTACTACGAGCGCATCGGCAAGCACGACATGACCCCGCTCTGGAAGGTGATGAACAGCGTCGTCACCAAGGAGCCGGTGACCCGTTGCGCGCCGGTGATCTGGCATTACGACGACATCAAGCGCCTGGTGATGGAATCGGGCGGGCTGATCACCGCCGAGGAGGCCAACCGCCGCGTGCTGATCCTCGAGAACCCGGCGCTCAAGGGCCAGTCGAAGGCCACCAATACGCTGTTCGCCGGCGTGCAGATGATCCTGCCGGGCGAGGTGGCGCCGGCGCACCGCCACGTGTCGTCGGCGATCCGCTTCGTGCTCGACGGCGAGGGTGCCTACACGGCGGTCGAGGGCGAGAAGGCCTACATGGCGCCGGGCGACTTCGTGATCACGGCGAACTGGGCGCCGCACGACCACGGCAACACCTCGAAGCAGCCGATGCTGTGGCTCGACGTGCTCGACTTCCCGCAGGTCAACTTCTTCGAAGCCTCGTTCGCCGAGGAGTTCGAAAGCGCGACGCAGCCGACCAGCCGCAGCGACGGCGATTCGCTCGCCTTCTACGGCTCGGGCGTGCTGCCCGACGGCACTCCGGCGCGGCCGAACAGCAGTCCGGTCATCAACTACACCTACGCGCGCACCCGCCCCATCGTGGAACGCATGATGAAGGCGGGCGACGTCGACAAGCGCCATGGCGCGCGCGTGCGCTATGCCAACCCGATCAATGGCGGCCCGGTGCTGCCGACCATGGGCGCCAACCTCGCGATGTTCCCGAAAGGCTTCAAGGGCGAGAAGTACCGCTCGACCGACGGCACCATCTTCGTCTGCGCCGAGGGCCGGGGCTCGACCACGGTCGACGGCAAGGTGCTCGAATGGGGCCCGTGGGACGTGTTCGTGGTGCCGCCGTGGAAGCAGTACGCGCACAATGCCGCGAAGGAGTCGGTGCTGTTCTCGATCTCCGACCGCCCCTCGCAGGAAGCGCTCGGGATCTGGCGCGAGGACACGAGGGCGCATTGAGCGCCGCTCCGTAGGGTGGGCAAAGGCGCGCGCTTGCGCGCCGTGCCCACGCGTCGAGGATTGAGGCGCGCGGCAGCGTGAACGCGTGGGCACGGCGCTGCACCGTTCGGGTGGCGAGAGCCACGCTTGGCTCGCGCCTTTGCCCACCCTACGACGCGCACCTTCGCCTTGGCGGCCGCCTCGCGGCGGATGTAGTCGACCGCGAGCAGCGCGATCCCGGCGGCGATGCCGATGAAATTGACGTAGTGCCCGCCCGCGAACGACTCCGGCGGCAGCACGATCGGCAGCGCCACGATGCCGTAGACGACGCGCATCGGTACGCGACAGCGGCGTGAGCGCAAAGCCGACGATCGCGGCCGTGCCGACGAACAGGCCGAACAGCACGCGCACGAAGTTCCACACGATCAGATAGGCCGGGCCGTCCATCAGCAGGCTCGGCGTCAGCACGAACAGGAACGGCAGGATGAACGTGCTCCAGCCGACCAGGCAGGCGATCCAGCCCGTGGTCCAGCCGTCGGTGCGCGCGATGTTGGCGGCCGCATAGGCGGCGAACGCCACCGGCGGGGTGATCATCGACAGCATGCCGTTGTACATGACGAACATGTGCGCGGCCATCGGCGTCACCCCGAGCTTGACCAGCGCCGGCGCCAGCAAGGTCGCGGTCAGGATATAGACGCTCACCGTCGGCAAGCCGATGCCGAGCACGAAGGCGAGCACCGCGATCAGCAGCAGCAGCAGGAACACGTTGTCGCCCGACAGCGCCAGCAGCTGCAAGCGTCATGCTGAAGGCGAGGCCGGAAATGCTCATGATCCCGACCATGATGCCGGCGGCGGCGCCGATCAGGATGATGTCGAGCGAGACGCGGCCGGTCTCGATCACCGCCATCAGCATCTGCGCGACGCTGGTGCGCTTGCCGCGGTAGCCGAAGATGAGCGCGAACACCATCAGGAGCGCGGTCGCGACGATCGCGGCCTTCTCGGGCGTGAGCCGGAAGATTTCCGGATAGATCAGCGCAAACACCAGGAAGGTGATCGGCACCAAAAAGTGCCAGCCCGATTTGAGCACCTCGGAGAGCGCGGGTGCGTCCTTGATCCCGGCGGCGCCGATGTGCTGCTTGGCGGCATCGAGGTCGACGTGGATGAACAGGCACGCGTAGTAGAGGACGGCCGGGATGGCGGCGGCGACGCAGACCGCGCCGTAGGAGACCTGCAGGAACTCGGCCATGATGAAGGCGGCCGCGCCCATCACCGGCGGCATCAATTGGCCGCCGGTCGAGCCGACCGAATTCGATCGCGGCCGCCTTGTAGCGGGAGAAGCCCGAGTGGATCATGGTCGGGATGGTGACGACCCCGACCGCCAGCACGTTCGACACCGCGCTGCCCGAGATCATCCCGAACAAGGCGGAGCCCACCACCGCGATCTTGGCGGCGCCGCCGCGGAAGCCCCCCATCGCCGACATGGCGAGGTCGGAGAAGAATTCCGCGCCGCCGGTGCGGGCCAGCACCTGGCCGAGGATCGTGAACGGAATCACGATCAGCACCGCCACCGCCAGGATCGCGCCGATCATGCCGTTGACGTCGAGCCCGACATAGACGACGAGCCGTTCCGGCGAGACCGGACGGGTCTGGAAATCGCCCGGCAGATGCGGGCTGATGAAGACGTAGACCGCGAGCGCGAGGATGATGCCGACGAAGCCGAAGCCGGAGATGCGGCGGCTGCCTTCCAGCACCAGGAAGGTCAGGATCGCGCTGCCGATGATGCCTTCGGTCGGCAGCTCGGCGAGCTCGTAGGTCAGCGCCTCGTAGCGTACCGCCACATAGGCGCAGATCGCGAGCGAGACGATGGCGGCGCCCCAATCGAACCAGCGCGCCGCGAAGGCCCGGCTGGCGATGGCGGTCCACACCAGGGCCGCGGCCAGGCTGGCGATCAGCGCGGGAGGCACGTCACCCGATCTGTGGTAGCGGAAGATGATGTAGGCGACGATCGCGACCGACGCGATGACCCCGCCCCAGTCGAACTTGGCCGGCCGCCGGGCCGTGTCGGAGACGAAGGCGAGCGCCAGCGTCAGCCCCAGGCAGACCGTCAGCAGCTGCTCGGTGTAGAACGAGACGTTGAACACCCGCCGAGGGACGTCGAGCACCCACAGCACCACGCAGGCGACCAGCAGGGCCTGCAGGACATTGGTCGTGAGCACGGTCGTGCGCGACGCGGTCGACGCGAACTCCTCCGCGCTGGCAATGAACCGTTCCTCCGACGCGGCGGAGACGTGCTGCGCCGCGTCGGGAACGATACGCTCCTGGCTCACTGATAGGCCTTGGCTTCGAGCTTGTTGTCCTGGAAGTACTTCAGCGCGCCCGGATGATAGGTGAGCGTGTGCTTGCGATGGACGAGCTCCGGCGTGAGATCGTTGAGCGCCGGCGCGACCGCGACCAGGTCGGGCTTGTTCTTCAACATCGTGTCGAGGATCTTGGCGACCACCTCGTCCTTGGTCTTGCTGTTGGTGAACAGGAGGTAGTCCATGCTGTACGCCTTCATCGGCTTCTCGACGCCGACGTAGACCGGGCCGGGCCGGACCTCGACGAAATAGCCGTACGGGAAGACCTTGCGGCTCGCCTCCAGCCCCTGCGGCGTGTCGATGATCGCCAGCGCCCGCACGCCGCCGACCGTCGCGTCGGCCTCGCGCACTTTCGGGCCGCCGAACGAGAACATGAAGGTGTCGTTGGCGCCGGCGAGGAAATCATCGGCGCCGCGCAGCACGTTCGGCACCATGACCGGCTTGACGTCGCTGAGCGTGAGGCCGGCGGTCGCCAGCATGGCGAGCGAGTTCTTGTCGAGCGTGCGCATGGCCGAATAGCCGGCCGGCACCCGTTTGCCCTTGAGGTCGGCGACCGTCATGATGCCGCTGTCCTTGCGCGAGAAGAAGCCGATGCGCAGCGTGTAGATCGAGGCGATCACGCGCAGCTCGGTCTGCCGGCCGGTCTCGACGCCGTCCATCACCTCCAGCATGTTGGCGATGCCGAGGTCGATCTCGCCGCGCGCGACCATCGGGATCAGCACGGTTTCGCCGGCGGTCGCCTGCACCAGCGTGTTGAGGCCGCCCTTCTCCTTGAGCACCTTGGCGATGGCCGAGCCGACCGTATGGGCGAGCGTGCCGGGCTGCATGGTGGCGAGGCCGTAGGTCTGCGCCGTCGCGCTCGCTCCGCTCGCGGCGAGGGCCGCCGCGACGACGAGCGCGCCGAGCAAGGCGCGCGTGCTGCAACGCCTCAGGCATTCGACTGTGGAGCGCATGAATTTCCCTCCCTGCTGTTCTTGGTCGCCAACTTATCACCGCTTACATCACTGCGGCGCCTCATAACATCTTCTTGGCGTCGATCTTGTTGTCCTTGAAATATTTCAACGCGCCGGGGTGGTATGGGATGTCGTAGGTCTTGTAGAGCCCGGCGGCCGAGAACTCGCGCAGCACCGGCTGCACCGCGACCAGGTCGGGCTTGTTCTTGTCCAGCGTGTCGATGATCTTGATGATGATCTCGTCCGGCACCTTGGCGTGCGTGATCAGCACGTTGTCGAAGGAATAGACCTTCATCGGCTTCTCGACGCCGACGAACACCGGACCGGGAGCGGCATCGAGCAGGTAGCCGTAGGGCGAGATCTTGCGCGCGGCGTCCATGCCGCTCTCGGCGATCTCGAGCACGCGGATGCCGCCGACCGTGGCGTCGACCTCCCGCACCTTGGGCGCGCCGAAGGCGAAGAAGAACATGTCGGCGGCGCCGGACACGAAATCATCGGCGCTGCGGATCACGTTGGGCACCAGAACGGGATTGACGTCCTTCTCGGTCAAGCCACCGGTCGCGAGCATGGCGCGCGTCAGCAGATCGATCGTCCGCATCGCCGAATAGCCCGACGCCACCCGCTTGCCTTTGAGATCGGCGATCGTGCGCATGGGGGCGTCCTTGCGCACCCAGAAGGCGGTGCGCAGCGGATGCGCCGTCCCGATCAGCCGCAGCTCGCGCTGGCGGCCGCCCTCGAGCGCGGCGGCGATCTCGGGCGCGTTGGCGATGCCGATCTCGGCCTCGCCGCGACCGACCATCGGGATGATCACGTTGTCGCCGGCGGTGGGCTGCACCAGCACGTTCATGCCGGCCTTTTCCTTGAGCACCTTGGAAATGGCCGAGGCGGTGGTGTGGTTGAGCGTGCCGGGCGGCAGCGTGGCGAAGCCGTAGGTCTGCGCGCTCGCCGTTCCGGCGGTGGCGGCGACGGCTGCGAGCCCGATCAGCGCGCCCAGCAACCCTCGCTCGGTGCCAGTCGCAAAGCGTCGGTTGATGGATTGCATGAGCGTCCCTCCGCTGGTTTTCTTGGGCCGGATGAGCCGGCCACCGATGCGGTCGATCGCCGGCTCGCTTGAACGGCGGTGCCGTAATATTTGCACGGCGTATCGGACAATGCGAGTTTGACGACGCCGCAGGTTGGTGGTGGGCAACCGGGCGCGTGGGCAGGCACATCGGATGGTCGCATCGTTCACTCATGACTTGCCGTCGCAACGCGTGGTGTTCGGCCCCGGCACGCTGGCGCGCCTCGCCGACGAGGCGGCGCGGCTCGGCTTCGAGCGCGCCCTGGTGATCGCGACCCCGGGCAGCGGGGCGCGTCTCGGCCGCCGGCTGGTCGAGCTTCTGGGCGCGCGCGCCGCCGGCCTGCATGCGCAGGCGGTCATCCATGTGCCGAAGCCGGTGGCGGACGCGGGTCTCGTGGCGGCGCGCGCCGCGAAGGCGGACGGTCTCGTCGCAGCGGGCGGCGGCGCCGCCATCGGCCTTGCCAAGATCATCGCGCGCGATCTCGCGGTGCCGATCCTCGCGGTGCCGACCACCTATTCGGGATCGGAGGCGACCACGATCTGGGGAACGAGCGAGGGCGAGCGCAAGCTGACCGGCCGCGACAACCGGGTGCTCCCCCGCACCGTCATCTACGACCCGGATCTCACGCTCGGATTGCCGGCGGCGGTGAGCGCCGCCAGCGCCTTCAACGCGCTTGCCCACTGCGTCGGCGGCCTGATGGTGCCCGAGCGGACGCCGGTCACGATGGCGTACGCGGTCGAAGCCGTCCGGCGCCTGGCGGCCCACCTGCCGCGCGTGGTCGCGGATGGATCGGATCGCGACGCGCGCGGCGAATGCCTGGTCGCCTCCTGGCTCGCCGGCATGGTGCTGGGCGCCGGCACCGGCTTGCAGCACAAGCTCGCCCATGTGCTCGGCGGTCTCGGGCTGCCGCACGCCGAGACCCATGCGATCATCCTGCCGCACGTGGCGCGCTTCAATCTGGCGGCACCGGCCGCGGCCGATGCGCGGGCGCGGCTCGCGGAAGCGCTCGCTGCATCCGATCCGGCCGATCGCCTCGCCGCCATGCTGCGCGGCTTTCCGATCCCGCAGCGGCTCGGCGAGGTCGGCTTCGACCGCGCCAAGATCGATTTCGTCGCCGATGAAGTGGCCGCGCTGTCGATCAGCGCGCCGCGGCCGGTGTCGGCCGAGGATGTGCGGGCGTTGCTTGCGGCCGCGTATTAGAACCTGCGACTCACAACGCTCAGCCGCGACCTTCCTCGATGGACCACCAATCGGCGTGCACGCGACGGCGAGGCTACCGGTGTCGCCGTAGGCGTCTGGACCTCCAATCTGCGCAAAGAGTCAGGGGCTTGCGATGGATTTCCAGTTCGACATCTTCATAGAGTCCTTTCCCACGCTGCTCAAAGGCGCCGTCCTGACCGTTCAGTTGACGGTGATCTCGGTGGTTCTGGGCTTGATCATCGGATTGATCGGCGCCCTGGGTCGGGTCTCCCGCAACCGGCTATTGCGCGCAGTCACGATCTGTTACATCACGCTGATGCGCGCCGTGCCGCTGCTGTTGACGTTGATGTTTCTCTACTATGGACTTCCGTCAGCCGGCATCGATCTCTCCGCCTTCACCATCGCCATCATCGCATTGTCGGTGACCAACGGCGCCTACGTGACCGAGATCATTCGCGCCGGCATCGAGTCCATCGATCCCGGGCAGATGCGTGGTGCGCGCTCGCTTGGCATGTCCTATTCGCTGGCGATGCGGCGGATCATTCTGCCGCAAGTTGTGCGCCGGGTGTTGCCTCCGATCACGAATGAAGCCATCACCTTGCTCAAGAGCACCGCTTTGGTGTCGACCATCGCATTGAGCGATCTGCTTCGTTCGGGGCTCGAGGTGATGACCTGGAAAGCCAATACATTCAGTCCTTTTGCCGGCGTTGCCCTGATCTACCTTCTGCTGACTTTGCCGTTGATCTGGATGCTGGGACGGCTGGAGAAGAAGTTCTCGGTTCCAACCTGAGTCGGAGAGGAACGCGATGGCGGTTGTAATTTCCAACGGGCTCGTCGCCACCTTCGACGAGGAGATGCGGCTCATTGAAAATGGTTCGGTGAAGATCGTTGACGGCATGATTGCGGCGGTCGGGCCGGCAAGCGATATCCCGCCATCGCCATCCGACACCGTTATCGATGCCGGCGGATGCCTGGTCATGCCGGGATTGACCAATGGCCATTGCCACAGCATCGAAGTCTGGGGAAAGGGGCGGACCGATCGAATGCCGCTCGAAGCGTGGCTCGACGCCATCTTCCCCGCCATCGATCAACTCCCGGCAGAGTTCATCCGGGTTGCAGTGCTGTTGATTGCAGCGGAGATGCTCAAGACCGGCGTGACATCCGTCGTCGATCATTTCCGTCAAACCCCGGCGAGGCTGGATGCCGTCGGGGCCGCCGTGGGTGCCTACCGCGAATGCGGAATGAACGCTTCCATAGCGATCATGCTGCGCGACCGGGTGATCCCGAAAGGGATCGACCTTCCCGCAGCCCGACATCAATTCTCGGTCCAGGCGCAGGCCGAATTGTGCAAGGAAGCCATTCGGATGTGGCACGCGCCCGCGGACGGAATCAGCATCGCGCTCGGACCATCCGCACCCCATCGCTGCACCGACGACCTCCTTGCGGTCGTCGGCGACCTCGGCGAGCAATTCGACCTCAACATCCAAACTCATGTCGACGAGAACTTGAGCCAGCGGCGCGAGGCCAACGCGCACTACGGCTGCTCGACCGTGCGTCACCTGTCGGACCTCGGTCTCCTCGGACCGCGGCTCAGCCTGGCTCACGTCACCTGGGTCGACGAGCCCGACATGGATCTGCTCGCCCGGACCGGCACCTGGACCGTTCATAATCCGGTGAGCAACGTACGCCTCGGCAGCGGGATCGCGCCGATTGCAGACCTTCATCGCCGCAACGTCGGGGTGGCGCTCGGGACCGACGGCGCCGCCAGCAATGACAGTCAAAATCTGCTCGAAGTCATGAAGCTTGCCGCTTTGCTGCCGGCGTTGCGGGAAGCGCAGCCGAGCGCCACCCCGGTCGCCAAGGACATCGCGATCATGGCGACGCGATCCGGCGGCCAACTCCTGGGCGGTCGGCATGGCGCGCTCGCCGTCGGATTGCGCGGCGACGTCATCGTCATCCCGTTGGAGGATGCGCCCTTTCGGCCGCTCAATGACGTTTACCGTCAGCTCGTCTATGCTGGCGCGCGGTCAAAGGTGAAGCATGCCGTGATCGGTGGGCATCACGTGGTCGACGACGGAAAGGTGACCACTTTCGACGAGCAGAGCTTGTACCGTGAAGCCGAGGACCTCAAACAAAGGATCTACCATGATCGTACTCCGTAATCGCTCGGGTCATGCCGCGGCGGGTGCTAGGCGCGACCTTCGCAAGCTGCTTCGCGCTGTTCGCCTGTGCGTCGGCCTCGCTCTTGCCGGCGAACGCCCAGGATGGGCTGGCGCGCATCACGCGTGAGGGGGTGATGCGGGTGGCGAATTCCGGCGTCTACCCGCCGTTCGAGTCGATGGAGGCGGGCAAGCTGGTCGGCTTCGATGTCGATCTTTCGAACCTCATTGCCCAGGAGCTGGGCGTTCGGGCCGATATCCAGGTCATCGATTTCAAGGGGCTCCTTCCGGCGTTGAAGAGCGGGAAGGTCGATATGCTCATTTCCGGATTCACATATACGGCCGAGCGCGCCCAACAGGTGGCGTTCTCGAAGTCGTATTACCCCACCGCGGTGACCGTGGTCGTCCGCGAGAGCGCGCCCGCCATCACCTCGAAGGAGGGGCTCGCCGGCAAGCGCATCGGGGTCGAAATGGGCACGACCGGCGACCGCGAAGCGCGCAGCGTTCCCGGCGCGGACGTGAAGGCCTACGACACGTTGATGCTGGCAATGAAGGACCTGCAGAATAACCGTGTCGACGCCGTCATCAGCAACTTGCCGCCCGTGCGCTATCTCATCAATCGCAATTTCAAGGATCTCAAAGTCACGCACCAGTACAGCGAAGGCCATATCGCGATTGCGATGCGCCAGGAAGATCGACCGCTCGTCGCAGCTATCGACCAGGCACTCGACAAGTTGAAAGCCGGCGGTCAATTGCGCGAGCTCGAAGTCCGCTGGTTCGGAGAGGCGAGCAAGTAAGCATGGTTGCGACGGTCCAGATCAGAAACCTGTGCAAGAGCTATGGCAGCCATCAGGTCCTGACAAACATCAATCTGGACGTCGAGCGCGGAGAGGTTGTCTGCGTCATCGGGCCCAGCGGCTCGGGAAAAAGCACGCTGCTCAGCTGCGTCAATTTTCTCGAGCCGTACGACTCCGGTGAGGTTCTCATCGATGGCGAGCTCGTCGGCTATCGGCGCAACGGCTCCGGGAAGCTCGTGCCGGTATCCGAGCGGCAACTCAACAAGACGCGCCAA
The DNA here is from genome assembly GCA_963708765.1 of uncultured Alphaproteobacteria bacterium. GTDB lineage: Bacteria > Pseudomonadota > Alphaproteobacteria > Rhizobiales > Xanthobacteraceae > VAZQ01. The sequence continues at coordinate 223,174 of CAVPTV010000037.1, read as the reverse complement.
CATATCGGAATCGTCTTCCAGCAGTTCAATCTCTTTCCGCACATGACGGCATTGCAAAACGTCATCGAGGCTCCGATCCAGGTGAGCGGCGTGCCGAAGGAGAGGGCCATCGAGCGCGGCCGCGCACTGCTCGCGAAAGTGGGATTGTCGGAGAAGCAGAATTCCTATCCCTCGCAGCTTTCGGGCGGCCAGCAGCAGCGTGTCGCGATCGCGCGCTCGCTGGCCATGGAGCCCAAGGTGATGTTGCTCGACGAGGTCACGTCCGCGCTCGATCCCGAGCTGGTCGGTGAAGTCCTTGCGGTGATGCAGTCTCTCGCAAGAGACGGGCTGACCATGCTCGTCGTGACCCACGAGATGGGATTTGCGCGCGAAGTATCGGACCGCATCATCTTCATGGATGCGGGCGAGATCGTGCAGCAGGGCCGTCCCGAGGATATCTTCGGGGTCGCCCAGGCGCCGCGCCTGAAATCGTTTCTCGCACGATACCTCAAATGACGGTCGTCAGAAGATGAGGAGCCGCCGACGCCACGTCTCGACGTGCGAGCCTCGTCGGCAGCGCGGCGCTGCGATCGGAGGACGCGCGCTTCCTGACCGGCACGCTCGCGATTCGAGAACAGGGTCGGTCAGAACGCCCGAAGGAGATCGAGATGAAACGTTTTCTTGCACTGACAATGTGCATCCTGTGCGCGTTGATGACCGCGACCCCAGGTCATGCACAGAGCGGCTACCCGACACGGGCGATCAGGATCGTTTGCGGGTTTCCGGCCGGGTCCTCGCTCGATGTCATCACCCGCATCTATGCGGAGAAGCTCGAAAAGACTCTTGGTCAACCGGTCGTGGTCGAGAATCGTGCCGGTGCGTCGGGCAATCTCGCCGCCGAGGCAGTGGTGCGATCGGCGCCCGACGGCTACACGCTGCTGACGAACGGCGTCACGCTGCCGATCAGCATGAGCCTGTTCAGGAAGATCTCCTTCGATGTCCTCACTGATTTCGCGCCGATCGGGCTCATGGGGAACATCCCTATCATCCTGGCGGTAAATTCTTCGCTTGGCGTCAATTCAGTCGCGGATTTGATCGCATTGGCGAAGGCCAAGCCGGGGGAGCTCAATCACGGGTCCGCGGGGATCGGCAGCATTCAGCATCTGTCGGGTGAGCTGTTCAACACGATGGCGGGAGTGAAGCTCGCCCACATTCCCTATCGCGGGACCAATCAGGTCATCGTCGATTTTCTTGGCGGCCGGTTGCCGATCATGTTCGCACCCGCACCGACGATCGCTCCGCACCTTAACGACAGCCGGGTGAAGCTGCTCGCCGTGACGTCGGCCCAAACGGTCGGTCCTCTATCCCGATCTTCCGACATTGTCGGAATCGGGGCTTGCCGGATTCGATGCGCCGCTCTGGTTCGCCATATGGGCCCCCAAGGACACGCCGCAGCCGATCGTTGCGACGATCTTCAGCGTGGTGCGGCAGGTGGCCGGGTCGCCCGAGGGCAAGGCGCAACTCGCCGCGTCCGGGATCGAGGCCGTGCCGATGACGACGGATGAATTCGCCGCCTTTGTCCGCGACCAGGTGAAGAAGTGGGCCAAGCTGGTCGAAATCTCCGGCGCGAAGGTGGACTAAACTAACTAAGGCGCCACGCGTGCGCGCAACTCCATGCGGCGCACCTGCAGAAAGCGGCGGACCGCCGGATCGCGCTCCAGGCCGATCGCCCGCTCGTAGGCCTGGTCGGCCGCTTCGACGTCGCCGGTCCGCGCCAGCAGCGCGGCGCGCGCCGCCCAATACGGCTGATACTCGGCGAGGCGCGCATCGCCGGCGAGCGCGTCGAGCGCCGCGAGGCCCGGCTGCGCGCGCCGCGCGTCTCCGCGATGGCGACCGCCCGGTTGATCGCCACCACGGGCGAGCCGGTGAGCGCCGAGCAGCGCGTCGTAGAGCCGCTCGATCGCCGCCCAGTCGGAGCGGCCGGTGCGGCGGCGGACGACGTGGGCCGACTGCACCGCCGCCTCGAGCTGGATAGCGGCCGATCGCGCCCATGCGGCTCGCGCGCAGCAGCAGCGCTTCGGCCTCGTCGATCAAGCGCGGCGTCCCACGAGCCGGATCCTGATCGGCGAGCGGCACGTAGTCGCCGCGCGCGTTGCGGCGCGCGCCGCGCCGCGCCTCGGCGTGCAGCATCAGCGCCAGCAGGCCGAGCGCCTCCGGCTCGTCCGGCAGCAGCGACGGCGACGAGCCGGCCGAGCCAGATCGCCTTCCTCGGCCAGGTTGCGGCGGCGGCTGTCGGTGCCGGCGGGATCGGTCCAGCCTTCGGCGAAGGCGGCGTAGATCGCCTCCAGCACCGCGTCGAGGCGCTCGTGCAGATCGGCGCGCTCGGGCATGCGGAACGGAATGCCGGCTTGCCTGATCTTGCTCTTGGCGCGCACCAGCCGCTGGCCCATGGTCGGCGGGCGAGACCAGGAAGGCCGACGCGATGGTGGCGGCGTCGAAACCGAGAATGGTCTGCAGGATCAGCGGCGCGCGGATGCCGGCATCGATCGCCGGATGCGCGCAAGCGAACATCAGCGCGCAGGCGGTCGTCGGGATATCGGTCCGCTGTCGCGGCCGCCGCGTCGTCGAGCTCTGCAGCTCCTCGGCCAGCAGTCGCAGATGATCGGCGGCGTCCTCGCCGCGTGCGCCGCCGGCGCGCCGCATCGATCAGCTTGCGCCGCGCCACCGTCAGTCAGCCACGCCTCCGGGCTCGCGCGGGATGCCGCTCGCGGGCCAGTCGGCGAGCGCCGCCGCGAAGGCGTCCGACAGCGCGTCCTCGGCGCCCGCGACGTCGCGCGTGCGCGCCGCGAGAAAGGCGACCAGCTTGCCGTAGCTGCGGCGCGCCACCGCCTCGGCGGTCTCGCGCGCTATGCTCGGTCGCCCTCGTCGCCGCATCGCGGACACGGCTACATCGGCCCAGATCGGGCGCACCTCGACGACGCCGTGGCTGGCGCCCGGGCAACGCGCCGCCCAGGACAGCGCGGCGTCGAGATCGGGCACGTCGATCAGGAAGTAGCCGCCGAGCTGCTCCTTGGTCTCGACATAGGGTCCGTCGAGCACCTTGGTCTTGCCGTCGGCGGCGCGCACCGTGGTGGCCGATGCGGATCGGCTGCAGGCGATCCGCCGCCGACCATGACGCCGGCCTTCGCCATCGCTTCCGAATAGGCGGCAGTAGGCGGCCATCATCTGCTCGACCGTCCGCCTTGCTCGCGTTCTGCATGCCGGCTTCGTTGCTGTAGATCAGCAGCATGTATTTCATAGCGGTCTCCTTCGTCCGTTGTGGCCGGGCATCATGCTCCGCCGACGCCATGACGTTCGGACCAGCCGGAACTTCGACAGGCCAAGAAGAAACTTTCGTGACATGAAATGAGGCAAGAGTCCGCCCGGCATCGCCGCAGATGCCGCCCAAGAGTGCGGAGTGTTCTCTAACGTATCGGCGCGGGCGGCTCGACCCGGAAGCCCTCGCCCGGCTCGAGCGCGATGCGGCGCTGCCGCCACCGCCTGCGCCCAGCGCGCCGTGCCGGCGAGCCCGCCGAACGAGAAGAAATGCGGCGCGATCTCGCCGAGCTGCCCGTCGGCGCGCGCCTCGGCCAGCGCGCGCACCAGCGCGTCGGGCGCCGACATGCGCGAACAGCTGCCGCACCAGGCCGGTCTGCCGCGCCAGTCCCTGGGCCGACGCCCGCACGCCGCAGCGCTGCGCGTAGCGCAGCAGCGTCGCGAGATTGGTCGGGCCGGCCAGTCCGATCCGCACCGGATGCTCGATGCCGAAGTCGCGCAGCCGCGCCGATCCAGTCGCAGGATCGCCGCCGGCATCGAAGCAGAACTGCGTGACGATGTGGACGCGCCATCCCGGTCGTTTCCGCGGCATTGATCTTGTCCGCAGCGCGCGGTCGAGGTCCTGCTGCGAGATGCGCGGATGACCGTCGGGATAGCCGGCGATGCCGATCTCGACGATGCCGTGGCGCTGCAGCGCGCCGCTGTCGATCACCTCGAGCGCGCTGCGGAACGTCGCCCGCCGGCTGGTCGCGGTCGCCGGCGATCACCAGCACGCGGCCGACCCCGGCCTCGCCGCTCGACGCGGGCGAGAAAGTCGTCGAGCGCCTGGCGCGCTGGCGAAATTGCGCACCGCGAGATGCGGCACCGGCTCGAAGCCGGCCGCGCCGCAGCCGCACCGCGGCATCGAGCGATGTCCTGCGCCGGCCGCGTCGGCACCGCGCTCACGTAGACGCGCGTGCCGGCCGGCGCGATCTCGGCGAGCGCCGCGACCTCCGCGGGCGACGGCCGCGTCGCCTCGAGCGAGAAGCCGCGCGTGAACGCGGCGATCGCGCCGACCGGATCGACGCGATTGGCGGCCTCGAACCTGGTCATGGCGAAAGCCCCGGCCATCGCCGTCACTCGCGCCGGCGCGAGATCACGTAGGACTCGTCGTAGAACCACAGCCCGCCGTGCTCGCGCAGCACCTCGCGGGTGGCGTCGAGATAGCGGCCGTCGGCGACCACGCTCGGCGAGCCGGTCGTCCTCGACCTGCGCCACGTAGATCGCCGCGTTCCAGGCCGCGAACAGCGTCGAGGTGCCGATCGAGGCGTCGGAAATCTCGGACGGCAGCGTGTGCATGTCGTAGCGGAACAGCGAGCGGTTGTCGGCGTAGGCGTTGAAGTTGAGGTCGCGCCCGGCCGGACCGAGCTCGTGCTTCACCGCCTTCATGATCTGGTGGCGGTCGTGCAGGAACGGATTGTCGCCCGGCCAGACCTTGCGGATGATCTCCATGCCGGGATCGTTGCCGTGCGAATGGATGGCGATCAGCCGTCCGCCCGGCCCGAGCGCCTTGGCGAGCGGCGCGATCACGCGCTTGGCCTTGAAGTCGAGCGAGGCGCGCGCGCGATAGGGCTGCGAGGCGATGACGAGATCGTAGTTGGCGACCGTGCCGCCCGGGCGCGGGATGATCGGGTCGAGCAGGAACTTGTGGTCCTCGCGATAGAGCACCAGCACGACCGGCCGCTCGTAGACCGGGTTGCCGGTCTTGGCGCTCACCCCGGCCTTCCAGTTCTGCGACAGGAACGGCACCAGGTCGGTGATCTGCTGCTCGAAGCGGTAGGCCGAATTGCCGATCGAGCGGCACCTCGTGCCAGACCAGGCTGGAGGCCGCGCGTCAGCGACTTCACCGCCAGCCAGGGCGCGTCGGCATAGGCGAGGTTGGTCAGCACCAGCACGGTGGCCGGATGCTCGAAGAAGCGGTCGGACATCTTCTGCAGGGCAAGGCGGACGTCCTCGAGGCTGATCTCCTTGCCGACCACGTAGAACGGCGTGTGCGGAAAGCGGTCGTGCATGGCGCGCAGCACCCGCAGCAGCACGGTGCCGTCGCCGACGCCGGCGTCGAACAGGCGCAGCGCCGGCGGGCGCGGATGGATGTTGGCGAGCTCCAGCCCGACCCGGCTGGCGATCACCCACTTTTCGCTGCAGGTGTTGACGAACAGCAGATATTTCTGCCGGTTGTCGAAGAAGCGGAAATTGCGCTGCGGGTCGCGCTGGCCGTTGATGAGCGCCGGCGCGGGGCGAGCGTCGGCGCCGGCACCGCCGGCGGACGGGGCTCGCGGCTGCGCTCGATGATGGTGGGCCGCGAGGCCGGCGCGGCCGTGCGATTCATCTGCATGAAGGCGCGGATGCGGTCGAGCGTCTCGGTGGTGATGCGCCCGCCGTTGCGCAGCCGCGCCGCGAGCTTGCCGTCGTTGACGGCGCGCCGGCCGAAGGTCGATTCGGCAAGGCCGGTGTGGCGGCAATAATCGGAGATTTCCTGCAGCAGTTCCTGGGCGTTCATGGCCAACGCCTCGATTGGGTTTCGCTCCGGCCCTGCGCCCCGACGTTCTGGCGACGCTTTGCAATTCGCGCAGGGTGACGCCAGCGAACCAAGGGCGCCAATTCGCGTCAACCACAAAACAGCCCATCGTCCCAGTGGGACGATTTATGGGCAATGCCCCATAAAGCGAAATTGCCAAGTCCGCTCATTGGCTATAGCCAGCCGCCAGGACGGGTGGCCGGAGCAGTCGATAGGAGAAACATATGATCGCGGGATGCGTCCCACCAGACTGTGGGCAGACATCCCGCAGGCCTCGGATTTCAGGCCGCGGGTGCCTCGTCGAGCGCCCGCAGCACCGCGCCGGCGACCGCCGCGGTGCCGTCGCGGCCGCCGAATTCGCCGGCTTGAGCCCGGCCGCGAAGGCGCGATCGACCGCCGCCTCGATCGCCTGCGCGCCGCGCGCCGCCGGCGCATGGTCGTGCCGGTCGGCGAGCCAGTCGAGCATCAGCGCGGCCGACAGGATCATGGCGGTGGGATTGGCGAGCCCCTTGCCCATGATGTCGGGCGCGGTGCCGTGGCAGGGCTGGAACACCGCGTGCGTGTCGCCGATGTCGGCCGACGGCGCCATGCCCATGCCGCCGATCAGCCCGGCGGTGAGATCGGAGAGGATGTCGCCGAACATGTTCTCCATCACCATGACGTCGAAGTCCCACGGCCGGCGCACCAGCATGGCCGCGCAGGCGTCGACGTAGAGCCGGTCGGTGGCGACCGCCGGATGGCGCGCGGCGCATTCGTCGAACATCTTGCGGAAGAACGCGTAGGCCTTGAACGCGTTGGCCTTGTCGACGCAGGTGAGCAGGCCCTTGCGCGCCGCGCGCCTTGCGCCGCTGCGCGTAGCGGAACGAGAAATCGAACAGGCGCTCGGAGGTCTTGCGCGTGATCAGCAGCGTCTCGCGCGCTTCGGTCGTCGGTCACCACGCCCTTGCCCATGGAGGCGAACAGGCCTTCGGTCGACTCGCGGATCACCACCAGGTCGATGCCGCGCTCGGCCGCGCCGACGATCGGGCTCGGGATGCCGGGGATGAGCCGGCACGGGCGCACGCCGGCATAGAGGTCGAAGATGAAGCGCAGCTCGACCTGCGGCATGATCTCGGTGTTGTCGGGATAGCGGATGTGCGGCAGCCCGCAGGCGCCGAGCAGGATGGCGTCGGCCTCCTCGCACAGCCGCACCGTCGATTCCGGCATCGACTTGCCGGTGTCGCGATAATGCCCGGCGCCGGCCGCCGCGTCGGTGAAGCGGAATTTCAGGCCGGGCGTCGTCGCCGCGACCTTGTTGCAGGATCTCGAGCGCCGGCGCCATGACCTCGGGCCCGATGCCGTCGCCGGCGAGCACCGCGATGTGGAAGGCGTCGTTGGCGAGCATTTGCGAGAGTCCCGGTGCGGCACGGTGGCGTTGTCGCCGAAAAGCGCGCTAATGAATACGCTTCGCCGCGCGCCGCAAGCGATGTTCGTGAGGAGCTCCATGCCCCGTTTCGCCGCCAATCTCGCCTATCTGTTCACCGAGCGCCCGCTGATCGAGCGCTTCGGCGCCGCCGCGGCTGCCGGCTTCAAGGCGGTCGAGCTGCAGTTTCCCTATGACCACGCGCCGTCCGCGGTGAAGGCCGAGCTCGAGCGCCACGGCCTGACCATGCTCGGCATCAACACCGCGCCCGGGCAGACGGCCGCGGGCGAGTTCGGCGTCGCCGCGATCCCGGGCCGCGAGCAGGAATTCGCCACCCTGTTCAAGCAGGCGCTCGACTACATCGTGGCGATCGGCGGCCGCGCAGATCCACTGCCTCGCCGGCAAGGTGCCGCCCGAGCAGCGGCCGGCGGCGGAGAGCACGTTCGTCCGGAATCTCGAGCGCGCCGCCGACGCGGCGGCGCGAGAAGAACATCACGCTGCTGATCGAGCCGATCAATCCGCGCGACCGGCCGGACTATTTCCTCACCCGCGTCGAGCACGCGGCCGACGTCATCGCCAAGGTCGGGCGGCCGAACGTGCGCATCCAGTTCGATTTCTATCACGTGCAGATCGTCGGCGGCGATCTGATCCGGCGGTTCGAGAAGCATCTGCCGGTGGTCGGCCACGTGCAGATCGCGGCCGTGCCGTCGCGCCACGAGCCCGACGAGGGCGAGATCAACTATCCGGCGATGTTCGAGGCGGTCGATCGCCTCGGCTACGGCAACTGGATCGGCTGCGAATACCGGCCGCGCGCGCAGCACCGAGGACGGGCTCGGCTGGGCGCGCAGCTACGGCGTGGTGCCGCGCGGGCAATAGTCCGCATTATGGACGTCAAAGTCCGGTTCTTGACAGGCCTCGGCCGCTATCCCACTTTGCCCGCACCAAGGGCACACCGAATAGTCCATATAGTGGACCTGTCTATCGTGAGGAGCGGGATGAAGAGCTTTTCGGGACTGAGCCGTCGCGAGGCGACGCTGGCGCTGCTGGCCGCGAGCTCTGCCGCTTCGCGCCGCGCAGGGGAATGACTATCCCAACCGTCCGATCAAGCTGATCGTGCCGGTGCCGCCGGGGTCCGGCGTCGACGCCGTGAGCCGCAGCGTCGGCGCGCAGATGTCGGAGTCGATGGGCGTCCCGATCGTCACGGACTATCGGCCGGGCGCGAGCGCCGTGGTCGGCAGCGAGGCGCTCGCGAAGTCGCCGCCCGACGGCTACACGATCATGATGGGCTACACGGCCCATTCCACCAACCCGCTGTTCAACCCGTCGCTGCCCTACGACACGCTGCGGGATTTCACGCCGATCATCTACGTCTGCTACATCCCGGCCGTGCTCATGGTCCATCCCTCCACGCCCGCCAATACGGTGCAGGAGCTGGTGGACATGATGAAGCAGAAGCCCGGCAACTACACCTACGCCTCGGGCGGCGCGGGCGCGACCGCGCACCTGTCCGGCGAGCTGCTCAAGCATCTCACCGGCGTCAACCTCCAGCACGTTCCCTACAAGGGCAATGCGCCGGCGCTCAACGACCTGCTCGGCGGCCACGTCACCATGATGTTCGACATCGCCTCGACCGCGCTGCCGCAGATCAGGGCGGGCAAGCTGAAGGGGCTCGCGGTCACGAGCGCGAAACGCTCACCGGACGCGCCGGAGCTGCCGACCATGATCGAGTCGGGCTTCCCCGGCTTCGAGGTGGTCGCCTGGTACATGATGCTGGCGCCGGCGAACCTGCCGAAGGACGTCCTGGCGCGCCTCAACGGCGAGGCCGACAAGGCGCTGCGGACGGCGGCCGTGCGCAAGACGCTCGCTGATCTCAGCTTCCAGATCGCCGGCGGAACGCCGGAGCAGGCGGACGCCTTCCTGCGCTCCGAGATGAAGAAGTGGGCCGAGGTCGTCGCCGCCACCGGCATCAAGGCGCAGTGACGCTCTAAGATGAAGATCTTCGACGTCCATTCGCACTGGGGAACCAAGCGCGGCTATCCGTTGCGCACCGAAGCGGAGCTGGCGCTGCAGAAGACGGTGTGGAATTCCGAGCCGCGCTACCACACCGAAGAGGAGATGGCGGACTATTTCCGCGCCCAGGGCGTCAAGGTCATCCTCGATCTCGGCTTCACGAAGTATCTGCCGCTCGACGAGGTGCGCGCGCATCACGACTACGCGCTCGAGATGCAGGCGCGGCATTCCGACGTCATCTTCGGGCTGTGGCTGCAAATCCACCCGAAGAATGGCGACGCCGGCGTCGTCGAGCTCGAGCGCTGCATGAAGGCGAGCCGGGGCTTCGTCGGCTACATGGTCGTGGGCGCGGGGCTCGGCCATCCGTGCGACGATCCGATCTACGCGCCGTACTACGACGTCAGCGAGGCGGCGAAACGCCCGGTGCTGGTGCTGGTCGGCTACAACGGCGCCGGCGCCGGCCATCCCGGCGGCGGCGGCATGATCCTCGACCATTGCCATCCGCGCTTCGTCGATGCCCTGGCCGCGCGGCGGCCGAACCTGACGATCATCGCCGGCCGTCCGGCCTGGCCCTGGCAGGACGACATGATCGCCGTGCTGCTGCACAAGCCGAACGTCTGGTACGAGCTGCACGGCTGGTCGCCGAAATACTTCACCGACGCGCTCAAGCGCGACATCCCGCGGCGCTTGAAGAACCGCGTGATGTTCGGCGGCGACTATCCGCTCTTCACCTACGAGCGGCTGGTGTCGGATTGGCGCTCGCTCGGCTACGACGACGCAGTCCTCGAGCAGGTGATGCAGGGCAACGCCGCGCGGCTGTTCGGCCTGGACAAGGCGGCATGACTGCGCTGCAGGGCAAGGTCGCCATCGTCGGCGGATCGAGCGACGGCATCGGCTATGCCATCGCGCGTCGCCTGGCCGGCGACGGTGCCGACGTCGCGCTGGTGGCGCGCCGCGACGAGCCGCTCGAAGCCGCCGCCGCCCGCATCCGCGACGAGACCGGCCGGCGTGCTTTCACGGTCGCGGCGGACATCCGCAAGGCGCACGATTGCGAGCGCATCATCGCGGAGCCGCTCGCGCATTTCGGCCGGCTCGACATCCTCGTCAACAATGACGGCGCGCCGCCGCTCGGCGAGCTGATGAGCTTCGACGACGCCGCCTGGGACAAGGCCTGGCAGCAGAACTTCATGAGCGTGGTGCGGCTGACGCGCGGCGCGGTGCCGGCGATGCGCGCCGCGGGCGGCGGGCGCATCGTCAACATCACGGCGCTTTCGGTGCTGCAGCCGATGCCGAAATTCGGCCTGTCGGTCGCCACCTGGGCGGGCGTCATCGGCTACGCCAAGACGCTCTCGCTCGAAGTGGCGGCCGACAACATCACCGTCAACACGATCTGCCCCGGCCGCATCGCGACCGGCCGCCTCGCCAAGGTCTTTGGGCCGGGCGGCGTCGGCGCGGTCGAGCAGGACGAGACGATCGCGAAACTGCAAAAGGAAATCCCGCTCGGCCGCATCGGCAAGCCGGACGAGGTCGCCGCGCTTGTTGCGTTGTTCGTCTCCGAATCCGGGGGCTACATCACCGGCGCGACATTGCATGTCGACGGCGGCCGGCGGGCGAATTTGCTATGACGGCGTTGGCGGACATCAAGTTTCCCTGGTACCAGAACGCGCTCGATCTCGATCGCGTCACCCGCGACTACCCGCCGCCGCCCGACTTCTTTCGCGGCGTCTTTCGCGCCTCGCGCGATGAGCTGCGCGCGCTGCAGGAACAGCGCTTCCTCGCGACCATGCGGCGCGGCTGGGAGATCCCCTTCTTCCAGCGCCATTGGGGCGCCGCCGGCATGCAGCCGGGCGACGTCAAGGGCCTGGACGACCTGCCGAAGATTCCGTCCTACACCGTCGAGCACATTCGCAAGAGCATCGAGGCCAATCCGCCGTTCGGCGATTTCATGGGCATCGCGCCCGGCGGGCCGGACCCGATGCCGCTGGTCTTGCAGACCAGCGGCGGCACCACCGGCATGCCGCGGCCGATGCTGTACGCGCCGCAGGACCGCGAGGTCATGGCGATCCTCGGCGCGCGGCGCTACGCCATGCAGGGCATGCTGCCCGGCGACATGGTGCTGGTGGCGTTCTCGCTCGGCCTCACCAACGGCGGCCTGGGCAACCGCGAGATCCTGTGGAAATACATGGGCGCGGTGCCGGTGATGACCGGCAGCGGCGCCACCACGCCGACGCGGCGGCAGATCGAAATCTGCAAGACCTGGGGCATCAACGTCGTGCTCGCTTTCCCCTCGTACCTGCGGCACATGGCGCTGGTGGCGCGCGACGAGATGGGCATCGACGTGCGCGACCTCAAGGTCCGCATGCTCGCCTCGCATATCGGCGTGGAGGATCGCAAGACCATCGAGGCGCTGTGGGGCGCGCCCTGCTACGATTTCTACGGCACGCACGAGAACGGCACGATCGCCTGCGAGTGCAAGCTGCAGAACGGCATGCACATCAACGACGATGCCTTCGTGATCGAGATCGTCGATCCGGAGACCGGAAAGATCCTGCCGGACGGCGAGCGCGGCACCATCTACATCACCACGCTGTTCCGCCACGGCGCGCCGCAGATCCGCTTCAACATCAACGACATCTCGTCCTACATGACGGGCGGCGCCTGCGCGTGCGGCTGCAGCTTCCGCCGCCTCGACGAGGATCTACGGCCGCAACGACAACATGGTGAAGATACGCGGCGTCAACGTCTTCACCGAGGCGATCGGCGTCGCGGTGGCGGAGGACGGCCGCACCAACGGCGAGTTCTTCTGCGTGATCGAGCGCTTCGGCGAGAGCGGCCGCGAAGAGCTCACCGTGATGGTCGAGGTGCCCGAGCTTGCCGCGCACGGCGCCGCCGTGAAGGAGGACTTGGAACGGCGGCTCAAGGAGGTGATCGGCCTGCGCACGACCGTCGCGCCGGTCGGCGTGCGGGAGCTCGATCCGCATACCGGGCTGTCGCAGACCTCGAAGATCAAGCGGCTGTTGGACAAGCGGAAGGTGACCTGATGGGCGTCCAGTCGCTCGATCGTGCCGTCGGCATTCTCACCTGCCTCGGCCACAGCGGGGAGCAGGGGATGCGCCTGGTCGACCTGCAGCACGCGCTCGGGCTCAAACGTCCCACCGTGCATCGCATCCTGGCGTCGTTGATCGAGCATGGCCTGGTGGCGTACGACGAGGGCTCGCGCACCTACCGGCTCGGCTGGGAGGCCGCGGTGCTCGGCTGGTCCGCCGTGCGTGGCGGTTATGATCTGCGCGAGGTCGCGCAGGGCGCGATCAACCGCCTGGCGGAAGAGAGCGGCGAGACCGCGGTGCTGTGCGCCTGCTCGCGCCTCGACCTGGTCTGCATCGACCGCAAGACCGGCGACTATCCGATCAAGGTTTTCACCGTCGAGATCGGCACCCGCCGTCCGCTCGGCGTCGGCGCCGGCAGCATCGCCGTGCTCGCCGCCATGGCGGACGATGACGCGCTGGCGGTGCTCGATGCGCTGCAGGGCTCGCTCCGGTCCTACCCGGAGCAGCTGCGCCGCGGCATCGTTCCGGCCATGCGAGCCGCGCGCAAGGCCGGTTACGCCGTCAGCGACGGCCTGGTGCTGCCGAATGTGCGCGGCGTCGGGGTGGCGATCCGCGATCCGCGCGGCGTGGCGATCGGCTCCATGGGCGTTGCCTCGATCGCGGACCGCGCGAGCGACGAACGCGTCGCCGAGTTCGCCGCCATGCTGCTGCGCGAGCAGGCGCGGATCGAGCGCGCGTTGCGCGACAAGACCACCGTGCGCGCCAAGGCGGCTGCGGCACCGCCGCGGCGACCGTCGCCGGCGCGCGACGCAACCGTGGCAGAGCGTTGAGCGTGGGCCCTCAATTCTGCATGCCCCAGCGCCGGATCGTCGCCTTCTCGATGGCGCGGAAGATCACGCTCTCGACGAACAGGCCGATCAGGATGACGGTGAACAGGCCGGCGAACACGGAAGCGGTCTCGAGCTGGTTGCGGTTCTCGAAGATGAACCAGCCCAGTCCGCCCGAGCGCGAGCTCGCGCCGAACACCAGCTCGGCGGCGATCAAGGTGCGCCAGGCGAAGGCCCAGCCGATCTTGAGCCCGGTGAGGATCGACGGGAACGCCGCCGGCACCAGCAGCAGCGCCACATAGGCGAGGCCGCGCAACCCGCAATTCTGGCCGGCCATCCGCAGGGTCGGGCTCACCGAGGTGAAGCCCGAATGGGTGTTGAGCGCCACCGCCCACAGCACCGAATGCACGATCACGAACACCAGGCTGGTGGCGCCGAGCCCGAACCAGAGCAGCGCCAGCGGCAGCAGCGCGATCGCCGGCAGCGGGTTGAACATGGCGGTCAAGGTCGACAGCAGGTCGGTGCCCACCCGGGTCGACACCGCGATGGTGGTGAACAAGGCCGCCAGCGCGAGCCCGATGGCGTAGCCCATGGCCAGCACCTGCAGCGATATGAAGGTGCGGCTGAGCAGCGGCCCGCGCACGAGCGCATCCCAGAATGCCTCCATCGTATCGGTGAAGCTCGGGAACAGCAGCGGGTTCGCGGCCACGCGCGCGTAGAGCTCCCACGCGGTGCAGAGCACGACCAGCACGGCGAGCCGCCGCACCCCCGTGATGTTGGTGATGCGCTCGAACGGGGTCAGCGGACGGGCGACGTCGCCGACCGCGCCCATCGTGTCGAGGGTCACTTCGCGCTCGGCCCGCAACGGCGGCAGGGGAAGCACGCGCTCAGCCATGGCCGACCTCCGGTGCGAGCGCGGTCTCGATCCGGTCCGCGAACAAGAGCCCGTGGATGCGCCGGTGCAGCAGCATCGAAGGCCGGCGTTCCCAAGATCGGTGAAGCCGAGATGGCCGGCATTGAGCTCGGCCTTCACGCGGCCGGGATGCGGCGAGAGCACCAGGATGCGGTTGCCGATCAACAGCGCCTCCTCGATCGAGTGGGTGACGAAGATCACCGTGAAGCCGACCTCCTCCCACAGCGCCACCAGCTCCTCCTGCATCTTGCGGCGGGTGAGCGCGTCGAGCGCCGCGAACGGCTCGTCCATCAGCAGCACCGCCGGCTCCATGGCGAGCGCGCGGGCGATCGCGACGCGCTGCTTCATGCCGCCCGAGAGCATGTGCGGAAAGATGTGCTCGAACTTCCCGAGATTGACCTTGGCGATCAGCGCGCGGGCGTGCTCCTTGGCCTGCGCGCGCGGCATGCGCCGGTTGACCAGCAGCGGAAACATCACGTTGCCCAGCACGGTCTTCCACGGCAGCAGCTGGTCGAACTCCTGGAACACCATCATGCGGTCGGAGCCGGGCCGGTCGATCGGCCGGCCGGCGAGCTTGATCGAGCCCCCGACCGGCGGCAGGAACCCGGCGATGGCCTTGAGCAGCGAGGACTTGCCGCAGCCGGAGGGGCCGAGCAGCACGTAGCGGTCGCCTTCATAGACCTCGAAGCCGACCTTCCAGGTCGCGGTGACGAGATGCTGCTCGGTCTTGTATTGCAGCGTCACGTCGTCGGCGACGAGCAGCGGGGCGACGGCCGCCGCCGCCCCGCCCGCCATGCTGATATCGGTCGGCATGCGTTCTCCCTCGATCTGGTGGCCCGCGTTGGGACCCCGAGCCGTCTGCTGCGACCCTATCCCGTCTTCTGCGAACCTAGCCATTGTAGTATCGTCCGCTCAAGAGAGCTGCGCGATCCACGCGCAAGAGTCCAATGACGGGACCAAGGGAGGAATTCGATGTTTCGCATGCTCGCGGCCGCGGTCGCACTCGTGGCACTCCTGCTTCAACCGCATCAGGCGCGCGCCGAAGCGTCGCAGCTGCGCGTCGCCAAGCAGTTCGGCGTCGCCTACATGCAATTCATGGTCATGGAAGACCAGAAGATGATCGAGAAGCACGCCAAGGCGGCCGGCCTCGGCGACGTCAGGGTGGATTGGGCGACGTTCCGCTCCAGCGACGTGATGAACGACGCGCTGATTTCCGGCAGCGTCGACTTCGTCTGCCTCGGCATTCCGGGCATCATCACGATCTGGTCGAAGACCAAGGGCAATATCGACGTCAAGGCCGCCACCGGCCTCAACGTCTCGCCGCTGATGCTCATGGTGCGCGATCCTGCGATCAAGTCGATCAAGGATTTCAAGGACACCCACAAGATCGCCATGCCGGCGATCAAGGTGTCGATGCAGGCGATCATGCTGCAGATGGCGGCCGCGAAGGAGTTCGGCATCCAGAAATTCGACGCGCTCGACCACCTCACCGTGTCGATGGCGCATCCCGACGCCACCGCCGCCATGCTCGGCGGTCCGAGCGAGATCGTGGCGAACTTCTCCTCCGCGCCGTTCCAGTACCGGCAGATGAAGAACCCGAACATCCGTCGGATTCTGACCAGCACCGAGCTGTTCGACGGCGGCCTTTCGTTCAACGTGATCGCCGCCACCTCGAAATTCCGCCGCGACAACCCGAAGCTCTACGGCGCCTTCCTGGCCGCGCTCAAGGAGGCGACCGACTTCATCAACGCCGACAAGAAGCGGGCGTCCGAGATCTACCTCAAGGTGACCAACGACAAGACGCCGCTCGCGGACATCCTCGAGGTGCTCGCCGATCCGGCGATCCAGTACACCACCAAGGTCTCCGGCATCGAGGCCTTCGTGAGCTTCATGGCGCGGGTCGGCACGCTCAAGAACCCGCCGGCCGATTGGCGCGACATGTTCTTCCAGGAGGCGCTGGCGCCTTGAAACCAAGGGGGCGCCGGCAGGGCATCACCAAGCCTCGTCGTACATGTAACCCGTTGGCCACAGTCCAGCGCGAAATCCTGCCGATGGCCCCACGGCGGCGCCGCGGCGCCTTGCCTCGGCCACATCGGTTGGTAATTTGTCAACCATGTGGGGTCGTAAACGTCAGGTCGCCGACGAGGCGAGGCCGAGCGAGCAGCAGCCGCCGCAGCGGCTCAAGGACGCTTTGCGCAAGGCGCGGGTCGATCAGGCCGAGCGCACCGGCGTGGTCGTCGACCTGCACGACGCCGAGGTCGCCCGGCTCGAATTGCTCAACGAGGCGCTCGATTCGCTGTTCGACGAGATTCCGTCCGAGGTCGACCTGTTCGACCGCGGCATCAGCCGCGGCGAGACGCCGCGGCTGTGGATCGATTCCGTCGCCCACGTCGCCATGGGCCGCGACAAGCGCATCTACCGGTTCCTGCAGGACACCCGCTACGGCCGCAAGGTGCTCGCCGAGACGGTGAACATTCCCGAGATGGTCGACGCCGTGACCAAGTATCTGGCGCAGCGCATGATCGAGCGGGAGCGGGCGCTCGCCGACGGCTCGATGCCGGTGATCCGCGACCTCAAATACGAAGCGCGGTTCGAGCGCCGGCGCCGCCGCCGCCGCGCGCTCAAGGCGTTCTTGTTCGGCTTGCTGGCCGGCTTCGTGACGCTGATCGCCATCGCGCTGATCTTCGGGCCGAAGTCGTAGCCCGCATGAAATGCGGGGCGGTGTTTCCACTGGCGAGAATCCCGCATTTCGCTTCGCTTCATGCGGGCTACAAGCTAAGCGATCCGCCAGCACCGTTCGCTTGATCTCGATGACATTATCGCCGTCCGGCGAGATGCCGCGCGAAATCACTTCCGTGCGCCAGGCGCCGGCACCACCGTCGATGCGATAGAGATTGTAGCCGGCCGGGTCGTGCTTGCCGGGCGGCGCTTCGGACGCCGACGGCACGCCCACCACCGGAATGCGGCGGTGCGGCCCTTCGACGAAGGTCAGCGAATGGACGTGATCGTGGCCGTGGATGACGAGCTCGGCGCCGTGCCGCGCCAGCGTCTCGCGCAGCGCCGCGCCATCGACCAGCCGCTTGAAATGCCTCGATCGCTTGCTGCTCGGCGGATGATGGATCAGCACGACGCGGAAAAGCCCTTCATTGGCGCACTGATCGAGGAGCGCCGGGAGTCCTTGCAGCTGGTCGGGGCCCAGTCGTCCGGTCGCCATGAGCGGCGCGGTCGGCAGCGCGCTCGATAGACCGATCAGCGCGAGCGGCCCGCGCCGGCGCAGGAACGGGAATCCGTCGCCGTCGTCGCCGCGCATGTAGTCGCCCCAATGCAGCTGCGCATGGCGGGCGGTGCGTCGCGCATAGGCGTCGTGGTTGCCCGGCACCAGGGTCACGTCGGCGGGCGAGCCCAGGCTCTCGAGCCAGGCGCGTGCCGGGGCATATTCGCCGGCGAGCGAGATATTGGCGAGATCGCCGGTCACCGCGATGTGGTCGGGCGCCTGCGCCGCGAGGTCGGCCACGATGCGCGCGAGCACGTCGCCGCGGTGAACAAAGCGCCGCTTGCGTTGCCAGTTGAGAAAGCCGGTCGCGCGCTTGCCGATGAGCTCGGATAGTCGCGGCTTCGGCAGCGGTCCGAGATGCGGGTCCGAGAGATGCGCGAGGACGAACATCCGCACATCCTAGCGCAAAGCGTCCGGATGAATGTTCCGAATGCGCCCTGGACAGCAGCCTCACGCGCTGCCGATCAATATGCCCGCGAGAAACACCAGCGTGCCGCCGACCACGACCTGGAAAGCCGCCGAGAGGAACGGCGTGTCCATGTAGCGATAGCGGATATAGGAGATCGCCACGAGCTCGACCGCGACCACGATCACCGCCAGGACGGTGGCCAGCCAGAAATCCGGAATGAGATAGGGCAGGGTGTGACCCACGCCGCCGATCGTGGTCATCACCCCGCAGACCGTGCCGCGCAGCCACGGCGTGCCGCGTCCGGTGAGCGAGCCGTCGTCGGAGGCCGCCTCGGCAAAGCCCATGGAAATGCCGGCGCCGACCGAGGCCGCCATGCCGACCACGAAGGTCTCCCAGGTGTTGTGGGTGGCGAAGGCGGCGGCGAACAGCGGTGCGAGCGTCGAGACCGAGCCATCCATCAGCCCGGCCAAACCCGGCTGCACGTATTGCAACAGGAACACCCGCCGCGCGGTCTCGTCCTCCTCGGCGCGCGCGCTCGGATTTGGTCAGGAGCTTCTCGCTCGAGCTTGTGCGCCAGGTTTTCGTGCTGGGCCTCGATCTCGGCCAGCTCCAGCAACAGCTTGCGCACCGAGGCGTCGCGCGTCGTCTCGGCGGCCTTGCGATAGAACCGCTCCGCCTCGAACTCCATGTTCTCGGCGTACTTGCGGACCTCGTCGAGCCCGAGCGAGCGCGCCAGCCAGAGCGGCTTGTGCTTGATGAAGCCCTTGACGTCCTGGCGGCGGATCAGCGGCAGATATTCGCCGAATTTCTACCGATAGAGATCGAACAGCATGCCGCGATGGCGCACCTCCTCCTCCGCCATCTCGTCGAAGACCTTGGCGGAGGCCGGGTAGTGATCGCGCAGCCCCTTGGCGAAGCCGCGATAGATGCGGCTGTCCTCGTCCTCGTAGGTGATGGCGAGCGCGAGGACTTCCTGCTCGGAGAGTTCGGCAAAGCGCTTCACGGCGGTCCCGCAATCGAAGATCGTGCTGTCTATATCTTAGAAGTATTCTAAACAAGAAATCGGGCCTTTTGACAAGCGGCAATCGATTGGGGTCAGTGTGGAACGAGGCGCAGGGAGCGCGGCCGATGCCGATGAAACGGGTGAATTTCGACGCTGCGCGCCGAGCCTGCGAGCCGGCGATCCGGCGCCTCCTGCACCTCTATTGGCGCTTTGCGCGGGCGATGACGCTCGGCGTGCGGGCGCTGGTGATCGACCGCGAGGGGCGCATCTTTCTGGTCAAGCACAGCTACGTGAGCGGCTGGCACCTCCCGGGCGGCGGGGTCGAGGCCGGCGAGACCATCGCCGAGGCGCTCGCGCGCGAGCTGCGCGAGGAGGGCAATATCGAGCTCGCTGCGCCGCCGCGCCTGCACGGCATGTACTTCAACGATCGCGATTCCCGGCGCGACCATGTGGCGCTGTTCGTCGTGCGGGATTTCCGCCAGACTGCGGCACCGGTCCCCGATCACGAGATCATCGCGCATGGTTTCTTCGCCGTCAGCGAGCTGCCCGGCGACACCACGGCAGGCACGCGGGCGCGCATCCGCGAGGTGCTCGGCGACGCGCCGGTCAGCGGGCGTTGGTGAGAAACCGCCACCGGCCGAACCGGGTCGTGTCGTCTCGTTGTCGCGAATCACCTATCATCTATCCATCCTGATTGGTCAGTGGTTGGTTGCGGATCACCGTGGTGGCGTAAGCCGGGGCGGCAATCCAAGCGCAGCGATCACGCGATGATGCGACCAGCGCGAGAAACTGGGGACAAGTCGACCGAGCCCAAGGTCGTTTTCCTGGATTGCGCCGCCGCCGGAACGGCGCCCGAGCCACCGGATGCGCCGGGGCTCGACGCGGCCCCAGGCTTGATCGAGTCGATCGCCAGACCCGAGCCTTGGCGCCTCGGGCCCCGCGCCCTCTTGATCGGCGCCTTCGCCGCATCCGTGCTGGTCGCGCTGTCGGGTGCGTTCCTGATCGGACTGGCGGTGGTCGGCGTGGTTGCGGCGGTCATCGCCGGCGTCGAGCTGGTGCACCGGCATCTGTGGCGCCCGGCCAAGGCAGCGGCCGGTGCCTTCGATCATCAAGTGGGCTTTTGAGCGGCCGGTGTTAGACTACCGGGACTCGCCCTCTGACGTGATCGATCCGAGCCGCGGTCCGTGCATCCTCGCCTGCAGGCCATCTACCACATCCGCTGCGACGCGCGTTCGATCGAGAGTCGCGCGCGCGCCATCGCGGTCGAGCAGAGCGTCGAGATGCCGGTCGCGGCGATCGAGGACGATTTCGTCCGCTCCGAGATCGTCGGCCGGGTCGAGGCGATCAACGAGCTGGCAAGCGGGCTGTTCGAGGTCCGCGTCGCGCTCGCCGCCGAGACCGTCGGAGACGATCCCGGGCAGCTCATGAACATGCTGTTCGGCAACTCGTCGCTGCACGAGGACGTCGTGTTGCACGACGTCGAGCTGCCGAGCGGGCTCGTTCGGGCGCTCGGCGGGCCGCGCCACGGCCTGCACGAGCTGCGCCGGCGGGTCGGCGCGGGCGCCCGGGCCTTGACCTGCTCGGCGCTCAAGCCGCAGGGCCTGCCTGCCGCCGCGCTCGCGGACCTGGCCCGGCGGTTCGCGCAAGGCGGCATCGACTACATCAAGGACGATCACGGCCTCGGCGACCAGGCCTATTCGCCGTTCGCGCAACGCGTCGAGGCGGTCGCGGCGGCGCTGCGCAGCGTCGAGCGCGACGGGCGCCGCGCCCGCTATGTGCCGAGCCTGTCGGGCGATCTCGACGGCATGCGCCGCCAACTCGCCGCCGCCGCGGCCGCCGGCATCGATACCGTGGTGATCGCGCCGATGATCGCGGGCTTCGCGAACGTCCTCCGGCTGGTGCGGGAGCACCCCGGTATGGCCTTCGTCGCCCATCCGAGCATGGGCGGAGCCGCGCGCATCGCTCCGCCGCTCCTCCTGGGCAAGCTGTTCCGCCTGATCGGGGCCGACGCGGTCGTGTTCCCCAACCATGGCGGACGGTTCGGCTACTCCCCAGATACATGCCGGCGGATCGCGCGCACCGCCCTGGCGGACCGCGACGGGCTGCGCCCCTGCGTGCCGGTGCCGGCCGGCGGCATGACCACCGATCGGGTGCGCGAAATGCTTGATTTCTATGGCGCCGATGTCATGTTGCTGATCGGCGGCGCCCTGCTCGAGGCACGCGAGCGCCTGGTGGAAGCGACCTCGGCATTCGTGGCCGAGGTGCACAAATACGCATATGAGCCAAGAGCGATTTGAGAGCATGACGAGCCGCGACCGATCGATCCATCGCCGGGCCAACGACGCTTACCGCTGGGAAGGCGTCGACGAGCTTCCCTACAAGGAAGACGACCGCGCGCTGTTCAAGTCGATCACCCGCCAGGTGCTGTTCTCCGATCCGCAGATGCACGGGGAGCTGCGCTATTTCGAGGTGGCGCCGGGCGGGTTCTCGACCCTGGAGCGGCACGAGCACATGCACGCGGTGCTGATCCTGCGCGGGCGCGGCCACTGCCTCGTCGGCGGCGAGGTGCGGCCGATCGAGACGCGCGATCTCGTCACCGTGCCGCCGATGACGTGGCACCAGTTTCGCGCCACGCAAGGCGAGCCGCTCGGGTTCCTTTGCATGGTCAACGCCGCCCGCGACAAGCCGCAGCTGCCGTCGGCCGAGGAATTGGCAAAGCTGCAGGCGGATGCCAAGATCGCCGCGTTCCTGCGCAATGAGCCGAAGTAGCCCGCATGAGCGCAGCGAAATGCGGGGCGTCTCGCCTCGCGGTAGATCCCGGATTACGCTTCGCTCCATCCGGGCTACAAGGATGCCGATGCCCATTTGTTCATCACGCAGCGTGGTCGCGGCGATCAGTCTCGCCGCCCTCCTCGGTGCGCCGTCTGGCGCCCATGCGGCCGACCCGCTCTCGCCGGACCAGCAGGCATTCCGGGAGATCTACCGGGAGCTGGTCGAGATCAACACGACCCAGTCGGCCGGCGATACGGTGCGGGCGGCCGAGGCGATGGCCGCGCACCTCAAGGCCGGCGGGCTGCCCGCGGACGACGTCCGGGTGCTGTCGTCCGGCCCGCGCAAGGGCAACCTGGTGGCGCGCTTGCGCGGCACCGGCGCCCGGCGGCCGCTGCTCCTGCTCGCCCATCTCGACGTCGTGGAAGCGAGGCGCGAGGACTGGGACTTCGATCCGTTCAAGCTCCAGGAGACCGACGGCTATTTCCGCGGGCGCGGCGTCATCGACGACAAGGCGATGGCGTCGATCTTCGTCGCCAACCTGATCCGCTACGTCAAGGAAGGCTTCAAGCCCGACCGCGACATCATCCTGGCGCTGACCGCCGACGAGGAGATCTTCGATGCGACCCACAACGGCGTGCGCTGGCTGCTGGAGCACCACCGCGACCTGATCGATGCCGAATTCGCCATCAACGAAGGCGGCGGCGGCACCTTGCGCAACGGCGGACCGTTCCGCCTCTCGGTCCAGCACGCCGAGAAGATCTATCAGACCTACCGGCTCGAGGTGACCGACCGCGGCGGCCACAGCGCGGCGCCGCGCCGCGACAACCCGATCTATCGGCTCGCCGACGCCTTGCGCCGGCTCGCGCAGTTCGATTTTCCCCCGCGGCTCAATGCGGTGACGCGCGCCTATTTCGAGCGTCTGG
Source organism: uncultured Alphaproteobacteria bacterium (assembly GCA_963708765.1). Classification (GTDB taxonomy): domain Bacteria; phylum Pseudomonadota; class Alphaproteobacteria; order Rhizobiales; family Xanthobacteraceae; genus VAZQ01. Next base: position 200,743 of record CAVPTV010000037.1, on the reverse strand, counting down.
CGGCGACCGAGACGCCCGCGATCGCCGATGCGGTCAAGGCGCTGCTCGCCGGCCGCACCGATGCGCAGGCGCTGGCGCCGCTCTCGAGCCGGCCCGACCTGAACGCGCAGATGCGCACCACCTGCGTCGCCACCATGCTGGAGGCCGGGCACGCCGAGAATGCGCTGCCGCAGACCGCCCGCGCCACCGTGAACTGCCGCATCCTGCCGGACGAGCCGGTGGCGGAGGTCGAGCGCACGCTTGCGCGCGTCATCGCCGACGAGAAGGTCGTGATCACCGCCATGGGCACGGCGGTGCTGAGCCCGCCCTCGATGACCAATCCGGAGGTCATGCAGGCGGTTGCGCGCCTGCGCAACGAGATGTGGAACGGGGTTCCGGTGATCCCGACGATGTCGGGCGGCGCCACCGACAGCCGCTGGCTGCGCAACGCCGGGATACCGGCATACGGCATCTCCGGCCTGTTCAGCGAGCCCGGCAGCAGCGGCGTGCATGGGCGCAACGAGCAGGTCGGCGTCAAGGCGGTCTACCAGAGCAAGGAGTTTCTCTATCGGCTGGTGAAGCTCCTGGCCGGACCGCAGGACGCAGCACGCCAATGATGCCGACTGCGTAGGGTGGGCCATCAGGGCGTGCTTAGCGCCCCACCCTACGCAGAGGCGAACCTACCTTCAACCCGCCATGGCGGTGAGCAGCCGCTCGTCGCGTTCGCCGATGACGCAATTGCGGCCGCTGCGCTTGGCGGCGTGGAGGCAGATGTCGGCGGCCTCGATCAGGGCCTGCGGCGACGTGCGGGCATGCAGGGCGGCGACCCCGATCGAGATCGTCAAGCGGGTCTGCTTCTCGCCGGTCGAGCGCCTCACCAGCTCGGCCTTCATGACCGCGAGCCGCAGCTGATCGGCCGTCTCGACGGCGGCCCGCAGCGGCGTCCTCGGCATGATCACCGCGAACTCTTCGCCCCCGTAGCGCGCGGCGATATCCTTGCCCGTAATGGTGTCTTTCAGCGTGCTGCCCACGAAACGCAGCACGCGATCGCCGACGACGTGGCCGAACGTATCGTTGATCGTCTTGAAGTGATCGATGTCGGCCAGCAGCAATGACAGCGGCTCGTTGCCGGCGTGGCACTCGGCGATCGATTTCTCCAGCGCCGCGTCGAAGAATTTGCGATTTCCGAGCGATGTCAGCGCGTCGGTGAGGCTTTCCGTGCGAACGGTCTCCAGTTCCCGGCGCAGCTGCGCGACCTCTTCCCACATCGCCTGCATCTGGTCTTGCAGCTTCACATTGGTGGTTGCCATCTCCTTGGCGGCGGCGGCCAGGCTCTCGACCAGGGCGCGGACGCCCTCACGGTCCCGCGCGGTCCCGAGCCGCCTGGAGACCCTGGCGAGGTTCGCCGAGTAGTTGGAGGCCGAGCCTTCCGCGGCCTCGAGCGTCGTCATGACTTGCTCGATCTCGTCGGCGACGCGCGCCCCCAGCTTGTCGACCTTCGCGGATACGTCGGTCGGGGAGACATGCGCATTGTGCAGCTCGTCGATGTCATTCGAGCTGAGCGTGCCGCTGCGATCCAATCTGCTGTTGACCGCCGCGCACAGCAGCCCGCTGTCGCCGGCCGCGAATTTGTACCAGAGCGCGTAGCTGCGCGGATCGGCGGGCTGGCCGTGGGTGGTGATCTGCGCGAGCGCCGCCCCGGCGACCGTCATGGTATCCAGATGCCTGCTGTCGGGCGACTTCATGGGCTTCTGCCTCGTCGATTCCTCTGGCGCGCAGAGGGCAGCGATCTGCTGTCGCCCGACAATGTAACGATTGTCTCAACAAGGCCTTAACCAAGGCAGCGTCAGCGACCGAGGCGTCGGCTGCGACGTCAATTTCCGAACCGGCCGCGATCGTGCGGCGCCATGAAGTCGAGCTGCGGCCCGATCGGCACGATGCCGGCCGGGTTCACGTGGCGCTGGCTGCCGTAATAGTGCCGCTTGATGTGGTCCATGTTCACGGTCGCGGCGATGCCGGGCTGCTGGTAGAGATCGCGCAGATAGTTCGACAGGTTCGGATAGTCGACGATGCGCCGCAGGTTGCATTTGAAGTGGCTGTAATAGACCGCGTCGAAGCGAACCAGCGTCGTGAACAGCCGCCAATCGGCCTCGGTGATGCTGGCGCCGGCGACGTAGCGCCGGCCTGACAATATCCGCTTCGACCTCGTCGAGCGCGCGGAACACGTCGCGCGCCGCCTCCTCGTAGGCCTCCTGCGCGGTGGCGAAGCCGGCGCGATAAACGCCGTTGTTGACGTTGGGGTAGACCAGCTCGTTGACGCGATCGATCTCCGCCCGCAACGCCTGCGGATAATAGTCGGTCCGCACGTTGGTGAAGCGGCCGAAGGCCGCGTTGAGCATGCGGATGATCTCGGACGAATTCGTTGTTGACGATGGTGCGCCGCTCCTTGTCCCACAGCACCGGCACGCTCACGCGCCCGGTATAGCGCTGGTCGGCAAGCAGATAGATCTCGGCGAGCTCCTGCTTGCCGTTGGCGGTGTCCGGGATGGTGCCGGGACTGCTGCCGAACCTCCAGCCATGCGGGCCGTAGAGCGGCTCGACCACCGACATCGAGACGACCTCCTCGAGCCCCTTGAGCGTGCGGAAGATCACGGTCCGGTGCGCCCAGGGACAGGCGAGCGCGACATAGAGGTGATAGCGGCCGCGCGCGGCCGCGAAGCCGCCTTCGCCGCTCGGGCCCGGGCTGCCGTCCTCGGTGATCCAGTTGCGGAAGCGCGTGGTCGGGCGCTCGAACCGTCCGCCGGTCGTACGTTGATTGTGCTGCTCATCCTGCCAGATGCCGTCGACCAGAAGGCCCATGCGAAAGCTCCATCTTCTCTCAAATGATAAATATGCAGCGGCTTGCCCGATCGCCATCGCGGGGTTGCGGGCGCGGCCGGCGCGATGAATCGGTCCGGTGCGAGGTGTGCGATTTCGCACCGCCGGAGTTTGGCGCTTGGCCTATGTCCTTGGCATCGGTGGTCACGGAGATCACCACACCAAGGGAGATACCGACATGTCGACCAAGCTCAAGATCGTTGTTGTTGCCGTCCTTCTGCTCGCCTCCGCCCCGGCGGCTTTCGCGCAGCGGGCGACCGTTGGTCAGGGCGCCACGGCCGCGCACACGTACCTGGACTCGGGCCCGTTCGAGCAGATGTCCCGCCCCGAGTAACCGACCGATCTCATTCGAGTGAAGATGGCCAGCCGGGTTCCGGCTGGCCATTTTGTTGCTGCGCATATGACGTTACCGTCGAGCTCCGGCTGACCCATCGTCCTGGATCGGGTGCGGACTCGGGACGGCAAGTAGACCTCTCGCCTGGCAAATGCTAATCGCGCAGCCGGGGCGTGAGGCAATGATCGACCTTTCCGTCAACATCATGCCGGAGACTGCCGCGGACGCGGTCGCGATCGAGCGGCTGCACGAGCGCACCTTTGGTCCGGGCCGCTACGCCAAGACCGCTTATCGCATCCGTGAAGGGATGGGCCATCGGCTCGAGCTCTCCTTCACGGCGCGCATCGGCACCCTGCTGGTGGGCTCGGTCCGGCTCTCGCCGGTCCGCATCGGAAGCGCGGCGGCATTGCTGCTGGGGCCGCTCACCGTCGAGCCGCCGTTCCGCGAGCGCGGCATCGGCTACGCGCTGATCGAGCGCGCGCTCGCCGAGGCCAAGACCAAGGGTCACCGGCTGGTCGTGCTGGTCGGCGATGAGCCCTACTACGGCAAGAGCGGCTTTCGCCGCATTCCCAAGGGGCGCGCCACCATGCCGGGCCCGGCCGATCCGGCACGGCTCCTCATCTGCGAGCTGGTCGAGGGTGCCTTCGAGGGCGTGTCGGGGCCGATCCGGCCGGACTGGCCGGCGGCGTGACCGGCGATCACGCCGGCGCGACCGGTCGCGATCCATCCGCCGTCATTCCGGGGCGCGCCAAAGGCGCGAGCCCGGAATCCATAATCACAGCCGGGATTATGGATTCCGGGCTCCCTCGCTACGCTCGGGACCCGGAATGACAGCGGAGAAAACCGAAACGCGCCTAGCCGCCTCGCGCGGGCTTGTCGCAGCTCTTGCACTTGAACGCGGGCGGCGCCTCGCCGGGCTCCACCATCACCGAGCTGGGCTCACCACAGCGACCGCATTGACGCACGAGCTTCGTCGGCAGCTTCACGATGGGTCGGGTCGCCGCTGCCATGGCCTGATCGCCTTGGGCTCGCAGCTCGGCCTTGGTGAGCGCTGGTCCTCGACGCCGCTGTTTCATCGTGCATCCTTCTTCGCGCGCCAGTGCTGTGCCGTATGGGCAGCCATCACGTCAATAGTGGGGCGAGCGCACGGACTCGGAACCTGGCCTCTTAAGGGAGACTTGGCCCGCCTAAGGGAGGTTGGCCCTCTTAGGGCCGTTCGAGGCCAGCCCGGCCGGACTGGCAGCGGCGTGATCGGCGATCACGCCGCCGTCGTGATCAGTACTTCGCGACGATCGCGGCGCTCCGGTCGAACTTGTAGTTGACGCCGAGGCGCACGACGTTGTCGGTGATGCGGGAATTGAAGAACGCCGCGACGGTCGCGTCCGGCGCCGGGGCCGGCACGATCGGGATCGAGCCGAGGTCCATGTAGAGGTATTCGAGCTTGCCGGTCCAGTTGCCGACCAGATGAGCCTCGAGCCCGAGGCCCATGGTCCAGCCGACTCTCGTCAGCTGATGATTGAAGCCGGTGTTGACCGCGGCGCCGTTCACGTCGACCCCGGAGATCGTGCCCGCGGTCTTGATGTCGCCGATCACCACGCCGCCGGTGATATAGGCCAGCGCGTCCGGCGTGATCGTGGTGCCGAGCCGCCCGCGCAGCGTTGCGAACCATTCCAGCTTCTGCTCGAAGGTCGCGGTGACCGGCGCGTCGAGCGGGGCAAGGAAAGCATTGCAGACGTCGCCGGGGCACACCGAGGTGTAGCTTGCCCGCTGGGTCGAGTACTGCAGGTCGCCTTCGATGCCGGTGAGCAGATTGCCGTTGAGCCAATTGTAGCCGGCCTGCACGCCGAAGATCCCGCCGTCGAACCGGTCGGTGTTGCTCGGCCCGAACAGCGGGTCCCCGGTCGCCGGATCGCTGAACACCGTGTCGGTGATCGTCCGGCCTGCGCTGTAGCCGGCATTGGCGCCGACATAGAGGCCGCTCCAGGTCCATCCGGTCGCGATCGGTGCCTTGTAGACCAGCGCGGGCGCGTCAAAGGGCGTCTTGCTGAAACCCCTCGGCGCCTTGAAGATGCCGGGCGCGCCCGCGGGCTGGTCGCCGAACTTGGCGTTGAGGAAGAGCTTGAAGCTGCGACCGGGCAGCAGGACCTCGTCCTTGTGGAACTGCACGTGATTGCGGATGTCGGCGTCGAGCAGGTTGTTGCCGACCAAGCCGGTCGTGACCTCGATCGGTCCCCACGGCGAATGCTTCCAGAACTTTCTGTGGATGATCTCCATCTTGAGCAGATTGTAGCCGGCGGTCGGCGTCTCGAACTCGGCGATGTCGTTCTGCGCGAATGCGTGGATCAGCCCCATGCGGACGAACCAGTTGTCGTTGCGCCAGTACATGCCGCCGCCGACCCGCTGCGGGGGAATGCGCGGAACGTTGCTGCCGTCCGTGAAGGTCGCGCGCACCGTGTCGTATTGGCCGTCGACGCCGAAAATGCCGGGCCCCAACGGGGTCACGTCCCACTGCCATGCCAGCTCGGCGCCGCGGAAGATCGCGTCGCGCTGGGAAATGACGGTCTGCAGCAGCTCGGTCTCGATGCCGCAGGTGGCGAACTCCTCGCCGCAGAAAATGCCGGTCGGCGCCTGGAAGATGAAGTTGTCGTAGCGGGTGTAATAGGCCTTGCCGTCGAAGCGGAAATCGCCCTGGGTCCGCTTGAGGCCGATCTCGACGGTCTTGGCGGTCTCGATGATGAGGCCGGCATTGCCGATGTCGAAGGTCTGCGTCGCGTCGTGCGGGCCCTTGGCGAACAGCTCGACCGCGCGCGGCGCCCGCTCGATGCGCTGCAAGGTCAGGCTTGCCGCCAGGTACGACGGCAGGTCCTTGATGACGCTGAAGCTGATGCTCTTCGGCGTGAAGTTGAGGTCGGCCGGCGAGTTCTCCTGCTCGTCCGGCGGCGGCAGGAAGTTCGCCGGGAACGTCACCGCGGTGCCGGTGACGTTGACGCTTTCGATGCGGCCGGCCAGTTGCGTCCGCAACGTGCCGGTGTGCTGCATCTCGTTGAAGAAATAGCCCGCGACGGTCCTGGTGCGGGCCGGAAACAGCAGCGCCTCGCCCGAGGTGTCCAGTTGGCCATGGCTGAGCTGCGTCCCGACGATGCTGGTCAAGCCGCCGATCGGCGTGAGCATCGGCATGAATTGGACCTCGACCTTGCCCTCCTTCTCGTTGTTCTTGAACGTTCCGGCGATCTGCTCGAAGCCGAGGTCGTTCAATCCGAGCTCGTCGTGCTTGTATTCGGTGTAGCCGGCCCAGTAGCGGACGGCGTCGATCGCGGCGGAGTGCGGACGGTACTCGCCTTTGCTGGTGATCTTGGTCTGCTCCAGCCTGATATGGGCCCGGCGTTCCGTGGCCTCGATGCCCGGGATGTGATAATCGCTGGCGAAACGCGTGATCGCCATGCCGGCATAGCCGCCGTCGAACAGCCATGAGCCGCCCACGCTGGCGCCCTCGGTGTGGAACGACGAGTTCGGCTGCCGCCCGTTGACGGCCGGCGCCGGGTCTGGCGGGAACAGGTAGGGGTAGCTCGGAATGCGGTAGTCGTCGCCGCGCCGGCCGAAGAAATCGGCGTGGATGGCGGCGTTGCGCGAGCCGGCGTCGAGCAGCACTCCGCTTTCCCAGCCGTTGTCGCCCGTGGTGCCGGCCGCCTTCAGCTCGGCCGCAACCCCGCCGAACGGCGCGGCGGTGGGAATGCGGTTGTTGATCGCCTCCACGATGCCGCCGACCGCCTGCGAGCCGAAGCGCAGCGCGGCAGGGCCGCGGTAGATCTCGATCCTCTGGATCGCCAGCGGGTCGATCGGCACGCCATGGTCCTGGCTGAGATCGGAGGCGTCAGCCGAGCCGATGCCGTTCTCCTGCACGCGCACGCGGGCATCGCCGAGGCCGCGCAGGATCGGGCGGCTGGCGCCGGGCGCGAAGGTCGAGGACGTGGCGCCCGGCATCGTGAACAGCAGATCGCCGAAATTGGGGCTCTGGCTCTGCTGAATCTGACCGCTGGTGATGGCCGTCAACGGCGCGAACGGTACCGTCGTGGTGGGCGTCGTTGCCGGTTGCGCCGTAGTTGTCGGCGTGGTCGTCGGCGCCGGCGGCCGCGGCGTCACCGTGCGCGTGGCGGGGGCGGCGGCCGGCCTGGTCGTTCGCTTCGGGCGCGGCTTGGGCGCGGTCACCGTGACCGGGGGGAGCGGCGTCTGCGGCTTTGTTTCGGGCGGGGTCGGCGGTGGCGGCGCGGGCTCGGGCGTCGTCTGCGGCGGCGGCTCCGGCGTCGTCGGTGGCGTCTGCGACGCCGCAACGCCGGCGAGCGAGATCAACACGAGCGCCGAGCCGCTCAAGAGCAATAAACGGTTGGTGCGAATAGTCATCTCAGCCCCCATCGTGCTGCCGAAATCATCGACCCCGAATTTCGGTTCGCCATCGTCGTCGTGCGCGGCACGGCAACGTCGCGTCCTGCGTATCGGTGCTGCCCGCGCGCGCCAGGATGCGTGCGCCAGGATGCGTGCACCTGGAGCGCCGATACGAACCGATCGATGTCAGACGATGGGAGGTGCGCGGGCGCGAGGAAGGCCGCGATGCAATTCGGCCAGGTCGGCGTCGTAGCCGGCGGAGAGACCCACGGCACCGGAAAAGGCACGGCAGCGGCAGTGGCGGCGGCGCGGCGACTTGCGCGCTGCCGAGCAGATTGTTGATGGCATAGACGGCGCAGTACTCGTCCTCATGCTCATCATGGGACGTGCGATCGGCCGGTGTCGCGTCGGCGGGCTGCTCGTCGGATTGGGAGGCCGCCGTCGACGCCGCGATCGAGGTCGACGCGTGCGCGGTCCCGACGATGTCCTTGAGATGAATGTGGCCGAACGACAAGGCGAGTTGCAGCGCCAGCGAGAATATCGCGAGACCCGAACCCAACCTCGAATGCGACCGGAACCAGTACATTGTCTTGACGCTGACGCGTGTCGCTCGGCGGCGACCTGCCGCCATCGGAAATGTAACGTTATAACAGTCGGCGGCCCGGCGCCATCTCCCGATGCGCGGTCGGAGGTCGCAATAATCGAGAGTGTTGCAAAAAATCATCAGCCCTAATCCCACCGGCCGTCGTCCGGCTGGATCCATTGGATCGTCTGCACCTTCTTCATGAGCACCGGGTCGATGTGCGGCATGATGGTCTTGTTGAAGGCGTTGCGGACCTGCTTGTATTCGTGCTCGCAGGTCTCGGCGCGGCCCTTGCTCAACCATTTGTCGGCGAGGTCCTTGAACGTCTGCGGGTCGCCGCCATAGCCGATGCAAAGGAAATTGTAGAAGCGCTGCGCCGGCGTCGAATGCGTGTCCCAGTAGACCGGCCGGTCTTGGCGCGCGAACGTCAGCCAGCTGTAGGCCGTCCCCTTGATGGCGATGCGGGCGACGTCCTTGCCGAACTGCAGCATGATGAAGCCGGCGATCTGATCGGCGGAATCCTCCTCGCGCCCGAGCACCGGGAGGTTGAGCAGATCGTTGACCGCGTGACCGGCTTCGTGCAGCAGGACGCCCACGAAACCTCCGACGATGGCTTCCTGGCGCGTGATTCCTTCCGGCGACACCTTTTGCGGCGCGCGGGTCTCGGTCTCGTCCATCCACTCGTAGCAGATCTTGATCGTGCGCTCGGTCGGGTCGTAGTAGGCATTGAGCACGTTGCACTGCACGGTCTTCACGCGCAGCGTCTTCGGCAGGCGCAACGGCGACAGGAATGCGCTGAACTCCTCGAGCACCTGGCGCCGCTTCATCCGCTCGTAGGTCTTCATCATCCGCTGATAGGTCGCCATGTCCTTGGCGTAATCCTTGTCCTTGGGATCGTAAGGCTCGCGCGGCTCGACATAGTCGACCAGGACGTTCGGATTGCTCAGCCCCTGCCATGGGAAGGTCTGAGCGCCGGCCGGGCCGCAGAGCATGGCCGCGGGCCAGGCTGCTCCGAAGGCGGCCGCTGCTGCGATGCGGGCGATGCGATTCATGATGACACCTTGATTGCGATCGGTTGGTCCGTGGGACGTCGGCAGTCCCGTGAGAGAATGGCGGGCGCCGAGCCGTGGCGACCGAGCTATTTCGCCGGCAGCGGGAGCCACTCCGTCAGCTGCACCTTCTTGAGCAACTCGCGATCCACGTGCGGCATGAAGGTGTCCGCGAACGAGCGCTGCAGCTGCACGAATTCCCACCGGCACCACTTGGCGCGTCCCTCCGGCAGCGTCTTGGTCAAGAACGCGAACCTCGCGGGATCGCCGCCGAGCGCGATGCACAGGGTGTTGTAGAATCGCTGCAGCGTGCCGCCCTCGACCTCGCGCACGTAGCTGAATTCGCCGGTCGGCATTCCGGTGATGGTGACGCCGGACTGCACCAGGAACCACGACGTCCCCACCAGCGTGCGGTAGGCGACCTTCTCGCCGAACTGAAACATGATGTATCCCGCCACGCGGTCGGCGGCATGTTCCTCGCGTCCCCAGACCGGTATCTCCAGGATATCGAAGACCGCGCGCGCCACCTCGTGCAGCACCACGTGCAGCAAGGCTCCGACCACCGCGTCCTCCTTGGTGAACGGCAGCCCGCCGATCTGCAGCGTGACGTCCGGTGCGGTTCTTTCGAGCGTCGCGACCGATTCGTAGCAGATGGTCACCGGACCGCCCGGCCTGTAGTGGGCCGTGCTGCTGCCGCACTCATCGACCTTCACCTGGATCGTGCGGGGCAGCCGCAACGGCGACAGGAACGCCCGCAAATCCTCCAGCACACGGCGTGCCTTCAGCTTCTCGTAGAGCGGTCGGAACGCCGGATTTCTCGGCTCGACGTAGCCGACCTCGATCTGAGGATTGGGCGCGATGTCGCTCGGCTTGAACGGGGCGGATTGCTCGCCGGGGCGGTCCGCGGTGGTGATCTGCGCCAGGGCCGGCGTGGTCCCGCTTGCGGTCCACGCCACCGCGAACACCAGCGCTGCTGCGCTCACGATGCACTTCATCGAAGACATCCTCGTTTCGGTCGCTGGAGCAGACGGGCGCTGTTGCCACGCTCACGGCATGCGAGAATTTCAGTCCGCTGCGAACGCCCATGCGACGGCGCGTACGTGCGATAATACTGAAGAGCGTCGGCGCCCGCGCCAGAGCATTCTCTGGCAGGGCTCGGCAAGAGATCCGTGTCGATAGATGTCGCCTATCGCCAACGGCGGGCCGGTTCACCGCCCCTCGCGCGCCCACGTGGCCGCGAGGCTGCCGACCAGCAGCAGCAGGCCGATCAGCCCGGCGAACACCGGCAGCACGCCGATGCCGCGCACCACGGTGGCCTCGCGCATCTTCAGGCCGATCCAGTCGTCGCCCTTGTAGGTGTCGGTCGAGCGCACCGCGACGATCCGCGGCAGATGCACGCCGTCGCCGTCCTCGACGCGCTTGACGTCGCCGCCGGTGGCGTTGACGAGCGGCGCCAGCACCTCGGTGGTCGAGGTCACCTCGGTGAATTCACGCGGATTGGCGGGGCCGACATTGACCAGCGCGGTGAGCGTGCCGTCGGTCGCGCGCCACAGCCCGAGCTCGTTCGCCTCGATGGTCGAGCGCCAGACGCCCGGATCGGCCGCGGCGAGCGTGAGGCTGCGGGTCTTGCCCGACGGCGTCGTCAGCGTCACCTCGCTCACCGTGTCGGCCATGGTCTGGCGCTGCACGGTGATATCGCGCCCGCGCACGAACATGCGCAGCGCCTCCTCCTCGAGGTCGGGCTGCTTCATCAGCCAGTGCGAGAGCCGCCGCAGCAGATCGATATGCGGACCGCCGCCCTCGTAGCCGCGCGCCCACAGCCAGATGTGGTCGGACAGCAGCAGCGCGACGCGGCCTTCGCCCTCGCGCGACAGCAGCAGCAACGGCTTGTTGTCGGGGCCGTGCATCACGGTGGTGCCCTTGGCGGCGCGGGCATCGACCAGCCGGAACCAGCGGCTCCAGTGCGGCGGATTCTGGTCGGCGCCTTCGAGGCCGCGCGTCACCGGATGGCGCTTGCCGAGGTCGGTCAGCTGCGCGCGATAAGGGCCGTCGGTGGTGCGGCCGCTCGGCTCGGCCGGCAGGATGACGTCGAGCGGCGTGCGCCAGATGCTGGTCTGGCTCGCGTAGTCGGGTCCGGCCGCCACCAGCACCGCGCCGCCGGCGCGCACGTAGCGGGCGATGTTGTCGAAATAGATGATCGGCAGCACGCCCTGGCGCGCGTAGCGGTCGAAGATGATGAGCTGGAACTCGTTGATCTTCTGCTGGAACAGCTCGCGCGTCGGGAAGGCGATCAGCGAGAGCTCGTTGATCGGGGTGCCGTCCTGCTTCTCCGGCGGGCGCAGGATGGTGAAGTGGACCAGATCGACCGAGGCGTCGGATTTCAGCAGGTTGCGCCAGGTTCGCTCGCCCGCATGCGGCTCGCCGGAGACGAGCAGCACGCGCAGCTTGTCGCGCACGCCGTCGATCGAGACCACCGCCCGGTTGTTGACGGTGGTGAGCTCGTTGTCGAGCGGCGACGCCTCGATCTCGACGATGTTCTGGCCGGCATGCGGTATCGGCACGCTGATGCTGACGCTGGCGCCGGCGCGCACGTTGCGGTTCTCGATGGTCTCGCCGTCGCGGCGGATCGTCACCTGCGCGGGGCCGGGCGGCGCGCCCTGGTCCTCGACCCGGAAGGTGATGGTCTGCGACTGGCCGACGATGCCGAAGCGCGGCGCCGAGACCAGCACGACCCGCCGGTCGCGCTCGTTGCGGCGGCCGGTGATCAGCGCATGCACCGGCGCCGCAAAGCCCAGCGCCGCGGCTTCGCTCGGCACGTCGTGCACGCGCCCATCGGTGATCATGATGGCGCCCGCGACGCGGTCGTGCGGGACGTCCGACAACGCCGAGGACAGCGCCGTGAACAGCCGCGTGCCGTCGGTCTCGCCGTCGGCCTGGCCGGCCTCGACGAAGCGCACCTCGAGGCCCGCGATGCGTCCGAGCCGCTCGCCGAGCGCGGCGCGCACCGCCTCGGTCTGCTGCGTGCGGGGGCCGAACTCCTGGCTCGGGCTCTTGTCGATCACCACGGCGGCGACCGAGGTCAGCGGCTCGCGGTCCTCGCGCGTGATCGACGGATTGGCGAGCGCGAGCACGAACAGCGCCAGCGCCAGCGCGCGCACCAGGGCGCCGCGGCTGCGTCCGAGCACGAGCAGGAGCGAGACCACCAGGGCGACGGCCACGGCCGCCCAAATGACGTAGGCGGGAACGAGCGGTGCAAACGAGATGCCGAGATTCAACGGTGCAAGCTCCTTGTCGCCCCCGCGAAAGCGACGCAGTTGTCGCGGTTACTGTCCCAGCCGCTCGAGCAGCGCCGGGATGTGGACCTGATCGGCCTTGTAGTTGCCGGTCAGCGTGTACATCACGATATTGACGCCGGCGCGGAATGCGAATTCGCGCTGCCGCGGCTCGCCGGCCACGATCGGCAGCATGGATTGACCGTCCGGCCGCATCGCCCAGGCGCCGGCAAAGTCGTTCGACGTGATGATGATCGACGAGACGCCGTCGCCGGCGCGCGCCGGCCGGCTCGGCTCGTCCTCGCTGGCGGCCGCGGTGGCCTCGACCCAGAGCTGGCCCGAGGCGAAGCGGCCGGGAAAGTCCTTCAGCAGATAGAACGTCTTGGTCAGCACGTGGTCGCGCGGCACCGGCTCGAGCTCGGGGATGTCGAGCGCCGAGAGGATATTGCGCAGCGCGACCATGCCGGGCCCGCGAGTGGTGCCGCCGGGGCCGGGCGGCGCCTCGACCGCGTCGCGGGTGTCGAACAGCACCGTGCCGCCGCGCTTCATATAGGCGTCGACATGCTCGAGCGCCTCGCGCGAGGGCTTCGGCGCCCCCGGCGTGACCGGCCAGTAGATCATCGGATAGAACGCGAGCTCGTCGCGCGCCGGATCGATCCCGATCGGCTCGCCGGCCTCGAGCGCGGTGCGTTGCGCCAGGAACAAGGTCAGGCCCTGCAGGCCGGCCTTGCTGACGCGGTCGACCTCGGCGTCGCCGGTGACCACGTAGGCGAGGCGCGTTTCCAGCGTCGATTTCACCGCCTGCTCGTCGGTTTGCACCGCGGGCTGCGCCGCGGGCGGGGCGTCGACTGCGCCAGCGCCTGCGGCGGGGCGAGCAGCAGCGTGCCCAGGATCGTAGTCGCAATCGCAATCGCGAGCGCGGCCGCCGCCGGCCGCCGGCGGCGCATCAGCTGCGCAATCCCGCCCGACAGCATGAAGACGATGAGCGCGTCGAGCGCCAGCATCGCGAGCGCGGCGAGCAGAATGGGGCCGCGCAGGTCCGCGGGCTCGCTCAGCCGGTAGGCCTCGCGGCGGGCGTTCAACGCCGAGACATCGAGCTCGCCGAGCCGGTCGGCCGGCGCCAGCGTGTTCACCGCCAGCAAGCCCTCGGGCGGTCCATAGAAGCCGGGCGGGTGATCGAACGTGGCGCGCCCGGCGAAGCCGGCCGGCACCGGCCGGGCGGTCGGCGGCGGCGACACGAACGCCCCGAAGCCGTCGAGCACGCGGCTCGGCGCCACCACTTCGCGCGCGCGCCCGGTGGCGTTGGCGTCGGTCGCGGCAATCGAGCCGGACAAGGAGACGATTCGCTTGAGCATCTCGACAAATGTGCCCGATAACGGCAGGTCCGACCAGCGCGTATCCGCAGTGACATGAAATAGCACGACCAGCCCCTTGCCGCGCCGTTGCGCGGTCACCAGTGGAGTCCCGTCCGCCAACGTCGCCCAGGTGCGCTCGTTCAAGGTCGCATCGGGCTCGGCCAGCACCTGGCGGCTCACGGTCACGTCGGTCGGCACCGCCATGCCGAAGAACGGGCTTTCGCGCGGGAAGGCGGCGAGTTGCTGCGGCTGATCCCAGGACAGGCTGCCGCCGAGCACGCGGCCGCCGCGCCGAAGCTTCACCGGCACCAGGTCGTCGTCGGCGGCAGCGAGCCGCGGACCCGCGAAACGCACCAGCACGCCGCCCTCTTCGATCCAGCGCGTGAGCTGCTCGCGCGCCTCCGCGACGTTGCCCACGTCGGCCAGGATCAGCATCGGCAGGCGTTGCTCGATGAACTGGCCCACCGCCTGGGCGGGCGAGCCGCGGTCGGCAAACCGCACGTCGGCGAACGGCCCGAGCGCGCGCCCGAGATAATAGGTCGATGCCAGCAGCGGCTGCGCGGTGTCGACGGTGGCGCCGGTGATGACGCCGACCGAGCGCCGGCGCCAGCGCTTGTCGAGCAGCGCCACCGCGCCGGCCGAGCGCTCGCCGGTGATCTCGATGCGCGCGATGTCGTTGCGGATCTCGACCGGGAGCGTGAGCTCGGCCTCGGTCTCGCGCTCCTCCGGCTTGAACGCGAAGGAGGCGTCGCCGAGCGGCAGGCCCTTGAGATCGACCGCCCGCACGGTGCCGCTCTCGGCGGTGCCGCCGGCGGCGCGCAGGATCTTGACGGTGAGCGCGCCCGCCGCATTGTCGGCGCTCGAGAGCGCGCGCGCCGCCGGAACGCCGCCCTCGATCACGGTGATGGCCCGTTGCTCGATGAGCCGGGCGAGCGCGGCGACGAATTCGCTGCCGCCGCCGAGATCGACGCCGTCGCTGAGCCACACCAGCTCCACGTCCGGCGTCGCACCCAGGAAGCGGCCGAGCGTCGGCAATATGTCCGCGCGTTCCACCGCGTGCGGCTTCGGCTTGATCTGCTTGAGCCGCACCCGCGCCGCGGCCGGGATCTCCAGCGAGATGTCGCGACTGGGCTCCGACAGCGGCACCAGGGCGACGCCGCGATTGTCGGCCTCGGCGCGCGCGATCAGGTCCTCGGCGGTGCGCATGCGGGCGTCCCAGGTCCCGGCCGCCGGGAAGCCGTCGTCGATCAGCAGCGCCAGCGACGCCTTGGCGGTCGAGGTCGCGACCGGCGGATTCCAGAGCGGACCCGCGGCCGCGATGATCACCAGCGCGGCGAGCGTCAACCGCAGCAAGGTCAGCCACCACGGCGTGCGCCGCGGCTGCTCCTCCTTCGGCGTGATGTCGAACAGGAGCCGCGTGGGCGGGAAATCGATGCGGCGCGGCTGCGGCGGGATCAGCCGCAACAGCCACCACAGCACCGGCAGGCTCAGGAGCCCGAGCAGCACCAGCGGTTGCGCGAAGCCGAGCGGCAGCCACGGGATCATGCGCGCGCTCCCGTCTGATTGCGATTTGGCGCTCTACCGCGCAACGAGCTCGGTCGCTCCCTCTCCCTTGGGGGGAGGGGTGGGGAGGGGGGTGACGGTTCGGTACCCGACAGGCCGCGATGCTCGACCCCCACCCCCAACCCTCTCCCCACCACGGGGAGAGGGAGCGCACCGAGATGCGCTGGCACCGCATCATGCCACCCTCCCGGCATGTCCGGCCGCCATGGCGCGGCCGCCGATGGCGGCGCCGGGCGGCGGCGCGCTCATGCGCGCGTGCAGCGCGAGCAGGAGCTCGGTCGCCGGCCGGTCGGTGCGGTGGATGGCGAAGCTCCAGCCGAGCTTGTCGGTCTCGGCGCGGATCTCGGCGCGATGGCGCGCGACCCGCGTCTCGTAGTCGGCCTTCCAGGCCTCGGCGCGGCCGGCCGTGATGGTGCCGGCGCCTTCCGGCTCGACGAACTCGACGCGGCCGGAATACGGAAAGGTCTCCTCGGCCGGATCGACGACCTGCACGGTGTGGCCGTGCGCGCCGGTCGACGACAGCTGCGCGAGCGTCTTGCGCACCTCCGCCATCGGGCTCCAGAAATCCGAGATCACCGCGATCTCGGCGAGCGCCGACGGCGCGAACGCCGGCGGCAGGCTCGACCGCTGCGTCACGTCATGCACGATCGCGTTCGCCATCTTGTCGAGCACGTTGCGGCTGCCGGTCGGCCGCATCAGGCCCGGCATGCCGACCCGCTCGCCGGCCTGCACCAGCACCTCGGCGAGCGCGAAGGCGACCACCAGGGTGCGATCGAGCTTGGAGTCCTGCGCCAGCTCCGAGCGGAACACCATGGAGGGCGAGCGGTCCGGCCAGATCCAGACCGTATGCGCGGCCTCCCATTCCTGCTCGCGCACATAGAGATGCTCGTCGCGGGCGGAGCGGCGCCAGTCGACGCGGCGCGCCGGCTCGCCCGAGAGGAAACGGCGATACTGCCAGAAGTTCTCTCCCGGACCGGCCCGCCGCCGGCCGTGCAGCCCGTGGATGACGGTGGCGGCGATCCGGCGCGACTCGAGGATCAGGCGCGGCATGGTTTCGGCAAGCGAGCGGGCTTCTCCGCTCGCGTGCTGGGTTGCCTTGATCTCGTTCTTGTCGGCGCGCCGCTGTGCCGCCATCCGATTATCCGATGCCGGTCTTGAGCTTGTCGATGACGGCTTCCGTGCTCTGGCCGTCGGCGCGCGCCGCGAACGTGAGCGCCATGCGGTGCTTGAGGATCGGCTCGGCCATCTCGACGCACGTCGTCGATCGACGGCGACAGCCGCCCGTCGATGCAGGGCGCGGGCGCGCGCCACCAGCATCAGCGCCTGGCTGGCGCGCGGGCTCGGTCCCCAGGAGATCAGCTTGCCGAGGTCGCCGGTCTCCGGGCCGGGACGCGCCGAGCGCACCAGCTTGAGGATCGCCTCCACCACCGATTCGCCGACCGGCAGGCGGCGCACCAGGCGCTGCGCGGCGATCAGCTCGTCGGACGTCATGGTCGGCTTCGGCTTGCTCTCCTCGGTGCCGGTGGTGTCGAACACGATCTTCCGCTCGGCCTCGTGGTCCGGATAGTAGACGTCGATCTGCATCAGGAAGCGGTCGAGCTGCGCTTCCGGCAGCGGATAGGTGCCTTCCTGCTCGATCGGGTTCTGGGTCGCGAGCACGTGGAAGGGGCGCGGCACGTCGTGCCGGTTGCCGGCGACCGTGACGTGGATGCTCCTGCATCGCCTGCAGCAGCGCCGACTGGGTGCGCGGGCTGGCGCGGTTGATCTCGTCGGCCATCAGCAGCTGGCCGAAGATCGGGCCCGGAATGAAGCGGAAGCTGCGCTTGCCGCCCGGGCTCTCCTCCAGCACCTCGCTGCCCACGATGTCGGACGGCATCAGGTCGGGCGTGAACTGGATGCGGCGGGCGTCGAGCCCGAGCACGATGCCCATGGTCTCGACCAGCTTGGTCTTGGCGAGGCCGGGAAGGCCGATCAACAATGCGTGTCCGCCGCACAGCACGGTGATGAGCGCCTGCTCGACCACCTTCTCCTGCCCGAAGATCACCTTGCCGATCGCGGCCTTGGCGGCGGCGACATGCGCCCCGGTCGCTTCCGCCTGCCGGACGATCATGTCGTCGAGCTTTTCGAGCACTTCGCCGCCGGCTGCCGCCATTTCATCGCTCCTTGTCATCGAGACCCGTCATCGAGGCTTGTCGGCCCGAGCCGCGGCCGGGGCCGTCCGTTGTGCCCAAAAATGCAACATTCGGGCCAAGTATCGTACAAAGTGCCGCACCTGCAAGTGTCGCACCCGCGGGCGCCTGCGCGCAACTCCGCTCAACTGCCCAAAGATTACGCTATTTTCCACCGGCGCGATGCCGCTTTCCTGCAGGTCTGCCATCGCCCCGACACCGGCCGGGTCGCGAGGGTCGTGAACGCTTGCACCGCCGGGCTTTCCGATCCAACCCGGTCGTCCGGGCGGCAGTGGATAAGCCTGCTGGCGATCACGATCGCGGTGAAAACAGCCGGTCACGCCGCAAGTTCCAGGCAAACCATGGCGAAGGAAGGGCGGGCAACCTTGAACTCATCGTGAAGGGAGGCGGTCCGAGATCGCGCAAATGGGTGCGATCGTGGAAAATGGGTTGCGATCGTGGGCAAAGTTGTAACCAGGATGCGCCAAGCCTACCGCCACGATCCCTGCCGCCGCAGGTTTCGCCCTTGGGCCGGGCCGGGAGATTGCTCCGGTGGATGCTTCCAACAGCAGCGCCGCCTCCACCCTGTCAGGGCAGTCCCCGCCCTTGCGAGGCGATCAACCCAAAAATCCGCCCCACGCCGGCAAACCGTGGTTGCTCGCGCTGACGGCTCTCGGCGTCGTTTTCGGCGATATCGGCACCAGCCCGCTCTACACGTTTTCGGTCGCCCTGAGCGCCACCGGCCACGTGCCGCCGACCGCGGTCGACGTGCTCGGACTGGTCTCGCTGATCTTCTGGGCGCTGATGGCGATGGTGTCGCTCAAATACATCGTCTTCGTCCTGCGCGCCGACAACGAGGGCGAAGGCGGAATCCTGGCGCTGTTGTCTCTGGTGGCGTCCGACCGGATCGCCAACGGCGGCAGGACCCCGATGCTGGTCCTGGTCGGCATCATGGGAGCGGCGCTGCTCTATGGCGACGGCGTCATTACGCCGGCGATTTCCGTGCTTTCGGCAATCGAGGGACTGAAGCTCGTCACGCCGGCATTCGAGCAAGTCGTGCTGCCGCTGACGCTCGCGATCCTGATCGGCCTGTTCATGATCCAGCGTCACGGGACGGCGCGCATCGGGCGGGTGTTCGGCCCGGTCATGATCATCTGGTTCGTCGTGCTCGGCTTGCTCGGCCTCATCAATATCTGGGCAGCACCCGCAATCTTGCACGCGCTCAATCCGGTCGCCGCGGCAGGTTTCGTGGTCGCCAATCCGGTCATGGCGTTTGCGGTCATGGGCGCCGTCTTCCTCGCGCTGACCGGCGGGGAAGCGCTGTACGCCGACATGGGCCATGTCGGGCCGACGGCCATCCGCAGGGCCTGGTTCGGGCTGGTGCTGCCGGCACTGCTGTTGAACTATTTCGGCCAGGGCGCGCTGGTTCTCACCGATCCCACCGCGATCGACAGTCCGTTTTACAGATTGGCGCCGAAGTGGGCGCTCATCCCCATGGTGGTGTTGTCCGCTCTCGCGACCATCATCGCCTCACAGGCGCTCATCTCCGGCGTCTTCTCCCTGACCCGGCAGGCGATGCAGCTCGGACTTTGCCCGCGTGCGCGGATCGTGCCGACGTCGCGCGACGAAGCCGGCCAGATCTACGTGCCGACGGCCAACTGGCTGTTGATGGCGGGCACCTTGCTGGTCGTCGTCCTGTTCAAGACCTCGAGCAATCTTGCCGGCGCCTACGGCGTCGCCGTGTCCGGGACGATGTTGGTCACCACCATCCTGCTCTATCGGGTGGCGATCGGGCGCTGGCAGTGGTCGCCCGCCGCCGCGATCCTCATGGTCGTGGTTTTTGGCGCAATCGATTCCATCTTTCTTGCGTCCAACTCGCTGAAGATCGTCGACGGCGGCTGGTTCTCGCTCGCCGTCGGCGGCGCGATGGCGGGATTGATGCTGTGCTGGCGCCGCGGCGCGTCGGAAGTGCGGCATCGCGCCCAGGAAAAGTCGATGCCGCTCGAGCAATTCGTCGACAAGATCGACACCATGGTGGTGGCGCGTCCTCCCGGCATGGGCGTGTGGCTGACGAAAGTGGCGCACGACGCCTCGCCCATGCTGCTGCACCACGTCAAGCACGACAGGGTGATGCATCAGACCGTGGTTCTGATGACCATCGTCGCCGACCGGCGGCCACGGGTCCCGCTCGGTGAGCGCCATTCCATGGAGCGACCTCGGCCACGGCTTTTATCGCATCCGGGCTCGGCTGGGCTTCATGCAGACGCCGGACATTCCCCTGGCGCTCAGGAATTGCCGGATGCTGGGCTCCGATGCCGATCCCGCCCAGGTGCACTATTACATCGCTCACGAAATCGTCATTCGCCGCGCAAAAAATTCGGCGATGGCGCCGGTGCCGTTCGCGATCTTCGCGTTCCTGACGCGCATTGCGAGCCGGGCGCCCGATTTCTTCAAGATACCTCACGACGCCGTATCCGAGGTGGGCTTCCACGTCGAGATCTGACCCCCGGACGGGAGTGATGACATCGATCGGTCGGTGTGACATCCGTAGCAGCCATGGCGCAGGACACTGAGCAGGCCCGTCACGGTTTGGACGCCATCGCCGGCGTCGCCCGCGAGGCGTCGCAAAAGGGTCCGCCGCCGGTGCACCTGTGGAATCCGCCGTTCTGCGGCGACCTCGACATGCGCATCGCCTCCGACGGCACCTGGTTCTATCTCAAGACGCCGATCGGGCGGCCGGCCCTGGTCAAGCTGTTCGCCTCGGTGCTCAAGCGCGAGGGGGACAAGTACTTTCTGGTCACGCCGGTGGAGAAATGCGGGATCGTGGTCGAGGACGCGCCGTTCCTCGCGGTCGAGCTCGAGGTTGAAGGGGTGATCCAGGCGTTGCACGGGGGCGAGCGGCCAGGTGCTGCATTTCCGCACCAATGTCGACGACTGGGTCGCCTGCGGGAGCGATCACGCGCTGCGCTTCGAGCCGGAGCCGGAGACCGGCGGGCTCAAGCCTTACCTGCACGTGCGCCGCGACCTGTGGGCGAAGGTGACGCGGGCGTTGTTCTACGATCTGGTCGAGCTGGGCGAGGAGCGCGATATCGACGGCGAACGCATGTTCGGCGTCACGTCGGGAGGCGCGTTCTTCGCGATGGCGCCGGCCGAGAGCCTGCAGGATTTCGCCTGATGGACTTTGCCTGATGGATGTGGCGCTGCCGAGCGGCGAAGCGGCTCCGAGCCACGACTTCTTCGCCCGCGCGCGCGCGCGGCTCGCGCTCGAGGTGCCGGCCGCGCTCGACGATCACGCGGCCGAAGGCGCGCGCGGCGACCTCGATCTCGATCCGTCATTGTGGGAGCGCGCCGGCGTGAAGGCGACCCGGCCGGCGGCGGTGCTGGTTCCGGTGGTCGACCGCCCCGAGCCGATGGTGCTGCTCACCTTGCGCACCGAGCTCCCGAGCCATCCCGGGCAGATCGCCTTCCCGGGCGGCAAGATCGACCCGGATGACGCGACCCCGGCGGCGGCCGCGCTGCGCGAGGCCGAGGAGGAGATCGGGCTCACCCACGACCTGATCGAGCCGATCGGCTATCTCGACCTCTATCTCACCTTCTCGGGCTTTCGCATCCTGCCGACGGTCGCGCGCATCCGCCCCGACTATCGGCTCGTGCTCAACGAGCGCGAGGTCGCCGACGCCTTCGAGGTGCCGCTCGCCTTCCTGATGGACGTACGCAACCACGGCCTGCACAGCCGCGACTGGAAGGGCGTGCAGCGCAAGTACTACGCCATGCCGTTCGGCGAGCGTTACATCTGGGGCGTGACCGCGGGAATCCTGCGGAATTTGTACGAAAGGATTTATCGGGGGTGAGCCCCGCGCCGTCGCGGCGCCGCCGAGCGAGATGCAGCAGGGCGGCGGCCATGTGATCTGTCACATCCGCCCTGGGCACCACGACTTTCCTACGTAATCGATTTCGCGTCTTGCCTTAACGCCAGCCTTGGGCGGCCCGGGCATACGGTGTGGTGACGCCTTGTGATAAGATTCGCGACGTAGGATGCGAGATGAAGATTGGTAAGCATCGATCTTGACGCGCGTCGGCTCCTGACATTTCGACGACAAGATGGCCGTGAGCGCTCGTGCCCTGGGGATCGGCGTCCTTGTCGGGTAGGTGGGCTCGCGCGTTGACCCGCCCGCCCCCTGCGGCTTCGTTCCACTCCCCCGCGCCGCGAATCCGCCTATGATACGGCCATGATCCGCCCGGTCTTCACCGAGCTCGCGCTGTTCCTGGCGCCGTTCGTCGTCTACGCCATCGTTCCTGTGGGCGACCCGCGCGGGTGTGCTCGATCGCGGCGCAATTGGCCGCTGTCGCGCATCGCCTGGCTGCTGATCGCCGCGCTCGTCCTGATGATCGGCAGCTTCGTCGTGCTCGCCCACTGGAGCGGCGCGCCGCCGGGCTCGACCTATGTCCCGGCGCATGTCGAGGACGGCAAGTTCGTGCCGGGGCAGACAAGTGACGGCGGCCGCCGCGCCGCTCGATGCCGCCTGGCTGCGCGAGGGCGCCGCTGGCGCGCGCTCCTCGCCGTGCTCGACCGCGACGGCGAGGAGGCGCGCGTGGTCGGCGGCGCGGTGCGCAACGCGCTGCTCGGCGAGCCGCTCGGCGACATCGACATCGCCACCACCGCGCTGCCGCAGGAGGTGATCCGCCGCGTCGAGGCGGCCGGCTTCAAGCCGGTGCCGACCGGCATCGAGCACGGCACCATCACGGTGGTCGCCGACGGGCGGCCGTTCGAGGTGACCACGCTGCGCGAGGACGTCGAGACCTACGGACGCCACGCCAAGGTCGTGTTCGGCCGCGACTGGCGGCGCGACGCCGAGCGGCGCGACTTCACCATGAACGCGCTGTCGGCTGTCGCGCGACGGCACCATCCACGACTACGTCGGCGGGCTTGCCGATCTCGCGGCGCGGCGCGTGCGCTTCATCGGCGATCCGGCGCGGCGCATCGCCGAGGACTATCTGCGCATCCTGCGCTTCTTCCGCTTCCATGCCGCCTATGGCCGACGGCGCGCCCGATCCGGCGGGCCTCGCCGCCTGCATCGCCGGCGCGCGCCGGCCTCGACACGCTGTCGCGCGAGCGCGTGCGCATGGAGCTGCTCAAGCTCCTGCTCGCGCGGCACGCGGTGCCGGCGCTCGCGGTGATGGCGGAAGCCGGGCTTGCTCGAGCACGGTGCTCGGCGGCGTGCCGCTGCTGGCGAGCTTCGCGCAACATGATCAAGCTCGAAGCCGAGCTCGCGCTCGCGCCCGATCCGGTGCGCCGGCTCGGCGCGCTCGGCGTGTCGATCGTCGAGGACGCCGAGCGGCTGCGCGAGCGGCTGCGGCTGACCAATGCCGAGTACGAGCGGCTCGCCTCGATGGCGGATGCGCTGGTGGCGGATCTCGGCGCGCGATCGGGCGAGCACGGACGCGCGCGTCCTGCTCTACCGGCTCGGGCCCGAGACGCTATCGCGACCGCGTGCTGCTGGCCTGGACGCGCGTCGCCCGAGGGCGCGGCGGACGCGCGCTGGCGCGCGCTCGCGACGCTGCCGGCGCGCTGGACCGCGCCGGTGTTTCCGCTCAAGGCCGCCGACTTCATCGCGCGCGGCGTGCCGAGCGGGCCGCGCGCTCGGCGCGGCGCTGCGCGCGGCCGAGGAAGCCTGGATCGCGGAGGGATTTCCGCTCGATCCAGCGGCGCTGGCGCAGATTGCCGATGCGGTGCTGGCGCGTCAGACCTGACGCGCTGCGCCCCAGCCGATCGTCGGGGAGGGCGCGCGGCGCGCCGACTCGCTCTGCGCCCGGTTCCCCACTACATTGTGGGGCAGCAGGGATCGATTGTGCAGAGTGTCATGAGTACCATCCGCCGTCCCGCCGACGTCGCCCGCCGCTCGGCCAAAGCGTTCGCCGCTCGCCCGCGCCCGCGCGACGCATTCCGGCGCGAGACCTTCGCGCTGCCGCGGGAGGCCGCGCGCGAGAAGGCGCGCGAAATGTTTCGCCGTTTCCCCAAGGCCGCCTACATGACCGAGATCGAGTCCTGGCGCGAGCTGCCGGACGACCGCATCGAGTTCACCATGCGGCGGCTGCCGAGCGCGGATTAGCGGCACGCGCTCCAGAAGGTGCCTAGCACCATCGGCTGTCATTCCGGGGCGCGCCAAAGGCGCGAGCCCGGAATCCATAACCACCGCCGGAGATGCACGGACCCGCCCTTCGGCCGTCCCGGAATGACAGCGGAGACGCATCGGGCCATTCCGATTTGCGGCTCGCCCGCTTCGCCAGCCGATGGTAGCCTCGCGCCCCCAAAACAAATTCCGACTGGAGAAACGCATGCCACGCATCGCAATTTTGGATCGCGCCGACATGAACGCCGAGCAGGCGCGCGTCTACGACACCGCCAAGGCAGCCAGCGGAATCGTGGGCGGGCCATACACGGCCTATATCCGATTGCCGAAATTGTTCGAGGCTTGCCAGAACCTAAGGGCCTCGCTGTCGTCCGGGCCTTTGTCCGAGCGAGAGCAGCAGATCGTGAACCTCGTGGTCGCCCGGCACTGGAATGCCCGGTACCCGTGGTTCGCGCAGGTGCGCCGCTCGCTCGCTGTCGGGATCGACCAGGCGGTCATCGACGCGATCAATGCGCGTACGACGCCGAACCTCGCTGACGCGCGCGAGCGAACCTGCTTTGTGGTGGCGCACGAGCTTCTCGCCGCCAAAGGCCTCAGCGACCAGACCTATGCGGCCGCGGAAAAGACCATGGGCCTGGACAGCCTGGTGGCGCTGGTCGCCACCACCGGCAGTTTCTCGATGACCTGCATGACAGCGACCTCGTTCGGGGTCGAGCCGCCGGCCGCCAACCCGACCCCGCTGGTGCAATAGCGGCGCAGCCGCGCTCTCGTTGCGCTGCTGCGCAGCTGTTGGTTCGCATCCGGCGTTGCGGACTGGAGCCGTGATCTTTCCCTCCCCTGGAGGGGCCCTGGAGGGGGAGGGTCGCGAGACGCCGAGCGCTCCGCGCGAGGCGGCGAGCGGGGTGGGGTGATCGAGCCGCACGCGCACGTTCTGCGGTTCACCCCACCCGCGCCCGTCTTCGCTCGCAAGTGCTCGCTCAGGCGGGCGACCCTCCCCCTCCAGGGCCCCTGAAAGGGGAGGGTAGCACCGAGTTTGCGGCGCCCGTGTGCATCAACATCACCGGAATGTGGCTATCCCATGCAACTCAATGCCTTCTTCCCATCGCTTGATATTGGGACCGACCCCGCGAAGATCCGGGACTGGGCGCAGGCCGCAGAGGATCTCGGATACGCCTATATCGAAGTGCCCGATCACGTCTTCGGAGCGAAGGCGCGCGACGGCTGGGTGCCGCTCTACAACGAGAAGGATCCCTTCCACGAGACCTTCGTCACGCTCGGCTTTCTGGCGGCGGTGACCAGGACCATCGGGCTCTCCAGCGGCATTCTCATCGCGCCGCAGCGCCAGACCGGAGTCATCGCCAAGCAGGCGGCCGAGGTGGACATCCTGAGCGGTGGACGGCTGCGGCTCGGCATCGGTCGTCGGATGGAACCACGTCGAATACGAAGCGCTCGGCGCGGACTGGAAGACGCGGGGAGTGCGCCAGGCCGAGCAAGTCGAGGTGCTCCGTCGCCTTTGGTCGGAGGACCTCGTGACCTTCAACGGGCGATTTCACCATCTCGAGGACGTCAGCATCGTGCCGCCGCCCGTGCAGCGTCCGATCCCGATCTGGTTTGGAGGATCGTCCGACGCCGCCGTCACGCGCGCTGCCCGGCTCGGCGACGGCTGGATGCCGATCATGGCGCCCGACGCGCAGGCCGAGCAGAAGCTCGGGCTGTTGCGAGAGCAGCTCAAGTCGTTCGGACGCGACCCCGAAAGCTTCGGCATCGAGGGCTGGCTGCGCATGCGTGATCCGGACCCGCAAGCCTGGGCGGCCGCGGCCGACGGCTGGCGCAGGCTCGGTGCCGACCTGGTGATGCTCTACCCCATGTACCGCATCCGCAAGCCTCGACGATCACATCGAGACGCTGCGGCGGTTCAAAGAGGTCGCAAGGAGCTCGTGACCCGCAACCGGCTCAGCTGCTGAACCTCGCCCTGTAATTCTGCGGTGTCGCCGCCAGCAGGCGCACGAAGCTTCGGCGCAGTGTTTCCTCCGATCCGAAGCCGCAGCGCACGGCGATGCGCTTGACCGGCAAGCGGGTATCGCAGAGCAGCCGTCGCGCTGCTTCCACCCGCAGGCGCTCGACCGCGCGCGCCGGCGTGATGCCGGTCGCCTCCGCGTAGTGCCGGCAGAAGCTGCGCTCGCTCATCCCGGCCTTCTGCGCCAGGGCGGGAAGCGACAGGTCGCCGGTCAGGCGCCCCGCCATCCAGCTGTGCAGCGCGCCGAAGCGATCCTCGGCGCCCTGCAGTGACAGCACGGTGCTGAACTGCGCCTGCCCGCCAGGACGCTTGAGGAACATGACCAGGTGGCGCGCCACCGCAAGCGCCAAGGTACGCCCCGCGTCCTCCTCCACCAGTGCCAATGCCAGATCGATCGCGGCGGTCACGCCGGCCGACGTCCAGATCGCACCGTCGCGCACGAAGATCGGGTCCGCCTCCACCCGGATGGCCGGATAGCGCCGGGCGAGCTCGGCACAATGCATCCAGTGCGTCGCCGCGCGCCGGCCTTCCAGCAAGCCTGCCGCGGCGAGCAGGAAGGCACCGGTGCAGACGGAAGCGGTTCGCCGCGCACGCCGCGCCCGTGCCCGCACCCAGCTCAACAGCGCCCGATCGGCGGCAGCCGCATGGACACCCGGACCGCCGGCGACCAGCAGCGTGTCGAGCGCCGCCCGCGCCGGCGGCAGTCGCGCGGCCACGAGCCCCAGCCCGGCGGAGGCGGTCACGACTGGAGCGCCGGCCGATATCACGCGCGGCGCATAGAGCGGCGCCTCGCCGTGCCTCGCCGCAAGCTCGTTGGCGGAGGCGAAGACCTGCAGCGGCCCGGCGATATCGAGCAACTGCACCCCCGGATAGGCGAGGAGCTCGACCGACCGCGGCGGCCTTGGCGGGAAACGAGGGGTCTTTGGCATTTCCGCCACAGCCTGCCATCCTAGATTGGCGTTGTCCATGGCCAGCGCAGAGGAGGCCTTCGCATGATCACGCCCGATACCCACCTCCAGATCGGCTCGTTGTTGTTCGAGGGACTGGACCAGATCGATTTGACCGGTCCGTTCGAGGTGTTCTCGCGCATTCCCAATTCGACCTACCGGATCTTCGGCAAGACCACCGCGCCGATGCGGGACATGCGCGGCCTGCGCTTGCTGCCGGATGCCGTTCTCGCGGAAGCCCCGCAACTCGACCTGCTGCACGTGCCGGGCGGCTTCGGCCAAGAGGCGGTGATGGATGACGAGGAGGTGCTGGCCTGGATTCGCGACCAGGCGGCCGGGGCTCGATCCCTGTTTTCGGTGTGCACCGGCGCGCTGATTTGCGGCGCGGCCGGGCTGCTCAACGGGCGCCGGGCCACGACGCATTGGGCGTCGATGCATCTGCTGCCTGTGCTCGGCGCCACGGCGGTGAACGAGCGCGTGGTGGCAGACGGCAACATGGTGTTTGCCGCCGGGGTCACGGCCGGCATCGATGGCGCGCTGCGGGTCGCGGCCGATCTGCGCGGCGTCGAGGTCGCGCAAGAGATACAGCTCGCCATCGCCTACGCCCCCGAACCGCCGTTTGCCAGCGGCACGCCCGAGACGGCGCCGCCGGCCGTCCTGGAGCGAGCGCGGATATCCTATCGGGCGGTGACGGAGCAACGGGAGCAAACCGCTCGTCGCGTCGCCGCGCGACTTGGCATTGCCCGCTTGCAGTGACTTTGCGGGATCGGCCCGGCCGTAGGCCTGCGAGCTTCCTGGACCGGGACGCTGTGCAGTGCCGTCTCGATGCGGCGGGACTCACACTTGCTTGATGTTGGCGGCGCGGATCACCTCCGCCCACTTCTCGGTTTCGTCGACGATGAATTTGCCGAAGCCCGCCGGTGACAGCGCGAACACCGTACCGCCGAAGTCGGCGATCTTCGCTTTCAGCTTGGGGTCGGCAAGGCCCGCATTGATCTCGCCATTGAGCTTGTCGATGATCTCGGCCGGCGTGGCGTTTGGCGCGCCCACGCCGTACCACGCGCTCACCTCATAGCCCGGGACGAACTCGCTTATGGTCGGAATGTCCGGTAGTGCCTCCAAGCGCCTCTCGCTGGTTACCGCGCCGCGCAGCTTGCCGGTTCTGATGAACTCGATCGACGAGGGAAGCGAGGCGAACGAGACGTCGACTTGTCCACCGAGCAAAGCCGTCAGGGCGGGGCTGTTGCCGGCAAAAGGCACATGCACCACGTCGATGCCGGCCATCATCTTGAACAGTTCTCCGGCGAGGTGGCCGATGCTTCCGACCCCAGCCGAAGACATGTTGATCTTGCCTGGATTGGCCTTTGCATAATCGATGAGCTCGGGAACCGTCTTGGCTGGGAACGATGGAGTCCACAGCATGACCTGGGGCTGCCGCGTGATGCTCGAAACCGCCGCAATATCGCGGAGGAAATTGAAATTGAGCTTCTTGTAGTAGCTCACGTTGATTGCATTCGTGGTGCCGGCCAAGAGCAGCGTATAGCCGTCGGGGGCCGCGTTCACGACGGCCTGGGTGGCGATGTTGCTCCCGGCCCCTGGACGGTTCTCGATGACGAAGGGCTGGCCGAGACGCTCCGACAGCCATTGCCCTATCAGCCGCGCAACGATGTCGTTTCCGCCGCCGGGCGTAAAGCCGACGATGATGCGCACCGGCCGTGTCGGATAGGCTTGCGCCCAAGCGGCGCGCGACACTGCCGGGAGCGCGGCGGCGCCCGCGGCGAGATGCAGAAATTTCCGGCGGGGAAGTTTCATGGCGTGCTCTCCCGGCGTTGCCGCGCAACGCGCGCGTGGATGCGCAGGCTATGGACGGCGAAGGTGGGACGCCCGCCGACGGCACCCGCTGCTGCCTCTTGCAATGATCGGGACTTCGGCACGACCCGTTGGCAGCTCTCCGGCAAGGCTACATCAGTTTCGCAAGCACACGGAAGGGGCCAGGGCGGGCCTTGATCGCCGAGGAGACCGAGAAGTGGGGCAAGGTGGTCAGGTTCGCCGGCGCCAAGGCGGACTGACCGGTCGCCGGCTATTGAAAAGTGCGCGCCCTATGAATCCGTTTTGTCGAGAGGAGAAACAACTATATCGATGATCTCCTTGACGTTCGGCAAAACATCGAGCCTGGATGCAAGATATTTCAGTCGATCCGCTGCGCTCGGCTCGAGTAGTCGGCGTACATTCGCATCGAATTTCCGCTCGACCTCTTCTCGGCTTATCGGATTCTCCGGGCTGCCGCGACGGTGAAGGATTTCGCGCGTGAATGCCCGCTCGTCGGTCGTCAACACCGCGATTCGAGCCGCATGACGAAACGACGGCCCTCTGCTTTCGATCTCGGGATCAACGGCAATCTTGATCCGCGGTATGAATGCAAGGATTTCCGGATCCGCAATGGTATCTTCGGAATAGTCTACAGCCGATACGTCCCCTCGAAGTGCCATCACGCTCAGGCCGTAGTACATGTTCATCTGTGCGGCCGTGATGCCTGCTGGACGGTATTCCCAGGCAGTGTGCACGAACGTCATGTGACCACAGCCGACATTGATTTCCTTGATCCGTGACGACGCCAGGCTCTCTTTCACTAGAATTGATCGCAGCGCGTCGAGTGCCGAGTGAATACTGGTAACGTTGGGATACATCTTGAAGCCGACCTTGCCGGCCTCCCAATCCTTTCCAAGACCCTCCACCAAGCGCCGAACATTCGGAGTACGTGAGAAAGAGCTCAAGAAGCCGCCATAGCCCGCTTCGACAACGTCGGAAATGCCGGTGAAACCGCGCTTGGCCAGCAATGCGGCCAACATGCCGCCTTGCGCTGCCCGCCCCGCATGCAACCGCTTCACCATCGCGCCTTCTTGAGCCGCCATCAGGCCCGCGCCCATTGATCCCGCAATACCGAGCGCGTGCTGCATTTGTGAGGGGTCGAGTGCCAGCAGCCTGCCCGCGGTGGCAGCCGCGACGAAAGCTCCTGATGTCCCTTGCGGGTGAAACCCGTTCAAAAAAAGCGATGTCGTCGCTGCGTTGCCGATGCGCAGGCCGACCTCATACCCGAGGATCAGCGCGGTAACGATATCGCGACCGCTTAGTGATGGATCGGCTTCGGCCAATGCCAAGGCGACCGGCAATGCGAGCGAGTTCGGGTGAACGATCGACTCTGTGTGGATGTCATCCATTTCGAACGCATGGCCGGCAGTACTGTTGACCAATACGGCGTTCGTCAGTGATGCTCGGTGACCGTTCCCCCAAAGAGACGCAACCCCCTTGCCCTCCTCTTCCTGCACGACCTCGCTGACCTTGCGGGTCCAAGGCAGCGTCGAGCCATGGAGACATACACCCAGCCCGTCGATGAAGCTGAGCTTGACGCGCTCGACTACGGCAAAGGGGATTTCGCTATCCCGTGTCTCGGCTGCAAATCTTGCCAGGTCGCGAGTTGCATTTGGCAGGAGTGGGGGTTGTGAGCTGCTCATGAAAATTCCATCCTGGACGACATGCGGGAGCGACAATTTCGTTTTCGTCGAAAGTCAGCTTCCGATCGAGGCTCGAGCGCCTATCCGTAGCAGTTTGGATTGATGGGGAGAAATTTGCAGCGGACCGGCAGAGCACCCTGCGCTCGATGCACCAGACGAAATCCGATGGGACGTCTCCCCTCGGGAGCATTGAGCGCCTGGATTACCTTGCCCCACGGCTGCCCGAGCCTGCCGCAATCGCTGTAACCTTCACCGGCTCTCCACCGTATTGAGTGGAACGGACCTGAAGCACGTTCGAGGCTATCCCATGCACGGATTCTGGCGCGGCATCGCGATCTTTCTTCTGGGCGGCGTGCTCGGCACCGGCTTCGGCGTCGCGCTCGGCTTCTTCTTCTTTCCCTACGTATTTCCGCCGCCGCCGGCGGCCGAGAGCCTGACCGAGGCCGATCGGGCCAAGCTCGCCGCCACCGGCACCTTCATCCACGCCAATCCGTCCGATCCGGTGCACTGGGGCAGGGGCAAGGTCAGCGTCTACGAACGCGCCGTGTTTCTGGAGCCGGATTTCGAGGTCGGGCCGGGGCCGGCGTTTCATGTCCTGCTGGTGCCGAAGGCGCAGGTGCGCAGCTCGGCCGACGTCAAGGACTCGATGTATGTCGACCTCGGCGGCTTGCGCGCCTTCAAGGGCAGCCAGCGCTATCCGATCCCGGCCGGGGTCGATCTGAAGAGCTATCCGAGCGTCGTAATCTGGTGCGAGCGCTTCAGCGTGCTGATCTCGCCGGCCGATCTTTCGGCCGCAGCGGCTCGGTAATCTTTCCTGGATGCTTCGTACAGGCTCGCGGTCCTTGCCGCTCGGAATGGGTTGCATGCGCACTCCTGAGCAGAACGGCAGTCAGTCCCGCACATTTCATTGACGACCCCCATCAGACGTTGGGCGTCTTTGGGCGCGGCCGCTTTCTGATCGTTGATCAAATACACAAGAACATCTCGTTTCTGGCGCGTCAGTCGCGATGGCATCGGTGCCGGACCAAGATCGCGTGGCGCTTGCCAAAATCGTCATCGCCCATCGCGAGCATGTCAACGCGCTCGAACCCCTGG
Source organism: uncultured Alphaproteobacteria bacterium (assembly GCA_963708765.1). Taxonomy (GTDB): domain Bacteria; phylum Pseudomonadota; class Alphaproteobacteria; order Rhizobiales; family Xanthobacteraceae; genus VAZQ01. Next base: position 169,481 of record CAVPTV010000037.1, on the reverse strand, counting down.
GAAAAGGCATCTTAGGCACGAGCTGCGATACGATTATGAAGGCCGCGACGAAAAGGATTGCTTTTCTGACGTGCCGTCGTGCGGCGCAGCCGGCGCGACCTTGGTTTAGCGTTCGAGGCGTCCAGCCCTTTCTCCGCGGTGGCCGGGTAGCCGTAGAGATGGATGGGATAATGGGTGATGCCGGGATACAGCGATGCAATTAGGCGACTTGCTGCGGTGATGCGATCGAAAGATGCAAGGCCCTCAGTGGCGGTCCCTGAAATCCTGCTTAATCGTAGTTGAGCAAGGACGAGGCCAAGGTCGAGGTCGATGCGGCGCGCCGAAATGTTGCCCGTGTTCCGGCAAAGGCGGCCGCCGCCGACAAGTGGTCGCGCGACTTTGCGCCGCCGACAGACCATCGGCAACGACCGAAAACAGCGACCGGCGCTCGGCATTTCGCTGAGGTGGACCAATTCCAGTGATCCGAATGTGAGCTGAAAAACCGTCGAATAGTTGGTGCGGTAAAGCTCGAAACTTCTGTCTCGCCGACCCCTTCGGTTGTTTCGCTCAAAATTGATTCACATTGTCGCAATTAATGACGAATTTAGAATTCCATTGTGGCTGTTGCACCCTACCTCATTTTGCCCTGACCGCGCGATTACACATGCGCCTCTCGTGAACCTCGGAGGGCGTCATGAGCAGTCGAAACATCGAGGAAATCGGCAAGCTTGCCACGTTTGGCCGGCGAAAGGTCGCGCCGCGGGCCTGTATCGCGGACAGCAAGCAGCATATTCGGACTTTCCTGAGCGAAGCACTGGAAGAACTTGGCTTTATAACCTGCGAGTGCGCGCAGGTCGGCGAGATCGATGCGGTGCTCGATAGTCATCTCCCCGACCTCGTCGTCCTCGGCTTATCAGCGGGCGGCGCAGCGGCCGGCCAGATGCTGAAGGGCCTCGCAACCAAAGCATTCGACGGCAAGGTGCTATTGCTCGGTCCTCGCGAGTCACGCCTCGTCGAGGCGGTCCGCCGATTGGGGGACGAACTCGGCGTCGCGATGCTGCCGCCGCTCGCCACGCCTTTCGGCACCCAGGCACTGCGCGCCAGCGTCGTCGCATTACTGCCGGCCGAAGCGCCGCTGAGCCCACCGGTCGACGCGGCCGAAGCCACGCGCGCGGGTTGGCTCGAACTCTGGTACCAGCCGAAAATCGGCGTGCGCACGCTCACATTGCGCGAAGCCGAAGGCCTCATTCGTATTCGCCATCCGACCTGGGGGATCGTTTCGCCTGCCTATTTCATTCCGGATGACGGCGATCCCCACTTGCGCGCAATATCGGACTTCGTCATCGGCCGAGCGATCGAGGACTGGCGCGGGTTCGTGGACGAGCACGCTCCCCTGAAGCTCGCAATCAATCTGCCCATCGCGTTTCTGAAGGACCCGCAAGCGGTCGACAATTTGTGCCGGCAAATACCCGATCACCCCGCCTTCGAAGGTCTTATCATCGAGATCAACGGTGTCGATGTCGTTGAGAATCTGGAGCTGTTGAAAGAAGTCTCAGACCGGCTCCGCTTTCACAAGATCGCGATCTCGATCGACGATTTGGGGGCCGAGTGGCCGTCACTCGTCGGGCTGAATGACTTTCCATTCGTCGAGCTCAAAATCGATCGGAAGTTCATCACCGGTTGCGCCGACGATCGGTTGAAACGCACGGTGTGCCGGCAAGTTCTCGACCTTGCGGATGGGTACGGCGCCCGCACCGTCGCCGAAGGCGTCGAAACCCGCGAGGATTTCATCGCGGTGAGTGAGATGGGGTTCGATCTGGTGCAGGGCTTTCTGTTTGCAAAGCCTATGGAGGCGAGGAATTTCGCGCAAACGATGCTGGGTCGCCCTGTGACTATTCCGTAGCGTTTCAACCGGATTTTGAAGGAGCGGCGAGGGAAAGCCCCAACAAAGTCATCGGGCTTACGAGTCAATCAGACGGCGGCACTTTTTTCGCTGACAGCAGTCCCGCCCCATAGCGGTTGCTGCCTCGATCCTGCCGTTTGATCAATTGGCAGAATCTCATCCGGCGGCGCCAGATTCGGCGATAGACAGCCTTGTCGTCTCTGAGGGGGAGAATCCATGTTAGCCAGAACGTTCTCCGTAGTGTCGTCGCCATTGCGCCCGTACAGAAGCGTCGCTCTGGCACTCGCGCTGCTCGGTGCGCCGGTGATTTGCGCGCCGGCCTACGGCGGCGGAATCGAGATCACCAACTGCTTTGGGGCGTTCCGCACCTTCTCCTGCGTCACCCAATGGGGCGCGCCCGACGATCCCCGCCTGCGCCACGTGCCAGGCCCGCGTGATGCTCAGGAGGAAGCTGGATTCATCGCGCGCGATCGCAAATGGGTGGCGCGTTGCCGACCTGTCATCAGGCAGGACCAGTACGGCGTTAGCCGCTATCACTATGCGGCCCCAGGGTGTGAATTCGGCAGGATCCAAGATTGATCAGTCAGCTCGCGCTGACGGGTTGGTGGCTGAGCTTTGATGCGCTTCAGCGTACTGATCTCGCCGGCCGATCTCTCGGCCCCGGCGGCTCGCTAAAGCAGATCCCGGCGGGAGTATCTCAAATGCAACACTTCGGGACGGAGTTTGCCCTACCGGTACTTAAGGGATTGCCACGAGAGTCGCGGGCGCACTAGGGTCCGCGTCGGCGATTCGTGACGGCCCGCATGTTTTTTGCGTTTGATTCGTTCTTTCCGTATTCGCGGTCGGTCCAGCCCTCGCCGTAAACAACAACCAGCACCAGAAGGTGCGGCTTTCTCTCGGGAGCGTCGAACGTTGCGCCGGCTCGCATTGCGCCGGCCGCAAACGTATTCCGCGTTCGACATCACGCCGGGACGGCGTGGCAACGGGCTCGCTGAGCCCCTCGGGGGAGAATGACAATGGGACGTTTCATTGGAATCGGCATCGCGGCTGCGGCGGCAGCGACTGCCATGACGCTTAGTGCGCAAGCCGCAGACCTGCGACGGGTCTACAAGGCGCCGCCGCCGGTTGCGGTCTACAACTGGACCGGCTGCTATATCGGCGGCCAACTGGGCGCTCAATCGGCCCACTGGACCGGCACTCTGCGCTATCCGGGCGACGCGTTCGGACATGCCGCGGTCACCGCGTCGCGGGATTTCGACGGCGACGGCGCGTTCATCTACGGCGGTCAGATCGGATGCAATTGGCAGCCGAACGGCGGCGTCTTCGTGCTCGGTGTCGAGGGTGACGTGATCGGCGTGAGCCGAAGCGACACCGGCGGAGAAGTCTTCCGGTTTGCGGCTCCCTTCGCGACCGACCATTTCAACACCACCGACCGGGTCGGCACCCAGGCGAGCTTGCGCTTGAAGGGCGGCGTCGCATTCGACCGCCTGCTCTTCTATGTCGCCGGCGGCGTCACCTGGGCCAACCTCTCGGCCACGCACAACTTCTTCCGCGACGGCGATGGCTCGTTGCTGTTCGAGAGGAGCACGTCGCGCAGCGGCTGGAACATCGGCGCGGGCGTCGATTTCGCGTTCGCGAGCGGTTGGACGCTGGGGCTCGAATACCGCTACACCGACTACGGCTCGATAGACTTCGCCATCCCGGCCGGAACCGCCGGCACGCTGAATTGGGCAGCCTTCACGGCCAGTGTCGACAATCTGCACACGCAGGACGTTCGGCTCCGGCTGAACTACCTGTTCAATACCGGTCCGATCTACGCCAAGTATTGAGCACGGTCGCTCGGCGAGCGCCCCGGCCGAAAGGCCGGGGCGATTGCTGAAAGGGCCCGATCTCTGTTGCGAGCGCAGTGCTCAACCTCCTGGAGCCAGCCCGGTAACAAGTGCGGTACAGGCATCGACCTGAGATGGCAGCGATTTTCGCGCGGGAAACAAACAGTCCGGATCGGCGTCGGCCTGCCGACATTGCAACGCGCGGGTGATCAAGGTGACGTCGAGCCGCGCTGAGCGTGTTCTGTCAAGAAATGCCACCGCGTCGTCGTTCGAGCCCATGCGGCCGGTCATCCAGCTGTAGCAAAATCGCGCGGGATAGAGCAGCGTTCGCAGATAGGCCTTGCGATCCTTCGGATCGAGCGTTTCAGAAGTCGCGAAGCGCCGCGCCAAGTCCGTCCAGTTCGCGAATGGCGCGCCACCCAGATAACGCTGAACCTCGTCCAGCGCGGGCCGCGCTGGTCGCACCCGCTCCCGCTCCATCAGCGCGATCGCATGATCGAGATAATCGATGCGATCCAGCGGAGGAAATCGGCCGAGGCTGAAGTGCCGATCGGTCCAGAACACCGAAAGCCTAGGTCCCCAATCGGGCGACAGCGCTGCCGCCTCGCTTCGCACGCGGTCGAGCGTTTGAGGGGACAGTCCCGCCTCCGTGACCAGGGCGATGTCGATGTCGCTATAGCGCCGGCTGAACCCGCCATGGGCCAGGCTGCCGATGAGATAGGCACCGAGCAATTCGGACCCAAGCGCCGCCTCCCACAATGGGACAATGCGAGCGGCGAAATCGACCGCGGCGGCTCGGGCAGACTTATTCAACGTTTGATCCATGGCATGATGGGCTGGGCTTCCGGTTCAGTCCGGCGAAATACCGTAAAATCAAAAATGGGCCGATGCGCAAACGCCGGGCGCTTTGTAGAACCTCATCCACGCCAGTGCGAGCTCGGCGGGCGATATTCATGAACCGGCATTGCCGTTGAAAGAGCCGCCATCCAGATTGATTGCGGACAGAAACTCTTGGCGGGTCGCCGCCCGTGTCCTGAACGTCCCCAACATACAGCTGGTCACCATCGACACGCCGGATTTGTGGACGCCCCGCGTCGTCATGCATTCGTGGGCCGCCTCCACCACCACGCCCACCCCGAACGGCTTGAGCACTCCGTTCAGACACTTGGCGATCTCCGCTGTCATCTTCTCCTGAACTTGAAGCCGCTTCGCATAGACGTCGATCAGGCGGACGAGCTTGGAAATTCCGACCACCCGATTGCGCGGAAGATAGCCGATATGAACGCGACCGATGATTGGCGCGATGTGGTGCTCGCAGTGCGATTCGAAGCGCACGTTGCGCAACAGCACGATCTCGTCATAGCCGGCGACCTCCTCGAAGGTTCGTCGCAGATACTCGCGCGGATCTTCGAAATATCCGGCGAACCATTCCTCATAGGCGCGCACGACGCGCGCCGGCGTCCCGGTCAAGCCCTCGCGGTCCGGATCGTCTCCCGCCCAACGAATAAGGGTCCGCACCGCGTCCTCGGCCTTCGTCCGCGACGGGCGATCGACTGCGCCGATTGCCCGATCCGCCTCGCGCCCCTTGGAACGGTGATTGTGCTTTACGATCTTATCCATGAGAACCTACCTATCGTATGCTGAGGCGGCGATTGGACACGATATCAGGTTGGCATTGCGTCGAGAGGGGTGCCGAGCATGTCCCGATATCAAGTTCGCTGGCGGCGAGCGCGTTCCAAGCAAAACCCCAAGCCCGGAGATGCGGGAAGTCGGCCCGCCACCCCCGCTCAAGCGGCACTTTAGTGAAACTCAGGGCGCGTTGCTTGGTGAAACTCAAGGAGCGTTGCCGCGTTATTCCTGGGACGCGCCGGGTGTCAACCGGCCGCAACGGAGATGACGGACGCCGCTGGTTTTGCCGGTTTCTCGCGGCGACAACAACGCATAGGTACGCGTAGCGTCTGACCCGTTCCCGGCGCGATCCTTACGACAAAAACACCTGGACGCCCCGTACAGGCGGCACATGACGGCGTATGCTGCGCCGTCCGATGATCGCCTCCATTGCATCCGCCTTCGCCGATCTCTCGCTCGTCGCAGCTTGCGCTCATCGCCGGCATGGCGCTGATCGCCTCGATGGTCGGCGGGGTCGCGGGCTACGGCACCGGCGCGCTGATGCCGCTGGTGCTGGTCCCGATCGTCGGCGCCGAGCCGGTGGTGCCGATCATCGCGATGTCGGCGCTGTTCACCAATACCAGCCGGATGGCAGCCTTCCATCGGGTGATCGATCCGCGCCGTGCGCTGATCGTGCTCGCCGCCGCGCTGCCGCCCTGCGTGCTCGGCGCCTGGGGCTTCACCATGCTCACCGGCAAGGGCGCGCTCATCGTGATCGGCGGGATGCTGATCGCGAGCGTGCCGTTGCGCTGGCTGCTGCTGCGGCGCGGCCACGCGCTCTCCGACCGCGCGCTGGCGGTGATCTCGCTCGGCTATGGCGGGATCGCCGGCGGCACCACCGGGGCCGGCATCATCCTGCTGTCGCTGCTGATGGCGGTCGGGCTGCAGGGCGCCGCCGTGATCGCGACCGATGCGGCGATCTCGATCGGCATCGGCATCACCAAGATCGCGGTGTTCGGGATCGCCGGCGCGGTGGGCGCCAGGGAGATCGCGATCGCGCTGCTGATCGGCTGCGTGGCGTTCCCGGGCGCGTTTTTCGCACGCGCGCTGGTCGCCCGCCTGCCGCTGCGCATGCACACCGCGATCCTCGACGCCGTGGTGATCGGCGGCGGCGCCGTGATGGTGGTCAACGCGTTCGCGCGGTGAGGCACGCGTAGGGTGGGCAAAGGCGCGGACCGACTCCGCTCTCGCCGCACAAATGTGCAGCGCCGTGCCCACGCGTCAGACAGCGCGTGGCACTTTCACCGCTCCAGCGCGCGCCAGGTCAGGCCGTATCGGTCGGCCCAGCGCTTGACCATCGTGACCTCGTTGGCATGCGGCAGCCGGTTGGCGAAGCCGCGGCACTGCACGATGCCGCCGTCACGCGTCACCTCCAGCGTCACGCCCTTGATGACGTGACCGATCGGATACTCGCAGCTCAGCGACCAGATCGAGATGTGGCCCTCGATGCACGCGGACTTGTAGCTGGCGACGCAGTGGTGCATGCGCTGGCCTTCCCTGAACAGGTCGTTGCCGGTCTTGATCTGGCGGAAGTGCCAGATCGCCTTCCGGTCCTCGCTGCCGGTCTCGTAGGAGACGTCGGGGATCGCCCGGCCGGCCCAGGCGCCGCCGGCGATCGTCTGCTCCTTGACGAGCGCGCGGTGCCACTCCTCCATCCGCCGCCGCAGCGCCGGCAGCGTCCGGCCCTTCAACGAGAAATTCGCGTCCGCCTCCTTGGCGAACGCGAAGAAGTCGATCAGGTCGTTCATCTGCTGGACGGAGCTCGGATTGCGCGCGAAGAAGCGTGCCGCCTCCTTCCAGAACGTGGAGGCGACCGAATAGTCGCGCAGCTTCGACTGCGCGATCCGGCGCGCCGCCGCGTCGTCGTCCGACTGCGCGCGCGCGATCGCGTACCAGAACGCCGCCTGGCCGGAGGTCAGGTGCGCAGGCGCGTTGAGGAAGTGATGCGTCTCGAGCTTCGACATGTAGGGATGCGCCGCATTCTTGTGCAGCGATCCGCCTTGCGTGGCGACGATGTACCAGCGCAGCAGGTCGGGAGGCGCCGGAGCGCGTCGGCGCTCGCCGGCGCGGCGCGCACGCGCGCGCACGTCGTCGACGAAATCGTCGTCGACGTCCTCGAGCCAGAGATTTTCCAGGTGCGCGGGCACCGGGTAGCGCGCGAACGCGAACCGCACCAGGTCGATGAAGCGCCGGTCTTCCGAGCGGCTCTTGAGCCGGCAACGCCAATCCTCGGGCGACCGCAGCGCGAACGCCCGGTAAGCCTCGATCTTGGCGCGATATTTCGGATTGAAGTCGGCGCAAGCCGTGGCGACGACCGGAGCGGTCTTACGCTGCGAGTGCGCTTGCAGCACCGCGCAGACGGCTTTTGCCGACTGCTGGCGGCGCGCTTCCCTGAATTTGCTTCTCTTTCCCATGGCACAGTCCAGACACGCGTAGGCGTTTCCGCCCGCTGGGGCGGAGCGATAAGCCGTATGAGCTTTCGAACCGCATGCCTGTCTCCATGAGACTTGAATTGTAGACTCGCTCCTTAGACGTGAATTTTATGGCAGTTTAAGGACCAACGGCGGTCGAGCGAAAACGATCACTCGTCGTCGTCCGCCTCGAAGTCGCCGCCGAGCCGCAAGCCCTCGATCCAGGTCGCGCCGTCGCGCTTGATCACGGTGCGCGGGGCGACCGCGCCGCCGTCGGCGAAGGCTTTCGCCAGCCGCTCGGAATGCGTCACCACCCAGATCTGGGTGCGCTCGGCGGCGCGGATGATCATGCGGGCGAGCGGCTCGAGCAGCTCGGGGTGGAGGCTCGTCTCCGGCTCGTTCAGCGCGATGAACGCGGGCAGCCGGTAGCCGAGCAGCGCGCCGGCGAGCGCGAGGTAGCGCAGCGTGCCGTCCGACAATTCGGCCATCTCGAACACGCGTTTGGGATAATCCGGCAGCAGCAGGCCGAAGGCGGCGGTCTTGCCCGGCGCCGGCACGATCAATCGCGCACCCGGAAACGCATCGTCGACGGCGCGAAACAGGTCGACCGGATCTTCGCGGATATGCACGAGCGTCGCGAACACGGCGGCCAAATCGGAGCCGTCGGACGCCAAGGTCGGCGTCGTCACCGCCAGGCACGGCTGTCGCAACGGGGCGGCGCGGTCGCTGCGGAAGTCGTGGTAGAATTTCCAATCGAGCATGGTCCGGCGCACGACGTCCACGTCCGGGAAGCGCGCCGGATCCTGCAGCGCGCCGAGCGCGGTCTCGGAGGCGAGCAGCTCGGCGCCGATGGCGTGCTTGTGCCCGGCCTCGTCGACCGCGGTGGCGCGCGGGCCGCGCCGCTCGAGCAGGATGAGCGGCCGGCGGCCCTTGCGAAAGACCAGGGTCTCCTCTTTGATCTGCGGCTCGAGCGGGAAGGCGGCGGCGGTCGGCATCGGCAGGCCGATGTCCACCTCGTACGAATAGGCGACGCCGGCGTCGCCGCCGTAGTTGAATTCGCTCTGCGGCTGCGCGCCGCGCTGATCGGCGCCGAGCCCGACCGACAATTTCATGCGCGCCGGCTTGTTGGCCGTGCGCTTGCCGGCCCACAACGCCGATTCCATGCCGCCCTCGGAGGCGAGCTCGCGCGCCAGCGTGCCGGCGGCGGCCGCCTGCAGCAATTGCAGCGCGCGGTAGAGGTTGGTCTTGCCGACGCCGTTGGCGCCGACGAAGACCGTGAGGGCGCCGACCGGAAAGCGGATCGCGCGTAGCGACCGGTAGCCGACGATGTTGATCTCACGGATGTGCATGGCGGCCGCTCACGGCCACTTCACCACCGGCGGCAGCGAGGACAGGATCGAGTCGACATTGCCGCCGGTGCGCAGGCCGAAAATGGTGCCGCGGTCGTAAAGCAGGTTGAACTCGACGTAGCGGCCGCGGCGCACGAGCTGCTCCTCGCGCTCCGCTTCGCTCCAGGGTGTCGCGAAATTTCTCCGCACCAGCTCCGGATAGACCTTCAGGAACGCGCGGCCGACGTCCTGCGTGAAGGCGAAATCGGCCTCCCAGTCGCCGCTGTCGAGATAGTCGTAGAAGATGCCGCCGATGCCGCGCATCTCCTTGCGGTGCTTGAGATAGAAATACTCGTCGCACCAGGCCTTGTATTTCTCGTAGGGCGCGACGCCGGCGTGCGCATCGCACGCCGATTTCATCGCGGCATGGAAGCTTTTCGTGTCGGGATCGTCCTGCGTGCGGCGCGCATCCAGCAGCGGCGTCAAGTCGGCGCCGCCGCCGAACCAGGCCTTGGTGGTCACCACGAAGCGGGTGTTCATGTGCACGGCCGGCACATGCGGGTTGTGCAGATGGGCGATCAGCGAGATGCCCGACGCCCAGAATCGCGGGTCGTCGGCGGCGCCCGGAATCTCCTTGCGGAATTCGGGCGCGAACTCGCCGAACACGGTCGAGACATGGACGCCGACCTTCTCGAACACGCGCCCCTTCATCAGCGACATGACTCCGCCGCCGCGATCCGGGTCGGCTTTAGCCGACCCGGCACTTGAATTGCCGACCTCGGGTAAACCCGAGGTCGGTCGCGCGCCGGTGTGATCGGTGCGGCTCCAGGGCGTGCGCGCGAAGCGACCGGGCGGAGTGGCGGCAAGCGGCGCGCTCGCCGGCAGCGCATCCTCCAGCGCCTCGAACGCGACGCAGATGTCGTCGCGCAATTGCTCGAACCAGGCGCGCGCGCGCGTCCTTGCGAATCTCGAGATGGCTCGCGTCCATTCGGCTCTCCGGCCATCCGTTTAAGCCAAGGCCGCGTGGCCGTCACTACGGCGAAGACGTGTGCGGCGGCCGTGGAAAAAACCGAACCGGCTCTTTTTCGCCATTGTTATGGGAAACCCTGCCGGTGTTGATCGGGGGAGTCGGGGAATGCGCCGCGCCGGATCGCGTTGGCCGTTGCCACCTGCGTCGTACTAGCAGGGTCAGCAACGGCCGACGCGATCTGCGTGCGTGGCGTCAGCTTCGACATTTCCTCGCCAACATTTGTTCGCCATATGCCCCGGGCATTCGGCCTCGGATCTTCCGTCGTCCGCTTCACAATCGTCATTCGGGGGTCACGCAACACCGCAATCGTGGTGCCGATCCGCTATGCTCGATAACCGGCGATGATCGAGGGAGCACCCCATGGCCAACGACCGCATCATTCTGACCCGCCGCCGCTTCATCGGCGCCTCCGTCTCCACCGTGGCCATGACGATGGCGGGAGGGATCGCCAAGCCCTATGTGAGCCGCGCGGCCGACCGGCCGATCATCACCCATGGGCTGCAGTCCGGCGATGTCGGCACCGATTCCGGCGTGGTCTGGGCCCGCGCCGACCGGCCGGCGCGCATGCAGGTCGAGATTTCCACCACCGAGAGCTTCCGCAACGTCCGCCAGGGCGTGTTCGCCGATGCGCTGCCGGAGAGCGACTTCACCGCCAAGGTCCTGGTCGAGGATTTGCCGTCGGGCCAGGACATCTTCTATCGCATCCGCTTCCAGGACCTCTCGTCGCCGACCATCGTCGGCGAGCCGATGGTCGGCCGGTTTCGCACCGCGCCGCGCGACGCCCGCTCGATCTCGTTCGTCTGGTCGGGCGACACCGTGGGCCAAGGCTGGGGCATCGACGTCGACCGCGGCGGCATGCGCACCTACGCCAGCATGCGCAACAATCGCCCGGATTTCTTCATCCATTCCGGCGACACGATCTACGCCGACGGCCCGCTGGTCGCCGAGCGCAAGCTTCCGAACGGGGAGCTCTGGAAGAACCTCGTCACCGAGGAGAAGTCGAAGGCGGCCGAGACGCTGGCGGAATTTCGCGGCAACTACAAATACAACCTGCTCGACAAGAACGTGCTCGCGTTCAACGCCGAGATCCCGACGTTCGCGCAATGGGACGATCACGAGGTCACCAACAACTGGTGGCCGGGCGAGCCGCTGACGCGCGCCGAGCACCAGCGCAAGAAATACGTCGAGAAGAATGCCCTCATCCTGGCGGCGCGCGGTGCGCGCGCGTTCCACGAATACATGCCGGTGCGTGCGCATCCGGCGGAGCCCGGCCGGGTCTATCGCAAGATTTCCTACGGACCGACGCTCGACGTGTTCATGCTCGACATGCGCAGCTATCGCGGGCCGAACGCCGAGAACCTCGAGGAGACCTACGGGCCGGCGGCCTACTTTCTGGGGCCGCGGCAGGTGGCCTGGCTCAAGCAAGCACTGATGAATTCGCAGGCGACCTGGAAGGTCATCGCCGCCGACATGCCGATCTCGCTGGTGCGGGTCTACGACCCCGACCGCAACTGGGGCCATGAAGGCATCGCGCAGGGCGACGGGCCGCCGCGCGGGCGCGAGCTCGAGATCGCCGACATCCTGTCGTTCATCAAGCGTGCCGGCATCCGCAACACGGTGTGGATCACCGCCGACGTGCATTTCACCGCCGCGCACTATTTCGACCCCGACAAGGCGGTGTTTCAGGATTTCGAGCCGTTCTGGGAGTTCGTTTCGGGACCGATCAATGCCGGCACCGGCATCCCGGGACGCGGTGACAACACGTTCGGCATGCAGGTCGTCTACGTCAAAGGCTCGACCCGAGAGCTGGGCGGGGGCCTGTCGCCGGCCTCCGGGCTGCAGTTCTTCGGCCACGTCGCCATCGACGGCGCCACCGAGGTGATGACCGTCACCCTCAAGGACATGGCCGACAACGCGCTCTGGTCGCGCAAGCTCGAGCCCAGGTTCAGGGATCAGTGATCAGGCGTCAGCAGTCGGAGCTGCCGCACGCCTCGCCCACCGCCATCGCGCAGGCCATCGCCACGTTGAGCGAGCGCAGGCCTTCCCGCATCGGGATCAGGAGCCGCGCGTCGGCCGCCTGATGCACCTCATCGGGCACGCCCGCTGATTCGCGCCCGAACAGCAGGACATCCTGCGGCCGGTACGCATGGTCGAGATAGGACACGGCGGCGCGGGTGGTGAACAGGAGGAGGCGCAGGCCGCCATGCCGGCGCCAGGCCTCGAACGCGGGGAAGCTCGCGTGCCGCACGATGGTGACGTGATTGACGTAGTCCATCCCCGCCCGCCGGAAGGCGCGGTCGGAGGTCGGGAAGCCGGCCGGCTCGATGATGTGCGCCTCGACGCCGAGGCATGCGGCAAGCCGCAGAATCGTCCCGGTGTTCTGGGGGATGTCGGGCTCGAAAAGCGCGATCCGCATGGCCAAGCTCGGGACCGTCCGGCAAACGGCGATGAGGGGGAAAACCTACGACAGCCGCAGCATTTATGCGACTTTTGGTCATTGTGGCGCGGGGCCACTTGCGCTCTCCTGGCAAGGGTGCCAATAAAACGCCGCCGGATTGAGCCGCTTGGCCTCCTGCTTGCAACGTAGCTGTTGCATGCGAGACGGAGAGCGGCCGGTTCGCCCGCCGCCGCCAGGCGGCGTCTCCGTGTGGGGTCGGGGCAAGCCGCGGCGGCCCGCACGCAGGCGAGTTACCCAGCCTGCGCAAGCGTGGCTGTGGGCGGACTGGTGACAAGAAAGGGACTGCGCACGTGACCACGATGTCTTCGGCCGAGGGCACACGCCGCGATTTCCTCTATATCGCGACGGGCGCGGCCGCAGCGGTCGGGGCCGCCGGCGCCCTCTGGCCGCTGATCGCGCAGATGAATCCCGACGCCTCGACGATCGCGGCGGGCGCGCCGATCGAGGTCGACCTGACGCCGATCGCCGATGGGCAGGTGATCAAGGTGTTCTGGCGCGGCAAGCCGATCTACATCAATCATCGCACCAAGAAGCAGATCGAGGAGGCAAAGAACGTCGACGTGGCGAAGCTGCCCGATCCGCAGCCCGACTCGGCGCGCGTGAAGGCAGGTCACGAGCAGTGGCAGGTCCTGATCGGCATCTGCACCCATCTCGGCTGCATCCCGATCGCCCATCAGGGCCCCTACGACGGCTACTTCTGCCCCTGCCACGGCTCCGTCTACGACACCTCCGGCCGCATCCGCAGCGGCCCCGCACCCACCAACCTGGCACTGCCCCCCTACGAGTTCCTGTCCGACACCAAGATCCGGATCGGCTGACGGCCGCCGACATCAATCTCTCTCAAGGTTCGATCATGAGCGGACACCAGACCTACCAGCCGCAAAGCGCATTCATGCGATGGATGGAGCGGCGGCTGCCGATCGCCGGGCTCGTCTATTCCTCGTTCGTCGTCTATCCGGTACCGCGCAACCTGAACTACTGGTGGACCTTCGGCGGCATTCTCGCCTTCATGCTGGGCGTGCAGATCGTCACCGGCATCGTGCTCGCCATGCACTACACGCCGCATGTCGACTTCGCGTTCAATTCCGTCGAGCAGATCATGCGCGACGTGAACTACGGCTGGCTGCTGCGCTACCTCCACGCCAACGGCGCATCCATGTTCTTTCTCGCCGCCTACATCCACATGTTCCGCGGCATGTACTACGGCTCCTACAAGGAGCCGCGCGAGGTGCTGTGGATTCTCGGCGTGATCCTGCTCCTGCTCATGATCATCACCGGGTTCATGGGCTACGTGCTGCCGTGGGGCCAGATGAGCTTCTGGGCGGCGACCGTCATCACCAACCTGTTCTCGGCGATCCCGGTGGTGGGCGAAGCGATCGTCAGCTGGCTGTGGGGCGGCTTCGCGGTCGGCAATCCGACGCTCAATCGTTTCTACTCGCTGCACTACCTGCTGCCGTTCGTCATCGTCGGCGTGGTGGTGCTGCACATCTGGGCGCTGCACATGGTCGGGCAGAACAATCCGACCGGCATCGAGCCCAAGACCGAGACCGACACGGTCGCGTTCACGCCTTATGCGACCATCAAGGACAGCTTCTTCCTGCTGGTGTTCTGCGTCCTGTTCGGCTGGTTCGTGTTCTATATTCCGAACTTCCTCGGGCATCCCGACAATTACATCCCGGCCAATCCGGCGGTGACGCCGACGCACATCGTGCCGGAATGGTACTACTTGCCGTTCTACGCGATCCTGCGCGCGATCCCGAACAAGCTCCTGGGCGTCGTGGCGCTCGGCGCCTCGATCCTGATCCTCGCTCTTCCTGCCGTGGCTCGACACCTCGAAGGTGCGCTCCGCGCGCTACCGTCCGCTCTATCGGCAGTTCTTCTGGCTGTTCGTGATCGTCTGCGTGGGGCTCGGCTGGCTCGGATCGAAGCCGCCGGAAGGCAACTACGTGCTGTTCGCGCGGATCTTCACCGCCTACTACTTCGCCTATTTCCTGATCATCCTGCCAATATTGGGCCGCATCGAGAAAACCAAGCCGCTGCCCAATTCCATCACCGAAGCGGTGCTGAGCGAGGGCGTGCCGGTCGGCGCTTCGGCGCCGCCGCCGTCGGGCGCGAAGGCTTGAGCACGGGGAACGCCATGGCCTTTCAGCGCACGATCCTGGCTTTCGCCGTCGCGCTTGCCGCGCTCGCCGGACCGGCACTGGCGCAGGATGCACGACACGCCGAACGCCGCCGAAGCTCAAATGGTCGTTCTCCGGACCGTTCGGAAAATTCGACCGCGGGCAGCTGCAGCGCGGCTTCAAGGTCTATCGCGAGGTCTGCCAGGTCTGTCACGGCCTCACGCTGCTGTCGTTCCGCAATCTCGCCGAGCCCGGCGGACCCGGCTTCACGTCGGCGCAGGCTGCGGTCATTGCCGCCGAATATCAGGTCAAGGCCGAGCCCGACGACCAGGGCGACGTCAAGGACCGTCCCGGCCGGCTCGCCGATCGCTTCCCGGCGCCGTTCCCCAACGACAATGCGGCGCGCGCGCGCTACAACGCGGTGCCGCCGGACATGTCGGTGATCGCCAAGGCGCGCGGCTACGATCGCGGCTTTCCGTGGTGGGTGCTCGACATGATCACCCAGTACCAGGAGCACGGCGCCGATTACATCGTGGCGTTGCTGACGGGCTATGAGGACAAGGCGCCGGCGGGCGTCACCGTCCCGGTCGGCACGTTCTACAACAAGTATTTTCCCGGCCACACGCTGGCCATGCCGCCGCCGCTGTCGGACAAGCGCGTCGACTACACCGACGGCGCGCCGATGACGGCCGACCAATACGCCAAGGACATCACCGCGTTCCTGGTTTGGGCGGCCGAGCCGCACCTCGAGGCAAGGAAGCGCATCGGCCTGCAGGTGATGATCTTCCTGGTCATCTTCGCGGGGCTGCTCTACTTCGCCAAGAAGAAGGTGTGGCACGAGGTGAAATTGCACCCCGACGAGCTCAAGCCGCGCGCACCGACGGAATATCCGCGGGCGTAGCAGCTTCGTAGCCTGCGGACGCCTACATTACAGATTCAATCGCGCCCTGATCACCTGCGGATCGGCCGATAGCGCCTTCGGGTCGATCGCGACCTGCTCGAACGCGCAGCGTGCGAACCGCGCCTTCTCGGCGAACGGGATGGTGGCGTCGATGCCGAGCTTGGCGCGAATTCCGTTCTGACCGACCCGGATATATTCGTGCCCGCGCGCGGCCGGCATGACCACGAGGTCGCGCGACGCCTCCATCCGGGTGGCCAGCGCATATTCCACGTCGTGCGGATCGCGGATGTCGATGTCCTCGTCCACCACGATCACCAGGTCGAGGTCCTTGAGCGCGCCGAATGCCGCGAAGATGGCGTTGCGCTGCAGGCCGTCGTGCTGCGGCGTGGCCTTGCGGACCTGGACCACGGCGTGAAAGCGATGCAGTCCGCCCGCCGTCATTTCGGCGTCGACCACGATCGGCACCGCGCCTTGCAGCACTTTCAGCAGGCTCGCCTCGAGCACGTATTTGCGCAGCATGATGGTCTCGCGGCCGTAGCCGTTGATGGCGTGGTAGATCGGCCGGTCGCGGTGCGTCACCGCGGTGACCTCGAACACGGGCGCCTGATCGGCCGGCGACAGGTAGCCGACGAACTCGCCGAACGGTCCTTCGGTGACGGTGTCGTCGACCAGCATCCGGCCTTCCAGCACGATCTCGCTCTCGGCCGGAATCAGCACGTCCTGCGAGACGCCTTTGACGACCGGCAGCGGGCGGCCGCACAGTCCGCCGGCGACCGCGAGCTCGTCGGCATGCTCCGGCATCTGCGAGCCCATGGTCGCCGCCGTGTAGTGCAGGGCGAGATCGGACCCGATGCACACCGCGATCGGCAGCGCCTCGCCCTTGCGCTTGGCGCGCTCGAAGGCGAGGCGCAGGTGGCGGCCGTAGTCGAGCTTGACGCCGGTGCGGCCGGGGCCGGTCAGCTGCAGGCGATGATAGGACGCGTTGTAGGTGCCGGTGTCCGGATCGCGCACGATCACGATCCCGGCGGTGATGAAGCGTCCGGCATCGTCCGCCGTATGGTGGAGCGCCGGCAGCATGCGCCCGAGATCGATGTCGCGGGTGTGGACGTGCTCCTGCGCCGGCGCCCGCTCCACCAGCACCGGCGGCTTCGGCGCGCCGAGCGCGCGGCCGATGAACTCGCGGATGCCGTTGAAGTCGATCCCGAAGGCGGCCTCGCAATTGGCCTGGCAGGAGAGCAGGTTGCCGATCACCGGCAGGTCGAAGCCATCGACCTCGGTGAACAGGAGCGCCGGTCCGCCGTCGAGCGTTTTCATCACCGCCGCAACCTCGAGGTGCGGATCGATCGGCGCCGTGTAGGCCTGCAGGCGTCCTTGCGCCGCCATGCGGTCGAGCGCCGACCTGAATCGGGTGTCGAGGACGCCGTAGTTCGACATGTCATGCCTCTCGTGAGCGCCATGCCCGTTGGCGCGGTCGCGAGTTGCAAACTAACGCGAAGCGTGAGAATGGCAAAGCGACGCGCGCTCGCAGGTTCTGGAGCAGCGCGCATCGTTGCCGGGCCGTGCGGGAGTCCGGATGAGCATGCCGGGACGAGCCCGGCCATGACGAGCGAGGGGCTATGACCAAAGCGGTTCTCGGCATCATCGGCGGCTCCGGCATCTACGACCTGCCGGGGCTCGAGAAAGTGCGGCGCAAGAAGATCAAGAGCCCATGGGGCGAGCCGTCGGCGCCGCTCCACATCGGCGAGCTCGCCGGCCTGCCGGTGGTGTTTCTCTCCCGCCACGACAAGGGTCATCGGCTGTCGCCTTCCGACATCAACTACCGGGCCAATATCGACGTGCTCAAGCGCGCGGGCGTCACCGACCTGGTGTCGTTGTCGGCCTGCGGCTCGTTCAAGCAGGAGCTGCCGCCCGGCACCTTCGTGCTGATCGACCAGTTCGTCGACCGCACCTTCCACCGTGCCAGCTCGTTCTTCGGCAAGGGCTGCGTCGCGCATGTCTCGATGGCGCATCCGGTGTCGCCGCGCCTGCAGGACCGCATCGCCGCCGCCGCCGGCGCTCGAAGGGCATCAAGCTCGTGCGCGGCGGCACCTATGTGTGCATGGAGGGGCCGCAATTCTCCACCTATGCGGAGAGCATGACCTACAAGAACCTCGGCTATTCGGTGATCGGCATGACCAACCTGCCGGAGGCGAAGCTCGCGCGCGAGGCCGAGCTCTGCTACGCCACCGTCTCCATGGTCACCGATTTCGACTGCTGGCACCCGGAGCACGACGCGGTGACGGTGCAGGACATCATCAAGGTGCTGACCGCGAACGCCGAGAAGGCGAAAAGCTGGTGGCGCGGCTCGCCAGGGATTTTCCGCGCGAGCACGAGCCGTGTCCGATCGGCTCCGACCGCGCGCTCGACACCGCCATCATCACGGCGCCGGAAGCGCGCGACAAGCGGCTGCTCAAGAAGCTCGACGCCGTGGCGGGGAGGGTGCTCAGATCAAGCGGCCGACAGCAAAGCGCAAGCCGCGATCGCCGATCGGCAAGCCGTGATGTTCGCCGGCGGTTTCGGATCGCAGTGCCCTGCACCGGAGAGGTCAAGAGCAAGGCGGCATTCGCCGATCTCGACATATTCGATCGGGAGGAATTGATGTCCAAGATGTTCCGGCCTTGCGTGCTCGCGTCCGTGGGCATCGTCGCGGTGCTCGCGGCCATGTCGGCCGCCCAGGCGCAAACCACGCTGCGGGTGCCGGTCGTCTCCCGCACCATCTTCTATCTGCCGGCATGGACCGCCGAGAAACAGGGCTACTTCAAGCAGGAAGGCCTCGACGTGAAGCTCGAGGTCTACGACGCCTCGGAGAAGATCTTTCATGATCTGCGCGCCGGCACCACCAGATCGGCATCGCTTCGATCGAGAGCGTCATTGCCGACGAGATCCTACCAGGGCGGCAAGCTTCGCATCGTCGCCGGCATCGCCAAGCGGCCGCCGCATTTCATCATCGCGCAGCCCGAGATCAAGACGCTCGCCGATCTCAAGGGCAAGACCATCGGCGTCGTCTCGATGCACGAGGGCACCACCTTCTTCATCGCCGACATCGCCAAGGCCGGCGGCTTCAAGCTCGACGGACGTGAAGGTCGAGGCGGTCGGCGGCTCGCCGACGCGCCAGCGCCTGCTCAAGGAGCGCAAGATCGACATGGGCCTGCAGCCCTATCCGCTGAGCTACGAGGCCGAGGCGCTGGGCTTCAGCAACCTCGGGGCGATGGCCAAGCTCGTGCCCGACTACCAGTTCGTCTCGGTCATGGTCGACGAGACCTGGGCGCGCGCCAACCGGGCGGTGCTCGTCGGGCTTCCTCAAGGCGCTGCGGCGCGGCGCCGAGTACATGTTCGCCAATCCCGACGAATTGGCCGAGCTCGGCGCCAAGGAGCTGCGCACCAGCACGGCGTTCGCGCGCCGAGCGCTCGAGGACACCGTCAACATGGACATCATATCGCGCGATCTCTCGCTCGCGGATGCGAGCATGCGGCGCGTGTTCAGCATCATGCAGGAGGCCGGCGCGATCCCGCGCACGACGCCGTTCGAGCCGGCCCGGTTCGTCGACGAGAGCTATCTCGTCGAGAGCCGGCGCTGAATCTCGCGCGCCGCCATCGTTCCGCTCGCCAGCGCGGTCACGATGCACGGATGGACGGGGTTGCTGATGTCGCCCACCGCGAACACGCCGCGGCAGGACGTCTCCTTGTTGCCGTCGACGATGAGATAGCCGTCCGCATCCTTTTCGAGCGCAAGCTGCGCGAGCCAGGGCTCGTCCGTGTTCGGCTGGTAGCCGAGCAGCAGCACCACGTGATCGACCTCGAGCGCCCCGCCGCCGCCGAGCCGGACGCGCACCCGCGCGCCGGCCTCGCTCGAGCGCTTCGACCGTCCGCCCCGCCAGGATCTCGGCTTTTCCGGACGATGCGTGCTCGCGCAGCCGCGCCACCAGCAGCGGCTGTCCCTTCGGCTCGTTCGCGCGCATGACGACGGTCGGCCGCACGCCCTTCTCGACCAGCATGCGCGACGACGTCGAAGGCGTTGTCGCCGCCGCCGATCACCGCGACATGCGATCCCAGGTCGACGCCCGGCTCGCCCACGAAAGGCGGGCCGAGATGCACGCGGCCCGCGGCCGCCAGGCGGCGCGCATTCTCGACCTGGTCGAGCCACTCCTCGCCGCGGAACCGCGTTCCGGCGGCGAGCACCACGGCGAAGCAGGACAGCGACTGCGGCGGCCGCTGGTCGGAAAACCCGACATCGAGCGCGAACCGGCCGTCGGCCATGCGCGCGAGGCGTCGCGGCCGGGCACCGAGCCAGGTCTCGACCGCCGCCTGCCCGATATGCCGCACGAATTCCTGCGCGTGCTGGCGTCCGGTCAGGCCCGGTCGTCCGAGCAGCCAATCGTTGCGATAGGGGTTGCGCCCGGCCAAGCCGCCGAGCATCGGCCTCCCGCTCGATGATGATCGGCCGGAGCCCGTAATTGTGCAGCCACAGCGCGCACGACATGCCGGCGGGGCCGCCGCCGATGATCGGGACGATCGCCGCCTCAGCCATCACACCAGGTCCACAGCTTCCGCATCAGGGCCCCGTGGTCTCGGGTTGCGCGTTGCGTCATGGTTCGCCAAAGTGGGACGTAACTCCCGTAACTCTCCCTCTTACGCGAGAATTTCATGATCAGCATCCAGTTCGAGCACGATCTCAAGGCATCGATCCGCTCCATTCCGGATTATCCCAAGCCGGGGATCATGTTTCGCGACATCACCACGCTGCTCGGCAATGCGCGCGCATTCCGCCGCGCGGTCGACGAGCTGGTGCACCCCTTGGCGGGCGCCAAGATCGACAAGGTCGCCGGCATCGAGGCGAGGGGCTTCATCCTGGGCGGCGCGGTGGCGCATCAGGTCTCGGCCGGCTTCGTGCCGATCCGCAAGAAAGGCAAGCTGCCGCACAAGCGGGTCTCGATCGCCTATTCGCTGGAGTATGGCCTCGACGAGATGGAGATGCACGAGGACGCGGTGGAGAAGGGCGACCGCGTGATCCTGGTCGACGACCTGATCGCGACCGGCGGCACGGCCGAGGGCGCGGTCAAGCTCTTGCGCCAGCTCGGCGCGCAGGTGCTTGCCGCCTGCTTCGTCATCGACCTGCCCGAGCTCGGCGGCGCCGACAAGCTGCGCAAGCTCGACGTGCCGGTGCGCACGCTCATCTCCTTCGAGGGCCATTGAGGGGGTGGCTACCAGCTCACCCCCGCAGCGACGCGCGCAGCCCGTAGCCCGCATGGAGCGTAGCGCAATGCGGGCTCGTGAGCGCGGCGAGATCCCGCATGTCGCTTCGCTCATGCGGGCTACAGCTTCACCCCCGGCAGCGACGCGCGCAGCTTCTCGAGCAGCAGCCGCAGCTCGAGCTCGCGGAACTCGAGGAAGGTGCGCCGCGTCCATGACCGCAGCTCGAAGGCGAGCCCGATCGGGATTGCCGTGGGCAGCTGGTCGTGCAGCTCGGCGAACGAATACGCGAACTTCTCGACTTGCGCCTTCAGCATGGGCGCAAGCGCGGGAATCTGCAGCGGCACGGCGGCGGCGCGGCCGAACGGGAACTGATCGCGCAGCTTGCGTCCTTTCAGGATCGCCTCGTTGAACACCGGAACCAAGACGGCCCCGGGAAAACGTCGCTGCAGATCGGCGTAGGCCTGCACCGCCACCGCGTGCGGGTCGGCGGCAAACAGGATGATCGGCTCGATCGAGCGCAGCGAGGCTTCGTCGATGAAGCCGATCTGCTCGATGATGACGAAGAACCGCTCGAACGAGGCATGGCCGAGGTCGATCACCTTGGCGATGCCGTCATCGACGATCACGCAATCGAACAGCGCCATCTGGTCCTTGATGTCGCCCAGGTCGGTGGCGCTCTCCAGGCACGGGACAAAGTCCCGCAGTGCGTCCCCGCTCGGATTGAGGTCGAAGGCGATCGGCTCGCCGCCATCGAGGCGAAGAAAGTCGGTGAGCAGCCGTGCCAGGAAGGTCTTGCCGACTTGCGGGCGCGGCGACGTCACGATGAAGACCGGAGTGCGTCTGCGCGCTGTCGATGCCCGCGCAAGCTGCGGCAACTGCTCGCGGACAGCCGCTAACCGCCTATGGCTCTCGGTGGTCGGCACGGCGCGCTCACGTCCGCAGTGTGGCGGATTTGACGTTCCTACCAGTGTTGCTGCAAGTCCTTCGTCGGAACGTCAAATCCAAAGCCACACTGGAATCATATGTTTGCTAGTGTCCCTTTGGTTCCGAACGTTCGTACAAGTGCGTGCTGCAAAGGGATACGAACGTCGGAACCGGGACACTAGCCCGCCGGCGGCCGCGGAGCTACCGGGCGCCCTGCACCTTCTGGGCCGGAGCGGCCAGCGGTTTCGCAGCCACGATGTCGGTGAGCGTGATGCGGTCGTACTCGGCCCACACGTTGCCGAGCCAATGGCGCACATAGCCCCGCAGCACGAACGAATAGGAGGCGGGCTCGCCGCTCTGCTTCTTGTTGGCGATGAAGGTGAGATACGGCACCGAGGCCAGCTCGACCTGCTCGGTCGCCATCTCGTTGAGCTTGGGAACGATGATCTCGACCGCGTCCTTGATCCGCTTGAAGTAGGACGAATGGGTCGCCTCGTCCCATTCGAAGAAGTGCGTGCTGTTGATGAAGTTCTTCACCATGAAGTACTTGGCGTCGCCCAGATAGGCGGCGGTCTCGGCGATCTCGTCGAGCGACGCGATCGAGGGCCCGAGGATGTGGAACACCGCGAAGGTGATCTGGCCCTTCTTGGCCGCCTCGATGAAGCCGATGTCGCGCAGCGCCCTGAGCGTCGGCGACATCAGGCCGGCGCGCACGTCGATCAGCGTGACCGCAGCCTCGGCCGAATTGAGCGTGTCGAAGATCTTCATCTGGTCCGGGATGAAGGTCATGTCGACGACGTCGGTCAGCTCGGGATGGAAGCGCTTGAGCGTGCCCCGCGGCGCCTCGGTGTCGAACGCGCGCGTCGGCGATCTGATGGGCGGTGAAGTAGTCGAGCAGCGTGCGCGCGACCGTGGTCTTGCCGACCCCGCCCTTGTCCGCTCCGACGATAATGACGGCTGGCTTTGCCATTGGCTCTTCCCCCGAATCAAATGGCCCGAATCGGACCGAGCCTTAGGCAGAACCATGACGGAACGGGGGCGCGATTCACATAATCTCGGCGGCGCCGGGGGCAGGTTCTGCACATCAATTCGCAAGGTCTGCGCTGGCGATCCGCCGCCGGTGCGGGATGACCGGACTGAACGCTTTGCCGGGTCGCCGTCGGAAAATTCGGCGTCAGCTCTTGCGATGAGGCCCCCACGGGCCCGGCTCGCCGCCGCCCGTCGAGGTGCCGCCGAGGTCGATCGGCGCCCGCTCCGGCAGGAACGGCTTGTCGCCACCCGGCTGCGGCTCGCCGGAATCGCTCCAGGGTCCGGAGGGGGCAAGCTTGTCCATGTCGCCGTCCGCGCCCTCCTCGGCTCGCGGTTCCGGCTCCGGCAAGGCCAGCGGGCCCGGGTCGCGGCCGCCGGCGAACTTCACGATCGCTTCGATGCGGCTGTCGATCGACGGGTGGGTGGCGAACAGGTCGGCGAAACCCGAGCGCGGATTGTCGACGCACATTTCCATGACCGCGGAGGTCGCCCCCTCGAGCTCGCCGCGGCCTTCGATCTTGCGCAGCGCGGTGATCATGGCGTCCGGGTTCTTGGTCAGCTCGACCGAGCCGGCGTCGGCGAGATACTCGCGCTTTCGCGACAGCGCGAACCGGATCACGATCGACAGCAGCCATGCCACCGCGATCATCGCCACCGCGATGATGATCGCGATCACGGCGCCGCCCTTGCGGTCGCCGCCGCTGCTGCGCCAACGGAAACCGCCCTGGAACAGCAGCCGGAACACGAGCTCGGCGACGAACGAGACCACGCCGGCGATGACCACCGCGATCACCAGCATGCGCACGTCGCCGTTGCGGATATGGGTGAGCTCGTGGCCGAGCACGGCCTCGAGCTCGGCGTCATCGAGCCGCTCGACCAGGCCGGAGGTGACCGTGATCGAGTATTGCTTCTCGTTCAGCCCGGTGGCGAAGGCGTTGAGCGCCTGGTCGTCCATCACCTTGAGCTTCGGCATCGTGATGCCGCGCGAGATGCAGAGGTTCTCCAGCAGGTTATAGAGCCGCGGCTGCTCCTGCCGCGTCACCTCGCGCCCGCCGGTGACCGCGTCGATCATCGACTGGTGGAACTTGTAGGCGATGAGAATCCACAAGCCGGTGCCGATGGTCACGAACGGCAGCGAATAGAGGAAGTCGCGGGCGGCGGCGCGCACGATGAAGTCGAGTGGCGCGTCCCGGGTCAGCGCCTCGCCGATCAGGGCGCCGGCAAAGGCCATCACGTAGACGAGGAAGAACAGCCCGATCAGCAGCGCGACCGACCGGCGCCGGTTCGACTGGATGTGGGTGTAGAGCCCGAAGGCGGCCATTGACGACCTGAGCTGCGGTGTCATTCCGGGGCCCGAGCGCAGCGAGGGAGCCGGAATCCATGCTCACAGCCGGTGGTTCTGGATTCGGGCTCGCCGCTTCGCGGCGCCCCGGAATGACGCTGCTTTGCGTCTAGAACTTCACCTGCGGCGCCTTCTCGAGCACCTTGCGGTCCTCGACGCCCACGTCGAAGAACTCCTTCTGCGTGAAGCCGAGCGAGCCCGCGAGCAGGACGGCCGGGAACTGCTGGATGCCGGTGTTGTACTCCTGCACCGCGTTGTTGAAGAAACGCCGCGCCGAGGCGAGCTTGTTCTCGATATCGCTGAGCTCGCTCTGCAGCTGCTGGAAATTCTGGTTGGCCTTGAGGTCCGGATAGGCCTCGCTGAGCGCGAACAACTGCCGTAGCGCCCCGCTCAGCGCGCCCTCGGCGGCGGCCTGGGCCGCGACCCCTCCGGCCTGCGCGGTGACCGCCGCGTTGCGGGCCTGGATCACCGCCTCCGAGCGTGCCGCGCTCATGGGCGGCATAGCCCTTCACGGTTTCGACCAGGTTGGGAATGAGGTCGTGGCGCTGCTTCATCTGCACGTCGATGTCGGCAAAGGCCTGGTTGACCCGTTGCCGCATGGCGACGAGCCCGTTGTAGATCATGATGATCCACAGCACGAGCAGGACGATCGCGCCGATGACGATCCAGGTGGTGACGGTGGACGACATGAAGCGGCTCCTCGGAAGGCGAAGGGTTGTGGTTGGCCGGCCGCACTTTATGGTGTGGCGGCGCCGCTGGGAAGCGGCCGCGGAAAGGTAGCAAAAATGCAAGGCAAAATTGGGCTCGAGGAGCACTTCGCCATCGAGGAGACAGTGAACGATTCCAGGGGGTTCTTTCCGGACCGCGTGTGGCAGGAGGTGCGCGAGCGCGTGCTCGATCTGCATGGCCGGCGGCTCCGCCTGATGGACCAATACGGAATCGAGATGATGCTGCTGTCGCTGAACGCGCCGGCGGTGCAGGCGATCCCCGACCCTGCGAAGGCGAACGAGCTGGCGCGCCGCGCCAACGACTTTCTGGCCGAGCAGGTGCGCAAGCGGCCCGACCGCTTCCAGGGCCTTGCCGCGCTGCCGATGCAGGACCCGGAGCTGGCCGCCAAGGAGCTGCAACGCTGCGTCACCGAGCTGGGCTTCAAGGGCGCGCTGGTCAACGGCTTCTCGCAAGTCGGCGACAAGGACACGGTCGTCTACTACGACTTGTCGCAATACTGGCCGTTCTGGGAGGTGGTCGAGCGCCTCGACGTGCCGTTCTACCTGCACCCGCGCAATCCGCTGCCGCGCGACGCCAAGATCTACGAGGGCCACAGCTGGCTGCTGGGACCGGTCTGGGCCTTCGGCCAGGAGACCGCGGTGCATGCGCTGCGGCTGATGGGATCGGGCCTGTTCGACGCCTATCCGCGGCTCGCGATCATCCTCGGCCACATGGGGGAGGGATTGCCGTTCAGCATGTGGCGCGTCGACCACACCAACGGCTGGATCGAGGACCGCCACAGCTACCCGGCGAAGAAGAAGATCGTCGACTACTTCAACGCCAATTTCTACCTCACCACCTCGGGCAACTTCCGCACCCAGAGCTTGATCGACGCCATGCTGGAGATCGGATCGGACCGCATCATGTTCTCGACCGACTGGCCGTTCGAGAACATCGACCACGCCGCGATCTGGTTCGATGCCGCCAGCATCAGCGAGAACGACCGCCTCAAGATCGGCCGCACCAATGCGATCAGGCTGTTCAAGCTGAAGATGAGCTGACCGCATCGGTGGAACGCCGGATCGAGCAAGCCGTTGTCATCGCGCTCGCATAGGGCGAGCGCGACGAGGCGATGATGGCTCTGGCCACGGCGGTGATCGCGGAACCTGCGGAACCGGCGATCATCGACACCGACATCCCGGCCCGGCTCGACCGGCTGCCCTGGGGCCGCTTCCACACGCTGGTGGTGGTCGCGCTCGGCGTCACCTGGATCCTCGACGGCCTCGAGGTGACGCTGGCGGGCGCGATCTCGCCGGCCTTGAAGCAGAGCGCGGCGCTGCAATTCTCCAATGCCGATGTCGGGCTCGCGGCCACCGCCTATCTGGCCGGCGCGGTGCTGGGCGCGCTGTTCTTCGGCTGGCTGACCGACCGGCTCGGACGCAAGCGGCTGTTCTTCATCACGCTGACGGTCTATCTCGTCGCCACCGCCGCGACCGCGCTGTCGTGGAATGTGTGGAGCTTCGCGCTGTTCCGCTTCCTCACCGGCGCCGGCATCGGCGGCGAATACACCGCCATCAACTCGACCATCCAGGAGCTGGTCCCGGCGCGCTATCGCGGCTGGACCGATCTCGTCATCAACGGCAGCTTCTGGGTCGGCGCCGCGCTCGGCGCCATCGGCTCGATCGTGTTGCTCGATCCCGCGGTGATCGATCCGGACCTGGGCTGGCGGCTGGCCTTTCTGATCGGCGCGGTGCTCGGCCTGATCATTTTCGTCATGCGCTTGTGGATCCCGGAATCGCCGCGCTGGCTGATGATCCACGGCCGCGCCGACGAGGCCGAGGCGATCCTGGCGCGGATCGATGCGTCGTTCACGGCCCGCGGTCATCGCTTCGACGATGCAAGGCTCCCGCGCATCCGGCTGACCGCGCGCCGCTTCACGCCGATCCGCGAGGTCGCCGACACGCTGTTTCGGGCCCAGCGCAGCCGCACCTTGGTGGGGCTGGCGCTGATGGCCGCGCAGGCGTTCTTCTACAACGCGATCTTCTTCACCTATGCGCTGGTGCTGACCGACTTCTACGGCATTCGCGCCGATCACGTCGGCTGGTACCTCCTGCCGTTCGCGGCGGGAAACTTCCTCGGGCCGGTCTTGCTCGGACGGCTGTTCGATACCGTCGGCCGCCGGCCGATGATCGCCCTGACCTATGCGCTCTCCGGCGTGCTGCTCGCGGTCTCCGGCTATCTGTTCGCGATCGGTATCCTGTCGGCCGCCGGCCAGACCGTCGCCTGGATGGTGATCTTCTTCTTCGCCTCGGCGGCGGCGAGCTCGGCCTACCTGACCGTGAGCGAGACCTTTCCGCTCGAGATCCGCGCGCTCGCCATCGCCTTTTTCTACGCCGTCGGCACCGGCATCGGCGGCATGGGCGGCCCCTGGCTGTTCGGCGTGCTGATCGACACCGGCTCGCGCTGGAGCGTGTTCGGCGGCTACCTGCTCGGCGCCGTGCTGATGATCGCGGCCGCGCTCGTCGCCGCGCGCTACGCCGTCGCCGCCGAGCGCAAGCCGCTCGAAGCGGTCGCACGGCCGCTGGCGGCGCGCGATTGACCGCCAGGCCGTGATCGGCAGTCGGAGCTCCTGATCTCCGCCGCCTCGACGTGATCGCGCAAGCGGTCTATACGCGCGCAATGGATGCCGTCTCGCCTTCATATCCGCCCGTCGCAAAGACCATGTCGGCGCGCAAGCAGGCCATCCGCCGCCTGTCCGACGCAAGCGCGCCCGAGCGCGCGGCGTGGCTCGCCCGCGCGGCCTTTTTCCACGACGAGGATCTGCTCTACCTCAAGTTCCTGATCCCCGCAGGCGCCCGCGTGCTCGAGCTCGGATGCGGCACCGGCGATCTCCTGGCCGCGCTCGAGCCGTCGTTCGGCGTCGGCGTCGACTTCAGCGAGGGCATGATCGGGCAGGCGCGCAAGGCTCATCCCGATCTCACGTTTCTGGTCGGCGACATCGAGGACGCGGCGTTCGTTCGCGCGCTGCCCGGGCCGTTCGACGTCATCGTGGTGGTCGACACGCTCGGTGCGCTCGACGACTGTCAGGGCATGTTCGAGGCGCTGCACGCGCTGTGCACGCGCGAGACGCGGCTCGTCATCGGCCATTTCTCGCATCTGTGGTACCCGGCCCTGAAATCCGCCGAGGCGGTCGGGCTGAAAATGCCGCAGCCGGCGCAAAATGTTCTCGCGCCCGCCGACGTGCGGTTGCTCGCGGCGCTTGCCGATTTCGAGGCGGTCAAGAGCGAAGCCCGGCTGTTGCTTCCGGTCCGCCTGCTCGGGCTCGGCCGGCTGGTCAACCGCTTCCTCGCCCCGTTCCCGCTCATTCGCCAGCTCTGCCTGCGGCACTATACGGTGTGCCGCTCGCTGCGGCACTCGGCCGCCGACCTGAGGTCGGCGACCATCGTCATCCCGGCGCGCAACGAGCGCGGCAATATCGAGCCCGCCGTGAAGCGGATTCCCCGCTTCGTCGACGACCTCGAGATCATTTTCGTCGAAGGCCATTCCCAGGACGGCACCTGGCAGGAGATCGAGCGGGTGGTCGCCGCCTATCCGCATTACGACATCAAGGCGGTGCACCAGCCGGGAAAAGGCAAGGCCGATGCGGTCTTCGCCGGCTTCGAGGTCGCGCGCGGCGACGTTGTGATGATCCTCGATGCCGATCTCACCATGCCGCCCGAGCAACTGCCCAAGTTCTGGGAAGCGATCAGCTCGGGGAAGGGCGAATTCATCAACGGCTCGCGCCTGATCTATCCGATGGAGCAGGAGGCCATGAGGTTTCTCAATCTCATCGCCAACAAGATGTTTTCGCTGCTGTTCACCTGGCTGCTGTCGCAGCGTTTCACCGACACGCTGTGCGGGACCAAGGTGCTCACGCGGTCCGACTATGCGCGGCTCAAGGCCGGTCGCAGCTATTTCGGCGATTTCGATCCGTTCGGCGATTTCGATCTGATCTTCGGCGCCTCCAAGCTCGGCCTCAAGGCGATCGAGGTGCCGATCCGCTACGCCAGCCGCAGCTATGGCGAGACCCAGATCTCCCGCTTCCGTCACGGCGCCATGCTGCTGCGCATGGTCGCCTTCGCGTTCCTGCGCATCAAGGCGATGTGACGGTATCGTGGCGGCCGGCGCGCTGCTCCAGCAGCGAAGCCAGAGCATAAAGTGCGTTGAGCGCGAGCAGCATGGTCAGAGCACCGAACAGGATCCAATCGGTCAGCTGGTTGACGTGCAGCGTTTTCTCGGGATGGAATTTCAGCCACATCGAGATCAGGCAGCTCCCGAGCAGCAGGTAGGCCAGCCGCCGCGAGCCCGCGTCTGCCGCCGCCGCGGCCTTCGACCCATTCGAACAGCTGCGGCAAGCAGAGCAGCAGGAACATCAGCCGGTAGGTGAAATTGGTGCCGAGCAGCAGAAAGCTGCCGCAGTAGATGCCGCTCCCGAACAGAAACGCCACGCCGGCGCTGCCGTCGCTCAGCCGACCCAGGGCGCGGCCGCGGCGCCAGATCATGATCGCCG
Source organism: uncultured Alphaproteobacteria bacterium (assembly GCA_963708765.1). Classification (GTDB taxonomy): domain Bacteria; phylum Pseudomonadota; class Alphaproteobacteria; order Rhizobiales; family Xanthobacteraceae; genus VAZQ01. The sequence continues at coordinate 140,070 of CAVPTV010000037.1, read as the reverse complement.
ACGCAGCGGCGGCGAGCAGCACGAGCGCAACCGCCGCAATCGGGATCCATGAGCGGGTGAGGCCCGCCAGGTCGAGGCCCAGGCGCGGCCCATAGAGAAACTCGAGCCGGTCGAACACGATGATGTATCCGTAGGACACGTAAGGCGAGACCGGCGTGCTCTTGCGGATCACCGCAAGCACGTCGGCAAGGCTGTAGAGATAGAGGAGCGTAAACGCGACCAGCAGGAGCGAGACGACCACGCTCGTCGGCCGCAGACGGATGAGCAGCGTGCAGCAAAACGCCGCCAGAAACTTGATCGCCACCGCGAGCCACAGCAGGACGAGCGCGGCACCGGCGCGCAGCACGCGGTGCTCGCAAAACAACAGCGCGGCGCTGCAGACCAGGACCCATTCGAGGATATCGATGTTGCCGCGCTCGAATCCGAGCACGACCGCGGGAGACAGCACCAGCGGCAGCGCAACGAGGCCGGAGCCGACCGTGTACCCCCGCAGCAGCAGCGCCAACAGCGCCAACGCCGGCAGCTCGATCAGCATGGCCAGGAGGTCCGTGTGACGGCTGCCGAGTCCAAGGCTTCCGAGCAGCATCCAGACCGGCGGATAATTGAGGTTCTGGTGCCAAGGATCGCACTTGGCGTGCAGGTAGGGATAGGCGGCGATGCCGTCGGCGGCGCACCTCTCGGCATTGTCGGTGACGACGTGGAGATCGGAGAACGGCGGCAGCGCCGCCGGGAAGCCGATCACTCGCCAGCTGCGCACCCAATCGAAGCCGAGCACGAACCCAGCCGTCACCAGCACCAGGGCGACGAGACCGACACCCGCGGCGACCACGCTGCCGGCATGAGGTTTGGCCAACAGCGCGCGGACCGTGCGCCCGGGTCGGCCGTCAAGGACGCGACGCCAAGAGGAGATCATCGAGTCGTTTTTCGGGAGGGAACGATGTAATGTCAAGTTGATGTCCACCCAGACGACGCCTAGCAAGATATTCGATCTCGCCGGCAAGAGAATCTACGTTGCGGGTCATCGCGGCATGGTCGGCTCGGCGATCGTGCGCCGCCTCGCCGGCGTGCCGTGTGAGACCATCACCGCCGGCCGTGCCGAGGTCGATCTCGAGCGGCAGGAGCAGACCGAGCGGTTCATCGCTGCGAGGAGGCCCGACGTGGTGGTCGTGGCCGCCGCCAAGGTCGGCGGCATTCACGCCAACGACACCTATCCGGCCGAGTTCATCTACGACAATCTCGCCATCGCCCGCAACCTCATTCACGCCAGCTACCGGGCCGGCGTGAGCGAAGCTGCTGTTCCTCGGCTCGTCGTGCATCTATCCGCGCTTGGCGCCGCAGCCGATGCGCGAGGAGCAGTTGCTCACCGGGCCGCTCGAGCCGACCAACGAATGGTACGCGGTCGCCAAGATCGCGGGCATCAAGCTGTGCCAGGCCTACCGCCGCCAGTACGGCGTCGATTTCATCTCGGCGATGCCGACCAACCTGTACGGGCCCGGCGACAACTATCACCCCGAGAACAGTCACGTGCTGCCGGCGCTGATCCGGCGCTTCCACGAGGCCAAGCAGGATGGCGCGCCGACGGTGACCGTGTGGGGCACCGGCACGCCGCGACCGCGAGTTCCTGTTCGTCGATGATCTCGCCGACGCCTGCGTGTTCGTCCTGGAGCACTACTCGGACGAAGCGCATCTCAATGTCGGCGCCGGCGCGGAGGTGACGATCGGGCAGGTCGCCGCGCTCGTCGCCGAGGTCGTCGGCTATCGGGGCACGCTGACCTTCGACCGGTCGCGGCCGGACGGCATGCCGCGCAAGCTGCTCGACAGCTCCAGGCTGGCCGAATTGGGATGGCGCGCCAGCACCCCGCTGCGCGAGGGCCTCGAGCGGACCTACGCGGCGTTCCTTGCCGGAGATTATCGCGTTCAGCGGGACGTGGCGGGAGCGTCGGCGTAAGTCTCGCCTTGCCGACAGCAGCCAAGAATACTCCTCTCCCCGTCACCCTGAGGCGCGCGCTCTTCGCGGGCCTCGAAGGGCGACGGCCCGGCTGTTGCCGCGGGAGAGCAAGTTGCACTGTGCGATTTCGAGCCGCCATGCGCGTCGAAGCGCGCGGAGCGCATCGGAGGCGCGCGCCTCAGGATGACGGTCGTCTGATGGCTGCCGCTCGCCTACACCGCCTCGCGCAGCTTCACGGCGCCTTCGAGATCGACCGACACCAGCTGCGAGACGCCGCGCTCCGCCATGGTGACGCCGTAGAGCCGGTTCATCCGCGCCATCGTGATCGGGTTGTGCGTGATGATCACGAAGCGCGTGTCGGTCGAGCGCGTCATCTCGTCGAGCAGGTCGCAGAAGCGCTCGACGTTGTGGTCGTCGAGCGGCGCGTCGACCTCGTCCAGCACGCAGATCGGCGCCGGATTGGTCAGGAACACCGCGAAGATCAGCGCCAGCGCGGTCAGCGCCTGCTCGCCGCCGGAGAGCAGCGACAGCGTCGCCGGCTTCTTGCCGGGCGGCTTGGCGACGATCTCGAGGCCGGCTTCCAGCGGGTCGTCGCTTTCGATCAGCTGCAGCTCGGCGGTGCCGCCGCCGAACAGCTCGGTGAACAGCTGCTTGAAGTGGTTGTTGACCACCTCGAACGAGGCGAGCAGGCGCTCGCGCGCCTCGCGGTTGAGGTTCTGGATGCCCTGGCGCAGCCGCTTGATCGCCTCGACCAGGTCGTCGCGCTCGGCGGTGAGCGAGCCGTGCTGGGTCTCGACCTCGCGCAACTCCTCCTCGGCGCGCAGGTTGACGGCGCCGAGCCGCTCGCGGTCGCGGCGCAGCCGTTCGAGCTTGGCCTCGACCTCGGCGACGTCGGGCAGCGCCTTGTCCGGCTCGATGCCGGCGAGGTTCGCCGCCTCGGCCGGCGGCACCTCCAGCATCTCCTGGATCTCGTGGGCGACGTCGGCGAGCCGGCGCTTGCCGCCTTCGTGGCGCTCCTCGGCGCGCGCCGATTCTTCGCGCGCGGCGCCCATCGCCTCGAGCGCAGCGCGCGCGTCGCGGTCGGCGTCGGCCAGCCTGTTCTCGGCCTCGGCCAGCCGGTCGGCGGCGGCGCGGCGCGCCGCCTCCGCCGCCTCGATCTCGCCGATCAGCGCGCTGCGCTTCTCGGCGAAGGCGCGCGGCGCGTCTTCGAGGCTGGCGCGCTCGGTCCTGCGCCTCGTCGACGCGCGCGTCGAGCGTCGCGATCTGCGAGGCGGCGCCCTCGTTGCGCGCGGTCCAGGCCTCGCGGTCGGCCGCGATGGCGGCGAGCCGGCGCGCGGCCAGCTCGGCCTCGCGCGCGAGCGCCTGCGCCTCGGCGCGCACCTCGGCGAGCTGCGCGCGATCGCCTTCGATCTCGACCGCGCACGGCGGCGAGCTGCGCCTCGATGTCGGTCGCCGGCGCCAGCGCCGCCAGCGCCTGCTCGGCGTCGCCGCGGCCGCCGGCGGCTTCGTCGCGGCTCGCGGTCAGGCGCGTCCTGGCCTCGCCCAGCGCCGAGAGCCGCGCCGCGTTGCGGCTCGCCTCGCGCTCGGCGTCCGCGTGCTGGTCGCGCGCGGCGTCGGCCTCGTGCTGCAATTCGCGCCAGCGGTTGCGGGCGGCGGTCTCGGCCTCGGTCGCGGCGGCCACCTCGGCCTCGGCCTGGGCAGCCGCCTGTTGCTTGGTCTCGACCTCGCGGCGCACCGTCTGCAACTCGGCCTCGATGTCGGCGAGCCGGTTCTTGCCGGCGAGCCGGCGGGCGGCGCCGGTCGGCGCATTGGCGGCGACCGAGAAGCCGTCCCAGCGCCACAGATCGCCGTCGCGCGAGACCAGGCGCTGGCCGGGCTTGAGCAGCTTGACCAGCGCGCTCGGCGTCCGCGCGCTCGATCACGCCGATCTGCGCCAGCCGCCGCGCCAGCTCCTTGGGCGCCGTCACGCGGCTGCCGAGCGGCTCGACGCCCTCCGGCAATGCCGGATCGGTCGGGTCGATCTCGGCGCCGCCCCAGCGCATCGGAGCGGACGGATCGACCGGCGCTTCGAGATCGTCGCCGAGCGCGGCGCCGAGCGCGGCCTCGTAGCCCTTCTCGACCGTGAGGTCGTCGATCACCGCCGGCCACAGATTCTTGGTGTCGACGTGCAGCAGCTTCGCCAGCGTCTTGGCTTCGGTATCGAGCCGTTGCGCGCGGCGCTCGGCGTCGGCCAGCGGCCCGCGGGCGACGTCGAGCGCCTGGCGGGCGGCCGAATGGGCGGCCTCGGCGCGCAGCGCGCCGGCTTCCGCCTCCGCGACCGCGGCCTGCGCCTGCTCGACCGCGGCGGCGAGCGCGGTCAGGTCGGCGCGGCCCGGCCTCGGCCTCGAGCTGCGCCAGCTCGGCCTCGACCGCGGCCATCTCGTCGGTGAGGCGGGCGAGCCGGTCGCCGTGCTCGCGCGCGGATTCTCCAGCGCATGGCGCCGGGCCGTGAGATCGGCGAGCGTGCCGGTCAGCGCGCCGAAGGTCTTCTCGGCGGCGGCGAGCACCGTGTCGGCCTCGGCCACGCGCTGGTCGACGCCGGCGCGCCGCTCCTCGTTGGCCGCGGTCTCGCGTCGCAGCGTCTCCTCCTCGGCGGCGAGCCGGCTGAGCGCGGCCTCGGCGTCGGTCGCCAGACGCTCGCTCGCGCTCGATGTCGTCGCCGAGCTGGACGAGCCTGCGGTCGAGCTCGGCCATGCGCTCCCTGGCGCGGGTCTCCTCGCGCTCGAGCGTCTCGCGCGCGATCACCAGCCGCTGCAGGGCGGCGGCGGCCTTCGCCTCGGCCTCGCGCAAGCGCCGGCAGCTCGGCCGCCGCCAGCGCCTGGCGCGTCGAGGCCTCGGCCTGCTCGCCGGTCCGCTCGGCGACCAGGCGAATGGCCAGGTCCTTGGCGCGCTCGGCCTCGCGCGAGCTCGGCATTGGCGGCGATCCAGCGCAGATGGAACAGCGTGGCCTCGGCCTTGCGCACCTGCTGGGCGACCGCGCGATAGCGGATCGCCTGCCGCGCCTGCCGCTTGAGCGCGTCGATCTGGGCGGCGAGCTGGCCGATCACGTCCTCGAGCCGCGCCAGGTTCTGCTCGGCCGCGCGCAGCCGCAGCTCCGCCTCGTGGCGGCGCGCGTGCAGGCCGGAAATGCCGGCCGCCTCCTCGAGCACGCGCCGGCGCTGCTCGGGCTTGGCCTGGATGATCTCGCCGATGCGCCCCTGATGCACCAGCGCGGGCGAGCGCGAGCCGGTCGAGGCGTCGGCGAACAGGATGTGCACGTCGCGCGCGCGCACCTCGCGGCCGTTGATGCGATAGGTCGAGCCCTGCTCGCGCTCGATCCGGCGCGAGATGTCGAGGGTCTCGTGCTCGTTGAACTGCGCCGGCGCCTTGCGCGCGCTGTTGTCGATCTGGATCGCGACCTCGGCATTGTTGCGCCCCGGCCGGCTGTTGGTGCCGGAAAAGATCACGTCGTCCATGTCGGCGGCGCGCAGCGACTTGTGCGAGGTCTCGCCCATCACCCAGCGCAGCGCCTCGACCAGGTTCGACTTGCCGCAGCCGTTCGGCCCGACCACGCCGGTCAGTCCCGGCTCGATCAGGAAATCGGTCGGCTCGACGAAGGACTTGAAGCCGAGCAGGCGCAGCCGCGTGAGCTTCATGCCGACATTGTTCCAATCGTAGCGGGACCGCCCTGACGGAATCGTTCAGGGCTCGGTCCCAAGGGGTGGGTCGAGGGGGTACGCCGCATCGGTCGGGAGAATGAATTGCCGGAGGTGATTCCGCAACAGAAAGAAGACGTTGTTCCCACCGCAACGTTCGGCGCGACCGGCGGTCGCGGCGGCGGCCGCCGCCGCAGCGCATCGGAACTCCGCGAAATCGGAAAAAACCCTTATCAGCCCTTGAGATAGGGCGCCATCTCCTTGTCCAGCTCCTCCATCGTGAGGGTGCCGCGGAACGAGCTTGCCGTTGATGAAGAAGGTCGGGGTGGACTGCACGCCGAGCTTCTGCGCCGCCCGCTGGCGCACCTCCTCGATGCCGTTGAGCACCTCCTGATTCGCCAGGCACTCGTCGAAGCTCTGCTGGGTGAAGCCGGCCTGCTTGGCGATCGCCAGCAGCGGCTGCAGCGGCTTCTGGGTGACCCACTCCTTCTGCTGTGCGAACAGCGTCTCGATCAGCGGGAAGAATTTGTCCTTGCCGGCGCAGCGCGCCAGCATGGAGCCGGCGGCCGCCAGCGGATCGAGCGGGAATTCCCGGAAAATGAAGCGGATCTTGCCGGTGTCGATGTATTTCTTCTTCATCTCCGGATAGGTGGTCTCGTGGAACTGGGCGCAATGCGGGCAGGTCATCGAGGCATATTCGATGATCGTCACCGGCGCATTGGCGGCTCCCAGCACCTCATCGCCGAGCGGGCCGGGCGTCAGCAGGTCGGCGCTCGAGACCTCGGCTCCGGGGCGGGCGCCGGCTGCGGCGCGGCCGTGCTCGGCCGCGGCCAGAATAAATAGTAGCCGGTACCCCCGCCCGCGACGCCGGCCGCCACCAGCCCGGCGGCGACGATCAGCAGATTGCGGCGCGGTGACGATCGAGCCGCCTTCCTGTGTGGTATCCATGGCTTGCAGTGTCCGTTTTGAGCGGGTTTGTGGGCCAGAACGCATTTCGGTCAGTCTCTCCGCCGTCGGAACGCGCTCCTCCCAGTCGCTATCCTGAAAGGCCAAATGTGGCAATGGCGGGCCGCCGCGCCGAGCCTCACGACTGCTTGATGGCGGCGCCGAGCCGCGCGAGCGCGTTGCGCAGGTTTTCGTCCCTGATCTCGGGCAGGCTCGCGGCGATGCGCGCCGCCGCTTCGAGATCGGGAGCAGGATGGGGCTTGCGTCGGTCGCGGCGAAGCGGCGCCTGCCGCAGCCGCAGGCCGCCGACCGCCTGCCAGCCGAAGAAGCGGTTCACCCGCTCGAGGATGACGCCCGAGAGGTGCTGGATCTCGAGCGCCGTCGGCCCCTCGACCCGCAGCACCAGGGTCCCCGGCTCGGGCGCGCCGCCCGTCGGTGGCGCGCGGCCAGCTGGATCTTCTCCGGCTGCGAATGGGCGGCGATCTCCGCGCCCGACGATGTCGGTCCAGCGGGTGACCAGCTCGGTCGAGGCGAAACCCTGCTTGGCGAAGGCGTCGCCCAGCGTCTTGTGCAGAAGGTCCTTGAGCGGACGCGGGTACGATCTGCCGGGCTTGTTCACGGCGCGAGGCTCTGTCACATCGGGCGCAGCATGACGGTAACAGCTACGACGGAGCCGCGAAAGCGCGCCGGCTTCGCGGCGGATGCGGCCCCGCGGCGGCCGATCTGCTCGCCTGGTACGACCGCCATCGCCGCACGTTGCCGTGGCGCGCGGCGCCCGGCGAGACGCGCCGATCCCTACCGGGTGTGGCTCTCCGAGATCATGCTGCAGCAGACCACCGTGAAGGCGGTCGCGCCCTATTTCGCGCGCTTCGTCGCGCGCTGGCCGCACGTGCGGGCGCTGGCCGCGGCGCCGCTCGAGGACGTGCTCAGGCTGTGGGCCGGGCTCGGCTATTACGCGCGCGCGCGCAATCTGCACGCCTGCGCCAAGGCGGTGGCCGAGCGCCATGGCGGACGCTTTCCGCAGAGCGAGGCCGAGCTCGCGACCTTGCCGGGGATCGGCCCCTACACGGCGGCCGCGATCGCGGCGATCGCGTTCGGCGCGCAGGGCCGCGCCGGTCGACGGCAATATCGAGCGGGTGGTGGCGCGGCTGTTCGCGGTCGAGGACGAGCTGCCCGCGGCGAAGGCGAGAATCCGCCGCCTCGCCGAGAGCCTCGTCCCGGCCGCGCGCGCCGGCGATTTCGCCCAGGCGCTGATGGACCTCGGCGCCACCATCTGCACGCCGAAGAAGCCGGCCTGCGCGCTCTGTCCGTGGATGGATGCCTGCGCGGCGCGCCGGCGCGGCGACCCGGAGACGTTTCCGGTCAAGGCGCCCAAGCGGGAAGGGCGCCTGCGCCGCGGCGCGGCCTTCGTGGTCGTGCGCGCCGACGGCTGCGTGCTGGTGCGCTCGCGCCCGCCGAAGGGGCTGCTCGGCGGCATGACCGAGGTGCCGACCACCGAGTGGACGCACGACTTCGATCAGCGCGATGCGCTTGTCGGCCGCGCCGCGGCTTGCGCGCGCGCGACCGAAATGGCGCCGCATTCCCGGCGTCGTCACGCACGTGTTCACGCATTTTCCGCTGGAGCTTGTGGTCTATGCCGCGAGCGTCGGCGCCGCCACGCCGGCGCCCGCCGGCATGCGCTGGGTCGCGCTGGCGGAGCTTGCCGGCGAAGCGCTGCCGAACGTCATGCGCAAGGTGGTCGCGCACGCCTTCCAAAATCCGTCCGGAACTGCAAATCTCCCGGCCGCCGATTTAATGAACGTGAAACAACGGACAGGGAGAGCGACGTGAGCATTCAACGCATCGACGGCAATCCGCGCATGAGCAAGGTGGTCGTGCACGGCGACCGGGTCTATCTCGCCGGGCTGACCGCCGACAAGACGCTCGGCGCAGGGGCTCGCCGAGCAGACCCGCGAAATCCTCTCGCTGATCGACGGCTTTCTGGCGAAGGCCGGCACCGACAAGTCGAAGCTCCTCACCGCCACCATCTGGCTCTCCGACATCCGCACCGTCGACGAGATGAACAAGGTGTGGGACGCCTGGGTGGTGCCGGGCAACACGCCGGCGCGTGCCTGCGTCGAGGCGCTGCTGCAGGGACCGGAGAAGAAGATCGAGATCCAGGTGACCGCGGCGCGGTGAAGCGCTGGCTGGCTGTAGCACGCGCGGATCGCGAGCCGAATGGCCCTCCGCGCGCAACGGCGCATGCGCTGCGTCCCAACCGAAGCGCTCGAATGACGAAAATCGTAGCTGGAGCGCTTGAAGAACCGCAGATCGTGGCGGCGGGTCGTACGCTGGCAAGCGCATTCCACGACGACCCGCTGCAAACGTACGTCTTCCCGGACCCGCAAGAGCGGGCGCAACGCTCGCCGGCGCAGTTTTCCGCTCTCGTGCGCCAGGGTTGTCTTTTCGGCGAGGTTTTCGCGACCGAAGGAATGACGGGCATCTCGGCGTGGATGCCGCCGGGGCAGGTCACGACGTTCGAGCAGGCATCGCAGACAGGATTCCAGCAACTACCCGGCCTCATGGGGAAGGCGGCATTCGAGCGGCTCGGACGGGTGCTGGACTATCTGTCCGATGCCCATCGCCAAGGCCTGCCTGCCGAGCACTGGTACCTGATGATTGTCGGCGTCCTCCCCGAGCTGCGGGGCCGCGGGCATGGACAGGCGCTGCTCGAGCCGATCATGACCCGGGCGGATGCGGCAGGCATGTCGATTTGTCTCGACACCGCCCAGCCCAAGGTCAAGGCGTTCTATGAGAGGCTCGGGTTCCGGCCGGCAATCGAAACGGTCGATCCGACGAGCGGCTTGCGGTTCTGGACCTATCGCCGCGATCCATCCTGATGAATGTCGGAGGATTTCAATGTCGGCCGCATCCGAGAGCGCTCCGATCACCATCGGCGCCCTGTTGCCATTGACCGGCGAAGCGGCGCATTGGGGCATCCCGCCCCGCAATGCGGCCGAGATGGCGGTCGACGAGATCAACCGGGCCGGCGGGATCGGCGGCCGCAGGCTGGCGCTCATGATCGAGGACGATCGCTGCCAGCCGCCCGACGGCATTTCGGCATTCAACAGGATCATGGCAACCGCGAACCCCGCGGTGTTCCTCGGCCCGGTGTGCAGCGGCGTCACCTTGGCGGTCGCCCCGCTCGCCGTGGCTCGTCGGACGGTCTTGATCAGCCCGGCCTCCACCAGCCCGAAGGTCACGGATGCCGGAGATTTCATCTTTCGGGTCATCCCCTCCGGCAGCGTGCGAGGAAAGATATTCGCCGAGTATCTCCACGACGAGCGAGGCCTGCGCCGGCTCGCGGCGCTCTACATCAACAACGAAGGCGGCATCGGCGGCAGCAGCGCATTCAAGGCGCGGTTTACGCAGTTGGGCGGGACGGTCGCGATCGAGGAGACATACGAGCAAGGGGCGACCGACCTGCGCGCTCAGCTGGCGAGGATCAAGGCAGCCGGCACCGAGGGCGTCCTGGTCGGCTCCTATCCTCCGGACACCGTCCTGGTCCTGCAGCAGGCGCGCGAGCTCGAGCTGCGGCAGCCTTTGTTTCTCACCACCGAGGCGGTGCAGAACCCCGACGTGTTGCGGCAGGCCGGCGACGCCGCGAACGGCGCCGTCTACATTCTCGCGGCCCCCGCTTCGGGCGCGGCCCCGCAAAAGTTCGCCGCGGCCTACGAGGCGAAATTCGGAAAAAAGCCGGAGCTGTTCGCGGCCGAGGGCTACGACATCGTGCGTCTGATCGCAGCGGCGATCGCCGCGACCGGCGCGACGTCTCCCGGCGGCCCCGGCATTCGCGATTTTCTCTACCGGCGTGCGCGACTATGCCGGCGCGTCGGGGACGATCACGTTCGACAAGCACGGCGACGTCGTCAAGCCGTTCGCCATCAAGACCATCGAAGCCGGAAGCCCCAGGACTATTCTGGTCAAATAGTCGATCACTCCGCCTTGATGCCGGCAAACTTGATCACCTTGCCCCACTTCTCGGTTTCGTCGGCGATGAGCTTGCCGAAATCGGCCGGTGAGCCCGCCAGCACTGTGCCTCCCTGGTCGGCAAGCCGCGCCCTGATCTTGGGATCGGCAAGCGTGGCGCTGATTTCCCTGTTGAGCCTTGTCGATGATCTCGGCGGGCGTGCTCCTCGGCGCGCCGATGCCGAACCAGTTGTCCGCCTCGAAACCCGGCACGAAATCGCCCACCGTCGGGAGGTCCGGCAGCGCCTCCGAGCGCGTCGTGGTGGTCACTGCGAGCGCGCGCAATCTGCCGGCCCTGATGTGGTCGATCGATGCGGGCGCCGGGCCGAAGTAGACCTGCACCAGTCCGGCGAGCAGATCGGTGAGCGCGGGCCCGCCGCCGCGATAGGGCACGAGCACCATGTCGATGCCGGTCATCATCTTGAACAGCTCGCCGCCCAGATGGCCCGACGTTCCGATGCCGCCCACTGCCTGACTGAGCTTGCCGGGATTGGCCTTGGCGTAGGCGATGAACTCCGGAACCGTGGTGGCCGGAACCGATGGATGCACCGCCATCACGTTGGGCACGCGGATGATGCCCGCGACCGGCGCGATGTCGCGGATGAAGTTGAAATTGAGCTTCTCGTAGAGCGTCGTGTTGATCGTGTTCCCGGTCGTGGTCAGGAGGAGCGTATGGCCGTCGGCCGGCGCGCGCACGACGGACTCGGTGCCGATGTTGCCGCCGCCTCCTGGCCGGTTCTCGATGACGAACGGTTGGCCGAGCCGCTCCGACAGCCATTGCCCCATGAGCCGCGCCAGGGTGTCGCCCGGGCCGCCGGCCGCGAAGCCGACGATCAGGCGCACCGGCCGCGTCGGATAGGTTTGCGCCCAGGCGAAGCGCGACAGCGCCGGGAGCGCGGCGGCGGCCGCCGCCAAATGCAGAAATCTTCGACGTGGAAGCTTCACGGCTTGCTCCTCCGGCGCCCGGGACTTGGGAGCGGCGCGCTCTCGGGTCGCCGGTTGTTCGGCGAACCCTTCGCCCCGGACGATAGGTGATGCCGTCATAAGCGCATAATGCTATTGTCTGATGTGGTCATAACAACAGAACATGGGTGTTGCCGTGCAGCTGAGCGATCGCATCGGACGCCGGATGAAGCTGCAGGACCTGCACGTGCTGATGACGGTGATGCAGGCCGGCAGCATGGGCAAGGCGGCGCAGCGCCTCAACATCACCCAGCCGGCGATTTCGCGGTCGATCGCGGCGCTGGAGCATGCGCTCGGGGTGCGCCTGCTCGATCGGCACCGCCAGGGGATCGAGCCGACTGCTTACGGCCGGGCGCTGCTCGATTGCGGGGTGGCCGTGTTCGACGACCTGCGTCAGGGCGTGAAGAGCATCGAGTTTCTCGCAGACCCTGCGGCCGGGGAGGTACGGATCGGAAGCGGCTATCATCTCGCCGCGAGCTTCGTTTCCGCCGTCGTCGATCTGCTCTCCCGCCGATATCCGCGCATCGTATTTCATCTGGTGACGGCAAACACCACGGACCTGCTGCAGCGCGACCTTCACGAACGTAACGTCGATCTCTTGATCGCGCGGCGGCCGGACTCTGTCGCAGACGAGCGGCACGGCTTCGAGTTTCTTTTCGATGACTCCTATTTCGTCGTGGCGGGCGCAGACCATCCATGGGCGCGGCGACGCCGGATCGAGCCTGCCGAGCTGGTGAACCAATCGTGGGTGCTGCCGCCGCCGGACAGCCCGCCTGGGTCGCTCGCCATGGAGGCCTTCCGTGCCAGTGGGCTCGATCATCCCCGCACGACTGTTTTCGCCATTCTTCCCGACGTGCGGATGAGCCTGCTGGCGACGGGCCGCTTTCTCACGATTTTCTCGACGTCGGCATTGCGGTTTCCCACCAGGCGTCCGGAGCTGAAGGTGTTGCCCGTCGACCTGCCCCTGGCCCGCGTTCAGATCGGAATCGTCACCCTGAAGAACCGCACGCTGAGCCCGACCGCGCGCCTGTTCATCGACGCCGCGCGCGAGGTCGCAAAACCGCTGGCGAAGGGGAAGCGGTAGCTGCCGCTTCCGGCTTCGATCCGTGCCGGATCGGAGGGGGACCCGACCGACGGCGACGCCAAGGGAGGTCGCCTGGCGCCACCGATCGCGCGCATCACATCCGGCGCGGCGGCAGCTTGGGATCGAGGATCTTTCGCGCGCTCTCGGCGCCGCTCACCGGCAGGCCGGTGGGATCGAGCAACCCGACCTGCACCAGCACGCTGGCCTGATCCCAGTAGATGTGCTCATGCGAAATCTTGCCGTCCTTGAACCCGACGATGACGACGACGGCGACCTCGACGCGCTTTCCCGTCGGCGGGACGCCGGGCAGGATCCAGTCGACCGGCGTGGTGTGGGTGAAGCTGATCACCAGCTCCTCCACCACCTGATCGTGCCCGACGGTGCGCGACACGTTCGTCATCTTCACGTCCGGCGGAAAGAACTTGCCGACCAGATGATCGCGATAGAACGCGCGCACGCCGTCGCGGCCCACGCCGCCGGCCATGGACGATACGTGATTGAGATGCGGATCGTCGGTCATCGTGGCCATGGTGGTTTCGAGATCGCCGGCGAGCTCGGCGTCCACGTGCCGCTGGAACAGTGCGACCATCGCTTGCTGCTCGGCTGACAAAGTCATCATCTGAGGCTCCTGACCTCGCTTTGGATTGTAAATCTGCGAACGTGCCCCGGCGCTTCCTCGGCATCACAATTCGAGCGCAACCATTCGGGCTGCGTGAAGGCGGACATCTATCGGTCAAATAGCCCAGAGATAACCTTAAGGTCGGTTAACATTGCGGAAACTCAAACCGGTCAAGAACTCTCTCTCCCCTGCGTTTTGCAGGCGTGCGCAAGCGCCGCGCGCCGACCAGGCCGGAGAGTACGCCATGAGTGACCACGAGGCGGCCGAGGTGATCGGCAGCAAGACGCCCAGGCGGCGATCCCTGTGGCTGACGGTCGTGCTCGGCGTTCTCGCCGTCGCCGTCCTGGCGATGGCCTTCTCGCACCGCACCCTGACCGCGCCGATGCCCGATACGGTCGAGATGGCCGACATGACCTGGGTCGAGGTGCGCAGCGCCATCGAGCGCGGCTACACCGTGGCGATCGTGCCCACCGGCGGGATCGAGCAGAACGGTCCCCACATGGTGCTCGGCAAGCACGATTACATCGTTCGCTCGGCTGCCGGCCGCATCGCGCGCGAGCTCGGGCGCACATTGGTGACGCCGGTGGTGTCGTTCGTGCCGGAGGGCGGCTACGACCCGCCCACCGGCAACATGCAGTTTCCCGGCACGCTCGGCATTCCCGAGCCGGTGTTCGCCCAGGTGCTCGAAGGCATTGCGCGCAGCCTCAAGTCGGCCGGCTTCAAGACCATCTGCTTTGTCGGCGACCACGGCGGCAGCCAGGCCGCGCAAGCCGCCGTCGCGGCCAAGCTCAACGGCGAATGGACCGGCCAGGCCATGACGGTGCTGCACGTGGCCGACTATTACGTGGACGACGCGCAGATCGCGTACTTGCGTGGACAGGGCGAAACCCCGGCGACGATCGGCAGTCATGCGGGTCTGATCGACACCTCCGAGCTGCTCGCCGTCCACCCGCAGGGTGTCGATCTTTCGCGCTTGGCGGCCTTGCCGTTGCGACCGGAGCCCACCGGACACTCCGGCGATCCGATGCGCGCCTCGGCCGCCTACGGCAAGGCCCTGCTCGACATCAGAATCGATGCCGCTCTGCGGCAGATCAGGGCGGCGCTGCCGGACCGGCAAGCTTCGAGCCAAGGCCCGCGGTAACGCCGCAAATTGTTCCGTATTGTCACTTGATCTCCTGCGCGGCGGAACGGCGCGCGGCAAGTCGCCGGGTCACCGCGGAGCTGGTGAGTTCCCGCAGCGCGTCCTTTCCGACCCACCGCGCCGCGGCGTGCGGCGAGGCCGCCAGGCTTCGCGCCACCGCCACCGCGGCGGCGTTGAGCGCGACGATTGCGTTTGCCGATCGCACGCAGGGCCATGTTCACGGCCTTCTTGACGAAGTTCCGTTCGTCGTCGGCCGCGCGCTCGATGAGGAGCAGGCCCTGGGCAAACGGCTCGTCGTCGGCGCTCTTGTCATGCACGGTGAGACCCCACAGCAGCGCAAAGGCCGCGCGCTTGACGAACTCCTCGCGCCGGCCGGACCACTGCGCGACCTTGCGCCAGGCGTGCGGCGTGCGATCGAACAGGTGAAAGCACGCCGTATCGCAGATCGCCCAGTTGTCGAAATCGCGGCACCAGCGATCCATTTGCGCGGACGTGACGCGCGCCGGCTCGTCGACGAACGACGCCAGCATGCGGGCCTCGTACCAGCCGGTCTCCCAGAGCGCGGCGGCCAGCTCGTGATTCCGCCCGAGGCGCTTGGCCAGTTGCTGCATCGTGCCGACCGACACGCCGAACGCCTTGTCCGAGGGGATGGCGTACCGCGCCATGCCGTCGCGAGTGGCCTTGCTGCCATGGCGCCGCAGCCACGTCAGCACTGCTTGGACCTCGTCTTCGAGCGAGGGCTTCGTCGCCTTGGCGGCGCCCGGTGCGGACGATTTCTTTCGTTTCCTGCCGGGGCTCGCGGTGGACGCGGTCATCTTCGACGACCGGCTCACGATTTGATCGGAACCCAGAATCTCGAAGCCGCCCGAACCGGTCTGTGCATTGAACCCGGGTCCATAGCGCTCCATCATCGGGCTGTCGGCGGCTTCGTAACCGGACTTCGGCATCCACTTGCTGAAGATCGTTGCGATGACTTGCCGTATTGCCGCGATATGGTCCGGTTGATGGAAAACGGCGTATTTCTGAGGGGGCACCAGCTTGGTGCTCAGGCCTTTCGGGACTTCGGAAAAATCCGTGACCTCGAAACCGCAGAGATAGTTGTAGTTGCCGTCGCCATCCATGTCGTAGGCCATCCCATAGGCGGCGTCGCCGACTTGACCGGGGAGCGCCCCGAAGTAGGGCTGGAATTGTTGCCATTGTGCGGGAATACCAGCGCCGTCGCTGCAGTTGTGACGCTCGACGAGTCCCGCGAAGAGTCGGGGCTTCATCGTTGTGAATCGCGGGGCTGAAAGCTTCGCCGCTGGTGTTGCGTCCATGGTGATCGCCTCCGTGAGCTCGAGGTTGCAAAGAAGTCGCTGACTGCGCAACTGGTCCGGCGTCAGGCCGAAGTGCTCCTTGAATGCGCGCGAGAATGCTTCGTGCGACCCGTAGCTCGCATCGAGCGCGACCGTGAGAATGTCGGTTGCGCCATTGGCAAGCTGCTTCGCGGCCTCGCTCAAGCGGCGGGCGCGGACGTAACGCATCAAGGAATAGCCCGTGATCGCGGCGAACGCCCGGGTCAGGTGATAGGGGGAGACCTCGCTGCTTATCGCGATGTCATCGAGCGTGATCGGCTCGCGCAGGCGGCTTTCGACCAGCCAGATTGCTTTTTGAGTTGGGTTCATGAGGCGAAGAGTAGCAAACGGCGTTTCGGCTCGCTTGATAGGTCTTGCGCTTGCCCCGCACGTTCGAAGGTCCGCAAGTGCCCACCTCCGACCCTGACGACGGTCGCCGACTTCGCGCGGCCCCGACGCGACGGACGTCCATGACCCCTAGCGCGACATCGAGGTATTGCAGGGTTGCGACCAGCGATGGTCTTGTCCGGGTTAATCTGTGGTCAGGGGCGCCCGGTTGTCGACCCATTGCGCCAAGCCGCTTGCGCGGTATCGAGCGCCGCAACGCAATGGCGCGCTACCGCCCCATCCAACGGTTGCTGATCTGCTGCCATGAGCCGTCGGCACGGATCGCGGCAAGTCCGGCGTCCAGTCGAGCCAGCAGCTCTTGCCGTTGGCCTTTTGGTACGGCGACGGCCATCGACTCCTGCGAGAACATGATGCGGGGCACCGTCACCTGGCCGGCATAGAGCTGCGCGACGATGCGTGCTCCGACCTGGAAGTTGAGCGCTGCCGCATCCGCCTCGCCGCCGACGAGGCGCGCAAGGCTCTCTTCGTAATTTGCCGTGGTGACCAGGTTCACGTCCGGGGCGGTTCTTCGGATGAAAGCCGCCAGCGGACCGGTTCGCGGCGTGACGACGATTTTCCCCGCCAGGGCGGCAAGGCTTTCCGGCGTCGCATTCGGCGCGCGCACGTAGAGGGCGCCGCCGGTCATCAAGAGTGGAGCGCTGAAGTCGAACGATTGGCGCCGCTCGGGAGAGATCGCCAGCGGGAAGATCGCTTGCGCGCGGCCATCCTCGAGGGTCCGCTGAAGCTGCTCGAACGGCACCGGCACCCATTCGATCTCGATCCCCGCTCGCGCTGCAGCGGCGCCGAGAATATCTACGGCGAGCCCTTCCGATTTTCCGTCCTTGACCTCGGCAAACGGGGGAAACACCTGGCTGTGTCCGATCCGCACGGGTTCAGCCGCGCCCGGTGCCACCGAAAGCCAGAGACAAAACAATGCCGTCCCGATCATTCGCCCGATCATTTTGCGCCTCCACGTGGCCATCCCCAATCAACGACGCAGCTTAACCTCCGCTTCGGCGAGGTTTCTGTCCAAATGTTCCCGTTGCTTCAAAAAAGGTGCACGCCAACCGTAGGGCCGTGGCCGATCACGGCCTCGCCAAGACGGAGCTTTTTCTCTTTCAGCGCAGGACGCCGGCGTCGATGCCGTGCAGGCGACGGTTCATCCTGATTTGCAGCTGATCGGTATACTGCGCGCCCATCCATTCTCTCAGCTCTTCGACGGTGACCGCCCGTCGTCCGCAATCCTCCTCGAACATTTCAAGGAGCGCGCGCGCCCGCTTCAGCCGCCGTCTATCCGTGTTCCGGCCGACCTGGCCGGTTCCTACGTTTGCGCATGGCGTCCCCTCCGCCCATAAGCCAGCCCGCGTGCCGCGGGCCCCCGCCCAAAACTCGTCGACGTGGTCTGAATTGCACGTTAAGGCGCGCCCCGTGGCGATGCGTTGCGAGAAAAAATCAGCAGTATCCTTAATGGCCGGATCGAGGCGGATATTGACATCGAGACGAAGCACGCCTCGGACCTGGATACCGGAAGCGCCAAGCGAGATCGGTCCATTCAAAGGATTCGGTAATGATTGTGCCACACCATCGCGCGTATCGTTCAAGCACCGATGGGCAGCGCATGTTCGTGCAGCCGATGACACGTCGAACGCGCCGAGCTTCATCGCGTGTCTCCCCAATTGCCGAGCGGGACACCGGCCGCGATGCGCCGCGGCGACACGTGGCGCTCGATGCGGCGACCCTCATTCTCGAATTGGAGATGGCAGCCCTGGTCAGGCAGGCCGGGGACAGTCTCCGCCAACATTCGAATGAGCAGCGTGAGCAACGCTCATGGTGGCGGCGCCTCCTGTCGGCGGCGGTCGGGGCCAAGCCTGGCGCAAGGTCGACCCGCGGACTTGCAGAAGCGAGGCCTCGCCGGCGAGCGGGATATTAAGCCAACGGCGTCCAAACGGTCCGGGTTCGCCGCCGAGTTCGCGCGCATCTGGCGACCTGTCTGCGGAGCATTAACACTTGGAAAACCAAGGCTGACGATTCTGGGAATTGTACGGTTAACCGGGCTCGTGAACATCACCATCTCATAGGCATGAAAACGCCCACAGGTATCCCTCCTATCATTGAGGACCGCAGAGAGGCGATCACCGACCCCCGAATTTCAAGGCGACAGAGGACTTGGCGGACGATAACGCGAACCGGACTCTTCGCGGCCGCCCTCCTGTGCACCTCTAACACTGCGTCCGCCGAGACCTTGCGAATCGGCGGCATGGGCTCGGCGATGGCCGCGCTGCCAGGCACTCTTCAGCGCCTTCGACCGCGGCCAAGAGGACAAGCTCGAAATAGTCCACAGTCTCGGCAGCAGCGGAGCCTTGCGCGCACTGGCCGAGGGTGTGCTCGACATCGCCGTTTCGGGCCGTGCGCTCACGCGGGACGAAATTGCGCAGGGCCTCACCCAGGTCGCTGAGATTCGCACGCCGTTTACCCTCGTTACCTCGCAGCCGCGCCCGAATGGCTTCAAGAGCTCTGAAGTCGCCGAAATCTTCAGGTCGCGAAGGGCGTCGTGGGCCGACGGATCACTGATCCGAATTATCTTGCGCCCGAAAAGCGACAGCGACACGGCGGTGCTCGGCGGCATGTTCCCCGGCATGGCTGCGGCGATCGAGGAGGTGCGGCGACGTCCGGAGATCCCCATGGCCGCGACCGATCAGGACAACGCGGACATGGCGGAGCGCATTCCGGGATCTTTGACAGCCGCCACATTGAGCCAAGTCAAGATGGAGCGGCGGAACTTGCGTTTCGTCGCCATCGACGGGGTCGAGCCGTCGCTGGACAACCTCGAGAGCGGCGCATACCCGTTCGCCAAGCCGATCTATTTCGTGTTGCCCGCCAAGAAGAAGCCACTTGCAGAACGCTTCGTCGCCTTTCTGGGATCGCCGGCGGGACGGGTCGCCTTGCGCGCGACCGGCAACCTGCCGACCGCCGATTGACGCAGATGAAATCGATCTCGCTCCGGACCCTCGTCAGCGTGATCGGAATCCTCGTCGCGGCCACGACAGCCGTCTCCGTGCCGCTCGGCTATTTCGTGGTCGGCTACACCAACACGGCTGGTCTGTTCGACTTCAAGGCCGACTTGAACGCTCGCGTCCTGGCGAAATACATCTACACGCACGATACGTTGTGGCAGTATCAGCGCGTCCGGCTTGCCGAGCTGCTCGACCAGACCGATGACAGCAAGGACAGTCGCAAGCGTGTCTTCGACACTGCCGGAAAGGTGGTATTCGACGAAGACACCGAGCTCGCGTCTCCCGTTTTGACCCGTAGCGCCCCCATTGAGGTCGCGGGTGCGACGGTCGGACGAGTGGAGATCAGCACGAGCCTGCGGCCTCTCGTTCACGAAACCGGCTTCGTTGCAATCCTGAGCATCGCGCTCGGCCTTGGCATGTTTTTCGCGGTGCGAGTCTTTCCTCTCAGGGTGCTCGATCAGACACTCGGCACCCTGGAAAGGACAAATGACCGATTCGACGCGGCGCTGAACAACATGTCGCAAGGGCTCTGCATGTTTGATTCGGCCGAGCGTCTGGTCGTGTGCAACGATCGATTCATCGATATGTACGATCTGTCGCGTGACATCGTGAAGCCCGGGTGCTCGCTCAGCGAGGTGTTCAAGCATCGCGCCGAACGGGGCCATCTCGCCCGGGACCTCGATCAATATCGAACCAAGCTCTTGGCTGACTTGCGCTCGGGGAAGACGGTCAACTGGATCGTCGAAACCGGGGACGGACGGGAGATTTCAATCACCAGCTGCCCCATGCAGAACGGCGGTTGGGTCGCCACCCACGAAGACATCACCGAACGCCGGGCGGCGGAGGCAAAAATCTCTCATATGGCGCTCCATGACGCCCTGACAAACCTGCCGAACCGGCTGTACTTCGGGAGCAGCTGGAAAATCGCTTTACACGCCAGGAGCGAGACAGGAAATTCGCCGTTCTGTGTTTTGATCTCGATCGTTTCAAGAGCGTGAATGACGCCTTGGGTCACTCCTTCGGTGACCAGCTGCTTCGACAAGTCGCCGAGCGAGTGCGTGGTTGTCTGCGTGAAGGCGATATCCTTGCGCGGCTGGGCGGCGATGAATTCGTTATCCTTCAAGCCAACGTCAACCAGGTCACGGAAATCAACGCGCTTGCAGCTCGTCTCAATGAGGTCATCGCCGCTCCCTTCGATCTCGACGGCCATCAAGCGGTCGTCGGGGTCAGCATCGGCGTCGCGGTTGGCCCCACCGATGCTGCGCAATCCGATCAACTCCTGAAGAACGCCGACACGGCGCTTTACCGCGCCAAGGCCGATGGCAGGGGCATATACCGCTTCTTCGAGCCGGAAATGGACGCCCTCATGCAGAAGCGGCGGGCCTTGGAGCTCGATCTGCGTAAGGCTTTGCTCAACGGAGAGTTCGAGCTTTACTATCAGCCGCTCGTCAACTTGGCAAAGAACGAAATATCCGGCTTCGAGGCGCTGCTGCGGTGGAATCATCCGGAGCGCGGACTCATTCCTCCTCTCGATTTCATTCCGCTTGCGGAAGAAACGGAATTGATCATCCCAATCGGCGAATGGATCCTCCGCCAGGCCTGCCAGGAAGCCGTGAAATGGCCGGCCCAGGTTCGTATCGCGGTCAACATTTCATCCGTTCAGTTCAAGATGGGCAACCTCACCCAGATCGTGACGAACGCCTTGGCGCGATCGGGGTTGGCTGCCCAACGTCTCGAGCTGGAGATCACCGAGTCGGTGCTGTTGCTGAACAGCGAAGCCACGCTCGCGACCCTGCATCAACTTCAAGCGCTGGGCGTGCGCATCTCGATGGACGATTTCGGCACCGGCTATTCGTCGTTGAGCTATCTGCGAAGCTTCCCGTTCGACAAGATCAAGATTGACCGTTCGTTCGTGCACGACCTGTCCTCGGATGAGGATTCCATGGCCATCATTCGCGCTGTCACGGGGCTTGGAGCCAGCCTCGGCATGGCGACGACCGGCGAAGGGGTCGAGACACAAGAAGAGCTTGATTATCTTGAGGAAAGAGGGCTGCACCGAGGCCCAGGGCTATTTTTTCAGCCGGCCCAAACCGGCCAGCGAAGTCTGGAAGATGCTGGACACGCTGGCTGTCAGCGTGAAGGCGGTCGCTTGATATCTCCGGAGGCCATGCCCGATAGCCGCTGGCTGGGCGGGTTATGGAGTCAACGGATCGCCGCGAAGCGCAGCCCGATGACAGGCCCCGCGGGCTGGGCGGCGCTCGTCAGGTTCGTTGCAAATTGTGCCGGCGATGATCTTCGAGCTCATCGCGTATCGTCGTTCGGCGGGCCCTGATGTGGCAGCGCGCAAAGCCCCCTAAGCTAAGGATGCCAAATTGCCAGATGGGCGGCGTGAGTATGCCCGTAAGCGCCGGACCGGAAAAACCTGTCGTAGTAGTCGGTATCCAAGTGGTGGGCCTGCATGAACCACATCAGATGCATGGCGTCCAAGCTGCCGGGGAACCGGCCATACGTCTCATAGATGTAATTGCAGATCGCCTTGGTGCATGCGATGCCTTCATCGCTGATCTCGACCGCGCCGTTGCGATGCTCTACGTCGGACATCAGATACGGCACATGTCCCGGTTGCGCGGGGCTGGCCGAGCCTGCACCTTGCCGCAACAGAGGGGTGAGGACCGCATCGACTGCTGCGTCCATGCTCGGAAAATAGGGCGGACAATAGGCCTGGAAGATGCCATCAAGTCCTACGGGATTCGCAAGGACCGGTGTCTCGTGTGGAATCACTGTCGTGAAGCCCAGCGCTTTGAAAACGTCCCGTGACAGAAATCCGCAGTGCATCCATCCGCCTATCCCTAAGGCTTCGGCTGCAAGAAACATGTTCTGGCAGATCGCGGCGGGCTCGCTGAACATGTAGTAGCAAGCTTGGCGTTCCAGGTGCGACAGCGGCATGATGTTCTGCTCGTCGAGGAATCCGCTCTTGATCCATTTTTCGGTTCCGGCCGGCCGAAAGCCATATCGGTCGTCGACGATATGGATGCCGGGACTGTTCTTTGCGGCGAACCGTTCGAGCCGTTGATCGACGAATTGGGCGATCAGCCCAATCAGCGAAAAGCTCACGTCGCATACCGGCATGAATAGCGTTGAGCCGGGCATGTTCGAAACCGACAGATTGTGCCCCGAGAGCGGCGGGACACGGCGAGGAATGTCGAGCCGGCCCTGCTGCAACGTCTTGCGGTTTTCCCGGTGCAGCGAAAGGACCTTGTCTCGCTCATCAGGCGTCTCGACCTCTCTGAGCTTGCTCGCTGACGGGGCGGCAGGGTCGATGACATAGACGCCTTGATCGTTGGTGAAGAACAGTGCCGTACGGCGGCCCCGCGAAGTACTGGGGAAGGTGCGGCCGTCGCCGGCGCGGTATGGGAGCGGCCGGCTCTGGTCCCAGAGCGCAATCCCGGAAAAGCCCACCCCTGCCGCAACGAGCAGAGCTTCTTCGATGTCGCTGAGGGGCAGTGGTGCTCGTTGAGACTTGTACTTGAATGGGCCCTCGGCCATTTCGAAACCCAATCCGAAGCGCCGCGATCTTCTGCCATACAACGCCTCGAAGAGCGGGTACTCCCAGACTTCATGCAGCAGGCTGGGTGGGGCGGGTGCCGTCATTGGTATGATCCTCGGGGCACGGTGCGCGCTGCATCTGTTGAAGAGCCGCAGTGTAACATTTATCGGTTTGGCAGAGCGATCCAGCTTTCCCGCTTCCGATAAACCACTTGCGCGGAAGTGCGGCCGTCGTAGTCACCCGAGGTCCGCTGGCGGTACATCGCGTCGTCGCCGCGGTGCGCCAATTCGGCAGCAGTCGGATGTAAGAGCTTAAAGCGTTCTGTTGACACGGTCGGGCAAAAGAACATATCATGAACAAATAGGCTGATTCGCCTAGGACCTAACTTGGGCCGGGGCGAATCGGCGGCGATGCGACCGGGCGCGGGAAGAACGTGGTCCCGCCTCGAGCGTCGCGGTGGAGCGCCGGGAGGCGCCGCACCCCTACGTCATTGGGGTGCGCGCGCCCTCGCAAGGCGCGCGGCGGACCCTCGCAAGGTTCGCCAGGGTGCCTCGCAAGCACCCGGCGCCTCCCGGCGCTCCATTTCCCTTGCGTGCAAGGGAGAAGGAAAAAGGGGAAAGGGCGACGCCCGGCGCCCGAAAATCCAAGTGCCCGGGCGGCGTAGCGTTGTCTATTTGGGCTGTTTGACAAGTGAATCATGAACTCGTGCCGGGCTTTCGCGCCGTTGTTCGGCCAATGACTGGCGCGATGCGTTGCGCGCCAACGATGCCCGTTGGGTTTGTTTGGCCAAAATGGCGGAGCTGTAGGGCGCGCAACGACGCGTTGCAGTGGCTGCGCGACGCGCAGGCGTTGTCGACGAGGATGCGCTTGCGCGTCGCTTCATCCGGCACCCATTCGAGCAGCAGGTCGAGCAGGTTGCGGGCGGGAGAAGTTAGTCGAGCGTGATCTTGGCCGCGGCGGCCAGCTCCCGCCACTGCACGATTTCCTTGGCGATCAGCGCGGCGAACGCCTCCGGCGTGCCGCCCACCGGCTCGACGCCGTCGCGCCGGAGCCGCTCGGCCAGCTCGGGCGTGCGCACCGCGCGCTGCACCGCCGCCGCGAGCTTCTCGATCACGGCTTTCGGCGTTCGCGGCCGGCGCCACGATGCCGATCCACAGGATGCCTTCGTATCCGGGCAGCCCCATCTCGGCGACGGTCGGCACGTTCGGCATCAGCGCCGATCGCTCCCGGCTCGCGAATGCGAGCGCGCGCAGCTTGCCCTGCGCGACGTGCTGGTTGGCGGTGGCGTAGGTGTCCATCTTGAGCTGCACCTGTCCGGCCAGCAGGTCGGTCATCGCCGGCGCGGCGCCGCGATAGGGAATGTGGGCGACCGCGATGCCGGTCCGCCGCAGCAGCAATTCCATGGTCACGTGCGGCAAGGTGCCGTTGCCGGCCGAGGAATAGTTGAGCTTGCCGGGATTCTTCTTGGCGTAGTCGATGAAGCCGGCAAAGTTCTCGAACGGCGCCGCCGGATGGCTCACCAGCAATTCCGGCACCTCGGCCACGATCGAGACCGGCACCAGGTCCTTGTCGGTGTCGTAGGGCAGCTTCGGATGGAGCGCGGCGTTGATCGTGTGATTGGGCGTCGTGAGCAGGAGCGTGTAGCCGTCGGGCGCGGCCTTGGCGGTGGCATCGGTCGCGATCACGCCGCCGGCGCCGGCCTTGTTCTCGATCACGAACGGACGCCCGAGATCCTCGGCCATCCGCGCGGTGACCAGGCGGGCGACGTGATCGACCGCGCCGCCGGCCGGGAACGGCAGGATGAGCCGGATCGGCCGCTCCGGATATTGGGCGGCGCACGGAGCCGCGGTCACCACGACAAGGCAAAGGGCCGCCGACGCTCGCACGAAAGCGCGACGCAAAGAGTCCGGCATGGATGTGGTCATGTTCAATTCCCTGGGCGCGGCTTGTTCTGTTTCAACCAAAGTAGAGCTTCAGCGCCGTCTCGCCGAATATCTTGCGGCGTTGCAGCCTGATCCGGAACGCAATCGATCAGCCAATCGATCGTGTCCTGATAGCGAACCTGCTGCTCGCAGCCGACGAACGGGCAATCGCTCGCCCACACCAGCCGGTCGGGCCCGGCGACGCGAACGAGCTCGCGCGCATAATCGGACGCGGCGGGGCCGAGCCGGTAGCCGCCGGAGACCTTGACCCAGGTGCGGCCGCGGTCGATCGCCCGCAGCATCGCCTGAAAGCCTTCGCTGTTGATGCCGGTGCGCGGATCGGGGCGCCCGAGATGATCGATCACCAGCTTCACGCCCGAGGCCTCGATGCGCTCGATCAATCCCGGCAGCCGCTCGCCCTCGACGTGGAGGTGGACGTGCCAGTCGAGGTCGGCGAGCCGGCGCAGGAACCGCCGGTATTCGAACGTGGTGATGTCGGGCAGCTCCTTGGAGATGAACGGCAGCCGCACGCCGACCACGCCGTCCCGGCTCATGGCGTCGAGCACCAGGCGCTCGACGCTCGGCGCCAGGATCACGGTGCCGCGCAGCCGCTTATGCGCGCGCAGCGCCGCGATCGTGTAGTCGTTGTAGTCGCCCCATGGGCTCGCCGCCGCGATCACGCCGAGCTGGACGCCGTGCGCATCCATGGTGGCGATCAGTTGCTCCACCGTGAAGCTGTAGGTCGGCGCGTGCCGCGGATTGTCGATGAGCGGCATGTCCTGCGTGAAGACATGCACGTGCGCGTCGACCAATGGGCTTTCCGGGGCATGTACTCCGTTCATTCCGGGGCGCGCCGTAAGGCGCGAGCCCGGAATCTACCACGCCTGGGCGTCGATTCCGGGCTCGTCGCTTCGCGGCGCCCCGGAATGACAAGTGTCAGACTCATCACGCTACCGCGGCTCGAGGCCGGCCTGCTTGACCACGGCGGCCCATTTGTCGATGTCGGCGGCGAGCCGCGCGCCCAGCTCCGCCGGCGTGCTCGCCCGCGCCTCGGTGCCGAGATCGAGCAGGCGCTGCTTGAAGTCCGGCATCGCCACGATGGTCCGGATGTGCTGATTGAGCCGCTCGACGACGTCCTTCGGCGTCCGCGCCGGCGCCACCAGCGCGTTCCAGCCCACCACTTCGGCGGCGACGCCGCTCTCCCGCAGGGTCGGCACGTTCGCCAGCATGGGCGAACGCGTTTCTCCGGTGCCGGCGATCGGCCGGATTTTTCCGTCGTCGATCTGCGCCTTCAAGGCGGCGTAGGATTCGACCGCGATCTGGACGTCGTCGCGCAACAGCGCGGTCAGCACCTCCGGCGTGCTGCGAAACGGAACGATCGTCATCGGGGCGCCGGTCGCCGACTTCAGAAGCTCGGCCGACAGGTTCTGCGTGCTGCCCGGATTGATCGTCGCCACGTTGAACCGGCCGGGATTGGCGCGCGCCGTCGCGAGGACGTCGTTCACCGTGCGCAAGGTCGAGTTGGCCTTGGTCAGGATCAGCAGATCGAAAAACGCCACCGTCGAGACCGGCGCGAAATCGGCCACCGGATCGAACGGCATGCTCTTGAGCAGCGACTTGCTGATCGCGATCCCGCTCGAGAGCACGAACAGCGTATAGCCGTCGGGCGGCGCGACGTCACCGCGCCCGCGGCCACGACGCCGCCGGCGCCCGGCCGGTTCTCGATGATGACCTGCTGGCCGGTGAGCTCGGTCAGCTTTTGCCCAACGAGCCGCATGGTGATGTCGGCGAGGCCGCCGGGACCGAACCCGATCACGATCCGGATCGGCCGCGTTCGGGTACGACGTCTGCGCGCTCGCGGTGCCGAGCGTCGCGCCGCTGAGCACGAGGGCGAGCAGCAGTCCGGCCCATTTCGTCATCGCGCGCTTCGTCCCTGAAAAAGTTTCTGATTGTGTGGGCGACCGCCCATCCGTCCGAGGGGCATGGCAGCGAGAATCATCAGATCAAACGGATGGAGGTCGAGCAAGATGCACCTGCTCCGTCGTCATTCGACGTGCGTCCGGTTGGCCGGCGGTTTCGCGCCGCTGTGCATTGTCGGAAAACCGTCATCTGAGCCGTCATGCCGACGTCATGCGCGGGTGTGAGGCCACCGATTGGGCCTTTGTCCCGGAGCCGCCGGCGTGATGCGTGTCCAGAATCTCGAAGTCACCTATGCGGGCGGAATTCGTGCGCTCGCGCCGGTGACGCTGAGCTTTGAGACCGGCGCCTTTACCGTCCTGCTCGGTCCTTCGGGCGCCGGAAAATCGACGCTGCTCCGCACCCTCAACGGATTGGTCAAGCCGACCGGCGGGAGCATCATCGCCCAGGGAATGGGTGAGCTGTCCGACCGCCGCCGCATGCGCGCGCATCGCCGCCGCACCGGCATGGTGTTCCAGCAGCACCAGCTCATCGGCCGGCTGAGCGTGCTCGCCAACGTGCTCACCGGCCGGCTCGGCTACCATTCCGGTTTGCGGACCTTGCTCCCGTTTTCCGCGGCCGAGAAGCGGCTCGCGCTCGCCGCCATCGAGCGGGTCGCTCTCCTCGACCATGCGCTGCGGCGCGTCGACGAATTGTCCGGCGGCCAGCAACAGCGCGTCGGCATCGCCCGGGCGCTGGTGCAGCAGCCGGCCATCGTGCTCGCCGACGAGCCGGTCGCCAGCCTCGATCCTGCCACCGCCGACCGCGTGCTCGCTTTGCTGCACGGCATCTGCAAGGCCGATGGCATCACGGCGATCGTGAGCCTGCATCAGCTCGAATTCGCCCGCCGCTACGCCGATCGGATCGTCGGCCTCGCCCGCGGCGAGGTCGTGTTCGACGGGCCCCCGGCGAAGCTCGCGCGGTCCGAGATCGTCCGCATCTACGGGGCGGGCTCAGCCGATGACCGGTCGAACCTCGAGCCTCAACGCAAGACAGGAACCTACGCATGAACCGCCGCAGCCTGCTCGCCGGCATTGCCGCCTCCGTCTTCGTCGCGCCGGTTTCGGCGCTCGCCGCCGGCGGCAATCCGTCGAAGCTTCGGGTCGCGCTGCTTCCCGACGAGAACGCCGCCACCATCATCCAGAACGCGCGGCCGCTCAAAGCCCATCTCGAGAGCACGCTCAAGAAGGACATCGAGCTCGTCGTCACCACCGACTATTCGTCGATGGTCGAGGCGATGCGCTTCGGCCGCATCGAGATCGCCTATTTCGGTCCGTTCTCCTACGTGCTCGCCAAATCGCGAGCGCCCGCAATCGAGCCGTTCGCCGTCGGCATCGAGCGCGGCGCGCCGACCTACAATTCGATCATCGTCGCGCAGGCGGGCGGGCCGGTGAGCGTCATCGGCGACGTCCGCGGCAAGGATTTCGCTTTCGGCGACCAGGCGTCCACCTCGAGCCATTTGATTCCGCGCGCCTTGCTGCTCAAGAACGGGCTCGACGGCAGCAAGGACTACCGCCCGGTCCATCTCGGCGCCCACGATGCCGTCGCGCGGGCGGTGCAGAACGGCCAGGTCCCGGCCGGCGCACTGTCGAAGGCGATCTTCGAGACGCTGGTCGCGCGCAAGGTGATCGATGACAACAAGCTCAAGGTCATCGCGACCTCCGATCCGATCCCGAACTATCCGATGGTGATGCAGGGCAACCTCGATCCGGAGCTGAAAGCGGCGATCCGCGGGGCATTCATCGAGCTCAAGGATGCCGACATCCTCAAATCGTTCCGCGTCCAGGGCTTCGCCCCGACCGACGACAAGGCCTACGACGTGCTGCGTGAGGCCGCCAAGATCCTCGATCTCGATCTGTCGAAGCTGCGCGGATGACGACTGCATCGGCTCGCTATGACCAGATTCTCGCCGACGAGCGGCGCGCCGGCTTGCGCTATGCCGGCCTCGTCGGCGCCATCGTGCTCGTGTGCCTGATCGCGCTCGGGCTGACCGGCTTCTTCGACGCGCAGCGCTTCGCGGAGAGCGGGCCGGCGTTCGCGCAGCTGGCTTCCGAGATGGTGCCGCCCGATTTCAGCCGCTGGCGCGATTGGCTCAAGCCGCTGCTCGACACGCTCGCCATGTCGGTCGCCGGCACCGCGCTCGCGGTCGTGCTCTCGCTGCCGCTTGCGCTGTTCGCCGCCGTCAACACATCGCCGCACCCCGTCATCCATCAGGCCGTCCGCACGGTCCTGAGCGGCCTGCGCTCGGTGCCCGAGCTCATCATGGGCATCATCTTCGTCGCGGCGGTGGGTTTCGGCGCGCTGCCCGGCGTGCTGGCGCTCGGTCTGCACTCGGTCGGCATGGTCGGCAAGTTCTACGCCGAGGCGATCGAGCACGTCGATCCCAAGCCGCTCGAGGCGGCGCGCGCCGCCGGCGCGAGCCCGTTCCAAGTGATCACCCACGCGGTGTTGCCGCAGGTGCTGCCGCAGCTGGCCGACGTCACGATCTATCGCTGGGAATACCATTTCCGGGCCTCGACCGTGCTTGGAATCGTCGGCGCCGGAGGCATCGGGTTCGAGCTGATCGCGGCGCTGCGGATCATGAAATACGACCAGGTCTCGGCGATCCTGATCGCCATCCTGCTGTGCGTGATCATGGTCGACAGTCTCGGCGCGCTGCTGCGCCGCAAGCTCCGGTGATGCATGAGCCGCCCGCGTATCCTCGTCACCAACTGGATTCACGGCGAGGTCCTGGCCTGGCTGGCGGCATTCGGCGAGGTCGACGCGAATATGAGCCGCGTGCCCTGGCCCGACGCCGAGGTGCGCGCGCGGGCCGCCAACGCGGATGCGGTGCTCGCCTTCATGCCCGATTGCATCGACGCGGTCCTTTCTCGCCGGCTGTCCGCGGCTCAAGATCGTCGCCTGTGCGCTCAAGGGCTTCGACAATTTCGACGTGGAGGCCTGCACCGCGGCCGGCGTGTGGGTGACGATCGTGCCCGATCTCCTCACCGCGCCCACCGCCGAGCTGGCGGTCGGCCTCGCCATCGCGCTCGGGCGCCACATCCGCAGCGGCGATGCGGTTGTGCGCTCCGGCGCCTTCGACGGCTGGCGGCCGATCCTTTACGGCAGCGGTCTCGACGGCGCGACCGTCGCGATCGTCGGGATGGGAGCGGTCGGCCGCGCCATCGCCACACGGCTCGCCGGCTTCGGCTGCCGCATGCTCGGCGTCGATCCGCACGCCGCCATGCCGAGCGATGTTGCTCATGCCGACCTCGCCGGCGCGCTGGCAGCCGCCGACTACCTGTTCCTGGCCGCGCCATTGACGCGCACGAGCCTGCACCTGATCGACCGCGATGCATTGGCGCGCATGCAGCCGCACGCGCTCCTGATCAATGTCGGCCGCGGCTCGGTGGTCGATGAGCGAGCGGTCGCCGACGCGCTCGCGACCGACCGGCTCGGCGGCTATGCGGCGGACGTGTTCGAGCTGGAGGATTGGGCGCGGCCCGACCGTCCACGCGCGATCGAGCCGCGGCTGCTCACCCACCCGCGCACCTTGTTCACGCCGCATCTCGGGTCGGCCGTGGACCAGGTCCGGCGTGACATTGCGCTGCGGGCGGCCGACAGCATCGCCGAGGCGCTGGCGGGCGGGCGCCCACGCGACGCGATCAACGATCCTCATTTGAAATCGCGCCCTGCACGTTTGGCCGGCTAACAGCGCGGCTCACGAACTTTTGCGATTGACGCGCGCGCTCTCGCGGACGCACGATCGAAGAAAATCGAAGGCGACCAAGGGAGGAAAGCCATGTCGATCGTGTCACGCCGCGATTTTCTCGCCACCGCCGGCGTCGTTCGCGCTCACCGCCGCCATCGGCGGTCCCGCGCGTGCCGCCATGGGTCCGAACGACAAGTTCGACCTGGTGATCAAGGGCGGCGACGTGCTCGATCCGAGCCAGTCGCTGCGCGGCAAGCGCGACATCGGCATCCGCTTCGGCCTGATCGAGGCGGTCGAGGCCGACATCCCGGCGGCGCGCGCGCTGCGCGTGCTCGACGCCGGCGGCAAGCTGGTGACGCCGGGGCTGATCGATCTGCACAGCCACGTCTTTCCCTACGGCTCGGCCATCGGCATTCCGGCCGACGAGCTGGTGGCGAGCCAGTGCACCACCACCTGCGTGTCGGCCGGCGACGCCGGCGCCAACAATTTCGCCGCCTTCCGCCGCCACGTGGTCGGGCAGACGCGCACCCGCCTCTACGCGTTCGTGCACATCGCCAATATCGGGCTCGCCGGCTTCCCGGTGCCGGAGCTCTACAACATCGACTTCGCGCGGGTGGACGAAGCCGCCCGGACGGTCGCCGAGAACGCCGACATGGTGCTCGGCATCAAGGTGCGCATGTCGGAGAACGTCATCGCCAAGCACGGCCTCGAGCCGCTCAAGCGGGCGATCACCGCCTGCGAGAAGGCGGGCACGTCCGCCAAGGTGATGTGCCACATCGGCGGGGTCGAGACCCGCGAGCTGATGTCGCAAGTCCTCGACCTGCTGCGTGCCGGCGACATCCTCACCCACGCCTATTCGGGCGCGCCCAATCTCGGCAATGCCTTCACCAATATCGTGCAGGACGGCAGGCTGCTGCCGGCCGCGCTCGCCGCCAAGCAGCGCGGCGTGATCTTCGACGTCGGCCACGGCGGCGGCAGCTTCGACTACACGGTGGCCGAGCCGGCGATCGCGCAAGGGGCGCCGCCCGACACCATCTCGTCCGACATCCACGTGTTTTCCGGCAACTACGCCCGGCATGCCCTATCTCACCTGGGTGATGAGCAAGTTCATGGGGCTCGGCTTCACGCTCGAGCAGGTGGTCGCCATGGCGACCATCAATCCCGCCAAGGTGATCAATCGCGCGCCGAAGCTCGGCACCTTGCAGATCGGCGCCCCGGGTGACGTCGCGATCCTCGATCTGGTCGAAGGGCCGGTGTCCTTCGTCGACACCCGCAACAACAAGCGCGACGGCAAGGCCCATCTCAAGCCGGTGCAGACCGTCACCGCCGGCGTTCCCTTCGGCCGGCCCTACAATGCGCCGTTCGCGGTAAGGTGAGGCTCCCCATGACGCGACAAGACCGTGCTAGGATGACACGCGAAGCGACCACCAAAGGTCGCCACCGAAACAGGGAAACGCCATGCAGATCACCAAGCGCGACATGCTTGCCGCCGCCGGTGCGGTTACCGCGATGACGTTCACCGGCACGGCCTTCGGCCGCTGGGAGCCGAGCGAGCGCTATCCGGACCCGTCGGTCCAGGTGCTCGATCCGAGCTTCGCGAAATATCGCCTCGGGCTCGCCGGCGTCGAGCGCATCGCCGCCAACATGCGCTGGTGCGAGGGGCCGGTCTATTTCGGCGACGCCCGCTGCCTGCTCTGGAGCGACATCCCCAACAACCGGATCATGCGCTGGAACGAGGAAAACGGGCGGGTGAGCGTCTACCGCAAGCCGTCCAACAATGCCAACGGCAACACCCGCGACCGCCAGGGCCGGCTCGTCACCTGCGAGCACGACACCCGCCGCGTGACCCGCACCGAATACGACGGCACCGTCACGGTGCTGATCGACAAGTTCGACGGCAAGCCGCTCAACTCGCCGAACGACATCGTGGTCAAGTCCGACGACTCGATCTGGTTCACCGATCCGCCGTTCGGCATCCTCGGCAACTACGAGGGCCACGTGGCGACGCCCGAATTGCCGACCAACGTCTATCGTCTCGACAAGACCGGCCGGGCGACGGTGGTGGCGGGCGACATCAACCGGCCGAACGGGCTCGCGTTCTCGCCCGACGAGTCGAAGCTCTACATCGTCGAGGCGGCCGTGACGCCGCGCGTGATCCGCGTCTACGACGTGGTCGACAACGGCACCAAGCTCGCCAACCCGCGCCCGTTCATCACCGCCGAGCCGGGCGGCACGCCCGACGGCTTCCGCTGCGACGTCGACGGCAATCTGTGGTGCGGCTGGGGCATGGGCAACGAGAAGCAGGACGGGGTCAAGATCTTCGATCCCACCGGCAAGCCGATCGGCTTCATCGCGTTGCCCGAGCGCTGCGCCAACGTCTGCTTCGGCGGCGTGAAGCGCAACCGCCTGTTCATGGCGGCCAGCCACTCGGTCTATTCGCTCTACGTGAACACGCAGGGCGCGCCGGGCGGGTGAGCGGACCAAGCGGCGGCGCGGCGGACTCTAGTCGAGTCCGCATCTCCGCCCTGATCTCGGCGCGCAGCGCGTCGATCGAGACGAGACCCTTGGCGGTCTCCAGGTGCCAGAACGCCCAGCCGTTGCAGGCTTCCAGGCCCTGCGCCAGCGCGCCGATGCGATGGATCGAGCCGACCGTCTCGCCCAGCGCGATGGCGCCGTCGGCGCGCACCAGCGCGTTGACGCGGCGCTTGGCGTCGCAGAGCCGCGCGCCCGGCAGCACCAGTCCGCGCTCGACCAGCGCCGCGAACGGCACCCGCGGCGCCTCGCGCGCGGTCATGAACGAGGCGAGGCTCGCCTGCGCCAGCGGCTCGACCGCGGCCAGGCGCTTTTCCGCCGCCTTGGCATAACCCGCTTCCCGCTCGATCCCGACGAAGCGGCGGCGCAGGCGCTTGGCGACCGCGCCGGTCGTGCCGGTGCCGCAGAACGGGTCGAGCACGAGGTCGTCCGGGCGCGAGGCGGCGAGAATCACCCGCGCCAGCAGCGCCTCGGGCTTCTGGGTCGGATGCAGCTTCTTGCCGTTCTCGCCCTTGATGCGCTCCTCGCCGGTGCAGAGCGCGAGCGTCCAGTCGGAGCGCACCTGCACGTCCTCATTGCCGGCTTTGAGCGCCTCGTAATTGAAGGTGTAGCCCTTGGCGCCGGCGTCGCGGGCGGCCCAGATCAAGGTCTCGTGCGCGTTGGTGAAGCGGCGCCCGCGAAAGTTCGGCATCGGGTTCGACTTGCGCCACACCACGTCGTTGAGGATCCAGAAGCCCAGGTCCTGGATCAGCGCGCCCACGCGGAAGATGTTGTGATAGGAGCCGATCACCCACAAGCGTCGCGGCCGGCTTCATCACGCGGCGGCAGGCGATCAGCCAGGCGCGGGTGAAATCGTCGTAGGCGGCAAAGCTCGAGAACTTGTCCCAGTGGTCGTCGACCGCGTCGACGCGCGAATCATCGGGACGCTTGAGGTCGCCTTGCAGCTGCAGGTTATAGGGCGGGTCGGCGAACACGAGATCGACGCTCTCGGCCGGCAGCTTCGCCATTGCCGCGACACAGTCGCCGACCAGGATTCGATGAGCCTCAAAACTGACGCGGGGCGTCCGAACGGACGCCCCGCGACGCGACACTACCATGACTCAGAACTCTGACTCAGGCGACGCGGCCGGTGACGCGGGACCTACAACCGACAGGTCCGCATCATGGCGACTCAAGGTAAAAATCGGCTTAATCGAAAGCGCGCAGGCGCTGGGAAAGTTTTGCCTAGCAACTATATAGTGCCCGGCGCGCGTTGATCCGCGCGGTGGTATGGTGGCGCCGCGCGGCTAGATGCGGCCGGTCGACTGGGCGGCAAGGGAGATGAAGCCATGCGCTTGGATGATCTGCCGGACAGCAGTCATGTCGAAGATCGACGCGGTGAAGCTGGCGGCGGCGGGGGCGGCGGCTTCGGCATGCCGGTCGGCGGCGGCGGACTGGGCATCGGCGCCATCGTGGTGCTCGGCCTGGTCGGCTGGGCGCTCGGCATCGATCCGAGCCTGCTCATCGGCGGCGCCGAGGTCTTGACCGGCCCCAGCCAGCCGAAGGCGCCCACGACTGCGCGACGCACCGGCACGCCGCAGGACGATATGGGGCGATTCGTCAGCAAGGTGCTCGGCAGCACCGAGGTGACGTGGCAGAACGTCTTCTCCAAGGATGGCAAGACCTACCGGGCGCCGGTCCTGGTGCTCTACCGCGGCGCGACCCACGCTCAGTGCGGGGGCGCGGCGCAGTCCGCGATGGGGCCGTTCTATTGCCCGGCCGACCAGAAGATCTATCTCGACACCTCGTTCTTCGATCAGATCGCGACCCGATTCCGCGGCTGCGACGTCGGCAGCAAGGCGTGCCAGTTCTCGCAGGCCTATGTGATCGCGCACGAGGTCGGCCATCACGTGCAGAACCTGATGGGCATCCTGGCCAGATCGCAACAGCTGCAGCGCGCGGCCGGCAGCAAGGCCGAGGCCAACCTGATCCAGGTCAAGGTCGAGCTGCAGGCCGACTGTCTGGCCGGCGTCTGGGCGCACCATTCCGACCAGCAATGGAAGCTGATCCAGCCCGGCGACGTCGAGGCCGCGTTGCGCACCGCCGCCGCCATCGGCGACGACACGCTGCAAAGGAAGGCGCAGGGCTACGTGGTGCCCGACAGCTTCACCCACGGCAGCGCCGCGCAGCGCCAGCGCTGGTTTGAAACCGGCCTGAAATCGGGAGCGGTCGGGAGCTGCAACACCTTCGCGGCGGCGCAGCTCTAGCCGATGCCATGGCGGGCATCGACCAGACCAGGCAGTTCGTGCCGCTGCAGATCGCGGTGCTCACGGTCTCCGACACCCGCGCGCTTGCCGACGACAAGTCCGGCGCGACGCTCGCCGAGCGCATCGAGAAGGCCGGCCATGCGGTCGCCGACCGTGCCATCGTCACCGACGACGTCGAGAAAATCCGCGCGCGCGTGAAAGCCTGGATCGCCGATCCTGTCGATCGACGTGGTCATCACCACCGGCGGCACCGGCTTCACCGGCCGCGACGTCACGCCGGAGGCGCTCGAGCCGCTGTTCGAGAAGCGCATGGACGGCTTCTCCACCATGTTCCTGATGGTGAGCGCACAGAAGATCGGCACCTCGGCGATCCAGACCCGCGCCACCGCCGGCGTCGCCGGCGCGACCTACATCTTCTGCGTCCCGGGCTCGCCCGGCGCCTGCCGCGATGCCTGGGACGAGATCCTGGTGCACCAGCTCGACTACCGCTACCGCCCGTGCAACTTCGTCGAGATCATGCCGCGGCTCGACGAGCATCTGCGCCGCGCCAAGGCGAAGGGCGCGACCGTGTAGGGTGGGCGACGCGTCAGCGTCATCCGGGGTGAGCTTCGGCGAGCGGGACTGGCCTCGGATTTCGCTCCGCTCCATCCGGGCTACAATTGCTGCGCACGAATGCGCCGATGCGGGCGACCGCCTGGCGCGCCTCCGGCATCAGGCGCGCCCAGACCTGCCAGACGTGCGGCATGCGCGGCCAGACTTCGAGCTCGACCTGGCATCCTGCGGCGCGCATGCGATCGGCGAGCCGCACCGAGTTCGTCGAGCAGGCTCTCGTCGCTGCCGACCTGGATCAGCGTCGGCGGCAGGCCGGTGGGATCGCCATAGAGCGGCGACGCATAGGGCGTGCGGGGATCGGCGCCGGCGAGATAGCAGCCGGCCAATCTCGGCGCTTCCTCGGCCGTGATCATCGCATCGGCATGACTGTTTCGCCGCAGCGAAGCTCCGGTGCACGCAAGATCGGTCCACGGCGACAGCGCGACGGCGGCGGCCGGCAGCCGCGCGCCTTCGTCACGCAGTCTCAGCAAGGTCGCAAAAACCAGTCCGCCGCCCGAGGAATCTCCCATCAGCGCCATGCGTCGCGGATCGGCGCCCTCGGCGAGCAGCCAGCGATACGCGTTCACGGCGTCATCGAGCGCGGCCGGGAATGGATGCTCGGGGGCGAGCCGGTAGTCGATGCAAAGCACGTGCGCTCGCGCCGCCGCCGCGATCCGCCAGATGAAGTCGCGGTAGAGCGACGGCGAGCCCGCCACGTAGCCGCCGCCGTGCAGATAGAGCACGTGGCGGTCGCCGACCGCGTCCGGCATCGCGACCCGGATGGCGCGCGCGCCGCCGGCGTCGAGCCAGGTTTTCTGCGTGCCGCGCGGCGGGCTGGGTACCAGCCGGCCGAGCAAGGCGAGCTGCCGCCGCACCGCGTCGACCGTCGTGTGCGGGCCGGAATTCGACTTGATGAACCAGCGCAGGCCGAGACACACGAGCCTGGCCCGCAAGCTCATCGAGGCACCCGCGCACGGGTCGGTCCGGCCATCGGCATCCATGACGTCATCATTCCTGCGCCGGATGAGCGAAGCATTAAGCTCGGCGGCAGCGCCGCGTCCGGTGCGCCGGTGATGATATCAGAGCATGCTTTGCCCGGCCGAGGGCCTCGCGCCGGTCAGAGCTTCAGATCCCAGTTCTCGCCGGTGAGCTCCTTGCCGAACTCGTCGTGCGTCCAGCTGGCGACCAGCGTGAAGCCGGCCTGCTCGTAGATGCGCCGGGCGGCGGTGAGCACGCTGTGGGTCCACAGCGTGATCTTGCGGTAGCCGGTCGCGCGCGCGAAGCGGACGCATTCCTCGACCAGGCGGGCGCCGATGCCGTAACCCGCGCGCCTTCGGCTCGACCAGCAGGAGGCGCAGCCGCGCGACCTCGTCGGTCTCTTTCACCAGCATGACCGAGCCGACGTTCTCGCCGTCCCGTTCGGCGATCCAGCAGCGCTCGCGCTTTGCGTCGAAGTTGCGCACGAAGGTCGCGACGATCTCCGCCGTCAGGGCTTCGATCCGCTCGTCCCAGCCGTAGTCCTGGGCGTAGAGCGCGCCGTGGCGGCTCACGATCCAGCCCATGTCGCCGGCGCGCGGCGGGCGCAACACATAGGGCGGCTCCGGCGCGGGCTTTTCGCCGAGCACGCCTTCGATCGTGCGCATCGATTCGATCAGGCGCGTCTGCGCGCCGGCGCGGCAAGCTGCCCAGCAGCGCCTGCACGTCGTCATTGGTGCGCGTCTCGAGCGGCGCGAATCGCTCTCGGCCGCGCTCGGTGATCGACAGCAGGCTTTGGCGGCCGTCGCTGTCCGAGGTCTGCTTGACGATCAGGCCGCGCGCCTCGAAGCCGCGCAGGATGCGGCTGAGATATCCGGCATCCAATCCCAGATCCTTGGCGAGCTCGCTCGCGGTCGGCCGGTTGCGATGGGTCAGCTCGTACAGCACGCGCGCCTCGGCGAGCGAGAACTGGCTCTTCAACCAGCCTTCCTGCAGCACGCCGATGCGCTGCGTGTAGAAGCGGTTGAAGCGGCGCACGGCGGCGACGCGCGGTTCGAGCTCGGTGTTCAGCATTGCTGCGGCCCCGGACAAGAGGGCGATATGTGACATTGTCAATCAATTAATTGACGAAGTCAAGTAACTGCCGCCTGGGAGATCAGCGGGCCATGAGGGCGCCGCTGCGCAGCATCACGATGCGGCGGCGGCCGAGGCGGCGGGCCAGGTCGCGCTCGGGCTCATCGGCCTCCGGCCGGTGTCCGCCGACCGCGTCGTAAAGCTGCTTTGCGATCAGCAGGCCCTGGCTGGCGGACGGCCTCGCCCCGAGCGCGCTGCGCATCAGGATCAGCGCCTCGACGAACATGGGTCGCGACGTTCCCACCCCGGGCCGGAAGACGGCGGCGCGGCTGCCGGCGCGGTCCTGCAACTCGGCCTCCTCCATGAACCGCCTGGTTTCGCCGATCCAGGTGGCGTCGGGCACCATGCCGGGCTCGAGGAACAGCAGCCACGGCGCGCGCGCGATCACCGACGCCGCCTTGAGCCGTGCGCCGCGCGATCCTGGCGATATCAGCAAGCGGCAGCCGGCCGCGTCGGCCACCTCGGCGGTGGCGTCGCGCGAGCCGGCATCGGCGACCAGCACCTCGCGGACGATCCCCGCGGCGGCGCCCGGCACCAGAGCCGCAAGCGTCGGCAAGAGCGCGCGTTCGCTCTCCTGCGTGGCGATGACCACGCTCAGCATGGGATGCAACCCCCCAGTGGCGCGTCCAGCATAGCGGGCTCATGCCTTCGCGTCGTTCGCCGATCAAGCGTTGCCGCCCTCGGTGCGCCCTTGCGCGTCACAACCCGGCCATTATGTTCTTGTTTTGTTCGTAAGACCGAGGTAGGGAATGGCCATGGCTCGATCTTCCGCAGCCGTCAAACGCCCGCCGGCGCCAAAGCCCTCCGCGCCGGCGGGCGGCTTTGCGCCCAGCGGCGAGCCCTCGCCGCCGCCGGGCCGACGTCGTCCGGCGGCGATCGATCTCGGTGCGCCGCCGAACGACGAAGTGGCGGTCGCCAATGAGCGCCGCCGCGGCCGCGGCGCGCAGTCGAATGCGTCCGGGCGCTACGAGCCGCTGGCGCGGGTCGCCTTCGACGACGGCTGGCAGGATTTCGAGGAATTGCCGCCGTTCAAGACCAGCGTGACCATCGATTCGACCCGCAAGATCATCACCCGCAACGATTCGCCCGACATTTCCTTCGACCGCTCGATCAACCCCTATCGGGGTTGCGAGCACGGCTGCATCTACTGCTTCGCGCGGCCGACCCACGCCTATCTCGGGCTGTCGCCCGGGCTCGATTTCGAATCGAAGCTGTTCGCCAAGCCGGAGGCGCCGAAGCTGCTCGAACGCGAGCTCTCGGCCGCGAGCTACGTGCCGCGCACCATCGCGATCGGCACCAACACCGATCCCTACCAGCCGATCGAGCGCGAGCATCAGGTGATGCGGCGCATCCTCGAGGTGCTCGAGCGCTGCGGCCATCCGGTCGGCATCGTCACCAAATCGGCGCTGGTGGTGCGCGATCTCGACATTCTGGCGCGCATGGCGGCGCGCAACCTGGTCAAGGTGGCGCTGTCGGTCACCACGCTCGATCCCAAGCTTGCCCGCGTGATGGAGCCGCGGGCGGCGACGCCGGCGCGCCGGCTCGACGCGCTGCGGCAGCTGGCGGCGGCGGGCGTGCCGGCGTCGGTGATGGTCGCGCCGGTCATTCCGGCGCTCAACGACGCCGAGATCGAGCGCATCCTCGATTCCGCCGCGGCGATCGGCGTCAAGGAGGCCGGCTACGTGCTGTTGCGGCTGCCGCTCGAGGTGCGCGATCTCTTTCGCGAATGGCTGATGGCGAATTTTCCCGACCGCTACCGTCACGTGTTCAAGCTCATCCGCGACACCCGCGGCGGCAAGGACTACAACTCGACCTTCGGCAAGCGCATGACCGGCGGCGGACCGGTCGCCTGGATGATCGGTCGCCGCTTCGAGCTCGCCTGCGAGAAGCTCGGCATCAACAAGACGCCGCACCAAGCTCACGACCGAGCACTTCAAGCCGCCGCACAGCGGGCCCCAGCAACTCGACTTGTTCTGAGAAGTTTGGAGACTTCGAACTGGTGCCGCGAACTCACGGCGCTTGGCCCCACAAGGGGGAGGGGAACACGACCGAGGTCGCGGCACGAGCGGTTTTCACATGCGCAGCGCCGACACGATTGACTTCGCCCGCCGGCGCGCACCATCGCGTCATGAGTCGCGCCGCAGCCGCCGTCCGCGTCGTCCGCCTGCCGCTCGGCGAGGAGGACATCCGTCCGACCTTCCGCCGCGAGCGCGCGGCGCTCAAGCGCGGCATCTGGCCGGTGGCGGGCTGCGACGAGGCGGGCAGGGGACCGCTCGCCGGTCCGGTGGTGGCGGCCGCGGTGATCCTCGATCCCAAGCGCGTGCCGCGCGGGCTCGACGATTCGAAGAAGCTCGATCCGCAGACGCGCGAGAAGCTCTACGCCAGGATTTGCGCCACTGCCGAGGTCGCGGTCGCCTTCGCGCCGCCGGCGCGCATCGACCGCGACAATATCCTGCGCGCCTCGCTGTGGGCGCTGGCGCGGGCGGTGGCGGCGCTGCCGGTGCGGCCGCAAGCTGGTATTCGTGGACGGCCGCGACCGCATCGAAGCCTGCTGCGACTGCGAGGCCGTGATCAGCGGCGACGCCATCATCGCCTCGATCGCCGCCGCCTCGATCGTCGCCAAGGTCACCCGCGACCGGCTGATGGCGCGGCTGGGGCTGGCGCATCCGGGCTACGGCTTCGAGCAGCACAAGGGCTACAGCGTGCCGGAGCATTTCGCCGCGCTCGCCCGGCTCGGCCCGACCATCCATCACCGCCGCTCGTTCGCTCCGGTCGCCGCCCATTACGCCGATTTGGACCCCGAGACCGTCGCCATCATGCCAAGCTTGTTGCCTCGCTAGCGCCGGGGCCTTATTTCTGCCGGTCGGGTTTGCGTAACCGTGCCGGGGCTGATGCTCTACGTTTCCATCTTCGTGGAACTGTTGCGTTCGCGTCCGGCGCTGGCCGTTTGGCTCGCCGCGATTGCGCAGGCGCTGCTGTGGACGTTGGTTCCGGCCCTGTTCTATCCCGGACCGCCGGGGGACGTGCCGAACGTGCTGGCGGTCGGACACGAGTTCCAGCTCGGCACCTATCTCGGGCCGCCGCTCGCCTTCTGGCTCGCCGAGCTTGCCTTCGATCTCACCGGCCACAGCCTGTTCGGCGTCTACGTGCTCTCGCAGGTCTGCGTCGTCGTCACCTACTGGGCGGTGTTCGCGCTCGGCCGCTCGATCGTCGGCGCGCAGCACGCGGCGCTCGCGGTCCTGCTGATGGTCGGCGTATCCGCCTTCGCGGTGCCGACGCCGGACTTCGGGCCGGTCATCCTCACCATGCCGCTGTGGGCGATCATCCTGCTGCATTACTGGCGGGCGGTCGGCGAGGACCGGCGCGCATACTGGCTGGTGCTCGCCATCGAGATCGGTCTCCTGCTGCTCACCACCTATGCGGGCCTGATGCTGGTCGCCCTGCTCGTGCTGTTCACGCTCGCCAATGCGCGCGCGCGCGCGATGCTGCGCTCCTACGATCCGTGGATCGCGGCCGGCGTCGCGATTTTCGTGATGTTTCCGCACCTGATCTGGCTCGCGGACTCGGGCGAGGGCCTGCTTCCGGCGCTCAGGCGCCTGCGTGCGCCGGAAGCGGTGGCCGAGAATTTCATTGCCTGGCTGCGGCAGATCACGGTGATCCTCGCCGCCCACGCCGGTCTCGTCGTTCTCATCGCGCTGGTGGCCGGTTGGCCGTGGCCGCGGCGCGAGCCGGCGCCGGTGATCGTGCGCGCGCCGATCGATCCTCTTGCGCGGCGATACGTCTATTTCTTCGGCGTGGCGCCGGCCTTCGCCGGCACGCTGATCGCCGTCCTGATCGGCTCGCCCGGGCCGATCGGCGGGGTGGCGCCGCTGGTCGTGCTCTCCGGCCTGATGGCGGTGGTGGCGGCCGGCGAGGGCATCCGCTTCAGTCGCCAGCATGTCGTGATCGCCACCTGGTTCGGTCTCCTCGTCATCCCGCCGATCATGGCGGGACTCGCGCTCTTCGTGCTGCCGTGGCTCAACGTCGATCTGCGGGTGGCGATGCCGGCGCAAGCCATGGCGCGCTTCTTCGCCGAGACCTTCGAGCGCCGCGTCGGCGCGCCGCTGCAGATCGTCGCCGGCGATCCGCGCACCGCGGCGCTGATCGCGCTCGGCGCGCCGAGCCGGCCGAGCCTTTATCTCGATGCCACGCCCGAGCGCTCGCCGTGGGTCACGTTGGAGACGATCAAGAGCAAGGGCGCGATCGTGGTGTGGCCGACCGCCGATACGGCGGGAACGCCGCCGGCCGCGATCAAGGAGCGTTTCCCCGAGCTCGTGCCCGAGGTGCCGCGTGCATTCGAGCGCTCGGTGCAGGGCCGGCTGCCGCTGGTCCGCATCGGCTGGGGCTTCATCAGGCCGCAGTCGGGGGACAAGGCACGCACGACCGAGGGCGAAGGACAGAAGAAGAATCCTTGAGCGGTTCTATGACAGCAAATGAACTTGTTCCCGTATTGCGAACAGGGTATATCGAGTGATGCAAGTCATTGCTCGAAACGTGCTTGTTGCCTTTTGGGGCAAGCACCCAGAGACGCAGGTCTCGCTCGAACGCTGGCACAGGCTGACCAAGGCGCCTTGCACATTGGTTCTTCACCTCGTCTGAGCGGCTGCTCCGGGCCGCAGGTTGTCGATGGATGATGTTCAGGCCGCAGCTCCGAAAGCGAAGGTGCTCAACCGAGAGCGCGCAAGGTTTGAGGTCGCCGGCGGAAACTATCGGCTCGTAGTCGCCTTCGATTTTCGTCGGCAAATCGCCTTTGTAAAATTCATCGGCACGCATGCCCAGTACGACGACATCGATGCGCTGACAGTGTCTCAATATTGACGGGGTCTCCAATGGATATCCGGCCCATTCGTACCGACCAGGATCACCGCGCAGCGCTCGCCGCAATCGACGCCTGCTGGGGTGCGCCGGAGGGCAGCGAGGAGGGCGACAAGCTCGATGTCCTCGTTGCCCTGGTCGAGAGCTACGAGGCGCGGCGATGGCCGATCGATAGCGATAAGCGCTTCGACCCAATCGACGTGCTCGACTATGCGATCGAGGAGCTAGGGCACACACAGAGCGAGCTTGCCGAGCTCCTGGGCTCGCGCTCGCGTGCCTCCGAAATTCTCGCTCGCCGGCGCGCGCTCACGGTCGACATGATCCACAAGCTTAGTGAAGCATGGAAAATTCCGGCCGACCTTCTCGTTCGGCCCTATCGGGTCGATAGCGCGGCTTAGAGCATGAAGCCGAAGCTGCATTTTCGAAAGCCGGCTCGGCTCGAAGCGCGGAATCGGCGGCGCCTCTGTCGCCCGCCGCCGTCCTCCGTCCGCCGCTCAATGATAGCCCTCGCCCTCGCGCACTTTCCCGCGGAACACCCAATAGACGAACACGATGTAGCCGAGGATGATCGGCAGCAGCGCGACGGTGCCGACCAGCATGAACAGCTGGCTCGCCGGCGCGGCCGCGGTCTGCCACACCGTCAAGGTCGGCGGCACGAGGTACGGGAAGGTCGAGATCACCAGACCGAGATAGCCGAGCAGGAACAGCGCGATCGATCCCAGGAACGGCGGCAGCTCGCGGCCGGCCTCGAGCCAGCGCCAGATCATCAGCGCGGTCAACGCCGTGAGCACCGGCACCGGCCACAGGAAATAGATGTTCGGCGTCGAGAACCAGCGCGCGGCGATGCGCTCGAACGCCAGCGGCGTCCACAGGCTCACCACGCCCATGAACGCCAGCACGGCGAGCAACAGCATCTTGGCCTGACCGCGAGCGCGCGCGGCCACGGCGCCTTCCGT
This sequence comes from uncultured Alphaproteobacteria bacterium, assembly GCA_963708765.1. Taxonomy (GTDB): domain Bacteria; phylum Pseudomonadota; class Alphaproteobacteria; order Rhizobiales; family Xanthobacteraceae; genus VAZQ01. The sequence continues at coordinate 96,549 of CAVPTV010000037.1, read as the reverse complement.
CTTCATCACCAGCCAGGTCGCGCCCAGCAGTCCATAGCCGGCGATGACGGCGAGACCGCACATGAACGCGAACGGGGTCGCCCAGTCGAACGGCCCGCCGGCGAAGGCGTCGTTCTCGACCTTGATCCCCTGCAGCAGGCCGCCCAGGATGATGCCCTGGCAGAACGCCGCCAAGGTGGAGCCTCCGGCGAACGCAAAATTCCAGTATTTCTTGCTGGTCGCCGCGACCCAGCGGAACTCGAAGGCGACGCCGCGGAACACCAGCGCGAGCAGCATGACGATGACCGGAATGTAGAGCGCCGGCATCACCACCGCATAGGCGCGCGGGAACGCGACCCACAGGCCGCCGCCGCCGAGCACCAGCCAGGTCTCGTTGCCGTCCCAGAACGGCGCCACCGAGTTCATCATCTGGTCGCGCTCGCGCTCGTTGCCGGCGTAGGGGAACAGGATGCCGGTGCCGAGGTCGAACCCGTCGAGAATGACGTAGAGCGCAACCGCGGTGCCGATCAGCGCGGCCCAGATCACGGGAAGGTCCATGGCGGCTCTCCTCCCTCAGCGTTGCGGCGACATGATTTCGCGCCCGGCTTCGATCGCGGACGACAACGGCCGTACCGGCGTGCCCATTTCCGGCGGCTCGACGGCGCGGCCTTCCGGCCCCTTGGCGATCAGCCGGTTGATGTAATAGATGCCCATCGTGAACACGATGCCGTAGACGACCACGAACAGCGCGAGCGTGGTCGCGATGCTCGCGCCCGGCACCGGCGAGGTCGCGTCGGCGGTGCGCAGCACGCCGTGCACGACCCAGGGCTGGCGCCCGGTTTCGGTGACGATCCAGCCGGCAACAATCGCGACGAAGCCGAGCCACCAGGCGTGCGCCACCGGCCAGAGGTACCAGCGGCTGTCGAACAGCCGCCCGCGCCACCACAGCCAGGCGCCGATCAGCCCGCCGGCGACCATCAGCAGCCCGATGCCGACCATGATGCGGAAGGCGAAGAACGGCGGCAGCACCGGCGGGCGGTCGGCCGGCGGCACGCTCTTGAGGCCCGGAAACAGTCCATTGGGATCATGCTTGAGAATGAGCGAGCCGGCCTTCGGGATCGCGATCTCGAAGCGGTTCGTCTCGGCCTTCTCGTCCGGCCAGGCGAACAGCACCAGCGCGGCGGGCTTGCTGCCGTCCCAATGCGCCTCGATGGCGGCGATCTTGATCGGCTGGTACTCGAGCGTGTTGAGCCCGTGCTGGTCGCCGATGAAAACCTGCAGCGGACCGAGCAGCGCCAGCATGCCGATCCCCATGCGCATCATGGTGCGGCTTTCCTCGCCGAAGCGTCCGGCCAGCAGGTAGCGCGCCCCGACCGCGAGCACGACCAGCGAGGTGGTCAGATACGCGGCCGTGAGCATGTGGGCGAAGCGATAGGGAAAGCTCGGATTGAAGATGATCGCGAGCCAGTCGAGCGGAAACGCGACGCCCGCGCGCAGCTCGTAGCCGACCGGCGTCTGCATCCATGAATTGGCCGCCAGGATCCAGAACGCCGACATCGCGGTGCCGACCGGCGACGAAGATCGCCGACATCACGTGCAGCCAGGGCGGCACGCGCTTCCAGCCGAACAGCATGACGCCGAGGAACGTCGCCTCGAGGAAGAAGGCGGTCAGCACCTCGTAGCCGATCAGCGGGCCGACGATGTTGCCGGCGACCACCGAGAACCGGCTCCAGTTGGTGCCGAACTGGTAGCTGAGCACGATTCCCGACACCACGCCCATCGCGAACGAGACCGCGAAGATCTTGGTCCAGAACCGTGCCAGCCGGTGCAGATGCTCGCGGCCGGTGAGCAGCCAGCGCAGCAGCAGCGTGGCGATGAACGCCGACAGCCCGATCGTGAAGCTCGGGAAAATGATGTGGAACGTCACCGTGAAGGCGAACTGGAGCCGCGCGAGCAGGACGGGATCGAAGTCCATCGGTCATTCCCGGCGAATGAAGGGAGAATCGAACCGTGGCGCGGCGCATGATCGCGCATGTTCGGCGGTTGCGCCAGCGTCCCAGCGAATCGGTTCAGATCAGCGACCAGCGCATCACGGCGAGACAGCTGCACGTGCTCGATCCGAGCCGCGCTACTGATTCCTGGCAGTGGACAAATCTCCGAATTGCGGTGGGTTGGAGGTCGCTTCCCGGCTATTCTCTCACCGGCGGCTCCGACCGGTGCTCGACGGCGAGCGTCGCGGCGGCGGCCGCGCAAGCTGCTGGGGGATGCGATGACCGATTCGACCACGCGTGCGAGCGAGCAATCCTTTCTCGATCGCTATTTCGGCCTGACGCAAAGCGGCACCAGCGTCCGCACCGAGTTCGTCGCCGGCGTCACCACCTTCCTCACGATGGTCTACATCGTGTTCGTCAATCCGGACATTCTCGGCAATGCCGGCATGGACAAGGGCGCGGTCTTCGTCGCGACCTGCCTGGCGGCCGCGATCTCGACCCTGATCATGGCGTTCTATGCCAATTACCCGATCGCGCTCGCGCCCGGCATGGGACTCAACGCCTTCTTCGCCTTCACGCTGGTGCTGGGCTACAAATACACTTGGCAGCAGGCGCTCGCATTCGTGTTCCTGTCAGGCGTGCTGGCGCTGATCATTACCGCGACCCGGCTGCGCGAATACATCATCAACGCCATCCCGCACAACCTGAAGCTCGCGGTTTCGGCCGGCGTCGGGCTGTTCCTCGGCATCATCGCGCTGCAGCAGGCAGGCATCGTCGTCGATCACCCGGTCGACGCTGGTCACCCTCGGCGATCTGAAGAAGTGGCCGGCGATGCTGGCGTTGCTCGGCTTCGTCCTCATTCTCGCCCTCAACTACCACAAGGTTCTGGGCGGCACGCTGATCGGCATCCTCGTCGTCACCATCATCGGCATCCCGCTGGGGCTCGCCAAGTACGGCGGCATCGTCTCGCTGCCGCCCTCGCTCGCGCCCACCTTCCTGCAGCTCGATTTTTCGCGCGTGTTCGAGGCGACCGCGCTGGTCGTCATCTTCTCGCTGCTGTTCGTCGACCTGTTCGACACCGCCGGGACCTTGATCGGCGTCGCGCATCGCGCCGGCATGCTCGATGCCGAAGGCCAGCTGCCGCGCATGGGGCGAGCCCTGATCGCCGATTCCTCGGCCACGACGGTCGGCGCGCTGCTCGGCACCTCGAACACCACGAGCTACATCGAGAGCACGGCCGGCGTCGACGCCGGCGGACGCACCGGCCTGACCGGCGTTTTCGTCGCGCTGCTGTTCCTGCTCGCGTTGTTCTTCGCCCCGCTCGCCGGCATGATTCCGGCCTACGCGTCGGCGGCGGCGCTGCTCTACGTCGCCTGCGTGATGACGCAGGGGCTGGCCGAGATCACCTGGGACGACATGACCGAATACGCGCCCGCGGTCGTGACCGCCGTCACCATGCCGCTCACCTATTCGATCGCGACCGGCATCGGGCTCGGCTTCATCACCTATGCGCTGGCCAAGATCCTCGCCGGCAAGTTCGCCGAGGCGAAGCCGGCGGTGGTGATCCTGGCGATCCTGTTCGCCGTCAAGTTCGCGGTGTCGGGCTAGCTGTACCGGGAGCAGGCGATGAACAACCGCCAAATCCTGCTCAAGAGCCGGCCCGAAGGCGCGCCCGGCCTCGATAATTTTCAATTGACCGAAGGCCCGATGCCCGAGCCCGGCGAGGGCGAGGTGCTCATGCGCACCCTTTATCTCTCGCTCGATCCCTACATGCGCGGCCGCATGAGCGCCGCGAAGTCCTACGCCAAGCCGGCCGCCGTCGGGCAGCCGATGGTCGGCGGCACCGTCGGCGAGATCGTCAAGTCGCGCAATCCGAAATACGCGGCCGGCGACGTCGTCCTCGGCTACGGCGGCTGGCAGGAGTATGCGCTGTCGAGTGGCGCGGGCTTGCGCAAGCTCGATCCGGCGGCGGCGCCGGTCTCGACCGCGCTCGGCGTGCTCGGCATGCCGGGGATGACCGCTTACGTCGGCCTGCTCGAAATCGGCCAGCCGAAGCCCGGCGAGACCGTCGTGGTGGCGGCGGCCTCCGGGGCGGTCGGGTCGGTGGTCGGGCAGATCGCCAAGATCAAAGGCTGTCGCGCGGTCGGTATCGCCGGCGGCGCCGAGAAGTGCCGCTTCGTCGCCGGCGAGCTCGGCTTCGATGCTTGCGTCGACCATCGCGCGCCCGATTTTGCCAGGCAGCTCGAGGCCGCCTGTCCCAACGGCATCGACGTCTATTTCGAGAATGTCGGCGGCGCCGTGCAGCAGACCGTGTGGCCGCTGCTCAACGACTTTGCGCGGATTCCGGTCTGCGGGCTGATTGCGCAATACAATGCGACGACCCCGATGCCCGGGCCCGACATGTTCTCGGTGTTGCGCAAGCGCCTCAACCTGCGCGGCTTCATCGTTTCGGATTTCGCCGCCAAGCAAGGCGATTTTCTGCGCGACGTCGGCGAATGGGTGCGCACCGGTCGGCTCAAATATCGGGAAGATATCGTCGAGGGCTTGGAGCAGGCGCCCGCAGCGTTCCTCGGCCTGCTGCAGGGCAAGAACTTCGGCAAGATGCTGGTGAAAGTGGCGACGTGACCGTCCGGCGACGCCGCCCACATTCGTTCCGGATCAATCGACCACCGCCACCGCGTTGATCTCCACGAGGCAGCGCGGATCGGTGGCGAGCCGCACCACCTGCACGGTTGTGGTGGTCGGCTTGGCGTCACGGAAATATTCGCCCCAGACCCGGTTGAGCGCGTCCTGGTCGGTCAGGTCGGTGACGAAGCGGTCGGCCGTCACCACGTCGGCGAAGCTCGCGCCCACCGCTTCCAGGCCGCGCTTGAGGTTCTCGAGCGCGGCGCGCGCCTGGCCCTCCATGTCGCGCGGCATCTTGTCGAACTCCTCCGGCCGGTGCGGGTGATGGTGATAGACCGGCGCCGCGGTGACGCCGGCGAGATAGACCGTGGTGCCGCCCTTCACCTTGATCGCCGGCGCATAGGGCATCCACATGTCGGGCGCGTCAGGCCAATGCACGTGCTCGATCGTCTTCGCCATGCTGCACTCCCTCCCTGATCCGCTAGGTCAACTGCCGGCAACAGTCGCAGCGCCTTCTTGATCGCCAGAAAATCGCGCCAGGCGAACCGCTTCTGCAACGGGCTGCGCAGCAGGAACGCCGGATGATAGGTCGGGATCGCGCGGATCTCGCGCGTGCCGGTATGGAACGCAAGCCAGCGGCCGCGCGTCTTGGTGATGCCGTCCTTGGTCGCCAGCAATGTCTGGGTCGACGGATTGCCCATGCAGACCAGCACGTCGGGATCGGCGAGCTCGATCTGGCGCAGGATGAAGGGCACGCAGATCGCGGTTTCCTGCGGCGTCGGCGTGCGGTTGCCGGGCGGCCGCCACGGCACGACGTTGGCGATGTAGGCGCTCGTGCGATCGAGCCCGATCGCCGCCATCATCAGGTCGAGCAGCTTGCCGGAACGCCCGACGAACGGCAGGCCCGCGATATCCTCGTCGCGTCCCGGCGCCTCGCCCACGAACATCACGCGCGCTTGCGGATTGCCGTCGGCGAACACCAGCTGGGTGGCGGTCGATTTGAGCGCGCAGCCGTCGAAGCGCTCGAGCATGGCGCGCAGCTCCTCGAGGCTCGCCGCGGTCTTGGCGGCCTCGCGCGCCGCCATCACGGCGGCATCGGGGGCGGGCGGGGCCGCGCTCAGCCGTCCCCTGGCATCGAGGTCGCGCGCGTGCACCTCGCGCGCTTGAAACGGCGGCGCCGCGCTGGCGGCCCGGTCCGGCACGGCATTCGGGCGGTCCACCTCCGCCGCAGGCGAGGGAGGGCTCGGAGCGGGGCCGCGGGCCGATGCGTCCGCGAACCGATCGACCGGGGTCTCGCCGACCAGCGCGTCGACGCCCGCCTCCTGGTAGAAGGCGAGCAATTCGCGGGCGGCCTTGTTGCGGTCGGGCGTCATGGCGGAAGCGAATCTATGCGATCGGAGCACGCCATGAAACCATGCGGTCCGGTTTTCCGTGGCTGAGTTGCGAGGATCGCGGGAAACGCGCGCGTGAACGGATTGGAGCACGGATCGCGGCCAGCTCGGCAGGACCGGCTGCGGTTGGCATACGGCTTGCTCGAAAAGGCGCTATCCTCGCAGCCGCGCCGGCAATAAACCGGTGCGGGGAACAGCGTTTCGGAGGAGCGGATGAACGCGCAGGAGCTGCCCGCCCGCGAGGCGATGGAGTTCGACGTGGTGATCGTCGGCGCCGGGCCGGCCGGGCTCGCCGCCGCCATCCGGCTCAAGCAGATCTCGCCCGACATTTCCGTGGTGGTGGTCGAGAAGGGCTCCGAGGTCGGCGCCCACATCCTCTCCGGCGCGGTGATCGATCCGGTCGGGCTCGACCGGCTGCTCCCCGAGTGGCGCGGCGAGGACACGCCGATCAAGACCGCGGTGACGCGACGATCGCTTCTACTGGCTTTCGGCCGCGCGCGCGCTGCGGCTGCCGAACCTCATGATGCCGCCGCTGATGAGCAACCACGGCAACTACGTGGTCTCGCTCGGCAATGTCTGCCGCTGGCTCGCCACCAAGGCGGAAGGCCTGGGCGTCGAAATCTATCCGGGCTTCGCGGCCGCCGAGGTGCTGCTCGATGCCAACGGCGCGGTCGCCGGCGTCGCCACCGGCGACATGGGCATCGCCAAGGACGGCCACGCAAGGACGTCCTTCACGCGCGGCATGGAGCTGCGCGCCAAATACACGCTGTTCGCCGAGGGCGCGCGCGGCAATCTCACCAAGACGCTGCTCGCGCGCTTCGGCCTCGCCGACGGCCGCGAGCCGCAGAAATTCGGCCTCGGCCTCAAGGAGCTGTGGCAGGTCGCGCCCGAGCAGCACCGGCACGGGCTCGTTCAGCACACGTTCGGCTGGCCGCTCGACAATTCCACCGGCGGCGGCTCGTTCCTCTATCACTTCGACGACAACCTCGTCTCGGTCGGCTTCGTCGTCCACCTCAACTACCGCAATCCCTATCTGGCGCCGTTCGAGGAGTTCCAGCGCTTCAAGACCCATCCGCTGGTGCGCGACACCTTCGAGGGCGGCAAGCGCCTCGCCTATGGGGCGCGCGCCTTGACCGAGGGCGGCTATCAATCGGTGCCGAAGCTCGCGTTCCCGGGCGGTGCGCTGATCGGCTGCGCGGCCGGCTTCATGAACGTGCCGCGCATCAAGGGCAGCCACAACGCCATGCTGTCGGGCATGCTCGCGGCCGAGGAGGTCGCCGTCGCGCTCGAGGCCGGCCGCGAGAACGACGAGCTTGCGAGCTACGATGCGGCCTGGCGCGACTCCGATATCGGGCGCGACCTCTGGAAGGTGCGCAACGCCAAGCCGCTATGGTCGCGCTTCGGCACGTTGCTGGGGATCGCGATGGGCGGCCTCGACATGTGGACCAACACGGCGGGCTTCTCGCTGTTCGGCACGCTCGGCCACGGCAAGCCGGATTCCGCGACCCTGCAGCCGGCGGCGGAATTTACGCCGATCACCTATCCCAAGCCGGACGGCAAGCTCACCTTCGACAAGCTCTCCTCGGTGTTCCTGTCCAACACCAATCACGAGGAGGACCAGCCGGTGCACCTCAAGGTGGCCGACATGGCGCTGCAGAAGGCCTCCGAGCACGACGTCTATGCCGGGCCGTCGGCGCGCTACTGCCCGGCCGGCGTCTACGAGTGGGTGGAGGAGGGCGGCACGGCGCGCTTCGTGATCAACGCGCAGAACTGCGTCCACTGCAAGACCTGCGACATCAAGGACCCGAATCAGAACATCACCTGGGTTCCGCCCGAAGGCGGCGGCGGGCCGAACTACCCGAATATGTGACCCCTTGCGTCACGATAACGCCCACATCCAGGCATCAAAGTCGGTGGACATGTCCGGTCGGGGCAGTTATTGCGGGTCGGGGCCAAACAGGCCATTCTCGCCCGGTCAACGCGGTCGCGCCGAGGGCGCTTGTCCGCCAGATGGAGTCCACCAGCCGTGATCCCATCGCCACGCTTCCGGCGGGCCGCCCTGGCCATTCTTGCCGCATCCGCCGTGACTTGGCCGGCGATGCTGTCCGCGCGCGCGCAGGTGCCGTCGACTTTTCCGCGTGCGTCGGCGGCCGGCAGCTATCTCGCCGCCCGGCACGCGAGCGGGCAGCGCGACGCGGCGGCGGCCGCCACCTACTATCGCGCCGCGCTGCGGGGCGACCCCCGCAACAGCGAGCTGCTCGGCCGCACCTTCCTGTCGGTGCTGGCCAACGGCGAGGTCGACGAGGCGGTCAAGTTCGCCGAGCGCGTGCTGCAGGTCGACAAGACCGATCGCATCGCCCGCCTGGTGCTCGGGGTGCGCGCGATCAAGCAGAAGCAGTATCCGGTGGCGCGCCGCGAGCTCGCCCAATCGAACCGCGAGACCGCCCAATCGAATCGCGTGCCGATCACCGATCTCACCACGACGCTGTTGTCGGCGTGGACGCTCGCCAGCCCGGCCGAGGCCAAGCTCGCCGGTGAGTCCATCGACAAGCTGTCCGGCGAGGCCTGGTATGCGATCTTCAAGGATCTGCACGCCGGCCTGATCCTCGATCTCGCAGGCCAGAAGAAAGAGGCGCTGCAAGCGCCTGGAGCGCGCCCACAAGGTCGATCCGGCCGCGCTGCGCGTGACGCAGGCCTATGGCAGCTTGCTGTCGCGCCAGGGCACCAGGGACGAAGCGCTCAAGGTCTTCGCCACCTTCGACGAGGCGCTGCCGCGTCATCCGCTGATCACCGAGGCGATCGCCGACGTCAAGGCCGGCAAGAAGCTGCCGATGGTGATCGACACCCCGCAGGCCGGCGCCGCCGAGGTGCTCTACGGCCTGGGCGCCGCGCTCGGACGGCGGGGCGGCGAGGATCTCGGCCTCATCTACCTGCAGCTCGCGCTCTATCTCGTCCCGTCGCATCCGCTCGCGCTGCTCTCGCTCGCCGACCTCTACGAGGCGATGAAGAAGCCCGAGCTCGCGATCAAGACCTACGAGCGGGTGCCGTTGACCTCGCCGCTGCTGCGCAACGCGCAGATCCAGATGGCGCTCAACCTCGACACGCTCGAGCGCACCGACGAGGCGAAGGCGAGCCTGGAGAAGCTGATCGCCGCCAATCCCTCGGACGTCGAAGCCATCATGGCGCTCGGCAACGTCCTGCGCGGGCGCAAGCAGTTTGCCGAATGCGCCGACGTCTATTCCAAGGGCGTCGCCACCATCACCAAGGACGAGAAGTCGAACTGGGTGATCTACTACTTCCGCGGCATCTGCTACGAGCGCGCCAAGCAGTGGCCCAAGGCCGAGACCGATCTCAAGAAGTCGCTCGAGCTCTATCCCGATCAGCCGCACGTGCTGAACTATCTCGGCTATTCGTGGATCGACCAGGGCGTCAACCTCGACGAAGGCATGCGCATGATCAAGCGCGCGGTCGAGCAGCGCGCGGATGACGGCTACATCGTCGACTCGCTCGGTTGGGCCTACTACCGCCTCGGCAACATGGAGGAGGCGATCAAGCACCTCGAGCGCGCCGTCGAGCTCAAGCCCGAGGACCCGACCATCAACGACCACCTGGGCGACGCCTATTGGCGGGTCGGACGCGTGCTCGAGGCCAAGTTCCAATGGTCGCACGCGCGCGACCTCAAGCCCGAGCCCGAGGAACTGGTCAAGATCGAGGAAAAGCTCAAGTCGGCTTGCCGGAGGACACCTCCTCGGCGGCCGACGCCCAGCAGGCGAAGAAGCCCGGCGGCGGCTGAGCAAGCTCCGGCGGCTAACCTCTCGCCGTGGCGACCGCGCGCGCCGAGCCGGCGCCCGCCAAGGTCAATCTGACGCTGCACGTGATCGGCCGCCGCGCCGACGGCTATCACGACATCGAAAGCCTGGTGGTGTTCGCCGGCGTGGGCGATGCGCTGACGTTCACGCCCGGTCGCACGCTCGCGCTCGCGGTGCGCGGGCCGACCGCGCCGGCCGCGGGCGACGTTTCCGACAATCTGGTGCTCAAGGCGGCGCACGCGCTCGCCGCGCGGGTCGAGGGCCTCAAGCTCGGGCGCTTCGTGCTCTCGAAGCGGCTGCCGGTGGCGGCCGGGCTCGGCGGCGGCTCGGCCGACGCCGCCGCCGCCCTGCGGCTGCTCGCGCGCGCCAACCGGATCGCGCTCGACGATCCGCGCCTCATGCAGGCGGCGCGGGCGACCGGCGCCGACGTGCCGGTCTGCCTCGATCCGCGGCCGCGGCTCATGCGCGGGATCGGCGATATCCTCTCCGATCCGCTCGATCTGCCGCGGCTGCCGGCCGTGCTGGTCAATCCGGGCGTGGCGGTGCCGACCAAGGACGTGTTCGCGGCGCTTCGTCTCGCGACTGCTCGGAACGCGCGGCGCGTCATCACCTTCGTCGCGCACTCGGAGCGGGAGACGCGCGCCGCGCTGCTTGCGGACCTTGGCGCAAGGGCGAAACGATCTCGAAACGACCGGCGATCTCGCTGCAGCCGGTGATCGCCGAGGTGCTCTCGGCGCTGCGCGCGCTTGCCGGCTGCGAGCTGGCGCGCATGTCGGGCTCGGGCGCGACCTGCTTCGGCCTGTTCGAGTTGCGCCGCGCGGCGATCGCGGGCGCGCAGGCGCTGCGCGCCCGGCATCCGGCCTGGTGGGTGCGCGCGACGATGCTTGGCGGCTAAGGCAGTTTCAACGGGACTGGAATGGTGCGGACGTGGCCGACGATCTCCAGTTGGATTAGTCTTTGTTATGGGCTGGTCGGCACACGATTTCCGCCTGATTTCGACCCCCTTATGGGCCGCCCGCAGGGAGCCACGCCATGGCGCTTTACGACGCCTTCATCTCGTATAGCCACGCCAAGGACAAGCCGATCGCGGCGGCGCTGCAATCGAACGTGCAGAAGCTCGGCAAGCCCTGGTACCGCCGCCGGGCCTTGCGCGTGTTCCGCGACGACACCAGCCTCTCCGCCACGCCGAGCCTGTGGCCGTCGATCGAGCAGGCGCTCGGCCAGTCGCGCTATCTGATCCTGCTGGCCTCGCCCGAGGCGGCGGCCTCGCCATGGGTCGGCAAGGAGATCGGCTATTGGCTCGAGCACAAAAGTGTCGATACGCTGCTCGTCGCGCTCACCGACGGGGAGCTGGCCTGGGACGAAGCTGCCGGCGATTTTCGCTGGCCGGCGGCGACGCCGTTGCCAAGCTGCCTGCAAGGCCGCTTCACCGCCGAGCCGAAATGGGTGGACGCCCGCAACTATCGCGACGGCGCCAACCCGCGCGACGCCAAGTTTACCGAGCTGGCCGCCGATTTCGCAGCCGCCGTCCACGGCATGCCGAAAGAGGACCTGCTCTCGCAGGAGCTGCGTCAGCAGCGCCGAGCGTTGACGCTCGCCTGGGGGGCGGCGGTGGCGCTGCTCCTTCTGGCCGGTGCCGCCCTATGGCAGTTGCGGGTGGCGCTGCTTGCCGAGCAGATCGCGACCGAGCAGCGTCACATTGCCGAACAGCAGACCGTGATTGCCAAGTCCGAGGCGACGCGCGCGGAACGCAATTTCGGCGCCGCCAAGGATACGATCGATTCCGTGATCTTCGATCTGGTCGAGGGACTGCGCAACATCCAAGGCATGCGGACCGAGACCGTGCGCCGGATCCTCGAACGCGCCGAGGCGGCGATCGGGCAACTGGCGTCACGCACGGAAAACGACCCGGCGGTGCGCCGCAGCCAGGCGGTGATGTATCTGTTGTTCTCCGACACCTATTTGCGGCTCGGAGCGACGCAGCTGGCAGCTGACTATGCCCGCAAGGCGCTGGCCATCAACCGCGCGATCGTCCTCCTGGAGCCCGGAAACATCGAGTGGCGGCGCGATCTTTCGGTGAGCCTGAACCGGCTCGGCGATGTGCTGTGGGAGCAGGGCGACCTCGCCGGCGCGCTCGAAGCCCATCGCGAGAGCCTCGACATCCTGCGTGCGCTTGCGCACAGGGTGCCGGGCGGTCTCGATCGCGATATCGCGGTGACCCTGAACAAGATCGGTGACGTGCTGGCGGCGCGAGGCGATCGCAGCGCCGCGCTCGCCACCTACCGCGAGGCCCTCGATCTGTCGCGCGCGCTCGCCGGCCGGGAGCCGAATAACCCGGAGTGGCGGCGCGACGTGTCCGTCGGCCTCAACAAGATCGGCGACCTCCTGGTCGCGCAGGGCGATCGCGACGGCGCGCTCGCCGCCTTTCGCGAGAGCTCTCGACATTCGCCGCCGGCTTGCCGCCAGCGACCCGGCCAACATGGTCTGGCTGCGCGACGTGTCGGTGACTCTGAACCGGATCGGCGACCTCTTGGCGTCGCAAGACGATCGCAGCGGCGCGCTTGGCGCCTTTCGCGAGGCTCTCGAGGTCGCGCGTGCGCTCGTCGCCATGGACCCGGGGAACACGATGTGGCGGAGCGATGTGTCGCTGAGCCTGGAGAAGATCGGCGACGAGCTGGCGGCGGACGGCGACCGCAGCGGCGCGCTGGCGGCTTATCGGGAGGGGCTCGAGATCAGGCGCGCGCTGTCCGACAAGGATCCCGGCAACACGCAATGGCGGCGCGACGTGTCCTTGAGCCTCGGGAGAGTCGCCGACATGCTGCTCGCCGAGGGCGACCGCGACGGCGCGCTCGCCGCCTATCGCGAGACGCGCGACATCCGGCGTGCGCTCGCCGCCGCCGACCCCGGCAACACGCAATGGCAGATCGACCTCGTCCAGTCGCTCGCCAAGCTCGCGGTCGCCAACGACGATCCGGTCGCCCGGTGGGGCGAGGCGCTGGCGATCCTCAAGCGGCTCGACGCCGAACGCCGGTTGACGCCCGCGCAGCAGAAATGGATCGCCCAGGTGGAGGCCGCGCTCGCCAAGCTCGCGCAGGCGAGCGCGCAATAGCCGCTCTGTCGTAGGGTGGGCAAAGGCGCGCAATGTCGGGGCGCCGCCCTGCTGGTAGGGGCGACCCTTGTGTCGCCCTGTTCGTGGCGCCGTTGCGGGCGCCCAACGCAGGCAAGTTTACGCAGCCTGCGCAAGCTTGGCTGCTTGGGGCGCCCCTACGGAACGCGCATCGGCAGGCGATTTTGCCCACCCTACACGCTAAGCTTTAACGCGGACAGGAGGGCAATCGATGGCCGCTGCGATGCGCGCCGCACGCCTGCACGAGCCTGGACAGCCGCTGCGGATCGATACGGTGGATATTCCCGAGCCGCGTCCGCGCGACGTGCTGGTTGCAGGTGAAGGCATGCGGCGTCATTCCCAACATGAATGCGATCTTCAGCGGCCGATTGTGGAATCATCTGCCGCCGCTTCCCGCCAGCGTCGGGCTCGATTCGGCCGGCGTGATCGCGAAGGTCGGGAGCGAGGTCACCGACGTGGCGGTGGGTGACCGCGTCTACGTCAATCCGTGGCTGACCTGCGGCATGTGCGCCTATTGCCGTGCCGGCGAGCCGCTGCTGTGCAGCGCTGCCGGCTTCCAGGGCTATTTCGGCTTTTTTCCGCACTCGATCCGCCAGCTGATGGACTATCCGTTCGGCGGCTTCTCCGAATACATCACGGCGTCGCCGCAGCGGCTCGTGCTGTCTGCCGCAGCAGGTGACGTTCGAGCAGGCCGCGCGCTTCGGCTATCTCGGGACGTCGTTTGCGGCGCTGCGTTGCGCGCAGGTCGGCGGCGGCAGCTGGATTGCGATCAACGGCATCACCGGCACGCTCGGGGTCGGCGCCACCTTGCTTGCGCTCGGACTGGGGGCGACCCGCATTCTCGGCCTCGGCCGCAATCGCGAGGTGCTCGCGCAATTGAAAGCGCTTGCCCCGGATCGCATCGAGGTGCTGGCGCTCGGCGATGCGCCCGATCGCGGACTGGATGCGACAGCACACCGATGGGCTCGGCGTCGACGTGCTCGTCGACTGCTCCGCCCGCAGCGCCGCCGCCGCCACCACGGCCGACGCGCTGACTGCCCTCAAGCGCGGCGGCATCGCGGTCAATATCGGCGCGTTGACCGAGCCGCTCGCGCTGCAGCCGATCCGCTTCATGACCACGCGCCTGCAGTTCCGCGGCTCGAACTGGTTCACCACCGGAGAGGGCCAGCTGATGGCCGAGATGGCGCGGGTGGGCGTGCTCGACCTCGGCAAGCTCGTCACGCGCGCCTATCCGCTGGCGCAGGTCAACGACGCGCTGGCCGAGGTGCAGACGCGCCCGGGCGGATTCGTCAATATCGTGGTCAATCCGGATCGGTGACATCAGGAAACCTGCACGATCGCCGCGAAGCGCATCGGCAACACGGGAGGAGACATCATGAGGCCGTTCCTTCGTCTCGCGCGCCACGCACTGACCGTTGCGTTGCTGGCCGCCTGCCTCGATCTCGCTGGCGCAGCCGGGCATGGCGCAGCTTGCGCCGTCACAGCCGATCAAGATCATCGTCGGCGTGCCGGCCGGCGGCCTCGGCGATCTTGCCGCCCGCATCATGGCGCAGCGGCTCAGCGAGAACGGACACCCGGCGATCGTCGAGAACCGGCTCGGCGGCAACGGGATCATCGCCACCGATGCGGTCGCGAAATCGCGCGCCGACGGCTACACCCTGGTGATGGGCAACCACACCACGCTGGGGATCCTGCCGCACATGATCAAGGTCGGTTACGACCCCGCCAAGGACTTGCAGCCGATCACCCTGATGTTGGCGGCGCCGAACGTCCTCGTCGTCAAGACGGCGTTGCCGGTGCGCTCGGTGGCGGAGCTCATCGCCTACGGCAAGGCCAACCGCCTGACCAATGCAACACAGGGCCTCGGCGCAAGTGGGCATCTGATCGGCGAGCAGTTCAAGCAGCTCACCGGAATAGACCTCACGCACGTGCATTACCGCGGCGCCGCGCCGGCGCTGCAGGACGTCGTCGCCGGGCATGTCGACATGATGTTCGACGTGGTGGCGCTCACGCGCGAGCACGCCGCGGCCGGCCGCGTGCGCGCGCTCGCGGTGTTGTCGCCGCAGCGCAACCCGGTGCTGCCCGATGTCCCGACCGCGGCGGAGGTCGGCTTCGCGGCGCTGGAGGGCGGCGCCTGGTTCGGGCTCCTGGCACCCGCCGGCACGCCGCGTGCGGTCGTCGATTGGCTCAACGCCGAGGCCCGCAAGGCGTTCGACGCGCCGGAGGTGCGCGAGCGCCTGGGCAAGCAAGGACTGCGGCTGCTGCTCGGGACGCCGGAGGAGTTTGCGGCGTTTGATCGCCGCCGAGAGCCAGCGCTGGGGCGAGGTGGTCCGCAAAGGCGGCATCAAGCTCGAGAGCAACTGAGCGGCGACCGCTGCGCGCGATCTGCAATCATCGAAAATCGTCCGGGAGGTCATCATGAGACTTCTTGCGCGTGCTTCTCGCCGTGCCCTGCTCGCGTGCGCAATCGACGCGCAGGCGCAGACCGCATCCTGGCCGACGCGTCCGATCCGGCTGATCGTCCCGACCGGACCGGGCCTGGGCACCGACATCATGGCGCGCATGCTCGCCGACGGCGTCTCGCGCGCGCTCGGACAGCAGGTCTACGTCGAGAACCTGCCGGGCGCCGCCGGCATCCTCGGCGCGCAGGCGGCTGCGCGCGCCGCGCCCGACGGCTATACGCTGTTCTTCGCCAATGCCTCGACCTTCACCTCGAACATGTTCATGCTGAAATCGCTTCCCTACGATCCGACGCGCGATTTCGCCGCCGTCGCCATGGTCTCCAATCGCGGCCCGTTCGTCCTCTCGGTCAATCCGGATCTGCCGGTGAAGTCGCTGCCGGAGCTGATCGCCTACGGCAAGGCGCAGCCCGGCAAGCTGTCGTACGGGGTCGACGCCACCAGCGGCTACGGCGTCGTGGTCGGGCGACTGCTGAACAAGCGCGGCGCCATCGGCATGGTGGAAGTCCCCTACCGGGCGACCGGGCAGATGCTGCAGGAAACCGCCGCCGGCACCACGCAGGCGATGATCAGCTCGTTCGCCGCGGTGGTCGGCTTCGCGCAAGCCGGCAAGGTGCGGCGCATCGCCATCAGCTCCGCGCAACGTTTCCCGGGCGTCGACGACCTGCCCACGATCGGCGAGACGCTGCCGGGCTTCGAGATCGACGGCTGGCTCACCGTGGTCGCGCCCGCCGGCACGCCGGCGGCGATCGTCGCGCGGCTCAACCAGGAGATCGGTCAATTCCTGCGACAGCCCGACATCCAGCAGCGGCTCAACGGCTTGGGGCTGGCGATCACCGGCGCCAACACGCCGGCGACGACCGAGGAGTTCATTCGGCGCGAGCAGGCGCAATGGCGCTCCATCGCGCAGGAGCTCGATCTTCAGCCGGAATGAAGGGCGTCGCCCGCGGTTCATTCGATCACCTCGTCGGCGCGCTGCTGGAGGCTGCAACGGCACGTCGAGGCCGAGCGCCTTGGCGGTCTTGAGGTTGATCACCAGCTCGAACTTGACCGGGGCCTGGACCGGAAGCTCGCTCGGCTTCGCGCCCTTGAGGATGCGATCGGCATAGGTCGCCGCGCGCCGAAAATTATCGATCAGGTCATTTCCGTAGGACAGCAGGCCGCCGAGTTCAGTGAAGAAACGGAACGGATAGACGGCAGGGAGACGGTAGCGAGCCGCCAGCGATGTGATCTCCGCGCGATGGGCGGTCATGAAGGTATCCGGCATCACGACAAGGCCGCCATTCGGCGCGCGTGCCTGTGCGGCAACGACGGATTCGAGCTCGGACGTGTCGCGAACAGGTGCGACGATCGCCTCCACGGCGAAGGACGCAGCGGCGGCTTTGAAGGGGTTCAGGTAATATTCGGCATATGGCGCCGTTGCCGGGTTGAACAGGAAGGCGACCCGGTTGACGCGCGGCGCAATCTCCTTGAGCAGCTCCAGCCACTTGCCGGCCATCGTCGGCTCGATATTGGTGAAACCGGTGACGTTGCCGCCCGGCCGCGGAAAGCTCGCGACGAAGCCGCTGCCGACCGGATCGGCAACGATCGCGAAAATGATGGGGATGGTGCGCGTTTGTTGCAGCAGCGCCGCCGTGGTGGGTGTGTTTTGCGAAAGAATGAGGTCGGGCTGCAGCGCGACGAGTTCCTTCGCGAATCGCTGTATCGACTCCGCGTCGCCGGCGTCGCCCAGCGAGTGTCGATCCGGATGTTGCGGCCCTCCGTCCACCCGAGCTTCTGGAGTCCCTCCCGGAACGCCGCGACGCAGGCCTGTCCTTCCGGGTCGCTCTCGGCATAGCGCCATCAGCACGCCGATCCGCCGCATCCGCTCGGCTGCTGCGCGCGCGCGGCGAGCGGCCACGCGCGCCGCGCCGCCGAGCAAGCGTGATGAACTCGCGCCGCCGCATGGGATCAAATCCGGGTGGGCGATTGGGGGATCAAACTCGCCCGGGAACCTACCAGACTTTCGCGCAGAAATATGTGAAAGGGGCGTCGTCTCCGGCGGAAGCGGGCCGGCTGCCATCAGCGCGCCTTATGGTTCCCGGCGCTAATTCATTCTGGCAGATGCAGAACTCCACCGCCTCCTCCAGCGCCTCCTTCATCGGCGAGGCCGGAAACAGCGCGAGCGCGTCCTTGGCGATGGCGCCGTAGTGGCGGGCGCGCTGGACCGTGTCCTCGAGCGCGCGGTGCTTGATCATCAGCGCGATCGCCTGCTCGAGGTCGGCGTCGTTGGCGTCGCCGTCCTCGAGCGTGCGCCGCCAGAAGCTGCGCTCGGTCTCGCGAGCCGCGGCGGAACGACAGCACCACCGGCAGCGTGATCTTGCCCTCGCGGAAATCGTCGCCGACGTTCTTGCCGAGCTTGGCGGCCTTGCCGCCGTAGTCGAGGGCGTCGTCCACCAGCTGGAAGGCGATGCCGAGGTTCATGCCGAACGAGCGGCAGGCCGACTGCTCGTCCTTGGGCCGCGACGCCAGCGCCGGACCGACCTCGCAGGCGGCGGCGAACAGCTCCGCGGTCTTGGCGCGGATCACCGCCAGATAGTCGTCCTCGGTGGTGGCGGTGTTCTTGGCGGCGCCGAGCTGCATGACCTCGCCCTCGGCGATGACGGCCGCCGCCGACGAGAGGATTTCCAGCGCCCGCAGCGAGGCGACCTCGACCATCATCTTGAACGCCTGGCCGAGCAGGAAATCGCCGACCAGCACGCTCGCCTCATTGCCCCAGAGCATGCGGGCGGCGAGCCGGCCGCGCCGCATCTCGCTCTCGTCCACCACGTCGTCGTGCAGCAGCGTGGCGGTGTGCATGAACTCGACCGCGGCGGCGAGCTTGACGTGGCCGCCGCCCGCATAGCCGACGAGCTTGGCCATCGCCAGGGTGAGCATCGGGCGCAGCCGTTTGCCGCCGGACGTGATCAGGTGGTTGGCGACCTCCGGGATCATCGTGACCTCCGATCCGGTGCGCGACAGGATCGTGGTGTTGACCCGCTCCATGTCGGCAGTCACGAGATCGACCAGGCGGTCGATGGAGGTGGGCGAGCGGCTCTCGAAGGGGACGATGACGGCCAAGATGAGTGCTCCGACAGCGAAGGACGCGCGAGAATAGAAACGCTATGGTGGGGCGGCAAGTGCGTCACTTTGCACTTGCTCCCCTGCACATGTATGCGAGCCAAACCGGTGATTAAAGAGGCGGATTGATGTCCAGAGCCGAGGGGATCGCGGCGCGCGCGGACGATTTCCGGCCCCGCGCCGGCCACCGGATCGCGGTTCTGGTGCCCTGCTTCAACGAGGCGTTAGCCATACCCAAGGTGGTGGCGGATTTCCGCGCCGCGCTGCCGGAGGCGACCATCTATGTCTACGACAACAACTCGACCGACCACACCGCCGAGGTCGCCCGCGCGGCCGGCGCGGTGGTGCGGCGGGAGACCCACCAGGGCAAGGGCAACGTGGTGCGGCGGATGTTCGCCGACGTCGACGCCGAGGTCTACGTCCTGGTGGATGGCGACGCCACCTACGACGCGCCGAGCGCGCGCGCCATGATCGCGCGGCTGATCGAGGACCGGCTCGACATGGTGGTGGCGGCGCGCGTCGAGGACGGCGCAGGCGGCCTATCGCCGCGGCCACCGCACCGGAAACCGGCTGCTGACCGCCTTCGTCGCCTCGGTGTTCGGCGCGACCTTCACCGATATTCTGTCCGGCTACCGGGTGTTCTCGCGGCGCTTCGTCAAATCGTTCCCGGTCCTGTCGCGCGGATTCGAGATCGAGACCGAGCTGACGGTTCACGCGCTCGAGCTCGAACTGGCGGTGGCCGAGATCGAGACGCCCTACTACGCGCGGCCGGAAGGCTCGGTGTCGAAGCTCAGCACCTGGCGCGACGGACTGCGCATCGTGTTCACCATCTTCGATCTCTATCGCTCGGAGCGGCCGCTCTCGTTCTTCACCGGCGTCGGCATCACGCTCGCCATCATGTCGATCGGTTTCGCGATCCCGATCTTCGTCACCTATTTCGAGCAGGGCACCGTTCCGCGCATCCCGACCGCGATCCTGTCCACCGGGCTGATGCTGCTGGCGTTTCTGTCGGTGATCGCGGGTCTCGTGCTCGACACCGTCACCAAGGGCAGGCGGGAAATGAAGCTGCTCGCCTATCTGGAACAGAGATCGCCGGGCGAGGATTGGGACCGGCGGCAGGTTTAGGAGGTCGAGGCGTGCGCGAGCTTGTTCGCACCAATGACCCGGTGCTGGTGACGGCGATCGAGGCGTTGCTCAAAGGCGCCGACATCCCCCATGTCGTGCTCGACCAGAACATGAGCGTGCTCGAAGGCTCGCTCGGATTCTGCCGCGCCGCATCCTGGTGGACGAGGACCACGTCGCTGACGCGCGCAAGCTGTTGCAGGAGGCCGGGCTCGGGCACGAGCTTCGCCCCGATGCCCGCGGATGATCGTGCCGGCGATGTCACCGAGGACGCGATCCTCGGCGGCCGGCTGCGGCTGCGCCAGCCCAGCGGGGTCATCGGGTCGGGCACGACGCCATCCTGCTGGCGGCCGCCTGCCCGGCGCGCGCCGGCGAGCGCGTGGTCGATCTCGGTGCCGGCGTCGGCGCCGCCGGACTGGCGCTGGCTACGCGCGTCCCCGACACCACGGTGACGCTGGTCGAGATCGACCCGGAGCTCGCGGCGCTCGCGGCCGCGAACGCGGAGCGCAACGACCTTGCCGGGCGGGTGCGGGTGACGGTGCTCGACGTCGCCGCGCCCGCGCGCGCCTTCGCGGCGGCCGGTCTCGCGCCCGAGTTCGATTGCGCGGGTGCTGATGAACCCGCCGTTCAACGATCCGGCGCGCGCAGCGGGCATCGCCCGACCGCCGCCGCCGCCTCGCCCATGCCGGTGCGCGCGATACGCTCGGCCTCTGGCTCAGACCGCGGCGCGGCTGCTGCGGCCGCGCGGCACCGTGACGTTGATCTGGCGGGCGGACGGCCTCGCCGATGTGCTGGGCGCATTGGCGCCGGGTTTCGGAGCCGTGACCGTGCTGCCGGTGCATCCGCAAGCCCGGCGGAGCCGGCGATCCGCGTGCTGGTGAGCGCCACCAAGGCGAGCCGCGCGCCGCTCGCCGTGCTGCCCGGCCTCGTGCTCAACGACCGCGCGGGCCGTCCGACCCGGGACGCCGAAGCCGTGCTGCGCGCGGGTTCCAGCCTGCCGTTGGGGAAAGCCGAGCTGAGTAGCGGCACGGCGGTTTGACTGCTCCACCCGGTCGCTGCGGATGTTCGATCGCCGTGACCTCACCCTCCCCCTGGAGGGGAGGGTCGGGTGGTCAACGCACGCCGCGCGCTCCGCCCGAGGCGGCGGAGCGGGCGGCGATGAGCCGACGCTCGCACACGTGTTCTGCGATTCACCCCGACCGCCACGCTCCAGCGCCCGGGTCGTCAGCTAGGCGAGGGCTTCTCGCGCTGGCGCCGACCCTCCCCCTTCCAGGGGAGGGTGCGGCACCGAGATTGCTGCGCGGCCGATCTGCCCGGCCACGATGGCGGATGACCGCCCATGCTCGCCTGTCGCTTGGGCAAGAACCGCCCACGTGGGCGGCGTGGTCACGCCTGTTGCTGGGGCGACTTCTGCTCGGAATTGAGGTGCGAAAGCGCGGCAATTGCGCTGATCAGGACCATCAGCAAGTAGATTTTCATCGGTTCCCCTCGATCATGTCGGCGTCCGGCCCATCCACCCCTGCCGAACTCCTGCGCCTGCAGCAATAAGCATTCCAATGGTTGAAGAACGGTAACTTGAGCTGGACCGCGCGGCGGCCTAAGACCCACCCTCGCGCCGGGCCGGAACCAAATTCCAAGCGTCAGGTATTTCGTTTAACGAGTGACCGAGAAACGATCATTATGGCCGATCAACCCATGTCCGAGCATTGGCGGCAGCTGCTGGCGGGAGCGCGCGAGACGTTGCGCCCGCTGGTGCCCCAGCGGTTTCGCGTCGGCACGCCGGTGCGTCCCGGTGGTGCGGCTTTCCGGCGTGATCGGGCTGTCCAGCCCGCTGCGGCCGGGCCTCACGCTCGCCGGCATCGCGCGCGCGCTCGAGCGCGCCTTCGGCATGCGCAAGGCGAAGGCGGTGGCGCTGGTGATCAATTCGCCCGGGCGGGTCGCCGGTGCAGTCGCACCTGATCTATCGTCGCATCCGCCAGCTCTCCATCGAGAAGGGCGTGCCGGTGATCGCGTTCACCGAGGACGTCGCGCGCCTCGGGCGGCTACATGATCGCCTGCGCGGCCGACGAGATCATCTGCGATGCGTCCTCGATCGTCGGCTCGATCGGCGTCATCGGCGGCTCGTTCGGCTTCACCAGGCTGATGGAGAAGCTCGGCATCGAGCGCCGGCTCTATACGTCGGGCGAGCACAAGGCGATGCTCGATCCGTTCCTGCCGGAGGAGCCGGAGGACGTCGAGCGGCTCAAGTCGGTGCAGCGGGAAATCCACGACGGCTTCATCGACGCTGGTGAAGCAGCGCCGCGGCGCGCGCGCTCGAGGCCCGAAAAAACCTTGTTCTCCGGCGAATACTGGACCGGCACCAAGGCGATCGAGCTCGGCATCGCCGACGACATCGGCGACCTGCGCTCGGTGCTGCGCGAGCGCTTCGGCGACAACGTCGTCACGCCGCTGGTGTCCGCCGCCCGCGGCTGGTTCGGCCGAGCGCAGCCGGGAGTCGGCGCGGTCGGGCTCGACGGTTTCCTGCGCCGTCCGGATCTCGCCGAAGAGGTCATCTCGGCGCTCGAGGCGCGCGCGCTGTGGGCGCGCTACGGACTGTGAGGCCGTTCGCTAAATCAGCTTGAGGAGATCGTCGATGCCGCCCATCGTCATTCCACCGCTCGTCAAGTTCACGCTCGGCGTGCTGGGGGGCGCTGTCGTCATCCATTGGGCGATCAAGGAAGTCCGCCGCTTCAACGCGGAGCTCGAGCGGGTGAAGGCGGCCTCCGCGATCGATCCGGCCGCGCGCGGCGCTTCCGACCTTGCGGCGCGACCCGCAGACCGACGAGTGGCGGCCGGGCTAACGGTACGTTTCTGCTGGCGTAGCACTGCTGCACCATCGCACATTCCGGGGCCCGAGCGCAGCGAAGGTGACGCACGCGGAATCCATAGGTTCCGAAGCAGTGGTTATCGATTCCGGGCTCGCGCCTTACGGCGCGCCCCGAGACGGGTAATACGGCTGGCGGCGAATATTCTGCGAACTCATACGCGCGCGGTTAGCTATTCGGCCTTGATGCCCTTCTCGCGGATCAGCCTGCCCCAGCGGGTGATCTCCTCCCGCAGATGGCGGCCGAAATCCTCGGGC
Source organism: uncultured Alphaproteobacteria bacterium (assembly GCA_963708765.1). Taxonomy (GTDB): domain Bacteria; phylum Pseudomonadota; class Alphaproteobacteria; order Rhizobiales; family Xanthobacteraceae; genus VAZQ01. The sequence goes on along the minus strand of CAVPTV010000037.1, from coordinate 73,826 downwards.
GAGCTCGGCGACGGCGTCACGCCGGCCTGCTTGAGCCGCTCCCGGACCTCCGGATCATTCAGGACCGCCGTGAAGGCGGCGCTCAGCCGGCCGATCACCGCGGCCGGGGTGCGCGCCGGCGCCAAGCGTGCCGGCCCATTGGTTGGCGATGGTGTCGGCGAAGCCCTGCTCGACGAAGGTCGGAACATCCGGGAAAATGTCGGAGCGCTCCTTCGACGTGGCGGCGAGCGCCTTGAGCTTGCCGGCCTTGATCTGGGTGACGACGGTCGGGACGTCGCCGAACAGACCGTCGAGCTGCCCGCCGAGCAGGTCGGTCACCGCCTGCGATGCGCCGCGATAGGGCACCGCCTGGAACTTGACGCCGGCCGCGGCCTGGTAGAGCTCGAGCCCGAGATGCGAGATGGCGCCGACACCGGTGATGCCGATGGTGATGGCGCCGGGCCGTTCCGCGCGCGAGCGCGGCGAGCTCGCGCGCCGAGTCGACCTGCATGGCGGCGTTCACCACCAGCATGGTCGAATTGAACACCGCCATGCCGACCGGCGCGAAATCGCGCAGCGGATCGTAAGGCAGATTGCTGCGCAGGGCGGGATTGATCGCGACCGCTCCGACCGTGGTGAAGGAGAGCGTGTAGCCGTCGGGCTCCGACTTGGCCACGTACTCGGCCGCGATCGCGCCGTTGGCGCCCGGCCGGTTCTCGACGATGACGCTCTGTCCGAGCGACGCCTTGAGCCGATCGGCGATCAGGCGCGCGACGAAATCGGTGGTGCCGCCGGCCGTGAAGGCGACGATCAGCCGGATCGGACGGGCCGGGTAGTCCTGCGCCGATGCCGCGCCGGTCAGCGATACCGGCAAGCCGAGCACGGCGGCGAGCAATGCGCCAAGGCAGCAGCGGAGCAAAGCAACCTCCTCAATCCGACACGTGCCGGCGCGGCTAGCGGCGCGCGCAGCGTCATCGCGGCAATCGAAGGCCGCGCCCTCGTTCTTGACCCTCGGGAGTCCGGCCGGTAGGTCTACCGCGCCTGCGCGGCTGGCCTCGCCATTTCCCCGGACCGAATGAGCAACGATCTTCCCGCCCACATGCGTCCCGAGCGGTCGTTCCAGGGGCTGATCCTGGCGCTGCAGCGCTATTGGGCCGACCACGGCTGCGTGATCCTGCAGCCCTACGACATGGAGATGGGCGCCGGCACCTTTCATCCGGCGACCACCTTGCGGGCGCTCGGGCCGAAGCCCTGGAATGCCGCCTACGTGCAGCCCTCGCGCCGGCCGAAGGACGGCCGCTACGGCGAAAATCCCAACCGCCTGCAGCACTACTACCAGTTCCAGGTGATCCTCAAGCCGTCGCCCGACGACATCCAGGAGCTCTATCTGAAGTCGCTCTACGCGATCGGCATCGATCGCAAGCTCCACGACCTGCGCTTCGTCGAGGACGACTGGGAATCGCCGACGCTCGGCGCCTGGGGGCTGGGATGGGAATGCTGGTGCGACGGCATGGAGGTGTCGCAGTTCACCTATTTCCAGCAGGTCGCCGGCTTCGAATGCGCCCCGGTGTCGGGCGAGCTGACCTATGGGCTCGAGCGCCTCGCCATGTACGTGCAGGGCGTCGAGAACGTGTTCGATCTCAACTTCAACGGCCGCGAGGGCGCGCGCAAGGTGACCTACGGCGACGTCTTCCTGCAGGCCGAGAAGGAATATTCGCGGCACAATTTCGAATTTTCCGACACCGACATGCTGTTCGAGCAGTTCAAGATGGCCGAGGCGGCGTGCCGGAAATATCTCGATGCCGGCTGGGTCACCGACGGCAACGTGCGCCGGCACCTGATGGCGCTGCCGGCCTACGACCAGTGCATCAAGGCGAGCCACGTGTTCAACCTGCTCGACGCCCGCGGGGTGATTTCGGTGACCGAGCGGCAGAGCTACATTCTGCGGGTGCGCGAGCTCGCCAAGGCCTGCGGCGAGGCGTGGCTCGCGACCGAGGCCGGAGGAGGAACGTCATGAGCAGCGAACCGCAAGATCGGCGGACGCGAACCGGTGCTGGTGGAGCTGGTCGCGGGCGAAACCTACTGGTGGTGCCGCTGCGGGCGCTCGCAGAGCCAGCCGTTCTGCGACGGCTCGCACGAGGGCACCGGCATCGAGCCGATGGAATGGAAGGTCGAGCGCAACCGCCGCGCTCTCCTTTGCACCTGCAAGCTCACCAAGCGCCCGCCGATCTGCGACGACAGCCACAAGAATATTTGACGCGCGCTGTGCTCTCTCGGCTCGATCGTGAGCTGACGGCGGTGACACGAGCACGATCACCCTCCCCTGGAGGGCGAGGGTCGCCGAACGACTAAGCTTACGCCGTTGGCGTAAGCTTGGCTGCGGGCGGCGGGGTGGGGTGAACGCTGGGTGATCCGAACGTATGACACCGCCTCGAACCATCAGCAGCTTCCGCCGCGAAAACGCACGACGCCTGCGCGCCAACGCCACCGACCCGGAGGCGCGCCTGTGGCGTCATCTCCGTCGATCGGAGCTGCTCGGCAGTCATTTTCGCCGCCAAGTGCCGATCGGTCCCTACGTCGCCGACTTTGCCTGCATGGCCGCGCGTCTCGTCATTGAAGTCGACGGCTCGCAGCATGGCGACGCCGTGGTCAAGGCGCGCGATGACGCACGGACGCAATGGCTCGCGCGGGAAGGTTATCGGGTCGTCCGTTTCTGGAACAATGATCTGATCGAGAATATCGAAGGGGTTTTGGAGACCATCCATGCCGCGCTCCATGGATCACGCGATTCCGATCCCGGCATGTTGCGGCACAAGCGGCGGAAGAAAGCGCGGGTGAGTGCAGACGCGGGCCGCGGGTCACCCTCCCCTGGAGGGGGAGGGTCGGCGCGCTAACGCGCGCACAGGTCATGCCGCCAGCATAAATCTCGGCGTGCGTTAGCGCGCCGGGGTGGGGTGATCGCCCCACACGCACGGCCCTGGGCTTCACCCCACCCCGCTCGCCGCGCCTCCGCGCGAAGCGCGTCGGCCGGCTCGCGACCCTCCCCCTCCAGGGGAGGGTGGCACCGAGTCTGCCGCTCGCTCAGTGTCCCAGTTCGCCTACCCATTCGCCTCATTTTGATCGATTGGCTTGACCTCGCGCCAACCATGTGAGAGCGGCGGCCGGAACTGGGCGATTTTCCGGTCTATTGTGTTGGCTGGGAGGGCTGCGAGGCTAGCCATGGCGCAGCTCTGGTACGACGTCATAGCGCACGGCAACGGCTGGGCGATCGCGATCACGCCGAGCCGCACCGACTCGTTCCCGACCAAGAAAGCCGCCTACGACGCGGCGGTCGACTACGCCCGCAAGCTGCGGTTCGTCGGCTATTCGGTGCAGGTGCGCGTCGAGCACAAGCCCGAGCCGAATGCGGGCACGCGCGCAAAGGCGTCGTGAGCCTGCGCCGAGCGCGCTCGCTTATTTCCAGTGCGACGCCTCACGGCTTGATCAGCGCGACCGCCTGATCGACGCGCGCCTGCGACGGCGTGCCCTCGCCGCGGCCCAGCAGATCGAGGAACCTGTCGAAGGTTCCGCGCCCGCGCCGGCGGTCGACCGCGTCGGAGAGCGCCTTGATGGCGCTCGGCTCGCTGCCGAAATAAGCCGGCAGGACGAGGTCGCGGCCATAGCCGTCGAGCAGGGCGCGCGCCGCCGAACGTTTCCCGGCCGTAGCTCGGGCTGAAGTCGAACCGCGACTTGCCGGTATTGCGGTCGGCGACCGCCTCGTCGGCGAACACGTGGGTCAAGCCCCGGCTCAGGCCGGTCCGAGCGCGCGGAACGCGTCGCTCTGGTAGAGCTGCGTCACCTCGTGCGCCGACGTGTAGGGCGGCGCATCCGGGCGGATGTAGACGACCGGCGGGTTCTGGCTGCGGTCGACGATCGCATCGATCTGCGCGTTCGCGGCCTGGCTCAGTCGCAGGCGCCGCAGCGCCGCCGCGAAGGTCGCCTCGTCGGCCTGCTTGACCTGCTCGCCGGGCTTCACCGACGTCTTCTTGGCCTCCGGAATGTGGGCGCCGAACGCCTTCTCGATCGAGCGTGCCACGTCGTCGGGCGCCATCGGCTCCGGCTCGCCCACGAAGGTCAGATCGCTGTTGATCAGGTCCGCGAGCCTCGGCGGTCCGGATTTCTGCGGCGCCAGGTAGGCGACATGCAGCCGCGCGATCAGCTCGATCTGGGTGTGGGCGCGGCCCGGCGCCGGCGTGATCAGCAGCGTCGCGCCTTTCACGTCGGCCTCCGCCGGCGGCGCCGGCTCGCCGGGAGGCGCGCTCGCCTGCACGATCCCCTGCACGATGGCGGTGGTGACGGTCTTCACGTAGCTGGTGAGTTGCGGATCGCGCACGACGAATTGCTGCTTGTTCGCCTTGGCGTCGTACTTCAGCACGCGTCCCAGCCCAATCCGCTTGAGCCAGGGCTCGAACTGCTCGCCGACGTCGATGGTGATGCGGGCATTGGCCTGCGTCGAGCTCGTCCCACAGGATGCGGATCGGCTCGGTCTTTCCTTTGTTGCCCGGGGCGTACATCAGGTAGGCCACCTCGTCCGCGGCCGCCGGGCCGATGAGCGACAACGACAAGATGGCGGCCGGCAACATGGCGGCCGAGCGCAAGAGACCGTGTGGGCGAAAGCCGCGGCAGGGAGATGTCATCAGGCGTTTCCGCGGAGGAAATCGACGAGTCGCCATCGAGTGTGCGGCACGCGCACCGGCCTCGCAAGCGAGCGGGACCGGCGGCCGCCGCGCTGCCGTCTACCACCATGATATTTCGGCTTAACAACGGCGGCGGCGCCTGCTACCTGCCAGCACCATCAGGAGCCGCGATGCCCGACCTTCTGCTCGAACTCTTCTCCGAGGAAATCCCGGCGCGCATGCAGGCGCGCGCGGCCGAGGACTTGCGCAAGCTCGTCACCGACCGGCTGGTCGACGCCGGCCTCGTCTACGAGGGCGCCAAGGCGTTCGCCACGCCGCGCCGGCTCGCGCTCGCCGTGCAGGGCGTGCCGGTCGAGCAGCCCGACGTGCAGGGAGGAGAAGAAGGGCCCGCGCGTCGGCGCGCCGGACGGCGCGATCCAGGGCTTCCTCAAGGCGGCGGGGCTCACGTCGATCGACGAGGCCAAGGTCGCAGCCCGACAAGAAGGGCGACTTCTACGTCGCGGTGATCGAGAAGCCGGGCCGGCCGGCGATCGAGGTGATCGCCGAGATCGTGCCCGAGGTGGTGAAGGGCTTTCCCTGGCCGAAGTCGATGCGCTGGGGCGAGCATCCGCAAGCCCGGCGCGCTCGGCTGGGTGCGGCCGCTGCATTCGATCGTCGCGACCTTCGGGCCGGAGACCGAGGAGCCGGACATCGTGCGCGTTCGCGGTCGACGGCATCGCGGCCGGCGACGAGACCCGCGGCCACCGCTTCCTGGCGCCGGCGCCGTTCAAGGTGCGCCGGCTCGACGACTACATGGCGAAGCTCGAGAAGGCCAAGGTCGTGCTCGACCCGGCGCGGCGCCAGGAGATCATCCTCGCCGACGCCAAGAACCTCGCCTTCGCGCAGGGCTACGAGCTGGTCGAGGACGCCGGCCTGCTGGCCGAGGTCGCCGGCCTGGTCGAATGGCCGGTGGTGCTGATGGGCTCGTTCGACGAGGCGTTCCTGGCGATCCCGCCCGAGGTGATCCGCACCACCATCCGCAACAACCAGAAATGCTTCGTGCTGCGCGATCCGCGGACCGCGCAAGCTCGCCAACAAGTTCATCCTCGTCGCCAACATCGAGGCGGAGGACGGCGGCAAGGCGATCGTCGCCGGCAACGAGCGCGTCATCCGCGCGCGGCTCTCCGACGCGAAATTCTTCTACGAGACCGATCTCAAGACGCGGCTCGAAGACCGGCTGCCGAAGTTCGAGCAGATCGTGTTCCACGAGAAGCTCGGCACGCAGGCGGAGCGCATCGAGCGCATCGAGCGGCTCGCGGCGCGAGCTTGCGCCGATCGTCGGCGCCGACGTCGAGAAGGCGAAGCGCGCGGCGCGGCTCGCCAAGGCCGACCTGCTCACCGAGGTGGTCGGCGAATTCCCCGAGCTGCAGGGCCTGATGGGGAAATACTACGCGCTGGCGCAGGGCGAGGACGCGAGCGTCGCGGCCGCGTGCGAGGAGCACTACAAGCCGCTCGGCCCGAACGACCGCGTGCCGACCGATCCGGTCTCGATCGCGGTCGCGCTCGCCGACAAGATCGACACGCTGGTCGGCTTCTGGGCGATCGACGAGAAGCCGACGGGATCGAAGGATCCCTATGCGCTGCGGCGCGCGGCGCTGGGGGTGATCCGGATCATTCTCGAGAACGAGCTTCGACTGCGCTTGAGCTCGCATCTTCGCGCGCACGTCAATGCTGGCACTACGTCAGAGCAACTGCGGATCGTGAAGCTCGGATCGTCGGACATGCGACGAATCGAGCTGCGCAGACAAGATCGCAGTGCGTCGAGATCGGTCGAGCGCGTGCTCGATGCACATCGCGACCTGCTCGCCTTCTTCGCCGACCGCCTCAAGGTCCAGCTGCGCGAGCAGGGCGCCCGCCACGATCTCGTCGACGCGGTGTTCGCGCTCGAAGGCCAGGACGATCTGGTCCTGATCGTCCGCCGGGTCGAGGCGCTCGGCAAATTCCTCGACACCGAGGACGGCAAGAACCTGCTCGCCGGCTACAAGCGCGCCACCAACATCATCCGCATCGAGGAGAAGAAGGACGCGCGCGAATATGTCGGCGCGCCCGATCCGCAATTCTATCGCCAGCCCGAGGAATGGGCGCTCGCCAAGGCGATCGACGCCGCCAAGGAGGAGGCCGCCGCCGCGGTCGCGCGCGAGGACTTCGAGGCCGCCATGCGCGCCATGGCGAAGCTGCGCCCGCATGTCGACGCCTTCTTCGACAAGGTGACGGTCAACGTCGCCGAAGGCGCCGACAAGCAGAAGCTGCGCGAGAATCGCCTCAAACTGCTCAACGAAATCCGCGCCGCGACGCGCGCCGTCGCGGACTTCTCGCGGATCGAAGGCGGTGAAGCCTGCTACGTGCCCTTGAGCACGGTGCCCAGGAACAGCACCACATAGGCGACGATCGCGACCCAGAACTTATACTCGGTGACGAACGGGATCTTGACGAAGTGCCCGAGCAGCGCAAGCACGGCAAGCACGACGGAGATCAAGAACACCGGAATGGTCGGCGCACTGAGGTTCGGCATGGATGTCTCCCCCAGCCCAGACATGGGCTTTGTTCTAACGACACGATCATACGAGCGCGTCCCACCGGGGGCAAACGGCGCCTGCCTTGCGCGACGACAGAGCTGGGGAAAACATCCATGAATTTGTCCCCCGTCTTTGTTGCGCCGCAAAGCGTAGAGGTGCATGAGTCGTGGCGTTGTGCTCGACATGAACCGCGCTGCAAGGAGCCCACCATGACCCTCACCGTCGCCCACATCACGCCGCTCGTCGCCCTCATCGCCGGCATCCTGATCCTGATCATTCCGCGGCTGTTGAACTACGTCGTCGCGATCTATCTCATCATCATCGGCCTGATCGGCCTCAACAACATCCATCACTTCATCAAGTGATCCGGAACCTTCGTCTCGACGCGGACGTTCGGGCTTGCGTCACCGTCCGGCCGCTGTGATCATTAGGGGCCGGGCGCAATCAAAATCCGTGGTTCCATGGTCAAATCGACGTCGCGCCGTCCGCAATCGGTGAAAAAGCAGGCTCGAAGTGCGCCCAGCCGCAAGGCGGCGCCAAGCCCGCAAGCCAGCTGCGCGAGCCAAGGCCGTGCGAGCCAAGGCCGCGCCGTCCAAAGCATCGGCGCGCGCGAAATGGGTCTACGCTCTTCGGCGACGGCAAGGCCGAAGGCAAAGCCCAGATGCGCAATCTGCTCGGCGGCAAGGGCGCCGGCCTCGCCGAGATGGCCAATCTCGGCCTGCCGGTGCCGCCCGGCTTCACCATCACCACCGAGGTCTGCACGCACTACTACGCCAACGGCAACGCCTATCCGAAGGACCTCGAGCGGCAGGTCGAGGCCGGGCTCGCGCATATCGCGCGCATCACCGGCAAGCGCTTCGGCGATCGCGAGAACCCGCTGCTGGTCTCGGTGCGCTCCGGCGCGCGCGCCTCGATGCCCGGCATGATGGACACGGTGCTCAATCTCGGCCTCAACGACGAGACCGTCGAGGCGCTGGCGAAGAAGTCCGGCGACCGGCGCTTCGCCTACGATTCCTATCGCCGCTTCATCACGATGTATTCCGACGTGGTGCTCGGCATCGACCATCATCACTTCGAGGAGATGCTCGACGAGCACAAGGACCGCAACGGCTACATGCTCGACACCGATCTCGACGCCGACGATTGGGTCGAGCTCGTCGGCCGCTACAAGGAGCGGCTCGAGGAGGAGCACGGCGAGCCGTTCCCGCAGGACCCGCACAAGCAGCTCTGGGGCGCGATCGGCGCGGTGTTCGGCTCGTGGATGAACCAGCGCGCCATCACCTATCGGCGGCTGCACAACATCCCGGAAAGCTGGGGCACCGCGGTCAACGTCCAGGCCATGGTGTTCGGCAACATGGGCGAGACCTCGGCGACCGGCGTCGCCTTCACGCGCAATCCGTCGACCGGCGAGAAGCAGGCTCTACGGCGAATTCCTGATCAACGCCCAGGGCGAGGACGTGGTCGCCGGCATCCGCACGCCGCAGGAGATCACCGAGGCGGCGCGGCAAGGAAGCCGGCTCCGACAAGCCGTCGATGGAAAAGGCGATGCCGGAGGCCTTCGAGGAGCTCACCCGCATCTACGGCGCGCTCGAGAAGCACTACCGCGACATGCAGGACCTCGAGTTCACGGTCGAGCAGGGCAAGCTGTGGATGCTGCAGACCCGCTCGGGCAAGCGCACCGCCAAGGCGGCGCTCAAGATCGCGGTCGAGCTGGCGAACGAAGGGCCTGATCACCCGCAAGGAAGCGGTGACCCGCATCGATCCGGGCGCGCTCGACCAGCTGCTGCATCCGACCATCGATCCCGACGCCGAGCGCAAGGTGATCGCCACCGGGCTTCCGGCCTCGCCGGGCGCGGCGTCGGGCGAGATCGTGTTCTCGGCCGACGAGGCCGAGACGCTCAAGGCGCAGGGCAAGCGGGTCATCCTGGTGCGGGTCGAGACCAGCCCCGAGGACATCCACGGCATGCACGCGGCCGAGGGCATCCTCACCACGCGCGGCGGCATGACCTCGCATGCCGCCGTGGTGGCGCGCGGCATGGGCAAGCCGTGCGTCTCCGGCGCCGGCGCGCTGCGCGTCGACTACGCCGCCGCCACCATGAGCGCCGCCGGGCACACGCTGCGGGAGGGCGACGTCATCACCATCGACGGCTCGACCGGCCAGGTGCTGGCCGGGCGCGTGCCGATGATCGAGCCGGCGTTGTCCGGCGAGTTCGCCACCCTGATGAGCTGGGCCGACCAGGTGCGCAAGCTCGGCGTGCGCGCCAATGCCGACACGCCGACCGACGCGCGCGTGGCCTTGAAGTTCGGCGCCGAGGGCATCGGGCTCTGCCGCACCGAGCACATGTTCTTCGACGAGGACCGCATCCGCGCGGTGCGCGAGATGATCCTCGCCGACGACGAGAAGTCGCGCCGCGCCGCGCTCGCCAAGCTGCTGCCGATGCAGCGCGCGGATTTCGTCGAGCTGTTCGAGATCATGCACGGGCTGCCGGTGACGATCCGGCTGCTCGACCCGCCGCTGCACGAGTTCCTGCCGCACGGCGAGGCGGAGATCGCCGAGGTCGCCGCCGCCATGGGGGCCGACCCGAAGAAGCTCGCCGAGCGCGCCCGCGAGCTGCACGAGTTCAACCCGATGCTCGGCTTCCGCGGCTGCCGCCTCGCGCTCGCCTATCCGGAGATCGCCGAGATGCAGGCGCGCGCCATCTTCGAGGCGGCGGTCGAGGCCGGCAAGCGCACCGGCAAGCCGGTGGTGCCCGAGGTGATGGTGCCGCTGATCGCCACCAAGGCGGAGCTCGACCTGGTCAAGGCGCAGCATCGACGCCATGGCGGAGGCGGTCGCGCGCGAGACCGAGCACCAAGGTCGCCTACCAGGTCGGCACCATGATCGAGCTGCCGCGCGCCTCGCTGCGCGCCGGCGAGATCGCCGAGAGCGCGGAGTTCTTCTCGTTCGGCACCAACGACCTGACGCAGACGACCTTCGGCATCAGCCGCGACGACGCGGCGAGCTTCCTCGGCACCTACATGGCGCGCGGCATTCTGGCGACCGATCCGTTCGTCTCCATCGACCGCGAGGGCGTCGGCGAGCTGATGCGCATCGGCGTCGAGCGCGGCCGCAAGGCGCGGCCGAAGCTCAAGGTCGGCATCTGCGGCGAGCACGGCGGCGACCCCGCCTCGGTCGCGTTCTGCCACGAGCTCGAGCTCGACTACGTGTCGTGCTCGCCGTTCCGCGTGCCGATCGCGCGGCTTGCCGCCGCGCAGGCCGCGCTCGGCAAGGCGGCCGGCGAGGGCGACGGCGTGATCTCCAGGCGAGGCGCGATCGTCGAGTAGCGGTGCAGCGAGACTGCGGTGGCCACCCGTCGCGCCTTCGCGAAGCGAGGGCGATTCAGGAGTACCGCGGCGCGGGCGGTGATCGTACCGATGATTCGAGCGTGTTGCGGCGCTACGCCGCGACCTTGCCGAGGAAGCTCTCGATCTCGCTGCGCAGATTGGAGACCGCCTGCTCGACCGCCTGCGAGGCGTCGAGCATGATCCGCGCCGATGAGCGCGTCTGCGTGGCCGCGTCGGCCACCTTGCCGAGCACCGACGTGACCACCGTGGTGCCGTCCGCGGCGCTCGCGACGTTGCAGGAGATCTGCCCGGTCGCCGCGCTCTGCTGCTCGACCGAGGCCGCGACCGACGAGGTATAGCCGTTGATCTCCTGCATGCGCTCGGCGATGCGGCGGATCGCCTCGACCGCGCCGGTGGTCGACGACTGCACCGCCAGGATCTGGCCGGCGATGTCCTCGGTGGCGTTGGCGGTCTGCACCGCCAGCGTCTTCACCTCCGATGCGACCACCGCAAAGCCGCGCCCCGCTTCGCCGGCGCGCGCCGCCTCGATCGTCGCATTGAGCGCGAGCAGGTTGGTCTGGCCGGCGATGTCGCGAATCAGCTTGACCACGTCGCCGATCTTCTGGGCGGCCGCCGCCAAGGCTTCGATCTCGCCGTCGGTCGCCTGCGCTTCGGTCACCGCCATGCGCACGACGCGTGTTGGTGAGCTCGAGCTGCCGGCCGATCTCCCCGATCGAGGTGGCGAGCTCATCGGCGGCGACCGCGGCGGTCTTGACGCTCGAAGAGGCCTCGCTCGAGGCTTGCACGGCGCCCTCGGCGTGCTGGGAGGTCTCGCCCGACGAGCTCGACAAGCTGGTGGCGGTCGATTTCATCGCTTGCGCGCTGTCGTCGACCGTCTTCAACAGGCTGTTCATCTCGCGGCGAAACGCCGAGATCGCCGCCTCGACCATGGCGCGCCGCTTATCGAGCGCGGCCATCTCGTCGCGCTCCTTCTCGAGCCGGCGCTGCTCGGTGACGTCCTCGTGGGTTCCGACCCAGCCGCCCCCGGGCATCGGCTGGTTGATGACCGAGATCATCCGTCCCTTGCCGGAGCTGACCAGGTTGTTGGTGGCCTTGCCCTGCCGCAGCGTGGTGAGCAGCTTTGTCCGATAGTCCGCCGCATTGCCGGTCAACGTGCCGAGCGCCACCCGATGGTCGAGCACGTCGCGCAGCGTGCAGCCGGGCTTCACGATCTCGGACGAAAAGCCGTACATGTCCATGTAGGGCTTGTTGGCGAGCAGGAGGCGCTCGGCGCCGTCGTACATGCACAGGCCCTGCGACATGTGATTGAGGGCGGCGGTCAAATGCCGGTTCTGCCCGCGCAGGCGGTGGTTCACGACCGCGAGCACGATCGCAAGCCGAGGACGCCGGCGAAGGCGATCCACTGCCAGCCTTGCCAGGTCGAGAGGTCGCCGACGATTTCGGACATTTTCTCCGCGCCATGAAAGTTTGAGGGGGAGTATTCCGCGGTTCAATTGCCGTAAGGTTAAGACTTTGCGGCGCCCGCTCTTGCGGCACTGCAGCATCGCGCATCTGGGCGAAGTCGAGCCGCCGAAAGGAGGGCTGGCTTTTCGCTCGAAGAGTGGGCCTTATCGCGCCCCGGGTGACGGTCCGAACGATAAACCGAGGGGGGCATGGCCCAGAGCACCGGAGAAACCACGGGGGAACCCGCGGCGTCCGAAGCCGTGGTCTCGCAAGAGCAGCTGCGAAAGGCCGAAGCCTATATCGAGGCCGAGGAAGGCGCGGTCAACCGCCTCATCGGCTGGGCCGGCACCTTGGTCACGTCGGTGGCGGTGGCGATGTCGCTGTTCCACCTCTACGCCGCGGTCGCCGGCGCCTGGCCGTTCTCCGATTTCCCGATCATCGCGACCCAGCCGCTGCGCTACGCGCACGTCGCCTTCGTGCTGGTGCTGAGCTTCCTGCTGTTCCCGCTTTCAACACGCTTCCGCGATCATATCCGCTGGTGGGACGTCGTCGCCGGCATCGTGGCGGCCGCCATCCTGGTCTACGCCATCGAGGGCGGCGAGGAATTCACCGACCGCGCGACCAATCCGACCCGGCTCGATATCGTGCTCGGCGTGGTGTTCATCGTGCTGCTGCTCGAGGCGACCCGGCGCACCACCGGCTGGATCGTTCCGGTCGTTGCGCTCATGTTCGTCGCCTACGCTTATTTTGGGCCGTATCTGCCGCCGCCCTGGACCCATCGCGGCTTCGACATCGGGCAACTCGTCGGCCACCTGTTCATCACGCTCGAAGGCATCTTCGGCATTCCGGTCGACGTGTCGTCCTCGCTGATCATCCTGTTCACGATCTACGGCGCGTTCCTGCAGCATTCCGGCGCCGGCAAGTTCTTCATCGACTTCTCGATGGCGCTCATGGGCAACAAGCCCAACAGCGCCGGCCGCACCGTGGTGCTGGCGTCGTTCCTGCTCGGCGGCCCGTCGGGCTCGGGCGTCGCCACCACCGTGACGGTCGGCGCCGTCGCCTATCCGCTGATGAAGCAGTCGGGCTTCGAGCGCAACGCCGCCGGCGGCCTGCTCGCGGCCGGCGGTCTCGGCGCCATCATCTCGCCGCCGGTGCTCGGCGCCGCCGCCTTCCTGATCGCCGAGTTCCTCAAGATCAGCTACCTCGACGTGATCTGGATGGCGATCATCCCGACCTGTCTCTACTACCTGTCGCTGCTGTTCATGGTCGAGCTCGACGCCAAGCGGTTCGGCGCGCACGCGGTGAGCGTTCGAGCCGGAATTGTCGCTGTGGCAGATGACGCGACGCTACGGCTTCCACTTCATCTCGCTGATCTCGATCGTCGTCTTCATGCTGTGGGGCTACTCGCCGACGCTGTCGGTGTTCTGGTCGACGGTGCTCACCTTCGGCCTGAGCTTCCTCACGCGCGAGACCGCGATCGTGCCGAAGAAGCTGGTGCGCGCGCTGTCCGACGGCTCGACCAGCGTGCTCACCGCCGCCACCACCTGCGCGACCGCCGGCATCATCGTCGGCGTGGTCACGCTCACCGGGCTCGGGCTGAAGTTCTCCTCGATCGTGATCGACTATGCCGGCGGCAGCCTGCTGCTGACCGCGATCTATACCGCGCTGATCGTCTGGATCGTCGGTCTCGCGGTGCCGGTGACCGCCTCCTACATCATCTGCGCGGTGATCGCGGCGCCCGCCATGATCAAGCTCGGCGTGCCGGACGTCGCCGCCCACATGTTCATCTTCTACTATTCGGTGCTGTCGGAGGTGTCGCCGCCGACCGCGCTGTCGCCGTTCGCGGCCGCCGCGATCACCGGCGGCGATCCCTACAAGACCACGCTGCAGGCCTGGAAATACACGCTGCCGGCCTTCCTGGTGCCGTTCGTGTTCGTGCTCGATCCGCAAGGCATCGGGCTCCTGCTCAAGATCCCGAAGGACGGCTCCTGGGTCGACATCGTCCTGATCACCGGCAAGGCGGCGCTCGGGCTGGCGGCGCTGGCGGCGGCGGCGCAAGGCTGGGCGTTGCGCAAGACCACCACGCCCGAGCGCCTGCTGCTGGTGCTCGCCGGCCTCTTCCTGGTGTTCCCGAGCCTGCTCGAGGCATTGATCGAGGCCATCATCGGCCGCGACATCAGCTACACCGCGACATTTGGCTTGGCCATTGCGGCCGCAGTCCTGCTAAAACAGCGCATGCAGCCGGCCCCCTCGCAAGCAAAAGCGACCGGCCGCAATAGGGAGACTACGATCATGAAACGCAAAGGACTGGTGATCTCCGCCCTGGCATTGGGCGCGGCGGTGATCGCCGGCGCGGCCCTGGCTCAGGGCATCACGATCGCCATCGCGACCGGCGGCACCGGCGGCGTCTACTATCCGCTCGGCGGCGGCATGGCGACGTGCTGTCCAAGTATGTGCCCGGCGTGCAGGCGACGGCGCGCGTCACCGGCGGCTCGGTCGACAATCTCAAGCTGATCGGCTCGCAGCAGAGCGAGGTCGCGCTGGTGATGGTCGACGCCGCGCTCGATGCGCTCAAGGGCGAGGACAAGTTCAAGGGCAACCCGGTCGACGTGCGCACCCTGATGGTGCTCTACCCGAACCGCATGCACGTGGTGACGATCGAAGGCACCGGCATCGAGAAGATGGCCGACCTCAAGGGCAAGCGCGTCTCGACCGGCTCGCCCGGCAGCGCGACCGAGGTGATGGCGTTCCGCGTCATCGAGGCCGCGGGCCTCGACAAGGACAAGGACATGCGGCGCGAGCGACTGGGCGTCGCCGAATCCGTCAACGCGCTCAAGGATCGCAAGATCGACGCGTTCTTCTGGGTCGGCGGGCTGCCGACCGCGGCGGTCACCGACCTCGGCGCCACGCCGAACGTGAAGATCAAGATGATCGACCACGCCGACGTGGTCGACAAGATGAACGCCAAATACGGCGGCCTCTACACCACCGGCGTGATCCCGGCGAAGACCTATCCGGGCCAGGACAAGGACAACCCGATCGCCGTGGTCCAGAACATCCTGGTCGCCAACGCCAAGCTCCCCGACCAGGTCGCCTACGACATCGTCAAGGTGTTCATCGAGAAGCGCGACGAGCTCATTGCGGTCCACGGCGAGGCCAAGAGCATCACGCTCGACAACCAGACGCCGAAGAACTCGCCGATCCCGTGGCATCCGGGCGCATTGAAATACCTCGCCGAGAAGGGCGTGAAGATGTGAGGACGGCGATCGCGCGAACAGGCGGTGGCGGATAGGGGAGCCGAGAGCCCTGTTCGCCATTCGCCGCTCGGCCGTTCGCTACCCTCAAAATTCACGGTTCGTTTACCACGGAAGTGCGCGATTTGTGCCCGATTTGGATCGGCGGCCGCGCGCCAAGTCCTTGCAGAGTCACGATTAACGCGATTGCAAGGTTAATCCACCAATAAAGAAAAGCTGTCGCATTTGCGCCACACCGGTGCCTTGTGCCGACGGGAGTATGTTGCGTCTAGTCGGGGTTGGGGTCAGCAAATCGATGGTTACGTCGCGTGACAGGCCGAAGGGTGGCCTTGCCGCCCCCTTTGGCCTCGGCATCTTGACGCTATTGATTGCGCTATTGCCGAGCAAGGTCGGACACCAGGACCTTGCCGCGCTGATTGCGCGTCAGCCGGTCGCCGGCGAGGCTGCGCAGAAGCCGAAGGGCGCTTCCGCCGCTCGGCACCGTCCAAGCCGCCAACCTGAACATACCGCGTCCGGTCGGCGCGGCGAGCCCGCCGCCACTGGGCTACACCTTGGCGGGTCTCGACCCGAGCAATGCGGAGATCACCGGCTCGATCCGCGAGCGAATCCTCAACGAACGCGCGATGGACCCCGCGACGCCGTTGGCGCCGACGGTCAACCGCAGGCTCAAGGGCGATCGCATCGCGACCGACGAAGGCGACCGCTTCACCGCCGTCAAGGGCAGCCAGCTGATCGCCGCCCGCAAGGGCGATCGCCTGGTCGCGGCGCGCTCGCCCGACGGACCGGCGGCCGTGCAGCAGGCGCAGGCCGATCGGCCCGAGCGCAACGCCGCTGTCGCGCGGCAGGAGCCGGAAGCGCCGGCCGGCGAGCCGCTCTCGCTGGCGCCGCCGCTCGCGGTGGCGCAGTCCGATCCCGCGCCGGTCACCGCCGAGGCGCCCGAGCCGTCGTCGCCGGCGGCGCCCGCCCAAGACCGGGGGATTTGCCCTCGCCAGCGTGGGCGAAGCTCGAGCTGTCGCCGTCAATCCCGCGCCGTCTTCGGTCCAGTCCGCTCATCCGGTGCTCGCGCCTCCTCGCGAAACCGGCGAGAGCGCAGCAGCGCCGAGCGGCGATAAGGCGAATACTCAATCGACGGTGAGCCTCGCCTTCGCGTCGGCGGACGCCAACCCGTCGCTGCGCGCCGCGCGACTCTATTTCAACGTCGATCCGATGGGGCAGACGCTCGGTGGCGATCGAGCCCTGGACGCCGGGCGAGGAGCCGATCCTGGAGCGCGCCGAGCTCGCCATCAATCCCGATATCAAGCGCAAGAGCCCCGACAGCAACATCAAGCTGGCGGCGCTGCCGCCGTCGTCCGGCCTGCCGGCCGAATTGGCGGTGCTGAAGGATGTGCCGATCGAGCGGGCCGATCTGCCGCCGCCGGCGTCATCCGATCCGGAGGCGGGACAGGGCGGACAGACGGTCGCGCGCAAGGGCGAGGTGACCGGCGCCGACCAGCGGCCGATGACGCCCGCCGAGCGGCTCGGTCTCGACGAGGAGAGCCGCGCCAAGCAGGAGAAGTGCCTCGCCGAGGCGATCTACTTCGAGGCGCGCGGCGAGCCGGTGCGCGGCCAGATGGCGGTGGCCCAGGTGGTGCTCAACCGCGCATTCTCCGGCAAATATCCGAACACCGTCTGCGGCGTCGTCTACCAGAACGCCCACCGCTATCTCGCCTGCCAGTTCACCTTCGCGTGCGACCGCATCCGCGACGTCATCCGCGAGCCCGACATGTGGGAGCGCGCCACGACGATCGCGAGCGAGATGCTCGACGGCAAGCTGTGGCTGCCCGAGGTCGGCAAGGCCACGCACTACCACGCCCATTGGGTGCGCCCGGGCTGGGTGCGGGAAATGAACAAGATGCACCGGCTGGGCGTGCACACCTTCTACCGGCCGCGCGCCTGGGGCGACGGCTCCAAGGCGCCCGAATGGGGCGACGCCGAGGCGACCGCCGAATCGGCGAAGAAGCTCGTGGAAACCGCGAAGAAGCTGTGACGCTGCCGCCGTCACATCTCGATATCGAGCGCCACGTCGAGGTTGGGCGCCGAATGGGTGATCCAGCCCGAGGACGCGTAATCGACGCCGGTCGCCGCCACCGCCGCGATGGTGTCGAGCGTGATGCCGCCGGAGGCTTCCAGCGCGAATTTTCCGCCCACCATCTCGACCGCCTTGCGCATGGTCGGGCCGTCCATGTTGTCGAGCAGCACCGCGTCCGCGAGCCCGACCGTCGAGCACCTCGCGCAACTGATCGAGCGTGTCGACCTCGATCTCGACCTTGACCAGGTGGCCGGCGGCGGCCTTGGCGCGCTCGAGCACGGCGCGGATGCCGCCGGCGACCGCGATGTGGTTGTCCTTGATCAGGATGGCGTCGTCGAGGCCGAAGCGATGGTTGAAGCCGCCGCCGCAGCGCACCGCGTATTTCTCGAGCGCGCGCAGCCCCGGCGTGGTCTTGCGCGTGCAGCAGAAGCGCGTGCGCGTTCCCGCCATGCGGCGCACGAATTCGTGCGTCGCGGTCGCGATGCCCGACAAATGGCCGAGAAAGTTGAGCGCGACCCGCTCGGCCGAAAGAACCGCGCGCGCCGGACCGGCGACGGTCATCAGCGCGGTCTTGGCGGCGACGTTGGCGCCGTCGCGCAGCTTCGCGGCGATCTCGATCTCCGGCGCGAGCTTGGCGAAGGTCGCGGCCACCAGCGGCAATCCCGCGATCACGCCGGCCTCGCGCGCCACCACGATGGCGCGCGCCGACGTGCTCTCCGGGATGGTGGCAATCGAGGTCACGTCGCCGGCGCGGCCGAGGTCCTCGGTGAGCGCGCGCGTCACCGCCGCGTCGATCTCGAGCGGAGTGAGGAAGGCGTCGGGGCAGAGCAGGGAGGTGGTCATGAGGCCGATGGGATGGTTGGTCGCCGACCGAGTTGGTAGCGCGCTCGATCCGAGCATTGCAACAGTCATGCTGGACTTGCGCTACCGCTTCAAATTCACCATGCGCTCGACCGAGCGCCGCGCCCTGGCGGCGATCGCCGGATCGATCACGACCTCCTCCTTGAGGTAGACGAGGCTGTCGAGGATCTTCGGCAGCGTGATCCGCTTCATGTGCGGGCAGAGGTTGCACGGCCGCACGAACTCGACGTCGGGCAGCTCCGCCTGCACGTTGTCGGCCATCGAGCATTCGGTGACCATGACCACGCGGCGCGGGCGGTGCTTGCGCACCCAGTCGATCATGCCGGCGGTCGAGCCGGTATAGTCCGCCTCCTCGATCACGTCGGGCGGGCATTCCGGATGCGCGATGATCTGCAGCGACGGGTCGCCCGCGCGGTAGCGGCGCAGCTCCTCGGCGGTGAAGCGCTCGTGCACCTCGCAGGCGCCCGTCCAGGAGATGATCTTCACCTTGGTCCTGCCGGCGACGTACTTGGCCAGATACTGGTCGGGCAGGAAGATCACCGTGTCGGCGCCGCAGGCTCTCGACCACCTCGATGGCGTTCGACGAGGTGCAGCAGATGTCGACCTCGGCCTTCACGTCGGCCGACGTGTTGACATAGGCGACCACCGGCACGCCCGGGAATTTCTGCCGCAACAGCCGCACGTCCTCGCCGGTGATCGAGGCGGCGAGCGAGCAGCCCGCCTTCAAGTCGGGGATCAGCACGGTCTTGTCCGGATTGAGGATCTTCGAGGTCTCGGCCATGAAGTGGACGCCGCATTGCACGATGATGTCGGCATCGACCTTGGCGGCTTCGCGCGCGAGCTGGAGCGAATCGCCGACGAAATCGGCGACGCAGTTGTAGATTTCGGGCGTCTGATAGTTGTGCGCCAGGATGACGGCCTTGCGCTCGCGCTTGAGCGCGTTGATCGCCTTCACGTAGGGCGCGAAGAACGGCCACTCGATCGGCGGAATGACGGTCTTGACCCGCTCGTAGAGATGCGCGGTCTCGCGCTCGACTTGCGCAGTCCATTCGAGCGGCGGCAGCGCGACGGTGCCGAAGCGGCGGGCGGCGGCGCCGGCTCCGATCGGCGGGGGAAGCGGCGACCGCGAGGTGGCGGGACCGAAGGTTTCGAGGATCGGCATGGCGGCCTCCAACCAATATGCTCATATTGAGCATATCTAGGGACGAAAACATCCGGCGCGAGCCGGCGGTGGATGCTCCGAGGACTTCGTTATCCTCATTTCGAGCAAATCCCATATAGTGCCCCGCATCCGGCTTCGCCAGCCCCCCTGCCTCCGGGGCGTGTCATGCGCGAAACGGATGGAAGCCCTGCCCGAAGATGCATTGGGGCGCGCGGGCGCAGGCACCATATCTGGGGACGCCGTTTTCGCCCGGTGGGCGCACGGGCGGCGACCCGCCGGGGGACCTCCATGACGACGATGCCCGTCGCCACGAAGCTCGTGACGTGGCGCACGCCCGCCGTGATCGTGCTGTGCGGTTGTCTCATCTCGATGATGAGCTTCGGGCCGCGCGCCACGCTCGGCCTGTTCCTGACGCCGCAGTCGCAGGCGAACGGCTGGGAGCGCGACGTGTTCGGCCTCGCGCTCGCCATCCAGAACATCCTGTGGGGTCTCGGCCAGCCGTTCGCCGGCATGCTGGCCGATCGCTTTGGCGTGGTCCGCGTGCTGTGCGGGGGCGGAATCCTCTACGCCCTCGGTCTCGCCTTGATGGCGCATGCGACGACGCCGCTGCTGCTCGACGCCTCGGCCGGCGTCCTCATCGGCTTCGGCCTCGCGGGCACCTCCTTCGGTATCGTGATCTCGGCGTTCGGCAAGCTCTTGCCCGAGCGCTGGCGCTCGCTCGGCTTCGGCGCCGCCGCCGGTGCCGGCTCCTTCGGCCAGTTCCTGTATGCGCCGCTGACCGTGTCGCTCATGGACGCAGTGGGCTGGCAGGACACGCTCGTCACCTTCGCGGTGGTCATGCTGCTGGTGCTGCCGCTCTCGCTCGCGCTCACCACCGGCACCGGACAGGGCGCGCAGCGCACTGCGCAACAGTCGCTGTCGCAGGCGCTGTCGGAAGCGTTCGCGCACCGCTCCTATGTGCTGCTCGTGATCGGTTTCTTCACCTGCGGCTTCCAGCTGGCCTTCATCACCGTCCACATGCCGGCCTATCTGGTCGATCGCGGTCTTTCGGCCGACGTCGGCGGCTGGACCATCGCGGTGATCGGGCTGTTCAACATCGTCGGCTCGCTGATGTCGGGTTGGCTGGGCAACTACGTGCCCAAGCGCTACATCCTCTCGGTGATCTATTTCGGCCGCGCCTTGGCGGTGCTGGCCTTCATCTCGTTTCCGGTCACGCCGCTGTCGGCGATCGTGTTCGGCGCCGTGATGGGATTGTTCTGGCTGTCGACGATCGCCCCGACCAACGGCATCATCGCGTTGATGTTCGGCACGCGCTGGCTGGCGACGCTCTCCGGGTTCGCGTTCTTCAGCCATCAGGTCGGCGGCTTTCTCGGCGTCTGGCTCGGCGGCGTGGTGTTCGTGCGCACCGGCTCCTATGACGCGGTGTGGTGGCTCGCGATCCTGTTCGGCGTGCTCTCCGCGCTGATCAACTCTGCCGATCGTTGAAAAACCGGTCGTCCGCGCCTCCGCCGCCGCGCCGGCTTGACCGCCCGGCCGCTGCTGGTGTGACTGTCGTTTCGCAAGGGAGGAACGGGGCGATCAAGCCCCGGCGTCATCATGGCTGCGAAACTGGCTCCTTGGCGTACGCCCGCCGTTATCCTGATCTGCGGCTGCCTGATCGGCATGCTCGGCTTCGGCGCGCGCTCGGGGCTCGGGATTCTTCCTGACTCCGATGTCGAGCGCGAACGGCTGGGGCCGCGAGGTGTTCTCGCTCGCGCTCGCGATCCAGATGCTGCTCTGGGGCGCCGCCCAACCATTTGCCGGCGCGATCGCGGATCGCTACGGCGCCCCGCAGGTGCTCGGCATCGGCGCCGTGCTTTACGCCATCGGCCTCGCCGCCATGGCCTACTCGACCACGCCCGGCATGCTCCACCTCACCGCCGGCGTGGTGCTCGGGTTCGGCCTTGCCGGCTCCTCGTTCACCGTCGTGATCGGTGCGTTCGGCAAGCTGATGCCGCCGGAATGGCGCACGCTCGCCTTCGGCGCCGGCACCGCGGCCGGCTCGTTCGGACAATTCGTGTTCTCGCCGCTCGCGGTGGCGCTGATCGACGGCTTCGGCTGGCAGCAAACGCTGGTGATCTTCGCCGCGATCGTGCTGCTGATCATCCCGCTGTCGCTTGCGCTCGCCACGCCCGCCGAGGCGGCGCCGGCATCCGGCGCCGCCAAGCCGCAATCCGTGGTGCAGGCGCTGACCGAGGCCTTCGGCCATCGCAGCTACATGCTGCTCGTGCTCGGTTTCTTCACCTGCGGTTTCCAGATCTTCTTCATCGCCGTGCACCTGCCGGCCTATCTGGTCGATCGTGGCTTGCCGGTCTGGGTCGGCGGCTGGGCGCTCGCCTCCATCGGCCTCTTCAACATCATCGGCGCCATCGGCGCCGGCTGGCTCTCCGGCTTCCTGCCCAAGCGCTACATCCTCTCGGCCATCTATTTCGCGCGGGCGGTCGCGATCCTCGTCTACATCATGCTGCCGCCGAATGCGGTCGTGACCCTGATCTTCGGTGCCGTGCTGGGCCTGCTCTGGCTGTCGACCGTGCCGCCCACGTCGGGCCTGATTGCGATCATGTTCGGCACCCGCTGGCTGGCCATGCTGTTCGGCTTCGCCTTCTTCAGTCACCAGGTCGGCGGCTTCCTCGGCGTCTGGCTCGGCGGCCTGCTGTTCGAGCGCACCGGCTCCTATGACGCGGTGTGGTGGCTCTCGATCCTGCTCGGCGTCCTTTCGGCGGTGATCAACCTGCCGATCGTCGAGAAGCCGGTCGTGCGCCCCGCCGTCGCGCCGGCCTGATCGGATCCGGTCCGGCCGATGTCCAGCAATCCGTCGATGTCGAAGGCGATGACGTCGAAGGCGATGACTTGGCGCACGCCGGCGGTCATCGTGCTCTGCGGCTGCCTCATCTCGCTGATCAGTTTCGGGCCGCGCTCCGCGCTCGGCTTGTTTCTCACCCCGATGTCCACCGCGCACGGCTGGCCACGCGAGATCTTTGCGCTGTCGGTGGCGATGCAGACGCTGCTCTATGGCGCGGCGCAGCCGTTCTCCGGCGCGATCGCCGACCGCTTCGGCACCGTCCGGGTGATCATCGTCGGCGCGCTGCTCTACGCCGCCGGCATCTACATGATGGCGCAGGCGACCACGCCCGGGATGCTCTACCTGTCGTCCGGCGTGCTGATCGGCTTCGGATTGTCGGGCTGCTCGTTCAACCTCGTGATCTCCTCGTTCGGCAAGCTGCTGCCGGAAAGCTGGCGCTCGCTCGCCTTCGGCGCCGGCACCGCGTCGGGCTCGTTCGGTCAGTTCCTGTTCTCGCCGCTCGGCGTCTACCTGATCGACGCGTTCGGCTGGCAGACCGCGATCGAGATCTTCGCCGGCCTGCTGCTGCTGATCGTGCCGCTCGCGATCGCGATCGCGACCCCGCGCTCCGACGCGCCGGCAGCGCAGACCAGTTTACGCAGTCTGCGCGAGCTTGACGGCGCGGCGCCGACCCAGACCTACCGGCAGGCCCTGGCCGAGGCGTTCGGCCACCGCTCCTACATCCTGCTGGTGCTCGGCTTCTTCACCTGCGGCTTCCAGCTCGGCTTCGTCACCTTGCACCTGCCCGCCTACCTGATGGACCGCGGCCTCTCCGCCGAGATCGGCGGCTGGACCCTGGGCGTGATCGGGCTCTTCAACATCGTCGGCGCGATGCTGTCCGGCTGGCTCGGCGGCTTCCTGCCGAAGCGCTACATCCTGTCGTTCATCTATTTCGCCCGCGCGTTGACGGTGGTTTTCCTGATCACGCTGCCGGCGAGCCCGGTGGTGACGCTCATCTACGGCGCCGTGACCGGCCTGCTCTGGCTCTCATCGGTGCCGCCGACCTCGGGCCTGGTCGTGGTGATGTTCGGCACGCGCTGGCTCGCCATGTTGTTCGGCGTCGCCTTCTTCAGCCACCAGGTCGGCGGCTTCCTCGGCATCTATCTCGGCGGCCTGCTGTTCGAGCGGACCGGCTCCTACGATGCGGTGTGGTGGCTCGGCGTCGCGTTTGGTGTTATCTCCGCGCTCATCAACCTGCCGATCGTCGAGAAGCCGGTCGTGCGGCCCGCCGCCGCGCCGGCGTGAGCCGCAACTTTCGCCGTCGATGGGAGAATCATCGTGGGAACTTTCAAGGCGATCGTGATCGAGAAGGCGGAGGCCGGGCAAAAGATCGGCCTTGCCGATTTCGACGAGAGCAACCTCATGGAGGGCGACGTCACCGTCCGCGTCGAATGGTCGACGCTCAACTACAAGGACGGTCTCGCCGATCACCGCGCGGGCGCCGGTCGTGCGCCGCTTTCCGATGATCCCGGGCATCGATTTCGCCGGAACCGTGGAGACCTCGACCCATCCCGAATGGAAGGCCGGCGACCAGGTGGTCCTCAACGGCTGGGGTTGCGGCGAGACCCATCTGGGCGGCTACGCCGAGAAGGCGCGCGTGAACGGCAACTGGCTGGTCCGGCTGCCGCCCGGCATCGGCACGCGTGACGCCATGGCGATCGGAACCGCCGGCTATACCGCCATGCTCGCGGTGATGGCGCTCGAGCGTCACGGCCTCACCCCGATGAGCGGGCCGGTGGTGGTGACGGGCGCCGCCGGCGGTGTCGGCTCGGTCGCGGTGGCAATTCTCAGCCATCGTGGCTTTCAGGTCACGGCCTCGACCGGGCGGCCGGCGGAGGCCGACTATCTCAAGAAATTGGGCGCGGCCGAGATCATCGAGCGCAAGGAGCTCGCCGGACCCGCAAAACCGCTGGCAAAAGAGCGCTTCGCCGGCGGCATCGACACGGTCGGTTCCACGACGCTCGCCAATCTGCTCTCGATGACCCGTTATGGCGGCGCGGTGGCGGCCTGTGGACTGGCGGGCGGTATGGATTTGCCGACATCGGTCGCCCCCTTTATCTTGCGCGGCGTGTCGTTGCTCGGCATCGACTCGGTCATGCATCCGATGGCCGATCGGCGGACGGCCTGGCAGCGGCTCGAAAGCGAGCTCGATCGGGGGAAACTTGCCGGCATGACCAGCGAGATCGGGCTCGCCGAGGTGATCGAGGCGGGCCGGAACATCGTCGAGGGCCGCGTTCGGGGGCGAATCGTGGTCAAGATTCGGTAAAAGTTCGTTGAGGATTTGTCGACCAAGCTCGGGCATGATCGCGCCTGATTCGGATGGTTAACAGGCGGTTAAGGAGCTTGCGAGACGGGGAAGGGGGACTGCGATGGTTGCGCGATTTGCGATCGTGATTGCCACGCTCGTTGCGGCGAGTCCGGCGTTTTCACAGGCCATGAATGCCGACGCGGCACGGCGCTTCGTCGTCGGCAAGCTGTTCGCCTTTACGTGCTTCGATGGCTCGCGCGGCGCCGGCCGCATCTACGGCGACGGCTCGGTGATCGGCACCGTGCAGAGCAGCGGCTCCGGGCCGGCGCGCTCGATGTGGATGCCGGCGGGGACGCTGCGGGTCAAGGGCGACTCGGTCTGCGCAGCCGTCAAGGGCATGCTGTTCGAGCCGTGCTTCACGCTCACCCGCACCAGCGACCACACCTTCCGCGGCGCCATCTCGGGGATGGGCTTCGCCTATTGTGACTTCACCCGTCGCAACGTGGTCGCCGCCGTGAGCCCGCGCCCGCTGACGTCGCGGCCGTCGGCGATCCAGCCCACGACGGACGACAAGGACAAAGGATCAAGAACAGGCGAGTGAAGACCGCCGTTCAAGATCCTCGTCCTGGTGCTGCGTCCTCGCTCCTCGACCTTCCTTCGATCACCGCGCGCCGCTTGGCGATCTCGGCGGCGCAGAAGTCGAGGAACGCGCGGATCCGCGCCGTGTTGCGCAGATCCGGGTGCGTGATCAGCCAGAGCTCGCCTTCGAGCTCGGGGAGCGGTGGGCTCAATCGCGCCAGCCCCGGGATCGCGGCGCCCACGTAGCACGGCAGCAGCACGACGCCGACGCCGCCGGCGGCCGCTTCCGCCAGGCCCAGCATGGTGTTCACCTTGTAGACGATGCGCGCCTCGTCCACGTTGCTCTTGAGCCATTTCGTCACCTTGCCGACCGAGACCAGATCGGTGAACGCGATCCAGTTGTGCCGCCGGCCGTCGGTCGCCGGATCGAACCCTTTCGATGCCAGCTCGGCGGGACCGAACACCGCCCAGGCGATGCGCGCGAGCCGGCGTCCCGCCAGCGTGTCCGGCGGCTGATAGGTCGCCCGCACCGCCACGTCGGCGTCGCGCTTCGACAGGTTGAGCCGCAGGTTCGACACCACGATATCGAGCGTGATCTCCGGATAGGCCTGGCGGAAGCCGATCAGCACGTCGTTGACCAGATGGTGCAGCATGGCGTCGCTGGTGGTGATCCGCAGCTCGCCGGACGGCCGCAGATCCTGGCCGCTGACCTTGCGCTCGAACGTGACGATGTCCTCGCCCATCCGTTCGGCGAGCTCGACCATCTCCTCGCCGCAGGCGGTCAGCCCGTAGCCGCCGCGCCCGCGCTCGAACAGGCGCGAGCCGAGCTGCTGCTCGATCTGGCCGAGCCGCCGGAACACGGTGGAATGGTTGACCCGCAGCGTCTCCGCGGCGCCCGCGAGCGAGCGGGTGTCGGCGATCGCCTTGACGATGCGGAAGTCGTCCCAGGACAGCATGCGGTCGCGCCACCGAGTTGCTTGCACGATTGCAAGCTGACCCCGGCCAGCACAGCCAGTTTCTGCCAAAAAGGCAAGTGGGCAGGGGGCAAGGGGCAAAAGGGGCCGTGGCCCAACCGGGGCAAGTGCGAACGAGCGCGCCGGCTCACTCGACCTTGAGGTTCGCGTCCTTGATGACCTTGCTCCATTTCGCCGCCTCGACCCTGATGTACTCGGCGAAATCGTCCGGCGAGCCGGCGATCGTGCCGAGCAGGCTCGGACCGAGAAACTTTTCCCGGAACTCGGGGTCGGCAAACACCTTCTGCACGTCGGCATTGATCCTGGTCACGACGTCGCGCGGCGTTCCGCTCGGCGCGAACAGGCCGAACCAGCTGACCGCCTCGAAGCCGCGCACGCCGCTCTCGTCGATCGTCGGCACATCCGGGTATTGCGGCAGACGCTGGCGGCTGCCGACCCCGATCGGCCGCAGCCGCCCCGCCTTGATCCCCTGATCGACCAGCTGCACGCTGAGAAAGCTCATCGGGACGTGGCCGCCCATGAGATCGGTGACCACCGGCGCGCCGCCCCGGTAATGCACCGGCGTGAGCTTCACGCCGGCCATGGTCTCGAACAGCACCATGTTGATGTGGCTCGATCCGCCGACGCCGATGGTGCCGTACTGCAACGCGCCGTTCTGCTCCTTGGCCGCCGCGATCATCTCCGCCACGCTCTGCAGCGGCGACGCGGCGGGCACGACCAGCATTTGATTGGAGAAGCCGAGCCCGCTGACCGGGGTGAACTCCTTCGCGTCGTAGGACAGCTTCTTGTACAGGAACGGGCTGATGGCGAACGTCTCCATCCCGGTCGCCAGCACGGTATGGCCGTCCGGCGTGGACTTGGCGACCGCCTCGGCGGCGATCTGCGTGCCGCCGCCGGCCTTGTTCTCGATCACGATCTGGCCCCAGCTCTGGCCGAGCCGCTGGCTGAGCGCGCGCACGATGTTGTCGGCCGCGCCGCCCGCCGGATACGGAACGACGATGCGCACCGGCTTGCTGGGAAAGGTCTGGGCGTGCGCGAACGACAAGCCGAGCGCCATGCAACCAACCACGATCATCGAGCACATTCGCGTCGTCATGGGCTTTCCTCTCGAAGTTTTCGCCGCCAACCGCCTTGTCCGCAAGCCGTTGCGCTCGACGTCGGGCGAGCAGCATCGACGCTCGGACACTGGAGCATTATGCTCGAAAGCCTCGGACGGCGATAGGAAAGGAACGACGTGATGGTCGAGCGCGAGAACATCTTTCCCGAAGGCTTGTCGAAGCGGATCGTCGGCGGCCATCTGCTCTACGCGCCGGTCGTGACGGTCGTGCCCGGCAAGCTCGTGTTCGTTTCGGGCCTGCTCTCGCGCAACAGCAAAGGCGAGATCGTCGGCAAGGGCGACATGCGCCGGCAGATCCAGCAGGTCTGCGAGAACCTTCGTACCGCGCTCGCCGGGGCCGGCGCGACCATGGCCGATCTCGTGCGCCGGCAAACCTTCACCACCGATATCGATGCCTTCTTCCAGCACGTCGACGCGCGCATGGAATATTTCGGCGACGCGCTCTCGACCAGCACGACCGTCGAGGTGCGCCGCCTCTCGCATCCCGATTTTCTGGTCGAGGTCGAGGCCATCGCGGTGATCAAGGCTTGATAGGCCGGGACCGATGAGCCGCGAGCAGGAGCTCGGACCCGAGCCGGACACAGGCCACGGCAGCCTGTTGGCGCTGGCGCTCCTGGCGCCGCTCGTGGGTGCGGCATCGGGCCTGGTCGGAGCGGCCTTCCGACTTTCGCTCGCGCAGGCGGACCGCTGGCGCGACGCATTGATTGCCTGGGCGCATGGCTGGAAATTTGCCGGCTTCCTGCTCGTCTGTGCCGGCTGCGCCGCGGCGGTTGCGGCGGCAGCCTGGCTGGTGCGGCGATATTCGCCGCACGCATCCGGCAGCGGCATTCCGCACGTCGAGGCCGTTCTGCGTGAAGAGCTGCCGCAGGCGCCGTATCGTCTGATCGTCGTCAAGTTCGTGGGCGGGCTGCTCGCCATCGGCTCCGGGCTCGCGCTCGGCCGCGAAGGACCGAGCGTGCAGATGGGCGCCAGCATCTCCCACCTGGTAGGCCGGATGTTTCGGCGCAGCTGGCCGGACTGCAGGGTGCTGCTGGCGGCGGGCGCCGGTGCCGGCCTTGCCACCGCCTTCAACGCGCCGATCGCCGGCGCGGTGTTCGTGCTCGAGGAGCTGGTGCGGCGCTTCGAGCCGCGCATGGCGATCGCGGCGCTCGGCGCGTCGGCGACCGCCGTCGCGGTGGCGCGTGTTCTGCTCGGCGACGCCCCGGACTTTCGGTTCCGGCCTTGGAGCATCCCGGCGGCGCCGCCACGCCGCTCTACTTCGTGCTCGGCGCGGTCGCCGGCCTCCTGGCCGTCGCCTACAACCGCACGCTGCTCGCCACCATCGCGGCGGCCGAGCGGCTCGGCCGCTGGCCGGTCGAGCTGCGTGCGGCGCTGATCGGCGCGGCGGTCGGCGCCCTGGCGTGGTTCGCGCCCGCGCTGGTCGGCGGCGGCGACGCCATCACCCAGCGCACGCTCGCCGGAGCGGAATCGCTCGCCCTCCTTCCGGTCCTGTTCGCCCTGCGCTTCGGGCTCGGCGCGGTGTCGTACGCCGCCGGCACGCCGGGCGGCTTGTTCGCGCCCATGCTGGTGCTGGGTGCGCAACTCGGGCTGTTTTTCGGGCTCCTCGGCCAGCTCGCGTTTCCCGGCTTGAATATCCAGCCGGCGGCGTTTGCGGTGGTCGGGATGGCGGCCTTCTTCACCGGCGTGGTGCGTGCCCCGCTCACCGGCATCGTGCTGGTCGTCGAGATGACCGCCGCCGTCACCATGCTGCTGCCGATGATGGGGGCGTGCTTCGTGGCGATGCTGGTGCCGACCTTGCTGCGCGATCCGCCGATCTACGAATTCGTTGCGCGAGCTGCCTGCTGCGACGCGACCAGGCGAAGACAACTTGACGTGTTGCTCGAGAACGCTCGACTACGAGCGTGCCGGCAGCACCACGACCTTGGCGCCGGGCTCGACGCGCCGGTAGAGGTCGATGACGTCCTGGTTGATCATGCGGATGCAGCCGGAGGAGACGTTGGTGCCGATGGTCCACGGCTCGAAGGTGCCGTGGATGCGGTAGAGCGTGTCCTTGTTGCCCTGCCAGAGATACATGGCGCGCGCGCCCAGCGGATTGCGCGGGCCGCCGGGCACGCCGAGGCCGCTTTGCAGCTCGACGATCTGCCGCCGCAGCTCGGGCTGCCGCGCGATCATCTCCTTCGGCGGATACCAGTCCGGCCATTCCTGCATGTCATGGACGGTGGCCACGCCCGACCAGCCGAAACCCTGGCGCCCCACGCCCACGCCGTAGCGCATCGCCCGTCCGCCGCCCTGCACCAGATAGAGAAAGCGGTTGTGCGCGTCGATCACGATCGTGCCGGGCGGTTCGCTGGTCGGAAACAGGACCGGCTTGCGCAGATATTCCGGATCGATGTCGGCGAGCCTCACCGCCGGGATCGGAAACGGCTCGCCGTCGAGGCGCGCGTAGAGCGCCGCGTATTGGCCGCGCAGCGCCGGGATCGATGCTCGGCGCGACCTCGTCCTGCCGCATCGGCGCCCGCGGCAAGGTCGGTTGCGGATACCGCTCTCGCTGCCAGTATGGCTCCCTGGCCATATGGCTCTCGTTGCCAGTATGGCGACGCCGATCGCCATCGGTGGGGGAGGCGGCGCGCCATACTCTCGACACGTCCAGGTAGCGCTCGTCGCAATACTGGGCTGACGCGTCGTGCGCGATCGATGCGGCGACGATCGTGACGCACACGGCCAGTGCGCGATGGTTCAACATACGGACCATCCTCTCGCCCCGGGATCGAAGCGAGCATCGAGACTTGGCGAAATTTGGACGCTCGCGATGGTGCTATGAGACCGTATGCGGTCGGCCTCCCCCTTCGGGGCGGAGCTCGCGGCCCATCGACCACCGAAGATCAGTGCGGCTGCGTTCACGCCGCTTCGATCGAGGCGCCCGCTCAGCTCCGCGAACGGGAGCATGACGTGCTCGCGGTAAGCCGGTCGTTCTTGCAGGCGCCGATACCAGGCGATCACGTTCGGCGTGGCCGGACGCTCGATATCCAATTCGAAATAGCGGTAGAGCGATGTGCCGGCCGGAATGTCCGCCAGCGAAAGCTCCTCGCCGGCGAGAAACGGCCGATCTGCCAGCACGTCGTCCAGCAGCCGGAAATGCTCGGCGCAGCGCGCCAAGCTGTTGCGGATCGCCGGCCAGTCCCGCTGCGCTTCCGGCGTGCGATAGAAGCCCCAGAACACCCCCATGAGGAAATCGCGCTGCAGCGCCGTCTGCGACCAGTCCATCCAGCCGTCGATGCGCGCGCGCTCGCTCGGGTCCGTGCGCCAGAATCCGCCTGCGTCGTAGCGCGCCGCCAGATAGCGCAGGATCGCGTGCGACTCCCAGACCACCAGCTCGCCGTCGGCGATCACCGGCACGCGGCCGTGCGGGTTCATCGCTCGAAACGACGGTGCATCGAGCCCGCCGAAGCTGCCGCCGGCCGGGATGTGCTCATGCGCGCAGACCCAGCTCGCCGACGAGCCACAGCACCTTCTGGACGTTGAAGGAGCTGCGGCGTCCCCAGACCTTGAGCATGGACCGCTCCGCTACTCCCGCGCCTCGCTCCCCGGCGCCCGGCGCGGAAACAGCAGCCGCTGGTAGAGCCGGCCGATGCCGAGCAGCACGACGCCGAGCCCGATGAACGACAGCGCCTGCCAGATGCCCTGTGAGATCGGCCATGTCGACGAAGAACACCTTGAACACGGTGAGCACCACGACCGCCGCCGAGGCGTAGCGCACCGCGCTGCGAGCGCAGCCACATGCCGACCGCCAGCAGCGCCACGCCGAAGGCGAGCCACACCGCCGAATAGGTGTATTGCTCGGCATCGGTGTTGGGACCGCGGGTGAGCACCTCGCCGTGGTAGAGCGTGCGCACCTCGAGCGACAGATAGCCGAGCGCCAGCGCGACCGCGACCACGGCCGCCGTCGCGCTATACCACGGCGGCCGCACCCCGCGGGTGGTGAGCGCCAGCACCGCGGCCAGCACCGCCGGGATGCCGTAGCCGAGCAGGATCAGGTTGATGAAGGGGCCGCCGACCGGCTGCCCGGTCAGCAGCGGATTCTGCCCGAGCACCAGCCCGAGCACGATCGCCGCCAAGGTGAGCGCGGCGATGATGAGCGCGCCGACGTCGTGCACGACGCTGCCGGTGCGCCGGCGCACGTGCTCGAGCCCGATCACCATGGCGAGCCCGACGCAGACCTGCAGCGCGAGCTCGGTGAGGCTCGCGGACGCGCGGTAGATGTCGGCGTGGATGAAGTGGCGGATCTGCAGGGACACCACCAGCACGGTGAGCAGGATCGCGCCGGACTCGATCATGCGCGTGGGCCCGTCGTCGGCGCGGCGGCGCAGCAGGTAGCCGCCGAGCCAGAACGCGGCGGCCGGAATGCCGTAGCCGTAGAGCAGCCAGTTGAAGATCGGCGTGGTGCCGATGTCGCGGCCGACGATGCGCGGCTCCCAGCCGATCCGCACCAGCACGATCACGCCGATCACCGCGGCGAGCCAGCGCAGCGCCGGCAGCGGCCGCTTGTCCGCCACCCAGGCGATGCCCGGCACCATCAGCGCCAGCGCGACCGTGAGCCAGCCTTTCTCGAGCGCCATGGTGAGCGCGAGCGCCAGCGCGGCGACCGCGCCGGTCGCGAAGATGCCGCCGGCGGCCGCCAGCCCCGGACGCGGCGCGCGCTTGTCGAGCAGCTCGGTCGCGAATGCGTAAAGCGCGGCCAGCAGCAGCGCGGCGGCCGCGAACGGGATCGAGGGCTCGAACCTGGCGATGCGATAGTAGAGCGCGGCGAGAATGGCGAGCGGCGTGAACACCGCGCACGCGCTCCACAGCATCGGCACGATCGGCCGCTGCGAGCGCCCCTGCGCGAAGAACCCGGTCACGCCGAACAGCGCGGCAAAACCCGATCGCCGAGCGCGAGATGCCAACCGACGTCGGCCTTGGCCGGCTCCGGCACGGCGCCCGCCACCGGCCCGGACGGCGCGAGCAGCTGCTCGACCTTGAGGTCGAGCGCCCAGCGCACGATCACCAGCGCCGCGAGCAGCGCCGCCGCCGGCAGCGCCGCGGCCGCCGCCTCCGCGCGCCAGGCGATCGCCACGGTTGCGGCGACCAGCACGACGAATGCCGACGAGCGCGATCGGGTCGTGCCGGCTGGCCAGCACCAGCAAGCATGCGGCGATCAGATAGGCGCCGAGCGCCGCCGACGATACGCCGTCGATCTTGCCGGGCTCGGCATCCGGTCCGAGCAGCAG
This sequence comes from uncultured Alphaproteobacteria bacterium, assembly GCA_963708765.1. Lineage (GTDB taxonomy): Bacteria > Pseudomonadota > Alphaproteobacteria > Rhizobiales > Xanthobacteraceae > VAZQ01. Next base: position 41,417 of record CAVPTV010000037.1, on the reverse strand, counting down.
GCCGGCGACGATCAATGCGGCCGCGAGCGCAAAGCCGGCGATCACGTGGAAGGCATGCGCCTCCAGCGCTGCGACGCCGGCGGTGCCGAGCCCGGGCAGGGTCCACAGCGCGCCGAACACCACCGCCGAGATGGCGAGCCAGCGCCACAGCCGAAAGCGCGCGAGCGCGAACGCCGCCGCGGTCACCACCGCGAGATAGATGTAGAGCGCCCAGTAGTTGGGCTTGGCGGTCGAGACCAGCAGCGGCGTCACGTAGGCGCCGATCAGCCCGAGGCCGGCGAGCGCGGGTCCGTGCAGCAGCGCGGCCGCGAGCGTCGCCAGCGCGACCAGGCCGAGCAGGATGAAGGCTGCGCCGGGCGCGAGGAAATCGTAGAGCGCATAGGCGGCGTAGACGTCAGCGTACGCCACCGTGGTGCCGGCGGCCGTGAGGATGCTCGGAATGTGCGCGCTCGGCAGGCCGGAAATGCCGGCGAGCTTGTCGGTGCGCCGCGCCCATTCGCCGGCGCCGATCAGCGCCGCCGCGAACAGCGCGCCGAGAACGACGCGCACGCCGGGGCCGAGCAGGCCCTGCTCGATCGAGAAGCGCACCAGGAAGACGCCGCCGAGCGCGAGCGCAAGCCCGCCGACCCAGACCGCCCATTGCGTGCCGAGCCGCTCCTCGAAGCTCATCCGCGGCTGCGCCGGCGCGGACGGGTGCCGCGCCGGCGGCGGCGCAATCGGCGAGGTCGCGGCGATCGGCGGCGCCGGCTCCGGCGGGCGGGGCGGCGGTTGCGGACCGGGCTCCGGGATGGTGGTCGCCGGGCGCTCCGGTTCGGCGAGCGGCGGGATCGGCGGCTCCAGCGGCTCGGGCGCACGCGCCCCCGCGGGCGGGGCGGCGAGCCCGCGCTCCAGGTCCGCGAGCCGCACCTGGATGCGGCGCATCTGGTCGGCGAGCGTGATCGTCTTGACCAATGCGATGATGGCGATGATCGGGATCGCGACCAGCAGCAACCCGAGCAGATAGAGGACGCTCATCGAATCGCACCCGGCAAAGTCGCGCATGCTATCGAAGCTATGCAACCGGCAAAAGCCCTACGTCGGCAGCTTGGCGAGCGCCTGCTCGATCAGCTCGATCCAGGCCCGTTGCGGCGCCGTCAGCTTGCCCTCGCCATCGAGGCGGCGCACGATGTCGAGCGCCCGGGTGAGGCGCGGTCGCGGCTCGTCGCCGTTGAACGCAAGCCGGACCAGAGCGATCACCAGATCGGTCTGCCACAGCGTGTTGCCCGGATCGATGGCGACGAGCTTCTCGCAGATCTCCAGGCCCTTGCGATAGTCCGCGATCGCCTCCTCGCGCCGGCCGGCGCCAGCCAGCAGGTCGCCGATCCGGTTGTGGCTGATCGACAGGTCGCGCTGCCATTCGGTGTTGCCGGGATCGGCGGCGACGAGTCGCGCGACGACGGCGAGACCATCGCGATAGGCTTTGAGCGCCTCGTCGTGCTTGCCCTGCGCCTTCAGCACGTCGCCGACCTTGTTGTACGACACCGCCAGATCGCGCTGCCACCTGGTATTGCCGGCATCGGCGGCAGCGAGGCGCTCGGCGATGGCGAGGTCGGCGCGGAAGGCTTCGAGCGCCTCGTCGAGCTTGCCCTGCGCCACCAGCACGCTGCCGATCCTGCTGTACGACACCGCCAGATCGCGCTGCCAGTCCGTATTGCTGCGGTCGGCGGCGGCGAGCCGCTCTCTGATGGCGAGGCCGTCGCGGTAGGCTTGCAGCGCCTCGTCGAGCTTGCCCTGCGCCGCCAGCACGTCGCCGACATTGTTGTAGGACACCGACAGATCGCGTTGCCACTGCGTGTTGCTGCGATCGGCGGCGGCCAGGCGCTCCCGGATGGCGAGCGCGTCGCGGTAGGCTTTGAGCGCCTCGTCGAGCTGGCCCTGCGCCACCAGCACGTTGCCGATCTTGTTGTAGGACACCGACAGGTCGCGCTGCCACAGGGTATTGCTGCCATCGGCCGCCACCAGGCGCTGCCGGATGGCGAGGCTCGTCCGGAAGGCCTGCAGCGCCTCGTCGAGCTTGCCTTGCGTCACCAGCACGTCGCCGACCTGGTCGTGCGACGCCGACAGATCCCGTTGCCACTGCGTGTTGCTGCCGTCCGCCGCGGTGAGGCGCTCGCGGATGGCGAGGCTCGTCCGCAAGGCTTGCAGCGCCTCGTCGAGCTTGCCCTGGCGTCACCAGCACGTCGCCGATCTTGTCGTACGCAATCGACAGATCGCGCTGCCACCGCGTATTGCTGCCGTCGGCGGCGACCAGGCGCTCGCGGATGGCGAGCGCGTCGCGATAGGCCTTGAGCGCCTCGTCGAGCTTGCCCTGCGCCACCAGCACGTCGCCGACCCGCTCGTACGACACCGACAGGTCGCGCTGCCACTGCGTATTGCTGGGGTCGGCGGCGGCGAGGCGCTCGGCGATCGGCGAGGTCGTCGCGATAGGCTTGCAGCGCCTCGTCGAGCTTGCCCTGCGCCACCAGCACGTCGCCGATCTTGCTGTAGGACACCGACAGATCGCGCTGCCACTGCGTATTGCTGCGGTCGGCGGCGGCGAGCCGCTCCCGGATGACGAGGCCGTCGCGGTAGGCCTTGAGCGCCTCGTCGAGCCTGCCCTGCGCCAGCAGCGCGTCGCCGACCTTGTTCGTACGACACCGCCAGATCGCGTTGCCACTGCGTATTGGCGCGATCGGCGGCGGCGAGGCGTTCCCGGATGGCGAGGCCGTCGCGGTAGGCCTTGAGCGCCTCCGTCGAGCTTGCCCTGCGCCATCAGCACGTCGCCGATCTTGTTGTGCGACACCGACAGATCGCGTTGCCATTGCGTATTGGTGCGATCGGCGGCGGCGAGCCGCTCGGCGATGGCGAGGTCGTCGCGATAGGCCTTGAGCGCCTCGTCGAGCTTGCCCTGCGCCACCAGCACGTCGCCGATCCTGTTGTGCGCCACCGCCAGATCGCGCTGCCACTGGGTCTTGCCGGGATCGGCGGCGGCGAGCGCGCTCGCGGATGGCGAGGCCGTCGCGGTAGGCCTTGAGCGCCTCGTCGAGCTTGCCCTGCGCCACCAGCACGTCGCCGATCTTGACGTACGACACCGTCAGATCGTGCTGCCACTGCAGGTTGGCGCGATCGGAGGCGGCGAGCCGCTCGGCGACCGCAAGGCCGTCGCGGTAGGCTTTGAGCGCCTCATCGAGCTTGCCCTGCTCCACCAGCACGTCGCCGACCTTGCTGTACGACACCCACAGGTCGCGTTGCCACTTGGTGTTGGCGGGATCGGCGGCGGCGAGGCGCTCGGCGATGACGAGCCCGTCCCGATAGACTTTGAGCGCCTGCTCCAGGTCCCCGAGCGTCAGGTAGGTGTCGCCGAATTCGTTCAGCATCACCGAGCGGCTGCGTTGCAGGTCGGCGTCGTCGGGCGCGGATTCCGCCAGCTGCTCGAAGGTCGCCTTGGCGGTCTCGAGGATCTTGCGCACCGATTCGGCGCTCATGCCCTGCACGTCGCGCAGCCCCTGGGCGATGTCGAACACCAGGCTTTCGGCGGTCTGCTGCGCGAGCTTGAAGTTGCGCGTGGCGCGGTCGCGCTCCTCCTTGGCGCGCGCCTCGTTCTGCTGCGCGATCCCGCGTTGCTCGACCGCGATGCCGCGCTGCCAATAGGCAAGTCCGGCGAGCGCGAGCGCCAGCACCAGGCCGGCGGCGAGACTGCCGGTGAGGATGTTCCTGCCGCCGGGTCGCCGCCAGCCGGCTCTGGCCGACATAGGCCTGCGTCTCGTCGGTCGGCGCCGGCGCGCCTCGCGGCCGCGCGGCGATCCAGCGCTCCGCCTGCTCCAGCGCGGGCGAGCGCAGCAGCAATCCGCCGGGCCGGCCTGCCGACGCCCAACGCCGCGCCTGCTCGCCGAACTCGGTGTGCTGCCTGATCCAGGAGATGTCGGTGTCGAGCGCCTCGGCCAGGCGGTCGGCGCTCTCCTCGAACCGCGCGTCATCCTCGAAGAACACGAAGTTCAGTCTCGCCAGCGCCTCCGGCACCGCCTTGTCGTCGACGCGACGGCAGACGATCGGCGCAAAGCGCTTGTTGAGCGAGGCCGCGAAGGCGACCTCTTTCAGCGCCACCTCCGAGGCGACCGAGTCGGGGCTCAGCACGAACACGACCGTGTCCGCGCGCACGATCAGCGCCTCGATGCGCTTCCACCATTCCTCGAAGGCGTAGATCTCGGTGCGATCGATCAGCGGCTCGAAGCCGCGCGCCTTCAGCGCCGCCTCGAGCCGGTCTGCGAATGCCATGTCCTTGCGGGAATACGAGATGAAGACCCTGGCCTTCGAGGGGTCCGCACTCTCCCGCCCGGCAGTGTCGCGTGTCATGGCATCGCAGCCGTCATTGGAAGTCGCATGAAATGCTATCGAAGCAGCCGCGTGAGCGAAAGCATCACTCAAGCCCGCGCGCCGAGCCGCAGCCCGGGCGAGGGCCGCTCCTGCACCACCTCGCGGCGGAAGCGGAACAGCGCCGCCGGCCGGCCGCCGGTCGCGGTCGAGGTCTCGCCGGTCGGCTCCACCAGTGCCGCCGAGTTCGACCAGCCGGCGGAAGTTCTGCTTGTGCAGGCGGCGGCCGGAGATCGCCTCGACCGTGCGCTGCAATTCGGTGAGCGTGAACTCGCGCGGCATCAGCTCGAACACCACCGGGCGATATTTGAGCTTGCCGCGCAGCCGCGCGATCGCCGTTGCGAGAATACGGCGGTGATCGAACCGCATCGGCTCGCCCAGCGCCGGGAACGCCCGCCGCGCCAGCGCGGCGTCGCGGCCGTCGCGCCGCGCCTCCTCGACCAGGCCGGCTTCGTAGAGCAGCTCGTAGCGATCGAGCACCTTCTCCTCGTCCCACGGGCTGCCGACGCCGAAGCACAGCCGCATCCGCTCGCGCCGGCCGAGCGCGCGCCCGGGCTCGGGCTTGTTGGAATGCCCGGCCCATTGCTCGAGCAGCGGCAGGATCACCTTGTCGAGGATCTCGCGGCCGCGCTTCGCGCCAGTCCTCCCACGGGAAAAAGCGATACCACGGCTCGAAGCCGGCGGCGGCCGTGCGCAGCGCCTGCGCGCTCTCCGGCATGCGCGTGAGCGCGAGATAGCCGATCGAGACCATGTGCGCGCCGGTGTCGTCCGGCCGCGCATGGCGGCCGCGGTCGCCGAAGGTGTAGAGCTGCTCCACGTAGCCGACGGTGAGCCCGGTCTGCGCCGCCACCCAGGCGCGCAGCCCGATCTCGAAGGTGCGGTGCGCGAGCGGATCGAACGGCCCGAACGGCAAGCCTGCGCTCAACTCGCCGGCGCGCGTCTCGCCCGCCGCGCCGTCGCCCGCCACCAGGATGGCCGGCTCCTCGCCCTCGACCGCCACGATCGCGGCGGTGAGCCCGATCTCGATCGGGGTGAGGGCAGGGGAGGTCATGGCGGGAGTGTAGCGATCCACCTCTCGCTGTCATGCACAGCGCGTCCCCGCGAAGGCGGGGAGCGCGCGACGCCCTTGGGGGGAGTGTTGCGAGCAACGTGGGTCGGTGTGATGCGCGTGACGCGGCGCCATCTGCGAACAACCGCACTAGCCGCCCGCCCCCAACCCGCCCCACAAGGGGGAGCGGGAGTTCACCGAGTATTGCCGCTCGCGCGCGACGCGCATCTCATCGGGATACGCTCGAGAGCGCACCACGTCATGCCGCAGCCTACTGCTTCTCCGGCACCGTGATCGGCTTGCCGCTCTCGGCCACGATGACGGCGAGAACCTTGGCGGGCTCGGTCTGGCTGGCATTCGCCGACACCGCGTGCAGCTGGCCCGGCGCCTCGTAGAAGGTCTGGCCCTTGGTGAGGATCGTCTCGGCGCCCTGGTCGAGCTTGAGCTTGTACGTGCCTTCCAGCACGTAGCCGAAAATGTGATGCCCGGGATGGCGATGCGGCGCCGAGCCGCCGCCGGGCGGGATGTCGAGCGTCACCATGATGACCTCGCGGCCGGGAAAATCCGCGAGCGCCTGCTTCAGCAGCTGACTGACCTTGGTGGCGGGCGCCGGTTGCTGTGACCAGGCGGGTGCGACGGCGGTCGCTCCCATCATGACGACGAGAGATGCGATGGTGGTGAGCGTGCGGGCTGCCCTTCGCATGATTGCATCCTCCGAGTTTCTTGGTGCTGTGACGCCAGGATGTCAGAAAAGCGCACTCGCTCCAACCCGGAAGCGGGCCCGATTGAGCGTGGGCTGTGTGGAGCCGTTTCCGAAGAGCTCCGCGCACAACACGCGAATTCGAGTTGGTGGCGGAAGCGTGCTTAGGAAGCGGAAGCCGGGCGGGGCGGGTGGCTGCGGTTTCGCTCCGGCCACAGCATTGCGACCAGCGTGGTGATGCCGCCGATGCCGCCGGCGATCAGGCCGATCACGATCTCCCGCTCCGAAAGGCTCAGCGCAGTCGACATGATGAAGAAGCCGAAGATGTAGAACGACACGCCGATAGTGATCGGCACCGTGTTGTTCTTGAGGTTCGCAAACATGATCGCGGCTCCGCGAGCGTTTCGCGCCCCGGTCTATCGGCGATCATTTAAAGCGCTGTTAGCTCGATCGCTACAATTCATCGCATGCCCAGATCGCTCGGCCGGAATGACAATCGAGAATGCTTCGTTTGGCGGTGCCTCGATCAACAGGTGCGCTGCGCGCGACGGGCAGTTTTCGCTCGAGGTGCATTGTTGCGGACCAGCCGCTTGGCGGCTCGAGCCGCCGCGGTCGCGTAGCCGCGATCGCCATGAACGAGGATCAACGAGATCGCACCCTCGGACAACAACCAGATCTCGCGGGCACGTTCGCGCGGCCGAGCGATACCGGCTCGCGCGAGCAGCTCGGCCAGGTGGCTTTCGAGCAAGGCCTTGTGTCGGCGCGCAATGAGACGCGCGGGGTGCCCGGGCAGGTCAGCGAGCTCTATGACGAGGCGCGTAAAGCCTGATCCGGCCCAGCGCGGTTTGTCCGACCAGACGGCAAGCTCGCGGAACAGCCCATCGATGATCGCTTCCGGCGATCCTGACAGCTTGTCGCCGAAGGTCCGGAATGCGGCCAAGGCCAAATGATGCTGTGCTTCGAGCACTTCGGACAACAGCTGGTCCTTGCTTTCGAAGTGATAGTACAACGTCCGTTTGGTGACCCTCGTGGCTGCGGCAATCTCGTCCATGCTCACGCGGCTGTAGCCGCGGCGGCGGAACAGCGTGTAGGCGGCATCGAGGATGCGCCTTTGTGTTCCTTCTGCCGTTCGTGGCATCGATGATCGCCCGGTGAATGTATACCGCTTAGTGAGTTTACATGAGCGCCAGCATCGCCTGAAGTGGTTGTCGACACTGCGGCCCGGATGCTTCGGCAAGAGCGCGACGCCGGTCGGTTGCAGTCGCAACGGAGCTGCCGCCGATGCAAGCCGCCTCATTGACGTTCAAGGAGCTCAGGGCCCGGCCGGTGGTGCTTAAGCTCAAACGGCCGGTCGTTGCGCGCATCGCCACGATCACGGAATGGCCGCTCATTCTCATCGACCTGTTCACCGAGGAAGGCATCGTCGGCCGCAGCTATCTCGAGCCCTACATCGTGAAATCGATGCGCTATCTCGTGCCGGCGCTGCAGGATCTCGGCGAGATGCTCGAGGGCCGGCGTGTCGTGCCCTTGGAATTCTTCACCGCGGCGCGCAAATCGCTCCACTTCGTCGGGTACGAGGGCTTGGCCATGATTGCCGCCTCCGGGTTGGATATGGCGGCCTGGGACGCGCTCGCGAAGGCGGCGAACCTGCCGCTCTGCGTGCTGCTGGGCGGTTCGGTCGGCCCGGTGAAATGCTACAACAGCAATGGGCTGTGGCTGAACGAGCCGGAGGCCGTCGCGGCGGAGGCGCTGGAGCTGCGTGACGAAGGCGGCTTCACCGGCCTCAAGCTGCGGCTTGGCCGCGATCGCGTCCGTGATGACCTGACGACCATCGAGGCTGTCCGCAAAGCCGTCGGCGATGACATGCAGCTGATGGTCGACTTCAATCAGGGCCTCGATTTCGCCGAAGCCCTCCAGCGCTGCCACATGATCGATGATCTCGGCCTCGCCTGGATCGAGGAGCCCATCGTCTATGACAACCTGGACGGCTACGTCCGGCTTGCCGCTGAGATCGACACCCCGATCCAGATCGGCGAGAACTTCTATGGACCGCGCGAGCTTTACAAGGCGCTGCAGAGGAATGCCTGCGATCTGGTGATGCCGGATTTCATGCGCATCGGCGGCGTCACCGGCTGGCTCAGGGCCGCGGCCATCGCCGGAACGGCCGGCGTGCCGATGTCCAGCCATCTCTATCCGGAGGTCGCCGCCCACATGATGCGGGTGACGGAGACGGCACACTGGCTCGAATGGCAGGATTGGGCCGATCCCATCCTGCAGAAGCCCTACGAGGTCAAGGGAGGGTTCCTCCACATTCCCGATGTGCCGGGCGTCGGCCTGGAGTGGAACGAGGATGCGGTTTCGGCCAATCAGACCGAGCTGTAGTCGCATCATGGCCGCGTAGGATCTGCAGAGCCGTTGTCCGGTCTGGCGGGTGAGGGACTCTCGAGCGACGCGGCTATCGCCGCAACAGGATGGCCTTGCTCAGCGCCCGTTCCTTCTGCCGTGCCTTCTGCAACTCCGGGTCGCCGGGCCAGCCGCTCATCGCGGCGTGTCGCGGCGGCGGCTCGCTTGCGCACCACTTCAAGCTGGGCGGCCCTCACATCGCCGGCTTTCACGATGGCCGCGCCGTGAAGCGTGCGGGTTTTCGCCACGTGCTCGTCGCCGATCGCCCACAGAGCGTCACGCGGCTCGCTGCCGTGACGGAAAACCGAGGTTTCACGATGGTTGGCGGACGGCAGGAACGCCAACGGCTTTGCCCCCTGAGCGTTGAACTGGCTCGAAGACGTGAGAAAGCGCGCGAGGTCCTCGTCGTCCGCGACGAGCTCAGGCAGCCCGGAGGCCAGCATGTCCTGGTCCTACGATGCGGTCGATCCCGTCAAGAACGCGAGGCGGAACATTCTGGCCATCGAAGCGCGCGACCCCGTGGCCTTTGTCGGCTCCATCGAGCCAGGCATAGGCCAGCCGGTTGCTGCGGCCGATGCTCAGGGAAAACAGACGATTGCGCGACGAAATCCAGTCAAGGGAAATCGCGCCGTCGGGCTCTGGGCCGAATTCGGGAAGCCGCACGCCGTCGGGCAGGGCGCGCACGAAACGCCTGGTCCACAGAACCGCGATCGGGTCGATCGCGGCGGCGTCTTTCCCGTCCCAACCAGGTTCGGCGCACTCCGTTGCCAGCTCTGCCAAACGTGAGAGCGCGACGGCCTTCTCGCCGAACAGGGCCACCGACCGCTCGGCCGCTTCCGCGACCTCGGTCGCGGCCTTGTGGACCACCTGCGCTTCCCGCGAAATCGCGCTGCCCCCGCCTGCCAAGGCTTGCAGGGCAAGGTGGCCGGAAAGGCCTACGACTGGAACAATTCGATGCATCTCGGCGTCAAGGTATTCAGAAATATGCGGTTTTTCAAGCGTCGCAGCGACTCGATGATCCGCCGAATCTTTGACCAATCCGCGGGCTCGACGCTCGCCGCATTGGCAACGGTGATATCGAGGATGATCGGCAGCTTTTCGTCTACGGCGGCTTCGGCAGCAAGCACCAGATTGACTGGATGCCCGGTATCCTTCTCGATTGCGGTCTGCTGGCTGAGAAAGCCCGACAACGCCAACCCATCTTCATCCGGCAGGCGAGGGCCGATCTTGAGAAATTCGTCCAGATCGACCTGTTTGCCGCCATCGGCACGAGAATGCGATTGATGTAGCGCAGACGGATCATGCGGATTTGAACCGGCGAGACCAGCTCGACGTACGAGCGCCACGTGCGTTCGATCTCCGGCAAATAGTCGTCGAGACTGGAATACGGCGCCAGGCGATTGAACGAGAAGCCATTTGCTCGCACTTGCACGAGCTGCCTTTCGTCCTCGTGCAGAAATTGGAAGGCCTGAACAGCCAGACGCGCCGACATCTTCGGCGGCGCCTCGGCGCTCGTCTCGATCTGATGTTCTTGTATGAGCTGTGCTCGAAACTTCGGATATTGGCCTCTGCACTGAGCGCGCGCACGTTCCTCCAATGCAGCGAGATCGAATCCCGGCGGCAGATCGCAGTCGATGTCGAGCACCGCCTCTACAATGGGCGGCTTCCGGAGCTCGATGGTGGGAGCGTTCGGCATGCGCATGAGAATAGCGCGTTATTGCACCTTGAACACTTCGCATCACCTCATCGCCCAGAGGGGGCCGGCGCCTAACAAAGCGGGGTGTCCCAAGGGACTGGTTCAGATATTCCGTTCTACAGCCCCATGCCCGGGCAGCGCGAAAGCGACACCGTCGGCTGGACGACGATGCAGCAGTGGCTGCTGCGGCTGCGCCGGCGCGGGGTCTCGGTGCTGGTCGTGCATCATGCCGGCAAGAACGGCGAGCAGCGCGGCGTCAGCAACCGCGAGGACCTGCTCGATACCTCGATCAGCCTGCGGCGTCCCAGCGACTACAGCCCGGCCGAAGGCGCGCGGTTCGAGGTCCACGTCGCCAAGGGCCGCGGGCTGCGCGGCGCGCCGGCGCTGCCGTTCGAGGCGATGCTCGCAACCCGGCAGGATATGACGGTCTGGACCGTGAAGCCGATCGAGGACGTGGAGCGCACGCGGGTGGCCGCGCTGCTGGCGGACGGGCTCTCGATCCGCGATATCGCGGAGGAAACCGGCATCGCGCGCTCGACCGTGCACGGCTCAAGAAGAAGCTCGACCGGGACGCCGAGACGGAGGCGGTTGGGACGGGTAAAGTCGAGCCGGATCAATGACTTAGGTGCGCTGTCCCGCTGTCTCACCCCCTAGTGCACGAAATGGCGGGACAGGGAGATGTGAATGTGGTGAAGAAAGCCGCAGCACGAAGGAGAAACCGCATGGGCCAGCTCGTCGACGGGAAATGGGTGAGCGGCGAGGTCCTGCGCCAGCACGACGAGAAGGGGGTCTATTTCAAGCGCGACGCGGTGTTCCGTGAGCGCGTCACCGCGGATGGCTTGTCCGGCTTTCCGGCCGCGTCGGGCCGCTACCATCTCTATTCCGCGGTCGCCTGCCCGTGGGCCCACCGCGCCGTGCTGTTTCGCGTGCTCAAAGGGCTCACGCCGCACGTCACCCTGTGGAACACAGTGCAAGAGGAGAACGGCGAGGGCTGGTCGTTCGGCTCGCAGGGGCACGTCGTGCCGGGAACGGACCGCCCGCGTGCGCTGGCTGCACGAGCTCTACACCATCGCCGATCCGGCCTGCACGACGCGGGTCACCGTGCCCACGCTGTGGGACGCGCAGACCCGCAAGGTCGTGAGCAACGAGTCGTCCGAGATCATCCGCATGTTCAACTCGGCCTTCGGCGCCGTCGCCGGGCCGACGCCGGACTACTATCCGCAAGCGCTGCGCCGCGAGATCGACGACACCAATGCGTTCGTGCTCAAGGGCATCAACAACGCCGTCAACGGCTGCGGCTATTCGATCACTCAAGCTGCCTACGACGAGCAGGTCGCGCTCCTGTTCGCCTCGCTCGATGCGCTGGAGGAGCGGCTGGCGCGCGGGCGCTATCTGTGCGGGGAGGCGCAGACCGAGGCCGACTGGCGGCTGTTCCCGAGCCTCGTGCGCTTCGACGCCGTCTATTACGTCGCCTACAAGTGCAACCTGCGGCGGCTCGAGGACTATCACAATCTGTCGAACTACCTGCGCGAGCTCTACCAGACGCCCGGCATCGCCGAGGCCTGCGACATCGCCGGCATGAAGCGCGGCGTCTACAGCAAGGCCGGCCCGGTCGGCGCCAACGGCATCGTGCCCGCCGGCCCGCTCGTCGACCACCGCCGGCCGCATGATCGCGAGCGTTTCGCGGCCACCGCCCCGCATAAGCGCGTTTACGCGCGTCTTTAACGCGTTGCATAAGCGCGTTTACGCGCGTCTTTAAAGCGTTATGGGCAGGCAAAGGCTGGTCGACGCCTGAACGGAGGCCGTCGGCGCGTCGCGATCGCGCCCGCCCGCGCCTCCCGAAGGAGGCGAAGGCGGCACGACGCTTTGCTGCGCCGATCAGTTCGTCGGAGCGAAGTTGATGTCCTTGGCGAGCTTGACGATCGCCGCGACGTCATCGCGATAGAATTGGCCGAACTGGTCCACGCTCATGGGCATCGGCTCGACGCCGAATGTCGCCAGCCGCTCCTGGACGGCCGGCACATTCAGCGCTTTCTGCGTTTCCTCGTGCAGCCGATTGACGATGTGGCGCGGCGTTTTCGCCGGCAGGGCGAGGCCGCCCCAGAACAGATACTGCGCGTCCGGATAGCCTGCCTCCACCACCGTCGGCACGTTCGGCAGCGTCGGCGCCCGTTTCGGCGTGCTCACCGCCAGCGCCACGACCTTGCCGTCCCTGATGTTGGGCAGCGCGGGCGCGATCGGGAGGTAGTAGAAATCGACGCGTCCGGTCATCACCTCGGTGAACGCCTCGACCGGGCCGCGGAACGGAATGTGCTGGACGTTGATGCCGGCCGCGAGCCGCAGGCGCTCGGCGGCCCAGTGCGAGGCGGAGCCGACGCCGGCGGAGGCGAAATTCAATGTGCCGGGCTTGGCCTTGGCGGCGGCGACGAGGTCGGTGACGGATTTCCAGCCCTTCGACGGCGCCGCCACCAGCACGCTCGGCTGCACTCCGAACAGGACCACCGGCGTGAGATCGCGCAGCGGGTCGTAGGGCAGCGTCTTGTGCAGCACGACGTAGGAGCTCTGCGACGACGTCAGCAGCAGCATCGTGTAGCCGTCCGGCTCGGCCTTGGCGACCGCGGCGCTGCCGATCGTCCCGCCGGCGCCCGCCCGGTTCTCGATGACGAAGGACTGGCCGATCTGCTTCGAGACCTGCTCGAGCACGATACGCGCGATGATGTCGCCGGCATTGCCCGCGCTGACCGCGCTGACCGCCAGCATCGACCGCGTGGGCCAATCCTGTGCGGCCGCGGCCGAGCTCAAGACGAATAATGCTGCGCCCGTGACGGCGCCGCACCACGTGCGAAATGACGTCATCTGATCCTCCCTGAATCTGCGATTTGCGGGCCAAGCGTTCGAGATCGGGCCTCTTCCTTTTCGCCGGATGCAAACATCATAGCACTTGTGGGCGCGCGGCGCGATAAGTCCTGCGCGGCCGGCGGGAGGCGTTGCACAGTGCCGGAGCGGCGACAACTCAGGGGCTCGATAGGCCTGTTCGGTCGCGCTCGATAAGGAGTATCCTTATCCTGATGAGGGCACGTCGTCGAAAGCCATCGCGTCAAGCTCAGCGAAATTGACGGGGAAATCATGCGGCAACTCGGAATGGGAATTGCGTTGGTCGCCGGCCTGATCGGTCTGGCGGAGCCGTCGGCCGCGAAAGTCCTCAAGTTTGAAGTCCTTCGGATCGAGTTCCCGGCATTCGAAGGCCGAGGCTTCGGCTCCGTCGGCACCTACGATCGCATCATCGCCCGCGCCACCGTCGGCGGTGTCGCCGCAGCGATCCGCGTAACGCCATCATCGTCGACATCGAGCGCGCCCCGCGAAACGCGCAGGGCCTGGTCGAGGCGACAGCCGATGTCGAAATCCTCCGTCCGACTGTCGCGGCCAACGGCAACCGGCGCCTCGCTCTACGACGTCGTCAATCGCGGCGGCGCAGCGGGCGCTCGCCTATTTCAACGACGGCCCGCGCCGGCAACGATTCCGGTCAAGGCGGCCGATGCGGGCAGCGGCTTCCTGATGAGCCGCGGCTATACCGTCGTGATGGAGCGGCTGGCAGGGCGATGTCGCCGCGCCGCGGCGGTCGGCAAGCAGATGTCGGTGCCGATCGTGCCGCATGTCACCGGGCTCTCGCGCGAGGAGTTCATCTTCGATCACACCCGCAGAATCCGGCGGTGGCAACGCTCAGCTATCCGGCCGCCGATCTCGGATCCGACGCATGCCAGCCTGACCGTCCGCCAGCGCGAGGCCGATCCCCGCGTCTCGCCGGCCGATCTCGAGCTTCAAGTTCGAGGGGCCGCAGCAAGATCTCGATCAAGCGGCCGGCGGAGTTCGATGCCGGCGCGATCTATGAGTTGATCTATCTCGCCAAGGATCCGAAGGTGATGGGCCTCGGCTTTGCGGCGACGCGGGACATCGTTTCGTTCCTGCGGCGCGAGAGCGCGGATGCGGGAGGCACGCCCAACCCGCTCGCCGGCCGGATCGACCGCGCCATCGCGCTTCGGCGTATCGCAGAGCGGGCGTTTCCTGCACGACCTGCTCTATCTCGGCTTCACCGAGGACGAGGCCGGCCGGCCGGTGTTCGAGGGGCTGATCCCGCACATCGCCGGCGGCAAGAGGATGTTCACGAACTATCGGTTCGCCCAGCCCGGCCGCAACATGCAGCAGCACGGCGACAAGCTCTATCCCGGCGCGCAGTTTCCGTTCACCTATCCGGTGACGACCGACGCCGTCACCGGACGCACCGACGGCTGGCTCGCGCGCTGCCTGGCCGCCGGCAATTGCCCGAAGATCATCCAGACCGACACCGACCTGGAATTCTATCAGTCGCTGGCTTCGCTCGTCGTGACGGACACCAAGGGAGCGCCGCTCGCCATGCCCGAGAACGTGCGGCTGTTTCTGCTGTCGAGTCTCCAGCACGCGGCAACCGCGAGCAGCCAAGTCGCGACCTGCTTCCGATCTGCACCTACCCGACCAATCCGCTCTATGCCGGACCGACGCTGCGTGCGCTCCTGGTGGCGATGGACGCCTGGATCGAGCACCGCGACGCCGCCGCCGGCGAGCCGCTACCCGAGCCGCGCCGACGGCACCCTCGTGCCGCCCACCGCCGCAAGCGGTCGGCTTCCCGGCGATTCCCGGTTTCGCCTACAACGGCACCGTGAACGAGCCGACCCGTGGTCGTCGACCATGCGGTCGATGCCGCCGGCCAAGACGACGGCCTATCCGGTATTCGTGCCGAAGACCGACGCGGACGGCAACGGCAGTCGCCGGCATCCGCCTGCCGACGCTCGCGGCGCCGGTCGCGACCCATCTCGGCTGGAATTTGCGCAAGGCCGGGTTCTCCGAAGGCGCGCTGTGCGGAAATTTCGGATCGATGCTGCCGTTCGCCAAGACGCAGGAGGAGCGAATCGAGAGCAACGATCCGCGCCTGTCGCTGGCCGAGCGCTATCCGAATCGACGGCGATCGCGCGGCCGCGATCGAACGGGCCGCCAGGCAACTCGTGCAGGATCGGCTGCTGCTCGAGGACGACGTCAGAGGTTTCCTCCAGCCGACGAACTGACGTCGTTTCCGAGCGAGTGCGGGATGGCCGAGCCTGTTTCTCGGGGAATGCAATGCACTTTTCGCGTCGCCGTTTCTTCGAGCTGGCCGCCGGTGCTGCCGCGCTGACGGCCGGTTCGCGCATCGCGCAGGCGCAAGCCTACCCGGCGCGGCCCGTGCGCCTGATCGTCGGTTTGGCCGCAGGCGGTGGACAAGACATCGTGGCGCGCCTGATCGGGCAATGGCTGTCCGAGCGGCTCGGCCGACAGTTCATCGTCGAGAACCGGCCGGGAGCCTCCGGCAATCTGGCGCTCGAGGCGGTCGCCGGCGCGCCTGCCGACGGCTACACCCTCGCCCTCCTCGGCGTGAACAACGCGATCAACGCGAGCCTCTACAGCAAGCCCGGCTTCGAGTTTCTCCGCGACATCGCGCCGGTTGCCGGCATCATGCGGGTGCCGCTGGTGATGGTGGTCAATCCGTCGTTTCCGGCAACGACGGTCCCGCAATTCATCGCCTACGCCAAGGCCAATCCGGGCAAGATCAACATGGGATCGGGCGGGGTTGGAACCTCGATCCACGTCTCCGGCGAGCTGTTCAAGCTGATGACCGGCATCGACATGCTGCACGTGCCCTATCGCGGCGGGGCGCTCGCGCTGAAGGACCTCATCGGCGGACAGCTGCAGGTGATGTTCGACACCATGCCCGAGTCGATCGGGCTCATCAGGGCGGGCACGCTGCGCCCGCTCGCGGTGACGACGGCGGAGCGCGCACCGGTGTTGCCGGACGTGCCCACGATCGGCGATTTCCTGCCGGGCTACGAGGCGAGCGCGTGGTACGGCATCGGCGCGCCCCGCAATACGCCGGCCGAGATCGTCGACCAGCTCAACCAGGAGATCAACGCCGGCCTGGCCGATCCGAGGATCAAGGCCCGGCTTGTGGAGCTGGGCGGTACCGTGATTGCGGGCTCGCCTGCCGATTTCAAGACGTTCATTGCCGACGAAGCCGGCGAAGTGGGCCAAGGTGATCAAGTTCGCGGGCATCAAGCCGGAGTGATTTGCACCGCCTGTCCGTCGCCCGCCTCAGACCGGCGTTTCGCCCTTCAGCATGAGACGGTAGAGGATAGCGGCGCTCGTTCATGTCATAGTCGGGGTTCGCCTGGTGCATGACGCTGCGGTTGTCCCACAACACCCAGTCGCCATCGCGCCACTTGTGACGGTACTCGTATTTTTTCTGCGTGGCGTGCCGCATCAGGTCGTCGATCAGCGCCAGCGCCTCCTTGTCCTCCATGCCGACGATCGATTCCATGCGCACCGGATTGAGGAACAACGCCTTGCGGCCGTTCTCGGGATGCGTGCGCACCAGCGGGTGGATGCCGGGCGGCGGCAGGTTGCGGCGACTTTCCTCGGTGATCTGGCCGAGCGGCGCGCGGACTGTATTTGCTGAGATAGACGTGAACCGCCTTCAGCCCGTCGATTTTTTGCTTGGTGTCCTCGGGCAGGTCGTCGATAGGCGTCGTGCATGTTGACGTATTGCGTGTCGCCGCCGCTGGAGGGCAGCTCGACCGCGAACAGCGTCGTGGCCTTGGGCGGGCGCGGATGGTTGGAGTGGTCGGTGTGGAACGTCTCGCCCGGGATGATGCGCTTGCCGTTCTCGATCTCGTCGTTGGAGACGTAGTCCACGCTCGGATGGCCGGGGACGTGGCGCTCCTTCTTGTCGTGCGGCTGCACCTCGCCGAACAGCTGCACCGCGGCCTCGAATTGGTCCGGCGCGAAGTGCTGGTCGCGCATCACCAGCACGTGATGCTCGGCGAAGGCGCGGCGGAGCGCGGCGCGGTTTTCCGTGTCGATCGGCTGGGTGAAGTCGAGGCCGATGACCTCGACGCCGGTGTGATCCGTCAGCGGCGTGATGGTGAAGGACGCCATCGAATGACCCTCCGCGGCAGGAGGGCTTGCCGACAGAACGCTAGAGCCGGGCGCCGGGAGGGTCAAGCAGCGACGAAGTCGAGCAACCGTGCGCTCGTGTGACCACGCTACAGGATCGCTTCGATGCCCTTGCGCTTGATGACGTTCAGGAGCGCGAGCGCGGCCCCGGTCGGCTGCTTTGCCCCGCGCTCCAATTGCGAGACATAGCCGACCGTGAGGTTCAGGTAGCGGGCGAACACCGCCTGAGCTCATCTTCGCGCGCTCCCGCATCGTTCGAATCTGCTCGGCCGTGATGGGCGCGACCTTGGGCGCATCCTTCGGACCAAGGTGCCGCATGGTGATCTTGTCATAGGCCGCGCGGTCCAGGAGTCCGGCCTTGTGCATGCCTGCGGCCGTTTCAAGCAGCGCCTCTGCCAACCGGCTAGGCTTCTTCTTCCTCGTCATGCTCCACCTCCTGTATCAGTCCGTCCGCGAGCGCGCGCGAGCGCGCCGCATTTGCTTCCAGCCATCCCTTGGCGATATCGCGCAGGGTCGCCAGCTCATCGTCGTCGATGTTCTCGCGCTCGCTCTTGGCAAAGCCAAAGAGGAACACGGAGCGCGTCTTGGCGCGATACGCGATCAGCACGCGATAGCCGCCCGACCGCCCTTCTCCGGGCCGCGCCACCCGTTGCTTGAGGACGCCGCGCCGAGGTCGGCGTCGACCAGGCCGCGCTCGGCCCGCCGCACCGCGTCGCGGAAGACTCGCATCGGAAATTCGCTCGCGGCGCGCAAAGCGCGCGAACGATCTCGTCTTGAATATCCGCAATCCGGCCTCCCCCGCGCTGTGAACTATAGTACACCGTGCTATAGAGTGCAAGGGTCCCCAGCCGCTGCCCGGATTGGCCTTCCGAAGCATGGCGTTGCACGGCGCGATGCGGCGGGTACGACGCCGCGGCGATGGGGGCTATGACGACGCCACGGAAGAGACCATTCGCCGACCCCGAGACCGGCTAACAGGGCAATGCAGGAAGGGCAGATGAAAGTCGCGCAGGCCTCAATACCGCGCATTCCCCGGCGTTCGCGGGAACGGGATCGCGTCGCGCACGTTGGCGAGGCCGGTGACGTAGGCGAGGGTGCGCTCGAAGCCCAGCCCGAAGCCCGCGTGCGGCACCGTGCCGTAGCGGCGCAGATCCCGGTACCAGGCGTAGTGCTCCTTGTCGATGCCGCGCTCCGCCATGCGCGCGTCCAGCACCTCGAGCCGCTCCTCGCGCTGGCTGCCGCCGATGATCTCGCCGATCCCCGGCGCCAGCACGTCCATCGCCGCGACCGTCCTGCCGTCGTCGTTCACCCGCATGTAGAACGCCTTGATGTCCTTCGGATAGTTCATCACGATCACCGGCTTCTTGGCGTGCTTCTCGGTGAGATAGCGCTCGTGCTCCGACTGCAGGTCGATGCCCCACTTCACCGGGAACTCGAACTTCTCCTTCGCCCGTTCAAGCACGGCGATCGCCTCGCCGTAATCCATGCGCACGAACTCGGAAGCGACGATCCCCTCGAGCTTCGCCACCAGCCCCTTCTCGATGCGCTCGTCGAAGAAGGCGAGATCGTCGTGCCGTTCCTTCAGCAACGTCTCCAAGGTGAACTTCAGCAGCCGTTCCGCCAAGGTCGCATCGTCCGAGAGGTCGGCGAACGCGATCTCCGGCTCGATCATCCAGAACTCGGCCAGGTGGCGGCTGGTGTTCGAGTTCTCAGCGCGGAACGTCGGCCCGAACGTGTAGACCTTGGTGAGCGCGAGGCAGTACGCCTCCACGTTGAGCTGCCCCGACACCGTCAGGAACACCTCGCGGCCGAAGAAATCCTTGGCGAAATCGAGCTTGCCCTGCGGCGTGCGCGGCAGGTTGGCGAGGTCCAGCGTGGACACCCGGAACAGCGCCCCCGCGCCCTCGGCGTCGGACGAGGTGATGATCGGCGTATTGACCCAGAAGAAGCCGTTCTCGTCGAAGAACCGATGGATCGCCTGCGCCAAGGTGTGCCGCACCCGCGTCGCCGCCCCGATCACGTTGGTGCGCGGGCCGCAGATGCGCCACCTCGCGCAGGAACTCGAGCGTGTGCGGCTTCGGCTGGATCGGATACGTATCCGGGTCCTCCACCCAGCCGATCACCTTGATCGCGCTCGCCTGCATCTCGAACGGCTGCCCCTTCGCCGGCGACGGCACGATCGTCCCGGTCGCCTCCACCGCGCAACCGGCCGTGAGCTTGAGGACCTCGTCGGTGTAATTGGGCAGCGTGCTCGGCGCGACCACCTGCAGCGGATGGAACGACGATCCGTCCGACAGGTGCACGAACGAAATGCCCGCCTTCGAGTCGCGCCGGGTGCGCACCCAGCCTTTGACCGTGACCGGCGCATCCTTCGGCGCCTGGCCGGCCAGGATCGCGCGCACGCTGAAATCTTTCTTGTCCATTGATCGAGAGTGGCTCAGGCCGAGCGACCTTGTCCAGTGTCCCGATTCCGAAGTTCGCAAGGACTCGCGGCACACTTTGAGCGAACTTAGGAATCAAAGGGACACTGGCAACTCTGTGATTCTGGTTTTCGGCAACGCCACCGTATAATCCGCCTGTCCTCGAACGGATTCAGGGATTTCACATGACATTGGTCGTGACCGGCGGCCGCCTCCTGTCGGCAACTTCTCCACGCGGCGAAGCGCGCGATATCGTGATCGAAGGCGATACCATCGTCGACCTCGTGGCGCCGGGCTCGGTGCACGACGACAACGCCGAACGGCTCGATGCGGCCCGGCGCCTGATCATTCCCGGCCTGATCAATTCCCACACCCACAGCCACGGCGGATTGTCGAAAGGAATCGGCGACCGCTGGAGCCTCGAAATCCTGCAGACGGCCAATCCGTGGATGGGCGGTCATCGCGGCGCAGAGGACAAGTATCTGTCCGCGCTGATCACGGCCATCGATCAAGTGGAGAAGGGCACCACCGCCTGCTACGACCTGTTCTTCGAGTTTCCCGCACCCTCGATCGACGGCATGGAGGCGGTCGCGAGCGCCTACAACGCGGTCGGCGTGCGCGCGGTGATCGCCCCCATGGTGGCGGACCTCACCTTCTATCAATCACTGCCGGGGTTCATCGATGCGCTGGCAAAGGTCGACGGCGGCAAGGCCGGCGCCATGCGCATGGGCACGCGCCGAGGACATCGTCGCGGCGCTGCGGCGGCTGGCCGCGCAATGGCCGCATCCGCGTGATCGGCTGCGGCTCGGCATCGCCCCCACCATCCCCCATCACTGCACGAAGGAGTTCATGATCGGGTGCCGCGACGTGGCGCGCGAGCACGATCTCGTCATGCAGACCCATGTCGGGGAAGCAAAGTACCAGGCCGCCTCCAGCTTCCCGGTGTTCGGCATGTCGATGACCAGGACCATGGATTGCGTGGGCATTGTCGGACCCTGGTTCTCGGCCGCCCATGCCGTCTGGCTCGACGACGACGACATGCGCCTCCTTGCCGAGCGTGGCGCGCAGGTGGCGCACAATCCCGGCGCCAATCTGCGGCTGGGATCGGGGATCGGCGCCACGCGCGATTATCTGCGCCACGGCGTCACCGTCGGCATCGGCACCGACGGATGTCATTGCTCGGACAATCAGAACATGTTCGAGGCGATGCGGGCTGCGAGCTTCGTGTCGCGCGTACGCGGCCTGCCGCCGCAGGAATGGCTGTCGACCCACGAAGCGTTGCGTCTGGCGACCGAAGGCAGCGCGCGGGTGCTGGGCTTCCAGGATCTGATCGGCAAGATCGCCAAGGGCTACAAGGCCGACCTGGTGCTGCTCGACCTCGATCATGTGAACTTCATGCCGCTCAACAACGCGGTCAACCAGATCGTGCACGCCGAGGACGGATGCGGCGTCGACAAGGTCCTGATCGGCGGACGCATGGTCGTGTCCGGCGGACGCGTCATCGGCATCGACAAGGCGGCGCTCGCCGCCAAGGCGGATGCGGCGGTCGAACGGCTGCATGCGCTCAATGCGGAGGCGCGGCGATTTGCCGAGCTGATCGAGCCGATGGTCGCCAATTTCTGCCATGGATTGACCGACAGCGCGGCGCTGGCGGGCGTGCACCGTCTGCTGCCGCGCCATTGAAACCATATGGTGTCATTCCGGGGCGCGCTGCCCAAGTCGGCTATAGCCGGCTTGGGTGGCGCGAGCCCGGAATCCATAAGCCCAGGCTGTGATTATGGATTCCGGACCCGGCGCTTGCGCGCCGTCCCGAATGACACCGTTGGATACGCTCACGCGCGCGCCGGCGACGTGCGGTGCACCGCGTCCAGGACCGCCGCGGCGTTGTCGTGAAATATCTTCTGCCTGATGCCCGGCGGCAGGCCTGCAAGCGCCGGAAGCGCCCGTGCGCCCTCGGCATCGCCGATCTCGAACGGATAGTCGGTTCCGAACATGACCCGATCGGGGCCCGCGAGCCTGATCGTGAACTCGACCGACTCGGGCGATTGCGAGCAGGTGTCGAAATAGAGCTGGCTGAAATAATCGCCGGGCGGCTTGGCGATCTTGCTCGTGAAATAGGGATCGGCCTCGGCGCCGCGGGCCTCGTAGGCCGAATTGAGCCGTCCCTTGAGGAACAGAAGTCCGCCGCCGCCATGGGCGAGCAGGATCTTCAGCCGCGGAAAGCGGTCGAGGAAGCCGCCGAAGATCATGCGTGCCACGGCGAATGACGTCTCCGCCGGCCACTGCACGACCAGCTGCAATGCGTAGACCGGAAAGCGCGATGGCGGCTCGGCCGATACCGGATGCAGGAACAGCAATATCCCGCGTCGCTCCGCGACGGCGAACATGTCGTCGAATGCGCCGGTATCGAGCGGCTGTCCGCCGGCGGTTGCCGGCAGCAAGGCCGAGCGGGCGCCATAAAGGTCGAGCGCGCGCTCGAGCTCATAGGCGCAGCGCTCGGGCTCGCCGAGCGGCAGCGTGACCATGAGCTCCAGGCGGCCCTGCCCCTGGGCAACGACCCGCGCGCCATGCTCGTTGAGCGTGCGCGCGTATTCGACGTCGGCGGCGCCGCCGGGCCAGGACGCAAAGCCCGGGGGCGGCCCGATCAGCTGCAGACCGACATCGCGGCGCGCGAGGCTCTCGATCCGCCCGGGAATGTTGCTCAGCTCGTCGTCGAGCGAGACCGGCGCACCATCGCCGCGTCGCACGCAGAAACGGCCCGCCGTGTCGCGATCCGCGGACAGTCCGAACCGCGGAGTGCGGCAAAGATCCTGCAGAAATGCCTCGTCGAGCGCATGCGCGTGGGTGTCGATGATCATTCGTTCACCGCCGAGCTTTTCTTGCCGGCCGGCTGCACGGAGCCCGCCCACAGGTCGAGCAGACGGGTGAGCTGTGCCATCTGCCTGGCGCTCAGTCCCGCGGCGAGCTCGGCTTCGAGCCGGATGAGCTTGGGAAGAATCCGGTCGACCAGCCGCAGGCCTTTCGGCGTCAGGCGGACCTTCAGGCCGCGCCCGTCATGCGGATCAGGGAGCCGGACAATGAGCTTGTCCGCTTCGAGCCGATCGAGCCGGCTGGTCAGGCCCGCGCCGCTCAGGAGCAGCGAGCGGGCGATCTTCCTGGGGGCGAGCGTGTGCGGCGCATCGGCCCGGCGCAGCGTGGTGAGCACGTCGAAAATGCCGCGCGTGATGCCGTGGTCCGCCATCAGCCGCTCGATGCGCGGCGCGGTCAACCAATAGACGTGCGCGAGCGCGACGAACATTCCAAGCGGTCCGAGATCGAGCCCGCGCCGCTGCCTCGACCATTGCGCCAGCACAGCCGCGATCGAATCCGGCCGCGGCGTCGCCCTGGCGGCGACGCGTCCTCGTGCCGCCTTCGAACCGCCGCGGTGGCGAGCTGTTGGTCATTGTCTGCGCAGTTGCATCGCTCATCGGCAGCAATCTACGGCGCGGGACGATAGTTCGCTATCGAATTATTCGTCTTGAAAACGCCGATCCCGCATGCAAGATTATGAAGTGCCGGTCTACTCGTCCAGAAGGGGGAGATACCGTGAAGTCGAAATTCATTCTCCGATCATGCTGCTTGGGCTTTTTTCTGGGGATCGTCGCATCAAGCAGCGCGGCGTTCGGTCAGCAGCTCGACAAGGTCAAGATCGCGCGCCTGGCGTTTCCGGCGATGGGCTCCATGATGCTCGACGTGCTCAGCGAGCGCGGCATCGACAAGAAGCACGGACTCCAGGTCGAAGCGGTCTCGCAGAGCGCCATTCCCGTCTACTACGGCTCGATCGCCAACGGCGACGCCGACCTGATCGTCGGCGGCCCGCTGGTGTTCCAGAAGATGATCCTGGAAGGGGTGCCGATCAAAATCCTTTCCACCTGGGCGCCGCTCAACGCCCTTGCCGTCATCGCAGCCGACCCGGCGATCAAGTCGCTTGCCGACCTGAAGGGCAAATCGCTCGCCGCCGCCGTGGGATCGGCCGAATACCAGGTCACCGCGATCTATGCCCGCAAGCTCGGTCTCAACCCCGGTACCGACGTGACGGTCGTCTCGGCGGCGCCGCCGCTGGCGCGCGCCCAGCTCGAAGCCAAGCGCGTCGACGCCGCCATGCTGTGGGAGCCGACGACGACGCTTGCCCTGCGCGACAATTCGGCATTCCGCGTGATCATGTCGGGCGACGCCGCCTGGAAGGCGATCGCGAATACGCGCGGCTGGAATCTCGTCCTTGCGGGGCGCGATGACTTCCTCAAGCGCAATGCCGCGCTGATACCGCGCCTGATCGCCGCGCTGCAGGAAACCCAGAAATTCATGAAAGACAACGTCGACGAGACCGACGCGATCGTGGTGAACACGCTCAAGATGCCGCCCGGCATCTACAAGGCCGGAGTGCAGTCCGGGCGCCTCGCGTTCGATATCCTGCCGGCCGCCGGCGCCCAGCGCGACGTGATCTGGGACATGTTCAAGGTCGCGGTGGACACGGGATATCTCCCCAAGCTGCCGGGCGAGGACGCGATCTACAAGCCGCAATGAGCGCATGCACGTGCTTGCGCGACCGCAGGCACGCGCGTCCGTGACGCATCTTCCCCACGGGCTGAAGCCTGCCGGTTTGCCCACGCGGGTGGCCTGCCGCGCTATTGCGGTGCCTTGATGCGCCATCGCCCGCCATGCAGCGGGACCGGCTACGGGATGAAATGCCATGGACAAGAAGACGACGGTAACCAGTGAAGCCGTAGAGGCGCTCGATGCGCGCATGCCGTTCCGGTTTCCGCGCGAGCTGGTCGTCGTCATCATCGTCTTCGCGGTGCTCTGGCAGATCGTATCCTGGTTCGTTCCCCCTTTCGTGATCCCGGGATGGGAGCGGATTTTCAAGAGCCTGCTTTCGCTGCGCTACGACTTCGTCCTCATCACGCTCGCCCGCGTGGCCGCCGCCCTGCTGATCTCGTTCGCGCTCGGCATCGTACTTGTCCGTGGCGATGTATCTGTGGGCGCCGTTCGAGAACTATTGCAAGCCGGTCGTACGCCTGTTCATGGCGGTGCCGGTCGTGTGCTGGATCCTGTTCTCGGTGCTCTGGTTCAAGTGGGTGGAGTTCCGCATTGCCTTCGTGCTCGTCGTCGTTTGCGCGCCCGTGTTCATCATCGATTTCCTCGACGGCATGAAGGGCGTGCAGCAGGAACTGGCGTGACATGCTGCGCTCCTTCCGGCCGAGCCGCGTGCAGTTCTTCACCAAGCTGCTGCTGCCGGCGATCGTGCCGGTCATCCTCACGAGCTGGAAGATCAACCTCAGCCTCGCCATCCGCGTGGTGACCATCGCCGAGCTGGTCGGAGCCATTTCCGGCGTCGGCTACGGCCTGGTCATCGCGCAGGAGCTGTTCTCGGTCGCCGACGTGTTCGCCTGGACGCTGGTCCTGGTCGTCATCCTGTTTCTCGCCGAGGCCGTTCTCTCCCTGGTCGAGGAGCGCATGCTGCGATGGCGGACATGAAGACGGACGCCGCCGATATCGAGGTCAGCGGACTGCGCAAACTGTTCCAGCAAACCACCACCGGCGACGAGGTGGTGGCGATCGAGCGGCTCGACTTCCGCATCCGCAGCGGCGAGATGGTGGCGATCGTCGGCCAGACCGGCTGCGGCAAGTCGACCTTCCTCAACCTGGTCATCGGCCTCGACCGCCCGTCGCAAGGCCGCATCACCATCGGCGGCCGCGCGCCGTACGACGACTTCGATCATTTCCGCGGCATGCTCGCGACCGTGTTCCAGCAGGATCGCCTGCTGCCGTGGCGCAGCGCGATGGACAACGTGCGGCTGCCGCTCGAGCTGCTCCGCCTCGATCGGCACGAGCAGACCAGACGGGCCGCCGTCTGGCTCGAGCGGCTCGGCCTGAAGGGCTTCGAGGGCGCCTATCCGCACGAGCTTTCCGGCGGCATGCGCCAGCGCGTCGCGCTGGCGCGGGCGTTCGTCGTCGAGCCGATGCTGCTGCTCGCCGACGAGGCCTTCGGCCACCTCGACGAGGTGACATCGGCCGCGCTGCGCAAGACCTTCGTCGACCTGGCGCGCACCCAGGGCAACACCGCCATCGTCGTCACCCACCAGCTCGAAGAGGCGATCGAGCTGGGCGGCCGCATCCTGGTGTTCGGCAGGCCCGGGCACATCCTCGCCGACATCGATCTTGCCACCTATCCCGCCGGCCGGCTTCCGAGCCTGCGGGTCGACATCCAGCAGATGCTGCAGTCCAACGCTCCCAACCCCGAGATCGCAAACCTGACCGGAAGGGCCCGACAATGACGATCGATCCGAAAGCCGTTCTCGACCACATCGACGCCGACGAGCTCGTCAAGGTGACGCTCGATCTCGCCAATCTCGACAGCCCCACCGGCAGCGAGGGTCCGGTGGCCGACTACGTGTACGACTGGCTGGTGCGGCAGGGCTTCGAGGCGCGCAAGGTCGGTCTCTATCCCGACCGCCCCAACGTCATGGCGACGCTGCCGGGCACCGGCGGCGGACGCAGCCTCTGCTTCAACAGCCACATGGACACCACCATCCACAAGGACGAGTGGTGGACGACGCGGCACGCCGCCGACCCGATCTTCCACACCGGCTGGCGCGAGGGCGACGTGCTCGTCGGCAACGGCGTGTGCAACTGCAAGGGCCCGATGGCGACCTGGCTGCTCGCCGCCAAGGCGATCAAGGATTCCGGCGTCAAGCTCAAGGGCGACCTGCTGCTCATGTCGGTGGTCGGCGAGATCGGGCTCGAGCCGGTCGACGAGTTCCAGCCGCCGGAATACCTCGCCAAGGAGGCCGGCACCCGCTACGCGATCACGCACGGCGGCGTCGCCGACTACGCGCTGGTCTCGGAAGGCACCGATTTCGGCATCGTCGGGGTCGAGGCGGGCAAGGCCTTCTTCAAGATCACCGTGTTCGGCGACGACCTGCCGATCTACACGCCCTATATCCAGCGGCCGGTGCCGCTCGAGAAGAACCCGAGCGCGATCGCCCGCATGTCGAAGATGATCCAGGCGGTCGAGGACTGGGCGGTCGAGTACGAGAAGAAGAACCGCTACGAATGCGCCGGCGGCACCGTGGTGCCGAAGGTCAACATCGGCGCCATCCGCGGCGGCGTGCCGTGGAAGATCACCAAGACCGTGCAGCAATGCGCGATCTATGTCGACGTGCGCATCACGCCGGTGCAGGAGCCGCTCGACGTGCGCGAGGAGTTGCGCGCGCCTCATGGACGAGGCCGGCCTCACCGGCGAGGTCGAGCTCTACGTCTTCCGGCCGGCGTTCGAGGCCGACGAGAAGAAGGCGGCGCCGCTGCGCCAGGCCATCACGCGCGCCCACCGCGCGGTGCGTCGGCGGCGAGCCGAAGCCAGCCGCCGGTCGCGCACCTCGAGCATGTGGCGCGACCTCAACTGCTTCAACGAGATGCGCATCCCGTCGCTGACCTATGGGCCGGGCGTGAGCGTCGGCGGCGGCATCTTCCGCATGCCGATCGAGACCCTGGTCACCGGCAGCAAGCTCTACGTCACGACCGCGCTCGACCTGTGCAGCCAGGACCGCAAGTAGGAAAACGGACGGGAGCTGATTGCCGGAATCTGAGCAAGAGCCGGTTTCGGTATTGGCGAGAGGGACTCATACGATACTCCTCCCAATCGAACGCGGCCTCTCGCATAGGAGGAAGTTTTTGAGCAAGCCTCGACGACAGCATGAACCGCGCCGCAAAGGTCGCTGCGGCGCCCGAGCTTTTTGCCGAGCTTGATCCCGAGCCGCGCCTGTTGATGGGGCCGGGGCCGGTCGACGTCTATCCGCGGGTGCTGCGGGCGATGTCGGTCGCCCTGCAGGGCCAATTCGACCCCCAGTTCACCACCTACATGAACCAGGTGATGGCGCTCTACCGCGGCGTGTTCCGAACCGAGAACCAGTGGACATTGCTCATCGACGGCACGGCGAGAGCCGGCATCGAAGCATGCCTGGCATCTGCGCTTGCTCCGGGCGACAGACTGCTGGTGCCGATCTTCGGACGCTTCGGTCACCTCAAGGTGGAGATCGGGCGACGGCTCGGAGCCGATGTCGCTTCGATCGAGACGAAATGGGGCGGTGTCTTTGCGCCCGACGAGATCGAAGCCGCGATCAGGCGCGAGCGGCCGAAGATGATCGCCATCAGTCACGGCGATACCTCCACGACCATGCTGCAGCCCCTGGCCGAGATCGGCGCGCTGTGCCGCAAGCACGATGTGCTGCTCTATGTCGATTGCACGGCGTCGCTCGGCGGCAACCCTTTCGAGATGGACGCCTGGCAGATCGACATGGCGTCCGCGGGTCTGCAGAAGTGTCTCTCGGGCCCGCCCGGCTCGTCGCCGGTCACGTTCAATGATCGCGTGGCCGCTCTGATCACGGACAGGAAGCACATCGAGCAGGGCATCAAGCCCCCGGGCACGCAAGACGGCGACGGCCCGCTCATCCGCTCGAACTATTTCGACCTCGCCATGCTGATGGAGTACTGGTCGCCGAAGCGGCTCAACCATCATACCGAGGCCGCCTCGATGCTGTACGCGGCACGCGAATGTGCCCGCACCGTCCTGGAGGAAGGGCTGGAGCGCGGCATCGCGCGCCACCAGCTCTCCAGCAGCGCGCTGCGCGCAGGTCTCGAAGCGATGGGGCTCGAGCTGTTCGGCGATTCCGAAGCACCGCATGGCCAACGTGACGGGCGTCATCATTCCCAAAGCCATCACCGATGGAGAAAAGATCCGTGCCGAGATGCTCCACGATTTCGGCATCGAGATCGGCACATCGTTCGGGCCGCTCGCCGGCAAGATCTGGCGCATCGGAACCATGGGTTATGTCTGCCGCAAGGCCAATGTGCTGCGCTGTCTGACGGCACTCGAGGCGGTCCTGCGCCGCAATCATGTCAAGCTGCCGGACGGAGCCGCTGTCGACGCCGCGTATCGGGTCTACGAGAGCCCGTAGGTGGGTTTCGCTGTGGGATCGGCGGCCGAAGCGATCGTCGAGCTTGCCTCACATCGAGATGAGTGGATGCGAGCACAAATATCCGGCGTCCTTGGAAGGACGCGAAGGACGGTCTTTGCCTTTGCGATATCGCGGCTATGCGGAGGCAATCCGGCATCACCGCAGTCCGAGCCTGCAAGCGTATTGTTGAATTTTTTCATGACGTCCTCAGACAGTCGATGGCGTTTCCATGCGCGCCATAGGTGCTGCAGGTGAGCCCCATGCCGGCGAACGGTTCGAGGGCTCCAGTCTCATATACGTAACGTTATAACATTACTAGTGTCAATGCTAGAACCGGCGCCAGAATTTGCCTGCCGACCAGGAGCGGCGCGCTCGGCTCGCAGGCCGGAATGTCATAAGCAGGCCGTCGTCATAGGAAGCGAAAGACCGCTGTCTGCCGGGAGCCGCAAAGAGTGACTGGACAGCCGCAATATACACCATTATACATATACGCAATGATGCATATAGAGACCTTTCAGACCCTGGCCGATCCCACGCGGCGCCTGATCGTCGAAGCGCTTGCGCGCCGCGAGGCCGCGGTGAACGACATCGTCGCCCAGGTCGACATCCATCAATCGGGTGTGTCGCGGCATCTTCGCATCCTGCAGGAAGCGGGCTTCGTGCAGGTTCGGCCGGAGGGGTCGCAGCGCTTCTACTCGCTTCGCCCCGAGCCCTTTCGCGAGCTCGACACCTGGCTCACCCGGTTCCGCAGCCTCTGGGAGGCGCGCCTCGACAAGTTCGCTGAGGCGCTCGAGCGCAAGCAGAGGGCGCGCAAGAGGAGGAAGCCTCATGGCCGATGAGATCAAGCACCCGGCCGCGTCGAACACGGCCAAGCGAAGAATCGTCATCGAACGCACCTACCAGGCGCGCATCGAGGACGTGTGGGAGCTGTGGACGACGAAGGACGGCATCGAATCGTGGTGGGGGCCAGGCGGATTTGCGGTGAACGTCCGCAAGCTCGACCTTCGTCCCGGCGGTCAGCTGCTCTACGACATGACCGCGATCGCGCCCGCGCAAATCGAGTTCATGAAGAGGGAGGGGATGCCCCTGACCCACGAAGCGCGCATCACCTACACCGAGGTCGTCCCGCGCAAGCGACTGGCATACACACACGTGGCCGACTTCATTCCGGGGGTCGCGCCCTACGACGTCGCCCACATGGTCGAGCTGCGCTCGACTCCGCAGGGCGTCCAGATGGTGCTGACCTTCGACGCGATGCACAGCGACGAGTGGACCAAGCGGGCGGCCATGGGCTGGGAGAGCGAGCTCGACAAGCTCGCGAACGTGCTCAAGGCGTGACGGCGAACGAGCTTCGACTGGTCACGCGGCGTCGGTACGTCCGGCAAGGCCGCGATCTTCGCCGTGGTGCCGAGCGCGCGCAGCGTCCGGGCCTTGATGTGCGGCAGCAGCGCCGCATAGGGATAGAACATGAAGACGATCTCGTTCGCCGAGCAGGTCCGTGATCGCCTGGCGCCGCCGCGATAGGGCACGTGCACCAGTCTGCAGCTTTTCCCTCGCGCCGAGCAGCGCACCCGACAGATGGTTGGTGGTGCCGTTGCCGGCCGAACCGTAGGTGACCTTGCCGGGTCGCGCGCGGGCATATTCGATCAGGTCCTGCACCGACCTGACCGGCGAGCGATGCATTCACCACCAGCACTTGCGGCACTGCGCCGAATTCAATGACCGGCGCGAAGTCCTTGATCGGATCGTAGGGCAGCTTCGAATAGACGCTCGCATTGATGGCATGGGTCGAGACGGTTCCGAGCACGATGGTGTAGCCGTCGGGCGCGGCGCGCGCCACATATTCGGTTCCGATGCTGCCGCCGGCGCCGCCTGCGATTGTCGACCATCACCCGCTGGCCGATGCTTTCCGAGAGCTTGCCGGCCAGCATTTCGACCGAGGATATCGGTCGTGCTTCCGGGCTGGAACGGCACCACCAGCACGATCGGCTTGCTGGGATAGTTTTGCGCCGATGCCGCGACCGCACGCCGGTCCGACGCTCGCCGCGATCGCCATTGCGAAGCCGAATGAAGCTGTAGTTTCATGTCGCCCTCCCGTGTGCCGGCGCGCATCGCGTTCCGCCGCCGCTATGATGTTTTCCCGAACAGCCGCTCCGATGCGATCCGAGCGCCGTTGCTCAGCGCCTCGAGCTTCGCCCAAACGACGTCCTCGGCAACGCGGCCCGAGCCGGCGCCGGTGTCGAAGCCGCAATCGGTGCCGGCTTGAACGCGCCGCGGGTCGCCCACCACCTCCGCCACGCATCTGCAGGCGGTCGGCAACCGCTTCAGGATGCTCGACGATGTTGGTGAGCGGATCGATCACCCCCGCCACGATCACCTGATCGTCATGCAGCGGAATTGTCTTCAGGTAGGCATAGTCGTGCGCGTGTTGCGGATTGGCGAAAGGCAGAACGAGCCCGCCGACATCGGCTTCGAGCAGCAACGGCAAGATGTCCTTCAGCGGCACGTCGCAATCGTGCGGACCCTCGTAGTTGCCCCAGCAGACATGCAGGCGCACCCGATCGCGCGGGACGTTGACGAGCGCCGTGTTGATGGTCGCCACGACCCGTTCGACGAAACCGAGGAATTCCGCTAGCGGCTGCTGCGCATAGGTGATGTGACGCTCCAGCCCGAGGTCGGGCGCGTCGATCTGCAACAGAAATCCGTTGTTGACGATCGTTTCGTATTCAATTTGCAGCGCGCGGCCGAGCGCCTCGAGATAGGTGTTCTGGCTGTCGTAGTGTTCGTTGCGGATGGCGGTCGCGACGATCCCCGGCGAGGGGGCGGTCAGGAAAGCCTCGACGAAGGGATGGCCGTTCCGCTCCAGCGTCTCCTTGAAGAAGCGGCAATCCTCACGCAGCGGCTCGTCGCTGATGTATCTTACCTCGCCGACCGCCTTGGGAACCAGAGTGCGGGCGTCCACCGCGACTTTGGAGGCCTGCTCGGCCAGCATCCGCTTGAATTCCGGATAGCGTTCGACGTCAGCGCGCGGCGAACGCTGCCAGGAGCCGCCCAGGCCGGTGAGACGGTGCTTGAGATAAAGAAAGAACCCGTCCTTCATCTGCTCGCCATCATTGCCGATCTCGATCCCGACAGCGGCTTGCTTGGCGACGACTTTCCGCATCGAGTTCCCGCCCCAGGCTTGCAATCGCGGCGGCGTCGACGGCTTCGCCTTTTTGCCGGTTGGCATAGAGCGCCGTGAGCTCGCGTCCGCGCGGCAGGCTGCCGGTGTGGGTCGTCAGGATGCGGTCAACGTTTTGCGTCATGCGCCGCGGCTTTTTCTTCGTTCCGGTCGCTCTTCCTCGAGCGCGGTCTCAAGCGTGCTGATGTCCCGCGCGCCTCAGCCGCATGGCGCACCGCCTCATTCGGCGACGATCAGCGCATCGAGCGCCGTGGCGCCTTGTCCCTTGGCGTGCACCATCAGCGGGTTGACGTCGATCTCGACGATGGCGGGCGTGGTCCGCATCAGCCGGCCGAGAGCGAGCACGGCCTGCGCCACCGCTTCGACGTCCACGGGCGGCGCGCCGCGGAATCCGGCGAGCAGCTTCGCCGCGCGCAGCTTGTGCAGCGCCTCGACGATCTGCGTCTCGTCGGCGTCGACCGGCAGCAGCCGCACGTCGCCCAGCGCCTCGACCCAGATGCCGCCGAGCCCGAGCAGCAACACCGTCCCCCAGGCCGGATCGCGTTTGGCCCCGATCATCAGCTCGAGGCCCTTCCGCGACATTCTGCTCGACCAGGCAGCCGTCGAGCGTCACGCCGGGCGCCGCGCCTCTGACGTTTTGCTGCATCGTCGCCCAGGCCGCGCGCAGCGCCGCCTCGTCGGCCAAATTGAGCATGACGCCGCCGGCTTCGGTCTTGTGCGACAGCGCCGCGGCTTGCGCCTTCAAGGCCACCGGATAGCCGACGCGCCCGGCGACGGCGACGGCCTCGTCCGGCGTGCGGGCAAGCTCGCCGTCGGGCACGCGAATGCCGGCCGCCGCAAGGATCTTCTTGCCCAGCCACTCCGGTTGCGCGCCCTTGCCGAGCTTGGGCATGCCCGGAAACGGCGCCGGGTCGGCGGCGACGCGGGTGCGCCCGAGCGAGCGTCCGTAGCGGGTATAGAGCGTGATCGCGCGCAGCATGCGGTCCGACGAGCGCGAGAACACCGCCGGACTTTCGGCGACCGCCTGCGCAATATCGGGGGCGAGCTGCCAGGTGTCGCCGAGCGCCACCATCACCTTGGGTTTCGGCGAGTCCGCCATGCCCTTGTTGAACGCCTTCGGCACCGCGGCATTGCTCATCGGAAACGAGATGAACAGCATCCCGACATTGGGATCGTCGATCAGCGCCTTGGTCGCGATCGGCAGCGAATCCGGCGAGAAGCCGGCGGTGACGTCGAGCGGATTGCCGTAGTTTCCGTAGGCGGGCAGCACCTCGGCGACCTTCTTCAGGGTGGCCGGCTCGAGCTCGGGCAAGCTCGAGGCCGATCTCCTCGGCGAAATCGTTGGTCAGCCCCACATAGGCGCCCGAGGCGGTGAGAATGCCGGGCCCCTTGGTGGGAGGGACCGGATAGCGCACCAGGATTTGGACCAGATCCATCATCTCGTCCATGGTGGAGACCACGATGGCGCCGGCGTCCTCGGCCTGGGTCTGCATCGTGCCCCAATCGCCGATCAGCGCGCCGGTGTGCGACTGCGCGGCCTTGCGCGCCTTGGCGCCGCGGCCCGCCTGCATCAGCACGATCGCCTTGCCGGCCGCGCGGGCGCGGCGGCAGGCGGCGAGGAATTCCGCCGGCCGGCGGATTTGCTCGCAGTAGAGCGCGATCACGCGGGTGGAGCGGTCGTGCGCCAGGAACTCGACGAAATCGGTGCCTTCGAGGCCGGCCTCGTTGCCGGTCGAGATCACGTAGCTGAGCGGAAGGCCGAGGCCATCGGCGGCGCGCTGGAAGTGGCCGAGCAAGCCGCCGCTCTGGCCGACGAAGGCGACGCCGCCCTCGACGCCGCGCTTGGCTTCGCGCGCGAACAGCATGTGCAGCCATATGCCGTCCACGTTGTTGGTGACGCCGAGGCAATTGGGCCCCACGACCGCAAGCCCGGCCGCCCGCGCGGTGGCGCTGACGGCATCCTGGGTCGCCTGATCGCCGACCTCGGCAAAGCCGGCGGCGAAGATCATCGCCGAGCCGACCTTGCGGCGCGCGCAGGCCTCGATCGCCTCGCGCACGCCCGCGGCCGGCAAGGTGAAGACGGCGAGGTCGACGCCCTCGGGCAGCTCGTCGGCGCTCTTGAGCACAGGCCGGCCGTCGATCGGCTCGGCGCTGCGGCCGACCAGATGGATATCGCCCTTGAAGCTGTTGAGCTCGAGCGCCTGCAGGATGACCCGGCCGGCGCTGCCGGCGCGCGACGAGATTCCGACGATCGCCACCGAGCGCGGGCGCAGGAATCTGGCGACCGCCTCGGGCCCGCGCGCGTCCTCCGGTCCGCTCATTTGTCGGGCTGGAACATCAGGAGATGCGTGCCGTCGTCGAGCGGATGCCAGTAGGGCTTCACCTTCATGCCGACCTTCAAGTCCTCCATCGTGCAGTTGACGATGTTGGCGATGAAGTTGACGCCGACGTCGAGCGTGACGCTCACCACCGCGTAGGGCTCGGCGCCGCGGAACGCCGGCGTGCCGCGGTGGGTGAAGGTGTAGGAGAACACCACGCCCTTGCCCGACACCTCGCGCCATTCGATGTCGCGCCGCCGTCCGGTGAAGATGCTCACCGGCCGCGGGAAGTGCTGATACTTGCCGGTCACCTTGCAATACTGGATGACGAGCTTCTTCTGCTTCGTCCCCTCCCAATAGGGCTCGGAGAAGTCGAAGTGCTTGATGGCGCGCTTGACGCCCAGCGTGTCGTTGAGTGCTTTGGTCATGACCGCCTCGCTGATTCCTTACGTGTCGCGTTTTCTGCGGAAAACCGGTGTCCACCCCCGATCAAGTCCGGGGCAGGCTTTTCCGAAGATCGCCTCATTCCGGGACCAGCACCAGGGCCGCGCTCGAGCCCCAGTTGCGTCCGTAGTTGATCCAACCGATGCCGGTCACCAGCGCGTTCTTGGTGTCCTTGACCTGGCGCTTGCCGCCTTCGCCCTGCAATTGCCGCACCGCCTCGACCAGGTTGTGCGACGAGCACGCCGCCTGGCCGGCGGAAATCTGGCCGCCGCCGGTGTTGAGCGGCAGATCGCCGTTATAGGAGAAATCGTGGTCGCGGATGAACGCCACGCCTTCGCCCGGCTTGCAGAAGCCGAACGCCTCGAATTGCAGCATGATGGCGATGATGAAGTCGTCGTAGGGGTGGAACGAGGCGATGTCCTTGATGCCGAGGCCGGCCGCGCCGAGCGCCTTCTGGCCGCAGATTTCGTGACCGCTCCTGGTCACATCGACCAGGTTCTCGCCGCCCTTGAAGTTGGTCCGCTCGGCATAGCCGATCGGGATGATGGTCTTGGTCAGGCCTTTTTCCTTGGCGCGCTTGCGGCTCATCACGATCAGGCCGGCCGCGCCGTCGGCCCGCATCACGCAGTCCAGCAGCCGGATCGGATCGGCGATCATGCGCGAATTCATGTAGTCGTCGATGGTGATCGGCACGCGCAGCTTCTCGCAGGCGTTCTCGTTCAGCAGTGCGTGGTTGCGCTGCGTCACCGCGAGCTTGCCCAGCATCCGGTAGTCGAGGCCGTACTTCGCCTCGTAGGCCCGGCTGAGCAGGCCGAAGGCGCCGGGCGGACCCATCAGGCCGTAGGGGTCGGTCCATTCGCGCCGGTAGGAGTGGCTGTGGTCGGTGCGGTCCTCCAGCACGTGGGTGTCGGCGAACAGCAGGAACGCGACCTCGCACATCCCGTAATCGATCGCGGCCGCCGCGCGCGCGACGCAGCCGGCCGCCGAGCAGCCGCCGGTGTGGACCTGCTCGCAGAAGCCGACCTCGAGCCCCAGCACGTCGGCCGTGGTCTGCGCCCAGAACGGATTGGCGGCGCCGGTGCCGGTCAGGCCCGCCATCACCAGGCCGTCGATCTCGTTCTTGTCGATGCCGGTCTTGTCGAGCAGCTCCTCGAGAATCTCGCCGGCCAGCACCCAGACGTTGCGGTCACTCTTGTCCATCACCTTGGTTTCGGCGTAGGCCACGATCGCGTTGTCACGCAAACCCATCGTTCACTCCCTTGAAATCTCGCATTTCCGGAAATCTCTCCTCGCATTCGGCGCGCCTCTGCGCGCGAGCCGAATCATACCCCGCTGGGAATCGATCCGGGCCCGCGCCACAGCGGTGGCGCGTCCCGGAATGACAGCGGAGATCATCGGACGCGCTCCTCCGGCCGTACCCGCGGCGCGGTCTTGTCGAGGAACTGGTGCAGCCGCTCGATCGACTCGGGGCTGCGGGTGTACTCCGCCACCATCCGCTCGAAGAACAGGCCGTCGTCGTAGGACATGTCCTGGATGCGCGGCAGGCTGTTGGTGATCGCGAAATTGGACAGCGGCGCATTCTTGCAGATTTTTGCGGCGAGCTCCTTCGCCTTGGCCATCGCTTGCCCTTTCGGCACGACATACTGCACGATGCCGTAGCGCTCGGCTTCGTCGGGCTTGAGCACGCGGCCGGTGAGCATCATGTCCTGCATGCGGGCGAACCCGAGCAGCCGCGCCACCCGAACCGAGCCGCCGCCGCCGATGAAGATGCCGCGCGTTCCCTCCGGCAGCGCGAAGAACGCGGATTCGTCGGCGACGCGGATATGCGCGGCCGCGGCCGTCTCGAGCCCGCCGCCCAGGGTCGCGCCGTGCAGCGCCGCGATGAAGGGAATGTTGCCGCGCGCCATCGCCTCGAAATAGGTGTTGCGGTTGAACGGAAACGGCAGCCGCTCCGAGCGCCCGGTCTTCCAGCTCTCCGCGGCCCAGCGCAGATCGAGCCCGGCGCAGAAATTGTCGCCATGGCCGAAGATGATGCCGCACTTCGCCTCCTCGCCGGCGCGCTCGATGGCTTCGCGCAACTGCTTCATCACGGTCGGGTTGAAGCAGTTGCGCTTGTCCGGACGGTTGAGGCCGACAAGGGCAATCTCTCCCTCCAGCTCGTAGGTCACCGTTTGCTCTTCACTCATGAACTGCTCCTGGTTTCAACGGGGCACATCCGGTCCCCGCTGCGCGATGACGTGTCTCTGGATCTTCGAGCGGGGCGCGCGCTGTGTTCGAGGGAGTCATGAGCGCTTGCGTTACGCCGTCAGGTCGGCGATTGCAACATAGCGGCGCCGCTGCGCCGCCGCGTTCCCGAGCAGCGACGACAGCAGCATCGCCCGCTTGAGATAGAGGCCGATGTCGTGCTCGTCGGTGAATCCGATCGCGCCGTGCAGCTGGATGCAGGCCTGGGTGACGAACAGAGCGTCTTCCGACGCTTTGGCCTTCACGGCGACGGCCAGCGCGGGATCGATGCGATAGGGGTCGTTGTTGGCCGCGACCTGATACACCAGCGAGCGGGTCGCCTCGGTCCGAATATAGATGTCGACCGCCTTGTGCTGCAGCGCCTGGAAGCTGCCGATCAGCTTCCCGAACTGCTTGCGGATGCGCAGGTAGTCGAACGTCGTCTCCTGCGCCTTTTCCATCACGCCGAGCAATTCGCACGACAACGCCATCAGCGCGAGATCGTGGAGCGCATCGACCGCGCTGCGCGACGACTGGCGCGAGGGAATGAGATCGGCCGGCGCATCGGCGAGGCTGAGCGTCGCGAGCTTGCGGCCGTCGACCGTCTGCGTCGTCGACAGCGTGCAGCCGGACGCATCGCGCGCCACATAGCACAGCGCGGGTCCATCGCGCTCCGCTGGCGCTGACCAGAAAGCCGTCGGCGCCGTCGGCGCAGACGAACATCTTCTGTCCGGTGAGACGCAGCGCTCCATCCTTCCCCGCCACTCGCGTGCGCGGCGCGAGCGGGTCGTCGCCATACCCGCTCTCCTGCAGCGCCGGCACGACCAGCGCATCGCCTGTCATCGCCCGTTCCAGCATCGGATGCGGCGTACGCCCCTGCGCCAGCGCGGCCGCCGCGATTGCCGCAAATCCGATCGGCTCGCAGACCAGCCCCCGCCCGGCCTGCTCGAGCACCAGGGCGAGCTCGGTGAGGCCGAGACCCAGGCCATTTGCGGCACTCGGAACGAGGATGCCGAGCCAGCCGAGCTCCCCCGCCTGCCGCAGTCGCGCCGGCGCGAAGCTCGGCTCCTGCTCGCGAAATCCGCGCGCGACCTTCGGCCCCGCCGCCCCGATGAATTTGGCGGCGCTGTCGCGCAACAAAGTCTGCTCCGATGTCAGGTGCAGGTCCATCTACCGCCGTCGCTTTGCTTGCGCATGACCTTTTCGGAAAACTGGTTCTCACCCCGGATGAGTCCGGGCAGCTCTTCCGGGTCATGCGCTTGGCAGGTTCAGAACGCGGCGGGCCACGACGTTGCGCTGGATTTCCGACGAGCCGCCGTAGATGGTCACGCGCCGCGCCTGCAGGAACGGCGTTGAGACGTCCACCTCGCCGAAATCTGTTGCGATCGGCCTTTCCGTCGGCGCGTGGCCACCGGCTGCCTCGATCAAGAGCTCGTTGAGCGACTGCAGGAGCTCGGAGCCGAAAATCTTGATGATCGATGATTCCGGCCCCGGGCTTTGCTGCTGATTGGTGAGCTCCACCGCATGGCTGAACATCGCCGACAGCGCCGTGACATTGATGCTGGCGGCCGCCAGACGATCCTGGAAAGCCGGATCCGCCATGAGTCCGGACGCGCGCGCCATCGTCTTGATGCGCTCGATCGCCATCAATGCGAATTGCGGGTTCGAGGTGGCGAGGCGCTCGTGTCCCAGCAGCGCATTGGCGATGCGCCAGCCGTCATG
This sequence comes from uncultured Alphaproteobacteria bacterium, assembly GCA_963708765.1. Lineage (GTDB taxonomy): Bacteria > Pseudomonadota > Alphaproteobacteria > Rhizobiales > Xanthobacteraceae > VAZQ01. The sequence goes on along the minus strand of CAVPTV010000037.1, from coordinate 2,866 downwards.
CAGCTTTCCGACCAGGTTTCCGGCCGGCACGACGACGTCGTCGAAGAACACCTCGCTGAACTCGTCATCGCCCGCGATCGTCTTGATCGGCCTGATCCGGATGCCCGGGCTGTGCAGATCGATCAGCAGGAAGCTGATGCCGGCTTGCCGCGGCTGCGCCTGCGGGTCGGTGCGCACCAGCGCGAACATCCAGTCCGAATGGTGCGCCCAGGTGGTCCAGATCTTTTGCCCCCGCACCACGAATTGATCGCCCTCCAGCGCCGCCCGGGTCGAGAGGCTGGCCAGGTCCGAGCCCGCGCCCGGCTCGGAATAGCCCTGCGCCCAGATCACCGTGCCGGCGATGATCGGCGGCAGATGTTGCGCCTTCTGCTCGGCGCTCCCGAACTCCATGAGGATGGGGCCGATGTGATTGAGACCTTGCACCGGCAGATGCGGCGCGCCGATGCGCGCCAGCTCCTCCGTCATGATGATCTGCTCGTTGAGCGTGGCGCCCATTCCGCCGTATTGCCTGGGCCAATGCGGCGCGATCCAGCCCTTGCGCGAGAGCGCGTGATACCAGGGCATCAGCTCCGCGGGCGGCGGACGCGTCGTGCGCCCCCGCAGCGCGACCGGAAGATTGGCTTCCAGCCATGTCCGTACCTCCATGCGGAAGTCGGCTTCGGCGGGCGCGTCACGACGGAACATGGCGATGAAATGTCGATGCTGGTGCGAAGCGCTAGGCGCGTTTCATTCCACCTTGATTTTTGCCGCCTTCACGACCGCGGTCCAGCGCGCGAGCTCATCGGCGAGCATCTTTTCGAATTCGGCCGGTGTGCCGATCTTGATCTCGGCGCCGAGCGCGGCGAGCCGCGCGCGCGTCTCCGGCTGGGCGAGGCTGTCGCGGAACGCGGCGTTGAGCTTGTCGATGATGTCGGCCGGCGTTCCGGCCGGCGCCACCACGCCGAGCCAGAATGTCCCCTGCAGCTTGGGGAAGCCCGCCTGGATCGTGGTCGGCACGTCGGGCAATTTCGGGCTGCGTAGCGGGGTGGTGACCGCCAGCGCGCGCAGCGCCCCGGATTGGATGTGCGGCAGGCTGGTGGTCATCGGGTCGGCCACCATCTGGACCTCCCCGGCCACGACGGCGGCGAGCATGGGCGCCGTCCCGCGATAGGGCACGTGCACGATATCGACGCCGGCTTCGAGCCTGAACAATTCGGCGAGCAGGTGCGGCGCGGTGCCGAAGCCCTGCGAGCCCCAGCTGACCTTGCCCGGATTGGCTTTGGCGTAGGCCACCACCTCCGCCAGCGTCTTCACCGGCAGGTCGCGGTGAACGGTCACGACCTGCGGCGTCTCGATCAGCTGGCAGATCGGCACGAACGCCTTGACCGGATCGTAGCCGATGTTGGGATGAACGGCCGGGCCGGTGGTCAGCGCTCCTCCCGGCGTCATCAGGACGGTGTAACCGTCGGGATCGGCGGTCGCGACCGCCTTGGCGCCGATGCTGCCGCCGGCGCCGCCGCCGCGGTTCTCCACGACGATGGTCTGGCCGAGCACCGCGCCGAGCCGGTCCGAGATGATGCGCGCCATGCCGTCGGTCGGTCCGCCGGCCGGGAACGGCACGACGATCCTGATCGGCCGGTTGGGATAGGGTTGCGCGTGCGCGAGGCCGATGCCGTGCAGCGCCCATCCGGCGCACAGCGATGCCGCAAGCAGGACTCTCATCATCTTGGCCGCCTCCCGCGTTGGTCCGAAGAGCCTCCCTGATCGGCCGTTTGGGGTCAAGCACCCTGCGACTGTGCGGCTCGCGACGGAATGCCGTGCTGGCGGCGATGCCTGCAACCGTCTCGCGGCAAGCTCCTGCTATCGCGCAGCGCCGTTGCCCACCGCGCCGTCAGGGCTCCTGACGGCCGTTCGGGCCTGGAACGATTTCCGCCGCCGTTCGTTGAGCCTACTTGCGCAACCGTACAGCGTTCGTTGAGACCTATTTGCGAAACCGTACAGATCGATCCGGGAACCCTACAGACGAACCCAGAGAGAACCGCCGATGATCCCATCCGAGGAATTCAGGAAGCGCGCCAGCGAATGTGAGGCGATGGCGAGATTCACGCACGATGCCGGCAGCAGGGATGTGTGGAGGCGGATGGCCGCGAGATGGCTTCGATGCGCCGAGACATTCTCACAAGAGACCTTGGCGGCACGGCCTGCTCCTCCGAAACGTCGGCATCCTGCGCCCGCCTGGGCCGCTCGCCACTAGACCCCGTTCCCGACTGGCATCGCATCATCCGCCGTCATTCCGGACGGCGCCTTGCCGTGCGCGCTGCCCGAGCCGCGGCCGACGGTCCGAGGTTTCTCGATCCGTGGCTGCCGGACGTTTGCTGGGCTACCGGCTCGCATCCAATCGACGCCCGTGTTGCGGTGCCCCAGCTCGCCTGCACCTCGACCATGATCACCCAGCTGCCGGTCTGCCACCCTGGACGTCGCCGACGAAATGACCGGTGGTATCTCCATCCCTCGGCTTTCCCGTGCGCCATCCGGCTTGCGGCGAAATGGATGTGGAAGAAGTCGCGGCGGAAGCAGTGATGGGATGTATGATGGCACGGCGCTGGAGCGGCGACCGGATGCCACCAGCCGAGCTCGCCGCAACTGGACACGTAACGGAGGATGGGCGATGCGATTGCGATTGATCGTCGTTGCCGGTGCGCTGTGCATGGTCGCGACGGTCGCGCAGGCGGATTGTCGAGACAGTTGCAAGTACGTACAGCAATGGTGCCAGTCGACCTGCGGCGGCGCTTTGCAATGCATCGTGCGCTGCTCCAAGGAGTGGGTCGCCTGCATCGGGCAATGCCGTAAGGCTGAGGACTCGCGAAAGAGAGACATCGGACGCGCT